>NZ_LMJU01000002.1:0-162314 GCF_001429415.1 Allobosea sp. Root670 | reverse complement strand
CCGGCGGTCGCGGCCTATTTCATCCGCCACTCCCTGCACGAGCCCGAGGTCTTCGTCGCCCGCTCCAAGGACCGGCCGAAGGAATCGGCGCTGCGCCTCTTGGTCAAGGACCGCGAGACCACCAAGCTCAGCCTCGGCATGGTCATCCTCTGCTCGGTCCAGAACTTCGGCTATTACGGCGTGATGATCTGGCTGCCGAACTACCTCGCCACCCGGTTCGGCTTCGCGCTGACCCAATCGGCGGTGTGGACGGCGGTAACCATCGGCGGCATGGCGCTCGGCATCTTCGCCTTCGGCCATATCGCCGACCGCATCGGGCGCCGCCCGGCCTTCTTCGGCTACATGATCGGCGCTGCCGTGATGGTCGTGGTCTATTCGCGGTTGACCGATCCGATGCAATTGCTGGTCGCCGGCGCGGTGATGGGCTTCTTCGTCAACGGCATGCTCGGCGGCTATGGCGCGCTGATCAGCGAACTCTTCCCGACGGCAGCGCGCGCCACCGCCCAGAACGTGCTGTTCAACATCGGCCGCGGCGTCGGTGGCTTCGGCCCGGTCGTGGTCGGCGCGATCGCGGCGGCTTACGGCTTCCAGACCGCCATCGCGCTGCTCGCCGCCCTCTACATCCTCGACCTCCTCGCCATGTGGCTCCTCATCCCCGAGAAGCGCGGCGCGGAATTGACGTGAACGCGTAGAGCTTCGAAAACACCTGCAGAGGGCGCCAGACGGCGCCCTCTTGCGTTTGAAGCCTTGCGGTTTCCGGCAAATCGAAGAATTACAGCCCAAAAAGCAAAAAGCGCCGGAAGATCCGACGCTTGCATGCTTCTCAAGTCCTGAGATTGTCTGGAGCGGGCGAAGGGATTCGAACCCTCGACCCCAACCTTGGCAAGGTTGTGCTCTACCCCTGAGCTACACCCGCATCCGAGACAGTCGCGCCGTGTTGGCGGCGCGGCCGGGTTATTGCCCCAAAGCGCTGCGAAGCGCAAGCACCCGGTGAAAGTTTTTTTGCCGCCTTCCCCGAAATCCGGGATTATCCCCTCCCGCCTTGCTGCCGGCGCCCTGCAAGGCTAGGCATCCAGGAGCCGTGCCAGCCGCTCCGGCAAGCATGACGTTTTGATCCCGAACCCTGCCGATCGCCCAGCCATGACCGCGCCCGTCACGCCCGACCAGCTCTGCGCCTATCTCACCGAGAAAGGCATTGCCTTCCACCGCACGGACCACCCGGCCGTGTTCACCGTCGCCGAGACGGCGCCGCATCGTGACGCGATGACCGGTCATCACACCAAGAACCTGTTCCTCAAGGACAAGAAGGGGCGGATCTTCCTCGTCTCGGCCGAAGCGCATGCGCGCATCGATCTCAAGCGCCTGCACGAGCGGATCGGCGCCAGTGGGCGGCTCTCCTTCGGCTCGGCCGAGCTCCTGATGGAGAAGCTCGGCGTCACGCCGGGCTCCGTCACCGCCTTCGCCGTGATCAATGATCGCGCGGGCGAGGTGACCATGGTGCTGGACGCCGTTCTGACGACCGGCGAGGACGTCAATTTCCATCCGCTGATCAACACGGCGACGCTGCGGGTCGGCCGCGACGATCTGCTGGCCTTCTTCCGAAGCACGGGCCACGAGCCGCTGATCGTCGATTTGCCCGTCCCGCCTGATGGACAGAACGGCTGAAGCACCCCATCTATGGGGCAACCGCGCGGACGGCCGCATCGGCACGCCTGCGCCTCTACGAAACATCACGAAGGACGACCCATGCTGGTCAATGGCGAGGCGGCCGGGCAACCCGGCCTGATCAAGGACACCACGACCCAGGGCTTCCGCGAGGACGTCATCGCCGAATCGATGAACCAGCCGGTTCTGATCGATTTCTGGGCGCCCTGGTGCGGGCCTTGCAAGCAGCTCACGCCCGTCATCGAGAAGGTGGTCAAGGCCGCCGGCGGCAAGGTCAAGCTCGTCAAGATGAATATCGACGAGCACCCGCAGATCCCCGGCCAGCTCGGCATCCAGTCGATTCCCGCCGTCATCGCCTTCAAGCAGGGCCAGCCCATCGACGGCTTCATGGGCGCCCAGCCCGAGAGCCAGATCAAGGTCTTCATCGAGCGCCTTGTGGGCCCCATGGGTCCGGGCGAGACGGCCGAGCTGATCGAGGCCGCCGTGGCCGCCATCGCGGCCGGCGACCCCGCCGGTGCGAGCGAGCTCTATGCCGGCGTGCTCGAGATCGAGCCCGACAACCTCGCCGCCATCGCCGGGCTGGCGCGGCTGCATCTCGACAGCGGCGATATCGAGGGCGCCAGGGGCATCCTCGGGATGGCACCGCAGGACAAGGCCGCCGATCCGGCGATCACGGCCGTGCGTGCCGCGATCGAGCTCGCCGAACAAGCCGCCTCGCTCGGCGACACCGCCGAGCTCGAAGCGAAGGTTGCGGCGAACCCGAAAGATCACCAGGCGCGCTTCGATCTCGCGCTGGCGCTCAGCGCTCGTGACAAGCGGGAGGAGGCGGTCGACCATCTCGTCGCCATCATCAAGGCCGACAGGAAGTGGAACGATGACGGCGCGCGCAAGCAACTCCTTCAGTTCTTCGAGGCCTGGGGCCCGATGGACGAGGCGAGCGTCACCGGGCGTCGCAAGCTTTCGACCCTGCTGTTCTCCTGACCGGCGACAAGGACAAGGCGCGCATGGGCATGAACGCCGTCTATGAGGGAGCCAAGGATTGCCCGACGGCGATCCCGCTTTTTCCCCTGGGTGGCGCCCTGCTCCTGCCGCGCGGCCAGATGCCGCTCAACATCTTCGAGCCGCGCTACCTCGCCATGATCGACGATGCGCTCAAGGGCGAGCGCGTCATCGGCATCATCCAGCCCGAGCCGGAAACCGGGCGGCAGCCCGAGATCCCGCCGCTGCTGAAGGTCGGCTGCCTCGGCCGCATCACCCAGTTCTCCGAGACCGGCGACGGCCGCTACATCATCACCCTGACCGGCATCAGCCGCTTCCGGCTGCTCGACGAATTGTCAGTCACCACGCCCTACCGCCAGGGCCGCGTCGGCTATGACCCCTTCGCCGCCGATTTCGTCGCCCGCTCCGGCGAGGAGGAGGTGGACCGCAAGGGCCTGCTCAAGGCGCTCAGGGACTTCGCCAAGGCCAACGACCTCAAGATCGACTGGAAGGGCGTCAACGAGGCGCCCAACGAGGCCCTGGTCAACGCGCTCTCGATGATGTGCCCGTTCGGGCCGCGCGAGAAGCAGGCCTTGCTGGAGGCGCAGACGCTGAAGGACCGCGCCGAGGTGCTGGTCGCGATCACCGAGATCGAGCTCGCCCGCGGCGGCGGCGATCCGGACACGACCCTGCAGTGACGCCAGCGACGCCGCCTGCCGAAGCACCGCCCACCGTCTGGCCGCCGCGCCGCGCGGTCACCGCCTGGCTGTTCTTCGACTGGTCGGCGCAGCCCTTCTTCACGCTGATCACCACCTTCGTCTTCGCGCCCTTCTTCGCCTCGGCGCTGGCGAAGGACGCCGCCGACGGCCAGGCGCTCTGGGGCTATGCGACGGGCTTCGCCGGGCTGTGCATCGCCCTGCTCTCGCCCCTGCTCGGCGGTATCGCGGACCGGACCGGGCCGCGCAAGCCCTGGATCGCCGCCTTCGGCGCGCTCCTGGTCATCGGCGCGGGAATGCTCTGGTTCGCCGTGCCCGGGTCGGCGACCGCGGTGCCGATCGCGCTCGCCGGCTTCGTCATCGCGACTGTTGGAGCGGAATTCGCTACCACCTTCAACAATGCGATGATGACGCGGCTGGTGCCGCCGGAGCGCCTCGGCTGGCTCTCCGGCACCGGCTGGGCGATCGGCTATCTCGGCGGCCTGCTTTCGCTCGCGCTGACGCTGGGCCTGCTCGCAGCCGATCCGCAGACCGGCAAGACACTGGCCGGGATCGCCCCGATCTTCGGGCTCGATGCCGCCGCCCGCGAGGGCGATCGCTTCTCCGGCCCGCTGACCGCGCTCTGGTTCATCGTCTTCGTCACGCCGATGTTCATGCTCACGCCGGATTCCAGCAAGACGGGTCTGAGCCTCTCAGAGGCCGCCAAGGGCGGCGTCGGTCGGCTCAGGGACACGCTCGCCGAATTGCCGAAACTGCCTTCGCTCGGCCGTTTCCTGCTCGCCAACATGATCTACCAGGACGCGCTGGTCGCGCTTTTCGCCTTCGGCGGCATCTATGCGGCCGGCGTCTTCGGCTGGCAGACGATCGAGCTCGGCATCTTCGGCATCCTGCTCACCGTCACCGGCACGCTAGGCGCCTGGCTCGGCGGCAAGCTCGACGATCGCATCGGCGGCAAGCCGGTCGTGCATGGTTCGATCGCCTGCCTGCTCTTCGCCTGTATCGGCATCCTCTCGCTCAGTGCCGACCATATCCTGTTCGTGATTCCGGCTGCGCCGCCGGTGGCCGGCGACGGCCTGTTCGCCTCGCTGCCGGAGCGGGTCTATCTCGGCCTCGGCCTGCTGATCGGCCTCGTCGCCGGGCCGATGCAGGCAGCCTCCCGCAGCCTGATGGCGCGGCTCGCGCCCGAGGGGCGCATCGGCGAGTTCTTCGGGCTCTTCGCCCTGTCGGGGAAGGTCACGTCCTTCATGGGTCCGACGCTGGTCGCGCTGGCGACGACGATCTTCGCCAGCCAGCGGGCAGGCCTGGCCGTGCTGATCGTGTTCTTCGTAGGCGGGGCGTGGCTGCTGGCGGGCGTGAAGGTTCGCCGGTCGTAGAGTGTCACCCCGCACGCGCTGCGGCACGTCAGTGCTGCTGCGCAGATGCGGGACCGCGCGACGAGAAGGCTCCCTTCAAGCGAAAGGGCGCCTCCCTGCATGAGAAGGCGCCCTTTCCTGAAAACGGTCCCGTGTCTGCGCAGCAGCACTGACGTGCCGCAGCGCGCACGGGATGACACTCTTCAAATGGCGCCTTCAGCGAACCAGGATGTTCCGGAACTGCCAGGGATCGCTGGTGTCGATATCCTCCGGGAACAACCCCGGGCGGCCGTCGAGCGGTGTCCAGTCGGTGTAGTAGCCCTTCACCGGCCCGAGATAGGGCCGCTGGATCTCGAGGCAGCGATTGAAATCCAGCTCCTCGACCTCGACGATCCCCGCGCGCGGATTCTCCAGCGCCCAGACCATGCCGGCGAGCACGGAAGAGGTCACCTGCAGACCGGTCGCGGTCTGGTAGGGCGCGAGCGAGCGCGCCTCCTCGGTCGAGAGCTGCGAGCCGAACCAGTAGGCGCCCTTCTCGTGGCCGTAGAGCAGCACGCCGAGCTCGTCGATGCCGTCGACGACCTCCTTCTCCTCGAGGATATGGTGCTCCTCCTGCGGGCGGCCGGCATTGCCGAACATCTCGTGCAGCGAGAGCACGGCATCGTTCGCCGGGTGGTAGGCGTAATGGCAGGTCGGCCGGAAGACGGCCTTGCCGGTCTCGTCGCGCACCGTGAAATAGTCGGCGATCGAAATCGACTCGTTATGCGTCACCAGGAAGCCGTACTGCGCGCCCGGCGTCGGGCACCAGCTCCGGACCTTGGTCTCGGCGCCGGCCTGCATCAGGTAGATCGCCGCCTGCGAGCCGGTCTCGTGGCCATGGGCGTTCGCCGGCATCCACTTCTCGTGGGTGCCCCAGCCGAGCTCGGCGGGCTGCACGGCTTCGGCGATGAAGCCCTCGACCGACCAGGTGTTGACGAAGACGCCCGGCGGCTTGGGGTTCTTCGAACGCTGCGTGTCGCGCTCGGCGATATGGATGCCCTTGACGCCGACGCGCTGCATCAGCGCCGCCCATTCCTCGCGGGTGTTCGGCTGCGTCGCGTTGAGACGCATATCGGCGGCGAGGTTGGTCAGCGCCCGCTTGACCAGCGAGGAGACCATGCCGGGATTGGCGCCGCAGCAGGAGACGGCCGTCGGCGTGCCGGCCGGGCGCGCCCGCTTGGCCGCCAGCGTCATCTCGCGCAGTGCATAGTTCGAGCGCTCGGCCGGGCCCTTGCTCTCATCGAAATAGAAGCCGAGCCAGGGCTCGTTGACCGTGTCGATATAGAGCGCGCCGAGGCTGGAGCAGAACTCCATGATGTCGCGCGAGCCGGTGTCGCAGGAGAGATTGACGCAAAAGCCCTGCCCGCCGCCGGCGGTCAGCAGCGGCTCCAGCATCGTCTTGTAGTTCTCGATGGTGACGGCTTCCTGGATGAAGCGGATGCCGCGCTCGTCGAGCAGGTGGCGATTGGAATCATCGGGAGCAATGACGACGAACCGGCTCTTGTCGAACTTGAAGTGCCGTTCGAGCAGCGGCAGCGTACCGCGGCCGATCGAGCCGAAACCGATCATCACGATCGGGCCGGTGATCTCGCCGTAGACGGGCCAATTCGTCATTCTCTGTAACTCCTGGGTTCTGGGGGTAAAAAAGCTCAAAAGGGTCGTATGGGCGCAAAATCGCGCCGTCAATCGCCGGGGACGCCTCCCATGCGGGTGAAACGCATGGAAAGCGCCGGGCGATGACGGCGCGATGACGATGGATCGGGAGCGTCAGGCGGCCTGCGCCACCTCGTCCGCTTCGAAGGCTGCGGGGATCACAGCGCCGCTCGCAACCAGCACGCCGCTTGCCCCGTCGAGCGCGCCCTCGCGCAGCTCGATCGCGAGGAAGCGCTCGCGCTCGACCGGACCGGGCATGGCAAGCTCACGCGTCAGCGCCGGATCGAAGCCGAAGCGGGCATAATAGGGCGCGTCGCCGACGAGGATGACGGCGCCATGCCCACGGCAGGCCGCGCGCCAGAGCGCCTCGCGCATCATCGCCTTGCCGAGCCCTTCGCCCTGCAGCTCCGGCTTCACCGCGAGCGGGCCGAGCAGCAGCGCCGGCACGCCATTGGCTTCCGCGTGCCAAAGGCGGACCGTCGCGAGCAGTTCGCCGTCATGCTCGGCCGTCAGGGCAAGGCCCTCAGCCGGCAGGCGGCCCTCGCGCAGGCGTTCGCTCGACTTGGCGGTGCGGCGCTCGCCCAGGCAACGGTCGAGCAGCGCCTCGCGGGCGGGAATGTCGTTGGCGACCTCGTCGCGGATCGTGATCATGACGCACCTCCGGCCGGAGCGCCCATCCTCATGGGCCTACCCGGCGCCACGCTCGCGCGCGGCCACAATGGAACGATGTGGGGAAGAGGGGTCCGGCGGGAGCCACGCCCGCATCTCCGTTCTGGAGATACGAACGCTCCACCCGACTTAGCGTCGGACAGCCTGCCTTGCGGCAGGGCGCTTCGCCGGACCCGATTGAATCAGGAGGGAACTCGCGTTCCCTCCGACGTCAGATGACGTACTGCTTCAGCGGCGGGAAGCCGTTGAAGGCGACGGCCGAATAGGTCGTCGTATAGGCGCCCGTGCCCTCGATCAGCACCTTGTCGCCAATCTCCAGCGAGAAGGGCAGCATGTACGGGGTCTTCTCGTACATGACGTCGACCGAGTCGCAGGTCGGGCCGGCGAGCACGCACGGGACGGTCGCATCGCCATCGCGCACGGTGCGGATGGGGTAGCGGATCGCCTCGTCCATGGTCTCGGCGAGACCGTTGAACTTGCCGATATCGAGATAGACCCAGCGGACTTCATCCGACTCGGCCTTCTTCGAGATCAGCACGACCTCGGCCTCGATCAGGCCGGCTTCGCCGACCATGCCGCGGCCCGGCTCGATGATCGTCTCGGGCAGCTGGTTGCCGAAATGCTTCGACAGCGCCCGGAAGATCGCGTCGCCATAGGACGGCACGCCCGGAATCGGCTTCAGGTACCGCGCCGGGAAACCGCCGCCCAGATTGACCATCGACAGGCCAATGCCGCGGGTGGCGCATTCCTTGAAGATCGCCGAGGCCGAGGCCAGAGCCGAATCCCAGGCGTTCACGTTCGCCTGCTGCGAGCCGACATGGAACGAGATGCCATAGGCCAGGAGGCCCATGCGATGGCCGTGCTCGAGCACGTCCGCGGCCATTTCGGGCACGCAGCCGAACTTGCGCGAGAGCGGCCAGTCGGCGCCGGCACCGTCGCAGAGGATGCGGCAGAAGATGCGCGCGTCCTTGGTGCCGGTCTTCTCGGCGGAACGGGCGACCTTCTCGACCTCGGCCGTGCAGTCGACGGCGAACAGGCGCACGCCGAGCTCCATGGCGCGCACGACGTCGCGCTCCTTCTTGATGGTGTTGCCGAAGGAGATGCGGTCAGCCGTGGCGCCGGCGGCGAGCGCGAGCTCGATCTCGACGACCGAAGCGCAGTCGAAGCAGGAGCCGAGACGGGCCAGCAGCGCGAGCACCTCCGGCGCCGGGTTGGCCTTCACCGCGTAGAAGACGCGGGTGTCGGGCAGCGCACGGGCGAAGGCATGATAGTTCTCGCGCACGACATCGGTGTCGATGACGACGCAGGGCCCGTCCTCACGTCGGGTACGAAGAAACTCACGGATGCGGTCGGTCATGAGACGCGACTCCCCTACGACGCAAGCGGCGTCGATGCGATGTATCGCCGGAGTGAATCGTCGCTGTCGCGCGGCGCTGTGGAGACGCCTGCTACAACGGACGAGCCGTCCGGACCCGAAACACCGTTCGATTGGGGAAGACCCCGCACGGCCGGCAATGAAGGACAAGCCTCTTCGGTGCCGGCCTGTGGAAAGCCGGCGAGACCAAAAAAGCCCGCTCCGTCGTTGCTTTAAGCTGCGTCCCCCGTGGAGATTCGGGGTTCGCCGGTTTTGCCTCCGGCTGCCGGTCTGTGTCGGGGAACAATCTCCTTGCGGAGACTGGGAGGCGTGATTTGAGGGATGTCCATCCCCTCCATCCGTCCTCCAACCCCTGGCGGCTGTCCGGCCTCTTGTCCGGATGCCCACCGACCAGCACGCGGCCACAGGCACGTGCGAATTGGGTGAACGCGATATACGGATGCTCGCCCCCGACCACAAGTGTTTTGTGGGCCCGGAGCCGCATTTTTTTGCAAGGCCGATCCGCGTCCGTTCGGGGACGGGTTAACCGGAAAAAGCCCTTCGCCGGCTATGAGTTAGTCGCGCTTCTCGCAGAAGCGGATTCTGTTGCCGAACGGGTCGGGCACTTCGAGCGTCCGGCCACCCGGCCCCTCCTCCTGGATGCCGGGTTTGGAGTAGGTGTAGCGCTTCCCGATCAGCTCGGCGCGATAGGCATCGACGCCCTCCATCCAGACGAAGACGGTCGAGCCCGGGCTGGCATCGCCATGATGCTCGGAGAGATGGAGCACGAGGCCGGAGCGCGACACCTGCATATAGAGCGGCATGTTCGGCCCGAAGCGGTGGTCCCAATCCATCGCGAAGCCGAGGAAGCCGAGATAGAACTCCTTCGCCTTGGCCTCGTCGAAGATCCGGAGGATCGGAATCCCCATCTGGAGGCGAACCGCCTCCGCCGGCTTCTCTGGCGGCGCCGCGGGCGCGCCCTCGCCAATCTTCGCCGCGAGCACGTTCCAGTCGTCATAGCCGAACTGGCGCGCCACGATCTCGAGGGTCTCGGAATGGGAAAGCGGCACCTGCCGGGCGGCCATGGTGTCGCGCAGGCTCCTGGCCATCAGCTTCGCATCGCGAAAGCTACGCATCGTCGTGATCCTTTTCGCTGCGGACGGTCGTGATCGAGGCTCGCCTTGCCGATATCCGTCCACGAGTCGATCGGGATCAGGATAGGTCTCATCTGGATGCGTTCACCTTGCCCTTTCGGGGCGCGAGCGGCTGGCCGCATCCGGCCGGCCGCAAAGGTTGCGGGATGTTCATCTCCTGTCAATGGCGGATGCCCTAGACCGGCCCCATTTGATGGCCTTAAGTCTCGGCTGCCGCAGATGTTTCGCGAGCCGCGCGAGGGAACACGGACCACTTATGACCACGACAGATCGCCGCCGCGTCCTGGGCGGACTTTCAGCCGCGCTCTGCCTCTCGGTGGCGCCCTCCGTCCTGCTCGCGCAGCAGCCCCGAGCCCCGGCGCAGCCGCAGGGCCAGCCGCAGACGCCACCGCCTCAGAACGCGGCGCCGCAGCCGCGTTTCGGCTTCGAGGACGTGCAGCGCCGCGCCCGCGAGATCTCCGCGGTCCCCTACGAGCCGATCGCTCCCTTGCCGGAGGCGCTGGCGAAGCTCGACTACGATTCCTGGCGCGACATCCGCTTCCGGCCGGAACGGGCCCTGCTGGCGCAGAACGGCTCGCCCTTCCGCATGCAGATGTTCCATCCGGGCTTCCTCTTCACCCGGCCGGTCACGGTCAACGTCGTGCGCGACGGCGTGCCGATGCCGGTGCCCTATGCGGCAAACCTGTTCGACTACGGCCGGGTCAAGTTCGACAAGCCGCTGCCGGTCAATCTCGGCTTCGCCGGCTTCCGCCTGCATTATCCGCTCAACGACCCCCGCGTCTTCGACGAGCTGATCTCCTTCATCGGCGCGAGCTATTTCCGGGTGCTCGGCCGCGGCCAGCGTTACGGCCTCTCGGCCCGCGGCCTTGCGATCGGCGCCGGCACGACAGCCGAGGAATTCCCGGTTTTTCGCGAGTTCTGGATCGAGCAGCCGGCAGCCAATGCCGAGCGCATCATCATCCACACCCTGCTCGATTCGCCGGCCGTGACCGGCGCCTATCGCTTCACCATCTATCCCGATCTCGATACCGTCATGGAGGTCGCCGCGACCCTCTATCCGCGCGCACCCATCGAGAAGCTCGGCCTCGCACCGCTGACCTCGATGTTCTTCACCGGCGAGAACGACCGCCGCTTCTTCGACGATTTCCGCAGCGAGCTGCACGATTCCGACGGGCTGATGATCCATTCCAGCAGCGGCGAATGGATCTGGCGTCCCCTGCGCAATCCGAAGCAGCAGGCCGTCTCCTCCTTCGTCGAGCGCAACCTGCGCGGCTTCGGCCTGATGCAGCGCGACCGCACCTTCGAGCACTACCAGGACCTCGACCTCTCCTATGAGTTGAGGCCGTCCTACTGGATCGAGCCGCAGGGCGACTGGGGCGAGGGCGTCGTCGAATTGATCGAGATGCCGACGACCGACGAGACCAACGACAATATCGTCGCGCTCTGGGCGCCGAAGACGCCGCTGGAGCCCGGCAAGGAGTTCTCCTTCGGCTACAAGCTGATCTCGATGCTCGATTCCAGCGACCTGCATCCGGGCGGGCGTGTCGTCAACACCTACCAGGCCAAGCCCAAGGCGCTGGGCTCCGGCGAGCCGGTCACCGACGGCTCGCGCCGCTTCATCATCGACTTCGCCGGCGGCGATCTCGACTACCACCTCAAGCAGCCCGAGAAGGTCGAGATCGTGCCCTCGATCGCCTATGGCCGGATCGACCGCGCCTTCATCGTGCCGAACCGCAAGACCGAGGGCTTCCGCGCCTTCATCGACGTCGTGGTCGAGCCCGGCCAGCTCGCCGAGATGCGCGCCTTCCTGCGCAGCGGTGGCAAGGCGCTCACCGAAACCTGGAGCTATCCCTGGCGCGCTGAAGCGCAAGGGTAACTCCACAAGGCTGACCTGAAGGAGCGATCTCATGGACGTGGTCGAGAACGCCGAACAAAGCCGTTTCGAACTATCGCTCGACGGCGGCACTGCGCTCGTCGCCTATCGCCGCGACGGCGAGCGACTTGTGCTGATCCACACCGAAGTGCCCGCGGAACTCTCAGGGCAGGGTGTCGGCTCGAAGCTGGCGAAGGGCGTCTTCGAACTGCTGCGGGCGAGCAAGCGCAAGGCCGTGGTCCGCTGCGAATTCCTCAAGGGCTGGATCGCGAAGCACCCCGAATATAACGACGTCGTCGACGGCTGAGCCGACGGATCAAGAAGCCTTGCGGCTGCCTCGGCGGGCCGGCTGCTTCTTGCGCCCGTAGAGCTCCAGCCGATGGCGCACGAGCTCATAGCCGAGCTCGGCTGCGATCCGCCGCTGCAATTCTTCGATCGCATCCGAGGAGAACTCGATCACCTCGCCCGAATCGACATCGATCAGGTGGTCGTGATGCTCCTGGTCGGCATGCTCGTAGCGCGAGATGCCGTCCTCGAAGGCATGGCGCTCGATCGCGCCCTGCGATTCCAGCACCTTCATCGTCCGATAGACGGTCGAGAGCGACAGGGTCGGGTCATGCGCGAAAGCGCGGGTGAATATCCCCTTCGCATCGGGATGGTCGTCGGCTTCCGCCAGCACGCGCAGGATCAGCCGCCGCTGCTGCGTCATGCGCAGCCCGGCCTCCTTCAACTGGCTCTCGAAAACGGCAATGCGCCGGTCGGTTTCGCTCATGCCTTGCCATAGCAATGCCGGCCGCCAATTGCAAAACCGACAAGAAGAAAATCATTCTCATTTGCATTAATCATGCAAATGAGTTTCAATAGTAATAGACTCGCTTGCTGCCGACCGTTCCACTCCCTCACGCAGTTGGTGGGCGGCAGTCCCCGCTACCTCTTCAGGTCGGCTGCAATCTCCGCGACGAGCTCATAGGACCGCTTGCGCTTCTCGTGATCGAAGATCGGCGCCGTGATCATGATCTCATCGGCTCTGGTCTCGCGCAGGAAGGCCCCGAGCGAACGCTTCAGCGTTTCCGGCGAGCCGATGAAGGCATAGCGCAGCATCCCGGAGACATGCGCCTTCTCGGCCGGCGACCAGTACTGTTCGATATCCTCGATCGGCGGCTGGAGCTTGCCACGCGCGCCCCGGACCATGCCGACGAAGCGCTGCTGCAGCGAGGTCGCGAGATGGCGTGCCTCCTCGTCCGTCTCCGCCGCCACGACATTGATGCCCGGCATCGCATGGGGCGTCGCGAGCTGCTCGGACGGCTTGAAACGCTCGCGATAGACCGCGAGCGCCTGCATCAGCGCATCCGGTGCGAAATGCGAGGCGAAGCTGTAGGGCAGCCCGAGCTCGGCGGCGAGCTGCGCCCCGAACAGGCTCGATCCGAGAATCCAGAGCGGGACCTCGAGCCCTTCGCCCGGCACGGCGCGGATCGCCTGGTTAGGTCCTGCCGGCGCGAACAGCGCCTGCAATTCGAGCACGTCCTGCGGGAAGCTGTCCGATGACATCGGGCTCCGACGCAGGGCCCGGAGCGTCAACTGGTCGGTGCCGGGCGCGCGGCCGAGACCAAGATCGATGCGCCCCGGAAAAAGAGCTTCCAGCGTGCCGAACTGCTCGGCGATGACGAGCGGAGAATGGTTCGGCAGCATGATGCCGCCGGCGCCGACCCGGATTGTGCTGCTCGCGGCCGCGAGCTGGCCGATGACGACCGAGGTCGCGGCGCTGGCGATGCCGACCATGTTGTGATGCTCGGCCACCCAGTAGCGGGTGTAGCCGAGCCGCTCGGCATGGCGGATCAGGTCGATGGATTTCTTGAGCGCCTCGCGCGGCCCCTCCCCTTCGACGACGGGAACGAGATCGAGGACGGAGATCGCGACCATGACGGCCCCTGCTGGCTGGCGCCGGAAGGAGGCCGGCGGGGAAGGCTTGGGCTTCACCAGATGGGAAGGCTGGGTCGCCCGGTCCAGAGGGCGGCCCGCTTCGTCATGGCGCGCCTGCGCTGACGTTCTGGCGGAACGGGCTCGGCCCTGCCGCGTTGATCGCAGGAACCAGCCACGCCGAAGGGAACGACCATGACCGCCACCGCCAATCCTGCCAAGGAAAGCCTGCGCAAGGAGCAGAAGGAGCAGCGCCGGGCCGCGCGCGAGCACGGCAAGGACGCCGAGCTCAATCGCGCGCTGAAGGACACCTTCCCGGCCAGCGACCCCGTCGCGGCCCAGACGCCGATCAAGCCCGGCGCCAAGGCGAAGAAACCGGCCTGAGGCTCAATCGCGCTGGTGGAGCAGGCGGGCGCGAATCGTGCCGTCGAGCGCGCGGATATCCTTGAGGATATCCCGCGCCACGGCGCTCGAGACGCCGTCCGCTTCCATCACGACATAGCCGACCTCGCCGTCGGTCTGGTAGTTCTGGGCTGCGATGTTGACCTGCCGGCTGGCGAAGACGTCGTTGAGCCGCCGCAGCATGCCCGGCACGTTGCGCTGGACATGGATGAAGCGCGTGCCGATGGCGCGGGCCGGCAACTGGACCTGCGGGAAATTCACCGCGCCCACCGTCGAACCAACATCGGAGTAATCGACGAGCTTGCGCGCGACCTCGGCGCCGATGCGCTCCTGCGCTTCCTCGGTCGAGCCGCCGATATGCGGGGTGAGGATCACGTTCGAGAGCCCCTGCAGCGGCGTGACGAAACGCTCGGCATTGGAAGCTGGCTCGACCGGGAAGACGTCGACCGCAGCGCCTGCCAGATGGCCGCTTTTCAGCGCCGCCGCGACCGCGTCCAGATCGACGACGGTGCCGCGCGAATTGTTGATGAGATAGGCGCCCTTCTTCATCTTGGCGACCTGCGCCGCGCCGATCATGCCCGCGGTCTGCGGCGTCTCCGGCACGTGCAGCGAGACGATGTCGGCCGCGCCGAGCAGGGCGTTCAGGCTCTTCGTCGGCTCGGTATTGCCGTGCCGCAGCCGGTCGGTGTGATCATGATAGATCACACGCATGCCCATCGCCTCGGCCAGCGTCGAAAGCTGGCTGCCGATATTGCCGTAGCCGATGATGCCGAGCGTCTTGCCGCGCACCTCGAAGGAGCCGTTGGCCGACTTGTCCCAGCCGCCGTCATGGGCGGAGCGGGAGCGGTCGGGGATCCGGCGCAGCAGCATGACGATCTCGCCGATGGTGAGTTCGGCGACGCTGCGCGTGTTCGAGAAGGGCGCATTGAAGACCGGCACGCCGCGCAGCCGCGCTGCATCGAGATGGACCTGGTTCGTCCCCACCGAGAAGCAGCCGACGGCGAAGAGCCGGTCGGCCCCGGCGAAGATCTCCGGCGTGAGCTGGGTGCGCGAACGGATACCGAGGACGTGGACGCCCTGGATCGCCTTGAGCAGGCCCTCGCGGTCGAGCGCCTTCGGCAGCCGTTCCAGATTGCTGTAGCCGGCCTGCTGCAGCAGTTCGACGGCGGAATCGTTGATACCTTCCAGCAGCAGGACCTTGATGCGGTCCTTCGGAAGGGAAAGGCGTTCGCTGGGGCTGGTCATGACGGCGCGCTCTTGGAGGAGCGGTTGCTATAGTCCCCGCAGCGTCAGAGGCCAACGCCCTGGACGCAACGCTATCGCGAAAAACGTCGCGACGGATGCAAAAACCTCATGGCGCGCGTCAAGCCTTCTCGACGACGAGCGTCGAGCCCTCGACCCGCACCACCTTGATCTCGGTTCCCGCCAGCAATTCCGGACCGACGATCCGCCAGGACGAATCGCCGACACGCACCCGTCCCTCGCCGCCGGTCATCGTGGCCTCAAGCCGGAAAACCCGGCCGATCAACTGGCGGCCGCGGTCGTTGAGGCCGGTCGCCGCATCCGGCTCCTCGCCCTTCCGGCGCGTCAGCAGGCGCCCCGCGAGCACGCTTGCCGCGGCGAGCACGGCGAAGGCCAGCATCGCCGCCTGCCAGCCGATGCCGAACAGCCCGACGATCACGCCGGTGAGAAGGGCGGCAAGACCCAGCCAGATCAGGAAGATGCCGGGCGCCAGCATCTCTCCACCGACCAGCACGAGCCCGAGAATGGCCCAGCTCCAGCCGCCGAGATTCACGAACCAGTCGAGCATGGCAGCCTCCGGTCAGGCGCCCGGACGGCCGGAGGATGGCACCGAGCCAGCCCCACCCCGGCGCTGCGCAGCCGCATCCTCGCCGAATACCGCCTTGGTGAGCTGTGCGATGCCGCCGACCGTGCCGGCCAGCGAGGCGGCTTCGATCGGCACGATCACGACCTTGCTGTTATGGCTCGACGCGATCGATTTCAGCGCGTCGGTATAGCGTTCGGCGATCAGGAAGTTGGCGGCCTGGATATCGCCGCGACTGATCGCCTCCGAGACCATGGCGGTCGCGGTTGCCTCGGCCTGCGCCAGCCTTTCGCGCGCCTCGGCGTCGCGCAGCGCCGATTCCTTGCGGCCCTCGGCGGCGAGGATCTGCGACTGCTTCTGACCCTCGGCCTTGAGGATCTCGGCCTGGCGCAGGCCTTCCGCTTCCAGGATCGCGGCGCGCTTCTCGCGCTCGGCCTTCATCTGCCGGTTCATCGCGCCAGCGATATCTGCCGGCGGCAGGATGTCCCGGATCTCGATGCGCGTGACCTTGACGCCCCAGGGCGAGGCGGCCGCATCCATCACCCGCAGCAGCCGCTCGTTGATCTCGTCGCGATGCGACAGCAACTGGTCGAGGTCCATCGAGCCGACGACGGTGCGGATATTGGTCATGGTCAGGACCATCAATGCGTCGTTGAGCGACGACACCTCGTAGCAGGCCTTGGCGGCGTCGAGCACCTGGTAGAAGGCGGCCGCGTCGATGCGCACGCCGGCATTGTCCTTGGTGATCGCCTCCTGCGAGGGAATGTCGAGCACCTGCTCCATGACATTCACCTTGTGGCCGATGCGATCGATATAGGGCACGATCAGCCCGAGGCCCGCGCTCAGCGTCCGCGAATAGCGCCCAAAACGCTCGACGGTGTAGTTGTAGCCCTGCGGAACGGTGCGGACGCCGCGCGCGATCGTCAGGATGACCAGCGCCACGATGACGATCACGGCGATGTTGAAGCCCGACAGTTCCATCTCGTCCCCCAGCGACGCCGATGCGCCATCCTGCTATGCAGGCGTCAAACTGGCGGTTGCGGCGGCCGGATGCAAGCCGCGCCGGCAACGGTGAGTCGCCCATGGCGCCTCACCGTCGAAATCGGCGTCAGCTCTGCGTCGCGTCGGTATCGCAGCGCGCCAGCATGCGCGAGGCCGCGGTCACGCCCGCGAGCGAGAAGGTATAGCTGGTGACGTTGCCGCGCAGCGAGCGCGCTTCGAGCGTCATGCTGCTCCCGCCCCGCATCGCCGCGAGCAGCGCCGGCTCGCGCTCCAGCCGTTCGAGCCAGGCATTGCTGCCCTCGGTCAGCATGCGGAAGCTGTCATCGCCGATCGTGACCGTGACCACCGAGTTCCGGGCGAAGTCGTAACCCGTCTGGAAGCTCGATTCCGTATCGGTAGCCTTTTCGCCGGTCTGCACGAAGAAGAAAACGTCGCCGTGACGCAAATTGGATGGCTCTTCGGACGAAGGCTTGCTCATGATGAAGCAGCGCGCCAGATCGCCCTTCGCATAAGTGGCTGCGTTCCAGTCGCCGAACTGGCCCAAGGATTTCGGGCTCGCCGCCTCTACGCCCGTGCTCGCCAGAATGGCGAGGCAGGCGGCCGAAAGCGCTGTCTTGAACATGGTCTCATCTCCTCTCATCGCGACCCAATTGGAAAGAAGAGTGTTACCGAGGCGTAAACATGACCCTAACAATCCGTGCGTCGATCCGGCGCAGGACGATCGTCGTTCCGGGCTTCGCATAGCGAAGAAACCGGAATCTGCGGCCGGGTGAGGCATTCGACGCCTCATTGCGAACCCCAAAACGACGATGCCCGGCGCAGGGCCGGGCATCGGGAGGTATCAGGGCGGTAATGCCTCAGGCGAACTGGCCGTGGCAGTGCTTGAACTTCTTGCCCGAGCCGCAGGGACAGGGCTCGTTGCGGCCGACCTTGCCCCAGCTCTCGGGATCATCCGGGTTGCGGTCGAGCACCGCGACATCGGCATCCGTCGCGGCAAACTGCACGCCGCCGCCACTATAATCCCCGAAGCCCGAGCCGGCGCCGTCCTGCACCTGGCCCGGCGCCTGATCCTCGGGCTGGTCGAAACGCACCTCGATGCGCGAGAGATGGCCCGTGACCTGCTGGCGCAGATGCCCGATCAGCCCGTCGAACAGCTCGAAGGCCTCCTGCTTGTATTCCTGCAGCGGGTCGCGCTGGGCAAGGCCACGCCAGCCGATCACCTGGCGCAGATGATCGAGCGTGACCAGATGCTCACGCCAGAGATGGTCGAGCGACTGCAGCAGCACCTGCTTCTCGACATAGGTCATGACCTCTTCGGTATTGCGCTCGATGCGGCCGGCGTAATCCTCGTCGGCGAGCTTGCGGATGCGCTCGCGGATCTCGCTGTCGGCGATGCCCTCTTCCTTGGTCCAGTCCTCGATCGGGAGATCGAGGTTGAGGTGCTGGATCACCTCCTGCTTGAGGCCGGCGCTGTCCCACTGCTCGGGATAGGCCTCCTCCGGGATATGGCGGGCGACGACATCCTCGACGACGCCATGGCGCATGTCGTCGATCGTCTCGCGCACGCTCGCCTGGCGCATGAAGTCGCGACGCTGCTCGAACACGACCTTGCGCTGGTCGTTCATGACGTCGTCGTATTTCAGGATGTTCTTGCGGATGTCGAAGTTGCGCGCCTCGACCTTGCCCTGGGCCTTCTCGACCGCCTTGTTGATCCAGGGGTGGACGATCGCCTCGTCCTCCTTGAGGCCGAGCTTGGTCAGCATGCCGTCCATCCGGTCGGAACCGAAGATGCGCATCAGGTCGTCCTGCAGCGACAGGAAGAACTTCGAGCGGCCGGGATCGCCCTGGCGGCCGGCGCGGCCGCGCAGCTGGTTGTCGATGCGCCGGCTCTCGTGGCGCTCGGTGCCGACGATGTAGAGTCCGCCCGACTTGAGCACGCGCTGCTTGAATTCGGCGACCTCGGCGCGGATGGCGGCGGCCTTCGCGTCGCGCTCCGGGCCTTCCTCCAGGCCGGCGAGATCATGGGAGATCCGCATCTCGGCATTGCCGCCGAGCTGGATGTCGGTGCCGCGGCCGGCCATGTTGGTGGCGATGGTGATCGCGCCGGGCACGCCGGCCTGCGCGACGATATAGGCTTCCTGCTCGTGGAAGCGGGCGTTCAGCACGGCGAAGGCCTTGACCGTCTTGCCTTCGCGAGCCGCGGCATAGACCGGTTCCAGCGCCGTCGGATCGGTGAAGTCGAGAAGCTTGTAGCCCTCCTTCTCCAGCATCTCGGCGATAAGCTCCGAGCGCTCGATCGAGGTCGTGCCGACCAGCAGCGGCTGGCCGTTGGCCTGCGCGGCCTGGATCTCGCGGATGACGCCGCGCACCTTCTCCTCGAAGGTGCGGTAGACCTCGTCGTCCTCGTCCTTGCGGGAGATCGGGACGTTGGTCGGGATCTCCACGACCTCGAGCTTGTAGATCTGGAAGAATTCGTCGGCCTCGGTCGCCGCCGTGCCGGTCATGCCGGCGAGCTTGGCGTAGAGGCGGAAATAGTTCTGGAAGGTGATCGAGGCCAGCGTCGCGTTCTCGGGCTGGACGGTGACGTGCTCCTTGGCTTCCAGCGCCTGGTGCAGGCCTTCCGAATAGCGCCGGCCCGGCATCATGCGGCCGGTGAACTCGTCGATGATCACGACCTCGTCGCCGCGGACGATATAGTCCTTGTCGCGCGTGAACAGCGAATGCGCGCGCAGCGCCTGGTTGACGTGATGGACCAGCGTGACGTTATGCGCGTCGTAGAGATCGCCCTCGGTCAGGATGCCGACCTCGCGCAGCAGCTCCTCGATATGATCGTTGCCGGCCTCGGTCAGCGCCACTGTACGCTGCTTCTCGTCGACCTCGTAATCGGCCGGGACGAGACTCGGCAGGACCTTGTCGATCGAGACGTAGAGGTCCGACTTGTCGTCAAGCGGGCCGGAGATGATCAGCGGCGTGCGGGCTTCGTCGACCAGGATCGAATCGACCTCGTCGACGATCGCGAAATGGTGGCCGCGCTGGCTCATCTGCGCGACGTCGTATTTCATGTTGTCGCGCAGGTAGTCGAAGCCGAACTCGTTGTTCGTGCCGTAGGTGATGTCGCAGGCATAGGCGCGCTGGCGCTCCTCGTCATCGAGGCCGTGCACGATGATGCCGACGGTCAGGCCGAGAAAGTTGTAGAGCTTCGCCATCCACTCGGCGTCGCGCCGGGCGAGGTAGTCGTTGACGGTGACGACGTGGACGCCCTTGCCTTCGAGCGCGTTGAGATAGGTCGGCAGCGTCGCGACCAGCGTCTTGCCTTCGCCGGTCTTCATCTCGGCGATGGCGCCCTCGTGCAGCACCATGCCGCCGACGAGCTGGACGTCGTAGGGCCGCTGGCCGAGCACGCGCTTGGCTGCCTCGCGCACCGTGGCGAAGGCCGGGACCAGGAGGTCGTCGAGCTTCTTGCCGGCGGCGATCTGCTGCTTGAACTCCTCGGTGCGCGCCTTGAGCGCCTCGTCGCTCAGCGCGGCGACCTCTGTCTCGAGCGCGTTGATCGCAGCGACGCGGGGCTGGTAGCCCTTGACGCGGCGGTCGTTCGACGAGCCGAAGAGTTTCTTTGCGAGCGCGCCAAGCATGTTGGGCCTTTCAGGTGATGCTTCAAGCTTCCGCTCGGCGCGTAGCGTTGTCGCGCGCGAACCGAAAGCTCGGGTATTCTCGAATTGCGACCGCGTGTTTAGACGCGAGCGCGGGCAGGGTCCAGCGTGCGTTTCGTCCTATTGGCAGCGAAACGGCAAGTGAATTCGGCTCCGGATGTGGGGTTTTTTCGCTCCGCTTCCAAGAGCCCGCACTTCAGATCATCCGCCGCTGCGGCATCGGGGGCAGCGCAAAGCTGCGTGATCGGCCGGCGCAATCGCTTGAACCGCCTTGCCTTTGCCGCGTTCATCGGGCAGTGCAGCCGCCAAAGCGTCTCGGGTTTCCGACGAAAGGCCGTCATTCATGAACTCAGCCCGTTTCATCGCCGTCCTCGGTTTCACGCTGCTGGCGGCACCGGCCTTCGCCCAGGCGGACAAGGTCGTCGCCAAGGTCGATGGCATCGCGATCACCGAGAAGGACGTCCAGCTCGCCACCGAGGATCTCGGCGAGCGCCTCGCCCAGCTCCCCGAGGAGCGCAAGCGCGACGAGGTCGTGAACTATCTCGTCGACCTCAAGCTCGGCGCCAGGGCCGCGGCCGAGGCCAAGATCGGCGATACCCCGGATTTCGCCGCCCGCCTCGCCTATTACCGCGAGAAGGTGCTGCTCGACGAGTATCTGACGCGCGAAGGCAAGAAGGCCGTCACGGCCGATGCCGCGAAGAAGCTCTTCGACGACACCACCAAGGCCATGACCCCCGAGGAGGAGGCCCATGCCCGCCACATCCTCGTCGAGGACGAGGCGCAGGCCAAGGCTGCGGTCGAGCGGCTGAAGAAGGGCGAGGATTTCGCCAAGGTCGCGGCCGAGCTTTCCAAGGATCCCGGCTCCGGCAAGGAGGGCGGCGATCTCGGCTGGTTCACCAAGGATCGCATGGTGCCGGAATTCGCCGAAGCCGCCTTCAAGCTGAAGAAGGGCGAGATTTCCGAGCCGGTGAAGAGCCAGTTCGGCTGGCATGTCATCAAGCTCGAGGACAAGCGCTCCAAGCCGCTGCCGGATTTCGCCGCCGTGAAGCCGCAGATCGACCAGTATCTCGAGCGCAAGGCCCAGCAGGACCTCGTCCTTGCCATGCGCGAGAAGGCCAAGGTCGAGCGCCTCGACAAGCCAGCGGCGCCGGCGACCCCTGCTCCGGACGCCGCCAAGCCGGCCGAGCCGAAGAAGAACTGACTTGCCCATGCCGGCCGCTACGCGGCCGGCATGGTCTTTAAGCATTCAGCCGCATTTGATGCCGCATTTGACGACGGGCCTGCCATCTGGCCCGATTTCGACCCAGCATTGCCAGGTGCACCCCTTCGGCAGAACGTCCTTGTTCTCTTTGCCGAGAACGCCGACGGCGTGGCCGATGGCTTCCTCCAGTTTCTTCTGTACTCGTGCGATCTCGGGCGTCAGCAAAGTATCCGACATGTCGCCTCCCTAAGCATGCCCTTCATGCAACTTAAAGTTGCAATATTAATAAGAAGGTTGCAACTGCTATTTGATTCGCCTGCCGCTCTTGTTTTCTGACGATCTCTACGGCAGATCAGCCTCCTCATTTGGAGGAAGCCCGATGGCCGGCAAGGATGTCCCCGTTTCCCCGCTCGCGCCGAAGCGCCAGCCCAAGGTTCCAGCCGTGCCGGGCGTACGCTTCGCCACCGCCGAGGCCGGCATCCGCTACAAGGGGCGGCAGGATGTCTGGTTCGCGCTGCTCGACCAGGGCACGCAGGTCGCCGGCGTCTTCACCCGCTCGAAATGCCCCTCCGCCCCGGTCGACTGGTGCCGCGAGAACCTGAAACAGGGCTCGGCACGCGCCGTCGTCGTCAATTCCGGCAATGCCAACGCCTTCACCGGGTTGAAAGGCCGTGATGCCGTCAAGCTCACCGCCGAGATCGCCGCCAAGGCCGCCGGCTGCAAGCCTGAAGAGGTCTTCATCGCCTCCACCGGCGTGATCGGCGAACCGCTCGACGCGACCAAATTCAAGGGCGTGCTCGACGACTGCGCCAAGCGCGCCACCGACGGGCCCTGGATCGATGCCGCCCGCGCGATCATGACCACCGACACCTTCCCGAAGGCGCTGACCCGCAAGGCCAAGATCGACGGCAAGGACGTGGTCATCGCCGGCATCGCCAAGGGCGCCGGGATGATCGCGCCGGACATGGCGACGATGCTCTCCTTCGTCTTCACCGACGCGCCGATCGCCGCACCCGTGCTGCAGGCCCTGCTCTCCAAGGGCGTGAAGGGCTCGTTCAACGCGGTCACCGTCGACAGCGATACCTCGACATCGGACACGCTGATGCTGTTCGCCACCGGCAAGGCGGCCGCGCGCGGCGTGCCGGCGATCACCGAGATCAACGACGCCAGGCTCTCCGGCTTCAAGCGCGCGCTGAATTCGATCCTGCTCGAACTCTCCCATCTCGTCTGCAAGGACGGCGAAGGTGCGCGGAAATTCGTCGAGGTGCGCGTCACCGGCGCGACGTCCGCCCGCTCGGCCAAGCGTGTCGCGCTCTCGATCGCCAATTCGCCGCTGGTCAAGACCGCCATCGCCGGCGAGGACGCCAATTGGGGCCGCGTCGTCATGGCCGTCGGCAAGGCCGGCGAACCGGCCGACCGCGACAGGCTCGATATCGGCTTCGGCGATATCGTCGTGGCCAGGCAGGGCGCACGTGCTGCTTCTTATGATGAGCACGCGGTATCCGAGTATATGAAGGGCGACAATATCGTCATCACCGCCGATCTCGGCATCGGGCGCGGCAAGGCCACGGTCTGGACCTGCGACCTCACCAAGGCCTATGTCGAGATCAATGGCGACTACCGCTCCTGAGGCTGCGCCGGCTCAGGAGCCCGGGCGCGGCTTCATCGCCTTCAACCTGCTGACCTGCTCCCTGCTGTGGGGGTCGAGCTATCTGTTCATCAAGCTGATGAGCGGGGACGTCTCGGCTCTCACCATCGCAGCCAGCCGCGGCATCCTCGGCGCGGTCTCGCTGTCGCTCTGGAGCCTGTGGCGCGGGCGCAATCCGCTGCCGCGCAAGGCGGAGATCCTGCCCTGGATCTTCCTCGGCACCACCAATGGCTGGCTGCCGAACGTGCTGGTCGCCTATGCGCTGACGCAGCTCGCCAGCGGTCCGGCGGCGATGATCCAGGCGGCGGGACCTCTCGTCGTCGCACTCATCGCTCATTTCGCCTTCTCGGAGGAGAGGCTGAGCCGGCGTCGGCTCGGCGGCATCCTGCTCGGCATGGCCGGCGTCGCTCTGCTGATCGGGCCGCGCCTGTTCGAGGGCGGCGGCACCGCGCTCAGCGTCTTGGCGATGATCGGGGCGACGCTGAGCTATGCATCCGCCAACATCTATGTCCGGACGGTTCCCTCCGCGACCGGCGACCCGGCCCGGCTGGCGCTGGGCCAGCAGATGCTCTCCGGCATGATCGCGACGACGCTGACGCTCGCGATCCTCGGACCGGCTGCCTTTCTGCCGCTCGGCAACCACCTGCCGGCGATGCTGATGCTCGGGGTCGTCGCCACGGCCATTCCGGTGACGGTGTTCATGCGGCTGATCCGGGCCGCGGGCCCGACCCGGGCGGCGATGACCGGCTATCTCGTCCCGACCGTGGCGGTGATCCTCGGCGTCGTCGTGCTGCACGAGGCGCTGGAGTTGCCGCAGGTCCTCGGCGGCGGCATCATCCTGGCCGGCGTCTTCCTCGTCACGACGGCGCCACGCAGGGTGGGGACGTCATGAAGATCGGGACTTTCGCGGCGGCCGCCCTGGCCGGCGCCGTCATGGCAGGCTGCCAGGCCACGCGCCAGCCGGCGACGACGGCCTTTTCGGCAGAGGAAGCGGCCTTCATCAACAAGCCGGGCAACGGCGTCATCACCGGCCACGCCTTCCGCACCAAGCCGAGCGGGGCAGTGGTCAATGCGGCCGGCGAAGTCGTCCGCCTGATCCCGGCCACGGCTTTCACGCGCGAGCGCTTCACCAATCTCTACGGCAAACGGAAATACATCCCTCACAGCGCCTATCCGCGCGACGACGTGGTCGACCCGGCCTATGCGCGGTACACCCGCACGACCAAGACGGAGTCCAACGGCCGCTTCGTCTTCGAGAAGGTCGCGCCGGGAACCTACTTCCTCACCACGCAGGTGATCTGGGGAGACGAGGCCGCCTTTTCGCGCGAGGGCGGCTCGGTCTATGACAGCGTCACGCTGACGGGCAAGGAAACCGAGCCCGTCCAGGTCATCCTCTCCGGCAACTGAGTTCTCCTGTGAAGCTGCTCCTCGTCGTCGCCTGCGCCCTGATCGATGCCGATAACCGTGTACTCGTCACCCAGCGGCCCGAAGGCAAGGCGCTGGCGGGCCTGTGGGAGTTTCCCGGCGGCAAGCTGGAGCCCGGCGAGCGGCCGGAACCGGCCCTGATCCGCGAGCTCTCCGAGGAACTCGGCATCACCGTGAAGGAGAACTGCCTCGCACCGCTGACCTTCGCGAGCTATGCCTATCCCGAATTCCATCTGCTGATGCCGCTCTATATCTGCCGGCGCTGGGAAGGCACGGCCATGTCCCGCGAAGGCCAGGCGCTGAAATGGGTCCGGCCCGGCAAGTTGCGCGATCTCGCCATGCCGCCGGCCGACGAGCCATTGATCCCGCCGCTGATCGACCTGCTCGGCGCCTGAAGCTCAATGCACGGCCGGCAGGCCGAGCGCCTCCCAGCTTGCCCTTGGGATCGGCTCGCCGACATGGAAGGCGAAGGCGGTGACGCGCTTCAGATCGGCCGAGACGGTGCAGGCGAAGCGCAGGCCGTACCAGCTCCGCTTGCTGCGAAAGGCCGCGCCCTCCGCCGTCAGGACCCGGCCTGAGAGCTTCGTGCTCGCCTGCGCATAGGCGGTAACGCGATCCGGCTCGAAGCTGCGCTGCCAGTCATGGATCTGGCCCATCGCTTCCAGGCCGCAGAGCTGTTCGACCCGCTCGTCCGGTGCGAGCCGCGGCAGCAGCGCGACGGTCTCGCGGCTGCGCGGATCGGCCAGAACCCGCTGCGACAGCATGCGCGGTGGATGGATCATGCCATCTGCTTCGACCGGAGCAGGTGAGGCACTTGGAGCAGGCAAGGCATTTGGAGCAGGCTCATCCGGCTTCGGGAGAGCGTCCGGCAGCACCGGTGCTGCCGGGGCGGGAATGGCAACGACCGGCGGCCGCCTGGGTCGGGTCAGCGCTTCGAACTCCTCGGGAGTCTGCAACTCGACCTCGATGCTTTGCTCGGTGACCGGCGCCAGATCGAAGCTCTGGACCGCGAAAGCAGCCAGCCACGCGAGGAGCGTCGCATGCAGGATCACGGCGATCGGCAGGCCGGGAGCGGGCATCGAGGGCCGGGCCGGGAGCGCCACCGCCATGGTTCAGGCCGCGGCCCTGTCGCGGGCAGGCACCGCCGATCGCGCTATCCTCGTCATCCGGCCTTGTGCCCCTGCTCCCTTGTCGGGCAACAGCGACGATCAAGCCGGCATTTTTGTGATCTCGGGCAATGGCTCGGCCACGGCCTCGTTCTGCCCGAGCTGGAAGCGCTCGAAACGCTGCAGTTCCTCCTCGATCGCCGTCTTCAGTGCGGACGCCTCGCAGCCTTCGAGCCAGGTCCATTGCTGCATCAGGAGCTTGCCGGCGGCCCGGTCGGTCTTCAGATCGAGCACCGCGACGACCCGTTCCCCCGCCAGGACCGGCAGGCCGAAATAGCCATAGGCGCGCTTCTCCTTCGGCAGATAGGCCTCGAAGACATGAGCATAGTCGATGAGGAGCTTCGCCCGCTTGCGCTGGATCATCAGCGGATCGAAGGGCGAGAGGATATGGATCAGCGTTTCGTCCGGCGCAGCAAGCGGTTCCAGCGCGGCCGGAGCGGCCCAGTGCTGCGTCTTGCCGGCACCTTCCACGGCGACCGGAACGAGGTCCCGGCGCTTGACGCGGGCGGCGATCAGTTCGGCCACGGCCTTCTTCGAGGGCGCGTCGAGATGGCAGATCGAATCGAGGCTGACCAGCCCCTGCGCCCGGAGCGCCCGGTCGAGCAGATAGGCTGTGATCTGCCGCTCGCTCGCCGGGGTCGGTTTCTTCTCCCACTGGAAATGCCGGTCGAACAGTTCATAGGTCTTGACCATGCCGGCCCGCGCCGAAATCGCGAGCTCGCCATCGTAGAAAGCCCGCTCCAGCAGCCCCTTGGACGGCTTCTTGCTGGCCCAGAGATGCGCCTTCTCGATCAGCTCCTCCTCGATATCGCGGATCGACAGTGCGCCGTCCTTGCGGATGCGGCGGAGCAGCTTGCGCGTCTCCTCGCGGGCGCCGACCGCCGACCAGCGCTTCGGCTCCTCGCGATGCGCCTTCATCGCCGGCAGGAAATAGCGGATGTCACGAGTGGGCACGTAGGCCAGCGCATGCGTCCAGTACTCGAAGACGCTCTTTCCGACCGATTGCAGATGGGCGAGATCGGCCCGGCGATAGGCAGGGATGCGGGCATAGAGGATGTGATGGTGGCAGCGCTCGATCACGTTGATCGTGTCGATCTGGACATAGCCGAGATGCTCGATCGCGGCGCGCGCGGCGTCCGGCCCCGCCCCGAAAGGGTCGCGCCGGTCGAGCCGCTGGGCATGAAGCCAGAGGCGGCGGGCCTGTTCGACAGGAAGGAAGATCGGCTTGCGGGATCGCGGAGGCATGGGAAGCAGGCTAGCTGCACCCGCACCATTCGGTAAGAGCCCGAGGGCTTGGCAGCTGACAGCCACTGGCGGGAGCGTCGCGGATGAAGCTGCGGGCTGGATAGGCGCTCGGTCCATAGGCTTGCTGCTCAGGCAAAGGCGGACGCCACCAGAGCTGTTGCCGGCTATGGCGCGACGATCAGCGCCCAGTAGACCTGATATTTCGAGCCGGGCGCATAGGCCGTGGCGATGCCCATGCGCTTGGCCTTCGCGTCCTTCATGACGCGATCATGCTGGGGCGAATCCCGCCAGCCCGAGAAGGCCTCGGCGAGACGGCGGTAGCCGGCCGAGAGATTGGCTTCGGCGCCGGCCTGGCCTTCCCGCGCGAGGCGCGCCTTGACCGCATCGGCCTGTGCCGGCTTGTCCGATCCGGCCATCACGGTCGCTTCGCGCTGGGCGGCCTCGACGAGAGCCGGGTCGAGCGTCAGCGCGCCGAGGCCCGCATTGAGGCGGTAGGCCGAGATCATCGCCCGCGCCTGCTCGGTATCGACACGGGCCGAGGCCGAGCCGAGATCGCGATAGAAGGCCGGTTGGCCCTGGCGCTGCGGCTCGGCGCAGCCGGCGACGCCGAGGAGAGCAAGCGCGCCGGCAAGCGCCGCCGGGCAGGTCATCGCGCGCGAAGTCGCGATGTGGCGCAGAAAGCTGGGCATCCGATCATTCCTTGCTGTCGTCCTTGGCGGGCTCGGGCGCGGGAGCAGGCGTGGCGGCCTCGGCCTCCTCGTCCTCGGGCTCCTCCGCCACCACCGGCTTGCGCGAGCGGCGTACCGGAGCGGGCGCTTCCCGTTTCGCGCGGCTGCGCGCACCATCTCCCCGGCCGACCGCCGCGGCGATGCTGCCAAGCGAGTGCTCGACGCCCTCGAGGCCGCGCACCATCAATTCGGGCACGGAGGCGGCCGGCTCCATCTCGGCAAGGCGCTTGTGGATCGCGAAGTTCAGGTCGCTGTTGACCCGGCCGGTGATCTCGACATCGCCGACCACGCAGATGAGCTCGAAATCCATCGTCGTGGTGCCCAACTTCTTGAACATCACGGCCGGCGGCGGCTTCTGCATGACATCGCCATGGTTCGAGGCGACCTCGGACAGCATCGCCCGGACCTGGCCGGCATCCAGCGAGCGCGGCACGGTGAGCGCGATCAGCACGCGCCCGGTCCGGTCGTTGCGGACGCGGTTGCGCACCACGCCGGAGATCAGGTTCGAGTTCGGGACGATCACGGTCGCCCGGTCGAAGGTCGCGATCTCCGTCGAGCGGACATTGATGCGCTTGACGATGCCCTCGACGTCGCCGACCAGCACCTGGTCGCCGACCCGGATCGGCCGCTCCCAGAGCAGGATCAGGCCCGAAACGAAATTCGACACCACCGATTGCAGGCCGAAACCGATACCGACCGAAAGCGCCGACGCCACCAGCGTCAAGCGCTCCAGACTGAGGCCGACAGCCGTGACGGTGATCGCCGCAGCCGCGATATAGCCGATATAGCCGGACGCCGTGGTGATCGAGTTGCGCAGGCCCGGATCGAGCGTGGTCGTCGGGAGGAACTGGTTATCGAGCCAGCGCTGCATCGCCCGCGTCGCACCGATGCCCATCGCGAAGACGATCGCGCCGACGACGATCGTCGAAAGCGAGACCGTGACGCCGCCGACCTGGAAGCCGAAGAAGGCGGCGCGCAACGAAACGAGGAAATCGCTCGATTCCAACCCCCAGGGCGCCAGGACGAGCAGCACCGTCACCGCGATCAGCAGCAGCTTCAGCACGCCGACGCTGACGACCGAGATCTTGTCGAGCGTGGCGGCGCGCAGGCCCATGCCCGCCTTCAGCGTCAGGGCGAAGCGGCCCTTGCCGCTGAGCAGGCGCGGAATGCCGAGGTCGATGAACTGGAAGACCAGCAGGAACAGGCAGGCGACGATGCCGACCCAGAGCGCCTGCTCGGCCAGGAAGGCGGCGAAGATGACATAGCCGCCGAGCGCCGCCGCGATGATGCCGAAGCCGATGATCCAGCCGAGAATGCGTACCGGCCCCAGGCTCGCGCCGTCGACGGGGACGTAAGGACCGAGGCAGGCTTCCTGCTCGACGTCGTCATCGTCGCGAATCCGGTAGAGCCCGGCGATCAGGGCGAGCGCGAACAGGATGGCGAAGAACGCCTTGACGATGATCGAGACGGCGAGACCGGCGGCGATGGCCTGCAGCCAGGCCTCGAAGACCTTGCCGATGGACATGACGGCCGCAAGCGAACCGGCGATCCAGACGACGCTGCGCGCCGTCGTATCCATCACCTTGACGAGGCGCCGCTGCGGGCTCGACGGCGCGAACAGCGCGTCGGCCAGCGCCTGCACGAAGGCGAAGAAGGCCAGGCCCACGACGACCGCCCAGATCACCGGCTGGATGCGGGGCGGCAAAAGCCCGGTCGTGTTCAGGGCCTTGTAGATCAGCCAGCTCGCCAGCACCGGCGGCGCCGCGCCGGCGATGATATGGGCGAGCGCGATATAGAGGCAGTGCAGGTTGCCGGTGTCCTGCGTGTTGCTGAAGCGCGCCTTGAAGCGCGGCAGATAGCGTGCCCGCGCCAGATAGAGCAGGAGAGCGCCCATCAGGGCGAGCGCGACCACGGTGCCGCGCGTGCCGGAAAAGGCATCACTCACGCCCTCCAGCCAGCCGCCGAAGATATAGCCGGAGGCGCGCAGGTCTTCTGGCGCCGTCGCGATCGCGTTGCCCCAGACCTCGGGGTTCGCCACGGAAGGGCCGGCGGCGAACAGCTGCTTTGCGAAGATGTCCCGGCGCTTGTCGCCGATGCTGCTCTGCAATTGCTCGGCCTGGAGCAGCGAGGCCCTGGCGATCTTCAGCGTCTCGTCGGCGTCGGCGTAGGCCTTGGCGCGCGCCTCGCGGTCCCGGACGATCTCCGCGCTCTCGGCCGGTGCACTCGCCTCCGGCTTGGGGCCGAGCTGGTCGAGCCTGAGCTTGGCCTGGTCGACCTTCGGCGTCTGCTCGTCGACGATCAGGCGCAGCTGGTCGAGCGAGGGTTGCAGCCGCAGGCGCTGCCGCTGCAATTCGGCGTCGCTCGGATCGGGCGAGGCCAGCGTCGCCTCGATCTGGGCGAGATCCGCGCGAACGATGTCCAGCCGGGCGCGAAGGCTGCCCGGCTCCGCCGGCGCCTGCGCGAAGGACGGGCCCGCCACAGAGAGCGTCAAGACCAGAAGAACGAGGCAAGTCGTCAGCAGGCCTTGCAGAGCCCTGAACGATGCGTGCGCCATCTGCGCTGCCATGGTGGTGACGCCCTGTCCGGCCGAATGATTCGGCTCCGACTCGACCCTCGGCACAGCCATACGCGCAAGGCAAGATGAAGAGCGGAATTCGACCGGCACGAAGGGCTTCCGAGCTTGCGGATGGAACGGGGTGAGGAGACGGACTCCGCCGCCTCATCGCCGCAAAACACGACCTGAAGATGGCGAAAGCAGCGCTTTTGTCGGCTTGCCCTCAGTCGCGTCCCTTGCCCTTCGCCTTGACGCGATTGTGGTAGCTCGCATTGCCGAGGCCGGTGCCGATCGTCAGCACGGCCCAGTTCTCGACATCCTGCATCGCCGGCATCTCGCTCAGTCCCTGGATCACCGCGTCGTTGTGCATGACGACCTCGGTCTCATGCTCGCCGATCTCCGGAACAAGCGCGCGGATGCTGTCGACGAGATTGAAGCGGCTGCTTTCCCAGTTGCCGGGCAGGTTCTGCGCACCGCGATCGATCGCGCCGTCCGGCTGGATCAGGCCGGGGCAGCCGACGCCGATGAACGGTGCGACCCGCAACCCCTCCTTCTCGGCGTTGCCGATCTGCTCGCGCAGCATCTCGCCCAGCCGCTCGATCGCCTCGTCGCGGCTCGGTTCCTCGTCGGCATGGCGCCAGAGGTCCGATTTCCAGACCCGCGCCTTGCTCAGGTCGGGCGCCTTCTTCTGCCTGAGCTCGACGATCCCGGCGCGGATGTTCGAACCGCCGATATCGACGGCGACGAGGCTGTCATAGGCCTCGAATATCCATTTCGGCGCGAGATGGGCGCTGCCGACCAGCCCGGCCTCGTCGGGATGATGGCTGACCGGGACGAGATCGAGATCGCGTCCGTCGGTCCGCAGGATGATGGCGGCACGCGCGATGGCGAGCTCGCCGACGCGGCTCTCGCGGAAACCTCCGCCCACCACGATGCGCTCGATATCCGCCCAGCTCTTCAGCCGCGCGAAGCGGCGAATGACAAAGGCGAGCGACTGGGCAAAGCCTTCGACGGCACTGAGCACCAGTGCAGCCTCTTTCGCATCGCCCTCCTTGATCAGGGCGTCGAGTTCCTTCTTGCTGATCTCGGCCGTCTCGCCCTGGAGCGGATCGTCGCCGTTGCGCTTGAGATGACTGCGCAGCGCGTCGAGATGCTCGATGAAGGCGCCGCGGCTCGCCTTGTCGCCGACGAAGCCGTCATCGTCGCGCACCTCCAGATTATAGCTGGTGACCACCACCGAAGGCAGCTCGCTCGCGCCATGCGGCCCTGTTGCGGCCTTGGCCGCATTGCGTGACGTCTCGGCGGTCGCCGTGGCCATGTCTTTCCCCCCTCGGTCGATGCGGATCAGCGGAGGCAACCCGCCGGAGCCTGCCGGGGTTCCGCCGACGGGGCGATGCGCCGCATGCAGCCCGCCTGCGCGCAGCCGGCTCGCCCCGGCGGTTGACCGCCGCCGCGAACGCCGCTCCAACAGGAGGGAAGCTGCCTCGATGCGGCCTGGGGGATGGAACGTGTCGGATCTGATTCTACGGATGGTGATCATCGGAGCGGGCGCGACCGCGCTCACCGATATCTGGGCTCAATTCCTGCGCCTCTTCGGTTTCCCCAAGCCGAACTGGGCGATGCCCGGCCGCTGGTTCGCGCATCTGCCACGCGGCCGCATCCGGCACGACGACATCGCGAGGTCGGAGCCCGTTGCCGGCGAGCTCGCGATCGGCTGGATCTGTCACTACCTCGTCGGCATCGCCTTTGCCGGCATCGTATTGGCAATCGCCGGTGCCGATTGGGCTCGCAACCCGACCCTGCTGCCGGCGCTGATCGTCGGTTGGGTCACGATCGGCTGCGGCTGGTTCATCCTGCAGCCGGGAATGGGCATGGGCGTCGCCGCCTCGAAGAAGCCGAATGCCGGCCAGATCCGGCTGCTGAACTTCGTCAGCCACACCATCTTCGGCCTCGGGCTCTACGGCACGGCGCTGTTGACGCGTTAAAGCGCTTCAATCGAGAATGTGCGTCTCATACTGGTAGAGCGTGCGGAAGCCGAGACTGCCATAGAGGCTGATCGCGACCGCATTGCTCTGTTCGACCTGCAGATAGGCGCTGTGGCAGCCCATCGCCCCGGCCCAGCCCATCAACCCCTGCACGATCCTGCGGCCATAGCCATGGCCGCGATGGTCTGGATGGACACAGATCAGGCCGATCTCGGCCATGCCACGCTCGGCGACGCTCATGCCGAAGGCGACCGCCTCGCCCTCGACCAGCCAGGTTCCGAAGGCGGCCGGCATCTTCACCCGCTCGATGACGGCCGCGAGATTGCCGGCATGGGTCTTGTTGCCGCTCTGTAGCGCAGCAGCGCCGGCCGTCCATTCCTGGCTCGGCCGCGCCTCTATCTGCAATTCCGCCTCCTCCGAAGCCGTAAAGCCGGCGAGCGGCGCGATCTGGCCGAAGGACTTGTCCTTGACCCGGTAGCCGCGCTCCAGCACCGCCGCACGCGTCGCCTCCGCCACCAGCGGCGTCAGGCGGATGGCGGGGGTCAGCCCGTCCGCACGATAAAGCTCCTCGATCAGGTCGAGCATCGCGCCGTCGAGTTCCGCGCCATAGCTCAGGGGCGTCGCCGAATTGGCCCTGCCCGAATAGCCATTGGCGAAGCGCAGCACCCAGTCGCCGACGACGAGCGTCGACAGCGCCGGCCAGGCATTGATGATGCGCCGCTCGCAGCCGAGCACGAATTCGCTGTTGTCCGTCTTGGTCAGCATCTCACCCCCCGGATGGCTTGCGCGGTGTCGGCCGCCAGCCCGGCGGCGCCATCTCGAAGCCCTTGAATTCAAAGCCCGGCGCGACCGTGCAGCCGACCAGCGTCCAGGCGCCGAGCGAGGTCGCGCTCTGCCACCAACCGGCCGGCACCACGAATTGCGGGCGCTGGCCGGCAGCAAGCTCGGTACCGAGATGATGGGCTGAAGCGTCATGGCCGTTAGGCGAGACCGTGATCACCAGTGGCGCCCCGGCATAATGGTGCCAGATCTCGGCGGCATCGACGCGATGCCATTCCGAGGTCTCGCCCGTATCAAGCAGATAGTAGATCGCGGTCGAGAAGCCCCGCCCCTCCGGCCCGGCCGGATCGCGAAAGGTCTCGCGATAATGCCCGCCTTCGGGATGGGGCTTGAGGTCGAGCAGTCGAATGACCTCCGCCGCCGTCAGTCCGTCGAGCTGCATCGCCATGATCAGAACCGGTTCTTGGCGTCACGCAGCGCCGCGAAGACCGCGCCCGGCGCGGCACCGGCTAGCCCGACGGCTGCGGCCAATACCGGTTCGCCGGCCCGGAAGAACGGATTGGTCGCCTTTTCCTCGGCGACCGTGGTCAGCGCCCAGAAGCGGCCTTCGGCCTTGGCCTTCTCGGCCTCGGCGAAGCGCGCCTTGAGCGCCTCGTTCGACGGATCGACCGAGCGGGCGAAGCGGGCGTTCGCAAGGGTGTAGTCATGCCCGCCGAGCAGGCGGGTATCGCCGGGCAGAGCCATCAGGCGCGAGAGCGAAGTCCACATCCGCTCCATCTGGCCGGGCTGGACCCGCCCGCAGCCCATGACGAAGACGACGTCGCCGACCAGCGCCAGTTTCGCGCCGCGCCCGACGAAGCTGAGATGCCCGTCTGAATGGCCCGGCGTGTGCCAGATCTCGAAATTCTCGCCGCCGAAGGCCACGGTATCGCCTTCGCCGACGACCCGGTCGAGCGGCGCGCTGGTCCGCGCATCGGCCGGGCCGACGACATTCGCGCCGGTTGCCTGCTTCACCTCGGCGACGCCTTGCGTGTGATCGTGATGGGCATGGGTGATGAAGATGTCGCTGATCGTCCAGCCCTTCGCCTTCGCGGCGGCAAGCGTCTCGCCAGCATCGGGCACGTCGATGGCGGCGCAGGCACCGCTGGCGGGGTCATGAAGCAGCGCGCCCGCATTGTCGCTGAGCGTGCGGAAGACGTGAAGGTCGAGCGGCATGGCTTCCTCCGGCAGGGTCGGCCCACCGGAACGGCGAGCGGTCATGCGCCCTGCATGGGCCATGCCCGGCCGCCGATCAACCCGGCATCGTCTCGGGGCAGCCCTTGCGCTCGGGCCTCATGCGTTCCATGTCAGGCGCCATGCCTCTCGACGTCGTCGACCTGCGCGCCTTCTATGCGAGCCCGCTTGGCCACGTGGCCCGGCGCTTCATCGGCCGGGCGATGCTGCGATTCTGGCCGGATTGCGCGCGCCAGCGTCTGCTCGGTTTGGGCTATTCGACACCTTATCTCTCCGTGCTCGGCATGCAGGCCGAGCGGACCATCGCCTTCATGCCGGCAGCCCAGGGCGTGGTGAACTGGCCCTCGCCCGGCCTCTCCGCCTCCGCGCTGGTCGAGCCGACACTCCTGCCCTTGCCGACCGCCTCGATCGACCGGGTCGTGCTGGTCCATGCGCTGGAGGAGACCGAAAGCCCCGACGACCTGCTGGAAGAGGTCTCGCGCGTGCTCAATCCCGGCGGGCGGATGATTCTCGTCGTGCCCAACCGGCGCGGACTCTGGGCCCGCATGGACGGCACGCCCTTCGGCCAGGGTCGCCCCTTCAGCCGCCGCCAGCTCTCCGCCCTGATGCGCGGCGCCGAATTCTCGCCGGAGCACTGGACCGAGGCGCTCTATGTCCCGCCACTGCAAAAGCGGCTGCTGATGCGATCGGCCCGGGCGTGGGAGCAGATCGGTGCGGGCTTGTCACTGCCCTTCGCCGGCGTCCATATCATCGACGCCACCAAGCAGTTCTACCGGCGCGCACCCCTGCGCGCGACACGGCGCAGTTTCGCGCTGAGACCCGTCCTCCTGCCGCAGGCCTCGCCGACACCGCGTGCGGCAAACCCGCCTGCGAGGCCAGGAACGGGTTGACAATTTCGCCGGGTCGCGGCCAAGGTCCGCCGCTTTTCAAGCCCGGTTTGCTGTAAAACCGCCGCTCCGCCCGCTTTTGGCGCGGAATCTGAACTGGATCACGATGCGTAGCTATCTGGATTTCGAGAAACCGGTCGCCGAGCTGGAGGCGAAGGCGGACGAGCTGCGGGCCTTGGAGGCACGCGGCGACGGCATCTCCCTGTCAGAGGAGATCGGCAAGCTCGACGCCCGCGCCAACCAGGTGCTCAAAGACCTCTACGCCGCGCTGACGCCCTGGCAGAAGACGCTGGTCGCGCGCCATCCGCAGCGCCCGCATTTCAAGGATTACTGCGCCGGGCTGATCACCGAATTCACCCCGCTGGCCGGTGACCGCACCTTCGGCGAGGACGAGGCCATCGTCGGCGGCTTCGGCCGCTTCCGGGGCGAGCCGGTCTGCGTCATCGGCCAGGAGAAGGGCGATTCGACCGAGACCCGCATTCGGCACAATTTCGGCATGCCCAAGCCCGAGGGCTATCGCAAGGCCGTGCGCCTGACCGAACTGGCAGACCGCTTCGGCCTGCCGGTCCTGAGCTTCGTCGACACCGCCGGCGCCTATCCCGGCATCGAGGCGGAGGAGCGCGGCCAGGCCGAGGCCATCGCCCGCTCGACCGAGGCCTGGCTCGGCCTGCGGACGCCCAGCGTCGCGCTCGTCATCGGCGAGGGCGGCTCGGGCGGAGCGATCGCGATCGCCGCCGCCAGCCGCGTCATGATGATGGAGCATGCGATCTATTCGGTGATCTCGCCGGAAGGCGCGGCCTCGATCCTCTGGCGTGACACCGCCCGCGCCCAGGACGCCGCCACCGGCATGAAGATCACGGCGCAGGATCTGCTGAAATTCGGCATCATCGACAGGATCGTCCAGGAACCGACCGGCGGCGCCCATCGTGACGGGCAGGCCGCGATCAACCGTGCCGGCGACGCCATTGCCGCCGCGCTCGGCGATCTCGCCGGCCTTTCAGGCAATGACATCGTTGCGCAGCGCGCCGACAAGTTCCTGGCGATCGGCCGCAATCTCTGAGCGCTCTCGGGAGCGAGCATCTCGCACCCGCGAAAGCCAGGGTTCTTTACCCCGCGTTGACCATGTGGCCAGACTCGGGGAGCCTATGGTAAGGAACCCTCAAGGCTAACGCATCTAAAACGAGTCGACGGGCACAATTTGGCCGTCATGCGAAGTCACAGGTCGCGCCCCGGCCTGCCGTTCGATGGGATTGACGACGTGGCAATCAAGCAACTCGCGCTCGTGGCTTTTGTTGCATTGACGCTGGCTGCCTGCGAGGAGGACCGTTATCGCGGCTCCGCCCGCCATAACATCCCGATTCCGAGCGCGACCTACGCGCTCATGTCCGAGAAGGGCATGAGCAAGGACCAGCCGATCATCATCCGCTCCTTCAAGAAGGAATCGGAGCTCGAAGTCTGGAAGCGCAAGGCAGACGGGCAATACGCCCTGCTGAAGACCTATCCGATGTGCCGCTGGTCCGGCCAGCTCGGCCCGAAGGTCCGCGAGGGCGATCGCATGGCGCCGGAGGGTTTCTATGCCATCGCGCCCCAGCAGATGAACCCGAATTCGTCCTATTACGTCTCGTTCAACATGGGCTATCCCAACGCCTATGACCGCTCCTATGGCCGCACCGGCGCGCATCTGATGGTGCACGGCGCCTGCTCCTCGGCCGGCTGTTATTCGATGACGGACGACCAGATCGGCGAGATCTATGCGCTGGTCCGCGAGGCCCAGAATGCCGGCCAGCGCGCCGTGCAGATGCAGGCCTATCCCTTCCGGATGACGGCGCAGAACCTGGCCAAGCACCGGCTCGACCCGAACATCGCCTTCTGGAGGAACCTGAAGGAAGGCTCCGACTATTTCGAGGTCACGAAGGACGAGCCGGCCGTGTCCGTCGCCGGTGGCCGCTATGTCTTCAATGGCGGCCAGGCCCCGGCCGCCGTCGCCGAGAAGCGCCGCGAGGACGAGGTTCAGGTCGCCTCTCTCGTCGCCAAGGGCACGCCCGCGATCAAGCTGATCTATGACGATGGCGACCAGCACGCCTCCTTCAAGCGCGCGCTCGCCTCCAACGGCGCCGATGCCCTGAACCGCTCGGCCTCCTGGGGGTCGAAGGATGTCGGCATCAGCCGCGAGGATGCACTCGCCTCGGGTCCGCGCGTCGTCGTGCTCGACAACAGCGGCAAGGCCAAGGCGACCGTGCGCGCCGCCTCAGCCGAGAACGACGCGATCCTCGCCGCCGTTGCGTCCGCGCCGGTCGAGGAGCCCGCCAAGCCCGTTGAAGCCAAGCCCGCCCTGGCCCCGCGCCCGGCTGCGGCCGCCACGCAGCTCGCCAAGGTCGTTCCGGGCAATCCCCAGCAGGGGCCGGTGCTGGCGAGCGCCTCGTCCACCCCGGTCGTCCCCGCCGCTCCGGCTGAGGACAAGCCGTTCCTGCAGCGCGCGCTCAGCTTCATGCCGACCTTCGGCGGCACGGCCGATCAGGGCATGACCACCGCTTCGGCCCCTGTGGTCTCGGTCGTTCCGGCCCAGCCGACCAGCACCAGCGCTCCGCTGCCGCCGCGTCGCGCCAATGGCCTCAGGACGTCCAGTCTGGATCGGTCGACAGCGGCTTACGCCAGCCAGCCGGCGCAGCGCTGAAGCAGCAGCAAGCAGGCCTGAAATCGTGACGCAATTGCCACAGGGTCGCGGATAAATACGAACAGCCTTTTCGCAAACGCGAAGGCCCCCGTTTCGGGGGCCTTCGTTTTTTGGCCGCGTGCAGCCGGCAGAGCCGCGCCAAAGCTTGCTTTGCGTCAGGCGATCTCGGAGACCAGTTTGGCGATCAGGCTGTTGGAGAGGATGACCGGCAAGCCGGCCTCAGCCGCCTCGCGGCGATGCCGCTCGACGAAGCCCATGCAGTCCATCAGCAGGACCTGCGCGCCGCGCCCCGCGAGATCGCGCGCGGCCTCCGCGACCGACGCACCTTCCCCGCCATAGGGCGAGGCGGCGGCATAGAGCGGCGCGCGGCCGAGCGGCACCCATTTCCCGGCCTCGGACGCGATCTGCTCGGCCAGCGGCACGATGATGCCGAGCTGCGCTCCCTGGGCCAGCGCCGCCACGGTCGGCGGCAGGATGCGGTCCGGCTCGATCAGGCGCGCCGCCTGCGTCCTCAGGCTCGCGAAATGGCCGGTGCAGAGCATCAGGATCGTCGAGCAGCCCTCGGCCTCCAGCATCGCGAGCTTGTCCTGCGCCGCCGCCTCCGTGCGGGCCCGGTCGATGACGACCGCGCTGCCGTCCAGCAGTTTCGTGATCAGCACCGGCTTGCCGGCTTCCACCGCGAAGCCACGCTCGATCTCGGCCCGGCTCAGGCCGTCGAGCACGCCGGCATGGCACCGTGCCAGCCGCGCATCCAGCACCTCGTCGAGGATTGGCGTGATGTCGGCGCGCGGCGCCTGGCCGATCGTCAGGGTTCCCAGCTTGCTCATGGCGATGCCTCCTCAGGAATGGAAAGGCCCCGGGGCGCGGTCGCCTCGGGGCCTGTCTCGTTCAGCGTTTCCAGAAGTTCTTCGCGACCGAGTCGAAGAAGGAGAAGATCGCATCGCCCGCGATCACGCCCGCCGCGAAGACCTCCATGTCGCCCTCGCCGCTCGCGCCGCGCCGCTTCTCCCAGATCAACCGGCAGAGGATGCCGGCCAGCACCGCCCAGCCCGCCATCGGGAAGTTGATCAGGAGGCCGGTGGCGAAGAGCACGCCGATCTGCCGCTTCGGCCCGCCGATGAACTGCAGGATGGCGCCGGGGATCGCCCAGAGGAAGAGCTGCCAGGCGACGCCATCAGCCACGCCGGCCTTGATCGTCGCGGCATAGACCTTGTTCACGGGGGCGACGAGGTTCTGGTCGAAGAAGGACTGGTAGGAAACCAGCACGACTGCGCCCGCCACGACGAAGGCGAACATCGCGGCGAAGAGCTGCTGGCGGCGGCCCTCAAGTTCGAAGGCCGGGTCGGCGCCGTTGCCGCGCAGCAGGTAACCGGCCTTCAGATCATAGCCCATATCGGCGAAGGCCGGGCCGGTCGCGGCCGAGAAGCCGACCAGCAGCGCCAGGGCCGGCATCGGGAAGCCGATGAGCATGCCGATGATCAGCGTGATCAGCGCCACCGCGAAGGCCGGGAACCAGCCGGAATGCATCGCGGCGAGGCCGACGATCAGCTCGTGCACATAGGCCGCGAAGGCGGCGTAGAGCACGAACAGGATCAGCATGCCCATCGACATGTCGCTCATCAACCCACCGACCACGGCGATGAACACCGCGATCGCGAGATAGCCGACGGTGCCCAGCCCGAGCGCGCGCTTCACCTCGGTATCCGAGACACCCGCGGTCGCTTCGCCCGCCTTGGCCTCACCGCGGCGGAACAGCAGCATCGCGACCTGGAACAGCGCGACGAGGCCGGCACCGATCATGAAGCCATGCGGGATATAGGCCGCCATCAGGTCGCCCTTGGGGATCAGGGTCTCGAACAGCGGCCCGCCGAAGATCTGGCCGGAATAGCCGCGCAGCAAGAGGCCAATGCCGAACATCGTGAGCGCCCAGACATTGCCGATGAAGGCAACGCCGAAAGCCGACATCGGAATCCCCGAAACCGCGGTCGAGCCGGCGAAGCCGATCCAGGCCAGCGGGATCTTGATGAAGGAGGCGGCAACGCCGGTGCCGAAGCCGATGCCCATCAGCACCGCCTTGCGGCCGCCCTCGTCGCCGGCCTTGATCGCCTCGGCAGCGGCGACGCCCGGAGGCCAGGCGCCCTGCGCCGGGAAGACGCGGGAATCGAACATTCGGTAGAGCAGATAGGCGTCGAGCAGCATCGCGAAGAAGGCGCCCGCCAGCATCGGCAGCACCAGATCCGGCCGGCCGAGCAGCCAGGGAATGCCGACCGGCAGGAGCAGGCTGTTCGCCGCACCGAACGTGGCCGAGGAGATCGCGCTCTGGGCCAGGTTCTGGACATGGATCGAGCGGTAACGCGCGAACATGGCGAGCGGCACGCGCGCCAGCGCCATGGCGGCGAGCGCGCCGATCAACGAGGTGTTGGCGGTGATGCCAAGCGACACCAGAAGCTGCATGCCGATGATCGCGCCGAAGACGCAGAGCACGGCGATGAGCAGCAATGTCGCCGGCTCGAACAGGCTGGGGTGCCGCCGAGGCACCCCTTCAGTCGGATTGGTCATGCCTCGGTCCCCATGTGATGCCCTTGTCGAGCTGTTGGCGTTTCGTCCCTGGATATCAAGCAATCAGGATGCCGGCCTTGGCCTCGCCGACATCCTGCGTGGCATGCGCGCCCTGCACGCCGTAATCGCGTTTGGCCGCATCCGGAGAGACCAGCCCGAGCGCGATGTCGCGGGCGATCGCCTCCCGCGAACGCTCGAAGGCCGGGCCGTAGCCGGCGCCACCGGCGAGCACGAGCTCGACGATCTCATGCGGCTGCCGCACCTGGACCAGTTCGCCGGTGCCGACATCCCTGAGGACATGGCCCTGCTCGTCGATCACCCGGCCGGAGGCCCCGCCGCCGGCCTTGCCGCCGAACAGGCCCGGGATCGGGTTGTTGACGCCTTCCGGATAAAGCGAGACCAGCGTCGGCAGTCCGTCATCGGCGAGTTTGCGCAGCCGCACGCGCTGGCCAAGGCCGCCGCGATGCTGGCCGGCACCGCCCGAGTCGGCGAGATAGGTCTTCTCGACCACCAGAACCGGCACCCGCGATTCGAAAGTCTCGATCGAGGTATTCGCCGCCGAAGTCGGGTAGAGCAGGCCGGACTTGCCGTCGCCCTGGGCCGAGCCGCCCTGGCCGCCGCCGCAGAAGAGCATATCGGAATAGGTGTCGCCGGCCGCATCGCGGCCATAGACGCTCGCCGCCACCGGCAGACCGGTGAAGGCCTGGACCTGCTTCGGCGCCGCTTCCGACAAGGCGCGGAAGATGTTCGGCGCCAGGTACCAGCCGGTGCGGGTGCGCAGATTCACCGCCAGCGGCTTGTCGCAGTTCAGGATCGAGCCCTTGGGCGCATCGACCGAGAAGGCGCGGTAGCAGCCGGCATTGCCGCGGACCGACGGCGTCAGCATGCATTTCAGCGGGTAGGTCGCATGCGCCATCGTGTAGTTGAGCGTGCAGTTCAGCCCGCCCTGCGGCAATTGCGGCGGCGCGCCGGCGAAGTCGAGATGGATCGTGTCACCCTTCACCGTCAGCGCCAGCGGATAGGTCATCGGCGTGCCCAGCGGGTTGTTCGAGACCGTGCCGTGATAGGTTCCATCAGGCAGCGCGCGGATCGCCTCGCGCATCGCCTTCTCCGAGCGGCTCTGCACGACATGGGCGAGCGCCCTGAGATCCTGCATGCCGTAATCGGTGAGGAAGGACTGCAGACGCTCGGCGCCGATTGCATTCGCCGCGACGAAGGAGTGGAGATCGCCCAGCACCTGCTCGGAATTGCGCACGTTCTCGCCGAGCAGGCGGACCAGCGTCTCGTTGATCCGGCCGGCCTCGTAGAGCTTCATCGGCGGGATCTGGAAGCCTTCCTCGTAGATCTCGCGAGCCCGCAGCGAATCCTTGGTGCCGCCGATATCCGAGACATGGCCGACCGTGCCCATCAATCCGACGACACGATTGCCGAGGAAGACCGGCGTGACGATCGCGATGTCGAAGAGATGGCCGGCGCAGAGCCAGGGATCGTTGGTGATCAGCACGTCGCCGGGCTTCAGCGTCTCGGCCGGATAGCGCTCCAGCAGCGCCTTCACCGCACGCGGCAACGTCAAGTTGAACACCGGCATGGCGCGGGGCGAATGCGCCAGCGTCTCGCCTTCAGGATCGAGCAGTTCGCAGGCGAAATCCTGCGCTTCCGAGATCACCAGCGAGAAGGCGGTGCGGCAGACCGTCAGCCACATCTCCTCGACGACGTTGATCATCCGGCTCCACATGATCTCCAGCGAGATCGGATCGGCCTCGATCCGGCGCGCGGCCTCGGCCAGCGGCATGTCGGCGGTGATCGTCGTCTCGGCCGCGTTGGCCTGGCCGACATGGATGATCAGGTTCAGGACATCGTCGATGGCGACGCTGTCGCCGGGCGGGACGATCGTGGTTGCCTCGCGCTCCTCGATGATCGCCGGCCCCTTGACGGTGTCGCCGGAACGCAGGGCGTAGCGGTCATAGACCGTCGCCTCGCTCCAGCCGCCCTCGAACCAGGCCTTGCGGGTGCCCTTGATCTTGTTCGCGGCATCGCCGCCGCCGGCCGCGCCGGACAGCGAGAGCGTCGGGACCGGGCCGGCGCAGCGGACGCGGAAGTTGATCGCTTCCAGCCGCGCGCCCTCATAGACCGAGGTGTAGCGGGCGGAATAGGCCTTGCTGAACGCCGCGCGGATGGCATCGAGGCTCGCCGCATCGATGGTGCCTGATGGCAGCGGCACGGAGATGTCGTGCATCTGGCCGACGAGGCGCATATCGGCCGTACGCTCGACCGTGACGTCGGCGGGCTTCACGCCGGCCTCGGTCAGGTGCTTGCGACCATCGACTTCGAGATCGCGGAGCACGGCATTGACGGAAGCCGCATCGAAGCCTTCGGAGAATTCGACCGGCAGCGAGCGCACCATGTCGAAGGAGAGCGGCGCGGCGAGGAAGCCGAGCGCGGAAGCCGCGCCCGAGGCCGGCGGGATGATGACCTGCTTGACGCCGAGCACGCGGGCGACGTCGACGGCATGCGCCGGGCCTGCGCCGCCGAAGCCGACCATGGCGTAATGGCGGGGGTCCTTGCCCTTCTCGACGAGATGGACGCGGGCGGCGGCGCCCATGCTCTCGACCACGACCTTGTGGATGCCCCAGGCGGCTTCCTCGACCGAGAGGCCGAGCGGCGCCGCCACCGTCGAGACGGCCTTGCGCGCTGCCTCCAGGTCGAGCGCCATGCGCCCGCCCAAGAAGAAGCCGGGATCATAGTAGCCGAGCACGAGATTGGCGTCGGTCACGGTCGGCTTGGTGCCGCCCATGCCGTAGCAGGCCGGGCCCGGATCGGAACCGGCCGAATGCGGGCCGACCTTGAGCAGACCGACCTCGTCGATCGCCGCGATCGAGCCGCCGCCGGCGCCGATCTCGATCATGTCGATGACGGGCGCCTTGATCGGCAAGCCGGAGCCCTTGGCGAAGCGGTTGACGCGGCCGGCTTCGAGCATCGGCGCGATCTCGGCGCGGCCATCCTCGATCATGCAGGCCTTGGCGGTGGTGCCGCCCATGTCGAAGGAGATCACGTCCTTGTGGCCGGCAAGCTCGCCGAACAGCGCCGTGGCGAGGCCGCCACCGGCCGGGCCGCTCTCCAGCAGGCGGATCGGGAAGGTGCGCGCCGTCTCGGGCGAGACGAGGCCGCCGGCCGAATGCATCAGCGTCAGGGAACCGCGGAAGGAGCGGGCCGCGAGCTCGCGCTCAAGCCGCTGCAGATAGCGGCGCATCAGCGGCTGCACATAGGCATTGGCCGCCGTGGTGACGAAGCGCTGGTATTCCCAGATCTCGGCGACGACTTCGCTCGACAGCGAAACGGTGAGTTCCGGGCAGGCCTCGCGGACGATGCGGCCAGCCTCCTGCTCATGGGCCGGGTTGCGGTAACTGTTGAGGAAGCAGACCGCGATCGCCTCGCAGCCGGCGGCTTCCAGCTCACGGGCGGCCTTGCGCACGGCGTCCGCATCGAGCGTGGTGACGACCTGACCATCGCGGTCGATGCGCTCGGCCACTTCGAGGCGGTGTTCCCGCGAGACCAGCGGATCGGGGAAGGTCAGGAACAGGTCGTAGATGTCGTAGCGCTGCTCCGTCCCCATTTCGAGGATGTCGCGAAAACCCCTGGTGGTGATTAGGCCAAGCTTCGAGCCTTTGCGCTCGATCACGGCATTGGTGACCAGTGTCGTGCCATGGACGATGTCGCCGACATCGGCGAGCGTGATGCCGGCCATCTCGGTGAGCTCGCCGAGGCCGATCAGCGCCGCTTCCGACGGGTCATGCGGGGTGGTCAGGCGCTTGTGCAGCCGGACCGAACGCTCCTGCGAATCGTACAGGATGAAGTCGGTGAAGGTGCCGCCGATATCGAAGCCGATACGCCAACGATTGCTCATGGAGCGGTCTCCGCGATTGAGAGGTTCAGGGGTATGAAACGCTTGTCCTGGATCAGGGCCGCGATCTCGGCGGCGCCCTGACCCAGCGAACGGATGATGGCGAGGCGCTCGGCCGGCTCGACCGTGGCGGCCGGGAAGGACAGGCAGAGCGCGACCTCGTCGCCGGTGGTGGGATCGCCGACGGCAACCGAGATGGCGCGCACGCCGTGCACCGCCTCGTCATGGGATTCGGCGAAGCCGGCGCGGCGCACGATGGCGAGACGCGCCAGCAGCTCGTCCATATCCTGCGGCGCGGTCGCCGAGGGCGGCGTGAAGCCGGCGGGATAGAGCGCGCGAACCTCTTCGTCGGAGAGGCGGGCCAGCAGGGCACGGCCGGTGCTCGAGGCGAAGGCCGGGATGCGGTCGCCGATCGAGGTGACGACCCTGAGCGCATGACGGCCGGGATGGGCGGTGACGCCGACGATCTCGTTGCCACGGCGCACGCTGATATAGCCGGTATGGCCGATCTGGTCGGAAACCCGCCCCACGATCGCATCGGCCCGGTCGATCAGCGACGCGGCGAAACGATAGAGATGGCCGACCTGGTTGAGCAGGAGCGAGGGCCGGTAACGTTTGCTCTCCCCGACCGTCTCCAGCAGCCCCTCGTCGCGCATCGCCCGAAGCAGGCGCGAGGCATTGCTCTTCGGCATGCCCAAGAGCGTGACGAGATCCGTCACCGTGACGTCGTGGCGCGTGCTGGAAAAACAGCGAAGCACATCCACGGCCGACGACAGGATGGACATCGCGCTAACCCTTTAAGTTCCATTAAATGGAACTGAAGTTGCAGTAATAGGAAAAATACGTGAGTTAGGGAAGATGTCAATCCTGTGACCGCCGCTTTCCTTCCGCAGCGGGATTCGGGCGCCTCGACGCCGATCCGGCTTGGCTGTATCCCGGCCTCCTGACCGCCTCGGGCATCGGAGCCTGCCGTCATGGAGATCACCGGATGAGCGACAACCTGCTCTATCTCTCGCGCGACGATGTCCGCGCGCTGGCGATCTCGCCCGATGAAGCGCGCGAGGCCGTGCTGCAGGGTTTTCGCGACTATGCCGCCGGTCTGAACCGGAGCCTGCCGAAGACGGCGCTGACGCTCGGGCCGGGCCACGGCTTCCAGGCGATGACGGCAGCCTCGTCGGCCCAGCAGATCGCCACGGTGAAATGGGTGGCGATGGCGCCGGTCGCGGCGGGCTCGCCCCTGCCCGCCGTCAGCGCGCTGATCTGCGTGAACGACTATGCGACGGGCATGCCGCGCGCGATCCTCGACGGCGACGAAATCACCCTGATCCGCACTGCGGCGATCACCGCAGCCGCCGCCACGCGCCTCGCCCCAACGACGCCGCGCACCATCGGCTTCATCGGCTGCGGTCTTCAGGCCCATGCCCATCTCGCCGCCTTCCGCGCGCTCTACCCGGGCCTGACGACGGCGTTGGCCATGAGTCGCAGCCGCGCCTCAGCCGAGCGCCTCATGGAAGCCGCACGCGCGAGCGGTCTCGCGACGCGGGTGCTGGACGACGCCGACGCGCTGCTGGGCGAGAGCGACATCGTGATCTCGATGGTGCCCGGCGGCCCCGGCATGACGCCCTTCCTCGATGCGCGGCGCCTGAAGCCGGTCGCCTTCGCCGCGGCGGTCGATACCGGCCGGAGCTGGCTGCCGGAGACGCTGCCGGCCTTCGACGTGCTCGCCACCGACAGCCTCGAACAGTCGCGCGCGCCTTATGATGCCGCCGGCAATCCGGTGACGACCGTCAGCTTCGGCCATGACATGACGGAGCTTGCGGGCGCTCCGCATCCGACGGCATCGGCAGGCCGTTCCTTCTTCTGCTTCCGCGGCGTCGCGCTGGCCGATCTCGCGCTCGCCCATCTCGTCGTCGAGAAGGCCCGCGCGCAGGGGCGCGGCACCACCCTGCAGCGCTGATCCCGCCCAACTTCACTGGACCACGCCATGACCCAGCGCCTTCGCGATTTCGGCCTCACCTGCGGCATCATGGAGCCCGGCCCGCTCAACACGATCACCGACGTGCCCGGCGTCAAGCTCGGCCATTTCACCCTAGATACAGGCGATCTGCGGACCGGTTTCACGGCCCTGCTGCCGCATGACGGCAATCTCTTCCGCCGGAAGGTGCGCGCCGCGGTCGATGTCATCAACGGTTTCGGCAAGAGCGCCGGGCTGATGCAGCTCGCCGAGCTCGGTCAGATCGAGACGCCGCTTCTCCTCGGAAACACCCTCGCCGTCGGCACCGGCTTCGACGCGCTGGTGACGCGCGCGCTCGCCGACAATCCCGACATCGGTCGCGAGACCGGCACGGTCAATCCAGTCGTTCTCGAATGCAATGACGGCTATCTCTCCGACATTCGCGCCCGCGCGCTGACAGAGGCCCACGCCTTCGCCGCGCTCGACGCCGCCGCCTCCGGCCCCGTCGCGGAAGGCGCGGTCGGCGCCGGCACCGGCATGAGCGCCTTCGGCTTCAAGGGCGGCATCGGCACGGCATCGCGCCGCTTCGTCCTCGACGGCGCCGATCACACGCTCGGCCTGCTGGCTCTAGCCAATTTCGGCAATGCCGGCGATCTCGTCCTGCCCGATGGTCGCCGTCCCGTTCCGCCCGAGGCGAAGCCCCAAGCCGAGCGCGGCTCGGTGATCCTCATCATCGCGACCGACGTGCCGCTGGAATCGCGGCAGTTGCAGCGCATCGCGCGCCGCGGCGGCGCCGGTCTCGCCCGGCTCGGCGCCTTCTGGGGCAATGGCAGCGGCGACATCGCCGTCGCCTTCACCACGGCCGACCCGATCGATCACGATCAGCCCACCGATCTCGTGCCGCTGCGCGCCCTCAACGAGAACCGCATCGACACGCTCTTCCGCGCTGCCGCGGAGGCGACGCAGGAAGCCGTGCTCAATGCGATGGTCGCCGCGCCCGCCACAACCGGGCGCGACGGGCACCACCGCCCGTCGCTGCGAGATTGGCTGCGAGCGAACGCGGGCTGAAACGGTGCGGGCCCCTCAGGCCCACTCGCCCTTGCGGAACACCGGCACGCGGCGGCCGTCTTCGTAGACGCCGTCGATATCGACCTCGCCCGAACCGATCATCCAATCGATATGGATCAGGCTCTTGTTGCCGCCCTGCGCCGCGATCTGCTCCGGGGTGAGGCTCGCGCCATCGACGAAGCATTTCGAATAGCACTGCCCGAGCGCGATGTGGCAGGAGGCGTTCTCGTCGAAGAGCGTGTTGTAGAACAGGATGCCGCTCTTCGAGATCGGCGAGGAGTTCGGCACCAGCGCGACCTCGCCCAGCCGGCGCGAGCCGTCATCGGTGTCGAGCACCTTGTTCAGCACGGCCTCGCCGCGCGAGGCCTTGGCCTCGACGATCCTCCCGCCCTCGAAGCGCACCTGGATCTGGTCGATCAGCGAGCCCTGATAGGAGAGCGGCTTGGTACTGGAGACATGGCCCTCGACCCGGCGCGCATGCGGCGTGGTGAAAACCTCCTCGGTCGGGATGTTCGGGTTGCAGACGATGCCGTTCTTGGCCGGCGAGGCACCGCCCTGCCAGTCATGGCCGTCGGCGAGCCCCACGGTCAGATCGGTGCCCGGCCCGGTGAAATGCAGCGAGGCGAAGCGCTGGCCGTTGAGCCAGTCGCGGCGCGTCCGCAGCGCCGCGTTATGCGCAGCCCAGGCCGCGACGGGATCAGCCTGATCGATTCGCGAGGCCGAGAAGATCGCCTCCGCCAGCTTGCCGACCGCGACCTCCTCGGCATCATCCGGGAAGACCTGCTTCGCCCAGGCCGCACTGGGATAGGCCAGGATGTTCCAGTTGATGTCGAAGCCGGCGATCTTCTCCAGCGCCGGCTGATAGGCGAGCGAATTCGCCTTGCTGGCGCGCCCGACCTTGGCCGGATCCTCGTTCGCCAGCAGCATCGGGTTGTCGCCGACGATGGCAAGCCGGGCGGTATTGGCGGAAAAGGCCTCGGCGACGCCCTTGTAGAGCCAGGCCGGCGCCTTGTCGAAGCTCGCATCCGGCGCAAAGCGATAGCGCGCCAGCGTCACCTCCTCATCGGCCAGCATCGGCGTGACGATGCCGGCGCCGGCCTTGTACGCGTGCGCGGCGATCAGCCGGACCAGCGGCAGCGCCGCGACCGGCGCGGTCAGGAACAGGTCCTGCCCCGGCTGGAGATTGAGGCCGACGCGGATGGCGACCTCGGCCAGCTTGTCGAGCTTGGCGGGATCGATGGCAGAGGGGCGCTGATCTTGCGGACGCTGGTGAACAGTCATGGCACTCGACCTGTCGGATTCGGGATATCAGCCATTGCTGGCCCAAATCGTTGTGAGGTCAACCATCCTACCGACAGGACAGCCATCCGATGAGCGGTCGTCGGCCCTTCAGCCGCTCGCCTCGTCCACCCGGACCATCCGCCTGAGCTTGCTGGCCCGCAGCAGATGGCTGCGCATCAGCGCGGAGGCGACCTCGTTCTCGCCCGCCTCCAGATGGTCGAGCATGGCCATATGCTCGGTGCAGTTCACCCGCACGCGCTCCATGCCCTGGTCCCAGTCGTAATTCGACAGGCGCCGAAGCTGGTTCTGGCGCCGCATCGCCGAATGGAAGAAGCGGTTGCCGGTGGCGGCGGCCAGCCCCTCGTGGAAATCGGCATTCATCTCGTAGAAGGCGATGCTCGACGATTCCCGCCAGGGCCGCTTGAGCGACTCGACATGCCGCACCCGCATCTCGGTGATCCAGCCGGGATCGAGCTGGAAATCGGGCTCCAGCATCGCCATCGGCTCGATCAGCAGGCGGAAGCGATAGCTCTCGTCGCGCAGGCGCTGGTCGCGCGGCTCGTGCAGGAAACGCCAGCCATAGCCCGGCTTGCGCTCGACCATGTCGAGATCGGCGAGACGCGCGAGCAGCTTCTGCGCCTCGGGCCGGCCGAGTTCGTAGCGCCGCATCACCTCAAGCTCCGAAACCTCGTCCGGCAGGAGCCCATTCTCGCGCTCTCGGGCCAACCTGACCATGGCGATGTCTATCATCTCCGGCGGGCGGGCGCTGTCGCTCGCCGCTGGCAGCTGGATCAGCTCGATGCCCTTGTTGAGATGCCGGCGCACCACACCCTGCTCGGCGAGGTGGTCCAGCGCGGCACGTACGGGCGTGCGTGACACCCCGAGCCGCTTCGCCGTCGCATTCTCGTTGAGCCAGGCACCGGCCGCCAGCGCATCGTCACGCACGAGCTGCAGGATGCGGTCGGCGATCTCCTGTTGCAGCCGGGTCGGCGCCGCCATCGGAAAAGACCTTGATTGTTTTAGTTCGGGATGAAATACACTACAGCACGATTTCTCGCCAGCATACCGGAAAGATGTGCGCCATGGTCCAGCCCTGCCCCTTCGTCGACGTGTCGGGCACGCCCTATGAGCGCGGCCGCCAGCATGGTGCAGCCGTCCCGCAGCGCGTCAAGCGCTCGATCGAGCTCTATGGCGGCCAGCTCGGCGAGCTCGGTTACGACACTGCGGCGAAATCGGCGCTGATCGCCGAATTCGCCAGGGAGATCGAGCATTTCGGCGCGCATTACATCGAGGAGATGCGCGGCATCGCCGACGGTGCCGGCGTCGCGCTCGAAGACATCGTCATGGTCAATGCCCGCACCGAGGTCATCGCCAAGGCCCGCCTCGTCAAGAACAAGCCGATCGAGGCCCAGGAAGAACTCGACGACGGCTGCACCGGCGCGATCATCCTGCCGGAGCGCAGCGCCTCGGGCGAATTGATCCACGGCCAGAACTGGGACTGGAAGGCGGAATGCGCGGAGACCGCGATCGTGCTGCGCGTGCGCCGCGACGACGGGCCGGACTTCCTGACCTTCGTCGAGGCTGGCGGCCTCGCCCGCTGCGGCATGAACGCGGCCGGCATCTCGATCACCGCCAATTATCTCGAATCCGAGCGTGATTTCACCCAGGCCGGCGTGCCGCTCGCCCTGATCCGCCGCAAGGTGCTGGAGCAGGAGCATCTCGCCTTCGCGATCAAGGCCGTGGCGACGACGCCGAAGGCCTGCTCGAACAACATGATGCTCTCGACCGTGAAGGGTTTTGGCATCGACTTCGAATGCGCCCCGGACGAGGCCTTCCCGCTCTATCCGCAGGACGGCATGATCGTGCACGCCAATCACTGGGTCGGCCAGATCGCGCTGACCAAGATCAAGGACACCGGCATCCCGCGCGTGCCGGAGAGCTTCTATCGCGACTGGCGCGTCCGCAAGCTGCTCGACGAGGCCGGCCGCAAGCTGACCGTCGACGACCTCAAGCAGGCCTTCTTCGACGATTTCCTCGCGCCTCATTCGGTCTGCCGCCCGGTGCGTCCGAACGAGGCCGGCAACCTCTCGGCCACCGTCGCCATGGTGATCATGCAGCCGGCGAAGGGGATCATGGAGGTCGCGCCGCTGCCCGCCCAGAACCGCGTCTTCACGCGCTACAGCCTGACCGAAGAGCCCGTGCTGCTCGCCGAAGCGGCGGAATAAGCCGGCAACACCGCGTCACAACCGAAAAACAACAGGGGAACAGGATGCGCCGAACCACCAAGACCGCCATCGCCGCCGCGCTGCTCTGCGGCGGCCTCGTTCCGGTCGCCGGGGCGAGCACGCTGAAGATTCAGCTGCGCGCCGACATCCGCTCGATCAATCCGGGCGTCAATCGCGACGCCAATACCGACGGCGTCGTCGTGCAGATGGTCGAGGGGCTCGTCGCCTATGGCGAGGACGCCTTGCCGAAGCCGCTGCTGGCCGAGAAGGTCGACATCTCCCCGGACGGGAAGACTTATACCTTCACGCTGCGCCAGGGCGTGAAATTCCATAACGGAGCCGCCCTGACCTCGGCCGACGTGCTGTGGAGCTGGAACCGCTACATGGATCCGAAGACCGACTGGCGCTGCCTCTCGGAATTCGACGGCCGCGGCCAGGTCAAGGTCGAGAAGATCTCGGCACCCGACGACAAGACCGTCGTCTTCGACCTGGACAAGCCGAGCGCGCTCTTCCTTGCCGCGCTCGCCCGCACCGACTGCGCCATGACCGGCATCCTGCACAAGGATTCGCTCAAGGCCGACGGCTCCTTCGACAAGCCGATCGGCACCGGCCCGTTCAAGTTCGCCGAGTGGAAGCGCGGCGAGTACATCCTGCTCGAGCGCTTCGCCGATTACGCCTCGCTGCCCGGCAAGATCGACGGCCTGACCGGCGCCAAGAAGCCGCTGGTCGACGAGGTCCGCTTCCTCGTCATTCCCGACAACTCAACCGCCAAGGCCGCGCTGCTGAAGGGCGATATCGATATCGTTCCGGACATCGCCAATACCGATATCGCCGAGCTCAAGAAGAACGACAAGGTCAAGACCTCCGTCGTCTCCAGCATGGGCCTCGTCGGTCTGATCATCCAGACGCGCGATCCGCTGCTGCAGAACGTCAAGCTGCGCCAGGCCATGGCCGCTGCGATCGACTCCAAGGAGCTGGTTGGTGCCGTCACCGACGGCATCGGCTCGCCCAACAACTCGATCGTGCCGGCGCTGTCCGCCTATTACGGACCGGTCCAGAAGCAGGGCTGGAAATACGACCCTGCCGCCGCCAAGAAGCTCCTGAGCGAAGCGGGCTACAAGGGCGAGAAGATCGTGATGCTCGCCAACAAGCGCTATCCCGAGAGCTTCGACGCCGCCGTCGTCGCCCAGCAGATGCTGCAGGCCGTCGGCTTCAACATCGAGATCGAGGTGCTGGAATGGGCGACGCAGCTCGACCGCTACAGCAAGGGCAACTACACGATCCAGGCCTTCCCCTATTCGGGTCGCATGGACCCCGCCCTGAGCTACGAGTCGATGACCGGCCCGAAGGACAAGCAGCCGCGCAAGCTCTGGGACAATCCGGAGGTGCAGGCCCTGCTCGACAAGTCCATGGTCGTCAACGACAAGGCCGAGCGCCAGAAGATCTTCGACGAATTGCACAAGCGCTTCATCAACGATGTCCCGATGGTGATGCTCTATAACGGCATCGTCGGCGGCGCGATCAGCAGCAAGACCAAGGGCTATGTCTCGACGCTGAGCTCGCTGCCCCGCGCCTGGGAAGTCAGCACCGGCCAGTAACGGCCGCCGCCTCGTCTTTGCGACCTCCGACAGCACGGCATGCCCCTGGGGCATGCCCGAACGACAAGACAACGAGGGAACGGGAATGATCCGCTTTTCGGCCTCTGCCCTGGCGCTCGCGCTCCTTGGCGGCGCAGCTCAGGCACAGACCATCAATGTCGCGCTCAATGCCGACATCCGCAGCAGCAATCCGGGCGTCAACCGCGACGACAACACCGACGCGGTGGTGCTGCATATGGTCGAAGGCCTCGTCGGCTACCGGGAGAACGGCGCTGTCGCGCCGCTTCTTGCCGAGAAGATCGATATCTCGCCGGACGGGCTGAGCTACACCTTCCACCTGCGCAAGGGCGTGAAGTTCCATAACGGCGCCGAGATGAGCTCGGCCGACGTGCTGTGGAGCTGGAACCGCTACATGGACGCGAAGACCGACTGGCGCTGCAAGCCGGAATTCGACGGCCGCATCGGCCTCAAGGTCACGGAAGCGAGCGCTCCCGACGCATCGACCTTCGTGATGAAGCTGGAGAAGCCGAGCGCGCTCTTCCTGGATACGATGGCCCGTACCGACTGCGCCATGGTCGCGATCCTGCACAAGGACTCGCTCAAGCCCGATGGAAGCTGGGACAAGCCGATCGGCACCGGCCCCTTCCAGCTTGCCGACTGGCGTCGCGGCGAATTCGTCCTGCTCAAGCGCTTCGACGCCTATGCCTCCCCGCCCGGCGACAAGCGCGACGGTTATGTCGGCTCCAAGCGCCCGCTCGCGGCCGAGGTCAAGTTCCTCGCCATCGCCGATGGCGCGACCGTCAAGGCCGGTCTGATGTCAGGCGCGCTCGACGTCGCCGACGTGCCGGACGAGGACGTGCCTGAAATGAAGAAGAGCGGCCTGCAGGTGCTGACGGCGCCGAGCGCCACCAAGCACGGAATCCTGCTCCAGAGCCGCGACCCGCTGCTCAGCGACGTCCGTATGCGCCAGGCGATCATGGCAGCGTTCGATCAGGACGAGATCGTCGGCGCCGTCTCGAACGGGCTCGGCAAGGTCAACAATTCAGCGGTCTACGTCACCTCGCCCTATTATGACGAGGTCCAGAAGAAGCGCTACACGCACGAACCCGCGCGCGTGAAGAAGCTGCTCACCGAGGCCGGCTACAAGGGCGAGACGATCAAGCTGATCGCCAACAAGCGCTCGACCGTGCCGAGTTACCCGATCGCGATCATGGCGCAGGCCATGCTGCAGGCCGCCGGCATCAAGGCCGATATCGAGATTCTGGAATGGGCGACGCAGCTCGACCGCTTCTCGAAAGGCAACTATCAGATGATGTCCTTCAGCTATTCGGCTCGCATCGACCCCGCCCAGAGCTACAACCAGTTCTCCGGCCCGAAGGACAAGTTGCCCTCCAAGGTCTGGGACAATCGTGAGGCCGATGCCCTGATCGAGAAGGCGACGCTGGTCAGCGACGAGGCCGAGCGCCGCAAGATCTTCGACCAGCTCCATGTGATGATGCTGTCAGATGCGCCGCTGATCTTCCTCTACAATCAGGTCGACACGGCCGTCGTCTCGAAGCGCCTGCAGGGATTCGCGCCCTGGGTCGCCTCGAAGCCGCGCCTCTGGGAGGTCTCCGTCACCAAGTGACGGCCGCCGCTCAGCCCGGCTCGATCGGAGCCGGGCCGACGGGCGCGCCCTTGATGATATGGGTCGCGATCAGGGCCGCCAACGCTCCTGCGTCGCGCGCCTTCAGGGCCGCCATCATCTCGTAATGCTCGCGATCGCTCTTCTGAAGCAGTTCATGCGAGCTCCACACCGTGATCTGCGAACCGCGTCCGCGGTCGCGCAGGCCCCAGATCATCTCCTCCAGCACGGCATTGCCGCAGAAGGAGTACATGAATTGATGGAAGGCGCGGTTGATCTCGCTTTGCTCGGTCCGGCTGCCGGTCGTGACCGCGGCGGAGAACTGCGCCGCGAGCGCGTCCAGCCTCGCGATCGCGGCATCGTCGATGCGCGCCATGACGCCTTCCGCGGTGGCCCGCTCCAGGATGATGCGCGTCGCAAGAATCTCCTCATAGGTCTTGAGGTCGACCTCGGCGACGCGATAGCCCCGGTTCGGGACATGCTCGATCGTCTTGCGCACGGCGAGTTCATCGAGCGCGCTGCGCACGTCGAAGCGGGTCGCCTCGAAGCGCTCCTCGAGATCGATCTGGCGCAGCCATTCGCCGGGCCGGAACGCGCGCAGACGGATCGCCTGCGCGATCTCGTTGGCGAGCATGGCGCGCCGCGTGCTGGTGTTCTTGCGTTTCCGCTCGGACGTCATGGCAGGCTCTCTGAAGCGCTTTCGAGCGAAGTAGGCACCGGTTCGCGTGAAGAAAATGCGGCGGAACAATGCTCTAGCAGGATTCGCGCGGCGCGGAAGAAGTTGGTTGCGAAGCCAACCATATCATGCAACATAATTGGCGCCAATAATTTCGCCAGAGGAGAAACGCCGTGAACGCCGTGGCAGAACAGACCGCCAAGCCCGATGCCGAGGCGGTCGCCCGCGCCAAGGCGCTCTACGAATACGGCCCGACCTCGATCTATTCCTCGAAGCACGATCCGCGCTTCCCCTATTGCCTCTATGTCCCGCCGTCGCTGGGCGAGGGCAGCGAGAAGCCGGAGCTGGTCGTCGCCATGCACGGCACCGGCCGCGGCTTCACCGGCTATCGCGACGCCTTCTCGGCCTTCGCCCGCTGGAACAACTGCATCATCCTGGCGCCGCTCTTCCCGATCGGCGTGATGGGCGACGGCTATCGCGACGGCTTCAAGTACATGCGCGAGGGCAATCTCCGTTACGACCACGTCCTGCTCGCCATCGTCGAGGAGGTCTCCGAGCGTTATGGCATCGCCTTCGATCGCTTCGGCCTGTTCGGCTATTCCGGCGGCGGCCATTTCGCCCATCGCTTCCTGATGTTGCAGCCGCACAAGCTCTGGGGCGTTTCGATCGGCGCGCCGGGATCGGTCACCTTGCTCGACCCGAGCCGCGACTGGTGGGTCGGCACCCGCAACTTCGCCGAGCTCTTCGGGCAGCAGCTCGACATCCCCGCGATGAAGCAGGTCGCGGTGCAGATGGTCGTCGGCGCCGCCGATCTCGAGACCTGGGAGATTACCCACAAGCCGGGCGGCCGCAACTGGATGCCGGATGCCAACCATGCCGGCACCAACCGGCCGGAGCGGCTGGCGAGCCTGCGCGACAATTTCGCCGAACACGGCATCACCGCCCGCTTCGACCTCGTTCCGAACACGCCACATGACGGCGTCAAGGTCGTGCCGGTCGTCGAGGATTTCTTCGCGGGCGAGCTTCGCCGCATCCGCGCCGCCCGCAAGGCCGGCTGAACGATCATAAGAACAACGGGGGAAACATCATGAAGCGCTTCCTTGTCTCCGCCGCCGCGCTCGCCCTCTCGGCCGGCGCCCTCCAGGCCCAGACGCTGACGGCCGTGCTCAACGCCGATATCCGCTCGACCAATCCCGGCGTGAACCGCGACGGCAATACCGATTCCGTCGTGCTTCACATGGTCGAGGGCCTCGTCAGCTATGCCGAGGACGGCTCGGTTGGCCCGCTGCTCGCCGAGAAGGTCGAGATTTCGCCTGATGGCAAGACCTACACCTTCCGCCTGCGCAAGGGCGTGAAGTTCCATAACGGCGCGACCATGACCTCGGCCGACGTGCTGTGGAGCTGGAACCGCTACATGGACCCGAAGACCGACTGGCGCTGCCTCTCGGATTTCGACGGGCGCAACGGCCTCAAGGTCGAGAAGATCTCGGCTCCGGATGCCGACACCGTCGTGATGGAGATCAACGAGCCGAACGGCCTCTTCCTCGACTCGCTCGCCCGCGCCGATTGCGGCGGCACCGCCGTGATCCACAAGGATTCGGTCAAGGCCGATGGCAGCTGGGACAAGCCGATCGGCACCGGCCCGTTCATGCTCGGCGACTGGAAGCGCGGCCAATCGGTCCAACTTCTCGCCTTCGACCAGTATGTCTCGCCCAAGGGCGACAAGCGCGACGGCTATATCGGCTCGAAGCGCCCGCTGGTGAAGGAAGCCCGCTTCATGGTCATTCCCGACGCGGCGACGGTGAAGGCGGGCCTGCTCTCAGGCTCGCTCGACATGGCGCTGATGCCGGAATCGGACGTTCCCGATCTCAAGAACGCGCCGAACCTCACGCTCGCGATCGCGCCGAACCCGGTGCGCCACAGCCTGATCATCCAGACGCGCGATCCCGTCATGAAGAACCAGGCCCTGCGCCAGGCGATCGCCGCCGCGATCGATTTCCCCGAGCTCGTCGCCAATGTCTCGAACGGTCTCGGCAAGCCCAACAACTCGCCGGTCTACACGACCTCGAAATACTATGGCGATGTCGAGAAGCAGGGCTTCAAATACGATCCCGCCGCCGCCAAGGCCCTGCTGCAGAAGGCCGGCTACAAGGGCGAGAAGATCACGATCCTCGCCAACAAGCGCTCCTCGGTGCCGAGCTTCAACACCGCCGTCATCGCCCAGGCGATGATGCAGGCGGTCGGCATCAATGCCGAGATCGAGGTGCTGGAATGGGCGACGCAGCTCGATCGCTACAACAAGGGCAACTACCAGATGCAGTCCTTCTCCTATTCGAGCCGCTTCGACCCCGCGCTCGGATTCGAGCAGATCGCCGGCCCGAAGGACAAGCAGCCGCGCAAGATCTGGGAGGAGCCGGAGGCGCTCGCCCTGATCCAGAAGTCGATGGTGGTGACCGATACCGCCGAGCGCCAGAAGATCTTCGACGACCTGCACAAGCGCTTCATCGACGAGGTCCCGACCATCTTCACCCATAACGACCTCGACATCATCGCCCATTCCAAGAAGGTGAGCGGCGTGACGCCCTGGGCGTCCCAGTTGCGCCTCTGGGAAGTCAGCGTCGCGAAGTGAGACGATTGCCGGCTCCGCCATCCGGTGGAGCCGGCCTTGAGCATTTTCGAGCGAAGCGAGCCCCGATTCGCATAGAAGAAGATGCGGGAATGCTCTGAGGCTTGGGAGGGCCTTTGATGTTTCGATTTGCGCTGACACGGATAGGGATGGCTTTGCCGACGCTGCTGATCGTGGCGGTGTCGGTCTTCGTGCTGATCCGTCTGATCCCGGGCGATCCGGCCCAGTTGATGCTGGGTGATCTTGCGACGCCGGCGAGTCTGGCCGATCTCAGGGCCCGGCTCGGGCTCGACCAGTCTTTGCCGGTGCAGTTCGGCATCTGGATCGGCAATGTCCTGACCGGCGATTTCGGCCAGTCGATCTCGTCGCAGCAGGCGGTGCTGCCGCTGATCCTGCAGCGCTTCTGGATCTCGGCCCAGATCGTGCTCGTCGCGGTCTTGCTGGCGAGCTGCGTCGCGGTGCCCGCCGGCGTCATCGCCGCCTGGAAGCAGGATTCCGCGCTCGATCTTGGCCTCGTCGCGACCGCCACGCTGCTGCTTTCGATCCCGACCTTCTGGCTGGGTCTCCTGCTCTTGCTGTTCTTCGGGCTCAAGCTCGAATGGCTGCCGGTGGTCGGCTATGTCTCGATCGCCGAGAACCCGTGGGCCGGCATCCTCTATCTGGTCATGCCGATCATGACGCTGTTCCTCCACGAGATCGGCGTGATCCTGCGCATGGCGCGCGCCTCGACGCTGGAAGTGCTCCGGCTCGACTACATCACCCATGCCCGCGCCAAGGGCCTCTCGGAGCGCGCCGTGCTCTGGCGCCACGCCTTCAAGAACGCCTTCGGCCCGACCTGGACCCTGATCGGCCTCGTCCTCGGCAACCTGCTCGGCGGCATCGCCGTGGTCGAGACGGTCTTCACCATCCCCGGCCTCGGGCGCCTGCTGGTCGATGCGATCTTCGCCCGCGACTATCCGGTGATCCAGGGCTGCATGCTCTTCGTCGCCTTCACCTATGTGCTGGTGAACCTCGTCATCGACCTCTGCTACCCGGTCTTCGATCCAAGGGTGACGGCGCAATGAGCACCGACAGCACAACGACGGGTGGCGCCTCCATGAAGAAGCCCCGCCGCATGAAGCTCCCCGCTCCCAATGCGATCGTCGGCGGCACGCTGATCGGCATCCTGCTCATCGCCGCCGGCACCGGCGCGCTCTGGACGCCCTATGATCCGCTCAAGCTCTCCTTCCGCGAGAAGCTGGCCGCACCGAGCGCGCTGCACTGGCTCGGTACCGACGAGTTCGGCCGCGACGTGCTCTCGCGCCTGATGGCGGGGGCTGCGACCTCGGTCTGGATCTCGATCCTGACCGTAACTCTGGCCGTCGTCTTCGGCACCCTGATCGGCCTGTTCTCCGGCTATATGCGCGGCTGGACCGACCGCATCATCATGGCCTTCAACGATGCGCTCCTCGCCTTCCCCGGCATCCTGCTGGCGCTCGGCCTGCTCGCGGTGGTCGGCGCCAACAAATACGGCATCATCGTCGCGCTCGGCATCGCCTATACGCCGTCGGTCGCCCGCGTCGTGCGCGGCACCGTGCTCTCGCTGCGGGAGCGCGAGTTCATCGCGGCCTCGCGCGTGATGGGCAATGCCGAGGCCTTCACCATGGCCCGCCACATCCTGCCGAACTGCATCGCGCCGCTCACCGTGCTGGCGACCTCGATGTTCGGCTATGTCCTGCTGGCCGAGAGCGCGCTCTCCTTCCTGGGACTGGGCGTGCCGCCGCCGGCCCCGACCTGGGGCAACATGCTCGCCGGTTCCAGACCCTATATCGGCCAGGCCGTCTGGCTCGGCATCTTCCCGGGCCTCGCGATCTCGCTGACCCTGCTCGGCATCAACCTGCTCGGCGACGCCGTGCGCGACCGGCTCGACCCGCGGATGAGGGGCTCGCGATGAACACGACAGCTCCACTCCTCGACGTCGCCGGCCTCACCTTGAAGATCGGCGGCTCCGGCCGCACCGTCGTCAACGACGTCTCCTTCCAGGTCTTCCCCGGCGAGATCGTCGGCATTGTCGGCGAATCCGGTTCGGGCAAGACGCTCGCCGCTCGCGCGGTGATGGGCTTCATCCCGCCGGCGGTGCGGCTCGAAGGCGGCATGATCCGCTTCGACGGCCAGGACGTCATGGCGATGAGCCCGAAGGACCTGCGCGCCATGCGCGGCTCCAAGGTCGGCATGGTCTTCCAGGAGCCGATGACCTCGCTCAACCCCTCGATGCTGATCGGGCGCCAGCTCGACGAGGGGCTGGCCCTGCACCGCAAGCTCGACGCCCCCGCCCGCCGGGCGCTGATCCTCGACATGCTCAGGAGCGTCGGCCTGCGCGATCCGGAGGGCGCGCTCTCCGCCTATCCGCATCAGTTCTCCGGTGGCATGCGCCAGCGCATCATGCTGGCCTCGGTGATGCTCTTGAAGCCCGCGCTGCTGCTGGCCGACGAGCCGACCACCGCGCTCGACGCTGTCGTCCAGCGCGACGTGATGGAGCTGATGGTCGAGCTGACCAAGGCCAACCACACCGCCGTGCTGCTGATCTCGCATGATCTCGGCATGGTCGCGCGCTATTGCAGCCGCATCGTCGTGATGTCCCAGGGCGACGTGGTCGAACAGGGCAAGGCCGAGGACATCCTGGCCCGGCCGCAGCACCCCTATACCCGCAAGCTGCTCTCGGCGATGCCGCACCGCTCGCCGGCGCGCCCGCTGCCGGAGGCCAAGACGCCGATCGTCGCGGTCCGCGACCTCGTCGTCGAATATCCCGGCCGGCAGGGCTTCTTCCGCAAGAGTGAGGCCAAGCGCGCGCTGCACGGCATCAGCATCGACGTGCAGCCCGGCGAGGTCGTCGCGGTGGTCGGCGGCTCGGGCTCGGGCAAGACCACCCTCGGCCAATCGATCGCCGGCCTGGTCAGGCCGGCCGGCGGCGAGATCCGCTTCAACGGCAAGCCGATCGAGAAGAGCGACGCCGCCTACTGGGATTATCGGCTGAACTGCCAGATGGTCTTCCAGGACCCCTACTCCTCGCTCGATCCGCGCATGACGATCCGGCAGCTCGTCGCCGAGCCGCTCAGGCTCGTCCCCGACATGAGCCCGGCCGACCGCAAGGCCCGCGTCTCGGAAGTGCTGACCGAGGTCGGCCTGGGCCACGGCTTCGCCGAGCGCTATCCGCACGAGCTTTCCGGCGGCCAGCGCCAGCGCATCGCGATCGCCCGCGCGATCGTGCGCCGGCCGAGCTTCGTCATCGCCGACGAGCCGGTCTCGGCGCTCGACGTCACCGTGCGTGCGCAGGTTCTGGAGCTTTTCGACGAGCTCCAGAAGAAGCACGGTTTCTCCTGCCTGTTCATCAGCCACGATCTCGGCGTGGTCGAGCAGGTCGCGGACCGCGTCATCGTCATGCAGGACGGCCGCATCGTCGAGGAAGGCCCCCGCGACGACATCTTCGACAATCCGACACACCCCTATACCCAGAAGCTCCTCGCAGCTGTCCCGGGCCTCGAAGCCACATCGGAAGGCGGCGTCAGGCTCTTCTGGAGGCGGGCAGAGAACGACAGGGAAATCGTCGGTTGAACGCCTTCGCCTGAAAGAGACGCGCCGTCATTCCGGGTCAAGCCCGGAATGACGGCGTAAAATCGGGACGATCCAAACCCGAAACAAAGGCGGCCGGAGCGGCTGCCTTCACGACATTACGCGCCGCGCTTGTCCAGAGGCACGATGAAGAAGCAGATCACGCCCGACAGCGCACAGGCGAACAAGCCGAGGTCGAAGCGGCCGGTGAAGCTCAGCACCATCGCAAAGGCCGATGGGGCCACGACGTAACCGAGGAAGATGACGAGCGTCGCGGCGGCAGATGCCTCCCGAACCAGGCTAGGCGGGCAAGCACGCGCAATTTCGGACAATTGGACGCCGTTCCAGCTGGATACGGTAACGCCGGCGATCGCTGCGATGACGCAGTATATGGGGAAGGACCACTCCGGCGTCGCCAGGGCTAAAGTCAGTGACGTCGCGCCCGACGCCAATCCGATCATGCGCAACAGGAGCCGCGGAGCTCCCAGGTGATCGGATAGCCAACCGAGAAAGACACGGCCCGCGACGCTCGTAGCTTGCATCAATGCGTAGAGCGCGCCGGCGGTCTCGAGGCTGTAGCCGAGCTGCGAGACCGCATAGGTCATGAGATAAGCGAACCAGATCCCCTGCCCTATGGCCAGGCAGGCACCGGCTGCCGCCAGGCGAAACAACATCGAGGACGCTGCCAGCGTCCTGATCGGCGTCACCAGATTGGAGAGGGAGAGGATGGCGCCGAGCCCGAATTTCAGGCCCCTCTCCCGATCGCGATCGAGCGCCTCTCGCATCGGCTGGACACTGGCGATGATGGCAAGCACGAAGATTGCCGATGCCAGGAGGGCGACGCGCCAGCCATAGGCTGCTGCGAGAGGTGGCAGGGCGAGCCCCGCGATGACCCCGCCGAGGGGCACTCCAGCCTGCTTGATCGAGAAGATCATGCTGCGACGGCCATGAGGTGCCGTCCGATGAAGCACATCGTTACCCGCGGGCGAGGACGGCCCGTAGCCAACTCCGATGAGGAGCGAGGCCATACATGCTGCTATCGTCCAGCTCGGAAGAAAAAGCGCCAGCCCCAGGATTCCGATCATCAGCCCGGCCTGGAGCGCCCGCACGGAGCCCAGAGCTCTCAGATAGGGCGCACCCAGGGCGAGGAAGAGAATCGACCCAAGCGTGTTCAGGCTGGCGAGATAACCCACCACTGAATCCGACCAGCCGCGCTCGGCAGCAAGGATCGGCGCGATCGTGGGAGGGATGCGGCTGAGGAAGGCCGTAGCCATCTGTACCGCAACCATGGTGGCGAGAGCGAGCTGCCATGATGGAGCGGACCCGGTCTCCAAATGCCCAGGTTTCACACGCTCAACTCGCGCCAGCGCAAGCAGGCAACGCCGTGACCGGCTTCATCATCCAGCTCCGGGTCGATGTCGGCGCATTCCGATGTCGCGTATTGGCAGCGCGTACGGAAGCGACACCCACTCGGAACATTGGACGGATCAGGCGGCTCACCTTGCAGGGAAAAATTTTCAGTGACGCGGGGCCCGCCGATCACAGGGGCAGCCGACAGCAAAGCCTGCGTGTAGGGGTGGCGTGGTGCGGCAAAAACCTCGGCGGTCCGCCCGATCTCGACGATCCTCCCGAGATACATCACGATCACACGGTCGCAGATCGACTGCACGACGGCGAGGTCATGGCTGATGAAGAGGTAGGTCAGATCGAACTCTGACTTCAGGTCGCGGAACAGCCTCAGCACGGTCGCCTGGACGGAAACGTCGAGCCCCGATGTGGGTTCGTCGAAAATGACCAGTTCCGGCCCAAGAACCAGAATCCGGGCCAAACCGACCCGTCGCTGCTGGCCGCCGCTGATCTCGTGGGGGTAGAGATCAAGATGCTCGACGGGCAATCCTACCGCCTTCACGATCTCCCTGACCTTTTCCTCCCGCTTCTCTTTCGGCCAGTCCGTGTGGATGATCAGCGGCTCGTGGAGCGAACGACGCAGCGTCCAGCGCGGGTCGAGGGAAGCGCCAGGGTCCTGGTAGACATATTGCAGTCGCGCCCGGATTCGCGCAGCGCGCTTCTGGCCCGGCGAGGCGATCCTCTCGCCCAGCATCCGGACTTCGCCCTCGCTGGGTTCGTGAATGCCCATGAGCGTCTTGCCGAGCGTGGACTTGCCACAGCCGGATTCCCCGACAATGCCCAGGATCTCGCCCGGCTCGACCGCGAAGGAGACATTGTCCAGCGCGCGCAGGCTGCCGACCTGCCGGTTTAGGAAACCCCGGACCGGAAAGTGCCGGGCCAGGTTGTCGACTTCCAGGATCGCGGGATTATCGCGCTCAGACATGCGCACTCTCCGCCTTGGCCAACCAGGGATGATGACACGCAACCGCGTGGCCATCGGAACCTGTCGTCAGCGCCGGCCTGCTCTCGTGACAGATGTCCGTTGCGCGGGGGCAGCGGGGATTGAAGCGGCAACCGTCGGGAGCCTTGAGCGGGCTTGGGACACCGCCGGGAATTCCGACGGGATCGCGCCCCGGGGACGGCAGGCTGTCAAGCAGCATGCGGGTATAAGGGTGGCGGGGGTCGCCGAAGAACTGTTCGCGCGGAGCGATCTCCGCTGTCTGCCCGGCATACATCACCACGATCCGGTCGCAGATTTCCCAGGCGGCACCGAGGTCATGGGTCGTGAACAGGACGGATACGCCGCGTTCGACCGCCAGCCGGCGCAACAGCCCGAGGATCTGCGCCTGAACCGTCACATCCAACGCCGTCGTCGGCTCGTCGGCGATGATCATCCGGGGCTGGGGGAGCAGCGCCATGGCGATCATCACGCGCTGACGCTGGCCGCCCGAGAGCTGATGAGGATATTTCGCCAGGATCGCTTTCGGCTGCGGCAGCTGGACCGCATCGAGCATGGCGATCGCGCTGGCCTCGTCGGCCTTCCGCGAGCGGCCAAAACTGCCCGCTCCATCCCGCGGGGCCTTGAAGCGCATCAGGTCCTGGATCTGGGTACCGATCCGGAACAGCGGATTGAAGCTCGCGAAGGGGTCCTGCGGGACGAAGGTCACGACGCGGCCGCGCAGATGTTCGGCCGCCTTGCCCCCCGAGAGCATATCGACACCATCGAGCCGGATATGTCCGCTGTTGATCTCCGTCTGGCCTTCGGGAAGCGTTCCCAGAATCGCACGGGCAAGCGTTGACTTGCCGCAGCCGGATTCTCCGACCAGGCCGACAATCTCTCCCGGCTTCACGCTGATATCGATCCGGTCGAGCACCTTGGCGATGCCCTTTTCGGTTCGGAAGCCCAGGGACAGGGCCTGGATATCGAGAAGATTGCTCATGATCAGACGCTGCGCCGCGTGCGCGGGTCGAGGATGTCGCGCAGGCCGTCGCCAAAGAGATTGAAGCCCAGCACCGTCAGGAAGATCGCGATGCCCGGAGCGAGCGCGTACCACCAGGCTTCGGGAAGGAATTCACGGCTCTCCGCAATCATCCGGCCCCATTCGGGCGTGGGCGGCGGCGCGCCAAGCCCGAGAAAGCCGAGCGTTGCCGCGGTGAGAATCGTCGCGCCCATGCCGATCGACGTCCGCACGATGATGGGCGAGGCGATGTTGGGCAGGATGTGCAGGACGATGACGCGCCAGGGCGATGCCCCGAGCGCGACGGCGGACTCCACGAAGACCTCGTTTCGCATCGACCGCGTCTCGGCATAGACCAGCCGCGCCCAGAATGGCCAGTAGGTCAGCGAGAGCGCCAGGATGACGTTCTCGATCGATGGCCCGAGCGTCTGCGCGATGGCGATGGCCAGGACGATCTGCGGCACGGCCAGGAAGATTTCGGCAATCCGCATCAGCGCGTCGCTGACCCAGTTCTGGTAGTAGCCGGCGATGAGGCCGATCGGCACGCCGATGACCAGTGCCGAGCCGATAGCGATCCCGGCCAGCATCAACGTGATCCTGGCGCCGAACAGCATGCGGCTGAAGATGTCGCTGCCCATACGGTCGGTGCCGAAAAGAGCGGTGGCCGAGGGCGGTTGAAGTCGGTTTCCGATGTGGAAATCGAAGACATCGTTGGGAAAGGGAGCCAACAGCGGCGCAAACAGCGCAGCCAGCACGAGAAGGCTCAACAGGCTCAACCCGATGAAAGCAGCCTTGTCCCTGGTGAGGCGCTTGAGGAGATCCATCATGCCGCCCCCCGCGGATCGATCGCGGCCTGCAGCATGTCCACCAGCAGGTTGATGAGGACGAACAAGGCCCCCGTGCAGAGGGTGAAACCCATCACCGCGTTGTAGTCGGACTGCAGGATCGAGCGCACGGCATAGGCGCCGAGACCCGGCCAGTCGAAGACGGTCTCGACCACGACCGCGCCCGCCAGGAGGATGCCGAAGATCAGGCCGAGCTGCGTGACGGTGGCAGTCAATGCCATGCGCAGCACGTATTTCCAGACGATCAGGCGGCGCGGCAGCCCCATCGCCGTCTGGTAGGCCACGGACGGCGAGCCGATCACGCCGATGACGCCGTTTCGGGTAAAGCGGACGACCGTGGCCGCCGCGGGCAGGGCCAGGGTGAGCGTCGGCAGGACGATGTGCCGGAATGCGGAGCCGATCATCTCGCTATCGCCCTCGATCATCGCATCGACCAGCATGAGCCCCGTCACCGTCTCCGGCGGAAATCCCTCGATGCGACCGGACAGCGGCAGCCACCCGAGCTTCATCGAGAACAGGAACTGGAACTGCATCGCCAGCCAGAAGGACGCCACCGCCAGGCCCGAAACCGTCACGATCCGAAGCACGTGATCGATCCACGAGTTGCGGTGCAGGCCGCAAAGGACCCCGAGGGGGATGCCGATGAAACCCGCGATCAGGACCGCGAAGATGGTTAGCTCCAGCGTGGCGGGCAGGCGCGATTTCAGGTCGTCGATGATGGGCTGCTGGGTGAAGAGGCTGACACCGAGATTGCCCTGCGCAATGTCGCGCAGGTAATTCACGAACTGCACCGGCAATGGCTTGTCGAACCCGAACCGCTCGCGCACCTGCTGCACCTGCTCGGGCGAGGAATTCTCCCCCGCGGCCAGAACCGCGGGGTCGACGGGAATCACGCGCGACAGCACGAACACGATCGCGAGCAGCCCCACGAGCGTCGGCACGAACCAAAGCAATCGGTTCGCCACCATTGACAGCCAGTTCATGGCGATGCCTCCGGTTGGAGAAGTCGAGGACCGCTCAGCGCTTCAGGGATGCCCAGCGAATATCCTGGCCATTGCTGGCCGGTGAGAAGCGGATGCCCTCGACCTTGCTCGAATAGGGTCCGTACCAGCGGGTGTTGTAGACGAAGATGCCGGCGGCATCGTCGTTCACCATCTGGGTCATCTCCTCGTAGAGCTTGCGCCGTTCATCCTGGTCTGCCGAGACGAGCGCACGATCGAGCCGTTTGTCGAATTCGGGATTGCTGTAATACGAGAAGGTGCGCGTGCCGTGATAACGCGTGCCATAGAGCTCGCCGACCCAGTTGTTCGGATCGACGTAGTAGGTGCTCTTCCATAGCGGCACGATATCCGCCTGCGTGTCGGCCTTGCGCATGCGGGTGGAGACGAGCGACCAGGGCGAGACCTCGACCACGACCTCGACCCCGATCTGGCGCAGGGTGCTCTGGAAGAGCGTGGCCGCCTGCTCCGACTCGCTGAAGCCGGCAAGGGCATTGATGGTGATCGGCCGCAGCGGCTCCGTGACCTTCTTCAGCTCCTCGCGGGCCTTGTCGAGGTTGTAGCTGTAGCCTTTGAGGCCGGGCGGCGTGCCCCAGATATTGTTCGGGTTCGGCCCCGGATTGCGCGAAACCGAATCCTTCATGATGCTCTTGATGAAGCCGTCATAGTCGAAGGCGTAGGCTAGCGCGCGGCGGAAGTTCGGGTTGTTCATCGGCGGCTTGGTGCAGTTCAGCGCCAGGATGAACACGCGCATCGATTCCTGCTCGATGATCTGAACGTTGCTCGACTGCCGGAGCCGCTGGATCTGATCGTAGGGAAGGTAGCCGTCGGCGCCCTGGAAATCGCCGCGGATCAGGCCGAGCACGCGCGTGTTCGTCTCGAGAACCGTGCGGAATTCCAGATCGTCGAAAGGCTGACCGGTCCAGCCCGCGAAATGGTCGGCGAAGCGACGTGCGGTGAAGCCCACGGCCGGATCATGCCGGCGCAGGGCATAGGAACCGGAACCCGCCTCATTCCTGGCGAGCCAGGCCTCGCCCCAGTCGCCATCCTTCTCATTGGCCTTCACCAGCGCGCTGTTGACCACGAGGATGTCGGGCACGGTCGTGAGAAAGATCGCCGATGGGGCATTCAGGTTGAAGACGACCGTGTGCGGGTCGGGCGCCTGTGTTGATCCGGGCTTGATGCTGGCGAGGTAGAGACTGGCCGGGCCCTTCTTGAGGGCGAGGATGCGCTCGATCGAATAGACGACGTCGGCCGATGTCAGCGGCTTGCCATCGTGGAACTTGGCATTCTGCCGCAGCTTGAACGTGTAGACCTTGCCGTCATCCGAGACGGTATGGCTTTCCGCGAGCCATGGGATCATCTTCGGAGGATTGTCGACCCAGCGGTAGAGCCCGTCATAGAGATTGAAGCGCGAGGCGGCGCGGGCCGTGTCGAAAATGGTGTGCGGGTCGAGATTGTCGTACGGGCTGTTGTTCGCGTAGACGAACTTGCCGCCGGCCTGTGCGAGAACTCCCTCGATCGAGAGCGATGCCAGGGCGACCGATCCCGCAACCGCTTTAAGTGCGTCTCTCCGTGTCGTCGTCATGCCGTCCCTCCATTGTTATCGTGTTTCAAGGACTGCCGGTCACCGAAACGACCTGGCCTGTGATGAAGTCCGCATAGTCAGAGGCAAGGAACATGACCGTGTAGGCAATGTCCTGCGGTGTCCCCGGACGGCGTCGTGCCGTGTTGGCGATCATGTTTTCCTGCCGCTCGGCCGAGTATGATTGCCACTGCCGCTCATAGTCCGGGCTCGTGCGCTGGAACCCGGGAGCAACTGCGTTGACCGTGATCCCGAATGGCCCGAGCTCCTGCCCGAGTTGGCGCGCCAGCCCGATCTCGCCAGCCTTGGCGGAAGCGTAGGCCTGGATGCCCGTCAGCGAGGTGCGCAGCCCCGCACCACTGGCGATCAGCACGATCCGCCCCTTGCCGCGGGCCTTCATGCCGGCACAAACCGCCTGGGACGCCAGGAAGGCGCCGGTCAGATTGACGTCGAGCACGGCGCGCCAGTCCGCCTCTTCGACGTCCTCGAGCGGCTTCGCGCTTTGCCCGAGAACCCCACCGGCCACATAGACAAGGACGTCAGGCGCTCGCCCGCTGATCCTCTCGGCCTCCGCAACCCAACCGTTGACCGCTGCCTTGTCGAGCAGGTCGAGCTGCGTCGGGTGCGCTGGCAGGCCAGCCATCTCTTCCTTGAGCCGGTCGGCCGCGAAAACCTGGGCGCCCCTCGCTGCGAATTCCTCGACGATGCCGCGGCCGATCCCGCGGGCAGCTCCAGCCACAAGCACCGTCTGATTGGCGAACTCGATATTCACGCCGCATCCTCCAGCTGACGGGGCAGGATCTGCGGGTACTGCGCCAGAACATTGACGAAGGCCCGTTCCAAAGCCGCGACCGGATCCCTGTCAGCGGCGCCATCCGCATTCACCGCCGCAAAGAGTTCGTGTTTGACGAAGAAGCGCCACTCGACTGGAAGGGCGAACAACTGCTGTGACAGCCGGTCCCAAACCGCATCCGACCAGATGCGCTCGAAGCTCAGCCTCTCGGGGTCGAAGGTCATGCCTTTGATGGTTTCCCGCGGTGCCGACCGCAGGGCCTTGGTGGCGGCCTCGTCGACGACACCGTCCTTGACGACCACGCCATAGGCTCTGGCGCCGCCCTCGGTGACCTTGCCCCCGAGGACATCCTGCAGGACTTCCTCAAGCGGGCGCTCGAACGGGTCGCCCCAGCCGCCCGCTCCCGCGGCCGAAATGGTCAGCACGTCGCCTGGACCGCAGCGAACCACGTCGGTATTCCCCAGGTCTTCCGGCTTCGTGTTGCCGTTGGCGCGCTGGAAGCTGCAGGTCGAGCCTGGCAGTCCGCCTTCGAGTCCCCAGCAGGAGAAACGCACACGGTCCCGGTTCCGGGCGGTCACGACCGAGTTCGGCGTGAACATCTGGAAGGTCATCTGAGCCGCGAGGCCGCCGCGATAGCGACCAGGACCGCCGGAATCCGGCACGAGCTCGTAGCTCCTGACGCGGATCGGCACCTCGGCCTCGGTGATCTCGACGGGCGTGTTCTTCAGGAAGGAGTTCGAACCGTCCTGGCCATCCTCGAACGAACTCCCGCCACCGCCGCCGGTGATGGGATTGATCGAGGCCATGGCCAGGCGCCCCGTACGGCTGTCCGTGGTGCGCACGTTCAGGATGCCGCCGCCGCCCGCGGGACCGGCAGGCAGGCGATCGGGCATCGCACGCGAGAAGGCACCGATGACCATGCCTTGAATGCGTGCGCAGGTCAGGCTGCGCATGCCCGTGGCCGCCGGGTAGACCGGATTGACAACGGACCCTTCCGGCAGAATGCACTGAACCGGTCGCAGAAGCCCCATGTTGAGGGCGACCGTTCGATCGAGCGAGTAGACGACGTAATTGTAGCCGACGAGCGGCAGGATATGGCGCGGCAGACCGCCGGTCGGCATGTTCAGCGCCGATTGGAGCTGCGGGTCGCTGCCCGTGAAGTCGAAGACCGCTTCGTCGCCTCGCACCTTGACGGACAGTTTCAGGCGGCAGGGAATGCCGCCGGGGCTGTCCTCGTCGATATAGTCGGTGAAATCGTAATCCCCGTCCTGCATCGACGCGAAGAGCTGGCGCGCCTGTTTCTCCGCCAGGTCGAGCACGCCATAGGTCGCGGCGCAGACGGTATCGACGCCGAAGCGCGCGACGGCCTCGCGGATCTTGCGTTCACCGGTCTTGAGCGAGGCGATCTGGGCTTTCAGGTCGCCCCAGTTCTGATCCGGCATGCGGACGTTGCGCAGCATGATGCGCAACACGCTTTCATTCATCACCCCGGCTTCGACCAGCTTCATAGGTGGAATCCGGATCCCTTCCTGCTGCACCTCCGTGAGCGCGCGGGACAGCGAGGCCGGCACGGCGCCGCCCATATCGGTATTGTGGATATGGCCGACCGCGAAGCAGATCAGCCTGTCCTCATGGAAGACGGGCATCCACAGGTGGATGTCGGGGGCGTGGGTGCAGACGTAGCCGGAATACGGGTCGTTGGTGATGCAGATGTCGCCAGGCTTGTAATCCGCGATGGCGTCGATCGCGCCCTTGTAGTCGAGCCCGATGAACCAGGTCGCGCCGAGGTCCTTCGGGCTGGCGAAGGTTTGCCCGCACGGCGTCGTCAATCCGCTGGTGAAATCCTCCGTCTCCTTGACGAAAGCGGAATGGGCCGTGCGCAGAAGCGTGAACGCCATGCTCTCGGCCGCAGCCTCGAAATGGCTCTTCAGGATCTGCAGCGTTACCGGATCCAGCGCCGCCATCAGATCGCACTCCGCTTCAAGATCAGATTGCCGAAGCCATCGACATGGCCCTCGAAACCGGGCGGAGCCCAGGTCGTCGTATCGTCCTGCAGGATCACGGCCGGACCGGCGAAGGACGAGCCCGGGGACAGGTCGTTGCGATCGAAGAGGCCGGCCTCGACGATGGAGCCCTGATGGGCGATCGGGATCAGCTTCCCGGGCTGGACCTGCTGCTGCGTCACGCGCTGTTCCGCGAAGTGAGGCTTGGGCGTGACGCCAGCAATGACGACGCGGATTGCTACGATCTGCACATCCGCTGCGTCGTCCGAGTGGTCGTAGATTTCGGCGTGGCGCTTGTGGAAGGCAGCGGCGATGGCGCCGTGATCGCCATCGACGACCCAGGACTGCTCCAGGGGCGTCTCGATCTCGTAGGACTGGCCGCGGTAGCGCATGTCTGCCGTGATCGACAGCGCGGCCTCGCCCGCATAGCCCTGGCCTTCGATCAGCCAGGCGCGCGCTTCCTTGGTGAGATCGTCCATCGCCCGGCGCAAGCCGTCGGCTGAGTTCGGGCCGACATCGAGGAAGACCACGCGCACGAAGTCCGATCGCAGATCGGCCAGAAGGCCTCCCAGCGCGGCCAGAACACCGGGAGTCTGGGGGATGATGACCGACTGCATCCCCATGGCATCGGCCAGCAGGCAGCCGAGCATCGGACCAGCACCGCCGAAGGCCAGCAGCGCGTAGCCGCTCGGCTCTTCGCCAACCTGGGAGAACAGCCGGCTCGTTTCGCGATACATGTTGGCGACGGCCAGCTGGATGATGGCTTCGGCGGCGAGCGTCGACGAGCGGTCGAGGCCCCTGGCGATCGGCTCAAGTGCAGCAAGTGCCTGGGAGCGGTCGACATTGACGGCTCCGTATCCGAGCCCGCCGGCCCCCAGAACGCCGATCGTCGCGAAGGCATCGGTGATCGTCGCTCGTTCGCCGCCTCGGCCGTAACAGGCCGGCCCCGGTGTCGAGCCGGCGCTTTCGGGCCCGACGCGCAGGACGCCCAACGCGTCAACCGACGCAATCGAGCCCCCGCCGGCGCCGATCGAGGACACCGAGACCGTCGGAAGATAGATCGGATACTCCCCGACGAGCTCGCCGGAGCGGAAGTCGGGCATACCGTCCTTCAGGAGGGCGACGTCGGCGCTCGTGCCGCCGATGTCGAGGCTCATGACCCTCGAGAAGCCGGCCAGCTTGGCCGTGAAGCCTGCACCGATCACGCCGGCAGCCGTGCCGGATAGCAGCATCTCGATGCTGCGCACCTTGCCGGCCGCTGCGGTCATGACGCCGCCATTCGACTTGGTGATCATCGGAGCCGGAACGACGCCCCGCTCGATCAGGGCGTCCTCGAGGCGGCCGATATAATGGGACACACGCGGCTGCACCGAGCCGTGGATACAGGCTGTGATGGTCCGCTCGTACTCCCTGACGATCGGCCAGACGTCTGCGGAGCAGAAAACCGGCAGGTCGGGGCGCAGGCGATTGATCTCCGCCTTGACCAATCGCTCGTGAGCCGGGTTCTTGTAGCTGTGAAGCAAGGCGATGACGATCGCTTCGGCGCCTCTTGCTTCTGCCTGCTCGAGCGCCGCGGCGATCGCTGCCGGATCCGGAACGATTTCCGCCACGCCATCGGCGTTGATGCGTTCCAGCAAGGGAACCACCCGGTCTCGCGGGACGAGCGGAACCGGCCGGCGCGAGAACAGGTCGTAGGGATCGGGTATCTTGAGGCGAGCCAATTCGAGCACGTCACGGAAACCCGCGGTGACGATGAGCCCGAGCTTGGCGCCCTTGCCCTGGATGATGCTGTTCACGCCGACAGTCGAGCCGTGGGTGAAGTAGCTGACCTGCGAAGGCGCGATGCCGAAGCGCTTCTCGATCTCGTCCAGCCCCTGAAGCACCTCGGCTCCAGGCGCATCGGGACGAGACAGAACCTTGAGTGTCCGCAGATTCAGCGTCGCCTCGTCCAGCACGCTGAAATCGGTGAAGGTGCCGCCGATATCGACGCCGATGCGATAGCCCATCGCTCAGCTCCGGCTGCTGTCGACTGACGGGGCCGGCGCGCTAAGGCCTGCTTCGGAGGCGCAATACCGGCAGATCTCCTCATGCGTGGCGAACCAGACGGAGCCCTTCGCCTTCGCCGCCCTGATCACCTCGTCCAGAATGAAGATCCGCGAGCGGTGCCCGGTGATGTGCGGATGCATCGTCAGCTGGAAGAGACCGCCTTCCTCCGCGGCGACGTCCAGCTCCCGCAGGAAGATATCGAGCACCATCGGAGGGCCGCTGTGAGGCCTCAGCCCCTTGAAGCGATCCATGCCGAAATAGACGGCATCGTCGCGGATCCACTCGACAGGCAGCTCGACGATTCCGGTCGGCTGCCCCTCGTCGAGAAGCTCGTAGGGCTCGTCGTCCGCCATCAGGGAGGAATCGTAAAGCAATCCCATTTCGCGCACGATCTTCAACGTCCACGGGCTGAAATCCCATGATGCGGTGCGCATCCCTTTCGGCTCGCGCCCGGTCAATTTCGTCAGGGTGTCGCGGGCACGAAGCGCCAGATCGCGCTCGGTGTCGTAGTCGAGAACCGAGTTCAGCTCGTGGATCCAGCTATGGATCGCGACCTCGTGCCCGGCATCCGCAACCGAACGCGCCTCCCGGTCATGCAGAAGCGCCGCAACGGCCGGCATGAAGAAGCTGGCTGGGACGGAATGCCGGGCGAGCGTCGCCAGGATGCGCGGAATGCCCGATCGATTGCCGTATTGCCCCTGGCTGAGCTTCGAGTAGGAGCGCCCGCCCTCCCGGAGCTCGTTCGTCTCGTGATCGGAGTCGAAGGACAGGGCGACCGCGAAGCGGGCGCCATCCTTCCAGACTCCAGGCTTGAGCGAACGCCCCGCCCGGACATGACTGACGACCTGTCGCCAGGTCTCCTCGCTCCATGTCCAGGGCTTGGTGTCAGGGGGGAGCTTGACGGTCATGGGGATCACTCAGCGATTGAACTGGAACCCGTCCACCACGATGTCTTGGCCCGTGATGAAGCAAGGGGTCGAAGTTGCGAGGAACGTGACGAGCTCAGCCACATCGTCGGGCTTGCCCATTCGCTTCAGAGCGATGCCGGCATCGGCGATCGCGGGGCCGCGAGCCCGGGTCAGCGTGTTGCCGACTTCCGTCTCGATGATGCCCGGGCACACGGCATTGATCAGGATCTCGGGGCCGAGTTCCTTGGCGAGAGCCCGGGTCATCCCGATGATCCCCGCCTTTGCGGCAGCGTAGGCGAACCGGCTGACGGCAGCCGTCACGCCACCCGAATGCGCGTTCAGCGACGACATCGAGACGATGCGGCCATGACCCTGACGCTGCATGATGGGCGCGACAGCCTGGATGTAATTGAAGCAGCTCTTCAGATTGAGAGCGATCGTGTGGTCGAACTCGGCTTCGGTGATCTCGAAGATGCCCTTCGGCATCCCCTTCCCGGCATTGTTCACAAGGACGTCGACGCGCCCCCATTGGCCAGCGACTTCCGTGACAATACGGTTCGCCTCTTCTTTGAAGATGACGTCCGACTGGAAAGTCAATGCGCGGCGTCCAAGCGCTTTTATCTCTTCAGCAGTGCGAGACAGCTCGTCAGACAGCAGATCAACGAGCGCAATATCCAGCCCAGCTTTTGCAAGAGACAGGGCGCAAGCGCGTCCGATACCTCGCGCGCCACCCGTGACAATCGCCACGGACGCAGCGTTGCTTGAAATCATGGCATGCCCTCTTTCAAGAGTGTTGATTTCCTCTTGATTAAGAGTGAGCCTATCGCCGGCAAATTGGTTCGCCAAGAGAGATTCGGTTCACGTGCATGAACACTGAGGTCAAATCCGCAGCCCGTGTGCTGGACCTGCTGGAGTATCTCGCCGGCTGCTCGGAGCCCGTGAAGCTCAAGGAGATCGTCGCCGCGCTGGGATTTCCGAAGAGCAGCGCTCATGCGCTGGCGCAGACCCTGGTCTCGCGCGGGTATGCGATCCAGGACGCAACCGAGCGCTACGTGCTCGTCCATGCGAGCAGGCATCAATCGGCATCGCGGGCCCTCGAAGCCCGTCTGCTGTCGGCGGCCCATCCGATCATGGAGCAGCTTCGCGACGAAACAGGCGAGACCGTCATGCTGGCGGTTTTGACCGTGCGGGGCGATTGTCGACGAATCGCCAAATGCGTGAGCCGGCAGGCTGTGCGCTACGATATCGAACTGGATGGCCTGTCCGATTCCTATTGCTCGGCAACCGGCCGCGTCCTGCTTGCGCATTGGGATCCGGCTCTCACCGACGGGTACTTTGCGAGAGCGCATCTCGTACCCAGGACACCCAAGACGGTCACCGACCCCGGCACGATACGGGGAATGTTCGAGACGATCCGCGCGGAAGGCATTGCCGTCAGCGACGAGGAACACGTCACTGGCTCCACGGGACTTGCCGCGCCGATCTGGGGGAGAGAGGGCAAGGTGATAGCCGCTCTCAACCTTGGTGTTGTGACGCTGCGATACCATGCCCGCGCGAACGAGCTTGCAGAGCTTCTCAGGAATGGCGCGCGTCGCATAAGCGAACGGCTCGGCCACAAAAGCGGCTCGAATCCGGCCATCCTAACGACAGTACCGAGGCCGCCGCGAGCCTTGAGCGACGGTTAGGCTGGGCTGCCAGCGTAGAAACGAGCGGTCCTTCATCCTTGGCTGCCGGAGATGGCGTTCGGTGCAGCCGTCTCGCACGTTCCTTGGCCGGGACGTGTTCTCTGCACGCGCATGCGAGCATTTCGTGCCAGCCCGGGCGCGAGAAAAGAAATGCATATTTGAGATCAGAAAAACAATTTGTTAGTTGAGGCAAAGCCGTGCCGCTGCAGCGCCGGGCTGACAGGCGGACAGATCCGAAGCCGCCGGCGCCTGGCGCGGTGATGGATTCCGTTCACGGACTTCGAACGCAAGAAGGCTTCCATGAAGATCATCATACTGCCCGGGGACGGCATCGGGCCCGAGATCACCGAGGCCACGCTGCGGGTTCTGCAGGCGGCCGACCGGGCTTTGTCGCTGGAGCTGGAATTCGAGCCGCACGAGATCGGTCTCGCCAGCCTGAAGGCACAGGGCACCACCCTGCCCGACGCAGTGATGCAGCGCATCCCGCAGGTCGATGGCGTGATCCTGGGGCCGGTTTCCCATTACGAGTACCCCTCGCGGGACCAGGGCGGGATCAATCCGTCGGGCGAGCTTCGCGTCAAGTTCGAGCTCTATTCGAATGTTCGACCCTGCCGGTCGCGTCCGGAGATGAGCATCCTGCGCAGGCCCATGAATCTCGTCATCATCCGCGAGGCGACGGAAGGCTTCTACTCGGACCGCAATATGTTCGCGGGCTCGGGGGAATTCATGCCCGATCCGGACATGGCGCTCTCGGTCCGCAAGATCACCGCCAGGGCCTGCGAGCGCGTCGCCCGCACTGCGTTTGAGCTGGCGAGCCTCCGCAGAAAGAAGGTCACCGCCGTTCACAAGGCGAATGTGCTCAAGCTCTCGGACGGCCTGTTCCTCCGGGAAGTCCGCAAGGTCGCAGCCGAATATCCCGATATCGAGCTCGAAGAGCTGATCGTCGATGCGACGGCCGCGCTCCTCATCCGGACACCCGATCGTTTCGACGTCATGGTCACCACCAACATGTTCGGAGACATTCTCTCCGACGAGGCATCCGAACTGTCGGGCAGCCTCGGCCTCGGTGGTTCGATCAATGCCGGCGACACGATCTGCGTCGCCCAGGCCCAGCATGGTTCGGCCCCTGACATCGCCGGCCAGGATATCGCCAACCCGACATCGTTGATCCTGTCGGCCGCAATGCTGCTGCAATGGCGCGGGCAGCGCGACGGAAACCCGAAGCTTCTGGATGCCGCTCGCCTGATCGAAGCGGCGGTCGAACACACCCTCGACAATCCGGCGACGCGTACGCGGGACATTGGCGGGGAGCTTGGCACAAAGGCCTTCGCCGGCGCCGTGATCGCGGCGATCCCGTCCATGGCCGCCCGCGTCGCGGCCCTCTGAGTTCAAATGCGAAAGGAAGAGGCATGCCGACACCAGCCAAGCCGGCCGTTCTGCGGCCGTCCGAAATCCCGGCCCGCCAGCGCGGCGGCGGTGCCAGGACCATTCCCCTGGTCACGCGGCGGACCGGGTCCACCAGCTTCATCAACGGCATCACGCTCTTCGAGCCGGGTGCCGCGATCCCGATGCACAGGCACAATTGCGAGGAAAGCGTCATGCTCCTCGAAGGCACGGCAATCGCGGAGATCGACGGTGTCGAATATCCGATCCAGGCCGGCGACATCACCTTCATCCCGGCGAATCTTCCGCATCGCTTCCGCAACGTCTCCGACAGCGAAGGCATGAAGATCCTCTGGATCTACACGTCGATCGATGCGACCCGCACGCTGATCGAAACGGGAGACACCCGCTCCATCGACGAAGAGCACAAGGCCCCGGTCGCGAACTGAGGATGCCGCTCCCGCTCGCGGTTCAGCCAAGCCCGATATTGGCCATTTCATGATATAAAGCCAAATATACGCCGGAGTGACCCGCGCGATTTGCCATCGCCGCCATGACCTGCGATCACTCGCGCGTTTCAATGGCGCCGGACATGCCCCATAGCCCTCTCGCTCTTCGCATCGCCAACGACATCATCGCGCGCATCGGCATGGGCGAATTCGGCACGGGCTCGCATCTGGCGACGGAGGTGCTGGCGAAGCGCTTCGAGGTCTCGCGCTCGCCGGTGCGCGAGGCGCTGGCCATCCTCTGCGACCGGGGCGTCATCGAAAACCGCCGGAACCGCGGCTTCTTCGTGCTGCCGGCCGCGGGGCGAACAGCCGGCGAGACAGGGCTGGAGCCTGTCGGTCCTTGCGAAAGCGATCCCTATTACGAACTGGCGGAAGACTGGCTCAAGGACCGGATCGGCGCCGATCAGACCGAGCAGGCCATCCGGGATCGCTACAGCCTGACGCGCGCGCAGGCGCAGGACCTCCTGTCTCGCGCCTCTCGCGAAGGCTGGGCCGAGCCGAAGCCCGGCTATGGCTGGAAATTGCGCCAGGTTGCCAAGACGGTCGAGGCCTTCGAGGAAATCTACCGTTTTCGCGCAGTCATCGAACCTGCCGCCCTGCTCGAGCCGAGCTTCCGGTTCGACCGTACAGTCGCCGCATCCCTGCGCCGGACGCAGGAGCGGCTGGCCTCGGGCGACCTCGACGGGCTGGCGCCTGCGGCGATGACGGCGGCCGGCGCCGCGTTCCACGAGGGCATCATCAGGATGTCCGGCAATCCGATGTTCTTCTACGCGCTGGAGCGTGCCAACCAGTTGCGGCGGCTGGCGGAATACCGGCTCAAGGTGAACCCGCAGCGCATTGCCGTGCAGAGCCGCGAGCATCTGGAGATGCTCGACCTCCTCGCGAGGGGCGACAATCTGGAGGCGGCCCATCTGATGCGCCGTCATCTCAGCGGGGCGCTCGCCTCCAAATCGCCGGTCGTGCATCCGCGCTCCAGCGACCCAGGGCGCACGGCCTAGCCTCATCGACAAGTCCAACCGCATTCCAGGGAAAATCGGTCACGCCAATATTGGTTTTATAGATTGATAAAGCCAATATATGCCATTAGGCTCCGCATGGCGTTCCGGTCTTCTTTCGACCCGGCATTTCAATAAGGCGGGCTCAGGCCCGAACGAGATCGTGACGTTGAACGACAAGGCCCGGTGGACGGGTTTCGAAGCGGCGGGCGAACAGTTCTACCGCCTCGATGTCGCGTCGTTGCTGGGTGCGGATTTCCGGCGCCTGCCGCATGTCCTGCGGATTCTGTTCGAGAATGCGATGCGCTCGGCCCCCGCTGAAGAGACGGCGCATCTGCCTCAGGCCTTTCGTGACTGGCTCGCTCAGGGTTCAAGTCTCGTCGAGATTCCGTTCCTGCCGAACCGGATCATGATGCATGACACGACCTGCGGCCCGGCGCTGGTCGATATTGCGGCGATGCGCGACGTGCTCGCCGAGAACGGTCGCGATCCCGACCTGCTGATGCCGCGTATTCCCGTCGACGTCTCGACGGACCATTCCTCCGGCGTCGATGTCTTCGGCCGGCCCGATGCCTTCCAGCGCAACCTGGAGAAGGAATTCGCGCGCAATGCCGAGCGCTATCGCCTGATGAAATGGGCGGCGGCGGCCATGCCGGGCGTCCGGGTGCACCCGCCGGGGTCGGGTATCATGCACACGATCAATCTGGAGCGGCTTTCCAGAGTGATCGTCAGCGAGACGCATCGGGGCGAGCGCCGGGCCTTCCCGGATGCCCTGCTCGGGACCGACAGCCATACGCCGACCGTCAACGGGCTCGGCGTGCTCGGCTGGGGCGTCGGCGGGCTGGAGGCGGAAGGCGCATTGTTCGGCGTGCCTGTCGTGCTGCGGATTCCCGACGTCATTGGCGTGAAGCTCACCGGCCGGTTGCGCGACGGCGTGCTCGCGACCGACCTTGCGCTGGAAGTGACCCGTGCGCTGCGCGCCATCGGCGTCACCGGCGATTTCGTCGAGTTCTTCGGGCCGGGCGTGCGGAGCTTGTCGGTCGGCGAACGCGCCGCGATCGCCAATATGGCGCCGGAATACGGGGCATCGACCGGGTATTTCCCGATTGACGACAAGGCGCTGGCCTATCTCGCGCGGATCGGCCGCTCACCTGAAGACTGCGCGCTGGTCGAGGCCTATGCCAGGGCGAGCGGGCTCTGGTTCGATGCCGGGGCCGAGCCGCGTTTCACGCGGACGATCGCCATCGATCTCGACGCGATCGAAGCCAGCGTCGCCGGGCCGCGGCGCCCGCAGGATCGGCTCGCCGCGGGCTCGACCCGTTCAGCCTTCACCCCGGCTCTGCGTCCCGCGCGCGAAGGCGCTTTGCCCGATGGGGCGGTCGTGATCGCCGCGATCACGAGCTGCACCAACACATCCGATGCGAGCATGCTCGCAGCTGCGGGCATTCTCGCCGGCAAGGCCCGCGCGCGCGGGCTGTTGCCGCCGGCCCATGTCAAGACCTCGCTGGCGCCGGGATCGCCCACGGCGGAACGGTTCCTGCGCCGCGCCGGCCTGCTCGACGATCTCGAAGGGCTCGGCTTCGGCATCGTCGGCTATGGCTGCACGACCTGCATCGGCAATTCCGGAGCCTTGCTCGATGTCGTCAGGAACGAGCTGGGCCGTGAGGGCTTCCGACCGGTCGCAGTCCTGTCCGGCAACCGCAATTTCCCGGGGCGTGTCCATCCCGATCTCGAGAACGGCTTCCTGGCCTCGCCCCCGCTGGTCATCGCCTTCGCGCTCGCCGGCACGGTCAACATCGACATCGCGCGGGAGCCGCTCGGCTTCGACCGGGCCGGCAAGCCCGTGGTGCTCGGCGAGATCTGGCCGACCGGCGCCGAGATCGACGAGGCCGTCGCTTGCGGCTGGGACGTGGCCGATTTCGACGCGGCCTATCAGGAGGCCGCGACCCGGCCGCTCTGGATCGATCTCGATGCGCCGAGCGGACCGCAATTCCCGTGGAACCCGGCCTCGACCTATCTGCGCAAGCCGCCCTTCGTCCGCCCGCAAGAGTTGCCTGCGGCGGAAGGCCATGCCCGGCCGCTGATCGTGCTGGGCGACGACGTCACCACCGACCATATTTCGCCGGCAAACCAAATCCGCCCGGACAGCCCGGCCGGGCGGCATATCATCGCCGGGGGTGGCGATCCCGCCGATCTCAACGTCTTCGCCTCGCGGCGCGGCAATTTCGAAGTGATGGTCCGGGGCGCCTTCACCAACCGGATGGCGGTCAACCGCCTGCTGCCGGCGGATGCACCGGCCGGCTTCACGCGGCACGAGCCGTCCGGGGAGATCGTGCCGCTGACCGAAGCGGCCGAACGTTATGCAAGCGAGGGCACCCCGCTCGTGCTTGTGGCGGGCGAGCGCTACGGCATGGGCTCCTCGCGGGACTGGGCTGCGAAAGCCGTCGCGCTGCTCGGCGTTCGCGCCGTGATCGCTGCGAGCATCGAGCGCATCCACCGCACCAACCTGATCGGGATGGGCATCCTGCCGCTCTTGCTGCCCGAAGGCGTCGATCCGGGTACCCTCGCCATCGGCTCGGCCGATCTTTTTGCGGTCGATCTTCGCCCGGATCACCTGATGCCGCGATGCACGGTTCCGCTGACGCTCATTCGCCCCTCCGGCGAAACCGTCGCAATCGCCCTGCGGGCCGCGATCGAGACCTCGCTCGAGATCACCCTCCTGAAATCGGGCGGGCTGATCCCGCATGTTCTCGGCGGTCTTTTGGAGGATGCCGGATCGCGGATCTGATGACGATCAGCGCGTCAGCATGGCCGCGACGACCGGAGCCAGGGCCGTCCCGATCGCCCGGGTATTGACGGCATCCAGATGCACGCCGTCGACCTTCGAGGCCACGGAAACGGACGCGGCATCGAAGAAGGAGCAATCCGCGCGCTCGGCGACAGCCTTATAGAGCGGTGCCAGCTTTTGCGATTCCACGATGCTGCGGCCGCCGCCGGGCTGTCCGTCCGGCGCCCGGCTTGCGCCGAAATGGGGCGGGCTCATCAACAGGATCGCTGGCGGCTGGCGGCCATGCGGATAGGTCCGCACGATTTCCACAAGACGCGCCATGCCGAACGAGGCTCCGAGCGCGCTGCCGCAGACATGCGGCTTCAGATCGTTGGTGCCCAGCATGATGATCACGAGATCGAGCGGAGCATGGCTGCCGATGAGAACAGGGAGCACGCGCGTGCCGTTGCGGTCGGCCGGCCCGGCGTGATCGTCGAAGCAAGTCGTGCGACCGCTCAGCCCTTCGGCGATGACCCGCACATCGGCAAGCTCAGCCTCGACGACACTGGTCCAGCGATCCGCGTGACGATGTCTGGCTTTGGCCTCCGGGTCTCGGCCCCAGGTCAAGCTGTCGCCGAACGCCAGAACCTGCTTCTTCTCGATCATGTCGCCCCCGACAACTCCCTATGCGACGGAACAGGCTGGGCCGGCCAGCGCACTGGCTTCGAGCTGCCGGCCCCGTCGAGCGAACCGTGCGCTGGCCGATCTAGGAGGCGGCCGGACTGAACCTCCGGGACGTCGATTCCCATGCGATCCGCAGATGGTCTCGCATCAGGTCCGAGGCCTCGTCGAGACGACCCCGTTCGATCGCATCCAGGATCGCCATATGCTCGGTGAAGTTCTTTTCAACGCGCACACGCCCGCTTCTCCAGTTGTACATCGCGAACCGGCGCAGTCTGCTCTGGAGGCGAACGGCTTCTCGATAGAAGCGATTTCCGGAAGCGGCTGCGAGATCCTCATGGAAAGCGGCATTCGTCTCGAACAGCGCCACGCTCATGTCTTCCGTCCAGGCCTTCTTGAGAAAGCTCTCATGCGCGGCACGCGTGTCGTCGAGCCACTTGCGAGACACGCTGAAGCCGGGCTCCAGCAAGGCCGCGGGCTCGATCACCATCCTGAACCGATAGCTTTCATCGACGATGGTCAGGTTCCAGTCCGTCAGGAAGCGCCAGCCATAGCCCGGCTTCTTCTCAATCATGCCGAGCCCCGCCAGACGTTCCAGGATCGGGACGAGGGCGGCCCGGGCCACGCCGTATCGCTCTGCCAGTTCGACGACGGAAAACTCGTCGCCCAGCTCCTGCCGATCCCTCTCGGTCGCGATCCGGAGAACCAGCGCCTCCTCCCGGGCGGCTGAAGGGGCCAGCTCGCGGGTCTCGATTCCGATGCCGCCGTCATCGGGCAGGTTGACCAGCACAACGCCGGTGCCCGGGCGCCGCAGCACCACGCCATCGTCCTGGAGAAGCGTGAGAGCCGTCCTGATCGGCGTGCGGGACACCCCCAGCCGCAAGGCGATCTGCTGCTCGTTGATGCGGTCGCCGGGACGCAACCCTTCGTGCCGGACGAATTCGAGAATCCGGTCGATCAGCCTGCGCTGCAGATTGGTCAGGGCGCGGTCAGTGTTCATTTGATTCCAGAAAAACATTCTGTTACATGATTGTCGACGACCACTAGTGCAATCGCACCGGCGAAGGAATCGAACATGGCCGCTCCCGTTGAATGTCCGACGATCGAGGTTTCCGGTACGCCGCGCGAGCAGGGTCGCCAGTACGGTGAGCAGGCCGCCGCCCGTATCAGGCTGGGCGTGCAGCATTATACCGATCAGATCCGCAAGGAGAACGTCAGCCAGGCGGTCATCGAAGAGACAGCGCTCGGCTTCGAAAGCCAGGTGGCGGCTTTCGACGCGAATTATGTCGAGGAGATGCACGGGATCGCTGAAGGCGCCGGTGTGAATTTCGCCTCCGTCATGTTGCTGAACGCCAGGACGGAACTGCTCAAGCTCGCCGGCAGGACCGAGGCAAGCCGCGAGCTTCATGATGAATGCACCGGTCTGGTTGTGCTGCCCAAGGCCTCCAAGGAGGGCGCCTTGATTCATGCCCAGAACTGGGACTGGAAGACGGAGTGCGTCGACACGGCCGTTGTCCTGAAAATCAGGAATGAGGATGGGCCGGACATCATCACCTTCACGGAAGCCGGCGTGCTCGCGCGCTTCGGCTTCAACACCGCCGGCATCAGCATTACCGGCAACTATCTCGAATGCGAACGCGACTACCGTCGTCTCGGCGTTCCGCTGGCGCTGATCCGCAGGAAGGTGCTCGAGCAGGACCTGCTCGGCCGGGCGATGCACGCTGTCTATACGACGCCGAAATCGGCTTCCAACAACATCATCGTGACGCAGAGCGAGGGAATCGCGATCGATTTCGAATGCGTGCCGGACGAGACCTTCATGATCCAGCCGCAGGATGGCCTGATCGTGCACGCCAATCACTTCCAGAGCCCCGTCGCCCTGTCGAAGCTGACGGATACCGGTATCGCCAACATGCCGGATTCGCTCTATCGCGACACCCGCGTACGCGGAAGCCTGGAACCGCATGTCGGGCAGATCACGGTCGATCATGTCAAGACGGCGCTGTTCGACGACTATCAGTCGCCCTGGTCGGTCTGCCGGCCGCCGCGTCCCAGCTTCTCCGGCAACAATCAGTCCGTGACCGTGGCGATGATCGTCATGCAGCCGGCGAAGGCGATCATGGACGTGGCCCTGCTCCCCGCGCTCCATCGCAATTTCACGCGCTACACCCTCGCGCCGAAGCACGTGGCGGGCAGCACCCGGTCGGCGGCCTGATCGACCGCGCCTGCCGCGGCAATCGGCAGGTCCAGCGAATCTGAATCAAAAACAATGAGGGGCGTCATGAAGAAGCTTGTCATCGTCCTGGGCCTGCTGGGCGCTGCGCTTCCCGCGGCAGCTCAACAGCCGGCGCTGCGAATCCGGCTGGGCGCCGATGCGCGCACGCTCGATCCCGGCACCAATCGCGACGCGATCACCGATGCCATTCAGACCAACCTGTTCGAAGGGCTGGTCGCCTTCAAGGACGACAGCTCGGTCGGGCCGGTGCTCGCGAAATCCGTCGCCGTCTCGGAGGATGGCAAGACCTACACCTTCGTGCTGCGCGACGGCGTCAAGTTCAGCAACGGCGCACCCCCGACGACCAAGGACGTCCTCTTCGCCTGGCAGCGCTATACCGACCCGAAGACCGGCTGGCGTTGCCTGAGCGAGGTCGACGGGCGCGGCGCGGTCAAAGTCACGGGCGTCACGGCGCCGGACGACAGAACGGTCGTCTTCACACTGGAAAAACCCTCGGCGCTGTTCCTCGCCACCCTGTCCCGGCCCGATTGCGGCGGGACGGGCATCTTCCATTCGAGTTCGCTCAACCCGGACGGGAGCTGGCGCGAGCCGGTGACGACCGGGCCCTACAAGCTCGGCGAGTGGAAGCGCGGCCAGTTCATCCGCCTCCTCGCCAACGAGCATTATACCGCCGGCCCCGGCCCGCGGGACGGCCTCACCGGCGACAAGACCCCTCTCGTCGCGCAGGTCGACTATCTCGTCATCCCCGACGAGGCCACGGCGAAGGCTGCGCTGCTGTCGAACGGGATCGACATCAACTGGGACATCGCCACGAGCGATCTCCAGGAATACCGCTCGCGCAAGGACATCGTCATCGAAAGCGTCCCGACGATGAGCATCAGCGACCTTCTGATCCAGACGAAGGACCCGTTGCTGTCGGACATCCGGATGCGCAAGGCGATCCTTCTCTCGCTGGACCTGAAAACCATCGCTGACGAGGTGACCGGTTCGCAATCCAAGGCGAGCCATTCGCCGATCCCGCGCTCGAGCGCCTATCACAAGGCAAAGCAGGCCGCTCCGATCCACCGGGATATCCCGGCGGCGAAAAAGCTGCTGGCGGAGGCGGGATATCGCGGGCAGGTCATCAAGCTGCTGGCGAACAAGCGCTATCCGGAGATGTTCGACCAGGCGATCCTCGTCCAGGCGATGGCCAGGGAAGCGGGCATCAATATCGACGTCGAGGTCGTCGACTGGGGCGTCCAGCAGGATCGCTACCTGGCCGGCAACTACCAGATGATGTCGCACTCCTTCTCCGCGCGCCTCGACCCGTCGCTGTCCTTCGAGATGTTCACCGGCGAAAAGGCCACCCAGCCCCGCAAGGCTTGGGACAGCAAGGCGGCGGCGGATCTCGTCACGCGCAGCATGGCGATTGCCGATCCGGCGCAGCGCCAGGCGATCTTCGACAAGCTCGAGGACATGTACCGCGCGGACATTCCGATGATCACGCTGTTCTCCGGCACGCGCCTCAGCGCTTCCAGGAGCAATATCGAAGGTTACAGGAGCTGGGCACTCGGCACACCCCGCCCTTGGGGCGTATCGATCAAGCAGTAAGGCTCGCAGCCTCGTCATGCAGGACGGCCGCCCCGGGTCTCGAAGCCGCATCGGAAGGCGGCGTCAGATTGTTCTGGAGGAGAGCCGAAAACGACAAGGAAATCGCCTACTGATTTCGAAACGGAAAAGGCCCGGAATCCATCGGCGATGGCTTCCGGGCCTTTCCTTTCGCCCCACCGCAAGGGCCGGGCGAAAAGATGGCGGTATGGATCAGCGCTTGCGCTTGGCGCCGACCAGTTCGTCCCACTTGCGGAAGGCGACGACCATCTTGTCGGGCTTCAGCGGCAGTTCGATCGGGTTATTGGCGATGAGATCGGCATATTCGGGCCGGCCGAACTCCGCGATCACCTCCTGGCTGCGCTGCGGCGCGAGCGACAGCGGCACATTCTTCACCGCGGGGCCGGGATAGAGATAGCCCTCGTCATAGGAATAGGCCTGCATCTTGGGCGTCAGCACATGCGCCATGATGTCGAGCACGACGGCGAGGCGATCGTTCGGGATGCCCTTCGGCACGCACATGAAGAAGGCGTCCGAGACCCAGTGGAAGCCCTTCAGCGTCTGGATCTTCGCTTCCTTCGGCACGATGCCGAGCGCGCGCGGATTGATGTCCCAGCCCGTGGTCGAGATGATGATGTCGCGCGAACCGTCGCCGAACTCCTTCATCGTGGCGCCGGTGCCAGCCGGATAATACTCGATATATTCGCCGATCGCCTGCAGATAGGCCCAGGTCTTGTCCCAGCCATTGACCGGGTCCTGCGGGTCCTTGTCGCCGAGGAGATAGGGCAGGCCCATCATGAAGGTGCGGCCCGGCCCCGAATTGGTCGGGCGCGCATACATGAACTTGTTGGGGTTGGCCTTGGCCCAGGCGAGCAGTTCCTCGGCGGTGGTCGGCACCTGCTTGACGCGCGCCGGCATGTATTCGAGCAGCGGCCCGGACGGATAGTAGTTCACCACCGTGCCGAAGCCTGCGCCCTGCGCCTTGTGCAGGTTGAGCGCCGCCGGCTCGTAGTTCTGTTCGATATTGGGAAACTTCTCGGCGAAATCCGGGAAGATCTTGAGCCAGAGATTCTGCTCCAGGCCAGCCGCGAGCCCGTCCGAGCCGGTCAGGATGAGGTCGAGATCGGAGCGGCCCGCATCCTGCTGCGCCTTGATCTTGCTCGCCAGTTCCGGCGCCGGCGCCTTCACATAGGTGATGCGCGAGACCAGCTTCGGATTGTTCGTGCGATAGTCGTCGAAGGCCTGCTGCATCAGCGCCAGCGCGCCGCCGACATCGATGATGTTGATGCCGACCGGCGCGGAAGGCAGTGCCGGCACGGCGGCCAGCGCACTGCCTCCGCCCAGGGTCAGCGCGCTCAGCCCGCCCAGGACGGTACGGCGATCCACGCCTTTCGGAAATTCGCTCATGATTCTCCCCTTCTTGCTTTGGTTGGTGACGTCTTCAGGCGGCAAAATCGCGGCGCTCGCTGCCGATGCGAGCGCCGCGGACATGGAGTTCCGGCGACCAGTCGATCGCGCTCTCCGGCAAGCTGATGCCGGCCCCGGCCAATGCGCCGGCGATGCAGGCGAGCGCATGGGTCGAGGCCATCGCGACCGCTTCGTCGGGCGTCGCGATGCCCCAGGCGACGACGTTGCGGACGGCATCGTCGAGCTTCAGTGCCGAACCCGCCAGCGAGGTGCCCCCGGGCTGGCGCACCGAGCCGTCGGCGGCGAGATCGACCGGCATGCCGGCGAAGCTGTAGCGGCCGGGCACCGCGCCCGCCGCAACCACGGCATCGGTGACGAGGATCGAACGTTCGAAGCCCTTGGCCCGGATCAGGCTCTTCAGCGCCTTCGGATGGATATGGATGCCGTCCGCGATGAAGCCGGCCATCAAACGATCCTCGGCGAGCTGCGCGAAGAGCGGATTGACCAGCTTGTGCATCTGCTGCGGCAGGCCGTTTCCGAGATGGGTCGAGAGCGTTGCTCCCGCGGCAGCGGCGGCCTCGACAGCCTCGAAATCGGCGGCCGAATGGCCGATCGCGACGATCTTGCCCATCCCTGCCAGCTGGCCGGCGAGCGCGACCCCGCCCTCGACCTCCGGCGCCAGCGTCACCATCAGGATCGGCCGCGACAGCAATGTTTCGAGATGTGCGACGAGGTCGGCGGTCGCCGCCGTCATCGCGTCGGGCGGATGGCAGCCGGCATAGCCGGCCGACGGGTTCAAGAACGGGCCTTCAAGATGATAGCCCGGGCACATCAGCGGCCCGAGCCTGCTTCCTGTCACGGCCGCGTCGAGCGCCCCGAAGCGCTGTTCCAGCTCATGCGGATGCGCCGTGATGATCGTCGGCAGGCAGATCGTGACGCCCGTCGCCAGCATCGCCTCCAGCGCCCGGTCGAGCTCGGCCGCAGTGATCGTGCCGGAGTTGAAATCCACCCCGGCAAAGCCGTTCACCTGCAGGTCGACGAGGCCGGGCGTGCGCATCCTCAGCCTTTCCGGCTCAGCAGCGAGGCCGCCGGCGGATCGATGAACAGCACGGTCCGCTTGTGCGTCTGCAGGATCGAGGCGGGGCTGAGATTGCTGACCGGGCCTTCCAGCGCCGCCTTCGTGGCGGCGGCCTTGCGCGTGTCCGAGACCGAAAGGACGATCAGTTCGCTCTTCAGGATCTGGCGGATGCTCATCGAGATCGCCTGTTGCGGCACGGCGTCGAAGCTCGGGAACCAGCCTTCGCCGAATTGCTGCTGCCGGCAGGCATCGTCGAGATTGACGACCAGATACGGCTCTTCCGTGTCGAAATCGGCCGGCGGATCGTTGAAGGCGAGATGGCAGTTCTCGCCGAACCCGGCAAAGCAGACCGCAATGTGCTTGCCGGCGATCTGCTGGTTGAGCTGCTTCACCGCCGCAGCGGGATCACCCTCGCCTTCGACCGGGATGAAGGTCGGCGCGTTCTTCAGCGGCGCCATGAAGCGCTCACGCAGATAGCGCCGGAAGCTCGCCGGGTGGCTTTCGGGCAGGCCGACATATTCGTCAAGATGGAAGGCCGTGACCTTCGACCAGTCGATGCCCTCGGCCGCGACGAGGTGGTTCAGCATTTCGAACTGGCTGGCGCCGGTCGCCACGATGATCGTCGCCTCACCATGGCGGGCAAGCTCGTCGCGGATCGCCTGCGCACCAGCCGCCGCCGCCTGCCGGCCGAGCTCTTCCTTGTCGGAAGCGACATGCATCTCGATCATCGAATTTTGAACCTTTTGCGTCAGAAAATTTCCGATATTCTGAAAGCGAGCTTATGAAGCTTCGGCCGAAACGCAATGATTAATTTTGAACGCAACCGTTCCGAATAGAGCCCGCCTTGTCCCTGCTGACGCTCGACGAAACCCGCCTCGCGCTCGCCCATGACCGGGATTGCGCCCGGATCTACCGGCTGATCCTCAATGGCGAGGCCCATTCCCGCGCCGATATCGGACGTATTCTGCAATTGCGCTCGACCAGCGTCTCGCGCGTTGTCGGAGATCTCATCGCGCGCCGCCTCGTCATCGAGGCCACCGGCGAGACGAGCGGGCGCGGGCGGCCACCGGCGATCCTCGTCGCCCATACCCGCCGCATCGGCGCCTCCGTGATCTATGTCTCCAGCCAGTCGCTGTCGGGCGCGCTGGTCGATCTCAACGGCCATCTCGTCGCCGAGCGCCGCCGCCCCATCGCCGCCGATGCCGACAACGCCGCCATCGCCGAGGCCATGGCCAGGCTGGCAAGGGACCTCCTCGACGCGATGCCGCCGGGCATGAGCCATGCCGGCACCGCCGTCTCGCTCTCCGGCCTGATCGACCTGAAGCAGGGGCAATGGCTCTTGGCTTCGCGCTGGCCGCGCATGCGCGGGCTCGACATCGCCGCGGTGCTCGAACCCGTGGCTGGCCCGGTCACGATCTGCCGCAATCTCGATGCCGAACTGCGCGCCCGCGCCGCCCGCGAGCCCGAGAATTTCGCGGGCGGGACGATCCTGCTGCACTGGGGTTGGGGCGTCGGTCTCGCCTACGCGGTCGACGGCGAGCCCTTCGCACCGACCGGCTCCTTCGGCGAGATCGGCCATTGGCGCCTCGCCGCGCTGGGGGAGCGCCGCTGCGGCTGCGGCAACACCGCCTGCCTCGAAACCGGCGCCGCGCTCTGGTCGCTGCTCCCCGCGCTGCGCCGGCATTGGCCCGATCTCGACCAGGACGAGGTGCGTCTCGCCCGGCAGCTCGCCGGGCTCGACCTGCTGGCCCTGCCCGAACTGGAGATGGCGGCAGCGCTGCTGGCCCGCGCGCTCGCCAATGCCTGCCGCCTGCTCTTCCCGGCCCGGATCGCGGTCAGCGGCCCCTTCTCCGCCAATCCGCAGCTCTGGGCCCGGTTCAACACGCTGTTCCGGGCAGAGGGCACGATGGACGGCTTCGCCGTGCCCGATCTCGCCGGCGTGCCCGCCAGCCATCTCTACGAGATCCACGGCGCCGCCGCCCCCCTGCTCAGCCGCGCGACCGAGGCGCTGCTGCTCGAACAGGCCTGATCGACCCGCTTCGCCATGTCCCGGCGCGGTGCCAGCCATGCCACCGAATCCGCTGGCGCCTCTAACGGTGGTGCACTAGTATCCCAGTCAAATGCTCCGGATGCCGCTGATGGCATCGCAAAAGAGAGCCGCAACCTAGGGAGAGATCATGAACCATCCGACACGTCGCACCGTCATGGCCGGAGCTGCCGGCCTCGCTGCGCTGAAAGCCGGCGGAGCACTGGCGCAGAGCGCGCCCGTCTCGCTCAACATCATCGATGTCGCCGGCAATCTTCAGCTCACGCAGGCGGCCATCGAGAAATTCGGCAAGGACAATCCGAAGCTGATCTCGCGCCTGAATTTCTCGCGCGCGCCCTCTCCGGAACTGCCGGCGAAGCTCAAGGCGCAGCAGGCTGCCAACCGGGTCGATATCGACCTCGTGCTCACCGGCCCCGGCGCCATGTCCGACGGCATCCAGCAGGGGCTCTGGGTCGATGTCTGGAAGTCCCATGCCAAGGACCTGCCGAAGCCCGAGGAGGTCTATCACGAGCAGGCGCTGATGATGCAGCGCAATTTCGGCCAGAACGAGGGCGTCGCCGTCGTCTATTCGCCCTCCGGCCCGCTCTTCGAATACGCGCCCGAGCGCCTCAAGACCGTGCCGAAGACGGCCGAGGAGCTGCTTGCCTATGTCAAGCAGAACCCGAAGCGATTCACCTATGCCCGCCCCATCAATTCCGGCCCCGGCTGGACCTGGCTCATGGGCCTGCCCTACATCCTCGGCGATGCTGACCCGACCGACCCGATCAAGGGCTGGGACAAGAGCTGGGCCTATCTCAAGGAACTCGGCACCGGCATCGACTACTATCCGGGCGGCACCGCCGCGACGATGAAGGAGCTCGGCGAAGGCACCCGCGACGTCATCGTCTCGACACTGGGCTGGGACATCAACCCGCGCGTGCTCGGCATCGTGCCGAAGGAGGCGAAGGTCTTCGTCCTCGCCAACACGCACTGGATTCCCGACACCCAGTTCATGTGCATCCCCAAGGGCGTCCCGGCCGACAAGATGCCGGCGCTGGTCGCGTTGATGGCCTACATGCTCAAGCCGGAAGCGCAGGCCGTGACCTACGACAAGGGCTATTTCTACCCCGGTCCGGCGGTCAAGGGCGTGACGCTCGCCATGGCGCCGCAGGAGAGCCGCGATATCCTCGCCGAGTACGGCCGGCCGGAATATGACGGGCTGATCACCAGCCTGCCGACCCGCCCGCCCTTGACGCCCGAGCGTCTCGTCGCCGCCTTCCGGCGCTGGGACCAGGAGGTCGGCGTCGGCCACGGCGCGCCGCAATAGCGATGAAGTTCGCCGCCATCGGCCTCGACCACCGCCATATCTACCATATGGTCGGTGGTCTCCTCGAAGCCGGCGCGACCTGCGTCGGCTTCGATCCCGCGACCAGCGACGAGCGCGTCCTCACAGGCTTCCGAGAGCGCTTCCCCGACCTGCCCGAGAGCACGGCCGCCCGGCTGATCGACGACCCGTCGATCGACCTGATCCTCTGCGCCAGCATCCCGGCGGAGCGCGCCGCGCTGGCCGTCCGCGCCATGCGGGCCGGCAAGGACGTGATGGTCGACAAGCCCGGCGTCACCGATTTCGACCAGCTCGCCGCCGTCGAGCAGGCGGTCGCCGAGACCGGCCGCATCTTCTCGATCTGCTTCTCCGAGCGCTTCACCGTTCCAGCCACGCTCATCGCCGGCAAATTGATCGCGGACGGCGCGATCGGCCGCGTCGTGCAGACGCTCGGCATGGGCCCGCACCGGCTCAACCGCGCGATCCGGCCGGGCTGGTTCTTCGACAAGCGCCATTATGGCGGCATCCTCACCGACATCGCCTCGCACCAGATCGATCAGTTCCTGCATTTCACCGGCTCGGACGATGCGGAGATCATTGCTTCCGGCACCGGCCATTTCGGCGTGCCCGACCTGCCCGATTTCGAGGATTTCGGCGAAGTCCTGCTGCGCAGCGACCGGGCCGGCGGCTATATCCGCGTCGACTGGTTCACGGCCGACGGCCTGCCGACCTGGGGCGACGGCCGCCTGACCATCCTCGGCACCGAAGGCACGATCGAGCTGCGCAAATATGTCGACATCGCCGGCCGCCCGGGCACCGACCATGTCTTCCTCGTCGACAAGGCCGGCACCCGCCATATCGACGCCTCCAGCGAGCCGCTGACCTACTTCCGCAACCTGATTGCCGATATCGGCGCGCGCAGCGAAACCGCGATGAGCCAGCGCCACGTCTTCACCGTCTGCCGGCTCGCGCTGGAGGCGCAGGCCAAGGCGGTGTGGCTGCCGGCGAAGCCCCGCGCTTGAGGAAGCACCTGACATGACACGCAAGCTCGGCATCGCCGTGATCGGGCTTGGCCCCGCCTCCCTGCCGCATTCGAAAAGCCTGCTCGACCTCGCTGATCGCGCCGAGACGCGCTGGGCCGTGAGCCGTACGCCCGATCGAGCCAAGGCCTATGCCGGGCAATTCCCGTTCCCGACCACGACCGATCTCGACGCCGTGCTGGCCGACCCGGCGGTCGATGCCTGCATCGTGCTGACACCCCCGTCGAGCCATCTCGACGTCTCCGCGCTCTGCCTCGAAGCCGGCAAACATGTTCTCGTCGAGAAGCCGCTGGAACTGACCAGCGAACGCGGCCAGCGCCTCGTCGACACCGCCCGCCGGACGGCTAAGACCTTCGGCGTGACCCTCCAGCACCGCTTCCGCCCGGCCAGCCTGCGCCTGAAGGCCGCCCTGCAATCGGGCGAGCTCGGCACGATCGAAGCCGCCTTCCTCTCCGTGCCCTGGTGGCGCCCACAGAGCTACTATGACGAGCCCGGCCGCGGCACGCTCGGCCGTGACGGCGGCGGCGTGCTGCTGACCCAGGCGATCCACTCGCTCGACCTGTTCCGCTCGCTTGTCGGCGTATCGAAAGTGGTCGCGGCGCAGGCCCGCACGACCGCCCTCCACCGCATGGAGACCGAGGATTACGTCTCCGCACTGCTGGAGACCGGCAACGGCGCCCCCGCCACGCTGGTGACGACCACGGCCGCCTATCCGGGCTATCCCGAGCGCATCGAGATCACCGGCACCAAGGGTTTTGCCGCCCTCATCGGCGGGCGCCTGCGCCTCGCCTATCTCGACGGGCGCGAGGAGATCGTCGAGGCCGAGGGCTCGACCGGCAGCGGCGCCAACATCATGGATTTCCCCCATGACGCCCACCGCGCCGTCATCGCCGATTTCCTCGATGCGATCGAACAGGGCCGCGACCCCATCGTCACCGGCGAGGAAGCGCTCGCTTCACAGCGCCTGGTCGACGACATCCTGAAGGCGGCACGGCTGGCATGACGCCGTCGGTTTCTTGACTTCGTGACGATTTGCGGTGTGTTTCCAATGATGAAACGCCGTCATTCCGGGCTTGACCCGGAATCCATCGTAGAGCGCGGAGCCCCATGATGGATTCCGGATCGGCGCCGCTTCGCGGCTTGTCCGGAACGACGCCTATGTTGCTGTCCAGATGCCCCCGATGAATGTCGTCCTCGCCTGCGATCTCGGCGGCAGCAGCTTTCGCGCCGCGCTGATCGATGAGCATGGTGTGACGAGAGCGGAGCATGCCGTTCCCGGCCCCGCTTTGAACGACCATCTCGACCACTCGGAAGTCTGGGCTACGGCATGGTGGACACAGCTGCTCGAGGCTGCCGCCAAGCTCGCCGAACAAGCACCAGACCTGTTCGCAAGCGTCCAGGGCATCGCGATTTGCGGCGTGACCCGGACGCAGGTCTTCCTCGGCCATCAAGGGCAGGAATTGCGCCCGGCCATGACCTGGAAGGACGCGCGCACCGACCACATCGCCGCTCGCCTGCGCGAGAGGCTGCCCGATCATCCTGAAGCCGGACGGATCAACGCCTTTCACCCGCTCGCGCGCCTCGCCTGGCTGGTCGAGAACGAGCCTGAGCACGCCCGCGCGCTCGCCGGCGTGCTGGAACCCAAGGACTACCTGAATTTCCGACTGACCGGCCAGAAGGCGAGCGACCCGGTTTCGCTGGCGCGGTTGATCGCTTGCACTGAAAGCGTCGATGGCCACTCGGCATTTGAAGCAGTGGGTCTCTCGCCAAGCGTCATTCCGGCGATCCTCGAACCCATCGATATCGTCGGCTCCGTCATCACCGGCCTGCCCGCCCCCTTCGACAGGCTCGCCGGCATCCCCGTCTTCTGCGGCTGCAACGATACCTGGGCGGCCGTCGCGGGGCTCGGTGCGCTGCGGCCGGGCTATGCCTACAACATCTCCGGTACCACCGAAGTGCTCGGCGTGCTCGGTCCCGATCAGGCGGAGGCCGAGGGGCTCATCTCCGTCGACTGGCGCGGCCTCTGGCATCTCGGCGGCCCGAGCCAGAACGGCGCCGACACCGCCGCCTGGCTCGCCGGCCTGCTCGGTGGGCAAGGCCCTGTCGGCGAGACGATCGAGCGCCTTCTCGCAGGTCCGCGCCACTCGCAGCCGCTGATCTTCCTGCCCTATCTGCAGGGCGAGCGCGTGCCTTATTGGGACCCGAACCTGCGCGGCGCTTTCATCGGGCTTGGCCGCCGGCACGGCCCGACCGATCTCGCCTATGCCGTGCTCGAAGGCGTCGCCTGCCTGAACCGGCTCGTGCTGGAACGGGCGGAACGGGCACTCGACACCCGCGTCGACGAGATCCGCTTCGGCGGCGGCGCGGCCGCCAATCCGGTCTGGGCGCAGGTCAAGGCCGATATCTGCGGCCGCCCGATTGCGGTCGGCACGGCGAGAGAGCCTGGCCTGCTCGGTGCGGCGATCATCGCCTGGACCGGCCTCGGCCGCTTCACCTCGCTGGAGGCCGCGCAGGATGCCCTCGTGACCATCGCCCGCTGCTATGCGCCCGACCCGGCCCGCCGCCCGGCCTATAACGCGCTCTATGCGCTCTATCGGCAGAGCGAAGCGGCGCTGGCCCCGATCTCGGCCGATCTCGTCGCATTGGCGCAGAACACGGCCGCGCTGCCCGGCCTCGCCAACGCGACAAGCGCCACGTAAAGGACGCTTCATGCCGGCGATTCGAAGCAGGGCGTCGGCGCTGATGATCGCGAAGAAGGGAAGCTGAGCTTGGGCCGCATCGACCCGCGCGAACTGATCGGACGCTACGGCACGGCGCTCGCCGGCCTCACGCTGATCCTGTTCTTCCTGATCTTCGCGCCGAACTTCGCCAGCACGATGAACATCATCAACGTGCTGAAGGATACGAGCTTCCTCGCCATCCTCGCGCTCGGCTTCGCGCTGGCCTTCACCGTGGCCGAACTCGATCTCTCCGTCGCGGAAATGGCGAGCCTCGCGGCTGTCGTCTGCGGCTGGCTGGTCCATGCCCAATATCCTCCGGCCGTCGCGGTGAGCGCCGCGATTGGCGTCGGCATCGTGCTGGGCTCGCTCAACGGCTACGGCGTCACCGTCCTGCGCATCCCCTCGCTGATCATGACGCTGGGCACCGCGGCGATCGCCAAGGGCTTCGCCTTCATGATCACGCAGGGCGTCGCCTTCGTCGGGCGCTGGCCGGTCGGCTTCACCGGGCTCGCCCGCGGCTACTCCTTCGGCATCCCCAACCTCGTGCTCTGGATGGCGGGCGCCACGCTCTTCGCCTACGGCCTCGTCAAATGGACCCGGACCGGCGCGCATATGGTCGCGACCGGCGAGGCGGACGAGGCCGCGCGGCTCGCCGGCATCGCCACCGCACGGATGAAGCGCATCGGCCTCCTGCTCTCCGGCGTCTTCGCCGGCCTCATGGCCATGCTGCTCGCCGCCAACCTGTCCTCGGCAGCGCCGAACATGGCGGGCGACTACCTGCTTTATGCCATCGCCGCCGTGCTGCTCGGCATGACCATGTTCGAGCCCGGCAAGCCGAACATCCCCGGCACGGTCTTTGCGGCGCTGGTGCTCAAGGTGCTCGGCAACGGCTTGGTGCTGATGGGCGCGCCCTATTACATCCAGGACATCGTGCTCGGCGCGATCATCATCGGCTCGGTCGCCTTCTCGGCCAGCGCGATGAAGAAGGCAGCGTTCAAGGTCTGATCGCGACAACGACAAGCAGAATGAGGGGAGTGGGTTTCATGTTCGGTTTCAGGAAATTGCTGGTCGCTGCCGCCGCGCTCGTCGCGCTCGGCCAATCGGCTCAGGCCTTCGAGCTCGGCATCATCGGCTTCCAGTTTACATCGGAAACGCATGCCCGCGTCGCCAATGCGGCTGCCGCCGCCGCCAAGGCCAAGGGCTGGAACGTCACGCTGCTGAACTCGGAAGGCGCGCTGCCGAAGCATGCCGAGCAGTTCGACGCGCTGATCGCCAAGAAGGTCGACGCCATCATCATCGCCATGGGCAAGCCGGTCGAGGCCGATGCGCAGTTCAAGGCGGCCAAGGACGCCAAGATCCCGGTCATCACCGTGCAATCGGGCTCAAGCCCGCATGCGCTCTTCGACATCCAGACCAACGAGTACAAGGTCGGTGCCGATGCCGCGCTCTACCTGCTCGGCCAGCTCGGCTACCAGGGCAACATCGTCTCGGCCCGTTTCGACCTCAACGTCGCCTCGCGCATCCGCGGGCGTCTGCTCGACGCCGTCCTCGCCGAGAACCAGGCGGTGAAGGAGCTCGGCAAGTTCTCGATGGCCCGTACCCAGAGCTGGCGCGACGACGTCCGCGCCGGCATGCAGGCGCTGCTGCTGCAGAACCAGGGCAAGATCAACGGCATCTGGGCCTCCTTCGACGGCCAGGCCTACATCATCGACGACCTGCTGCAGGCTCAAGGGGTGAAGAAGGGCCAGATCCCGCTCGTCTCGGTCGATGGCGGCCAGGAAAGCTACGAGCGCATCGCCGATCCGAACTCGACCTTCATGGCGACCGTGGCCGTTCCGTTCGACGAGATGGGCAAGCAGGCGGTCGATGCGATCCAGGCGATCGTCGTCGAGAAGAAGCCGAAGGAGAGCATCACCTCGGGTCCCTATCTCTTCACGGAAGCCGTGCTGGTCGACAAGAACAACGTCCAGCAGTTCCTGAAGAAGTGAGCGTGCAGGCCGTCATGCTCGGGCTCGACCCGAGTATCTCGGAAACCAGTGTCTTCTGGTTATGAGATTCCCGGGTCTTCGCTACGCTTCGCCCGAGAATGACGGCAAATCGCTTTGCAATCGCCTGGATAACCCATGACCCACCCCACCCCCCTCCTCTCGCTGCGCGGCATCGGCAAGGCCTATGGCCCGGTCGTCGCCGTCCGCGATGTCGATCTCGACATCTTCAAGGGCGAGGTCGTGGCGCTGTGCGGTGACAATGGCGCTGGCAAGTCGAGCCTGATCAAGGTGATCTCCGGCGCCGAGGAAGCCACCACCGGCACGATCAGCCTGCGCGGCAGGCCGGTCAGCTTCGCCTCGCCGCATGACGCGCTGGAGAATGGCGTCGCGACAATCTACCAGGATCTCGCGCTCGCCCCGCGCCTCTCCATCGCCCAGAACGTCTTCATGGGTTCGGAATTGACCAAGCCCGTCCTGCTGCCCTTCCTGCGCATCCTCGACAAGAAGAGGATGATCGCGGAATCGCAGCGCTATCTCTCGCAGCTCTCCGCCGCCGTCACCGATATGACCCGGCCGGTCGAGCGCCTCTCGGGCGGCCAGCGCCAGGCCGTCGCGATCTCGCGCGCACTGCGCTGGAACGCCGAGATCATCATCATGGACGAGCCGACCGCCGCGCTCGGCGTCAAGGAAAGCGCGCTCGTCCTCGATCTCATCCGCAAGCTCAAGGCGGACGGACGCACCGTCATCCTGATCAGCCACAACATGCGCGACGTCGTGGCGCTGGCCGACCGCGTCGTGATCATGGGTGCTGGCCGCAAATATGTCGACCGGCCGCTCGACGATCTCACCGCCGACGACATCGCCCATATGATCATGGCCGGAAACGCCAAGGCGGCCTGAGATGCGCGAGACCATCATCATCGACACCGATCCTGGCCAGGACGACGCCGTCGCCCTGCTCCTCGCCTTCGCCAGCGCCGAGCAGATCGATCTCAGGGCGATTACCACGGTCGCCGGCAATGTCCCGGTCGCGCAGACCACCGCGAATGCCCTGCGCATCCGCGATCTTGGTCAACGCGGAGATATTCCGGTCTATCGCGGCGCCGAAGGCCCACTGGTCTTTCCGCTCGAAACCGCTGAGTTCGTCTGCGGCCCGGACGGGCTGGATGGCGCTGACCTGCCCCAGCCAAAGAGCGAGGCTGCTCCGGGTCATGCCGTGCAGGCGATCATCGACATCTGCCGCGCTGTGCCTGCGAATGGCATCACGCTTTGCCCACTCGGGCCGCTGACCAATCTGGCCCTCGCCTTCCGGCTGGCGCCCGATATCCTCCCGAAAATCAGGCGCATCGTGCTGATGGGCGGAGCCATCGGCCTCGGCAACATCACGCCCGCCGCCGAATTCAACACCCATGTCGACCCGCATGCGGCTGCGGTCGTTTTCGGCTGCGGCCGGCCGATCGTGATGTTCGGCCTCGGCGTCACGCTCCAGGCTATCGCCAGCCATGATCAGATCGCCCGCATCGGCGCGCTCGGCAACGCCACGGGCGAGGCCGTTCACGGCATGCTGACGCGCCCGCGTCCGGGCGGGCTCGGCTCGAACGGCCACCCGATGCACGACCCCTGCGTCATCGCCTTCCTGCTCTGGCCGGAATTGTTCGACGGCCGCGACTGCTTCGTCGCGGTCGAGACCGGCGACGGCCCCTTGCGCGGGCGCACCACGATCGACTGGAACGGCCGCCTCAGGCGCGAGCCCAACGCCCATGTCGTCTCGGCCGTGAAAGCCCATGACCTGTTCGAGCGGATGATCGAACGCCTCGCCACACTGCCTTGAAAGACCAAACCATGCCGCATTTCGTCGAAGCGCTGCAGCAGGAAGCGGCGGAAGCCATCGCGCAGATGCAGGAGGCGGCCCTGCGCGCCCGCCATGCCCATGCCCGCGCCGAACTGATGCGCCACATGCTGACCACGGCCCGCAAGGTCAGGGACAAGCCGAAAGCCGAGGCGGTCGAAACCGTCGTGCACGAATGGATGGATGCCTGGAATCTCGGGCGCTCCGATTGGCCCCATATCGCCCGCGAGATGGAGAGCTTCACCGAGGCCTTCCACGACTACGCCAACGATCCGAGCGACGCCCATGACACGCGCCTGCGCGAAACCTGCGCAGCGCTCGACAAGGTTCTGGAGCAGGAGGGCACCTCGATCTCCGACCAGATGGCCTTCCGCTCGCAATGCGCCCATGGCTGGTGGGAACAGGTGAAGCCGGTCCCGGCCGACCTGCCCGGCCGCAAGCCGAGGCCTTCCGTGCCGGCGCTTGAATCCGGCAAAGCATTCTGGGAAGCCGGCTGCGCCGATTTCTGCCGCTAGATCGAGCTCCCCGTCATGCTCGCCCTTGTGGCGAGTATCCACGCCTTGAACACGGCATTGCATTGATGAAGACGTGGATGGTCGGGACAGGCCCGACCATGACGCGAGGATCGGCTCAAGGCAGCTGCTGGTTCTCGAAGAACCCGTCCAGCGGGATCTGAGTCGTCTTCTCGAAATCGTCCATCGCGTCGAGCAGGCGCTGGCGATAGTTCAACAGCGCCAGCAGCAACTGCGCCGCATCGCGCGACAGCCCGTAGCGCGCCCAGCTCTCCGAGGTCCGCCGCTCCAGCCCGATCTGGTCGCCGAAGGCCTCGACGGTTGTGAAACCGAGGCCCTGCACGACCTCCAGCAATTCCTCAGCCGACATGCGCGGCTTCACGACATGGGAATGCACCCGCTCCAGCATCAGGCGGATGTCGGACGGCCGGAACTGCAGGGAGTTGCGCGCGAACTGCTCGAAATTATTGGCCATGGCGTGTCTCCCGTTCGGCTCCCTCTGCCGCTTGTTTCGCGCCGCCGGCCAGCAGGGCCTCGGCAGCGCCTTCATCCGTGATCAGCACCTTCGCCGCGCTCGCCCGCAGGGCCGCGCGGATCGCATGTTCCTTATGGGCGCCGCCGGCCGCGATCGCGACGAGGCCGATGCCCCTGAGATCGGCCGGGCTCACCGCCATGATACGCCGGTTCACGGGATGGTCCACCAATTCGCCCTCGGCATCGATGAAATGGCAGACGAGGTCGCCGACCGCGCCGGCTTTCTTCAAACCGGCCAGATCCGATTGCGGCAGAAGCCCCTCGCGGAACAGTGTCGAATCGGGGACGAGATCGCCGACGCTGACCAGCGCGATATCGGCCGCCCGGGCCCGGTCGAGCAGGTCCCGCAAGGTCGGTTCGCGCCAGAGCGCATCGCGAATCTCGGCATTCGAGACGAAGACCGGCGCGGTCAACTGGAAGCAATCGGCCCCGAACATGTCGGCGACGCGGCGCGCCACGGCCGAAGGATTGATGCTGCGCGAATGGGTGAGCCCGCCCAGCAGCGAGACCACCGACATCGCCTCGACCTGACGCGGCTGCATGCCACGGAGCGCCAGATGCAGGGTCTGTCCCCAGCCCACCGCCAGTGACATGTTGTCGGTCAGCTTGTCGGAGAGCCAGAGACCCGCGGCATAGCCGACCAGCGCCGAGACGCTGGCCGCATCGCGCGCCGCCGGCACCACCACCGCCTCCTTCAGGCCGAAAGCGGTGACGAGACCACGCTCCAGGCCCGCCTGCCGGGCCGAGCGCGCATCGATCCTGATCTTGACCAGCCCTTCGGAGCGCGCCGCCGCCAGCATGCGGATCACCTTGATCCGGCTCAAGCCGAGCGCTTCGGCGATCTGCTCCTGGGTCAGGCCCTCGACATAGTAGAGCCATGCCGCCCGGACTTTTGCCTCCGCGACCGGCACCTCGCCCTGGATCTGTCCTGCTCCGAATGCGTCTTCCACGAGCGCTCCCTGCCGCGCCATTGCGGGCGCTTGCGCCAGCATCACCGCATCGCGTGGTCCAAGGCAACCCGTTTGAACATCTGTGCGCTTGACAGGACGAATGACATGTCCTTTTGTTCCTTCATAAGAACATATGTCCTAGGGAGAGACATGACGATGGCCGCGATCCAGCCGCAGCCGCCTTTGGGCGCGCCCGTCGCCGGCCTGTCCCTGGCCGAAGCCCTCGAACTGCGTGCCAGGGCTGGCAAGCCGGTCCGCGTCGGCCTGATCGGCGCCGGCCAGATGGGCACCGATATCGTCGTCCAGATCTCCCAGATGACCGGCATCGAGATCGCCGCCGTCGCCGATATCGCGCCGGATCGCGTGTCCGAGGCCGCAGCGCTCGCCGGGCGCAAGGGCGATGTCGACACCGTCGCTGACGAGGCCGGTCTCGATAGCGCTCGCCGCAAGGGCCGCATCGCCGCCACGACCTCGCTCGACCTGATCTGCCGCTCGCCGCATGTCGACGTCATCATCGACGCCACCGGCAACCCGGAAGCCGGATCGCGCGTCGCGCTGACCGCCATCGCCGCGCGCAAGCATATCGTGATGATGAATGTCGAGGCCGACATCACCATCGGTTCCTATCTCGCGGTCGAGGCCGCCAAGGCCGGCGTCGTCTACACGCTCGGCGCCGGCGACGAGCCTGCCGCCGCGATGGAACTGATCAATTTCGTCCGCGCCATGGGCTATCCGGTTGTCGCCGCGGGCAAGGGCAAGAACAACCCGTTCCGCATCGACGCCGTGCCGGCCGATTATGTCGAGGAAGCCACCCGCCGGAACATGAACCCGCGCATGCTCGTCGAGTTCGTCGACGGCTCGAAGACGATGGTCGAGATGGTCGCCATCGCCAATGCCTGCGGCTTCGTGCCGGATATCCCCGGCATGCACGGTCCGGCCGCGCCGAAGGACGAATTGCAGAACTACTTCTGCCCAAAGGAGGAAGGCGGCCTGCTCTCGCAGAAGGGCGTCGTCGATTTCTCGGTGGCCAAGGGCGTCGCGCCCGGCGTCTTTGCCGTCGCGGAGATGCGCCATCCCCGCGTGCGCGAGCGGATGAGCGACCTGCATCTCGGCCCCGGCCCCTACTACTCCTTCTTCCGGCCCTATCACCTGACGAGTCTGGAAGTCCCGCTCTCGGCCGCTGCCGCCGTCATCTTCAACCAGAGCCATATGCGCCCGCTGCCGGTGCCGACCTCCGAGGTCGGCTGCGTCGCCAAGCGCGATCTCGCGGCCGGCGAGACGCTCGATGCCATCGGCGAGTACGGCTATCGCGGCTTCGCCCTCTCCCGCGCCGATGCACAGGCCCGCAAGGCCCTGCCGATCGGGCTTGCCCAGGGCGCGACCATGACGCGCCCCGTCCGCAAGGGCGAACTCATCACGCTGGCCGACGCCACGCCCGACGAACGGCTGAAGATCGTCGAGGTGCGCCGCGCCCAGGACGCGATGATCGCCGCGCTGACCTCCGGAGCCCATTCATGAGCGCTGACCAGAAGCCGAACCAGCGGCCGGAACTCGCCGCGCTCGACGACGCGACGGTGGCGCAGGCGCTGACCCGCATGCACCTGATCCGCAAGTTCGAGGAGGCCGCCGAGGCGAGCTATATGCGCGGCCTGATCCACGGCACGATGCATCTCTCGATCGGCCAGGAGGCGAGCGCCGTCGGCACGACACTGCCGCTCGAGGCCCATGACTACATCCTCTCGACTCATCGCGGCCATGGCCACTGCATCGCCCGCGGGGCCGAGCCGAAGCTGATGTTCGCCGAATTCTTCGGCAAGGAAACCGGCTACTGCAAGGGTCGCGGCGGCTCGATGCATATCGCCGATGTCGAGGGCGGCAATCTCGGCGCCAACGGCATCGTCGGCGGCGGCCTGCCGATCGCCGTCGGGGTCGGCATGAGCATCAAGGCGCAGAAGAACGGCCGGGTCTGCATGGTCTTCTTCGGCGACGGCGCCTCGAACGAGGGCGCCTTCCACGAGGCGCTCAACATGGCCTCGATCTGGAAGCTGCCGGTCGTCTTCGTCTGCGAGAACAACAAATACGGCATGTCGATGGATATCGGCCGCGCCATGGCGGTGGCGAACGTCGCTGACCGCGCGAGCGCCTACGGCATGCCCGGCCACTGCCTGGATGGTAACGACCTCGCCGGCGTCGCAGCCGTCGCGAAGGTCGCGATCGCACGCGCCCGCTCCGGCGAAGGCCCCTCGCTGATCGAGTGCAAGACCTATCGCTGGCGCGGCCATTCCAAGAGCGACCGCAATCTCTATCGCTCCAAGGAAGAGATCGAGGAGTGGCGCAACCAGGACCCGATCCGGCGGCTGGAGGATGAACTCAAGGCGCATGACCGCTTCGAAGCGGCCACGCTGATGAAGCTCGAAGAGGATGCCCAGCGCGACATCGACGCCGCCGTCGAATTCGCACGCGCCTGCCCGGACCCCGATCCGAAAGACCTGACCCGTGACGTCTATGCCCTCTGACACGCTCGAAGCTGTGAGCGAGATCCGCGAGCTCTCCTATGCCGAGGCCGTGCGCGAGGCGCTCGGTCAGGCGATGGAGGCCGACGAGCGCGTCTTCCTCTTCGGCGAGGATGTCGGCGTCTATGGCGGCGCCTTCGGCGTCTCCGGCGATCTCGTCCACCGCTTCGGCAAGGAGCGCGTGATCGACACCCCGATCAGCGAGCTCGGCATCGCCGGCGCGGCGGTCGGCGCCGCGATCACCGGCATGCGGCCGGTGCTGGAGATCCAGTTCTCGGATTTTGTCACGCTCGCCATGGAGCAGCTCGTCAATCAGGCGGCAAAAATCCGCTTCATGTTCGGCGGCAAGGCGAGCGTGCCGATGGTCGTACGCCTGCCCGGCGGCTCGGGCACAGGCGCCGCCGCCCAGCACAGCCAGAGCCTCGAAGCCTGGTTCGCCCATGTTCCCGGCCTGAAGGTTCTCCAGCCGAGCACGCCGCATGACGCCAAGGGCATGCTGCTCGCTGCGATCGACGACCCCAACCCAGTGCTAATCTTCGAGCACAAGCTGCTTTACAAGACCAAGGGCCACGTCCCGGCCGAGGCCTATCGCGTGCCGATCGGCAAGGCCGCGATTCGCCGCGAGGGCACGGACCTCACCATCGTGGGCTCCTCGATCATGGCCCGCAAGGCGGAAGCCGCCGCCGAGCGTCTGGCCGCAGACGGCATCTCCGCCGAGGTTATCGACCTGCGCTCGATCCGCCCGATCGACTTCACCACCATCGCCGAAAGCGTCCGCAAGACGCATCGCCTGCTGGTCGTCTACGAGGGCGTGAAGACCATGGGCATCGGCGCCGAGATTTCGGCGATGATCGCCGAGAGCGAGGTCTTCGACTTCTTGGATGCGCCGATCATCCGGTTGGGCGGCGCGGATTCGCCGATCCCCTACAATCCGGTTCTGGAGAAGGCGGCCGTCCCGCAGGAGGACGACATCGTCACCGCCGCCACCAATCTCGTCCGCCGCGGGGAAGCCTGATGCCGGTCGAGGTCATCCTTCCCAAGGTCGACATGGACATGGAGACGGGCACGATCGAGGCCTGGCATGTCAAGGAAGGCGACCGGGTCAGCCAGGGCGATACGATCTTCGAGATCGGCACCAACAAGGCCGTGATGGAGGTCGAGGCCCCCGCCAGCGGCGCGATCCGGAACATCAAGACCGAGACCGGCGTACCGATCTCGGTGGGAACCCCCGTTGCGTGGATCTACCTCGACGGTGAGGCCGCCACCACACCGTCCGAGCCGGCAGCCGCTGCGGCTACCGTGGCGGCTGCCACATCCGTTTCGAAATCAGAGGCGCCGGCCGCTCCGGTGATTGCGGCTGCACCCGCCTCGTCAGGCCTGCGCGCGACCCCGCTCGCCCGCCGCATCGCCCGCCAGAACGCACTCGACCTCAAGACCGTGACCGGCACCGGCCCGCGCGGACGCATCGGGGAATCCGACGTGAAGCGCCATCTGGAGCAGCGGCCGCGCTGCGCTTCGGCACAGGAGGCCCGCCCCGCGCCGGCCGCCTCGGCGATTGCTTCCGAGGGCCGCCTGCAGCCCTTCTCGGCGATCCGCCGCATCGTCGCGAACCGGCTCTCCGAGAGCATGCGTACCGCGCCGCATTTCTATCTGACGTCCGAGATCGAGATGAGCGCCGCGCGCGACCTGCTTGGCCGCCTCGCCAAACGTCACGAGCGCATCGGCGCGCCCAAGCCCAGCCTCACCGTGCTGATCGCCCGCGTCGCCGCCCGCATCCTGCGCGACCACCCGGTCATCAATGCCTCGGCCGAAGGCGAGGCGACCCGCTTCCACGAGCGCATCGATATCGGCATCGCCATGGAGCGCGACGGCGACCTCGTGGTGCCCGTGCTGCGCGATGCCGGCAGCATGGACATGCCCGCCATGACCCGCGAGTTCGCGAGGCTGCGCGAGGGCATGGCCAAGCGCGCGCTGACCCCGGCCGAGCTCGGCGGCGGCACCTTCACCATCTCCAATCTCGGCATGTACGGCGTCGACTCGTTCACCGCGATCATCAACCCGCCGCAGGGCGCGATCCTCGCCGTCGGCCGCACCGTCGACAAACCGGTCGGGCGCGAGGGCCAGATCGTGCTCCGGCCGATGGCGAACTTCACGCTGTCCTCGGATCATCGCATCGTCGACGGCGTCGCGGCAGCCCGTTTCATGGCCGATCTGCGCGAGGCCCTTGAAAACCCCGAGCTGCTCCTGTGAAGGATAATGCCGCCGGTCGCGCCGCATTGCGGATGACCGGCCAGAGACGACCTGACATGACGACCAGACACGAAGATCGGCCGGCGCATTTGGCGTAAAGGTCGGCATCGCGACAACGGAGGAGATGAAACCATGACCCTGACACGACGCCACTTTACCCGGCACGGCCTGATGATGACGGCTGCCGCTGCCCTGCTCGCCGCCGCGCCCGCCTTCGCACAGGCGCCCTCGGGCAAGCTCGTGCTCTACACCTCGCAGCCCGAGAAGGACGCGGCCCAGACCGTCGCCGCCTTCAAGAAAGCCTATCCCAATGTCGAGGTCGATATCTTCCGCTCCGGCACGACCGAGGTGATGGGCAAGCTCGCCGCCGAGATCTCGGCCGGCCAGCCCGGCGCCGACGTGCTGCTGATCGCCGACGCCGCGAGCATGGAGATCCTGAAGGGGCAAAAGCAGCTCCTCGCCTATCCCGGCGCCAAGACGGAAGGCCTCCAGCCCGGTTCCTTCGACGCCGACAAGACCTATTTCGGCTCGAAGCTGATCACCACCGGCATCGCCTACAACACCGCCGCCAAGGAGAAGCCGACCTCCTGGACCGATCTCGACAAGCCCGCCTACAAGGGCCAGATCGCGATGCCGAGCCCGCTCTATTCCGGCGCCGCCGCCATCATGCTCTCGACCATGACGGCCCGTCCCGATCTCGGCTGGAAGCTGTTCGAGGGCCTGAAGGCCAACGAGGCCGTCGCCGTGCGCGGCAACGGCGCCGTGCTCAAGGCCGTCGCCACCGGGGAGAAGTCCTATGGCGTGCTGGTCGATTTCATGGCCTACAACGCCAAGAAGCAGGGCTCGCCGATCGACTTCGTCTTCCCGAAGGAAGGCGCCCCGGCCGTGACCGAGCCCGTCGCCATCGTGAAGACGACCAAGAACGAGGCCGCCGCCAAGGCCTTCGTCGACTTCATCCTCTCCGATGACGGGCAGAAGCTCGCGCTGGCCATGGGCTACATCCCGGCCAAGCCCAGCATCGGCTCGCCCGCCTGGCTGCCGGAAGGCACCAAGATCAACGTCATGGCCTCCGATATCGCCGCCGTGGTCAAGGCGACGGAGGCCGACAAGGCTCGCTTCGCCACGATGTTCGGCAACTGAGCCCGGAAGCGTTGCGCATGTCTATCGCCGACCCCGCGACGCTGCGCACGCGCGTCGAGGAGACGGGCCTCCTCTGGGGGCTCGTCGGCCTCGTCGCGCTGCTCTCGCTGCTGCCGATCGGGCGCCTGATCGTCGAGGGCCTCGCCCCCGGCGGCCAGCTCTCGGCGACGGCGCTGGGCAAGGTGATGGCGAGCCCGGCGACCTGGACGGCGACCTGGAACAGCCTCACCACCGCCATCGCCGGCACCATCCTCGCCACGCTGATCGGCGGCACCGTCGCGCTTCTGGCGACGCTGACCGATATTCGCGCCCGCAATGCCTTCACCTTCTGCTTCGTCCTGCCGCTGATGATCGCGCCGCAGGTCACGGCGCTGGCCTGGCTGCAGATCTTCGGGCCATCGAGCACGCTGCTGAAGCTGATCGGCATGGCGCCGCCGCTCGGCAGCCGCAACCCGCTCTATTCGCGCGAGGGCATCATCCTGCTGCTCGGCCTGCAATATGCGCCGCTGGTCTTCCTGACCCTGCGCGCCGGCCTGCGCGCCCTGCCGAAGGAGCTGATCGAGGCCGGCCTTGCCGCCGGCGCGCACCCCCTCACCGTGCTGCGCACCGTCGTGCTGCCGCTGATGACGCCGCCGCTCGTCGCCGGCATCGCACTGTGTTTCGTCTCCTGCCTCGGGAATTTCGGCATTCCCGCCTTTCTCGGCATTCCCGGCAATTTCCTCGTCCTGCCGACGCTGATCTACCAGCGCCTCGCCGGCCTTGGCCCGGGCGTACTCTCGGAGGTCGCGATCCTCTCCTTGCTGATCGGCCTGATCGCGATGATCGGCATCTTGATGCAGGATTTCATGCTGCGCCGCCGCGACTTCCGGATCACCACGACCTCGAGCGCGGCCCGCCCCTTCGAGCTTGGCCGCTGGCGCCGACCCGTCGAGATCGGGCTCTGGAGCTTCGCCATTCTCGTGCTAGCGCTGCCCTTTCTCGGCCTGCTCACGACCTCGCTGATCCCCGCCTTCGGCGTGCCGCTCAACGCCGGGACCGCGACGCTCGCCAACTACGCCTATGTCCTGTTCGAGCACGCCGCCTCGAAGCGCGCCTTCGTCAATTCCTTCCTGATGTCCGCGGGTGCGGCCACCCTGATCGTCCTGATCTGCGTGCCGCTCGGCTATTTCATCGTCTGGAAGAAGTCCCGCGCCCTGCGCCTGCTCAATCTGGCAGCGGAACTGCCCTACGCTATGCCCGGCGTCGTGCTGGCCATCGCCGCGATCCTGCTCTTCCTCAAGCCGCTGCCGGTGCTGAACGTCTCGCTCTACAACACCGTCTGGATCATCGTCTTCGCCTATCTCGCCCGCTTCCTCGTGCTGGGCTTGCGCCCCGTCATCAGCGGCTATCTCCAGATCGACCGCACGCTGGAGGAGGCCGCCCAGATCGCCGGCGCCGGCCTGCCGCGCCGGCTCGTCACCATCATCTTCCCGCTGGTCGCCCCGGCTGCAGTGGCCGGCGCGCTGCTGGTCTTCCTGACCGCCTTCAACGAGCTCACCGTCTCGGCCTTGCTCTGGTCCTCGGGCGCCGAGACGCTCGGCGTCGTCGTCTTCTCCTTCGAGCAGGGCGGCGATTCCACCTATGCCTCGGCGCTGGCGGCCGTGACCGTGCTCGTCACCATCAGCCTGATGGCCTCCACCACCCTCTTCGCCCATAAACTGCCCCAGGGAGTCCTGCCGTGGCGCGACTGACCATCGACCGGGCGCAGAAGCGCTTCGGTTCCTATCTCGCGCTCGACGACGTCTCGATCGCGGTCGAGGATGGGGAGTTCCTCGCGGTTCTCGGCCCCTCCGGCTGCGGCAAGACCACGTTGCTGCGCCAGATCGCCGGTTTCGACAAGCTCGACGGCGGCCAGATCCGCATCGGCGACCGGCTCGTCTCATCGGCGCAGACCCATATCCCGCCGGAGCATCGCAAGCTTGGCATCGTCTTCCAGTCCTATGCGCTCTGGCCGCATATGACGGTGGCGGAGAATGTCGCCTATGGCCTGACCGTCGCCGGCGTGCGCGATCCCGAGCGAGCCAAGCGCGTTGCCGCCGCGCTCGATCTCGTCGGCCTGAACGGTTTCGCCGAGCGCCGGCCGGGCCTGCTCTCCGGCGGCCAGCGCCAGCGCGTCGCGCTCGCCCGCTGCCTCGTCACCGAGCCTTCGCTGGTGCTGCTCGACGAGCCGCTGGCCAATCTCGACGTGCACCTGCGCGCCTCGATGGAAGAGGAATTCTCCCGCTTCCACGAACGCACCGGCACGACCATGGTCTACATCACCCATGACCAGGCCGAGGCGATGGCGCTGGCCGATCGCATCGCCGTGATGGATCGCGGCCGCCTGCTCCAGCTCGCCACGCCCTCGCTGCTGTTCCGCGAGCCCGCCAACGTGACCGTCGCCGGCTTCATCGGCGAAGGCATGGTGCTGCCGGCGACCGTCCTCTCCTCGCCGCAGGCCGGCCACTGCAAGGTCAGCGTGCTCGGCGTCGAGGCTATCGTGCGCTGCCGGCCCGATCAGGCGATCTCCGGTCAGGCGAAACTCTGCCTGCGCGCCCGCGACATCGGCATCGCCTCGGCCGGCGAAGGCGGCCTCGCCGCCACGGTCGAGCGTCTGTCCTACCAGGGCGGCTTCTTCCGGATGGAGGTACGACCTGCCGCCAGCCAGGACATCGTCCTGCATCTCGACGCGAACGAGCCCGCCCCGGCCCAGGCCGGCGAGGCCATCCGCATCGCCATCACCGACGGCTGGATCATCCCGGAGAGCGCCTCCCTGGACAAGGCTGCGTGAGACCGGCGCCATGAAACTGACAGTCCATGGCGGGATCGGCGAAAAAGGCCGGACCTGCGTCGGCATCGAACATGGTGGAACGCGTCTTCTGCTCGATGTCGGCGTCGACACCAGCGCACAGGGCACCGCCTACCATCCGGCGATCACGCGCGCCGAACTCGAACGCATCGACGCGATCATCGTCACCCATGCGCATGAGGATCATGTCGCGGCGCTCGGCTGGTGTCTCGCCAACGGCTTTTCCGGCCGCATCCTGATGACCGCGGAATCGGTCGCCGAGACGGACGCCACACTTGCCGCCTACGCCACGCCGCACGAGAGGGCGCTTGCCCAAGCTGCTACCGCAGAGATCATCGCGCCCGGCACCGATTTCGCGCTCGGCCCGATCGCCATCCGGACTGGCCGCAGCGGCCATGTCGTCGGCGGCATCTGGTGTCATCTGAGCGCAGGAGGCCGTAGGCTCGGCTATTGCGGCGACGTCGTGCCGGATAGCCCGGTCTTCGCCATGGACGCCCTGCCGCCCAGCGATCTCTTGCTGATCGATGCCTCTTACGGCCCCGACCGCATCCCCGCCATCGAGCGCGGCGCAGCCATCAAGGGCTGGCTCGCGGCCCATCCGCAGGGCACCGTCCTGCCGACCCCCCTTTCCGGCCGCTCCGTCGAGTTGATCGGCCTGATCGAGGGCCCGATCGCGATCCATCCCTCGATGCGCGAGGCTCTGGCCCAGCAGATCGCCGCTTCGACATGGCTGAAGCCCGGTGCGGCCGATGTCCTCTCGACGCGCTTCGCCGAGGCGCTGCTCTGGGAAGAGGGGCAGGCTCTGCCGCACGCCGCACTGCTCGTCGATGACGGCATGGGGCTCGCGGGGCCCTCCAAAGCCGCGCTCGCACAGGCCCGCCGCGAGAAGCATCCGGTCCTGCTGACCGGCGGCATTCCCAAGGGCAGCCCGGCCGATCTCATGCTGGCTGCAGGCGAGGCCGACTGGCTGCGCTTCCCGACGCATCCGACACTGCCCGAGAACATCGCGATCGCGGCGGCAAGTGGCGCCGGCCGCATCCTCGCCCATTCCTGCGATGCCGCGACCGCTGCCACGCTGGCTGCCGGCATCCCCAAGCTCGTCACCGGCCTCAAGCCCGGCGATACCATCGAGATCTGATCATGCGCATCCTCATCGCCAATGACGACGGCATCGATGCTCCCGGCATCGCTTTGCTGCGTAAAGCCGCCGCGCGCGTAGCAGCCGATATCTGGGTCGTCGCGCCCGAGCGGAAATGGACGGCAGCGAGCCATCATCTCTCCTTCGACAAGGAATTGACGCTCAGCCGGCGCGAGCCGCAGGTCTATGCGTTGAACGGCACACCGGCCGATTGCGTCGTCGCGGCCATGACCGTGCTGTTCCGCGACGGCGGCATGCCCGATCTCGTACTCTCCGGCGTCAATGACGGACGCAACGCCGCCGAGGACGCCGCCTATTCCGGCACGCTCTCGATCGCCCGCGAGGCGAGCTTCTGGAACCTCCCCGCCATCGGTTTCTCGCGCACCAAGGGCGGCACGTCGGAGGAGCGCGACATCGCCGCGCTCGCGGCCCTGATCGAAAACCTCTGGCGGACGCGCACGCAATGGACCCGCGAGGGCACATTCCTGAGCGTCAACCTGCCGAAGGAATTGCCGGCCGAGGTCGGCCTCGCCGGCATCGGTCGCGACAAGATCGCGAGCGCCGCCGATATCGTCTCGGAAGACAATGACCGCATTGTCTGGCGCATCCGGCGCGGCCGGCCGCATACCAGCCGGCCGGGCGACGAGAACAGCCTGATCGATTCAGGCCGTATCGCCATCGTCCGCCATTGCTGGAGCGACGGCGCGCCATTGGATGCGGGTTTCGCTGCTGAGTTCAACAGGCGCTGAAACAGCCTGCAAGCTGAGCCGTCGGCTCACCCCTCCAGGAACTGCATCCGGTGCAGCCGGGCATAGGCGCCGTCGCGCGCCAACAGCTCATCATGGCTGCCGGTCTCGACGACCTTGCCCTCGTCCATGACGACGATCATGTCGGCCTCGCGGATGGTCGAGAGCCGATGCGCGATGACGATGGTGGTGCGCCCCTTCATGAGCGCCGCCAGCGCCTGCTGGACGAGCCGTTCGGATTCGGTGTCGAGCGCGCTCGTCGCCTCGTCGAGCAGCAGGATCGGCGCGTTCTTCAGGATGGCGCGGGCGATCGCGATGCGCTGGCGCTCGCCGCCCGAGAGCTTGTGGCCCCGCTCGCCGACCGAAGCATCGTAGCCGCCCGGCATCGCCATGATGAAATCATGCGCGGCGGCGCCCTTCGCCGCGGCGACGATCTCGTCCAGCGAGGCATCCGGTCGTCCGAAAGCAATATTCGCCCGCACGCTGTCGTCGAACAGCACGACATCCTGGCTGACGACACCGACTTGCCGGCGCAGGCTCCTCAGCGTGACATTGCGCAGATCCTGCCCGTCGATCTCGATCCGGCCCTCGCTCGGATCGTAGAGCCGCGGCACCAGCGCCAGCAGCGTCGACTTGCCCGAGCCCGAACGGCCGACCAGCGCCATCGTCCGCCCGCCCTGCGCGACGAGGTCGATGCCCTCCAGCGCACGCTGGTCCTCGCGATAGCGGAAGCGCAGCTGGCGGAAGGCGACCTCGCCGGCACTGACCGTCAGCGGCTTCGCTTCCGAACGGTCGAGAACCTGCGGCTTCTCGTCCATCAGCGCGTAGTAGCGCTTCAACGAGGCCCCGGCCTCCTGGACGATGGCGTTGAGATTGCCGAGCGAGCGCATCGGCTGGGCCGCGAGCAGGAGCGCCGAGACATAGCCGGTGAAATCGCCGACCGTCGAATTGCCGGCGGTGATGCGCACCCCGATGGCGGCGAGCACGCCGGCGACCGCGAGACCACCGCCGACCTCGAGCAGGGGGTCGAGGCGCCCGCGCGCATTGGCCGCCTTCATCTTCAGCGCCCGGATCGTCTCAAAGGCATTGGCCGCCCGCATCTTCAGATAGGGCTCAAGCCGGTCGGTCTTGGCGACGCGTGCGCCCTGCAGGCTCTCAGTGACGAGGTTGGCCATCAGGCCGGTCTGTTCCTGCTGGGAGCTGGCCATCCGCCTGAGCTTGCGCCCGATCCGGCCGATCGGATGGGCGATCACCGGTGCGATCAGCAGCACGACCAGCGTCATCTGCCAGTCGATCCAGATCAGCGCGCCGACCAGCGCGATCGCGGTGACGACGTCGCGGATGGCGATGTTGACGATGCGCGTCAGCGCTTCCTTGACGAAGGTGAAATCGGTGGTGAAGCGCTGGGTGAGGGAGGCCGGATTTTCCCGCTGCAGCTGCGCCAGGTCGGCATCGATCAGATGGCCGTAGAGGGCCGTCTGCATGTCCGCCTCGATGCGGCTGACGACATTGTTGGTCATCACCGTCTGGGCGAGCAGCGAGAAACCCTTGATGGCGGTGACGATCACGACGACGGTCGCGACCGCGTTGATGACGCCGATCTCGTAGCCGATCGACTTCGAGACCAATCGCTCCATGCGCCGGACGAAGCCGGTCGATTCGGCCATCAATGGATCGGCGAAGGCGTCGAACGCCGCCTTGATCAGGAGCGGATAGAAGCTCGTCGTCGCCGCAATGATCACGACGAGGCCGAGAATCATCAGCATCTGCGGGAGGTAGGATCTGATCTGCTCACGCCAGACACGGGCAAAGAGCGCAAGGGTGTCGTCGGTGACGCGGCCGATCTTCATGGCCGGGGCCTATCATGACAGCCCGACAAGCGCCACTGGTGCATGGCTGGCTGCGACAGGGGGGCCTTGCTACGGACACGAAGCTGTCTTCCCATGGCCATAACCGATTCAGGAGACTTCATGCCGCTATCCCCGCCGGCCCAGCCCGGCCAGAGCTTCGCCGAGATCGAAACCCCCGCCCTCGTGCTCGATCTCGATGCGTTCGAGCGCAATCTCGTCGCCATGGCCGCTTTCACCCAGGCCCATGGCATCAGGCTCAGGCCCCATGCCAAGTCGCACAAGAGCCCGGAGATCGCGCTGCGGCAGATCGCCCATGGCGCGGTCGGGCAGTGCTGCCAGAAGGTCGGCGAAGCCGAAGTGCTGGTTGCAGGCGGCGTCGGCGACGTGCTGGTCACCAACGAGATCGTCGGCGCGGCCAAGCTCGACCGTCTGGCCCGCCTCGCCCGCAGCGCGAAGATCGGCCTCTGCGTCGACCATCCCGACGGCGTGCGCGAGGCGGCGGAAGCGGCGGCCCGCAACGATGTGACCCTCGATGTCTATGTCGAGATCGATGTCGGCGGCCGGCGCTGCGGCGTCGCGCCCGGAGAGGGCGCCGTCCGGCTGGCCGAGGCGATCGCACGCTCCAACACCCTGCGCTTCGCCGGCATCCACGCCTATCACGGCTCCGCCCAGCACATGCGTTCGATCGACGAGCGCCGCGAGGCGATCGAACGGGCTGGCTTCGCCGCCCGCAACACGGTCGAACGGCTCAGCCATGCCGGCCTGAAATGCGAGATCGTCACCGGCGCCGGCACCGGCACCCATGAATTGGAGACCCAGTCCGGCATCTGGAACGAGATCCAGGCCGGCTCCTATATCTTCATGGACGCCGACTACGCCCGCAATCGCCAGGCCGACGGCACGCCCTTCCGCACCTTTGAACACTCTCTCTTCGTCCTCGCCGGGGTGATGAGCAAGCCGGTGCCGGACCGCGCCATCGTCGATGCCGGCCACAAGTCGGCGGCGGTCGATTCGGGCATGCCCGTGCCCTTCCGCCGCGAGGGCGTGATCTATACCAAACCCTCCGACGAGCACGGCGTCCTCACCGGCGACCCGATCGCGATGCCGCATCGCGGCGACAGTTTGCTGCTGATCCCCGGCCATTGCGACCCGACGGTCAACCTGCACGACTGGTATGTCTGCGTCCGCGGCCTGCATGGCCCCGACGCCCATGTCGAGGCCCTCTGGCCGGTGGCTGCGCGCGGTGCCCTGATCTGAGCGGGCGATGCTCGCGGAGCTCATCCTGCGGTTGACGACACCAGCCGCGCGGATGACCCGCCGGCTGGGCCTCGTCGGAGAAAGCGTCGCGCTCTGGTCGCGTGGCAACCGCCAGCGCCGGGCGTGGGCTCCGCATCACGAACGCTGCCGCAGCGTGGTTGCTGAGGCTGTCACGGAGCTGTCGCAGCGCCGCAAGGTGGCGGTTCTCGGCTCGGGTCTGCTGCGCGACATCCCGCTCGACCTGCTGTGCCGCCAATTCGAGCAGGTTCTGCTGGTCGATGCCGTCCACCTGCCGCAGATCCGGCTGCGCATGCGCGTCCGGCCCAAGGTCATGCTCCTGACCCGCGACCTCACCGGCGTCATGGGCTGGCTGGCCGAGGAGAACGACGGGCGCATCGATCCGCTGGACGATCTGGCCGCCGACTCAAGCCTCGATCTCGTCATATCCGCCAATCTGATGTCGCAGCTCGCCTGGCCCGTCGAGGACTGGCTGGACGATCACCCCGACCGTGCTGGACAGCTACCGGTCGACCTGCCGGCGCGCTGCATCGCCTGGCATCTCGCCGATCTCCGCCGCTTCGACGGCCGTGTCGTCCTGCTCAGCGATGTCGAGATGGTCGAGCGCGACCGTGCGGGCGCGATCACCGATCGCCTCGATCTCACGCGCGGCGTCGCGCTTCCCGCTCCGGATGAAAGCTGGGATTGGCCGGTGGCGCCCTTCGGCGAAGCGGAACGCGACCGCGAAAGCACCCACCGCGTCGGCGCCTGGCGGGATTTCCGCTAGAGCGCCGGCCCAGCCTCAGGGCCGCCAGCCGGTGTCCTCGACCGGCGCGTTCTCGCGCTCTTCCACGCGGCGGGCTTCCTCGACCACGGCGAAGAGTGCCCTGAGCGCGGCATCGACGCCCTCGCCCGAAGCGGCCGAGAGGATGATCGGCATGCGCTTGGCCGCCCGCTTCAGGCGTGCGACCTGCTCCTTGAGCACTTCCGGCGTCAGCGCGTCGACCTTGGAGAGCGCGACGATCTCCGGCTTGTCGGCCAGCCCCTCGCCATAGGCCTCGAGCTCCTCGCGCACGGTCTTGTAGGCCTTGCCGGCATGCTCGCTGGTGCCTTCGACCAGATGCAGCAGCACGCGGCAGCGCTCGATATGGCCGAGGAAGCGGTCGCCGAGGCCATGGCCTTCATGCGCGCCCTCGATCAGGCCGGGGATATCGGCGAGCACCATCTCGCGCCCGTCGACGCGCACGACGCCGAGGCCGGGATGCAGTGTGGTGAAGGGATAATCGGCGATCTTCGGCTTCGCCGCCGTGACGGTGGCGAGGAAGGTCGACTTGCCGGCATTGGGCAACCCGACGAGTCCGGCATCGGCGATCAGCTTCAGGCGCAGCCAGACCCAGCGTTCCTCGCCCGGAAGGCCGGGATTGGCATGGCGCGGCGCCTGGTTGGTCGCCGTCTTGAAATAGGCGTTGCCGAAGCCGCCATTACCGCCCTTGCACAGAACGAAGCGCTGGCCGGGCTCGGTCAGGTCGGCGATCTTGGTCTCGCCGTCTTCCTCGAGGATCTCGGTGCCCGGCGGCACCTTCAGCACGATCGCCTGCGAATTCGCGCCATGGCGATCCTTGCCCATGCCGTGCTCGCCGGTGCGGGCCTTGAAATGCTGCTGGAAGCGGAAGTCGATCAGGGTGTTCAGCCCCTGCACGCATTCGATGACGATGTCGCCGCCGCGCCCGCCGTCGCCGCCATTGGGCCCGCCGAACTCGATGAACTTTTCGCGGCGGAAGGAGACGCAGCCGGCGCCGCCGTCACCCGCCTTCACATAGATCTTGGCCTGGTCGAGGAATTTCATGCTGTTTCACTAGTGATGAGCGGAGGAAAGGGCAATGGACCGGATCACGCCGCCTGCCGGAAAGCGCTCATCTCCTCGCGCAGGGCATCGGCGAAGCGCTGCGCCGCCAGGCCCGGACGCGGCGCCATGAGCAAGCCGACCGTCAGTTCGAACAACGGCGGCAGCCCTTCCGCCGCGCCGAGGCGACGCAGCGAGGGCGGCACGGCGCTTTCCGTGATCGCGGTGACGCAGAAGCCGCCTTCCACCGCCGAAAGCACGCCTGAGGTATGCGAGCAGGAAAAGACCAGCCGATACGCCAGCCCCGCACTGTTCAGCGCCCCGAGAATGCGCGAGCGCGCCCGGCAGCCCTCGGAGAACAGGGCGAGCGGCAGCGTCTCCTGCAGCTCCGGCCGGTGGCCGCGCGCCGCGACCCAGATCATCGGCTCGCGCCGGAGCACCTCGCCCATCGGCCGGCTCGGATCCTGCGAGACCACCGCGAGATCGAGCTCCCCGGCCTTGAGCGCAGGTTCGATCCGCTTCGAGAGATCACAATGGACCTCAAGCTCGACCTTGGGATGCTCCGCCGCGAAGCGCGCGATCAATGGCCTGAGATAGGCGTCCATATAATCGTCGGGCACGCCGATGCGCAGCCGGCCGGTCGGTGTCTCGCCGGCAAGGTCGGCCAGGGCCTCGCGCTCCACCGCGAGCAGGCGCCGCGCATGGGCGAGCAGCCGCTCGCCCGCATCGGTCGGGGTGACGCCGCGGCGCGAGCGCTCCAGCAGCTTGTGGCCGAGCTGGCTTTCCAGATCCTGGATGCGCACGGAGATCGCCGACTGCGTCCGGCCGAGCCGGGCGCTGGCCGCGGTGAAGCCACCGGTCTCCGCCACCGCCACCAGCATGCCGAGCGCGGCGAGGTCGAAATGGGCGGTCATGACGTGCCTCCTTGGGACGCGCGAGATCCATCGGTTTTAAGAATGGTTAAATCAGAATAATCCGTTTTTCCGATCGATGGAAGCGCACTATATCCTCGGCTGAACGAGGCTGAGCCGGCCGCGCCGTCGCGACCGAAGCTGGCCTCACGATCCATCAGAAGACACCATGTCCGCTCCCGCGATCCCCGTCCGGCCCGCATCGCCCGCGCTGGCGATGTTCCTCGCGCTGCTTATCGGCGCCACCTGCATCGGCTTTTCCGGCATCTTCGTGCGCCTTGCCGATGTCGGCCCGGCGGCCGCCGGTTTCTGGCGGATGCTCTTCGCGCTGCCGGTACTGGTCGCCTGGACGGCGCTGGAGCAGCGCAGGCCGGCGAGCGAGAAGATCGGCCGCGGCGCCTTTATCGCGGTTGCGTTGGCCGGCCTGACCTTCGGCATCGACGTCACGCTCTACAACGCGGCGCTCGGCCATACCACGATCGCCAATGCCTCGCTGCTCGGCAATCTCTCCCCGGTCGGTGTCGTGCTCGGCGGCTGGCTGCTGCTTGGCGACAAGCCCTCGCGACGCATCCTCGGCGCGCTGATGCTGGCGGTCGCTGGCGCGATCCTGCTGGTGCTGCCGAAATTCACCGGCGCGGAGCAGGTCACCGGCAATCTCTTCGGCGACAGCCTCGCCGTCGGCGCCGCGTTTTCCTATGCCGCCTATATTCTTGCAGTGCGCCGCGCCCGCGACCGGGCCGGGGCGGGCTATGTCAGCCTCGTCTCCAGCGCGATCTGCGCCGTGTTCTGCCTTGTGGCCGCACTGATGCTGGGCGAGCAGGTCATTCCGATGAGCCTACAGGGCTGGCTGGCGGTGGCCGCGCTCGGCCTCGTCTCGCATGCGCTCGGCCAGGGCCTGATCACGCTCTCGCTCGGCAGCTATGGGGCCGGCGCCGCCTCGCTCGTCATGGTCTGGCCGGCTCTGGTCAGCGTGCTCGCCGCCTGGGCGCTGTTCGGCGAGCAGCCGACGCCGGTCCAGGCCTTCGGCGGCGTCGCCATCCTTGCCGCCGTGCTGATGGTCCGCCGCGGCTGACCTGGGCGATCAGGCCGCCGGCTTGACGCCGTAATGCAGGATCACGGTGCCGTTCGTGAGCGGGCGGGCCGCGAGCAGCGCATAGTGGCGCTTCTCCGCGTTCGGCTTGAACAAGGGCGTGCCCTGCCCGATCGTGACCGGCGCGATCGCGATCATGATCTCGTTGACGAGGCTGGCCGCCAGCAGCGATTCCGTAAGTTCGGCGCTGCCGAAGACATAGATGTCCTTCCCCGGCAGGGCCTTCCGGCGCGTGATCTCCCCGACGATATCCGCCGTCACCGTCGTGTTGTTCCAGTCCGAGCCGGTCAGATCGCGTGACGCCACAAGCTTCGGCAGGGCGTTCATGAAGGCCTTGGTCTCGCCCTCCTCTTCCGTCGAGGTCCAATAGGCCTTCATCCCCTCATAGGTGACGCGGCCGAAGACGAGCAGCCCGGCCTTGCGCCCGAACTCGCTGCTGAGCGCGGCAAGCTCGTCGCCCCAGGCATCCTGGTGGAAGCCGAGATCCCACTTCTCCCTGCCCTCGAAGAACCCTTCCAGCGTCATCAGATTCCAGACGATCACCTTGGCCATCGCAGCCTCCTGCTGTGCTCGATTAAAACCAGTTTCGATTTGCAACCAGTTGATGGGTAGCGAAACCGATCCTATATTGCAAGCGGTTTTGGAGACGAGCATGCGCGAGACCGGCCGTTCGGGCTGTCCGATCAATCTGACGCTGGAAATCCTGGGCGATCGCTGGAGCCTGATCGTGCTGCGCGACATCATGTTCGGCAACCGCCGGCATTTTCGCGAGATGCTGGCGAAATCGGACGAGGGCATCGCCTCGAACATCCTCGCCGACCGCTTGAAGCGCCTCGTCGAAAAGGGGCTGCTCTCGCGCCGCGACGATGCCACGCACAAGCAGAAGGCGATCTACAGCCTGACCGAGATGGGCATCGCACTCGTGCCCGTCTTCGCCGCGATGGGCGAGTGGGGCCGAACCTTCTTAGCCGTGACCGAGGAACTCTCGATCCGCGCCCAACTCCTCAGCGAGGGCGGCCCGGCCCTCTGGGAGCGCTTCATGCAGGAGCTGAGGCATCTCCATCTCGACGCAGCCCGGCCCGAGCAGTCCGTGCTCGACGAGCTGACGCAGGCCTATCGGGATGCGATGGCGCGGCGTCAGGCGGCCGAGGTCCCTGCGACCCCGGCTTGACTCACTCCGCCGCCAGCCGCGGCGTGGCCGGCTTCGACATCGCTTCCGCCGTCGCGATCGCCGGCGCCGCGTGCTCCTCGATCGGCTCCCACTGGCTCTCGTCCTCGGCCTTGCCGAAGAAGCGGCCGAAGAGCCAGCCGGTCGCTCGCGAGAGATCGTCCATCACCATGTAGAAGGACGGCACGAAGACGAGCGAGAGCACCGTCGACACAATCAGGCCGCCGATCACCGCGATCGCCATCGGCGCGCGGAACTCGCCGCCATCGCCGACGCCATAGGCCGAGGGCAGCATGCCCGCCGCCATCGCGATCGTGGTCATCAGGATCGGCCTCGCGCGCTTGCGGCCGGCCTCGATCAACGCCGTGAAGCGGTCTTTGCCGCGCCCGACCTCCTCGACCGCGAAATCGACCAGCATGATCGCGTTCTTGGTGACGATGCCCATCAGCATCAGCAGGCCGATATAGACCGGCATCGAGACGGCGTTGTTGGTCGCCAGGAGCGCGATCACCACGCCGCCGAAGGAGAGCGGCAGCGAGAGCAGGATCGTGATCGGCTGGAAGACCGAGCCGAACAGCAGGATCAGCACCGCCAGCACCAGCATCAGGCCGGTCGTCATCGCGGTGACGAAGCCCTGCACGACCTCGCCCTGGATTTCGGCATCGCCGGTCGCGGCGATCCAGACGCCATCCGGCAGGCCGACCTCCTTGACGATCTCGTTAAACTTGTCCTGGGCGGTGCCGAGCTCGAAGCCGCGCTTCAGGTCAGCACCGATCTGGGCGCGGCGCACGCGGTCATAGCGGTCGATCGAGCTCGGCCCCTCGCCGAAGCCGATCGCGGCCACCGCCGTCAGCGGGATCGAGACGCCGGTCGCATTGGTCACGCGCAACGCCGCGATATTGCGCATGTCGGTGCGGGCGGCCTCGTCGAGCTGGACACGGATCGGCACCAGCCGGTCGCCCGCATTGAACTTCGCGAGGTTGGGCCCGACATCGCCGATCGTGGCGACGCGCACGGCTTCCGAGATCGCTTCCGGCGTGACGCCGAGCGTGGCGGCCTCCTCGAGCTTCGGCGTGACGCGCAGTTCCGGGCGGCTCAGCGAGCCGGCGGTCGCGACGTTGAGATAGCCGTCGACCTGGCGCATCCGCGCCTCGATCTTGGCGACGGCTGCATCAAGCGCCTCGCCGTCCTTCGACAGGATCGAGAAGGCCATCTCGCGCTCGCCGCGCTCGTTGACATACCAGGCGCGCACGTCCGGCACGCTGGCGAGCTTCTCGGCGATGGTGACCTTGAGCTCCTTCTGGGCGATATCGCGCTCGGCCTTGGGCTTGAGCAGGATGAAGACGGCGGCCCGGCGCACCTCGCGCTGGCCGGTCGGCGAGGCCCCGCCGAGCACGAAGACGTCGCGCACCTCGGGGATGGTCTTCAGCGCATCGACCAGTTTGTCGCTGGTGACGCGGGTATCCTCCAGCGTCGAGCCGGGTGGCAATTCGACCGAGGCGACGACGCGCGAGGTATCCTCGTCCGGGATGAAGCCGGTCGGCAGCATCTGCGTTGCCTGGATCGAGCCGATCAGGAACATGAAGCCGATCACCAGCGTCGCATAGGCGGTGTTGAACGGCAGGGTCCGCCAGCGCCCGGTGCCGTCGAAGCGCGGAAAGAACGGCATGCGGCGCTTCTTCAGCGTGCCCTTGAGCAGGCCGACATAGCCGCGCATGACGAACCCGTCCCTGGGATCGGCATGGTGAACCGGCTTCATCAGATAGGCCGCCATCATCGGCGTGATCAGGCGCGCGACGAGCAGCGAGAACAGCACGGCGACCGCCACCGTCAGGCCGAACTGCCGGAAATACTGGCCAGCGACACCGCCCATGAAGGAGACCGGTGCGAAGATCGCGACGATGGTCAGCGTGATCGCGATGACCGCAAGCCCGATCTCGTCGGCCGCCTCCATCGCGGCACGATAGGGCGACTTGCCCATCTTCATGTGCCGGACGATGTTCTCGATCTCGACGATGGCGTCATCGACCAGGATGCCGGTCACCAGCGTGATGCCGAGCAGGCTGACGAGGTTGAGCGAGAAGCCCATCAGCTCCATCGCCCAGAAGGTGGGAATGGCCGAGAGCGGCAGCGCCACCGCCGTGATCAGCGTCGCGCGCCAGTTGCGCAGGAACAGGAAGACGACAAGGACGGCGAGCCCCGCACCTTCCAGCAGCGTTTCCATCGCCGCCTTGTAGTTGCCGTGGGTATAGGCGACGGCGTCGTCGATCGGCGTGATCTTGATGTCGGGGAAGCGCTTGTTCAGCTCCTCGACGCGCTGCGCCACAATGTCCTTGACCGAAAGCTCGCTCGATCCCTTCGAGCGGAACACCGCGAAGGTGACGACCGGGCTCTTGTTGAGGCGGCCGAAGGCGCGCGGCTCGGAATTCGAATCCTCGACGCGGCCGAGCTCCTTCAGGCGCACCTCGCGCCCGCCCGAGAGCGTGATCTTGGTCTCGGCCAGCTCCGCGACGGTCCGCGCGCCGGCCAGCGTGCGGATCGCCTGCTCCTGCCCGCCGACCTCGCCGCGCCCGCCGGCCAGGTCGACATTGGTGGCGCGGACCTGGCGGTTGACCTCGCCGGCGGTGATGCCGAGCGCGAGCAGGCGGTCGGGATCGAGCGAGATGCGGATTTCCCGGTCGACGCCGCCATAGCGCTCGACCCGGCCCACGCCCTTCAGCCCCTGCAATTCGCGCGCGACGACATCGTCGACATGCCAGGAGAGCTGCTCCAGCGTCATGCCGGTCGAGGCTGCGCCATAGGTCAGGATCGACTGCCCCTCGACATCGATGCGCTGGATGATCGGCTCGTCGATGGTGCGCGGCAGGTCGGCGCGGATCTTGGCGACCGCATCCTTGACGTCGTTGACGGCCCGGTCGGTATTGGTCTCGAGCCGGAACTCGATCAGTGTCAGCACCTGGCCGTCGGTCAGCGTCGAGGTGACATGCTTCACCCCGGTGATGTTGGCGACCGTGTCCTCGACGCGCTTGCTGACCTGGCTTTCGAGCTCGGCCGGCGCCGCGCCCGACTGTGTGATGGTGATCGAAACCAGCGGGATATCGATATTCGGGAAGCGCGTCACCGGCAGCTTCGAGAAGGCGAGCAGCCCAAGGACGCAAAGCACGACGAAGATCAGGATGGCCGGAACCGGCTTCCGGATCGACCAGGCGGAGAAATTGACGTTCATGCGCTTGCCCGTCAGTTCGTCGCGACCGGCGTGACGATGTCGCCATCGCGCACGAAGGTGCCGGCGCGCGCCACCACGGTCTCGCCCTCGGTGATGCCGCTGGCGATCTCGGCGCGGCCATGGCCGACCAGCCCGAGCGTCACCGGCTTGGTCGTGACCTTGCCGTCCTTGACGGACTGAACGGTCGCGCCCGACCCGTTATAGGTGATGGCCGAAAGCGGCAGGGTCAGGGCGCGCTTGCGGCCGGTCTCGATGATCCCGCGCGCGAACGAACCGATGGCGACCGGCGGATCGCCGTCGAGCGCGACGAGCACGCGACCGAGCCGCGACGCCTTGTCGACCTCCGGCGCGATCAACCGGATGCGGCCCGCCAGCGCCTCGCTGGCGCCGGCCGGCAGGACCGCCACGCCCTGATCGAGCTTGAGCTTGGGAAGCTCGACTTCGGCGACCTGCGCCTCGAGCTCGACCGCGCCGTCGGCGATGATCCGGAACAGCGGCTCGCTCTGCGGCAGCATGCTCGCCATCGCGCCGAGCCGCGCCGTCCGGCGACTGACGATGCCGGCGCGCCGCGCCTTGATCTCGGTGCGCTCCAGCTTGACGGCGATGTCCTTGCCCTGCGCCTGGGCCAGAGCGAGATCGGCACTGGCGATCGCCAGTGCCTGCCGGGCGGAATTCGCGCGTGCCTGACCGGACCGTGCGGCGGCGGCGCGCTGGTCGAACGTCTCGACGCTGGTATTGCCGCTCTCGCGCAGGGCCTTGGTCCGGTCGAAGGCATTGTTGGCCTGGACGAGATTGGCGTCAGCCTCGGCGATCTGGGCCTTGGCCTGAGCGATCAGCGCCTCCGCCCGTGCGATCTGGGCGTCGTTTTGCGCCTTCTGGACCTCGAGTGTCGTCCGGTCCAGCCGCGCGAGGACCTGCCCGCGCGCGACCTTGTCCCCCTCCTGCGCCAGCAGTTCGACGATCGAGAGCCCGTCGACTTCCGGCGCGACCAGGATTTCGTCGCGCGCGACGATCGAGCCGGAGACGACCACGCTCTGGACGATCTCGGTGCTCTGCGCCTGCGTCACCGTGACGGAGGGTCCGGCAGCCGCGGCTGCGGCCTGCCCGGCGGTCTGCGCCTGCAGCGGCAGCGGCGCGGCCAGCAGGACCAGCGCGATCATCGCGTTCAGCGGAACGATCGAACGAAGGGACATCGGAAACGATCCTGTTGCGGCCACGCGGCCGGTCGGAAACGGGGCAGGCCCGGCAGGAGCAGAGATCACGGCTGCGTCTCCGTTTCGGGCAGGAGCATTGTCTGGGAAAGCTGGCGCATGCCGATGAAGAGCGTGTCGGCCGCAGCAGCGATGTCGAAATTCGGGTCCATCGCGCGCCGGCAGAAGAATCCGTCCGCCATCATCGAGATCGCCATCAGGAAGCGGCCCTCGTCGAGCCGTGGCGGCAATTCGCCATTGGCCTTGGCCTCGCGGATCGCCGCGGCAAGCCCCTCGATCACGGTACCCTCGATATCCGCGCACATCCGCGCCATCCCGGGATTGCGCGCCGCTTCCGCCCAGATCTGCACGGCGATGACGGCCTTCTCGCGCGGCTGATGCACGAGATGCTTGCGGCCGAGCTCCTCGAGCTGGTCGAGCAGCGAGCCGTTCCGCGGACAGAGCTTGCCGAAATCCTCCGCGATCAGGCTGCGGTCGCGTTCGGTCATCCCCTCGATGATCGCGTCCTTGGACGAGAAATAGCGATAGAGATTGCCCGGGCTCATGCTGGCTTCGGCCGCGACATCCTGCATCGTCGCGGCATGGAAACCGGCGCGCGCGAAGACGCGTTCGGCCGCATCGAGGATGCGGATATGGCGCTCGGTCAGGGCGGCAACGGGCTGCGATGCGGAAACCAGGGGCGGCATCAGGACTCGGCATGAATGAGAATGAATGTTCATTCTCATCTCAGATTAGGCAGCGCCCGTCAAGCGAATCGCCCTTGCGGTCGCCAGTGTCGCGACAGGGCCATGCAGGAATGGCCGGATCATTGCCGCATTCCCGCGTATAAATTGCTTGCTTCGTTCCGACTGGAACCGCATGTTTGAAAGTGACCTGGCATGGCTCCGCGCGCCGTCCCTTCCGATGTCGACGCGCGAGCGACCTCGAAGTTCGTGATGAACGACCACGCCTTCCCCTTGCGTCCGGCTCGCCGCACCCGCTCCCCCCTCACCGCCCGCAGGCCGAGGCCCGCACCGAAGCCGGTGTTGGTCGTGCTGCATCAGGAGCACTCGACGCCCGGCCGCGTCGGCCGCCTGCTGCAGGCGCGCGGCCACGCGCTCGACATCCGCAAGCCGCGCTTCGGCGATCCCCTGCCGCGGACGATGCGCGAGCATGCCGGCGCCGTGATCTTCGGCGGCCCAATGGGCGCCAACGATCCCGAGGATTTCGTCAAGGCCGAGATCGACTGGATCGGCACCTGCCTGAAGGAGGACGCCGCCTTCCTCGGCATCTGCCTGGGTGCGCAGATGCTGGCGAAGCATATGGGCGCGCGGGTCTATACCCATGGCGAAGGCCGCGCCGAGGTCGGCTATTATCCGCTCGCGATCACCGAAAACGGCCACAGCCATGCTGCGGCGGCCGGTTTCACATGGCCCGGCACGGTCTATCAATGGCATCGCGACGGCTTCGACTGCCCGAACGGGGCGGAATGCCTCGCCACCGGTGGGGATTTCCCCGTGCAGGCCATCCGCGCCGGCAGCAAGGCCTACGGCCTCCAGTTCCACCCCGAGGTGACGCCGGCGATGATGTATCGCTGGTCGGTGCGCGGCTATGAGCGCACGCTGATGCCCGGCGCACAGCTCGGCCATACCCATGTGCCCGGCTGGTTCCAGCACGATCCGGCGATCCGGCTCTGGCTCGACGCCTTCCTCGACCATTGGCTGAAGGAGCCGGCGGCAGCCGGAACGACATCGCCTTGACCCGCAAAGCTCTCGTTCTCGGCGCCGGCATGGTCGGCGTCTCCTGCGCGCTCGCGCTCCAGAAGCGCGGTATCACGGTGACGCTGATCGACCGCAAGCCGCCCGGCCGGGAAACCTCCTACGGCAATGCCGGCGTGCTCGCGGCCTCCTCGATCGCTCCACTCAACAACCCCTCGCTCTACGCCAAGATCGCCGGCTATCTCGGCAACCGCCATCCGGCGCTTAATTTGAGTTGGCGCCGCGCCTTCAGCCGGCCGGGCTGGCTGCTGCGCTTCCTCTGGGAGGCCCGCCCCTCGCAGGGGGCAGCTCGCATCGCCGCCTTGCAGGCGCTGACGGCGAGCACGGTCGAGCGCCACCGCGCCCTGATGACTGAAGCCGGCGTGTCGCACCGCCTGCGCGAGACCGGCACGATCAAGCTCTGGCGCACCGAGGCCGGCCATGAGGCCGCCCGGGCCGAGCATGATTTCCTGAAAAGCCACGGCATCGAATCGCAGATCCTCGACCGGCAAGGCATTTCCGGCATCGAGCCCAGCCTAAACCCGATTTTCCCGGCCGGGCTCCTGATCCCCTGCGTCGGCTCGGTCGATTCCCCCGGCGCCGTCACCGAGGCCTATGCGGCGCTCTTCGCCGAGCGTGGCGGCCGGATCGAGCAGGCTGCGATCACCGGGCTCGCCCGCAACGGCACTGGCTGGCGCGCGAGCAGCGCCTCGGGCAGCTTTGACGCCGATATCGCGATCGTCGCGCTCGGCCCCTGGAGCGGCGACCTGCTGAAGCCGCTCGGGATCGATCCCAAGCTCGATGTCGAGCGCGGCTATCACCGCCATCTCAAGCCGGAAGCCGGCACCGGCCTGTCGCGACCGATCTACGATGTCGACGGGGCCTATTACATGGCGCCGATGGAGCAGGGTTTTCGCGTCACCAGCGGCGTCGATCTCTCCTTCCGCGACGCACCGGACCAGCACCGCCAGATCGACGGCGCGACGGCAGCGGCGCGTGAAGCCTTCCCGCTCGGCGAGGTCGTCGGCGAAACCTGGCGCGGCGCCCGTCCGACCCTGCCGGATTCCCTGCCGATGATCGGCGAGGCGCCCCGCAATCCCGGGCTCTGGCTCGCCTTCGGCAACCAGCATATCGGCTTCTCGACCGGCCCGATCACCGGCGAGATGATCGCCGCCATGGTCTGCGGCGAGAAGCCGCCGATCGACCCGACGCCGTTCCGGCCGGGGCGCTACATCCGCTGACGCACTGTCTTCGCGCACGCGCTGCTGCTGCGCAGATGCGGGACCGTCTTCAGGAAAAGGCACCCTTCAACGAAAAAGCGCGCTCCCTCACGAGAACGCGCCCTTAGCGGAAAACGGTCCCGTGTCTGCGCAGCAGCACTGACGTGCCGCAGCGCGCACGGGATGACACGCGTCGTCAGACCTGACGCGCCACCATCATCTTCTTCACTTCCGCGATCGCCTTGGCCGGGTTCAGGCCCTTCGGGCAGGCATTCGCGCAGTTCATGATGGTATGGCAGCGATAGAGCCGGAAGGGATCTTCCAGATCGTCGAGGCGCTCGCCGGTCGCCTCGTCGCGGCTATCGATCAGCCAGCGATAGGCCTGCAGCAGCGCGGCCGGGCCGAGATAGCGGTCGCCGTTCCACCAGTAGCTCGGGCAGGAGGTCGAGCAGCAGGCACAGAGGATGCACTCGTAGAGACCGTCGAGCTTCTCGCGGTCGTCCTTGGCCTGGCGCCATTCCTTCTCGGGAGCCGGCGTCGTCGTCTTCAGCCAGGGCTCGATCGAGGCGTGCTGGGCATAGAAGCGCGTCAGGTCCGGCACGAGATCCTTGACCACGGGCATATGCGGCAGCGGATAGATCGCGACCTTGCCCTTGGCCCCGCACTCGTCGATGCCGGTGGTGCAGGCCAGCCCGTTCTTGCCGTCCATGTTCATGGCGCAGGAACCGCAGATGCCCTCGCGGCAGGAGCGGCGGAAGGTCAGCGTCGGGTCGACCTTGTTCTTGATCCAGATCAGCGCATCGAGAACCATCGGCCCGCAATCGTCGCGGTCGACATAATAGGTGTCGGTGCGCGGATTCTCGGTGTCGTCCGGGCTCCAGCGATAGACCTTGAACTCGGTCAGTTTCTTGGCCCCGGCCGGCTTTGGCCAGGCCTTGCCCTCGACGAGGCGGGAGTTCTTCGGAAGAGTGAATTCAGCCATCGGAGTCCCTCAGTACACCCGCGCCTTGGGCTTGATGTACTCGATGTCGTTGGACATCGTGTAAGTGTGCACCGGCCGGTCATCGAGCGTGATCGTCCGCTTCTCGTCGTCGATCCAGGCGAGCGTGTGCTTCATCCAGTCCTTGTCGTCGCGATTCGGATAGTCCTCGCGGGCATGGGCGCCGCGGCTTTCCGGGCGGTTCAGCGCCGAATCCATGGTCACGACCGCCTGGGTGATCAGGTTGTCGAATTCCAGGGTCTCGATCAGGTCGGAATTCCAGATCAGCGAGCGGTCCGTGGTGCCGATATCCGTGATGCCGTTCCAGACCTCGTGGATCAGCTTGTGGCCTTCTTCCAGCGTGTCGCCCTCGCGATAGACGGCGCAGTTGTTCTGCATCGTCCGCTGCATACGGTCGCGCAGCACCGCGGTCGGCGTGCCGCCCGAAGCGTTGCGGTACTTGTCGAGGCGGGTCAGCGCGAGGTCGGACGAACCCTTCGGCAATTCAGGCTGCTTCTCGCCCGCCGTCACCGTCTCGGCGCAGCGCAGGCCGGCCGCGCGGCCGAACACGACGAGGTCGATCAGCGAGTTCGAGCCGAGGCGGTTGGCGCCATGCACGGAGACGCAGGCCGCCTCGCCGATCGCCATCAGGCCGGGCACCACCGTGTCCGGATCACCGCCGACCTTGGTCAGAACCTCGCCGTGGAAGTTCGTGGGAATGCCGCCCATGTTGTAGTGCACGGTCGGCAGGACCGGGATCGGCTCGCGGGTCACGTCGACGCCGGCGAAGATTTTGGCGCTCTCCGAGATGCCGGGCAGGCGCTCGTGCAGGATCTTCGGATCGAGATGGTCGAGATGCAGGTAGATGTGGTCCTTGTCCTTACCGACGCCGCGGCCGGCCCGGATTTCCATCGTCATCGAGCGCGAGACGACGTCGCGCGAGGCGAGGTCCTTCGCTGACGGGGCATAGCGCTCCATGAAGCGCTCGCCCTCGGAATTGGTGAGATAGCCGCCCTCGCCGCGCGCGCCTTCGGTGATCAGGCAGCCCGAGCCGTAGATGCCGGTCGGATGGAACTGCACGAACTCCATGTCCTGCATCGGCAGGCCGGCACGCAGCACCATGCCGCCGCCGTCGCCGGTGCAGGTATGGGCCGAGGTCGCGGAGAAATAGGCGCGGCCATAGCCGCCGGTCGCCAGGATCGTCTGCTGGGCGCGGAAGCGGTGCAGCGTGCCGTCATCGAGCTTGAGCGCGATCACGCCGCGGCAATGGCCGTCCTCGTCCATGATCAGGTCGATGGCGAAATACTCGATGAAGAACTCGGTATTGTAGCGCAGGGCCTGGCCGTAGAGCGTGTGCAGCATGGCGTGGCCGGTGCGGTCGGCCGCGGCGCAGGTGCGCTGGGCCGGCGGGCCCTCGCCGAATTCAGTGGTCATGCCGCCGAAGGGGCGCTGATAGATCTTGCCGTCCTCGGTGCGCGAGAAGGGCACGCCCCAATGCTCGAGCTCGTAGACGGCGGCCGGCGCGTTGCGCACGAGATATTCGATGGCGTCCTGGTCGCCGAGCCAGTCCGACCCCTTCACGGTGTCGTACATGTGCCACTGCCAGGTGTCCTTGCCCATGTTGCCGAGCGAGGCGGCGACGCCGCCCTGCGCCGCGACGGTGTGCGAGCGGGTCGGGAACACCTTTGAGATACAGGCGGTGCGCAGGCCCGCCTGCGAGCAGCCGACCGTGGCGCGAAGGCCAGCGCCGCCGGCGCCGACGACGACGACGTCGAAGGTGTGGTCGGTGATCGGATAGGCGGTGCCGGTATAGGCCGGGACCGGACGGGATTTTGTGATCGCCATCGGATCAGCCTCCAAAAGACAGCTTCAGCACCGCGTAGACGCTGGCGGCGCCAACGGCGATGGCGAAGAAGGTGTTGGCCATGACGGCGAGGACCTTGGCCCCCTCGCCATGGATGTAATCCTCGATGACGACCTGCATGCCGATCCGCATATGGATGCAGGCCGAGAGGATGAAGAGCAGCATCAGGATCGCGACGCAGGGGTTCGACAGAAGCGCGATCGCCGCCGGATAGGGCCGGCCGACCAGCGCGATGACGACGCCGATGAAGATCACCGTCAGGATCAGGTTCGAGACGGCGGTGACGCGCTGCAGCCAGAAATGGCCGGTGCCGGACTTGGCGGAACCGAGGCCGCGGACGCGGCCGAGCGGGGTGCGCATCGAGGAATTGGACAGCATGGCGGGGCTCCTCAGCGCAGGACCAGGACGACGATCCAGACCAGGACCGTCAGGCTCACCGAGGCGACCAGCGAGAACTTCGCCATGTTCATCCGGGTCTCGGGCTCGTAGCCCTTGCCCATATCCCAGACGAAGTGACGGAGACCCCCGACCATGTGGTGGATCAGCGAGAAGCTGTAGAGGAAGAGCACGACCCGGCCGAGGAAGGAGCCGGCAATCGCCTGCGCCATGTCGAAGGCGGCGGGGCCGGACGCGGCAGCGACCAGCCAGGCAGCGATCAGCACCGTGCCGAGATAAAGCCCCGTGCCGGTGACGCGGTGGGCGATGGACATCGCCATCGTCCAGGACCAGCGATAGATCTGCAGGTGGGGCGAAAGCGGGCGGGCTGCGGGCTTGACCTCGGCCAATATCGTTCTCCGATCAAGCGGTCCGTCGATAGGGACGGACCCATTTGGGATCATTCTAGAGTGACTGGTTGTCTAACGAAACCGTCCCGGCGCTGCAATGCGGCATGCGCATAACGAAGTTACAGATTCTGAAAATCGTCATTTTCTTACGAAAAGCTTACCGCGGCAGCAGCGCCCAATAGTCCAAATCGAGAATCACGCTCGGATCATACTGATCTCCGGCCTTCAGCGGGAAATCCGCGCAAGCGCGGTTCTTGGTCGCGACCAGCCGAAGCCGGAGCGCCCCGACATCGCCGCGCCCCGGAATCTCGGCGCTGCCCAGGACCTCGCTCCAGGCATAGACCGTGTCGCCGGCGAAGAGCGGCGCGACATGGCGCCCGCCATTGATCGCCGCGATATGGAAGGCGTTGCCGAGCCCGTTGAAGGACAGCGCCCGCGCCAGGCTGATGACATGGCCGCCATAGATCAGGCGCTTGCCGAAGCGGGTCCCCTGCGCCGCGTGGGCATCGAAATGCACCCGTGCCGTATTCTGGTAGAGCCGCGTCGCAAGCTGATGCTCGGCCTCCTCGACGGTCATGCCATCGACATGGTCGATCCGTTCGCCGACGGCATAATCGCCCCAGCGGAAGCGCGAGCCGGCGAACGCATCGTCGTAAGCAGCGAGCTCGATCCGGGGGCAACCCTCGCCGAGTTGCTCCGGCAGCACGGCCTTGGCCAGCTCCGGCACCTGCTCGGCATGAGCGGGCGTGCCCGGCTCGCGCTTGCGCACCAGCACCCAGCGCGCATAGCTCAGCACGATCTCATTGCGCTGGTTGCGGCCGATCGAGCGGACATAGACGATGCCAGCATCGCCGGCCGAGGTCTGCTTCAGCCCGATCACTTCTGACGTGGTCGAGAGCGTGTCGCCGGGATAGACCGGCCTCAGGAAGCGTCCATCAGCATAGCCGAGATTGGCGACCGCATTGAGCGAGACATCCGGCACCGTCTTGCCGAAGACGATGTGGAAGACGAGCAGGTCGTCAATCGGCGCCGTCGGATAGCCGATCGCGCCAGCGAAGGCGTCCGAGGACTGCACCGCGAAGCGCGAGCCGTAGAGCGCCGAATAGAGCGCCGCGTCGCCGGCCCGCACCGTGCGCGGCGTGGCATGGACGATGGTATCGCCGAGGTGGAAATCCTCGAAGAAACGGCCGGAACTGGTCTTTGGCGTCGAGCCGGGCATGCATCGCCTCCTGATCGCGGGCAAGTGTGCGTTGCAACGAAGCTCCGCGTCCAGCCCCGACGAAAGGCCGAACGTCAGCCGACGATCGCAGCGAGCTTCGCCAGGTCGACATTGGCGCCGCAGACGAGCACGCCGAGCCGCTCGCCCTGCGCAGGCTTGTAGGCCCCGCAGAGCAGAGCACCCAGCGCCGCCGCCCCGCCGGGCTCGACCGCAAGGCGGAAATCGCGCCAGAGCACGCCTTGCGCCTCCGTGATCGCCGCATCCGGCACCAGAGCGACGTGATCGACGCTGTCCCGGGTCACGTCATAGACGAGCTGACCGACATTGCGGGCGCCCAGCGAATCCGCCGCCACCGAGGCGACCTTGACCTCGACCGGGCCCTTCGCATCGAACGCCGCCTGCAAAGCACGCGAGCCTTCCGGCTCCACGCCGACGACCTTGACCTTGCTCCCAGTGAACCAGCTCGCGATGCCCGAGATCAGCCCGCCGCCGCCGACCGCGACGAGCACGGTGTCGAGATCGGGCTCTTGGCTGTCCCATTCGCGGCCGAGCGTGCCCTGGCCGGTGATGGTCTCCGCCGCAGCGAAGGGATGGATCTTGAGCGCTCCGGTCTCGCCGACGAACCGGTCGCAGGCCGCCTGTGCGTCGTCATACTGGGCACCGCCGACCACGACATCGGCGCCGAAGCGCTTGATCGCCTCGATCTTGGCGGCGGGCGAGATTTCCGGAACGAAGATCGTCGCCTTCACCCGGCGCTTCATCGCGGCATAGGCTACCGCGGCGCCATGATTGCCGCCCGACGCAGCCGAAACACCGGCGGCCGGCACCGGCAGCGAGAGCAGGTTGTTGAAGGCGCCGCGCGTCTTGAACGAGCCGGCGTGCTGCAGGCATTCGAGCTTGAGCGAGACATCCGCCACGGAGCCGAAAGCCCCTGTGCCCAATCGCATCACGGGCGTGATCCGGGCATGGCCGGCGATGCGCGCCGCTGCTTCCTCGATCATCGGACGGGTGACGGGGCGTGCGCTCATGACGATATCCTGACGAGGCTCGGAGGCTGGACGAAACGTCCAGATCGCAATCGGAAGACCGTGGCTATCGCGTCCCGGCGGATCGGGAAAGGGGTACCCACGCCCGGCGGCAATGTGCCGGGTGACGACCAGCGCCGCCAGCGCATCGAGAAGGTCGTCGGCTGCAGCCCCGCGCGGCGGACGGGAGTTCGCCGTCTCGGCCGGAATGCCGGCCTCCATCAGCAGGCTGCGCCGCTCGGCCACGCCCTCCGGATTGACCACGCCCTTGATCTTCTTGGGATGGACCAGCGGTGCGCCTCGCATCGTGCGGAAGGCGAGCTCGGGATGAACCTCGTAGACCCGCTCCCGCAATCCGGACTCGGAGCGCAGCAAGCCGTCGATCTCGCGGATTTTCGGGAACAGGTGGAAGCCCTGCTTCGAGACCTTGCGCGGCGGATCGGAGGCTGCGAGCGCCAGTGCGCAGGCCTCACGGTAGTCGGTCGCCTCGACGGCCCGGCGCGCTGGAATGGAAAAGACCGAGGATTGCCTGTCGCCCAGCAGCGCGCGCACCGCCTGCTCCGGCCCTCGCCCGGAGCCCTTCACCTGGTCGGGGAGGCCGATCGGCATGTCGACCGCGACGAGATCGGGCACGATCTCGCTCGTGAAGAGATCGGCGAAGTAAGGCACAATACGGATCACCAGCGCACCCCGCCCTTCGCTGGACACGATCGCCGCAATCCAGCCGCCCTTGCAGCCATCGACGCCGGCAAGCCACGCCATGCCGTTTCCTCCGCCTTTCGCAGCGCTGGCATTGCATCTGCGTTGCTCTACTGTGCAGCGCAGCACAAGCCGGCCCGTGTCAGGAGAGACGATGAGCACGATACGCCCCCGCCGCAGCGCCCTCTACATGCCGGGCTCCAACGCCCGCGCGCTTGAGAAGGCCCGCGAGATCGCGGCCGACGTCCTGATCCTCGACCTCGAGGACGCCGTCGCTCCCGACGCCAAGGCGACAGCGCGAGAACAGGTCTGCGCCGCCGTGAAGGCCGGCGGCTATGGCCGGCGGGAGCTGGTGATCCGCGTCAACGGCACCGGCACGCCGTGGTTCACTGAGGATCTCGCCGCCGCCACGGAGGCGAAGCCGCAGGCGATCCTGATCCCGAAGGTTTCGGCGCCGGAAACCCTGCACGAGGTCGGCGGCCTGCTGAACGGCCTCTGGGCGGACCCTGCCATCGCGATCTGGGCGATGATCGAGACCCCGCTCGCCATTCTCGATGTCGAGCGCATCGCCCGTGCCGCCCGCGATCCCGTGACGCGGCTTTCCTGCTTCGTCATGGGCACCAACGACCTCGCCAAGGAGACGCGCGCCCGCTTCGTGCCCGGCCGCGCCCCGATGCTGCCCTGGCTGACGAGCGCGCTGCTCGCCGCCCGCGCCCATGGCATCGACATCCTCGACGGCGTCTATAACGACATCAAGGACGAGGCCGGTTTCCTGGCCGAATGCGAGCAGGGCCGCGATCTCGGCTTCGACGGCAGGACGCTGATCCACCCCTCGCAGGTCGCGGCGGCCAACGCGGTCTTTGCGCCTGACGAGGCCGAACTGACAAAGGCCCGGGCGGTCATCGCCGCCTTCGACCTGCCGGAGAACGCGGGCAAGGGCGCGATCCAGCTCGACGGCCGCATGGTCGAACTGCTGCATGCCGAGATGGCGCGCCGCACGGTCGCGCTGGCGGACGCGATCGCGGCCTGAAATAAAAAAGGCCGCGCTGAGCGCGGCCCTTTCAAAGCGTCTGGACGAGCGGACTCAGCCCTTCGCGGCCTTCGCGCGATCGATCGCCTCGGTGATCAGCTTCTTGGCCATGGCGGCATCGCCCCAGCCCTTGAGCTTGACCCATTTTCCGGGCTCGAGATCCTTGTAGTGCTCGAAGAAGTGCTGGATCTGGTCGAGCGTGATCTGCGGCAGGTCGGTGTAGTTGTGCACGTTCTCGTAGCGCTTGGTCAGCTTCGGCACGGGCACGGCGATGATCTTCTCGTCGCCGCCGGCCTCGTCCTCCATCAGCATCACGCCGATCGGCCGCACCGCGATATACGAGCCCGGCACCAGCGGGCGCGTATTGGCGACGAGCACGTCGCAGGGGTCGCCATCTTCCGAGAGCGTATGCGGGATGAAGCCGTAGTTCCCGGGATAGCGCATCGGCGTGTAGAGGAAGCGGTCGACGAAGAGCGTGCCGGCTTCCTTGTCCATCTCGTACTTGATCGGCTCGCCCCCGATCGCCACTTCGATCAGGACATTGACTTCTTCGGGCGGGTTCTTGCCGATGGAGATGGCGTCGATGCGCATGCTGGAACCTGTCGCTTGGGAATTTTCGCTTGGGAATTTTGCCGGGCCTTATGCAAGTTCGCGGCGAAAAGTCCAAGCCCTTCCGTGATTGCGCATCGCCTGATGATTTGCGCCGGCGCGCCCGCGCTGCTATCCGGCGCCTCATGAACAGCCCCGAGATCAGGCCGTGCTGAGCCGCCTGCGCCCCGACGAAGAGCGCTATGCCCGCCGCATGGCCCGCATCGCCCGCTGGGACCGGCCGATCGAGGGCCGCGGCCAGCGCCTGCGCGCCTGGGCCAACATGCTGCTGGTCGACCACGGCATCTTCCGGCTCGCCTATCTCAATGCGCACCGGGTCACGCCACGGCTCTGGCGCGCGGCCCAGCCTGCGCCCGGCCAGATCGCCACCTTCGCGCGCAAAGGCGTCAGGACCATCGTCAACCTGCGCGGCGGGCGCGAGCACGGCTCCTGGCCGCTCCAGAAGGAGGCGTGCGAGCGCCACGGCATCAAGCTGGTCGATTTCGTGCTGCGCTCGCGTGGCGCCCCGGAGCGCGAGACCATTCTCGGTGCCAAGGCATTCTTCGAGAGTCTCAACGAGCCGGCATTGGTGCATTGCAAATCAGGCGCCGACCGGGCCGGCTTCTTCTCGGCGCTCTACCTGCTGATCCATGAAGGGCGCCCGCTCGACGAGGCGATGCGCCAGCTCTCGCTGCGCTACGGCCATTTCCGCTTCGCCAAGACTGGCATCCTCGACGCCTTCTTCGAGGCCTATCGCCGCGAGGGCGACGCGAAGGGCATCGCCTTCCTGGACTGGGTCGCCACGATCTACGACCCGGAGCGGCTGGAGCGCGAGTTCAAGCCGGGTCTTCTCTCCTCGCTGCTCGCCGACAAGCTGATCCGCAGAGAATAACCTTCAGCGGGCAGCCCCCGAAGCGGCCAGGCCATCGGTCGGTGCTTCAGCGGAATCGTCGAGATGCAGCCAGATGAAGATGGTGTGCGTCAGCGTCCGCAGGATCGAGATGGCGCCGATCGTCAACAGCAGCTCCGGCGACAATGCGCGGAACCACGCCATCGCCGCCACGATAGCGATCAGCGCGACGCCGTTGATCACAACCTGCCAGAATGGCTGGCGCGAAAGTGTCGCCACTTCCTGCAGCGGCCCGAGCACGGCAATGCCGATATAGAACGCCGCCAGCAATGCGATGACCTCACCGAGATTCTGCCACTGCGTCCCGTCCAGCCAATGATCCGCCACGAGCGAGGCCAAGGCGATGACGCCGAACAGGACCGTCGCGCCGACGATCAGGCCGAGCGCCATGATTCGTGCCCAGAAACGCCGCCGCGGGCCGGCATGGGCGCGCAGGCGGTTCAGCACGAGCGGGATCGACACGGTGCCGAACATCTGGGTCGGCATGTCCAGAAGCCGCATCGACAGGGCGATCTGCGCGGCCAGCACAGTGTTGCTGGCATAGGGCAGCGCCATCAGCGGCGCGATCGCGAAGCCATAGGCCAGCAGCGCCGACGGCAGCAACGCGCGCGGCGCATCCCGCCAGCGGATGGCCGCCTCGGCGAGGCTGCGCCATGACCACAGACCCGGCTGAACAAGCTCCGCGACCGAATCCCGTCGGCGCCGCAGAAGATAGGCCGCCGCCAGCACATGCCCGAGCGCATCGGCCATGAAAAGGGTCAGCGCCTTCGGCCCGAAGATCGCGATCAGGATCAGCATGATCGCCGGCTGGACCACCGCCTGCACGACATTGCTGTTGCCGATGGCGCGGAAATCCCCCTCCGCCGTCGCCTCGGACCAGAGCAAACGCAGGACCGAACGCGCCGCCAGCGAAACCAGGAAGAAGAAGGCGACGGCAGGCGCGACCCAGCCAGTCGCGGCGAGCCCGATCAGGACCAGGGTGGTGATCGCCAGGAAGGCCACCCCGACGGCAGCGGCAAGCCGGAAGGCAAGGCCAAGCCGGAAGCGATCGCTGCTCCGGAAAAACACCGCCTCCAATCGCAGGAGCGAGGCGATCGAGATAAAGTTCGCAGCCGATGAAAAGACGGCGAAGGCGGCGAAGACGAAAGGCGGGCACAGGGCGGCCGCAATGATCAGGCCCCAGACCGAGATCAGCCGGGCCTGAATGAAGCGCAGGCCGAGCAGGAGCGCCGAACCCAGATTCGACCGCAGAGCCGGAACCCGCCTCGCCACGAACCTCCGCCCGGCCGCAATGCTCAGCTCGGGGCGGCCATGCGGCAGATGGGCCCGATCCATGGTGACATGCGCGGCCATATCGCCCCCCATCGTCGAACCGTCGGACAGCCTTTCGTCGGGCGTAGCCGCCGCGTGGCCCGAGAGCTCGCGGTCGCGCGATGCGGTCATGCCCGACGGGCCTTCTGCCGCGAAGGCTGCGTCAACATGGTTAACGATTGGTTAATTTCGCTCATGTCCGTCACTGATGCCGCTTCGCGCAGCTTGTACCGCGCGAAGCATAAACCGCACCATGGCGTTTTTTTCGCGGCTCAGGCGAATTTTGTCTTGAGCGCCTCGAACCGCGCCAGCTGGTCCGCCAGCAGTTCCCGCGCGGCATCGCGCCGCACGAAGACCTTGAACATCACCTCGCCGAAACCGTTGAAGAACTGCACCGAGCAGGCGCGCCGGCCCTGCGCGGTGGAGCGGTCGACCAGATAGATCGCCCGGCAGTTCTCGGCCTTGATATGTCCGCCGATCGGGCTGTCGCCATGGATGTTGTAGTAGCCATGGCCGAAGCTGCCGACCGGCAGCGAGCCCTCGCATTCCAGCACGATGTCGGGCGTGTGCATCAGGAAGAGCACCGTCCCCCAGCTCGCCAGCTCCTTCCAGACATCCTCGAAGCGCTCGGGTGCCACGAGCTGACGCTGGGCCTCGGGCAGGAGTTCGAGGACTGCGCGCGTCGAGACCTTGGCCTCGCGCGCCACGGCCTCGATCAGGCCGTCCGGCTTGGCCGCGAGCAGAGCGCGCGCGTGCTCCATCGGGTCCTGCGCGACGGTGTCGGCGGTCGTCATCGGGTCAGCCTCACTCGGCCGCCTGGCGGGGCAGGTGCGGGTTGCTCTCGCTCAGCACGGTTTCGAAGCCCTCGAATTCGGGATGACCGAGATACATCGGCTTCGGGCGCGGCTGGCCGGCATTGCGATGCGATTCGCGGAACTGCTCGGACTTGGTCCAGGCCGTGAAATCCTCCTTCGAGGCCCAGCTCGTATGCGAGGAATAGAGCGTGTGATCTTCCTTCTCCGGCCCCTTCAGCAGATGGAAGGAGAGGAAGCCCGGCATCTCGTCGAGCCGGGTCTTGCGCGAGGACCAGACCGTCTCGAAGGCGGCTTCCTCGCCCTTGACGACCTTGAAGCGATTCATGGCGATGAACATCGGTAAACCCTGCATCTGACGCGCCGGAGCCGGCGGAAACGAACGATGCCGCGATCGCGGCAGGGCAACCGCCATCCGTTCGAGCGCCTCCGGAAGGAGGGCTCGACCCGGAAATGCACATGGCCGGCAGGCGACTATCCGGCGAGATCGCCCGACGAAGCCGGCCGCGCATCGGCGTTGCCCTTGACCCCTTGTAGTAAAGCCTCATATCAGCGTCAATAATACTGCAAAGAAGATCTTGTTTTGAATAATTAAAAACAGGATCTACTTTGTATTGAATGATTTTAAACTGGCTACAACCTTCTTGCCTGGCGCCCGCGTCGGTAGAATCCACCGTCTGGGCCCGAACGGAGTTGCGATATGTCTGGCTCGCGCATCACCAAAGCCCATGGCGGCCTGCGGCAGCCGAACCGTCGCGAGATGACCGCAGCGCTCGCCTTGAGCGCGCTCGGCCTCGGTGGGCTCGCACTCCCCGCCGCCTTGCCGGGCGTGGCACTTGCCCAGACGCCGGATCGCATCGTCGTCGCCGGCGGCGTCATCACCGAGGTGATCTATGCGCTGGGCCTGCAGGACCGCATCGTCGGTGTCGATTCGACCAGCCAGTTCCCGGCGGAGGCGCTGAAGCAGAAGGCGAATGTCGGCTATGTCCGCGCGCTCTCGGCCGAGGGCGTGCTTTCGCTGAAGCCTTCCCTGATCATGGCGATCGATGGCGCAGGCCCTCCCGATGCCGTCTCGCTGCTGACCGAATCCGGCGTGAAGATCGCCCGCATCCATGACGGACTGACTCCGGACGGGGTCACCAGCAAGATCGCCGCGATCGGCGCCGCGATCGGCGCAGCCGCCCCGGCCGAGCGCCTGGCGGCACAGACCAAGGCGCGCTTCGACGAGCTCGCCACGCTGCGCTCCGGCATCGCCAAGAAGAAGCGCGTCCTCTTCCTGCTCTCGCTCCAGAACGGCCGCGCCATGGTCGGCGGCCGCAACAGCTCGGCCGATGGCATCATCTCGCTCGCCGGCGGCATCAACGTCGCCGATGCGATCGAGGGCTACAAGCCGATGACGGACGAGGCGATCGCCGCCGCCGCGCCGGACATGGTGCTGATGATGCGCAACAGCAGCGCTCATAACACCACGCCCGACGAGCTCTTCGCGATGCCCGCCTTCTCCCAGACCCCGGCAGCGACCGGCAAGCGGCTGGTCCATATGGACGGGCTCTATCTGCTCGGCTTCGGGCCGCGCACGCCGATGGCGGCGCGCGACCTGATGGCCGCGATCTACCCGGAAGCCGCCATTCCGCCGCTCAAGACCGCAGCCGCCCCGTGACCCTCGCGGCACCGTCCCCAGCCATGGCCTCCTCGCCTCTGACGACGCTGATCGCCAGCCGGCGCCGCACCGGCCTGCTCGCGGTGGCGGGGCTCGCCCTGGCCTGCCTGCTCCTGACCGTGGTCGCCATCGGCCAGGGCGCGATCTCGATCGCACCCGGCCGCGTCGCCGAGATTTTGATGGCGCGGCTTTCCGGGGACACCACCTTGCTCGAGGGCCGCGATGTCCTCGTCGTCCTCAATATCCGCCTGCCGCGCGTGCTTCTCGGCCTGCTCGTCGGCGCCGGCCTCGCCGTCTCCGGCGCCCTGATGCAGGGGCTGTTCCGCAACCCGCTTGCCGACCCCGGCCTCGTCGGCGTCTCCAGCGGCGCGGCACTGGCGGCAGCCACCACCATCGTGCTGGGCGACCGCTTGCTCGCCGGCACGATGATGAAGCTGCCCTTCGCCGCCCTGCCGGCCGGCGCCTTCTGCGGCGGCCTGATCTCGACGCTGGCGCTCTATCTCATCGCCACCCGCGGCGGCCGCACCTCGGTCGCCACGATGCTGCTGGCCGGCGTCGCGCTCGGTGCGCTCGCGGGCGCACTGACCGGCCTGCTCGCCTTCATGTCGGACGACCGGCAATTGCGCGACCTGACCTTCTGGTCGCTCGGCAGCCTCGGCGGCGCGAGCTGGACGAAGCTGACGGTGGTCGCGCCGATCATCCTGCCGCTGCTTCTCCTGATGCCGCTGCTGGCGCGCGGCCTGAACGGGCTGATGCTCGGCGAGGCCGAGGCCTACCATCTCGGCATCCCCGTCCAGCGCATCAAGGCGCTGGCGATCCTGCTGGTCGCGCTCGCCGTCGGCGCCAGCGTCGCCACGGCCGGCCTGATCGGCTTCGTCGGCATCGTCGTGCCGCATCTGATCCGGCTCTGCGTCGGCCCGGACCATCGCCTGCTGCTGCCGCTCTCGGCCTTGGGCGGTGCGATGCTGCTGGTCGGCGCCGATATCGTCGCGCGCCTGATCGTCGTCCCCGCCGAACTGCCGATCGGCATCGTCACCGCCACGATCGGCGCGCCCTTCTTCCTCTGGCTGCTGCTCCGCCGCACGAGCCTGATCGATGTCTGACGCGAACCCGATCCTCTCCAGCCATGGCGTCAGCTTCCTCGCCAGCGGGCGCAAGCTCGTCAGCGATGCCAGCCTCGAGCTCACCGGGGGCACGACGACCATCCTGATCGGCCCCAACGGCGCCGGCAAATCGACCCTGCTCAAGCTGCTGACCGGCGAGATCAAGCCGGCCGGCGGCGATATCCGCATCGCCGGCGAATCGCTCGCGGCGGTTCCGGCCTGGCGCCTCGCCTGCCTGCGCTCGGTGATGGCCCAGCACGCCCGCCTCGCTTTCCCCTTCAGCGTCTACGAGGTCGCGAGCCTCGGTGTCGACGGCATCGGCCGGGCCCTGACCCGCCAGCGGCGCGAGGCGATCGTCGCCGAGAGTCTCACTGCCGCCGGCGTGATCGATCTCGCCGGGCGGCGTTATCAGACGCTCTCCGGCGGCGAGCAGCAGCGCGTGCAGTTTGCCCGCGTGCTCTGCCAGCTCGAAGCCGGCCGCAGCGTCGCGCAGCGGCAGGTGCTGTTCCTCGACGAGCCGATCGCCAGCCTCGATCTTTGCCACCAGCTCGCTTTGCTCGACATGGCCCGCGCCATCGCAGCCCGCGGCGTTGCCGTCCTGATCGTGCTGCACGACCTCAATCTCGCCGTGACCTATGCCGACCATCTCGTCGTGATGGATCAGGGCCGGATCATCGCGCAGGGCCCGCCGGCCAGGACGCTGGACGACGCACTGCTGCGCCAGGTCTTCAAGGTCGACCTGACGCTGAGCCGCGCGCCCGCGCCCGGCCTGCCCTTCCTGCTGCCGCAGCAGCACCGGGCTCGGCCGGCGGCCTAAAGCGCTGATTCACCGGTGATTCATCCTGAATCATCGCTTCACCATATCGCTCAACCCGCGCTTCACGGCTGCGGCGGCACAACTCCCGCAGTTTCCAGGGAGTTCCAGACATGTTCCGGCATATCGCTGTCGCACCCCTTGCCCTGTCGGCCGCCATTGCGGCTGCGCTACCTGCGCAGGCCCGCGAGGTCGTCGGAATGCGCGACGGGCGCTTCGACCCCGGCACCATCGTGATCCGCACCGGCGAGCGGAAGCTCTACTACGTCGTCTCGCCCGGCGAGGCGATCCGCTACACCATCGCCGTCGGCAAGGCCGGCAAGCAGTGGCGCGGCGTCAAATATGTCGAGGAACTGCAGGTCGATCCGGCCTGGGCGCCGCCGGCCGAGGTCAAGCGCGACAATCCCCGCCTGCCCGACGTCATTCCCGGCGGCTCGCCGCGCAACCCGATGGGCGCGCGCGTCATCGGCCTCGGCCCCGGCGGGCAATACGCGATCCACGGCACCAACATGCCGAATACCGTCGGCAAGGCCGCATCCTATGGCTGCTTCCGCATGCACAACCAGGACGTGATCGACCTTTACGCACGCGTCCAGATGGGAACCCCGGTCGTCGTCCTGCCCTGATCCTTCAGAGGGTGACCGGCGAAAGGATCGGCCGTCCCGCGAAGAACGCCTCCAGATTGCCGAGCAGCATCCGCAACTGCTCTTTCTTGGCATCCTGCGAACTCGCCGCGATATGCGGCGTCAGCACGACATTGTCGAGCGCCTGGAGCCGCTCCGGCACATGCGGCTCCGCAGCGAAGACGTCGAGCGCCGCGCCGGCGATCCGCTTCTGTTCAAGCGCTGCGCAGAGCGCGTCCTCATCGATGACGAGGCCACGCGCGATATTGACGACATAACCTGCGGGCCCAAGCGCGTTCAGCACGGCATCGTCGATGGCGTTGCGGGTCTCGGCACTGGCCCGGACAGCGACCACCAGCACGTCGGCCCATGCGGCAAGGCCGAGCAGGCTGTCATGGAAGCGGTAAGGAAGGTCCGGCTTGGGCGAGCGGCTGTGATAGCCCACCTCCATCTCGAAGGCTGCGGCGCGGCTCGCGATCCGGCTGCCGATGGCGCCGAGCCCATAGATGCCAACCTTGCGGCCGGCGAGGTCCGGCGTGTTGGCGACCGGATCGCGCCCCGGCTTGCCCCAGAGGCCGTCGCGCAGGAAGCGCTCCCCCTGCCCGATGCCGCGCATGACGCAGAGCATCAGGCCCATCGCGAATTCAGCGACGCTGCGCGCATTGGCGTCGGCGGCATTGCAGAGCCTGATGCCGCGCGCCTTGGCCGCGGCGGCATCGACCCCCTCGACGCCGGAGCCATAGCAGGCGATCAGCTCGAGCTTCGGCAAGGCGTCCATCAGTTCGGCGCCGGTCCGGCGCCCGCCATAGGTCACCAGCACGCGCGCGTCCCTCGCCTCCGCCGGGATCGCGGCCGCGGCGTCGCCATCAACCGGCCCGATCACGGTGTAGCTCTGCTTCAGGCGGGCGATCGCTTCGGCGGCGAGACGCGGCATCATCAGGATCGTCGGCTTCATCATCATGCTCCGGGGATGCTGCATCGCAGCACCGGATCGGCGCCGGCTCAACCCATGCTGGCGTTGGCCCCGTCATCCGCGCCACGCAATCCCGGCCTTCGACCAAAGGCTGGCCCGGGCGGTTCCGAAATCTCGAAATCTCATCCTTTGCCCCCTCGCCCCCTGCAAAGAACCGCGTTAACCTCCGCCCGCGACACGTAACCACCCGTACTCCCGTACGGGCCAGGAAGGGGCTACCAGATGGACCATCTCGCCGACGTGAAGAAGTTTGCCAAGAAGGCGCTCAACGAAGCGGCCTTCGCCGGCATGTCGAAATCCTATGCACTGGTGATGAGCAAACCCGATACCCGCTACGTCGCCTGCTCCGATCCGGCCGAACTCGATCGCGTCCGCGAAAACTTCCTGAAGAAGAAGCTCGGCCTGAAGTCCGGCGATCTCGACGGCTCCGTCAAGGCGATCTGCGAGCACATGAAGGCCGACAAGACCAAGTCCCGCCTGACCTTCTATTACCTGCTGGCCGAGCATCATGGAAAGCTCGACCTCTTCGTCAAGAAGTAAGACCTCGGCCCGGCCGCGCGCCGGGCGACCTTCCCGACATCGGAGAAGACGGGAGGCCGGCATCAAGCCGGCCGAAGTGCCGTTCAGGCGCGATAGAGGTCTGCGCGCGTCAGCGGCAGGCCGGACGGCCCCTTGCGCCGCTTCGTGACCAGCGTCTGGTTGACCAGCGCCCCGCCGCGCTCGAAGGCCAGCGAACAGCCGGCGAGATAGAGCAGCCACATCCGCGTCCGCTCCGGACCGATTTCGGCCTCGGCCTTGTCCTTGTTGGCGTCGAGCCTTTCCCACCACAGCCGCGTCGTGCGCTGGTAATGCTCGCGCCAGCCCTCGGCGTCATGGACCTCGAAGCCGTGGCGCTCGAGATTGGCGATCGACATGCCCAGATGGTCGAGCTCGCCGCCGGGAAAGATGTAGCGCACCAGCGCACGATACTCGGCCGGCATCTTGTTGAAGGCCTTCTCGGTCTTCTTGGCGCGGCGCGAGATGCAGTGATGCAGATAGAGCCCGCGCGGCCTGAGCAGCCGGTTCACCGCCTGGAAATAGGACGGATGGTTGCGGATGCCGACATGCTCGAACATGCCGATCGAGGAGATCTTGTCGAACTCCCCCTCCATCTCTGTGAAATCCTTGAGGTGGAGCGTGACCTTGCCCTGAAGCCCGAGCCTCTCGACCTTCTCGCGCGCCAGGGCGAGCTGCTCCTCCGCCAGCGTCACGCCATGAGCCTCGACCCCGTAATGGCGGGCGGCGTGACAGACCAGCGCGCCCCAGCCGCAGCCGATATCGAGGAAGCGGTCGCCGGGCTGCAGGCGCAGCTTCCGGCAGATCATGTCGAGCTTGTCGCGCTGGGCGCGCTCGAGATCGCCGTGATCCTCGCTGAAATAGGCGCAGGTGTAGACCATCTCCTCGTCGAGGAAGAGCCGGTAGAAATCGTTCGAGACGTCGTAATGGTAGGCGATGTTGGCCTTGTTGGTGGCCGGCGCGCCGTCCCGCGCGATCTCGTCGCCCTTGGGATGGCTGACAGCGGCCTCGGCCGCTCCCGACACGAAGATGAAGCGCCTGATGACATCGAAGACCGCGCCCTTAGGGATGTTGCGCGCGAGTTTGCCGACCTTCCCTTCCGGCCGCGCCGCGGCAAGATCGAAGAGCGAGCCGTTCACGATCGCGAGCCGGTCGGCGATATGCAGGTTGAGCAACGTATCGAGCTTGGGCTTGCGGATCAGCGCGGCCAGAACGCCGGGGTCGGCGATAGCGATGGCGAGTCCGTCCGCCGGCCAGGAAGCTGGAACCATGCTCCCGTCCCAGAGCCGGAAACCGAGCTTCAGGCCGAGCTTGTCATGCGCCTCGGCAAGAAGGCGGCGCAGGGCCGCGAGGCGCTTGTCGTTGCTATCCATGAGGCACATCCGCTGCTATCCGGCGCCTGTTTGGACGCAGAGCCGCGGATTGGCAATGTTTTGGGGCCATAGCAGCCCCGCCCATCAGAAATCGCTGGCGATGCCCTTCACTTCCCAGTCGTCGTAACGCACCGGCTCCAGCCCGCCGCGGCCATTGACCTCGCGTTGCCTGGCGATCTCGGCAGCATGGGTATCGATTGCAGCGCGGCGCGCGGCCGCTTCCGCCAGAGCACGCTGCGCGGCGGGGGACAGTACCTTGGCTTCCGGCGCATCCGTCGGCCTGTCCTGATCGGTCTTATCGGGCATTTCGGCGCGTTTCCTTGCAGGATTCTCTTGCAGGATCGGGATTGCCCTCACCACATAGGGCACGATGCTCGCAGATGCGAGGGCCGACGCCAGATGGCGCCAGAGAAGGGATTTCGATGAACTACGTGCGCACCGGTATGTTGATGGCGGGCCTGACGGCGCTTTTCGGCGCGGTCGGCTACCTGCTCGGCGGCGGCGGCGGCATGCTGATGGCGCTCGGCTTCGCCGTCGTGACCAATCTCTTCAGCTACTGGAATTCCGACCGGCTGGCGCTGGCCGCCCACAATGCCCAGGAGGTCGATGCTGCGACCGCGCCCGAGCTCTGCGGCATGGTGCGCGACCTCGCCGCCCGCGCGAACATGCCAATGCCGCGCGTCTACCTGATCCACGAAGACCAGCCCAACGCCTTCGCCACCGGCCGCAACCCGCAGAACGCCGCTGTCGCGGCGACCACCGGCATCCTGCGCACGCTGACCTATGAGGAGCTCGCCGGCGTGATGGCGCACGAGCTCGCGCATATCAAGAACCACGACACGCTGACCATGACGATCACCGCGACCTTCGCCGGCGCGATCTCCTCGCTCGTCACCTTCGGCATGTTCTTCGGCTCGCGCGACAACCGCCCGAACTTCATCGTCCAGATCCTGCTCTCGATCCTCGCCCCGATGGCCGCCGCCCTGATCCAGATGGCGATTTCGCGTTCGCGCGAATACGAGGCCGACAAGCTCGGCGGCCAGATCTGCGGCAATCCGGTCTGGCTCGCCGACGCACTCGCCAAGATCGCGGCCGGCGTTCAGCACATCCCCAGCGAGACAGCCGAGGCCAAGCCTGCTACGGCGCACATGTTCATCATCAATCCCTTGACCGGCGGCGGCATGGATAATCTGTTTTCGACACACCCCGACACCGGCAACCGCATTGCCGCCCTGATGGAGCAGGCGCGTGCGCTCGGCATCGGCCGCAGCAGTACGGGCGCGGGCTTTACCGCCCAGGCCGACAACAGCCCTTGGGGCAATTCCCCGCGCCAGCCGGGCCCGTGGGGCTGAGATGGCAGATCAATCCTCCTCGCGCCGCCCCGCTCGGCCGGAAACGCCGCCCAAGCTCGACGATGCCCCGGGCCTGCCGGCGCGCCGGCTTGCGGCCACGGTCATCGACGAGGTCCTGCGCGCCCGCACCGCCCTCGATGAGACCCTGGAGCGGATGTTGCCGGAATCCGGGCTCGATGCCGCCGATGCGAGCCTCGCCCGCGCCATCGCTGTCACGGCCTTCCGCCGCCTCGGCACGATCCAGCACGCCATCGACGCGCGCCTCGAGCGCGGCAGCCCGCGCAAATCCGGCCCGTTCGAGCCGATCCTGACGGCCGCCGCCGCCCAGATCCTGTTCCTCGACGTGCCCGACCACGCGGCGGTCGACCTCGCCATCCGCCACCTGCACGAGGACGCGCGCTCGGCCCGCTATGCCGCACTCGGCAATGCGGTGCTGCGCCGCCTCGCCCGCGAGCGCGATGCGGTCCTCGCCGAGGCGCAAGCCGAGGTCTTCGGCGATACACCCGACTGGCTGGTGGAGAGCTGGTGCACGGCCTATGGCGAGGATACCGCCGCCGCGATGGCCCAGAGCCATCGCGAGGAGCCCCCGCTCGACCTCAGCGTCAAGGCCGATCCCGCCGGCTGGGCCGAAAAACTCGACGGCATCGCCCTGCCGATCGGCTCGGTGCGCTTGCGCGAGCGCCAGGCCATCGCCGGCCTGCCGGGCTTCGATGAGGGCGCGTGGTGGGTGCAGGACGCCGCCGCCGCCCTGCCGGTCAAGCTCCTCGCCCCGAAACCCGGCGAGCGCATCGCCGATCTCTGCGCCGCGCCCGGCGGCAAGACCGCCCAGATCGCCGCGGCCGGCGCGAGCGTCACCGCGCTTGATCGCTCCGGCCCGCGCCTGCGCCGGCTCAAGGCCAATCTGGCGCGGCTCGGCCTCTCCGCCGAAGTGGTCACCGCCGATGCCGTGACCTGGAAGGCCGATCCCTTCGACGCCGTGCTGCTCGATGCGCCCTGCAGCGCGACTGGCACGATCCGCCGCCATCCCGACGTCGCCTGGACCAAATTGCCCGAGGATCGCGACCGGCTGGCTGCCCTTCAGGCGCGTCTGTTCGATGCCGCCGCCGCGTTGACGAAACCCGGCGGACGCCTCGTCTACTGCACCTGTTCGCTCGAACGGCAGGAAGGCGAAGAACAGACCGCGGCCTTTCTCGCCCGCAATCCCCAGTTTCGTCGCGAACCCGTCCGCCCGGAGGAAATCGGCGGTTTGGCTGATGCGATCGACTCGAATGGCGATATCCGGACCCTGCCGCACCAATTGCAGGGCGAAACCCCGCGCCTTTCGGGATGGGCGGGATTTTACGCAACCCGCCTGATCAGGCTATGACGGAGCCAGGATTCGCGCGGCGCACCGCCGCGCCCGGGCACGGAGTCGACAGGGGATTTGAGCGGGTGGGCTGAGCGACGGGGGTTGGCCCAGGCCGCGATCGGACGGGCGGCGCGGCGAACCCGCGGCCAGTTCGTCGGCGCCACCCGCAGGCTCTGGCCCTTCGGCCGCAGCAACGCCACGCGCCTGCTCTTCGCCCCGCATGACCTCCGCACCGCCGACCCGACGACGGCCGGCGATTTCTATGCAGGCTATTACGCGTTCGCCGGGCGCACCCTGCGCAGCCACGGTGAATCGCCGTTCGACGCGACGCCGCCGAGCGATGCCTGGGCCGAGGCGCTCTACGGCTTCGGCTGGCTGCGCCATATGCGCGCCGCCGACACCGCGATCGCCCGCGCCAATGCCCGCAGCCTGGTCGAGGATTTCATCGCCAGGCGTCGCGACCGCCATGACATCGCGCGGCGCCCTGCGGTCGCTGCACGTCGGCTGATCGCCTTCCTGTCGCATTCCCCGCTGCTGCTGGAAGGCGCCGACCATGCCTTCTACGAGCGCTATCTGCGCCATGTCTCGCGCCTCACCGATCGGGTCAGCCTGGCGCTGGCCGGCGCCGTCGAGGGCGCCGACCGGCTGAACGGCCTGATCGCCATCGCCTTTGCCGCGATCTGCCTCGACGGGCAGGATGGCCACCGGCGCCGGATCGAGATCCTGCTGTCCGAGGAACTCGACGAGCAGATCCTGCCCGATGGCGGCCATCTCTCGCGCAATCCACGCCTGTTGATCGAATTCCTGCTCGACCTCCTGCCCTTGCGCGAGACCTTCGCCGCTCGCGGGCTCGAGCCACCGCGTGGGGTGATGACCGCGATCGAGCGGATGATGCCGCACTTACGCCTGTTCCGGCACGGCGACGGCGCGCTTGCCCTGTTCAACGGCATGGGCACGACCCCGCCCGACCTGATGGCGACGCTCGCGGCCTATGACGATGCCCGTGGCCGGCCGACCGAACATGCCGCCTATTCCGGCTACAGCCGCCTCGCGGCCGAGCGCAGCATCGTCGTCACCGATGCTGGCGCACCGCCGCGCGGCGCCTATTCGGTCGAGGCCCATGCCGGCTGCCTCGCCTTCGAATTCTCCAGCGGCCCGCAGCGCATCATCGTCAATTGCGGCGCCAGCCGCTTCGGCCCCCCGGAATTGAAGCTCGCCGCGCGCAGCACCGCCGCCCATTCGACGCTCGTCCTCGACGATCGCTCCAGCGCCAATTTCGGCATGGTTCTCGGCGAAATGCGCGTCGTCTCCGGCCCTCGCGATGTCCGCGTCGCCCGCCAGGACGGCGCTGATGGCGCCGAATGGGTCGCAAGCCATGACGGTTATCGCCGCAGCCTCGGTGCGACCCATACCCGCCGCCTGACGCTCGCCCGCGACGGCGCCGCACTGGCCGGCGAAGATGAGGTCGCCCTGACCGGGACGCGCACCGCGCTCGCGTCCGCCTTACGCTTCCACTTGCATCCGAATGTCCGCGCCAGCCTCGTTCGGGACGGCAGCGGCGCGCTTCTGGCGCTGGCCTCGGGCGAGGTCTGGAGCTTCGAGGCCGGCGGCCTGACCATCGCCATCGAGGAGAGCATCTTCCTTGCCTCCTCGGACGGGCGGCGGCGCACCGAGCAGCTCGTGATCGCCTTCGATGCCGTGGCGACGCCGCGCGTGACCTGGCGCTTCAGCCGGATCAGCACCGCCAATCCCCGTGCCGGCAAGACGGTCGCCGCTGCGATCGCCGAGCGCGAAGCCGCGGAACCCGCTCCCGACGCGTGACGGTTCTGCGACGGCGGCTTTTGCCTTTTGCAGCGCAGCATGATAGCCCGCGCGCGTCTGCCGAAACTGCCTTTCCGCAATCAAAGCCGGACCTGATCCCGATGCCGAATGAGCTTCGCCGCGTCGAACGCGCGCTCCTTTCCGTTTCCGACAAGACGGGGCTGATCGATTTCGCGCGCGCCCTCCACAAGCTCGGCATCGCGCTGGTCTCGACCGGCGGCACCGCCAAGGCGATCGCCGAAGCCGGCCTCCCCGTCAGCGACGTCTCCGATCTCACGGGTTTCCCCGAGATGATGGACGGACGGGTCAAGACCCTGCATCCGAAGGTCCATGGCGGCCTGCTCGCCATCCGCTCGCATCCCGAGCACCAGGCCTCGATGCTCGGCCACGGCATCCAGCCGATCGACCTGCTCGTCGTGAACCTCTACCCGTTCGAAGCCACCGTCGCGGCCGGCAAGGCCTATGACGACTGCATCGAGAACATCGATATCGGCGGCCCGGCAATGATCCGCGCCGCCGCCAAGAACCATCATGACGTCGCGGTCGTGGTCGAGCCGGCGGACTATCCGTCCGTCCTCGCCGATCTCGAGGCCCAGAAGGGCGCGACCACGCTGACTTTGCGTCGCAAGCTCGCCCAGAAGGCCTATGCCCGCACCGCGGCCTATGACGCGGCGATCTCGAACTGGTTCGCGAACGAGCTCGGCGACACCGCCCCGCATTTCCGCGCGCTCGGCGGCGCGCTGGCCGAAACCATGCGCTATGGCGAGAACCCGCATCAATGGGCCGCCTTCTACCGCACCCCGGAGAACCGGCCGGGCGTCTCGACCGCGCGTCAGGTCCAGGGCAAGCAGCTCTCCTACAACAACATCAACGACACCGACGCCGCCTTCGAATGCGTCGCCGAGTTCGTCCCCGAGGCTTCGGCCGCCTGCGTCATCGTCAAGCACGCCAACCCCTGCGGCGTCGCCGCCGGCGGCTCGCTGCTCGAAGCCTATGAGCGCGCGCTGGCCTGCGACCCCGTCTCGGCCTTCGGCGGCATCGTCGCGCTGAACCGCAAGCTCGACGCGACCGCAGCGAAGAAGATCGTCGAGGTCTTCACCGAAGTCATCATCGCGCCCGACGCCGACGAGGAGGCGATCGCCATGATCGCCGCCAAGAAGAACCTGCGCCTGCTGCTGACCGGCGGCCTGCCGGATGTCCGCTCGCCCGGCCTGTCGCTGCGCACCGTCTCCGGCGGCTTCCTCGCCCAGTCGCGCGACAACGCCGTCGTCGACGACATGGAGCTGAAGGTCATGACGAAGCGCCAACCGAGCGAGCGTGAACTCGCCGATCTGCGCTTCGCCTTCCGCGTCGCCAAGCACGTCAAGTCGAACGCCATCGTCTATGCCAAGGACCTCGCCACGGTCGGCATCGGCGCCGGCCAGATGAGCCGCGTCGATTCCTCTCGCATCGCCGCCTGGAAGGCCGCAGAGGCCGCGAAGGCGGCAGGCCTGCCCGAGACGCTCGCCAAGGGCTCCGTCGTCGCCTCCGACGCCTTCTTCCCCTTCGCCGACGGCCTGCTGGCGGCGGCCGATGCCGGTGCCACCGCGGTGATCCAGCCCGGCGGTTCGATGCGCGACGACGAGGTCATCAAGGCGGCCGACGAAGCCGGCCTCGCCATGGTCTTCACCGGGCACCGCCACTTCCGCCATTGACGGCGGCACGGGCCGCAGGACACCCTCGCTGACGGGTTGCGCGCGAAAGCGCGCAGCAGGGGATAGGGGTCTGCATGGCCAAAGCTCACAAACCCGGCGCGCTGCTCAGGGAGCGCGTCGAACACCAGCATGCGAGGGTCTCCTACGTCGAGCTGTTCTTCGACCTGGTCTTCGTCTTCGCGATCACCCAGATTTCGCACACGCTGCTGGAGCATTTCAGCCCGCTCGGCGTCGCGCAGGCCGCCTTTCTGCTCGGCGCCGTCTGGTGGATCTGGGTCTATACGAGCTGGGTCACGAACTGGCTCGATCCCGAGCGCCCCCCGGTCAGGATCCTGCTCTTCGTCCTGATGTTTCTCGGCCTGGTGATGTCCTGCGCCTTGCCCGAGGCCTTCGGTGCGAACGGCCTTGCCTTCGCCGGCGCCTATGTCGCCGCCCAGCTCGTCCGCTCGATCTTCACGATGGTGAGCCTCAAGGACGCCTCGCCCGCCAATTACCGCAACTTCCAGCGCATCACGATCTGGCTCGTCTGCTCCGGCGCATTCTGGATCGCCGGTGGCTTGAGCGAAGGTCCCCTGCGCTTCGGCCTCTGGCTGGTCGCGCTCGGCATCGAATATGTCGGCCCGGCCGCCGGCTTCCGCGTTCCGGGCCTTGGGCACTCCCGCACCAGCGACTGGAATGTCGAAGGCGGGCATCTCTCCGAGCGCTGCGCCCTCTTCATCATCATCGCGCTCGGTGAATCCGTTCTGATGACGGGCGCGACCGCCGCGAAGCTGCCGGTGACGGCCGTCAACCTGACAGCCTTCCTCAATTCCTTCCTGAGCTCGGTCGCGATGTGGTGGATTTATTTCCATATCGGTGCCGAACGGGCGAGCCATCACATCGCACGCTCCGACGACCCCGGCCGGATCGCACGCATCGCCTATACCTATCTGCACGTGCTGCTGGTCGCCGGCATCATCCTGGTCGCCGTCGGCGACGAACTGGTCATCGCCCATCCCACCGGCCATACCGATGGCAGAACGGCGATCGCGGTCCTGGCCGGCCCGGCCTTCTATCTGCTCGGCAACCTGCTGTTCAAACGCATCACGGCCGGCTGGTATCCGCTGTCCCATCTGGTCGGCCTCGGCTTACTCGCCGTGCTGACACCGGCCTGGACGGTGTTGCCACCGCTGGGCTTCAGCCTGGCTGCGACCGCGATCCTGGTCCTGGTCGCCGCCTGGGAAGCGGTCTCGCTGCGGGCCAAGGAGGCCTGATCCATGCACGCCATCAATTTCATTGGATAATCGGAAAGAGCCCTTTAGAGCACATGGATGGGAAACGCCTCATGGCCGCCTCGTCACAACAATCATGGCCGGGTTCGCAGAGTTCGAGCGCTCGTTGATTTTGGCGCGAACCAGCGAGGGCCTTAGCCGCGCTAAGGCCCGAGGCGTGAAACTCGGCCGGCCGTTCGGGATGACCCACCATCAGCGGCAAGAGGCCCTGGCTAGGAAAGCTGCCGGCGAACCTGTTCGAGAGATCGCCCGTAGCTACAATGTAAGCCCGAGCACGATATCGCGGCTCCTCTAACGCCGCGCGACGTGGGATCGCAATCGACAGGCCGCATGGGAGGCTGCGCCGGGTAATCTAACCAATGTAGGCGACACCGATAGGAACTCTTCGACAATCAGGAAGGGGCCGAAGGATCGAAGGCGCAAGAGATCGCCTAGCCACGCTGCGATTACTCGATTTTGACGATGACATTGCCAATCGTTCCGCCCTCAACTGCTTCGTGCGCGGCGGCGGTTTCGCTGAGCGGGAATGTCGGTCCGATACGGGCAATCGCTTCGCCCTGAGCAAGAGCGCGCGTGACGCCAGCCACTGCACGTTCTCGCTGCTGCGCGTCCAATTGATAGATCAGGAAGAAGTTCAACTGGATCGAATTGGCGAGGAAGGCAAAGGCAGGAATCGTCGCTTCGGCTCCCGTGCCGTAAACAATGACCTTTCCCTTTGGTTGGAGTACCGCCGGAATCAGACCGGCGTTGGCCGATAGGTCCATCTCGGTGATAGCGTCGACGCCGCGTCTCCCCGTGATATCAGCAATACGGTCGCCCACATTTTCACGCTTATAGTCGATGCAATGGTCGGCGCCGGCTTCGCGCGCTGCCATCGCCTTGTCCGGCGATGAGATCGTGCTGATCACGGTCGCGCCCCGAGCCTTGGCGAATTGAATGGCGAACTGGCTCACCGCCCCTGCGCCGCCGGATACGAGCAAGGTTGTGCCCTGACCGACCCCGGCAAGCTCGACAGCGTGGTAGGCCGTCAGCGCAGGGATGCCGAGAGCGGCGCCCTCCTCGAAGCTAAGTGCAGCTGGCAAGGGAACGGCCTGCGCGGCCGGCAGTGCAATGAACTCGGCGGCTGTTCCAAATGGGCGCTGCCACTGCCCGTTCCAGATCCAGACCCGCTCGCCGAGGCGTGACTTCGCAACGCCAGGACCAATGGATTCGATTTCTCCAGCACCGTCGCTATGTGGGATGATCAGCGGGAACGGCGACTTTCGGTGTCCGCGGCTTTTGACATCGGATGGATTGACCCCCGACGCGTACAAGCGCACGCGAACCTCCCCAACTCCCGGGCTTGGAGTTTCAACGTCTCCGATGCGCAGCACATCGCGCGCTGGCCCGTTGGTCTCATAGAATACTGCACGCATCGATCAGTATCCCTCAGCAATGTGAGAGCCTGGAAGAACGATAGCTCTGTGCGGCCCGGCCAAGCGCTAGTGACAGCCGGACGGACCATAGCGACAATGGAGCTCGCTGTGCCGCGCCGGCTACCACAGAGCAGCTTTTTGCTCGGCCTCAACCAGTGCCCACACCGGATCGAGAGCGACACGCACGATCACTCCCGTGTCGAAGACCTCGTTGAATTCAAGCCGCCGGTCGGCTGTCATCACCACCTCGCGCTCGCTGTTTGGACCACTGTAGCGAAAGGAATCGCCGAGGACGCGGGCCTTAAAATGGGTCGCGCCAGCCGGCTTGACGACAAGGCTCAGGGCCCGAGGAGGCCCCCGAACTGTAAAGCCCGTCACGATGCCGGAAGGTTCGGCTCCGGTGATGACCAGCATGAATTGGCGGTTCGAATTAACGAACCCGGTGCTGCTGACCCAGATGCCGACGAAGCGGCGATGTTCAGGGAGAACACCACGCCCGATCCGGCTGATCTGGAATGGCGGAAGCGGAAGCTCCTTCTCTGCTGCAATTGCCGTAATCCGCCGCGCGTCGTCTTCTGTGAAGAGAGCGTTGGCTGACGATGGCAACCACAGGTGGGCTGTAAGATATCCAGCTGCAGCCAGGCAGCAGATGGTAATGGCGGCCGTCGCCAGAGACGCCCGTTTGCGCTGTACAGGCGACCATAAAACGAGGCGACGACCAGGTGACCCGACAATCGGGGTTTGAGATCGCTCGGGTGGCGGCAGCGAGTCGTGCTCTTTGGCCGCGCGGGGGTGGCCAACGTTCAGCAGGTATCCGCGACGGGGTACGGTTTCGATCAGGAGATGATCGGTGTCACCCAGCTTGTCTCGCAGCTCGCGAATGCACTGAACGAGCGAGTCATCCGTGACAGCGACATTTGGCCATACGACCTCAAACAGTTCCCGCTTCGACACCAGCCGTCCAGCATTCTCGGCAAGGTGACGGAGAACCTCGAACGCCTTGGGCCGTAGTGCAATCTCCTGATCGCCCGCTCTTAGGCGTTCGCGCGTCAAATCCAGCGCAAATCGGTCGAACTGTAGAAGTTTCGGAAGCGCCGGGTCCATGGTGCTTAGCTCCCACCCTAGCCCGCTCGATGAACTGCGTCCGCCGACTATAGGCGAAATATCGGCATTCCGTCACCCATTGACCGTGACCAAACGGAATGCTCTTCGCTATTAACGACTTCGGAGGTTGGCGGCGGGGCGCCTCGTCATCCTTGGGGTGATGAACTGGTCGCCGGAATGGTATCGCCCCAGCAAGCACGCGATCGACGATCTGGCGCGGCAGTTCGCTGCATTTTTAAGCAGACACGGCGATATTTCGCCGAGCAGAGCCTCGAGTTGATTGCAATCAGGGCAATGAAGGCGGCTTGATCACAACGGCTACGCGGCCGGCAGGCGACGATGAGCACCGCCAAATTCATCACGGCGGCGCTCACGCTCTGCAGTGCGGTCCGGGCCTTCGCCTGTCTGTCGCGGATTTTGCGCATTGCCGGGCATCAGGATGGAACGCCAACCGTTTCCTGTGCGATCTGAGGCCTGCTCGGCGCTTTGTTCAAAGCCGGTCCCTGGACGAGGAGTTCCCTGCGGCTCGCCATGATGACCTTGCTGTGATCGGCATGACGATGCCCCTGTCGCAGCCCGCAGGACCGATCTGGTTGACGAACTCACCACGGCGTGAATTCTGCGGAGCAGTTCGAGAGGACAGATCGACGCATTTCGCCGGGGCAGCCTGCGTCAAGACAGGGCGGGAAATCTCTCCGAGTGCAGGAAAGAAGCCAGCGACGATCACGATCAACTCCAGCATTTCAAAAACTCCAGTTACATTAACATTCTTATTCGTCGGATTTGAGCTGGTTAAGCTTGAGGCGGAGCCGTGGCGCGGAAGACGCTAACGCTGCGTCACCCATATGTGCTAAGTTTGCTGCGGTGGGGAACGACGCTTTCAACTACGCTCCAAGTGCGCCGCCGAATTTGTCGGACCGTTGCCGAATTTGTCTAAAATTGCTTGCGTCACAGTAAGAAAGCTGGACGGAGACGCCTATGGCCGCGGGCACGAGCACCCCTGTGCTGACAATGTTCGACGTTGTCCGAGCCGAAGCTCTGGAGGATTCGAGCGGCAAGATTCGCGTGATTGAACGGGCCGCACACTCAAACCGCACCTACACCTACCAATTGCAGGATCGTGCTCTTTGGCACCCACGCTTCGAGCCGCCGATTTTTACCCTTGCGACACGTGGCGCCGGCTCTCTTCTGACGAGTTTTGTCGCGAGCAGTTTTAGCACCGAGGTCACCGTCGATGGCGATGAAGGGAGCCTGTATTGTTTCACGACGATGCTCGCGGGCCATATAACCTTGGAACAGAAGGGAAGATCCACGACAGCCACACAACAAACCGGTCTCACTTGGAGGCCCGGTCCCGGCGGTCGCCTTTTAATCAGCGACGATAACGCGCGCACCAATGTTTTCTTGAAGGCTGCGGATATCGAGAGCACGCTTGAACACATGCTGGATGAGCGGTTGCGTCGGCCGCTGATTTTCGAGCCCAGCCTCGATTGGGGCACCGGGCTTACAGCCAGCCTGAAAAGCCAACTCGATTTCGTTACACAGGAATTTCAACGGCGGGACGGTGTTGCCAATAACCCAGTCGCACTTGCGTCGCTGACGGACCTACTCGTCTCGCTGATTTTGCGTGGCACCACTCATAATTACTCTGATCGACTCGCAAATGCAGCCGGAAACCCAATTCCGGCCTATGTTCGACGCGCGGAAGACTTCATGCGCGCCCACGGCGCGGAGCCTATCCGTATGTCACATATCGCTGCGGCCGCAGGCTGCAGCTTGCGAACCTTGACGGCTGTGTTCAGGCATTTTCGCGGCAGCACCCCTTTGGCTGCATTGCATGCTGTCCGGCTTGATCTAGCGCATGCCGATCTGGCTCGGGGCATACGCGACGCCTCGGTCGCTACCGTCGCCCGCCGATACGGCTTCACTAACACGGCACGCTTTAGAACCGCCTTTCATCGCCGATTCGGTGAGACTCCTATTGAAATCGCCCGATATGCGTCCATACGGACGGCGCCGGCCTCCGACGATCCTGCAAAAGACGAATGACCGGTTGCGGTTTGATCGATCCTGGCAGCGCGCAAGGGCTGGCGGCCAGCCATTCGCCGGCCGGCAAAGCTCTCAAAGAAATAATCGAGACAAGCGTCTCTTTAAGAATCCAGCTTACTATCCGGCGGAGTCCTCAGAATCTCCGTCCACATCTCCCACGTCCCGCTCGCTAACGATACCCAAATATCTTTAGTGAGGAGCTTCTCCGCGTCAGCTTCGACTGCAAGATTTCGCGCGATATGGACAAATTCGGCAGCGGTTCGACAAATTCGGCGACGAACCTTCGCTCATTACCGAAAGAATTTCTCCCCTGTCGCCCAGCATGACACAGCTATCGGCGAAATATCGGCATTCGATCGCTTCTCCATCATGACCTAACGAAAATTTCGTTGCTACGAAGGCTAACCGGCAACGGGCGGGACAAACCCGGGCCCACTCAATCCAAACGCCTGCACTCAAAGAGGCGCAAATGGGACGGTCTTCAGTGTTCGCTATATGCGCCTGCATCCTGTGGGGCGGCCTCGCGGAGGGCGCGCAATTGACGACGCGTCAGGCTCGGGCCTGTGTTGCCTGGGACAGGGAACTCGCGCGGATGCTTGAGCGGAGCGAGTTATTCAGCCTCAACACCGCAGAGCTGCGTGACGGCATTCGCGTTGAAGCCTTCAAGCTGCGGGAGCGATGTGCTCGTGACATTAGCATGGCGTCCCTCAATCGCTATGTCATGCTCACGAAGCTTCTCTATGACGACGAAGCTGATGAGGTCGAATCATTCAGTAAAAATCAAGTACACGGAGATTGATGCACGCTTAGTTCAATATAATCTAGGAATTCTATAGATTCTACCGTTATCTGCAGCTTATGCAGGTTAGTTCCATGAGAACACTCAGTCGATATCTATTCTTTGGGGCAACATTACTTACGGCGACCCTGAATTTCGAAGCGCCTGCGCGTGACGAGACAATAGAGCGCCTGCGTCTCGGCTCCGGCTTCGAAATCGTCATAGGGGAGAGCCACCCTGATCCGGGAGGGCGGCTACTGGAGGCCCTCGCTATGTGGGTCGGAGCGAAGCTGGGACAGTCGATACCCACGTCCTTGCCGAAACTCGTATTCAAGCCGGTTGGCCAAGTTTCCGCTTTACGGCTCAAGCAATACGCGTCCGAAATCATACAGCAACACGGTCGGCCAGATATCCTGTCGATCTACGATTCCCGCGAGAAGATCATTTATCTGGCGGACACATGGACCGGCGCAACGGCAGCTGATTTGTCGGTTCTCGTGCACGAGCTAGTTCATCATTTTCAGGAGGCACATCAATCCAAATTTGAATGTGACGCGGCACGCGAAGCCAAGGCTTTCGAATTGCAGGAAACGTGGCTGAAATTATTTGGGGGGTCGCTTGAGAAAGAGTTCCAGATCGACCCATTCACGCTCCTGGTAAGAACATCCTGCGGAATGTAAGAGCTTTCAGCTCGTTAACGCCTCTCGGGAATTAGGGGGCTGCGGTGCAAGTCACATACGATTTCTCACAACAGACCGTCATTGTGACGGGTGGTGCCCGTGGGATCGGCAGAGCCATCGCGGCCAGCTTCGTGGCAAGTGGAGCCGACGTCTGGATCTGGGACGTCGAGCCCGTCGAACTTGCCGGAGCGCAGTCCGTTACCGTCGATGTGACCAAACGTGATAAGATCGCCAGCGGGCTGGCGCTTCTGGAAGGCAGAAGCGTCGACGTTCTCGTGAATGATGCGGGGCATCTCGGGCGTTATCAGCCATTTGAGAGCTTAGAACCGGCTGAGTGGCAGCAAATCCTGCAAGTGAACCTCGTTGGGATGCTAGAAGTCACACACCAGATTCTGCCGTTGATGCGGGCTGCGGGCAAAGGGCGGATCGTCAACATGGGCTCGCTTGCGGGCAAGGAAGGATTGCCGAACCTCGCCGTCTATTCCGCCGCGAGTGCGGGCGTCATCGCCTTTACGAAAGCGCTTTCCCGCGAAGTCAATGATACCGGCATCCGCGTCAACTGCGTGGCGCCGGGACCCATCGACACGCGAATGATCCGGGATTTGGGCAATGAGACAGTCGACGCCATGGTTGCCGCCAGCCCGCTCAGCCGGCTGGGCGACCCAGTGGAGGTGGCGGCTCTAGTATTGTGGCTTTGCTCCGATGCAAGCGCGTTCAATACGGGTGCCGTCTTCGATATGTCCGGCGGGCGGGCCAGATACTAGGGCTGCCTTGGCTGCCCGGAACCGGACGCGTCGAAAGTCAGCTATGGGTCGAGTTGGACGGTCGACGGTGGTTCAAGTCAGCTCGGTTTTTCAATTCCGTGCGAACGGCCCCCTCCCGCAATTCGCGAGGGTGCCCCCTGGTTCTAGGCCAGTCATTGATCCCCGAATTCCCTGATTAGGCAGTTGGCCGCTATCGCGAAGAGCATCAGGAAAAGCCCCAGCGCCGCCAAAAGCTCATTGGGCGTGATCAGAAGTACGATCAAATCGAAGCCCTCTCTAATCCTGAGGCGGTGTCGGGATCAGATCCGGCGTGATGCCGGCAGGCGTCATGTGACCGCGAGCAGTCCTCTGCACTTCAGCCATGAGCGAAAAGCTGTAGCTGCTTTGTAGATTTAGGTCGATTATGTCGGATTGATTCAACTGTAATCAATTGATTATAAATCGCTTTCTGAGAGATTGAGGTTTAGTCCATGCATACCATCAAGGTCATCGGCATCGGCTTCGCCTTGCTCGGCATCCTGCTCGTGCTGGCGCCGCGCCTCTCGATCTCCGCTGGGCGGCCGATCCCCTTCGCGGTGAAACTCTTCCTGCCGCTCTGGTTCGCCGGCGCGCTGATCAATCTCTGGATCGGCGTCATCAGCGCAGGCTATACCGTGATGGAGGAAGCGCCGATCTTCCTCGTCGTCTTCGGCGTGCCGGCGGTCGCCAGCCTGCTGATCCTGTGGCTGACCTCCCGAATTGCCCGATGAGCCTCGAATCCGTCCGCGCCTTCTTCGCCCAGCACGCACCCGACATCGCCGTCATCGTCACCGATGACAGCAGCGCGACCGTGCCGCTCGCCGCCGCCGCCCATGGCGTGGAGCCCGGCCAGATCGCCAAGACGCTCTCCTTGCGTATCGGCGACGAAGTCGTGCTCGTCGTCACCCGCGGCGATGCCCGGCTCGACAACAGGAAGGCCAAGGCCGCGCTCGGCGGCAAGCCGCGCATGCTAGGCCAGGAAGAGGTCGAGGCCCTGACCGGCCACCCCGTGGGCGGTGTCTGCCCGTTCGGGCTCGCGACGCCGCTCAAGGTCTATTGCGATGTCTCGCTGAAGGCCTTTGACATCGTCGTGCCGGCCGCAGGCTCGACCCATAGCGCGCTGCGGATCGCGCCGCAGCGCATGGCCGAACTGACACAGGCCGAATGGGTCGATACCTGCCAGGAGGCCGTGCAGGCGGCCGCAGCAGCAGAGTGAAGCTCAGCCCTGGGTCCGGGCGATCAATTCCATCGCCGCCGCGGGATTGCGCACCTTGTCCCCGCTGATCACATAGAGGAAGACGTCGCGTTTCTCGGCCTTGGCAGCCGGACCGACCGTCTCCAAGTCGTCCGGCACGCCGCCCTGGGCCCAGACCTGCGCGGCCTTGACCCAGCGATCGAGCCCGGCCTCGGAATAGCCCTTCGGCTCCGCCTCCTTGGTCCCCATGATCCGCGCATAGACGAAGGGCGCGGTCACATCGGCGATCTGGGTGTAGTCCGCATCGGCCGAGGTGATGACGGCCACGCCATAGCCGCGCAGCAACGCGATGAAATCCGGCGAGCGGAAACTGTCATGTCGGACCTCAACGGCATGGCGCAGCTTGATCCCGTCCAGCTCCTTCGGCAGGAGCTTAAGGAAGGCCTCGAAATCGGCGGGATCGAACTGCTTCGTCGGCATGAACTGCCAATTGATCGGCCCGAGCTTGTGCTTGAGCTCGGTCAGACCGCTGGTCAGGAATTTCTCGACCGAAGGTCCCGCTTCGGCCAGCACCCGACGGTTCGTGCAGAAGCGCGAGCCTTTCAGGGCGAAGACGAAATCGTCGGGTGTCTCTTCGCGCCATCTGGCGAAGCTCTCCGGCTTCTGCGAGCCGTAGTAGGTGCCGTTGATCTCGATCGAGGTGAGTTTGCTCGCGGCATATTCCAGCTCTCGCTTCTGCGGCAGCCCGTCCGGGTAGAACGCCCCGCGCCAAGGCTCGAACACCCAGCCGCCGATGCCGATATGGATCTTGCCTGCTTCGCGGACCATGGTTCGCTCCGTTCTTCCGTGCCGATATTGGCGGCAGCGACCAGTCCAGCGCCACCCGTTTTCGGCAGATATGGACATTAGCCCGATAAGAGACAGCCGAATGTCAGGAGAACCGCCGAACGATCCAACCCGGAAGCTTCGGTACCGGGCTTGGGCCAGGAACGGCCTGATGATGCGGCGATCCCTATCTCCTGCGCAACAGGCGCAGGTGGCAACGACACCGCAAGAGCAACCCAAGATTGATGGGATCTGTCCGGACCACCTGCAGCTCGTAGACCTTTACCGGCCGCACACGATCCATTCAATCCGCAACGGTTGGGGGGAGCATGCCGCGGATTGGAAAGGGGCCAAGCGATCGAAGAGCAAGCGCCTTTCTCGTGGCTTGCCGCGAGACGTTGACGCTATCCCAAACAGAGCTCGGTCTCCTGGTTGGCGTTAGTCAGCAGCAGATCTCGAAGTACGAAAAAAATATGAGCAGCGTTCCACGCGAGATACTGGAGAAAGTTGGAGCTCTTGCTGGAATGGGCTTCGAAGAATTTGGGCAGCCCGAGTTGCCATCGCCTTTTGAACGAAGCGGCTTCGAGGCTAAGAGCCAGGTGCCCTACACGGCGCAAAGCACCCCAGAGATCGCGGATGACTTAGCCATACGGCAGAAACGGGGGATGTTTCTCGACCTCGGGAAGCTTCACGATCCGATGGATCGGAAAAGTCTGCAGGCCCAGTATGCGAAGATGCTGAGAAAGCAGAGGAAGGAGTAGCCTTTCCCGAAGGGCAGCACCCCGAACACGAAAGCCCCGCCGCGATTGCGACGGGGCTTTTGTGTTTGGTTGCGGGGGCCAGATTTGAACTGACGACCTTCAGGTTATGAGCCTGACGAGCT
>NZ_LMJU01000001.1:0-1247012 GCF_001429415.1 Allobosea sp. Root670 | reverse complement strand
GAAGCCCTTGCCGGCATCGCCGGCACGGGCCGCCTCGACCGCGGCGTTGAGCGCGAGCAGGTTGGTCTGGAAGGCGATGTCGTCGATCACCCGGATGATATCGGAGATCTTCTGCGAGGCGCTCTCGATCCTGGCCATGGCGTCGACCGCCTGGCCGGCAATAGTGCCGCCGCTCTCGGCTGCCTGCATCGCCTCGTCGGCGATCCGGGCTGCATCCTTCGAGGCCTGGGCCGAGGCCTTCACGGAAGCCGCGAGCTCCTCGGTGGTGGCGGCGGTCTCCTCGAGCGAGGAGGCCTGCTCCTCGGTGCGCTTCGACAGATCGTCGGCGCCCATGTTGATCTCGCGCGCGGCGAGGCCGACATCGGCCGAGGTCGTCTGGATCGTCGCGACCGTGTCGGAGAGGCGATCCACCGTCTCGTTGAAGTCGTCGCGCAGCTTGGCATAGGCGGCGGGCATGTCCGCCTCGATGCGGTGGCGCAGATCGCCCTCCGAAAGGGCGGCAAGCCCCTTGGCGAGCGCTTCGACGACCCGTTCCAGTTCCTGAGCCTGCTCCATCTGCTCGCGCGCCGCCGCTTGTCGCTGTGCCTCTGTCTGGCGGCGGGTTTCACCCATCAATTCGGCCTGCGCGGCAGCATCCTGTTCCAGCCGGATCTTCTCGATGGATGCATGGTGCAGCACCTCGACGGCGTTGGCCATGGCGCCGAACTCGCGGTCGCCGCCGAAAGCGGGAACGGGCGTGTCCAGATCACCTTGAGCGAGCCGCTTCAGAGCCGCGCTCAAGGTCGCGAGCGGCTTCATCATGCGACGTACGAGCCAGAACAGCAGACCCGCCGCGACGGCCGCGATCGCCAGGCCTGCAATGATGTTGGCGCGGATCATCTCGCCGATGACGGCCAGGAATTCCTCCTGCTTGATGCCGACATAGAGAATGCCGATCACGTTGCCGTCCGATTTCTGGATGATCGGCTCGTAGATCGTGAAATAGGGCACGCCGAGAATGTCGGCCGCGCCGGAATAGGTGCGTTTCTCCTTGAAGACGGCATCATGGGCCGGGCCTTGTGCCAGCTTGGTGCCGACGGCCCGGGTGCCGTCCGGCTTCATGACGTTGGTCGTCACCCGGGTATCGCCCATGAAGACAGTGGCGGTACCGCCGGAAAGCTCCTTCACCTTGTCGACCGCGGCGAAGTTGCCGTTGACGCTTTCACTGCCGAAAATGAGTTTGCCGCCCTCGAATCTGGGCTCGCCCTTGGCAAGAAGGATATCCCGCAGAAGGTTGATGTTGACCGTCAGGCTCGACTGGGCCCGCTCCCGCATCGCCTTCTCGGCCGCGCGAAGGGACACCGCAACAGAGGCCGCCACCGCAACGCCGACAATCAATACGGCCAATATCGCCAGACGTGTCGCGATCGGAAGTCGCAGAAAAGGCAGTTTCAGCATGAAGAGCCATCTCTCGGGAAGAACGACGCGGTATGGCAGCTACGGAGTGCACGCCGCCGGCAACGCATAGATTTAGGCTGCAGGCGTGGTCGAGATGCCTAGTCCAGGCCGGCATTCGATCGTATTGAGTGCTGATAGCGCCTGAATTTCTTCCAGATAATGCTTAAAACTGTTCTAATGCCGCAACGGGCGGGCCGCCCGGGCATGAGCGCGTACTTTCGCTGTGGCCGGCCGAGCAGCGCAGCTTCCGCATCGCAAGTGCAGAAATCAAAAGCGCAGGAAGCGTTTGCCGTGACGGCAGGCGTGAAGGCGCCGGTGCCTACTCGGCAGCGCGTTTCAGCTCCAGCCCCTTGGCGAAGGGCAGCTTCGGCTCGCTCTTCTCGTCGTCGAAATCGAGCGCGCCGATCCTCTCGGCGCGACTCGTCACCTTGCCGGCCGAGGTCTTGATCTGGCCGACATCGTCCTGTGCCTGCCGGAAATGATTGTCGAGCTTGTCGACGCGCTCGCCGAGCCGGCGCACGTCGTCGAGCAGCTTGCCGACCTCGGTCTGGATCACCTGCGCTTCCTCGCGCATCCGCGCATCGCGAACCAGCGACTGCATCAGCTGGATCGCCAGTGCCAGGAGCGAGGGCGAGACGATCATGATGCGCGCCCGGTGCGCCCGCTGGACGACATCGTCGAAATGCTCGTGCAGATCTGCATAGATCGATTCGGAGGGCACGAAGAGCAGGGCGATGTCCTGCGTCTCGCCGGGCAGGAAATAGCGCTCGGCGATATCCTTCACATGCACGCCGACATCGCTGCGCACGCGCTGGCCGGCCGTCTTCTTCGCGTCGTCGCCGCGCGCCTCGCGCAGCAGCGTGAAGCTCTCCAGCGGGAATTTGGCGTCGATGACGAGGCCGCGCCCGTCGCCGGGCAGGGTGACGAGGCAGTCCGGCCGCTTGCCGTTGGAAAGCTGCGGCTGGAACGCGAAGAAGGCGGCGGGCAGCCCGTCGCGGACGATCGCTTCCATCCGGCCCTGGCCATAGGCGCCGCGCGCCTGCTTGTTGGCGAGCACGTCGCGGAGCGTCACGACCTCGGAGGTGAGATCGGTCAGGTTCTTCTGGGCGCTGTCGATCACCGCCAGCCGCTCCTGCAGCTTGCCGAGGCTCTCGGTGGTCTGGCGGACATTCTGCTCAAGGCCCTGGCCGACCTTGTGGCTCAGGCCGTCCATCCGGTCGGCGACGAGGCGGGCGAGATCGCCCTGCCGGGTCGACAGGATTTCGGCCATCGACTGCATCCGGCCGGCGAGCTCGGCCTGCTGGCGGTTCATTTCGGCGACCTTGTCGTCCATTTCGCGGGCGCGCTCAGTCGCCATCGCTGCCTCGATCGCGCGGCTCCGGCCGCCGCGCCAGCTGGCGATCACCGCCATCAGCAGCAGGGCGAGGCTCAGGCCCCCGAAGCCCAGCGCGGCCTCGGCCCATGTCACCGGGCGTTCCAGCAGGGTGAAGGCGATCTCGTTCATGCGCGGGAGCCTAGCCGATTCGGCAGGGAATTGCGAACGAAAGCGGAACAGTTTGACCGCTCCTCCACAAATGCTTATGTCCCGGGCTCAACAGCTCTTTCTCCTTGGAATCCCATGTCCGTTCGCCCGCTCGTCATCCTGCCCGACGCCCAGCTTCGCCTCGTCTCGAAGCCGGTCGAGGCCGTCACGCCCGAGATCAGGACGCTGGTCGCGGACATGTTCGAGACGATGTACGACGCGCCCGGCATCGGGCTCGCGGCGATCCAGATCGGCGTGCCGCTGCGCGTGGTGACGATCGACCTGTCGAAGCCCGAGACGAAGGAGGGCGAGGAGCCCGAACCGAAGAAGCCGCAGGTCTTCATCAACCCGGAGGTCACCTGGTCCTCGGACGAATTCAGCGCCTACGAGGAAGGTTGCCTCTCGATCCCGGAATATTACGAGGAGGTTGAGCGCCCGGCCGAGGTCAAGGTCCGCTACATGGATCTCGACGGCAAGACCCATGAAATCGCGGCCGATGGCTTGCTCTCGACCTGCCTGCAGCACGAAATCGACCATCTCGATGGCGTGCTCTTCATCGACCATATCTCGCGGCTGAAGCGCGAGCGCGTCACCAAGAAATTCGCCAAGGCAGCCAAGCGCGAACGGGCTGCGTAGCGAGCGGTCGTATCCGAGCCCTCGTCCTGAGAGCCGCGGTGCGCGGCGTCTCGAAGGGTGCTTCAGGAGGCGACAGGATCATCCTTCGGGACGCAGCCTCTGGCTGCTCCTCAGGATGAGGGCTGTTCTATTCTTCCCGGTATCGAGCCGGGCCAAGGTAAGGTCGAGCGTATGAGCTTGCGCGTCATCTTCATGGGCACGCCGGATTTTGCCGTGCCGGTGCTGACCGAGATCGTAGGCCAGGGGCATGAGGTCGTCTCCTGCTACACCCGCCCCCCGGCGCAGGCTGGCCGCGGCCTCGAAACGAAGCCTTCGCCGGTGCATCGCGCTGCCGAGCGTTTCGGCATCCCGGTCTTCACGCCCAAGACGCTGAAGACGCCGGAGCAGGCCGAGATCATCGCCTCGCACCAGGCCGATGTCGCCGTCGTCGTCGCCTATGGCATGATCCTGCCCCAGGCGATCCTCGATCTGCCGGAGCTCGGCTGCCTTAATCTCCACGCCTCGCTGCTGCCGCGCTGGCGCGGCGCCGCCCCGATCCAGCGTGCGATCATGGCGGGCGATGCCGAGAGCGGCGTCTGTGTCATGAAGATGGAAGCCGGTCTCGATACCGGACCCGTCGCCATGGTCGAGAACCTTGCGATCGGCCCGGACATGACGGCCGGCGAATTGCACGATCAGCTCAGCCTGCTCGGCGCCGATCTGATGGTGCGCGCGCTCGCGGCGCTCGGGCGCGGCGGCCTGCAGTTCACGCCGCAGCCGGAAGAGGGCGTGACCTATGCGAGCAAGATCGCGAATGCCGAGGCGAAGCTGAGTTGGACCCTGCCGGCGCAGCAGGTCCACGATCTCGTGCGCGGCCTTTCGCCCTTCCCGGGTGCCTTCGCCGAGATCGACCTCGGCAAGGGGCCGGAGCGCCTGAAGATCCTGCGCACGGCCCGGGCCGGCGGCGCGGCCGAGCCTGGCACGCTGCTCGACGACGAGGGCAGTGTCGCCTGCGCCGTCGGGGCGGTGAAGCTGCTTCAGGTCCAGCGCGCCGGCAAGGCGCCGATGAGCGGGGCCGAGTTCCTGCGCGGCGCCCGGCTCGGAGCCGGCGACAAGCTTTGAATGAGCAGGCCATTGTCCGAAAACCGCCTCGCACTTTTCGGTAGCGGACTCTGATGCCGCGCTACAAGCTCGTCATCGAGTACGACGGCACGCCGTTCTCGGGCTGGCAGCGCCAGCTCAACGGCCCGTCCGTGCAGCAGAGCGTCGAGGAGGCTGTCGAGGCCTTCTGCGGTCATCCCGTCCGCTTGCATTGCGCCGGCCGGACCGATGCCGGCGTCCACGCCACCCATCAGGTCGCCCATGTCGATATCGACAAGGAATGGCGCACCGATGTCGTGCGCGACGCAACCAACGCCCGGCTGAAGCGGATTCCTGTCGCCGTGCTCAGCGCCGAGCTGGTCCCCGGTGATTTCGACGCCCGCATCTCGGCGCGGCGCCGCTATTACGTCTACCGCATCCTCGACCGCCGGGCCCAGCCGGCGCTCGATCGCGACCGCGTCTGGCATGTGCCGGTCAAGCTCGATCACGAGGCGATGGACCGCGCGGCCAAGGCGCTGCTCGGCCAGCACGACTTCACCACCTTCCGTGCCGCCGAATGCCAGGCCAACAGTCCCATCCGCACGCTGGATCGTTGCGATGTCCGCCGCGAGGGCTCCGAGATCGTCGTCTATGTCCATGCCCGCTCCTTCCTGCATCATCAGGTCCGCTCGATCGTCGGCTGCCTGAAGATGGTCGGGATGGGCCGCTGGCCGGAGAACAAGGTCGGCAAGGTCCTGGCCGCCCGCGACCGCTCGCAATGCGCGGCGCTGGCGCCGTCCTGCGGGCTCTATCTCGCCGGGGTCGACTATGTCGATCCGTCGGCTTGAGGCCGCGGCGCCTCAGAACAGGCCGAACAGCCGCGTGACGCCGTAGTCGAGGACGAGGCTGGCAGTGACCAGCGGCAGGGCGATGCCGCGGGCTACCGGTCCGAAAACCGCCCGCGCCACGCAATAGCGCAGCCTCAGCACGATCGCGGCAAAGAAGAGCGACTGCACGATAGCGAGCTTCGGCGGCGCCCAGCCGATCGCGAAGATCGCCGCCGGGACCGCCATCAGGCTGGCCGAGACGATGCCGGCCCAGTTCCAGGCGATCACGAAGCTAGTGAAGCGCGGACTTTGCGCGAGCTCCGGGCGCAGCACGATCAGCAGGGCCGGGACGGCAAGGATGGTGAGCGCCATCGCCGCGATCACCGACAGGGCGAGCGTCGGCGCGGCGAACAATCCGGCGCTGTTCGGCAGCCCGGCGACCAGGCGCACCGCCGCGAGGATCGCGACCGTCGCCGGCAGCATCAGCGCGAAGGCGAGAAAGGAGCGCCAGAACCCATCCCGCGTCAGGTCGAGCTCGGGGAGAGCTTCGGCGCCCCGCGTCATGAGGTGCCAGGAGCCGCGCAGCGAACGCGCGACGTCATCGGCTGCCAGCCTCATCACGGTCTCCATCATCTGCGATCTTAGACTTTCGTCTAACCGCGATAATGGACCGTGGTTCCGTCGCGTCAAGCCTGACGGTGCGCGGCAAAATAGCTGGTAATCAAACGATGCGTGATCCGTTCGAGCGCCACGAGGTCGGCGACGGCGACGGATTCGTCGATCTGGTGCATCGTCTTGCCGACGACGCCGTATTCGACGACGGGGCAGTAGTTCTTGATGAAGCGCGCGTCCGAGGTGCCGCCCGTGGTCGAGAGCGCCGGGCGCTTGCCGGTCTCGGCCTCGATCGCGTCGGCGACGATCGCGATGAAGGGGCCGGGTTCGGTGAGGAAGGCGACCGCATTGGTCGGCTGGACCTCGAGTGTGTAGCGAACCTGGTTGCCGGCCGCCTCGTGCAGGCGCCGTTCCAGTTCGGCGGCGAGCGTCTCCGGCGTCCATGTGTCGTTGAAGCGGATGTTGAAGGCCGCCTTCGCTTGCGCCGGGATGACGTTGGTCGCGGGGTTGCCGACATCGAGCGTCGTCACTTCGAGATTGCTCGGGTCGAAATGCTGCGTGCCGCCGTCGAGCGGCGTGGCGTCGAGGGCAGCGAGCAGGCGCACCATGCCGCGGATCGGGTTGTCGGCGAGATGAGGATAGCCGACATGACCCTGCGTGCCCTGCACGGTGAGCTTGCCGGTCAACGACCCGCGCCTGCCGATCTTGATCATGTCGCTCATCGTCGCCGGATTGGTCGGCTCGCCGAGGATGCAATGGTCGAAGCGCTCGCCGCGCTCATGCGCCCAGGCGAGTAGCTTGACCGTGCCGTTGACCGAGGGGCCTTCCTCGTCGCCGGTGACCAGGAAGGCGATCGAGCCGGGCGCATCGGGATTGTCACGGCCGTAGCGGATCGCGGCTGCGACCATGGCGGCGAGCCCGCCCTTCATGTCGCAGGCGCCGCGCCCGTAGAGCGTTCCATTCTCGATCGCGCCGCCGAAGGGCTCGCGCGTCCAGGCGGCCTCGTCGCCGACAGGAACGACATCGGTATGGCCGGCGATCACGAAGACCGGAGCGGTGCTGCCGATGCGGGCATAGAGATTCTCGACATCAGGCGTGCCGGGCTCGCTGAAGACCGGGCGATGCACATCATAGCCTTCCGCCGAGAGCACGGCGGCAAGCAGCGCGAGCGCGCCGCCTTCTTCAGGCGTCACCGAGGGGCAGCGGACCAGGGCCTGCGTCAAGGCGACGGGGTCGGCCGGGTCGAAAGGCAGTGCGGGGGTGGGGGAGGTGGGTGCGGCGCTCATTCCGCCGCTTTAGAGCATCGGCCCGAAAAGAGGAATGCGGTTTTCGGGAAAGCCGATGCAAAATCAAAGATCTAGAACATCGGGTTGGTATTCAATCCGATGTTCTAGCCCCCGCTGGCGTGGCCGCAACCCTATCCTGCTTCGCTGCCGACGGCAGCAGCCCGAGATCGATGAAGGCGACGACCCAGGCCATGGTCGAGATCGCCTCCAGCGACGGGCGCCAGCCGAACGGCATGACGACGCGCAGATGCTCCGGCAGCACGATCGCGCAGACCAGCAGGATGCCGAAGAGCGGTGTGCTGCCACGGTCGGTGGCACGCTTCGCTGCCAGCGCGGCCCAGGGAAACAGGGCGAAGGCCTTGACGAAGGCGACGATCATGATCGCGTCCCGGTAACCGACCAGAAGCGGCACGGTGCGCTGGATGGCGAGCAGCGTCAGCGCGACCGCGATGCTGCCGAGCCAGAAGGTCCGCAAGCCGATGCGGCCATCGAAATCGCTGAAGAGGCGGATCAGGGACATCAGGCAAGCTCCGATGGCCTTTGTCGCACGGCTTGCCGCGAGGGTGAAGCTTATGGTGAATAAAAGGTTAACGGGGCGCCTAAGAGTTTATATCGGCCCAGAAAGGGCTTGAACGCGACGGGGCTGGCGGTTAGCTGCGGAACACGCGTTGCTTTCGGCTCGCGGCCTGCCGTTCCCCTTGTCGTGAAGTGCAGTTGAAGGGCGCCTCCGCGCGGCCCCAGTGAGGTTTCGAGCATGACCATCCGTTTCCATCGCGGCGACCTGCCGGACGGCTATGAGGCCGGGTCGAGCGTCGCGATCGATACCGAGACGCTCGGCCTCAATCCGCACCGCGACCGGCTCTGCGTCGTCCAGCTGTCGCGCGGCGACGGCACCGCCGATGTCGTGCAGATTCCCAAGGGCGGCGAGCGTCCGAAGAACCTGATCCGCCTGCTCGAGGACCCGGCCGTTCTGAAGCTCTTCCACTTCGCCCGCTTCGACGTCGCAGTGCTCAAGCACGCCTTCGGCGTAGTCACGACGCCGGTCTATTGCACCAAGATCGCCTCGAAGCTGACCCGCACCTATACCGACCGGCACGGGCTCAAGGATCTCGTGCGCGAACTGCTCGGCGTCGACCTGTCGAAGCAGCAGCAATCCTCCGACTGGGGTGCCGATACGCTGAGCGAGGCCCAGCTCGCCTATGCCGCCTCCGATGTGCTGCACCTGCACGCGCTGCACGAGAAGCTCGAGACGATGCTGGCGCGCGAAGGGCGCCGGCACCTCGCCCAGGCCTGTTTCCAGTTCCTGCCCTACCGGGCCGAGCTCGATCTCGCCGGCTGGGACGAGACCGACATCTTCGCGCACACTTGACAATTTCCAAGGCTTCTTGCGTCAGTCTGCGCGCGGGTGGCGCGCGCAGACAAGCGCGCGCCCTCATGGACGAGCTACGCGGGGGCGCGATGTGGCCTGTCCTGTGACACGAAAATGCCGTCAGCGGCTGCCATTGCGCGGGACATGACTTTGGCAATGACCTTCAACGACCCGGCTGCGGGGCTGGCCGCGCAGGCGCTACGCCGGCGCGCGGCCTTCGGCGCGGCGCGGCGCCATACGCAACTGGTGCACCTCCTGCGCCGGCTGATTCCCGTCGCGGCGATCGTGCTCGTGCTGGCGCTCGTCGTCATTCCTTTCCTGTCGCCGCTCGGCGGCAAGCTGGCGAATGTCTCGGTCAGCTCGGTCGGCATCACCGGCGGCAAGGTCAGGATGGAGACGCCGAAGCTCTCGGGCTACCGCAAGGACAACCGGCCCTACCAGGTCACGGCCGTGAACGCCTTCCAGGAGATCAGGAATCCCACGCAGATCGAGCTCCAGACCCTGACGGCGCGCATCCAGATGGAGCGCGAGGGCTGGGTGACGGTGAATGCGAAGACGGGGTTGTTCGATACGCAGAAGGAGAAGCTGCGTCTCATCGACGATGTCAGGATCCGCACCGAGAGCGACCACGAGATGCAGATGAAGACGGCCGATGTCGACTTCAAATCCGGCACCGTCGTCTCGAAGGAGCCGGTCAAGGTCAGCCTCGGCGAGACCACGGTGGACGCCGACACCCTTGACGTGAAGAACAATGGCGAGTTGATCGCCTTCGAGGGACGGGTGCGAGTCTTCATCCGGAACGCGCCAGCAGGTACGCTCGCCGGCCCCGAACGCGAGGGCAGCACGCCGATGCCGGAATTGCTGAAAGCGAATCGGGTTCCTCCCGCGGATGCAGCACCGGCGGGCGACGCTGGTAATGGGAAGAGACAGTGACATGACCAGGGCTGGCCAGATGCTCCGTTTCGCAGATGCCCGCGACGCCGCGCTGCTGCTTGCCGCGGGTTTCGCGCTGCTTGGCGCGCCGCAGGAGGCCTTCGCGCAGGCCGCCCCCGCCAAGCCGCAGGCAGCCCCGGCCAAGGCGCGCGGCGCATCCTCGGCGCTGGGTGGCCTCGGCGGCGACAGCAAGGAGCCGATCAAGATCGACGCGGACAAGCTCGACGTGCTCGACAAGGAGAACAAGGCGATCTTCTCCGGCAATGTCGTGGCCGTACAGGGCGAGACGACGGTTCGCTGCACCGTGATGACTGTGCTCTACGAGGGCCGTGGCGGCCCGGGCGGAACCGCCGGGCGCCCGGCAACGCCGGCTCCCGCGGCGGCGGGCGCAGGCGCGGGCGGTCAGGGCAATGACAGTTCGATCAAGCGCATCCTGTGCAAGGGGCCGGTCACGGTGGTCTCGAAGACGCAGGCCGCAACCTCGGACAATGCCGAGTTCGATCGCGCCAACAACGTCGTGATCATGACCGGCAATGTCGCCCTCAACGACGGGCCGAACGTGACCCGCGGCGAGAAGCTGATCTACAACACGGAAACCGGCATCGCGAATGTCCAGGGCGGGCGCGTGCAGGGCCTGTTCGTTCCGAATGCGGCTGACGCCAACAAGACCGAGGCCGGCAAGCCCGGCGCCAAGCCGGCGCCCAAGCCCACCAACTGATCGTGCTGCAGTGACTGTTTCCGAAGCGCCTCGTCCCACGGCCGCGCCGGCGCGGCCGGCCCCACGCCCGCAGCAACCGGGCGTCTTCGGCCGGCTGCGCGGTCTTTTCGGCAATCGTGACAACGGGGAGGTCCGTCAGGCCTCGTCCAGGGTCGCCGCGATCGGCGGACCGGGCATCCTCGCGGTCGACGGTCTGCGCAAGAGCTATGGCGGGCGTGCCGTCGTCTCCGATGCAAGTCTCCATCTGCGTCAGGGCGAGGCGGTCGGCCTGCTCGGCCCCAACGGCGCCGGCAAGACGACGATCTTCTACATGATCACCGGGCTGGTCGCGGCCGATGCCGGCATCATCTCGCTCGAAGGCAACGACATCACGGCCTTGCCGATGTACCAGCGCGCGCGCCTTGGCATCGGCTACCTGCCGCAGGAAGCCTCGATCTTCCGCGGCCTGTCGGTCGAGGACAATATCCGCTCGGTGCTGGAGGTGGTCGAGCCCGACCGCAAGGCACGCGAGCGCCAGCTCGACCAGCTGCTCGAGGAATTCACCATCGCCCGCCTGCGCAAGGCGCCCTCGATCGCGCTCTCGGGCGGCGAGCGCCGCCGCTGCGAGATCGCGCGGGCCCTGGCCGGCAAGCCCTCCTTCATCCTGCTCGACGAGCCCTTCGCCGGCATCGACCCGATCGCGGTCGGCGACATCCAGGCGCTGGTGCGTCAGTTGACCGATCGCGGCATCGGCGTGCTGATCACCGACCACAATGTCCGCGAGACGCTCGGCCTAGTCGATCGCGCCTATATCATCCATTCCGGGCGAGTGCTGACCGAAGGTTCGCCGGCCGAGATCATCGCCAATCCGGATGTCCGGCGCGTCTATCTCGGCGAGGATTTCCGCCTCTGAGGCGCTTCGGCCCGCTTCGCTGCGGATTTGTTGCGGTGCATCATTCTCTGTCCGGAGGCGCGGTGCAGCCTTTGACGCGGCGGTGAGCCGGCGCTAGTGTCCTTTTCGCAAGCAAGAAGCGTGCCGATGGCGCGCGAGTGGGAAGGGCCTTTGGCGCATGGCGATGATGCCGCGCATGGAGCTGCGCCAGGGACAATCCCTGGTGATGACGCCGCAGCTGCTGCAGGCGATCAAGCTCCTGCAGCTCTCCCATCTCGAGCTTCAGAATTTCGTCGAGGGCGAGCTCGAGCGCAATCCGCTGCTGGAGCGCGACGAGGCGAACGACCTGCCGGCCCGGCCCGATGATGCCGATGGCCCTCACGCCGCCGATGCCGAGAGCTTCGCCCGTGCCGAGAGCCTGCATACGCAGGAGGGCATGGAGGGCAGGCTCGGCACCGGGCTCGACAATGTCTTCCAGAACGAGCAGCCGACCCCGGCCCGCAGCGAGGCGGGCGGCGCCGACAGCCTGCCGATCGTCGGCGGCGCCTATGGCGCGTCGGGTGGCTCGTTCGACGGCGATCCCGAGGGTTTCGAAAGCAGCCTGACGGCGGACGCTTCGCTGCATGATCACCTGATCGCGCAGCTCGATCTCGCCGTGATCGCGCCGGCGGAGCGCATCATCGGCCGCCATATCATCGATGCGGTCGACGACAGCGGCTATCTCGGCGAGCCGCTGGCGGAGATCGCCGAACGCCTCGGCGTCGCCATCGACAGGGTCGAGGCGGTGCTGCGCGTCGTCCAGGGTTTCGACCCGTCCGGCGTCGCGGCCCGCGACGTCGCCGAATGCCTGGCCATCCAGTTGCGCGACCGCAACCGCTTCGATCCGGCGATGCAGGCACTGGTGGCGAACCTGCCGCTGGTCGCCAAGCGCGATTTCGCCGCGCTGAAGCGCCTCTGCGGCGTCGACGACGAGGATATCGCCGATATGGTGGGCGAAATCCGCCGCCTCGACCCCAAGCCCGGCCGCGCCTTCGGTGGCTCGGCCGCCGAGACCGTGGTGCCGGATGTCTTCATCCGCGCCGCGCCCGACGGTTCCTGGCTGATCGACCTCAACCCCGACACTCTGCCGCGCCTGCTGGTCAACCAGACCTATCATGCGCGCGTCTCGCGGGCGGCCCGCAACGATTCGGACAAGGCTTTCATCGCCGAATGCCTGCAGACCGCAAACTGGCTGACCCGCTCGCTGGAGCAGCGTGCCCGGACGATCCTGAAGGTCGCGAGCGAGATCGTGCGGCAGCAGGACGGCTTCTTCGCCCATGGCGTCGAGCATCTGCGCCCGCTCAACCTCAAGACCGTGGCCGATGCGATCGGCATGCACGAATCGACCGTCTCGCGCGTCACCTCGAACAAATACCTGACCTGCTCGCGCGGCGTCTTCGAAATGAAGTACTTCTTTTCCGCCGCGATCGCCGCGACCGGCTACGGCGAAGCGCATTCGGCGGAGGCGGTCCGCTTCCGGATCAAGCAGATGATCGACGACGAGAGCCCCTCGGCGGTCCTTTCGGACGATGCCATCGTCACCCGGCTCAAGGATGGCGGCATCGATATCGCCCGGCGCACCGTGGCGAAATACCGCGAATCCCTCAGAATCCCGTCCTCCATGGAGCGCCGGCGCGAGAAAGTCGCGATGGCGCTGGGGTAGCGTCGCGCGATTTTGTTCCAAAGCGCAGGCGCATGCGCGCCATGAGTGCGCCGGCTCATTGACAACCCCGACTCGCGGTTCTTAGCTCCTAGGGATGGCCGAACAGGGCCATGGCTAAACCAAGGGGAAGCACTCCATGAGCTTGCGAATCTCCGGCAAGAATCTCGATGTCGGCGAGGCCCTGCGCGGCCAGGCCGAGGAGCGGGTCGCTGCGGCGGTCAGCAAATATTACGAGGGTGGCTACCAGGGCCACGTCACGGTGGACAAGGACGGCTCCGCCTTCCGGACCGACGGTGTCCTGCACCTCTCCTCGGGAATCACGCTGGAAGCCTCTGCCACTGCCCATGATCCCTATGCCAGCCTCGACAAGATGGCCGAGCGCATCGAGAAGCGGCTGCGACGCTACAAGCGTCGGCTGAAGGATCGTTCGGCGGGCAATGGCCGCGACGTTGGCATCGAAATCCCCAGCTACGTGATCGCGGCTCCCGATGAGGATATCGAGGAAATCGATGGGGCTTCAGCCGGCGATAACCCGGTGATCGTCGCGGAATCGACCAAATCCCTGCATATCAGGACGGTAAGCGACGCTGTCGCGGAGCTTGACCTGACGGGCGCGCCGGTCGTCATCTTCCGCCACGCTGGCAATGGCCGCATGAACGTCGTATACCGCCGCCGCGACGGCAATATCGGCTGGATCGACCCGCCGGCATCGTTGTCCTGAGGCCGGCGGGCGATCCGCTCCGGCCGTCGAACCTGACCCGTGCCGCCGGCTTTTCGACCGGCACGGGACATGCATGGACGGGCGAATGACGCTGACCGATCTTCTGAGCCCAGCAGCGGTGATCTCGCCGCTGCGGGCCAACGGCAAGAAGCAGGCTCTGCAGGAGCTTGCCCAGCATGCCGCCTCGCTGACGGGCCTGCCGGACCGCGAGCTTTTCGAAGCTCTGCTCCAGCGCGAGCGGCTCGGCTCCACCGGTATAGGCGATGGCATCGCGATCCCGCACGGCCGCATGCCGGCGATCGATCGCCTCGTCGGGCTCTTCGCCCGCACCGAGAAGCCGATCGATTTCGACGCGCTCGACGGTCAGCCCGTCGACATCATCTTCGTGCTGATCGCGCCCGAAGGTGCCGGCGCCGATCATCTCAAGGCGCTCGCCCGTGTGGCGCGCGTGCTGCGTAACCAGACCGTTCTGGAACAGGTCCGCAAGGTCCGCGACCCCGCCGCGATCTACGCGATCCTCGCCGAATCAGCCGCGCAGGCGGCCTAGGCTTAAACGCATTAAAGACTGCTTGGACGATGCCGGCCGACGGGCTATGACGCCGGCTGGATCGTTACCGCGTCTTCCATGTCCTGATCGCGGTGCACCCTGTTTCGGAGCCGCTGGCCATGGCCTATACGCATGTCGATCTCTTCCCGCTGGGCGAGGACACCACGCCCTATCGCAAGCTCGGCAGCGAAGGCGTCAGCGTCGAGAAGATCGGCGACCGCGAGGTCCTGAACGTCTCGCGCGAAGCGATTCGCCAGCTCTCCGAGCAGGCCTTCATCGACATCAACCACCTGCTGCGTCCCGGTCATCTCGCCCAGCTCGGCAAGATCCTCGACGATCCCGAGGCGACCTCGAACGACAAGTTCGTCGCCTATGACCTGCTGAAGAACGCTAATATCGCCGCAGGCGGCGTGCTGCCGATGTGCCAGGACACCGGCACCGCGATCGTGATGGGCAAGAAGGGCCGCAAGGTCTGGACCGATGGCGACGACGAGGCCGCGCTCGGCGAGGGCGTGGCGGATGCCTATTTCAAGCGCAACCTGCGCTATTCGCAGCTCGCGCCGCTCTCGATGTTCGAGGAGAAGAACACCGCGACCAACCTGCCGGCGCAGATCGACATCTACGCCGAGGGTGAGGATGCCTACAAATTCCTCTTCGTCTGCAAGGGCGGCGGCTCGGCCAACAAGACCTTCCTCTACCAGGCGACGCCCTCGCTCCTGACCAAGGACCGCATGATGGCGTTCCTGAAGGAGAAGATTCTGACGCTCGGCACCGCCGCCTGCCCGCCCTATCACCTCGCCATCGTCATCGGCGGCACCTCGGCCGAGCAGAACCTGAAGACGGTCAAGCTCGCCTCGACCAAATATCTCGACGCGCTGCCGACGAAGGGGTCGCCCTCGGGCCATGCCTTCCGCGACATCGAGATGGAGGAGGAGGTCCATAAGATGACGCAGGCGCTCGGCGTCGGCGCACAGTTCGGCGGCAAGTATTTCTGCCATGACGTGCGCGTCATCCGTCTGCCGCGCCACGGCGCCTCGCTGCCGATCGGGCTCGGCGTCTCCTGCTCCGCCGACCGCCAGGCCAAGGGCAAGATCACCAGGGATGGCATCTTCCTGGAGGCGCTGGAGACCGATCCGTCGAAATACCTGCCGGAGGTCGAGGACGCCTCGCTCGGCGGCGATGTCGTCAAGGTCGACCTCAACCAGCCGATGAGCGCGATTCTCGCGACGCTCTCGAAGCACCCGGTCAAGACGCGCCTGTCGCTGACCGGCACGATCGTCGTCGCGCGCGATCTCGCCCATGCCAAGATCCGCGAGCGGCTGGAGCGCGGCGAGGGCATGCCCGACTATTTCAAGAACCACCCGGTCTATTACGCCGGCCCGGCCAAGACGCCGGAAGGCTTCGCCTCCGGCTCCTTCGGCCCGACCACGGCCGGCCGGATGGATTCCTTCGTCGACCAGTTCCAGTCCTTCGGCGGCTCGATGGTGATGCTCGCCAAGGGCAACCGCTCGGCCTCCGTGCGGGAGGCCTGCAAGGCCCATGGCGGCTTCTATCTCGGCTCGATCGGCGGCCCGGCTGCGCGTCTCGCGCAGGACTGCATCCGCAAGGTCGAGGTGCTCGAATATCAGGAGCTCGGCATGGAGGCGGTCTGGCGGATCGAGGTCGAGGATTTCCCGGCCTTCATCGTCATCGACGACAAGGGCAACGACTTCTTCAAGGAGCTGAACCTCGGATGAGGCTGGTCCTGGCCGTTGCGGCGCTTTTGCTGGCTGCTCCCGCGTTGGCCCAGCAGCCGCGCCCGGCGACCTGTTCGCGCGATCTCTTCCAGAACGAGGCCGGCTTCCGCCAGCAGCAGACGCGGCTCGCAGGTGTGGCCACAGCCGACCAGGCGACGCAGTGCCGGACCTGGCGAGAGCATGTCACCTATCTCCAGAAGGCCCGCTCGGTCTTTGCCGCCTGTCAGGGCGGGGCGGAACGCGCACGCAATGTCGCCGAGATGGATTCCGAGCTGGTGAATTACCGCGCGCTCATCGCCAGTCGCTGCGGCGGGCGGTAAAAGCCTTCTGCGATCATCGAAAGGCCTCCCATGACCGACCAGCCGCCGCTCCAGATCGCCGTCGTGCCGGTGACGCCGTTCCAGCAGAACTGCTCGATCGTCTGGGAGCCCAAATCAAACGAGGCGGCCATCGTCGATCCCGGCGGTGACGTTCCGAAGCTTCTGGGCGCCCTGAAGGAGCTCGGCGTGACCCCGGTCGCGATCTGGCTGACGCACGGCCATCTCGATCATGCCGGCGGCGCGACAGAGCTGGCCGAGGCGCTGTCGATCCCGGTGATCGGGCCGCATGAGGGCGACAAGCCGCTGCTCGAGGCCTTGCCGGAACAGGGGCTGCGCTTCGACATCCCCGGCATGAAGGCGGTCGTGCCGACGCGCTGGCTGAAGGAGGGCGATACGGTTTCTCTCGGCGACCTGACCTTCGCGGTCGCACATGTGCCGGGCCATTCGCCGGGCCATGTCACCTTCTTCCAGAAGGACCTGCGTTTCCTGTTGGCGGGCGACACCGTCTTTGCCGGCTCCGTCGGCCGCACCGATTTCCCCTATGGCGACCATGAGGCGCTGATCTCGGGGATCAAGACGAAGCTCCTGCCGCTCGGCGACGACGTCCAGTTCCTGCCAGGCCACGGCCCGGCCAGCACGCTCGGCGAAGAGCGGCAGAACAATCCGTTCCTGCAGGGTTGAAAGACCGCGCCGTCATGCTCGCCCTTGTGGCGAGCATCCACGTCTAGAACGCGGCCTTGCATAAACGATGACGTGATGGTCGGGATCAGCCCCACCGAGGCGGAAGGCGGAAACGAAAAGACCCGCAGCGGATGTCCGCTACGGGCCTCGGAATGAACCAACGGCCATGTCCTGAACGGGTGCGCGTACATCCGGCGTCAAACGTTCGGCTCATGGCCGTCTTCAACGGCGCTGGAGAGCTGTGGAACGCTCTCGACATCGCCGTGATCCTGAGATGGGAAGGGCGCGTCCCGATTACAAGCCCCCGTTCGAAAAAGAACTGCGCCACTCGTAAAGGGCGTCCGGCTCGCCTTCCTCGTTGCGCTCGCCGTCGTTGAGGTCGACGAGGCGGAAGCCGTGGCGCTCGTAGAAGGCCCGCGCAGCCGCGTTCCGCTGGAAGGTGAACAGGTGGAGTCGCTCCGGGCTCAGTTCCTTCGCCTTGGCGAGAAGCAGCGAGCCGATGCCGCGCCGGAACTCTCCCGGCAGCAGGTAGAGCTGGTCGAGGTCCTCGCCGTCGAGGCAGAGAAAGCCGAGGATGCGCCCGGTCTCCCGCGCGACCCAGGTCTCGCCGGTGGCGAGCCTGACATGCGCGATCCAGCCCCGCACCTCGTCGTCGCTATGGACACGGCGCAGCCAGGGCAGGGCCTCCGCGCGCGACGCCAGATAGAGCGCGGCGATCTCCCCGGCATCCCGGGGAGAGGGGCGTTCGATCGTGATGGCCGGCATCAGGCTCATGTCAGGAAGGCTGGCCTCAGGCGTCGAAGACGCCGAGCAGGAAGTCCTGCTTGCCGATCTGGAAGCCGTTCTGGCGCAGGATGTCGTAGGCCGTCGTAGCGTGGAAATAGAAGTTCGGGATGGCGAAGCGGGTGAGATAGGCCTCGCCGGTCATCGTCACGGTCGCCGAGGGGCCGCGCGGGAAGGTGACCTCGCGGGCGAGCCCGGCATCGAGCACGGCGCTGTCGGCCGCGGCGACGAAGGCGAGCGTCTTGGCGATGCGCTCCTTCAGCTCCGGGAAGCTCTTCTCCTCGTCGGGGAAGCGCGGGTTCTCGCCGCCCGAAAGGCGCGCGACCGCGTTCTTGGCGAAATCGCAGCAGAGCTGGATCTGGCGGGTGAAGGCCAGCATGTCCGGCGCGAGGCGGGCGGAGAGCAGCACTTCCGGCTGGATCTTGCGGGTCTCGGCCTGTTGCACGGCCTTGTCGAGAATGGCGTCGAGCGCCTTGAGCGTCTGCACGAAGCCGGAAAGGGCGGCGGCCTTGACTGTGAGCGTCATGATGTCCTCGGAAACGACAACGGGCCCGGAAAGGGCCCGCTGCGAAAAGCTATAGAGGAGAATTTTCTGCTGCGCTCTGCGCCAGCAGATCAATCCTTCGCGCGCTCGACATAGGAGCCGTCGGCCGTCATCACGACGACGCGGGTGCCGATGCCGACATGCGGCGGCACTGCGCTGCGCACGCCGTTCGAGAGGATCGCCGGCTTGTAGGAGGAGGAGGCCGTCTGGCCCTTGGTCACCGGCTCGGTCTCGACGACTTCGAGCGTGACGCGCTGCGGCAGTTCGATTGCGACGGCCTTGTCCTCGAACACCGAGAGCGAGACCTTCATGTTCTCCTGGAGATAGGGAGCGGCGTCGCCGATCACGTCCTTGTCGACCGGGATCTGATCGTAGGTCTCGGGGTTCATGAAGACGTACTGCTCGCCGTCCTGGTAGAGATAGGTGAAGTCGCGGTCCTCGACATAGGCGCGCTCGACCTGCTCGGTCGTCTTGTAGCGCTGGGTCATCTTGGTGCCGTCGGAGATGCGGCGCATGTCGATCTGCGTCGTCGGCGTGCCCTTGCCGGGGAAGAAGCTCTCGGCCGAGATGACGGTGCAGAGATGTCCGTCCAGATCCAGGACGTTGCCCTTGCGGACGGAAGAGGCGATGACCTTGACCACGTGAATGTCCTTCTGGTGCGCGGCGTTCCGCCGCGCTATGCGAATTCTGTCGCCGCGCAACTACCGCATTCGCGCGCGAAACGAAAGCTTTCCGACGCATTCGACGCGAGTTTCGATGAGTTCGTCCCCGACGCCGTTCTGGCGCCCCGACATCCATGCCGACCGCCGCCCGGCCTTGCTGGCGCGGGGGCGGATCAAGGCTGCGCTGCGGCGTTGGTTCGAGAACCGCGACTTCACCGAGGTCGAGGCGGCGATCCTCCAGGTCTCGCCCGGCAACGAGACGCATCTGCACGGCTTCGCGACGACGCTGATCGACAACGCGGCCGCGCCGCATCCCTATTACCTGCACACCTCGCCGGAATTCGCAGCCAAGAAGCTGCTGGCGGCCGGCGAGCGCCGCATCTTCGATTTCGCCCGCGTCTTCCGCAATCGCGAGCGCACCGCGCTGCACCATCCCGAATTCACGATGCTGGAATGGTATCGCGCCGGCGAGGGTTACGAGGCGCTGATGCAGGACTGCGCCACACTGATGGCCGAAGCCGCCCGCGCTGCCGGCGCTTCCATGCTTCGCTGGCGCGGTATCGAGGCCGACCCCTTCGCCGAGCCCGAGCGCCTGACCTTGCAGGAGGCCTTCAGGCGCCATGCCGGGATCGACCTGTTGCGCACGGTGACAGCCGATCAGGAGGTTGATCGCGGCGGGCTCGCAGCCGATGCGATCGAGGCCGGAATCCGGGTTACCGACGACGATAGCTGGTCCGACATCTTCAGTCGCATCCTGTCCGAGCGCATCGAGCCGCATCTCGGCCGTGGCCGTGCCACGATCCTCTGCGAATACCCAATTAGCGAGGCCGCGCTCGCAAGGCCTAAGCCCGGCGATCCGCGTGTGGCCGAGCGTTTCGAGCTCTATGCCTGCGGCGTCGAGCTCGCCAATGCCTTCGGCGAGCTCACCGATCCGGCCGAGCAGCGCCGTCGTTTCGAGGCCGACATGGACGAGAAGGAGCGCATCTATGGCGAGCGCTATCCGGTCGACGATGATTTCCTGGAAGCGCTGGCGCTGATGCCGGCGGCATCCGGCATCGCGCTCGGCTTCGACCGGCTCGTCATGCTCTGCGTCGGCGCGCGCCGGATCGAGGATGTGCTCTGGACGCCGGTCGCGGAACCGGGCAGGGGAGGGGCATGACCGTTCACCAGCCCCCCGGTGGCCAGCCTTTGCGCAGCATCGACGCGCTCGTCGAGGCCGGCTTGGCCGCGCCCGCGCGCCGCGATGCCCTGCAGAAGGTGGCGGAGCGCTATGCCGTCTCGGTGACGCCGGCCGTTGCCGGGCTGATCGATCCGGCTGATCCCACCGACCCGATCGCGCGCCAGTTCATCCCCGACGCTGCCGAACTCACGACGCTGCCGCAGGAACTGGCCGACCCGATCGGCGACGAGGCTCATTCGCCGGTCGAGGGCGTGGTCCATCGCTATCCCGACCGCGCCCTGCTCAAGCTCGTCCATGCCTGCCCGGTCTATTGCCGCTTCTGCTTCCGGCGCGAGATGGTCGGCCCCGGCGGCGATGCCTTGACCGGCGCCAAGCTCGACGCCGCGCTCGCCTATCTCGCCTCCCGGCCCGAGATCTGGGAGGTGATCATGACGGGCGGCGATCCCTTCATTCTCTCCGCCCGTCGCGTGCGCGAGGTCGCGAAGCGTCTTGCCGCGATCCCGCATATCAAGGTCGCGCGCTGGCACACCCGCGTGCCCGTCGTCGATCCCGGCCGGATCACGCCGGACTATGCCAGGGCACTGCGCATCCCTGGCAAGGCGAGCTATATCGCCATCCACGCCAATCATCCGCGCGAGTTCACCGACGATGCCCGCACCGCGATCGCAACGCTCGCCGATGCCGGCCATGTCCTGCTCAGCCAGTCGGTGCTGCTCAGGGGCATCAATGCCGATGTCGGGACGCTCGGTGCCCTGATGCGCGCCTTCGTCGAGAACCGCATCAAGCCCTACTACCTGCACCATCCCGATCTCGCGCCCGGCACCTCGCATTTCCGTTTGACGCTTGAGGAGGGGCAGGCGCTCGTCAAAAGCCTGCGCGGCAACCTTTCCGGGCTGTGCCAGCCGACCTATATCCTCGACATCCCCGGCGGTGCCGGCAAGATTCCGGTGGGCCCCGCCTTCCTCTCCGGCTGCGAGACGCCGGGCGTGGAAGCGCTCGCCGAAGACCGGCATGGCGGGCAGCACCGCTACCCGCCTGCCTGAGACAAGGACATCGACATGCAGGACAAGATGCCGCTCGCGATCGTCTCCGACATCGCCTGCCCCTGGTGCTTCATCGGCAAGGCCCGGCTGGAGACGGCGCTGGAGCGCTATGGCCTGAACGAGCGCTTCGCCATTACCTGGCTGCCCTACGAACTCAACCCGGAGATGCCCGAGGAGGGCATGGATCGTACCCACTATCTCGAAAGCAAGTTCGGCCCCGGCAAGCGCAAGGAGATCGAGGTTCGGCTGTCGGAGGCGGCGCTGGAGAGCGGCGTCACCTTCAACTGGGCGAAGGTGACGAAGAGCGTCAACACCCGCATGGCCCATATGCTGGTTGCAGCCGCCTCGACGGTGCAGCGCGGCGGCGACATGACGGCGGCCCTGTTCAAGGCTTATTGGCAGGATGGGCGCGACATCGGCGATCTGGAGACGCTGATCCAGATCGCGGTCGAGCAGGGCTTCGACGAACAGGCCGCCCGCGACGAACTCGCCAATGACGAGTTGCGCGAGACCGTGATCGGGCTGGAGGATCACGCTCGCAAGGTCGGCGTCACAGGCGTGCCCTTCTTCATCGTCGACGGCAAGCTCGCGGTCTCGGGTGCGCAGCCGCCGGAAGTCTGGGCGCAGGTCTTCCAGCAGGTGCTGACGGCGCAGGCTCCGCAGGAGCCGCAGTTCTAGCGCCTGCCGGGTTTCTCGACGCAGCCACGCCGTCGTTCAGGGGGGCGTCACGCTCGCCTTTGTAGCGAGCATGATGGTTCAGAATCCAAGCAGGTGAATAGCCGCCGGCGCGCCGAGCGAAACGCCCGACAGGAACAGCAGCAGGAACACCATCTGCCGCATGACGGCTTGCGAAAGCGGGGGCGGATAGCGGCGTGCCAGATGTGTTCCCGCGATCACTGCCGGAATGGCGAAGAGAGCCGATAGCGTCGATGCCGCGGGAATCTGCTGGGAGGCGATGACGAGCCCTGTGCGGAACAGGGCGTTCAGCGCGAAGATCGTCACCAGCGTTTCCCTGACGACGACGAGCGGCATCGGCTGGCGGTAGAAATGGTAGACCAGCGGCGGGCCAGCGGTCGAGAACAGACCGCCCATCAATCCGGCGATGCCACCGAAGAACAGGAAGCTGGGGGCTCGCGACGGCTGCCGGAACGCGTCGGGTTTCCGCGCGAGCTGCAGGCTGGAGACGATGATCACGAAGCCCAGCGCCAGTCGCAGCAGATCGGCCCGGCTCGCGGCGAGCCATTCCAGCAGATTGAAGCCGATGAAAAGGAAGGGCCAGCTCGCGATCAGAACCAGCGCGAATTTGCGCCAGTCGACATCGCGCCAGCCCTTGAGCAGCATCTGCGCCGCGTTGACCAGCGTGAGAACGCTGACGAGCATGGCGGCATCGGGCAGCGAAAGCAGACCGGTCAGGCCGACGCCGCCCATCGTGATCAGCCCGAAGGCGAAACCGGTCAGCGTCTGGACATAGGCGGCCATGCCGGTCAGCAGCAGAAACCCGGTCAGGGCAGCCCAGGACATCGTCGGCGTCTCCGAGGAAGCGGAGCGTGTGGCCTAGAGGGTCGGCCGGTCGGGGGAAACAGGTTTCTCGGAAAGGCAGCAATGCGCAGAAGGATGTTCTCCGTGCCGGGCTCGCGCTTCCCGCGCTTGCATCCTGCTTCGAATCATGCGCCTTCCCTCGAAACTCAGGGAGCCGGTTGATGAACCCGAAGATCAACGATGTCCGCGACCGCCTGATCGTCGCCCTCGACGTACCGACCGTGTGGGATGCCTACCGCCTGGTCTCGACGCTGGGCGACGGCGTCACCTTCTACAAGATCGGCTATCGCCTCGCCTTCGCCGGCGGCCTCGATCTCGCGCGCCAGCTCGTCGCCGAGGGCAAGAAGGTCTTCCTCGACCTCAAATTGCACGACATCGGCAACACCGTGACCGAGGGCGTGGACTCGCTGACCAAGCTCGGCGTCACCTTCCTCACGGTCCATGCCTATCCGCAGACCATGCGCGGTGCCGTCGAAGGCCGCGGCGATGCCGACCTGAAGCTGCTCGCGGTCACTGCGCTCACCTCCTATGACGATGGCGACCTGCGCGATGCGGGCTATGGGCTCGCGGTGCGCGATCTCGTGCGCCTGCGCGCCGAGCAGGCTCGCACGGCCGGCATCGACGGCATCGTCTGCTCGGCTGCCGAGACGGCGATCGTGCGCGAGGTCATCGGGCCGGACATGGTCATCGTGACGCCGGGCATCCGGCCTTCCGGGAGCGCGGCGGGTGACCAGAAGCGCACGCTCACCCCGGCCGAGGCGATCCGCGTCGGCGCCGATCATCTCGTCGTCGGGCGTCCCATCATCCGCGCGGCAGACCCGCGTGCGGCGGCGGGCGCGGTCATGGACGAGATCGTCGCGGCTTCGTAAGCTCCGGTCCGAACCCGATTCAGCCAACGGATAGCACCATGCCCAAGGGATATGTCATCGGCCGCGCCAAGGTCTCCGACGCGACCAAATGGGCGGGCTATGCCGCCAAGGCCTCCGAGGTCATGAAGATCTACGGCGGCACGCCGATCGTGCGTGGCGGCCAGATGACGGTGGGCGAAGGCGAAGGCCGCGCCCGCAACATCATCATCGAGTTCAAGGATTTCGCATCGGCGCGGGCCTACCTCTTCTCCCCTGAATATGCCGAGGCGCGCAAGCTGCGCGAAGGTGCCGGCGAGATCGATCTCGTCGCCGTCGAGGGAGCCTGACCGTGGCCAAGGGCTATTGGATCGCGCGCGTCGACGTCGAGAACGCCGAGGCCTACGCCAAGTACCGTTCGCTCAATGCCGTAGCCTTCGCCAAATACGGTGCGAAGTTCCTGGTTCGCGGCGGCGAATACAAGCTCGCCCGCGGCGAGGGCCGCAAGCACAACGTCGTTATCGAGTTCAAGGACGAGGAGACGGCCCGCGCTTGCTACGCCTCGCCCGAATACCAGGAAGCGGTGAAGCACCTGAGCAGCGCCGGCCAGTCCGATCTCGTGATCATCGGCGGCTATGACGGGCCGCAGCCGGGCGAATAGCCTTGTCCGGCGCGAGGCCTGAGGCCGACCTGTCGCAGGAGAGCCTGACCGCGATCGGCGTGATCAGCGGCACGTCGATGGATGCCATCGACGTCTCGCTGGTGACGAGCGACGGGCACGACGCCGTCTCCTTCGGCGCCGGCGCGTCCTATCCCTACCGCGACGCCACGCGCCGGGAGCTTCAGGCCGTGATCGCCGATGCCGAGCGGGCCGGGCGCGCTCCGCTGGCGGAGCTCGAAGCCGCCGTCACCGCCGACCATCTCGCCGCCGTCCGGGCCTATATCGCCGATCAGAGGCTTGCTCTCGCCGCGATCGATCTCGTCGGCCTGCACGGCCAGACGGTCTACCACCGGCCGGAGCAGCGCTTCACCCGTCAGCTCATCGACGGTCAGGCGGTGGCCGATGCGCTGGGCATCCCCACGGTCGACCGGTTCCGCGATGCCGATGTCGCGGCCGGCGGGGAGGGCGCGCCCTTTGCCCCGCTCTATCATCGCGCCCTCGCGCAGGGCCTCGAGCAGCCGGTGATGGTCCTCAATCTTGGCGGCGTCGGCAATGTCACCTATATCGACGGCGATACCGTCGTCGCCTTCGATACCGGTCCGGCAAGCGCGATCCTCGACGATTTCGTGCTGCGCCGGCTCGGCCGGCCCTATGACGCTGATGGCGCGCTGGCGGCCAGCGGGCGCGTGCATGACGATCTCGTTGCCGGCTTCATGGCCAATCCCTTCTTCGACCGGCCTGCGCCGAAATCGCTCGACCGCAATGATTTCCATCGGCGTGCCCAGGTTGTCGAGCAGCTCTCGGATGCCGATGGCGCGGCGACGCTGGCAGCCTTTACCATCGAGAGCCTCGTTGCGGCGCTGCGCCATGTCCCACGCCGGCCGCAGCGCTGGCTCGTCGGCGGCGGCGGTCGGCTCAACCGGCATTTCATGATGCGGCTCGCCGAGCGGCTGGGTGTGCCGGTCGAGCCGGTGGAGGCGGTCGGCTGGAACGGCGATGCGCTGGAGGCGCAGATCTTCGCCTATTTCGCCATACGCTCGGTGAAGGGGTTGCCGCTGAGCCTGCCTTCGACCACCGGCGTGCCCAGGCCGATGACGGGCGGCCGGTTTCATCGGCCGGCCGGATAATCTCCGTCATTTGGATGACGAAACGGCCGCGGCGTCTCGTCTAGGTTCGTTTTCATGGCCTGACCGAGAGGAAGCTAGGAAAACAAACCGTAGACGCGGCGAATGTTGCTTGAGATCAGCCCAGATGGCGAGGATTCAGCGCGGCCGAAGAGGGAGTTCCGCGCTGCGCAGCAGTGAAACGAGCTGACTTTGCTGTCGGGTATTCGTCTTCTGGAAGATCCGCGCCAGATGCGTGCGTGCAGTCGAAATCCGGACACCCTGGGCTTCGGCGGCTTCGGTCAGGGATGATCCGCTCGCGAGCGCGGAGGCGAATTTGGCTTCGGTATCGGTGAGGTCGAAGAGCTGGCGTGCGCAGGCGACGAGATTGGCCGCCGTCTCGAGGCGCCGCAGCGCGATCAGGACCTGGCCGGCCGCTTGATCCTGGGCAGGCGAAGGGGGCGCTGGCATGGCGCAGGCCGAAAGCGAATGAGAACCATCCTCGCCATGCAAAATCATGCTGGCCTGATGATGGGCGAGGGGGTCCAGTGCGCTCCGCAAGGCGCCTTCGACCAATTGCCTGAGCTGGCGCTGGTCGGCAGGCTGACGTGCGAACAGGCGGCCCTGGCGCAGCTTGAGCGCGCCGTCAGGGTCGGCCAGGATCTCGTCGGCGCCTTCATTGGCGTAGGTGATGCGCATGTCCTGGTCGAGGATCGCGAGGCCGATGGCGATCCGGTCGAGAGCGCCGCGAGCTTCGTCCCGCTGGATGGTCACCCGGCCGATATGGCGGCGCAGTTCGACCACGCGCCGCAACACCGGATAGAGCTTTTCGAGCAGGGCGGCATCCTCGGCGTCGAAACCCTCCTGATGTCGCCCGCGCTGCACGTCGAAGAGCCAGAAGGCCTGCCCATTCCCGGCAAGCCGGCAGGCCAGGCCGCCAAACATGTCCTGCGGGCGCATCCATTCCTGCCAGACGCGGGAGCTGCGCAGGGCTTCCGCGCCGAACACCTCGTGATCCCGGTAGATCGCACCGTACGGGATGTCGCGCAGCGTGCCGCCCATCTCGATGAAATCGGGCGCGAGTTCGCCGGTGCAACGCTCCTGCAGCGCTTCGTCGGGATCGGTCGCATAGGATGCCCAGTCGTCGGGGTGGGGGCCGATCCCGGCGAAGCAGGCTTTCGAGCCGTTGAAGAGTTGCCGCATCGCTTCCGCGGCGGCCTGCATCTGTCCTTCGTCCATCGCCCCGACCAGCAGCCGGTCGATCGTGGACATGACGGTATCGACGTCGAGGCGCGGCATGAGAAATCCCGGCTGGCCAAGGAAGGCGCATGCGTGATGCACGCTTCCCAAAATAGCAGGATGGGTCGGTCAGGAAAAGTCCAAAAGCAATCCAAATTTTCTCGTCGCGAGGAAGCCGTTTCACCTCCCGCTCATGAGCGCGATGGCGTCGGCCGTGGGCAACGCCTCGAAGACGCCGTGACGGGTGGTCGTCAGGGCGCCCGCCGCCGCGGCGTCGCGCAGGGCTTCGGGCAAGGCCAGTCCCATCGCCAGCCGAACCCCGAGCGTCGTGGCGAAGGCGTCGCCGGCGCCGAGCGAATCGATCGCCTCGACCGGGAAGTCCGCCTGCACGATGGTGGGAGCATCCGCCGTGACGGCCACGGCTCCGGCTGCACCTCGGGTCAGGACGACGAGACGCGGGCCGTGCTTCAGGAGCGCCGGCCCGAGTTCCCTCGCGAAGCGATCCGGATCGGTTGCCTCGTCCTGCTCCCGTCCAAGCGCGGCCGCGAGGCCGCGGGCTTCGGTCTCGTTGATGATCAGGATCGAGGTCAGCGCCAGGATGGCGGCGGGAATCGGCCGGAAGGGCGAGGGGTTGAGCAGGGTCGGAATGCCTGCCTGCCGGGCCAGCGTAAAGGCCGCCTCGATCGGTGCATCGCCGATCTCGAACTGGGCCGTCACCAGCGCCGCAGCGGCAATGGCCGGCGCCCGCTGCCGGACATGCGCGGCCGTGAGGGCGAGATTGGCGCCGGAGGCGACGGCAAGGCAGGTCTCGCCGCTGGCGTCCGTGAAGCCGATGCCGCTACCCGTCGCGCCGTCGAGACGGACCAGCATCGATTGCGGCAGGCCGGCCCGTTCGAGCGCCGGCGGCGCGAAAGCTGCGGCGAGGTCGTCCCCGACGGCGAGCAGGCCCTCGACCGCGGCGCCAAGACGGCGGGCCATGATCGCCTGGTTCAGCCCCTTGCCGCCCGGCTCGATCGTCACGGTTTCGGCGGCGAGCGATTCCCCCGGGCGCGGGAAGCGGGCGACTTTCGCCGAGCAGGAGACGACGAAGCTTCCCAGGACGAAGACAGGTTTGCCGGTCATAGGGTTTGATTTTCCCATTCACGAACTGCTACGCGGGTTGTGTCACGCTCATGCCATCGATGACAGTGCCTAAGCAGATTGCAAAACCGCCCTTCCAGAACCTGCTGGAACTGCGTACCGACACCGCCAAGCCGCTTTACCAGCAGCTCGAGGACCAGCTGACTCAGCTGATCGGCGACGGCACGCTGCCGCCGGGCACGACCCTGCCGGCTGAACGTCAGCTCGCCGAGCGGCTCAGCATCAGCCGCGCCACCGTGCAGCGCTCCTACAACGCCCTGCGCGAGCGAAAATTGCTGAGCGCGCAGGGGCGGCTGGGCTCGATCGTGCAAGGGGCCGGACCGCGCCTGCATTCCGGCATGGACCGGCTCAAGGGCTTCACCCAGGAGATGCAGGAGCTCGGCCGTGTGCCGTCCTCCCGCATCGTCGAGCGCTCCGTGGTCAACGACCGCTCGATCGCCTCGATCTTCGGCCGTTCCTCGCATGCGCGCTTCCTCAAGCTGGTCCGCATTCGCTCCGGCGACGGCATCCCGATGTCGCGCGAGGTCGCCTGGTATAATCTGGAGCGGGCGCCGGACCTGGCGGAGAGCGATCTCTCCGGCTCGGTCTATGCCCGGCTCGCCGAACTCGGCCTGCCCCTGACGCGCTGCGACCAGACCATCGAGGCGGCGGCGCCGACGGCCGAGGAACGCGCCATCTTCGGCTTCGATGCTCCCGTGCCCTGCCTGCTGATCAAACGGCGCAGCTACGGCGCCGACGGTGACATGCTGGAATATGTCGAAGGTCTGTTCCGGGGCGATACCTATACCTACAAGCTGACGCTGACCGCCTGACGCGGGCGGTGGGGGAGCCTGCCGCGGGCGCCTGAAGGCGATATCCAATAACAGTCCAAAATCGAGAGGAGCATTGAACCTGCTCGCGCCTCGCCGCGACCAAAGAGAACGGAGCTGCATCCGGCCGGGTTTCGGTTCTCCGGCAGCAGGGTGCGGCGACCCGTCGATTGCAGGGATGGATATTGCGATGTCGCTTCACGTCTCGATTGCCGCCAGGACGAGCTACAGCCCGTTCCACGCACGCGCTCATGTCGACCCCGACGCCTTCGGGCGGACTTCCAGGCCGGTTTTCGTCATCGATGCCGAGCTGAACCAGCGCTTCGGCAACTGCGGCGCGGCAGCGCTGACCCGCGACGGCCTGGGGGGCATCGACCGCTTCACCGCCAGCGACAAGGATTTCATGGCGCGGTTGCAGCTCTGGCTGAAGCGTTGCCGCACTGGCAGTGCGGCCGGCGAGGTGCGGTTGCCGCTGGTGCTGCGCAACGGCCGCCAGATCGCGATCGACGCGGTCCATCTGACGAGCATCGAATTGTTCGTCCTGACGGTGGACGATCCCGAAAGCGCGATGGATCGCAACATCGCCCGTGTCAGCGAGGCCTGCGGCCTGACGCCGACCGAGGAGCGCATGCTCGTCCTGATGGTCGAGGGGCTCGACACGATCATTGCCGCCAAGCGGCTGGGCATCGCCCCGACCACCGCCCGGACCCATCTCCAGCGCCTGTTCGCCAAGACCGGCACGGCCCGGCAGAGCGAACTCGTCCGCTTCGTCGCGACCTATGTCGAGGAGCTCCGCTGAGCACGCGGGTTCGATGGCGAGGAATTCGTCGCCTCTGTTGACAGGACCTGCGGTCGCACGCCCATCTGGGCCGGTATGCGCAAGGACCGCATCCGTCCGGAGCGATCGCGACCATGGCCGAGACGCTGGCAGCCTTCATTTTCTGCGCATTGCTCAGCGGGAGCGCCATCTTCGGCGTCAAGCTGCGGGGCTGGCTGTCGGAGGAGCATCTCTCCGAACGCACGATGGAGGCGATCCGGCTGGTGACGAGCCTGCTCGTGACCTTCGCCGCCCTCGTGCTCAGTCTGCAGCTTTCCAGCGTCAAGGCGGCCTTCGATACGGCCTATCGCGATCGCAATGCCGATGCGGCTGGGCTCGCCCAGTTCGATGAATGCCTGCGCAGCTACGGGGCCGAGGCAGATCCGATCCGGCTCGACCTGCGCGGCTATACGGCGGGTGTGATCGCAAGTACCTGGCCAGACGAGCCCAAGCCCGCGGGCGTCTCCTATCCCGACACCGCTGCCATGGCGCGCGAAGGCGCCGATCCCGCGCTCGGCGCCCTGATCGGCCGTATCGGCCGGGCGATCAACGGCCTGAACCCTGCCGATGCGCTTCGCGCCAACCTCGCGGCAGAGTGTCGAGCCACCTATCAGCGCGTGCAGCAACGGCGCTGGGCGGTGATCGAGGATGTGCGTGGCCCCGTCTCGCCGCTGTTCACCAGCGTCATGACCTTCTGGCTGATGCTGGTCTTCCTGAGCTTCGGCTTGCAGATTCCGCGCAAGCGCCTCGCCGCGATCGTGCTGGCGATCGGTATTGTCTCGATCTCGACGGTGATGTTCGTGATCACCGATCTCGAGACGCATTACGGCGGCCTGTTCGGCATTCCCAGCACCTCGATGCGCGATGCGCTGGCGGGCATGGCGCGCTGACGCGTCCGGGCAGTTGGCGCGGCGCTTGCCAAGAGACGCGTGATCGGGTGCGATGGCGCCGGACGATCCTAACGGATCCGATTCAAACGATATGATCTCGATACGAGACAGGGGAACGAGCAGATGACGGCGAAGGCTAGGGGTTTGAGATTCGGTCTGGCGCTGGCGGCGTCGGTTCTCGCGCTGGGTGCGGCAACCGCGCAGGAGCCGAAGAAGGGCGGGACGGTCCATGTCGTCGTCCAGCCCGAGCCGCCCATGCTGATGCAGGGCCTCAACCAGAACGGCCCGACCAACATGGTTGCCGGCAACATCTACGAGTCGCTGCTGCGCTATAACGAGAAGCTCGAGCCGCAGCCCTCGCTCGCCAAGAGCTGGGAGATCTCCCCGGACGCGAAGACCTATACCTTCAAGCTCCAGGAAAACGTGAAATGGCATGACGGCAAGCCGTTCACGGCCGATGACGTCGTCTTCACCCTCGACAAGTTCCTGCGCGAGGTCCATCCGCGCTGGCGCCCGATCGTCAACGCCCAGGTCGAGAAGATCGAGAAGGTCGACGATCTCACCGTGAAGATCGTACTGAAGCAGCCCTTCGGCCCGCTGATCATCACGCAGGAGGTCGCCTCCGCGCCGATGATCCCCAAGCACATCTATGACGGCACGGATTATCGCGCCAACCCCGCCAACAACACGCCGATCGGCACCGGCCCCTTCAAGCTCAAGGAGTGGAAGAAGGGTTCCTATATCCACCTCGTCAAGAACGAGGACTACTGGCTGAAGGGCAAGCCGAACCTCGACGAGATCTACTGGCAGATCATTCCCGATGCAGCCGCCCGCGCCGTTGCCTACGAGACGGGCAAGGTCGATGTGCTGACCGGCGGCTCGGTCGATGTCTACGACGTTGCACGGCTGTCGAAGCTGCCCAATACCTGCATTACCACCAAGGGCTGGGAGATGTTCGCCCCCCATGCCTGGATCACGCCCAACGTCCGCAACGGCATCCTCGGCAACAAGCAGTTCCGCCAGGGGCTGATGTACGCGATCGATCGCGAGTTCGGAAAGGACGTGGTCTGGGGCGGCCTCGGCAAGCTGCCGACCGGGCCGATCTCGTCCAAGACCAAGTTCTATTCGGCCGACGTGCCGAAATACACCTATGACCCTGCCAAGGCGAAGGAGCTGATCAAGGCCTCCGGCTACAAGGGCGAGACGATCAAGCTGCTCAACCTGCCCTATGGTGAGACCTGGAGCCGCTGGTCCGAGGCGATCAAGCAGAATTTCGAGGATGTCGGCGTCAAGATCCAGATCGAGAATACCGACGTGCCCGGCTGGACACAGAAGGCGTCGAACTGGGATTTCGACCTGAACTTCAACTTCCTCTACCAGCTCGGCGATCCCGCCATGGGCGTGGCCCGCTCCTACATTTCCTCCAACATTGCCAAAGGCAATCCCTTCGCCAATGTCGGTGGCTATTCCAATCCGGAAGTCGACAAGCTCTTCGCCGACGCGGCGATCGCGCCGACCGACAAGGAGCGCCAGGACCTCTACACCAAGATCCAGAAGATCTTGGCCGATGAATTGCCGGTGCTCTGGCTGCTGGAGATGGATTTCCCGACCATCTATCGCTGCAACGTCAAGAACCTCGTCACCACCGGCATCGGCGTCGACGACGGCTTCCGCGACGCCTGGAAGGAGTAAGGTCAGCTCCGAGGGGCGCGTCATCCCGGGCGCCGCGAAGCGGCGATCCGGGATCGTATCGGGGTTAGCCCATAAGGCCGCCCTATCCTGATGACGGTCCCGCGTCTGCGCAGCGGCACTTCGCGCCGCGGCGCGCGTGGGATGACAGCTTCACGAAAGTCCTGAATGAACCTCGCGCAATTCCTCGCCGGCCGGCTCGTGAAGGGGATCATCGTCCTCTTCGCGATCGCGATCCTGAATTTCCTGCTGATCCGGGCGGCACCCGGCGACCCCGCGCAGGTGCTTGCCGGCGAGGCCGGCGCTGCGGACGCGCAGCTCCTCGAACAATTGCGCGCCCGCTTCGGTCTCGACCAGCCCTTCCTGACCCAGCTCTGGATCTACCTGAAGGGCTATCTCACCTTCGATCTCGGCTTCAGCTATCGCCAGCAGCAGCCGGTGCTGAGCCTGATCATGGAGCGCTTGCCGGCGACGCTGCTTTTGACCGGCGCGGCCTTCCTCGTCTCGCTCGTCGTCGGCACGGCGATGGGCGCGCTCGCCGCGCGCCGGGCCGGCAAATGGTCGGACAGCCTGATCACCACGCTGGCGCTGATGTTCTATGCCACGCCATTGTTCTGGGTCGCGCTGATGAGCCAGATCGTCTTCGCGCTGAAGCTCGGACTCGTGCCCAATGTCGGCTACGAGACCATCGGCGCGAACTATACCGGTCTCGCCCGCGCGCTCGATATCGGCCAGCATCTCGTCCTGCCTGCGCTGACGCTCGGCCTGTTCTTCACCGCGCTCTATGCCCGGATGATGCGCGCCTCGATGCTGGAGGTGGCTGGCGCCGATTTCGTCAAGACGGCGCGCGCCAAGGGCGTCTCGCAATCCCGCGTTTGGCGGCGGCACGTCGCCCGCAACGCCATCCTGCCGGTGGTGACGCTGGCGGGATTGCAGGCAGGCCAGCTCGTCGGCGGCGCGGTCCTGACCGAAACCGTCTTCGCCTGGCCGGGCATCGGGCGCCTGATGTTCGATGCGCTGGTCCAGCGCGACTATTCCGTCCTGCTCGGCGTCTTCTTCGTCTCCTCGGCGATGGTCGTCTGCTTCAACATCGCGACCGATCTGGTCTACCGGATCGTCGATCCGCGCATCGAGGCGCACGCATGAACTTCCTCAAGCGCTTCATCCGCAATCGCGGCGCGGTCATCGGCATCGTTATCCTGCTTGCCGTCATCGCCTTCGCGATCCTGGCGCCGACGCTCTATCCGCAATCGCCCTGGCGTCCCGTGGCTCGGCCCTTCCTCGCGCCCTTCACCATGGAGCGCTTCCCGCTCGGCACCGACACGCTCGGCCGCAACCTCGCCTCCGGCCTCGTCCATGGCGCCCGCGTCTCGCTGATGATCGGGGTGGTCTCGACCCTGGTCGCGCTGGTGATCGGCGTGCCGCTCGGTGCCGTCGCCGGCTATGCCGGCGGCTTCGTCGATGACGCGCTGATGCGCTTCACCGAATTCTTCCAGACCATTCCCTCCTTCGCGCTTGCCATCGTGCTGGTCGCGATCCTGCAGCCGCAGCTCGGCTCGATCGTGCTCGCGATCGGCGTGGTAAGTTGGCCACCGGTGGCGCGGCTGGTGCGCGGGGAGGTGCTCTCACTGCGAAGTCGCGAATATGTCCAGGCGGCCGTCACCATCGGCCAGTCGACGCCGCGGATCATCTTCAGCCAGGTCCTGCCCAACACCATCGCGCCGATCATCGTCATGGGCTCGCTGATGATCGGCTCGGCGATCCTGCTCGAATCCTCGCTCTCCTTCCTCGGGCTGGGCGACCCCAACCTGATGAGCTGGGGCTATATGGTCGGCGCCGGCCGCACGCGCCTGCTCGACGCCTGGTGGATCTCGTTCTTCCCCGGCTTCGCGATCTTCCTGACGGTGCTCGCGCTCAACCTCGCCGGCGAGGGGCTGAACGATGCCTTGAACCCGCGTCTGGCCAGGGGGCGCGAATGACCGCTCCCGTGCTCTCCATCGAAGGCCTGACGCTGGCGCTGCCCGCGATGGCCGACCGTGCCCATGCTGTCGAGAATGTCACGTTGACCATCCAGCCCGGCGAGACGCTCTGCGTCGTCGGCGAATCCGGCTCCGGCAAGTCGATGATCGCCCATGCGGTGATGGGTCTCTTGCCCAAGGCGGTGAAGCCGGTCGCGGGCCAGATCAGGCTCGCCGGCCGCGACATCCTCGCCCTCGACGAACAGGCGATGCAGGAGGTGCGCGGTCGCGAGGTCGGCATGATCTTCCAGGAGCCGATGACCTCGCTCAATCCGGTCATGCGCATCTCCGACCAGATCGTCGAGACCTTCGAGGCCCACGGCCTGCACGACAGGGCGACGCGCCGGGCCCGCGCCATCGAGCTCCTGACCGAGGTCGGCCTGCCCGATCCGCCGCGCCTCGCCAAGGCCTATCCGCACGAGCTCTCCGGCGGCCAGCGCCAACGCGTGATGATCGCGATGGCGCTCGCGCTCGAACCCAAGCTCCTGATCGCCGATGAGCCGACCACCGCGCTCGACGTCACCACCCAGGCGCAGATCCTTAAGCTGATCGACAACCTGCGCCATCGCCACGGCACGGCCGTGCTCTTCATCACCCATGACATGGGCGTCGTCGCCGAGATCGCCGACCGCATCGCCGTGCTGGAGAAGGGCGTGCTGGTCGAGGAGGGCACGGCCGATCAGGTGCTCGGCTCTCCACGCCACCCCTATACGCAGAAGCTGCTGGCCGCCGTGCCCTCGCTGACGCCGGCCGTGCTGCCGCCGCTGCCGGATACCGCCCCGGTGATCAGCGTCGAGGGGCTCGGCAAGACCTACCGCAAGCGCTCGCTCTTCGGCGTCGCGCGCGAGGTCAAGGCGGCCGACGACATCTCCTTCGCGCTTGTCCGTGGCGAGACGCTCGGCCTCGTCGGCGAATCCGGCTCGGGCAAGTCGACGGTCGGGCGTTGCTGCCTGCGCCTGATCGAGCCCGATCGCGGCCGCATCGCGCTCGGCGATCTCGTTCTCTCCGAACTGAAGCCGGCCGAACTGCGCCGCCAGCGCAAGCGCATCCAGATGGTGTTCCAGGACCCGTTCGCCTCGCTCAATCCGCGCCAGACCGTCGGCCGCATCATCTCGGACGGCCCCGTCGCCCATGGCACGCCGCGCAAGGAGGCCTTGGCGCGGGCGAAGGAATTGCTGGGACTCGTCGGCCTCTCCGCCAACGCCATTGACCGCTACCCGCATGAATTCTCGGGCGGCCAGCGCCAGCGTGTCGGCATTGCAAGGGCGTTGGCGCTGGAGCCCGACGTGCTCGTGGCGGACGAAGCGGTCTCGGCGCTCGACGTCTCCGTGCAGGCCCAGATCCTCAAGCTGATCAAGGATATCCAGAGCCGGCTCGGCCTCGCTATCCTCTTCGTCACGCATGACCTGCGCGTCGCCGCGCAGATCTGCGACCGCATCGCGGTGATGCAGCGCGGGCGCATCGTCGAGAGCGGGCCGACAGCCGCGATCTTCGCCGACCCGCAGCACGCGTATACGCGGCAACTGCTGGCGGCGGTGCCGGGCGGTGGGCGCTTCGGGCACTAATGGGGCAGCGCTCCGCGTCATGGTCGGGCTTGTCCCGACCATCCACGTCTTTCCCTTCATCCATGTCGTAAGGCGTGGATGCTCGGCACAAGGCCGAGCATGACGGATTCGGCCTAAGGAGATCTGCCCCATGCCTCTCGATCCCGCCTTGCGCGAAAAAATCCTCGCTGCCGTCGAGGCGGGCTTCGACGAGCAGGTCGCCTATACGCAGGAACTCGTCCGCTTCGCCTCGACCCGCGGGCAGGAGCACACGGTCCAGGATTTCATCTTCCGGGCGATGAAGCAGCGCGGCTTCACCATGGATCGCTTCGCCATGGACAAGGAGGCGATCGCCGCCCATCCCGGCGGTGCGCCCTTCTCCGACACGCATTCCGAAGCCCCGATCGTCGTCGGCATCCATCGCCCCCGTGAGGAAAAGGGCCGTTCTCTGATCCTGCAGGCCCATGTCGACGTCGTCCCGGCCGGCCCTGCCGATCAATGGAAACATGCTCCCTTTGACCCCGTCATCGAGGGCGACTGGATGTATGGCCGTGGCAGCGCCGACATGAAGGCTGGCTCCGCCGCCAATCTCTTCTGCCTGGATGCGCTGCGCCGTATCGGCATGCAGCCAGCGGCGACGGTCTATGTCGAATCCGTCGTCGAAGAGGAATCGACCGGAAACGGTGCGCTGATGACGCATTTGCGCGGCTACCGCGCCGAGGCCGCGCTGATCCCCGAGCCGGAATACGAGATGCTGGCCCGCGCCAATGCCGGCGTGCTCTGGTTCCAGTTCGAAGTCCGCGGCATCCCCGCCCATGTCCGCGAGATGGGCACCGGCGCCAACGCGATCGATGCGGCCTATCGGGTCGTCGCGGCGCTGCGCAAGCTCGAGGAACAGTTCAATATCGAGAAGGTTGGCCGCGAGCATTTCGAAGATGACCCGCACCCGATCAACCTGAATATCGGCAAGATCGAGGGTGGCGACTGGGCCTCTTCCGTGCCGTGCTGGTGCCGGGTCGACTGCCGCGTCGGGCTCTATCCCGGCGTGACCGCCAAGGAGACGGCGCAGCGCATCGAGGATTGCATCCGCGAGGCTGCGCGCGCCGATTCCTTCCTCGCGAACAATCCCCCGAAGGTCACCTTCAACGGCTTCTGGGCCGAGGGCTATGTGCTGGAGCCCGGCAGCGAAGCCGAGGCCGTGCTCGGCCGCGCCCATGAGGCGGCGCTCGGCAAGCCGCTGAAGAGCTTCATGACGGCGGCCTATCTCGATACCCGTGTCCACGCGCTCTACGACAAGATCCCGGCGCTCTGCTACGGCCCGATGGGCGAGAACATCCACGCCTTCGACGAGCGCGTCAGCCTCGCTTCGGTGAAGCGCATCACCGGAGCGATGGCGCTCTTCGTCGCCGAATGGTGCGGGCTCGAAAGCATCGAGGGGTGAGCGAGGGCAAGCCGGGCAGGGCGCTGCTGCTCGTTCCCCTGCTCGGGTTGCTCTGGGGCTTCAACTGGCCGGCGGTGCGGATCTCGCTGACCGAAATCGCGCCCTGGACCCTGCGCGCCGCCGGCATGAGCTTTGCCGGGCTCGTGCTCGTCGCGATTGCGCTGGCGCGTGGCATTCCGCTTGCTGTGCCGCGTGCACAGTGGCCGCGATTGGTCGTCGCCGGCTTCCTCTCGATCGCCGCCTTCAACGTGCTGCTCGCCTTCGCGCAGCTCGCAGCCCCCACCTCGCGCGCGGCGATCCTGACCTTCACCATGCCGATCTGGGCGACGCTGCTTGCCCGCTTCGTGCTGGGCGAGGCCTTCGACGGCAGGCGCCTCGCCGGGCTCGCGCTCGGCATCGCCGGACTCATCTGCCTCGGCCTGCCCTTGATCCTGGCTGGACAGCTCTCCTTCGGCCTGATGCTGGCGCTACTCGCGGCGGTGAGCTGGGCGCTCGGCACGATCGTGACCAAGCGCTGGCCGGTCTCCGCTCCGGCGCTGACGATCGCCGCTTGGCAATTATTGATCGGCGGGCTCGTCGCCGGCATCGGCATGCTCGTCTTCGAGGGCCTGCCCGTGCCGAAGCTGCTCTCGCCGCGCGTGCTGACGGCGTTGAGTTTCCACATCATCGGCGCGCAGGCACTGGCCTATTTCCTCTGGTTCACGGTGGTGGCGCGCCTGCCGGCGGGAATAGCCAGTCTCGGCACGCTGATGGTGCCCGCGATCGGCGTCCTCGGCTCGGTGCTGCTGCTCGGCGAGCGGCCGACGCCGACCGATTGGCTCGGCCTCGCTTTGGTGATCGCAGCTTCCGGCGCGATCCTGGTTCCGGCCCGGCGGCCATGAGCCCAGGTGCCATGTCCCATGTCTCCGGCTATCTTTCCTGCCGAAGCGTGTCGGGGCCGGTCTATCGGAACGGCGCCGGTTGCAGTCCAGGGAGACGGAATTGCCCCGATTTTCGCCGATCCTGGCCTTCGTTATTCTCCTGCTGGCCTTCGGCCCGCAGACAGTATCCGGACAAGCCATGACCGAAACCAGATTGCATGCCGCCGCGGCCAGGGATGACGTCGCCACGATCAAGCGGCTGCTCGTCGAGGGCGCAGTGATCGACGCACGCGACGCGCGCGGCCGGACCGCCCTGCTCGTCGCGACCCATGAGAACCGCGTCGACGCCGCCCGTGCCCTGATCGAGGCCGGCGCCGACGTCAACGCCAAGGACGGGATGAACGACAGCCCCTATCTCTATGCCGGTGCGCGCGGCCACCTCGCCATCCTCAAACTGACGCTGGAGCATGGCGCGGACCTGAAGAGCACCAATCGCTACGGCGGCACGGCGCTGATCCCGGCCTGCGAGCGTGGCCATGTCGAGACGGTCCGCACTCTGATCGCGGCCGGCGTTGCGGTCGATCACATCAACAATCTCGGCTGGACCGGGCTTTTGGAGGCGATCATCCTGAGCGATGGCGGCGACAGGCACCAGCAGATCGTCAAGGACCTGCTCGCGGCCGGTGCGAATGTGAACCTGGCCGACCGCGATGGCGTGACCCCGCTCCAGCACGCCCGCAGCCGCGGCCAGGCCGGGATGCAGCAGATCCTGCTCGCGGCCGGGGGGCGTTGAACTGAAGGGCGCGATCATGAATCAGGCACAGAGGTTTCTCTGCGAGGCGATCGAACTTGCGCGGTCCAATATGGACAAGGGCGGCCGGCCCTTCGGGGCTGTGATCGTCCGGGAGGGCGAGGTGATTGCGACCGGTGTCAACGAGATCGTCGCGACCAACGACCCGACCGCCCATGCCGAGCTGACCGCCTTGCGCGCGGCGAGCCGCAAGCTGGCTTCGCCGAGCCTCGCCGGCTGCGTGGTCTATGCCAGCGGCCATCCTTGCCCGATGTGCATGGCGGCGATGCGGATCTCCGGCGTCAGCGAGGTCTACTATGCCTATTCCAACGATGACGGCGCGCCCTATGGCCTGTCGAGCGCGGCGGTCTATGCCGATCTGGCAAAGCCTTTCGCCGAGCAGTCGATGAAGATCGCCTATAGGCCGGTTCGCCTCGAAGGCGGGCCCGATCTCTATGCCGAATGGAAGCGGCGTCAGGTGGGGCCGGCCTGAGGCCATGGCTTCCTCGCGGTAGGGAGCCCTGATGGGGTCTAGCGGAGCTTCGCGATCCTGATTCCGTCGAGCTTTGCGCGGTCCTTGATGGACTCTTCGCTGCGTGTCATCGCTTTCGCAATCGCCTTCAGGGCCATGCCCTTTCCGGCCAGCAACCTCAGCTTCTGGAGTTCCTCGGCTGTCTAGGGTTGGCGATGCCGTTCAAATCGCTCGGTCACAATCCACTCCGCTTCGCGGTCACACCTGATCGGTCGACCTATAGTGGCATGAGGGAGCCGATTGATCGATATGTGCTGCCAGCGACGGTCGATCGGTGTACCTGACGCGAAGGCTGGAACGGAGTCCATCCGCTCGCCGCGATGGGTCACCGCCGAGGGGCATGTCTTCCGGTGGAGATCCAGAATGTTCCCTCCAGCGGCGCCGCCAGGAATCGGCTGTTGATCTCGCGCAGCGTGGCGTCCAGGTCGATATCCGCGAAGAGTCCTGGGTGCTGCCATTTTGCCAAAGCCTCGATTGCAACGACATGCGCGGGCGTATGGACGAAGAGGTGCCAGAGACCATGGGCGCGGCCCTGCGCGACGGCATCCAGAGCCGCGAGATCGCGACCTTCGAGGCGTTTGGCGAAGCTGCGGGCGGCTTTCTCAGCCGGTACGGCCGGGCCAAGCGCGAAGGCTTCGGCGTCGGCATTGTCGGAGGTCGTGGTTGCGACATAGACCTTGGGATTGCGCGTCAGGACGAACTCCAGGCTGAGTTGTCCGACCGCGCCGGGAATCTTCTCCGCGCCGATGTTTTCGCCCCCGGCCAGACGAATGAAGCCGTCGATCGTGCCGGGGCCGGCGGAAAAGCAGCATTCGGGCCTTGCCGCGAAAGCATGCAGGAAAACCGAAGGACGCTCGGCCGTATCCTTGGCCAGCCGTGTCGCGATACGGTCGAGATGCTCGCGATAGAAGGCGATGAATGCCTCCGCCTGCGCCTCGCGCCCGATGAGCTTGCCGAGGATGCGCAGGCTCGGCTCCGTGCTCTTCAGGGGGTCGAGGAAGAAATCAACGATGGCGACCTGGATGCCCGCCGCCTCCAGCTTCGCGATGCCCGGGGCGGCGTCGGAGCCGTAGCGATAGGCGTCGAAACGGCTGAGCAGGACGAGATCCGGCTGGCGCGCGATGATCGTTTCGATGCCGATGGCCTCGAAGGAGCCACGGCCGACGACCGGAACCCGGTCGATCGCCGGAAACCGGCCGCGCAGGATCGCAGGCTGGATCGCATTGGCGCCGCCCTCCGCCCAGCCTGCGAGCAGGCTGACGGGATCGGGATGCAGCAGCGACAGCGCATCAAGGCTGACCCAGGCGCCGAGCACGATCCGCTTCGCCGGCTCCTTGAGAACCACCTCGCGGCCGGCGAGATCGGTGACGCGGATGTCCGTCGCTGCGGCCGGCGCAGCAAGCAGAAGCGAGAGGGCGAGGCCGACCAGCGCGGCCGCCCGCCTCCCAAGTCCGGTCGCGCGGTTCATCATCCTCACCAGCGATAGCTCAGCGTTGCCAGCACCGTGCGGCGCGAGCCCAACGTGCAGCCCGGGACGTTGCCGCATTGCGAGACGTAGTAGCGGTCGAACAGGTTCTTGGCGACGACCGACAGCTTGGCGCCGTTCAAGGCCGGCATCAGCTTGCCGAGATCGTAACCGATGGTGGCGTCGACCAGCGTATAGGACGGGATGCGCACGGTGTTGTTGGTGTCGTAGGTGCTGCCGACGAACCTGACGCCGCCGCCAAGCGACAGGCCGGCGAAGGGGCCGCCCTGGATCGCATAGTCGGCCCAGAGCGAGCCCTGATGCATCGGTGTGCCCGGCAGCCGCTTGCCGATATCGGTTGCGATCGAGCTCTTGGTGATCTCGTGGTCGAGGAAGGCATAGGAGGCGATCAGCCCGAGGCCTTCGGTCAGCTGCGCCCTGGCCTCGACGTCGAAGCCGCGCACGGAAACCTCTCCGAGCTGGACCTGCGCGAAGGGATGCGCCGGGTTCGGATCGCCCGTCAGCGTATTGTCCTGGCGAATGTCGAACACCGCGGCGGTGAGGGAGGCATTCATCCATGCCGGCTGATATTTGACGCCGGCCTCGTATTGCCGGGAGGTCAGCGGCTTGAAGGCCGCGCCGGAAAAGTCGGTCGCCGCCGTCGGCTGGAACGACGTGGAAACGCTGACATAGGGTGCGATGCCGTTGTCGAAGACGTAGCTCAATCCGGCACGGCCGCTGAAGGCGCGGTCCGTCGTCGAGGTGCGGGTCAGCGTATTGGTCGTCAGGGTCTGCGTGCGCGTCCGGGTCTCGGCGATGTCGTAGCGGCCGGAGAAGGTCGCGATCCAGCGGTCGAACTTGATCTGGTCCTGCGCATAGAAGCTGAGCTGGCGCAGTTCCGCATCCTTGCGCTGGAAGTTGATGCCGGGATCGGCGACGGACGCGCCATAGACCGGGTTGAAGATCTGGATCGCGGGGGCCGGGCCGCGGCCGACATCGTATTGGCTGATCTCGTTGCGGTAATCGAGGCCGATGAGCGCGGTATGCGACAGCGGGCCGGTGCCGAATTTGGCCTCCAGCCGGTTGTCGAGCGTGAAGGCGCGCGCCGCGGCGTCGATGCGGAAGGCGGCGCGGTTCAGCGTGCGGTTGTCGGCCAGCAATTCGCCGTTGCGGTTGAGCGCCCGCAGATAGACGTCGTTCTGGGTGTAGCGCAGGTTCTGGCTGAAGGTCAGGCTGTCGTTGAAGCGATGCTCGAAGGCATAGCCGATTGAGCCCTGGTCGCGCTCGAAGCGGTCGAAGCCCGGCTCGCCGGCATAGCGGTTCCAGGGCAGGCGACCATTGACGGGATTGGGATGGAGCGTGCCGGAGGTCGGCAGGTAATTGAAGCTGGTCTTGCCGTTGCGCTCGCGCAGGTACTGGCCCATCACCGTCAGCGTGGTGTCGGCGCTCGGGCGCCAGGTGAAGGCGGGCGCGATGAAGAGCCGGTCGTCGTCGATGAAGTCGGTCTGCGTTCCGGAATTCCGTGCGAGCCCGGTCAGACGATACAGGAAGGTGCCCTGCGGATCGATCGGCCCCGACAGGTCGAAGGCTCCCTGAAGGCGCCCGAAGCTGCCCGTCTGGAGCTGGACTTCGCGCAGCGGCGTGGCGGTGGGGCGCTTGCTGACCATGTTGACGAGGCCGCCCGGGCCGCTCTGGCCGTAGAGGACGGAGGAAGGCCCCTTGAGAACCTCGACGCGCTCCAGCCCATAGGGCTCGACGACCGAGGTCGTCCAATCGGCCGTGGCCGCGCCGTCGGGCAGGCGCAATCCGTCGAGGAAGAGATCGCCCTTGAAGCCGCGGATCTGCGTGTAGCTGTCGAATTGCGAGGCGGCTCCATAGGTCTCGCCGCGAACGCCTGCGGTGTAACGCAAGGACTCGCTCACGCTCTGGGCCCCTTGCGCGCGGATCTGGTCGGCCGTGACGACGTTGACGGTCTGCGGCACTTCGATGAGCGGCGTGTCGGTCTTGCTGCCGGTGGCGCTGCGGGTCGCGACATAGCCATTGACCGGGCCGAGTGCCTGCTCGCGGGTGCCTTGCACCTCGATGGTGTCGAGGCGGATCGCAGGCCCGCTCTGCTGGGCCGAGGCGCCCGTAGCAAGCGCAACGAACAGCGCCGGCAGTGAAATCTGTGACAGGGCACAGGCGCGAACGCTTCTTTGTATCGCGGTGAAGCGCCGGAATACGGTGGTGTATAGCATACGCGTCGTCGGCCCTGGATCTGAATTTAATCTATGTTTCTTGACGAATACTCTTGCATCGACCTAGTTTGAACTGATTATAAACTAGCTCGACTGCTCTTGAATTATAGCTGCGATCCTTCTACGGACGTGGATCATAATTGACCGTGTCCGGGTCAAATTTGGTCGCACTCATGCGCGTTCAGGAAAAATCACCGAGTTCGGATCAGGCGGGTCCGCAGACCGTCGACAGATTGTGGTTGAGCGAGGAAACGCCTCGTCCGGTCACGGTCTTGCACCAGTCGTTTCTCAACGGCGCCCGCACACGCTGGCACAGCCATCGCCGCATCGAGCTGCTCCATGCCTCCGGCGGGCTGCTCCTGCTCCATACGGAGATCGGCACCTGGACTGTCCCGTCGGGCTATGCGCTCCTCGTGCCGGCCGACCTGCCGCATGAGCTGGCGGCCTATGGCTGCTGCGAAATGCGGGCGGCTTTCTTCACCGACGAGGCGCTCGGCGATGCCGTTCCGCGCAGTTGTCGCGTGATCGCCGTCTCGGAATTGCTCGACGTCTCGCTGCGCGCCCTGGCGAGCGGGCCCTTGCTCTACGATCTCGGTGGCCGCGGCGGGCATCTTGCGGCGCTGATCGTCGACGAGATCCGCGAAGCCAGCGAGATCCAGATCGCGCTGCCGATGCCGCAGACGCCGCCCTTGCGGAAACTGGCTCGTGACATGATCCAGAAGCCGGCGCTTGCCCACGATCTGGATGGCTGGGCGGAGCAGACCGGCGTCAGCCGCTCCACCTTCACGCGCCGCTTTCGCGGCGAGACCGGATTGAGCTTTGCGGAGTGGCGCCGGCGGTTACGCATGCTCCATACGCTGACGCTCCAGGCAAACGGCGTCCCCTTGCGGCAAGCGGCAGTGACCGCCGGCTACCGAAATGCCAATGCGCTGCGCGACATGATGCGCCGGACGCTGACGACGACGGTCTTGCCGCCATCGCCGGAGCTGGACAGATGAAATTGTTCAGCCCGGCTTGATGGGGGATCAACTGGCCACTGACTGCCTCACCAGGCGAGGCCGAAGGCTTCCAGCTCCTTTTCCGCATCGGTTCGGTCCTGATGAGGGGCGGTCGCTGTCGCCGGCAGGAAACGGCCTCGCCCCCGTGTGCCGCAGAATTCGTGATAGCGGCTGATCACCTCGCCACGGCTCAGCGTGACCGCCGGCCAGGCCGTGACCTTCAGGCCTTCATAGGGGGTGAAGTCTACGTTGTGATGCATCATCGCGTTGTCGATGACGCGGTCGTAATTCTCGTCCCAGATGCACAGATCGGCGTCGGCTCCGATGGTGAGATCGCCCTTGCGCGGTGCCAGCCCGTAGATCCGTGCGGCATTGGTCGATGTCAGCTGGACGAATTCAGGCAAGCTGATCCGGCCTTCCTTGACGCATTGCGTGAACAGCAGCGGCATGCGGATCTCGACGCCGGGCACGCCGCTGGCGATCTTGTCGAAGCTCGCGCCGAAGCCGTTCGGGAACTTCTCGACTTCGTCGAACCTATAGGGCGAGTGATCCGAGGAGAGTACGTCGATGCGCCCGTCGGCGACCGCGCGCCAGAGTTCGGCGCGGTTGGCGGCGTCGCGGATCGGCGGGCTGAAGATGCCCTTGGCGCCTTCATGGCCGGGCTTGTCGAGCAGGCTGCCGTCGAGGGTCAGGTACTGGGTGCAGGTCTCGACGAAGAGCGTGGTGCCCTTCGCGCGGGAGAGCGCGACCACGTCGAGCGACCGGCCGGTCGAGACATGCACGATCATGGTCGGCACGTTGAACAGTTCGGCGTAGGCGCAGATCCGGAACACGGCCTCGGCTTCGGCGATGGTCGGGCGCGAGGCGAGATGGAACTTCGGCGCGACATGGCCCTGCGCCAGCAATCGCTGGGTCACATGGTCGATGATGTCGGTGTTCTCGCAATGGACCATGACCATGAAGCCGTGCCGGCGGGCGGCGGCGAAGACCGTGACGATATCGCGATCGGCGATCCCGACGGCGGCATAGGTCGTGAAGATCTTCAGCGAGCGCAGGCCGCCGGCAGCGGCCTCAGCGAGGTCTCGGTCGAAATCGGGATGGGACGGGTCGGTGACGACGATGTGGAAATTATAGTCCAGGACCGACTTCCGTGCGCGCTCGTGATAATCGGCTGCCGCCCAGGCGATCCCTTCGCCGCGATGCTGCGGGGCGAAGGGCAGGACCGTCGTCGTGCCGCCGCAGGCGGCCGAGACCGTTCCCGAATAGAAGTCGTCGGCATTGATCCGGCCCTGGCCCTTGCGCTGGTCGATATGGAGATGGCTGTCGACGCCGCCCGGCGTGACCAGCCGGCCAGCCGCGTCGATGGTCTCCGGCGCCTTGTCGCCGATGGCGCCGAGCGCGGCGATCCGGCCGTCGCGGATGCCGATATCGGCGTTGAAGACGTCGCTGGAGCTGGCGCAGCGGGCATTGCGGATGACGAGATCGAACATGGAATTCTACCGGCTTGAGCTGACGAAGCGACCGCCCGGTCTGGGCACGAGATCGACGACGAGGCTGTAATTGGTCGGGTGGAAGATGCCGTCGATGACGATGAGCGGCCTGTCGGAGCGGTCGTAATAGAGGCGGCGCGAGGCGACCAGGGCCGTGCCTGCGGGCACGCCGAGATTCGAGGCCTGCTCGGCATCGGCGACGATCGCGCCCAGCGTCTGCTGCCCGCGCTGGATCGCGAGCCCGGCCCGGCGCAAACGCACCACGGTCTGCTGCTCGCCCGGCGGCAATTCGGCGTCGTCGACGCGGGGCGAGACCGAGACGGGAATATGGGACGTGCCGATCATCAGCGGCTTGCCGGCCTGCAGGATGAGCGAACGATAGCGGGTCGCGGGCCCCCGGTCGGCCGGCGCGAACAGGGCAGCAATATCGGGCGCTGGCTCAACGTCGTCGATCGCCAATGTCCGGAAGCTCAGGCGCTCGTCGGCGATCAGGATATCGTCGAGATAGCCGCGCAGCCGCACGCTCTGGCCGACCTTGACGCGATCGTTGACATAGGTGCCGAGCCCCTGGAGCTTCATCACGACGCCGCCGGCCGAGAGCTCCTCCATCGCCTTGCGGATGGTCGCACGGCTGACCCCGTAGCGGGCCTGCAGCTCCGTCTCCGAGGGAAGCTGCTCGCCGACCGGGAAGTCGCCGCGCTCGATCGCTCCCATGATGTCGGCCTGGATCTGCAGATGAAGCGGCACGGGCATGGCGTTTCCGATGTTGCGGGGGGCGGTGTTCATGCCGGCTTGAAGGGTTGGCGCTTCTCGATCAGCGAAAGCAAGCGCACGAAGGGCCAGAATATCGCGAGATAGACCAGGGCGGCCATGAGCAGGGGCGTCGGATCATAAACCGCTCCTTGCGCGATTCGCGCGTTGCGCAGCAGTTCGGCGATCGCGACGACCGATGCAAGCGAGGTCGCCTTGGCGAGCTCGAGGACGTTGCTGAGCAGGGGCGGGCGCACCTTCTTCAGTGCCTGGGGCAGGGCGACATAGGCGAGCACCTGAAAGCCGTTCAGGCCGGTTGCCTGCGCAGCCTCGTACTGGCCCTTCGGCACGGCCGCGAGCCCGGCCCGGACGATCTCGGCGAAATAGGCCGAGCCGTTCAGCGTCATCGCCAGGACGAAGGCCGGTATCTCCGGCAGGCGCAGGCCCAGGAAGGGCAGGGCATAGAACACGAAGATGATCAGGACGAGCGGCGGGAAGGCGCGGAAGAAATCGATGTAGAGATAGGCGGCGAGCTGCGCCGGCCGCGATCTCGCATTCGCGACGATGGCGACCAGCGTGCCCACGCCGAAGGCCAGCGGCACGATCATGATCGCGAGCAGGAGCGTGACCTTCAGCCCCGAGAGCAGGTAGGGAATGGTCAGCGCGACGGTGTCGGGGTGAAACATGGTGCCTACCTCTTCACCGCATAGCGGCTCTCGATGTGCCGGCTGAGCACGACCAGCGGCGCGAACACGGCCAGGTAGAACAGGGCGGCGACGGTGAGCGGCGTCGGGTTGGCATAGAGCGCCTGCTGGCTCGACGCCTGGTTCAGCAATTCCGAGACCGAGACGACGGAGGCCAGCGCCGTGTTCTTGGTGATGCTGATCGTCTTGTTGGTCAGCGGCGGGATGACCATCTGCACCGCCTGGTAGAGCACGATGTAGAACAGCGTCTGGGTGAAGGTCAGGCCGGTCGAGAGGCCGCCCTCCCATTGCCCCTTCGGGACCGAGGTGATGCCGGCCCAGAAGATCTCCTCGGAGAAGGCGGCGAGCACGAGGCCGAGCGTCAGCACCGTCGCCCAGTAGGCGTCGATCCGGATCTCGTATTCCGGCAGCACGAAATAGATGCAGATCAGGATCACCAGCGCCGGCAGCGAACGCAGGATGTCGACGAAGGCGACGATCAGCAGGTTCAGCGCCGTGATGTCGTAGGCGCGGGCGCAGGCGAGTGCGAGCCCGAGCGACAGCCCGAACAGGATCGTCAGGGCGGACAACTGCAGCGTGACGAGGAAGCCCTGGAACAGGAAGGGCAGCACGGCGGCTGCGATGGTGCCGTCGAAGAAGAACTTGCCGATCTCGCCCATTTCTAGGCCTCCTTGCCGCGATAATTGCGCAGGAAGCTGCTGAGGCGCGGATTGACGGACTGGCGGAAGATCGCGTCGGGCGTCCCCTGCTCGACGATGACGCCTTCGTCCATGAAGATCACCCGGTCGGCGGCCTGCCGGGCGAAAGCCATCTCATGGGTCACGACCACCATGGTCTGGCCCTTCGCCTTCATCTCCTGCATCACCGCAAGGACCTCGCCGACGAGTTCGGGGTCGAGCGCGGAGGTCGGCTCGTCGAAGAGATAGAGCTTCGGCGCCATCGCCATCGAGCGCGCGATGGCGACGCGTTGCTGCTGGCCGCCCGAAAGCTCGGCCGGAAAGGCCTTGGCCTTGTGGCGCAGGCCGACCTGCTCGAGCGCTGCCAGCGCCCGCTCCGAGGCTTCCGCCGCCTTCAGCTTCAGCACCTTCGACAGGGCGAGGCTGACATTCCGCTCGGCGGTGAAATGCGGATAGAGATTGAAGGCCTGGAAGACCATGCCGATATCGCGCCGGATCTTGCTCAGGTTGACGCGCTTTCCGGTGATCTCGATATCGTCGAGGTGGATGGAGCCGGCTTGCGGCTCCTCCAGGCGATTGATGCAGCGCAGCAGCGTCGACTTGCCGGAGCCCGACGGGCCGATGATCGCGACCAGCTCGCCGGCGGCGACATCGAGGTCGATACCCCTCAGGATCGGGACGGCGCCGAAGCTCTTCTCGATCCCCCGCATTTTCAGCAGGGCCCTGGCAGGCGCGCTTGCGGCCATCACTTGCAATCCGGCTTGTGATAGCTGCGCTCGTAGCCTTCGAGCCCGATCGGGCCATAGCCGGCGAAGACCTTCATGCTGGAATCGGCCGGATCGGGCTGCTCACCGAACCATTTCTCGTGCAGGCCTTGCAGCGTGCCGTCGAGCTTCATGCATTCCAGCGCGTTCTCGACCTGGTTGCGCAATTCCCTGGCATCCTTGCGGAAGCCGTAGCCGAGATCGTAGTCGACGAAGATTCGGTGCACGACCTTCATGCGGCGGTTCTTCGAGGCCGCGTACTGGCCGACATTGAGGTTGACCACATCGGCATCGGCGCGCTTGGCGATCACGGCCTGCAATGCGTCGCTGTCCTTGTCGTAGCGTTGGATCTTGTAGCCGTACTTGGCCTCGTTCGCCGTCGCCCAGGTATCGGTGAAGCTGCCGCTATTGGTCGCGAGCACCTTGCCGCGCAGGTCCTCGGGCTTGGTGATGCTGTCGTCGTCGGAGCGCGTGACCAGGCCGATCCCGCCGGTCAGGTAACCTTCGGTGAAGAGCAGCTGCGCCGCGCGCTCCTTGGTCATGGACATCGGGGCGACGATCATGTCGTAGCGCCCGGCGAAGAGGCCCGCGAAGATCGCGGAGAAATTGACGTCGACGACTTCGACACCGGTGCGGCCGATGCGCCGGGCGATGTCCTTCGCAACCTCGATCGAGAACCCCTCGATTTCGCCGGAAGGCTGGCGCATCGCCCACGGCGCATAGCCGACATCGGCCGCGATCTTCAGCGGTTCCGCTGCTGCGCCGGACAGGGTCGCAGCCAGGAGACCGGCGGCGCCGGCGGCCAGGCTGATCTTCCTTCGCAACAGGAGAATGAAGTCTAACGTCATTGGATTTCCCCTCGTTTGATTGACATTATTTTGATGAACATTAAACGTACGGACGACCGGATGACAACATGATCATCCGTGATATGCAAGGGGGAGGCAGGGCATGGCGGTTCTGAACTACGCATTGATCGGGCTCGGCGGAGCAGGTGCGGGCTTTGCGGTCGCTGTCGCAGCGCGGGGCGGGCGCATCTGCGGCTGGTATGACTGCGACGGTGCGGTGCGTTCGTCGACCGACATGGCCGGGGGGCTGTCCTTCGAGGGGCTGGGCGGCCAGGGGGCGGTTGCCCTGCCGAAAAGTGCGGCGGATGGCGCTGCGGCCGTCGCCGGAGCGGATGTCGTCGTGGTCTCCACCACCGCTGACCGGCATGCGGCCGTGGCACGCGAGATCGCGCCCGGCCTCGCGCCCGGCCAGATGGTCGTGCTGCATTGCGGCTATGTCGGCGGTTCCAAGGTCTTTGCCGACGCATTGATTTCAGCAGGCAATCCCCAGGGCGTCGCGGTCTTCGAACTCAACAACACGCTGCATCTGGCCGGGAAGCTCAATCCATCGACCGTCGTGCTCAAGGGGCAGAAGCGCTGGCTCGAGCTCGCCGGTCTGCCCGAAGCGAAGGACAATCCGCATTACGCGGCCTTCCTCGAGCAGTTCCCGGAATTCACCTATTCCGCGAACGTGCTCGAAAGCGGCCTGAACAACCCGAACTGCATCGGCCACGTTCCCGCCTATATCGGCGGCGCGATGACGCTGGACCGCGACATGGGCGATCTGACGACCGGCATCCTGCATTTCGACGAGGCGCGCATGGGCCGGGTCAATGTCATCGCCGCCGCGCTGGAGCAGGAGCGCGATCAGGTCATGCGCGCGGCCGGGCTCACGCCGCTGCCGTCCGCCACCTTCTCCCAGCGGGCCTATCCGGCGGGAACGCGGCTGTTCGGCGCCATCCCCCGCTTCGGGCCCAAGCTGCAGAAGCGCTTCCTGCATGAGGATGTGCCCTGCTCGCTCGTGCCGCTGGAAGTCCTCGGTCGGCAGGTTGGCGCCACGACGCCGTTGACGACCGCTCTGATCGCCATTGCGAACATTCTGGAGGCCGTCGATTTTCGGGCGATCGGCCGGGACGAGCGGGTTCTGTCGGCGGACTGGATGCGCATGCACTCCCCCGTCCTGCGCCAATAACAGGTCGGGAACTGAAGGCCGGCCAGCCTGGAACGATATCAGGCGCCGGTCGGCCTGCGCGATCTTGCGCCTGCACGACCATCGCTGCCTTCAGAAGCTGACTCTGATCCGGGCCGATCCACCGAGGCGGCTGCTGTTGGCGGAGAGCTCTCCGTCGAGGTTGAGGCCGAAGGTGACGCGTTCGGAGAGCCTGGCGTTGAGGCCGGCACTGAGGAGGGCGCTGTTGCGGTCTGCCTCGGCCCCGGTCGCGGTGAAGCTCGCGCCCGGCAGCCCGATCAGGCTTGCGGTCAGATCCGCATCGCGCCGGAAATAATGCCCCCAGGCCGCCCGGACATAGCCCGTGACCGGAACCGAACCGAGCACGGTATCGGCATCGAGCTGCAGGCCGAGTTCGCTGCGGGCGGTGACGTCGCTGCGCCCGCCGAGTGCGAGTGCCCCGGCATTGGCGCCGGCCCAGTTTGCCTCGACTACCACAGGGCTATGCGCCCGGGTCGCCTGGATCGCCGCCAGCGGCGAGACCGTGAAGCCGTTCCAGCCGAGCAGCGCGGCACTCGCCTGCAACCTGCCGCTCCAGGCCGTCGTCGCATAGGAGGACGAGAGGCTCGAGCCCAGGGCCGGAATGCCGCGGCTGACATCATTCTCCAGCCGGGCATAGCTCAGCGCCCCGCCGAGCTTCACCAGGCCGAGCTGTGTCATGCCGTAGAGGCCGGCCTGGAACACGTCGGCGTCGATCTTGCCGATCAGGCCCGGCAGCGAGGCCCGCGCCTTGCCGCCCGAGACCGCGACGCCCGCCACTGTCCCCGGCAACAGCCGGATATCGATGCCCGTTGCGAGATGCGCGTCGTCGATCGTCCGCTTCGCCGAGCCGATCGCGGCGTCACCACCGGTGCGGCCATAGGAGCCATAGGCCGAGCCCCAGACCGAGTAGAACGGGGTGTCGAGGCGTGAGGGAAGGGCGGGTTCGTCCGCGCCCTTGCGCATGAGGCCGGAGAACGCCGCTGTGCCCGGTCCGACGCCGGCACCGTTCAGCCGCCCGGCCGCGAACGGGTCGAGCATGATACGCAGGAACTGGTCGGAGGCGAGGCTCGCCATCGCCGGCGCCGCGGTATGGATCTCGCCCGAGAGGCTGTTTACCGCAGCCGGGATCGCGGCTGCCGGCAGGTTGTAGATCCCGAACAGCGTCGACGGATCGCCGCCATTCTCGACCGCCGTGTCGATCGAGCGCGCGATGGCATAGGCATTGCGCGGATGGGTCACGCCGAGCGTCGGCGAGCCCGGTGGCGAGCCGTGATCCCCGGGCCCCTCGGGCGTGAGCGGCTTCGGCGCGAGCGTCAGCAGCACGTCATTGGTGGTGTAACTCACCGTCGTGGTCACGCCGTCGCCGAAGGTTCCCGCCGTGTCGACCGGGCTGAAGGTGCCTGTTCGTCCCCCCGCCGCCGAGAGCAGCGTGTAGGCGCTGTTGAACGCATAGGCGCCGCCGAGCGGCGCCAGACGCAGCGTGCCTGCCAGTGCGGCCGTGCCGGTCACGTTGACGCGGTCCGCATTCGCGCCCTGGATCTCGGCGAGATAGGTCGAGCCGGGGTTGAAGGTCAGGTTCCCCCGGACCGCCAGCGTTCCGGGAGAGTTGCCCGGCGAAAGCGTCCCGCCGTTGATGATCGTCGTCGGGACCGTGCCCGAGCCGCCCAGCAGCGCGCCGGCCGCGACCGTCACGCCCGAGGACGATGCGATCGAGCCGTTCACGATCAGCGAACCGCCGGTGACGACCGTCGCGCCCTCGTATGTGTTCACTCCGTTCAGGGTGAAGCTGCCGGTGCCGACCTTGGTCAGGGAGCCATCGCCGAAAACGCTGCCGATGGTGCCGCTGAAGACGGTGCTCGTGTTGTTCGTCCCCGTTGTCAGCACCACTCCCAGGCCGGGGATCACACTCGTATCTGCCCCGCCAGCAAGCGAGCCGATCTGCTGGTCGAATAGTATCTCGAATTGCGAGCCGGCCCCCGTCAGGCTGACCGCCCCCGTGGGTGACAGGGCGTTGGGCTCGAAAACGACGAACCGAGAGCCGTTGGAGATGTTGATCGCGGTCGAGTTGCGGATGGACCCGCCCTGGCCAATTCTCAACGTCCCACCGGCGACATTGGTCGGGCCGGAATAGGTGTTGGCCCCAAAGATATTGAGACCCGCCGACCCGGTCTTGGTCAGGCCGCCCGATCCGGAAATATCTCCCCTGAAGACGAAAAAGGCGCTGTTGTCGATGGTCAGCGTCGCCGCGCCCAGATTGACGGCCGTGCCGGCGTCCCCTTCCAGTCTCTTGACGGTCTGGTTGTAGCCGTCGAGGTCCCAGGTGCTGCTGCCCTGAAGACCGATGCCGGCTGAAGAGGCCAGCGCGTTGGCCGCCCCCATCCGCAGCGTGCCGGCATTGACGGTAGTCGTACCCGTATAGCTCTGCTCATTGGTCAGAGTGAGGGAGCCCCCTCCCGTCAACGTGAAGTTGCCATCCCCCGAGATGGTCCGGGAATAGATGCCGCCACCTCCCTGATTGAAGACGACACCGCGCGTGCCGGCACCGGCTGCGAAGGTCAGGTTGCCGGCCATGCTGGCGGCGTTGCCGGCAAGCGTTCCCTCGTTGATCGTCCAGTTCTGGTTGCCGGGGCCCGACAGCGTCCAGGTCGACGACCCCGTCTTCTCGTAGGCCGTGAAGCCGGTATGCGAGGCCACGAGGTTGCCGATATTGACGCTGCCATCCGTGGCGCCACCCAGCGCCAGGACATTGTTGGTGCCGCCGCCCTGAACCACGACATTGCCGTCGGTCGTCGAGCCGGCCCGGATCTCGAAGCGGTTGTTGCTGCCGGAGAGCGCGACCGCATTGGCGCGCGTCACGCCGTCGCCGGAAAGCCCGCCCGCGATCGTCCCCGAATTGATGATGGAGATGCCGCCGCTCGCCGCGCCGACGATGCCGACGCCGCCAACGCCATGGCTGGTGGAGGCGGCGGTGCCGCCACGACCGCCTGAAATCGTCCCGGCATTGTCCAGGCTGGCGATCTGGCCATCCCGGAAGACGATGCCGGCGCCGCCGACGCCCGCGACATAGACTGGGTTGAGGTCGGACTGGTTCCCGCCCGCACCGCCCGTGATGCTGCCGCCCGCCATATTGGCGATCGAGCCGCCCCAGGCTTCCAGGCCGGCACCGCCTCGGCCGTAGCCAGTCCCACCTGCGTTCGAATCGCCTCCCTTACCGCCTGTGATCGCGGCCCGATTGTCGATGATGCCGAGATTGCTCAGCACGCCGGCACCGCCGGAGCCGGCCCAGGCCCACCCCCCGCCCGCGCCGCCGGTGATCGAGCCGGCCTGATGGGACAGGCTGCCGCCATTGTACAGGAACAGCCCGGCGCCGCCGTGCCCGCCCTCATATTCGTTGCTGCCCTGGCCGCCGGCAATGACGCTGGTACCGCCCGCTCCGGCCGCGACGGTGATCGTGCCGCCGTTCAGCAGCACCAGCCCGGCGCCGCCGCCGCCAGCGCCCGCACCGCCAGCGCCCGCGCCGCCCGAGACAGCGAACCCGTTCGTATTCATGCTGACGCCGGCACCCGTCAGGATGAGGCCGCCACCGCCACCGCCACCGCCGCCACTGCCCGCTGGGGAGGCGCCAAAGGACCCGGTCGCTCCTGTGCCACCAGCATAAGCCGAGCCGAGGGAGAGCGGAGAGGTTGTCGTGAGGAGGTTGCCGCCGCCGCCGGCTCCCCCCGCTCCGCCATTGCTGGGGAATCCGGGATCATAACCGCCGCGGCCGCCGCCGCCGCCGCCGCCGGCAGAGAGGTCATTGGGAGCGCCCGGCGCCCCGCCTGCTCCGCCGGACCCACCGACATCGTCGTAACCACGCATTCCCGCGGTCGCCGAACCGCCGGGTGTCTGTGCTGCCGAACCGCCATCGCCCCCGAAAAAGCCGATGGTGCGGTCGCCGCCGCCGCCGCCGCCGCCCGCGATGCCGCCCAGGCCGAAGCGGTCGCCCGCGCCGTTGCCGCCTCCCTGGGTGATCTGCTGCGCGGAAGCGGCGTGCGGCCATAGCGGCAGCCCTGCGCCTAACGACACCGCAAGGGCCAGACAGGCTCGCGACGTCGTCCTGCGCAGGCTGCTGCGCTGCTGGGCAAGAGAACTGGAGACCGGACCGATGGCTTCACCGGCAACAGCCGGAGACGCAGCATGCGATCCAGATGGGGAGGTCATCGGCGTCGTGGCGCTACGGGATGCGGGCGCGCATTTCGGCAAATCGCGGCTGCGAAGCGTCATCATTCCCCCTGCCGAGCGACCGGATCGGGAGCCCGTTCGTCACTCGTCTCGCGACATCGTCGGTGGCGTTGCGCTCGGCGCCGCGTCGACGGTTCCGGCAACCGCCTGGCGAAGAACGAAGCAAGCCGATTCTCAGGTTAGATTTCTGCCTCCGGTCAGGCTACCGTTGAATTCAGTTGAATTCTGACAGATTCTTACGAAACCCCTGACGCTACGGCATGTTGCTTCGTATCAATCGGGGCGATAGCCGAGCTTTCGGAGAAATCGCCGCCGGATAATGCTGCAGCAGCCATGGTTGAACGCATGGCGGCTTGATACAAAGCTTCGGAATCATCGTCCACGTCGAATTTCAAGGCCGGATACGCGGGAAGATCCGGTGGTGGGTTGAAGTAAACCTGAGAGACGAAATGCAGGACCTCGGAGCCGTTCGTATCGCAGAGGCCATGCCGAAAGCAGAAGCCTCCATCCGGGACCCGGCCACAGTAGCGGGCCGTGACATGCACGGCTCCATGCACCTTGTTCGACGCCGGTTGCGGCAATCCCGCCCCGGCGATCACCACGCTCCGGACCCGGCCCCGATGAACGCCGCACACCTCGCTGCGCCATTTCACCGCGGCGGATCGTGCCGCCATCCGCAACCAGGGCTCGGCGATGCCACCGCCCGCCTCGGCATCGCGCAACGGAAGGCGAGCCGGGACGAAGACCTCGTCGGTGGGCACCGACCAGCCGGCGGTCCAGCGATCAAGCAACCTGGACTTGAGGGCTTCGACGGCCCCGAACAGCACGCGAACATGCATCCGCAATCTCCCCCTTGTGAGAGCGGTGTCGGCAAGGTGTCTTTTCACGCGGCGATCGGGCCACTGCCCTGTGACCGTCGGTCAGTCTTGCCTCAGTCAGGGCGTCAAAAGTATTTTGTATTGAGTAAATCAAAATATGGGCGGATTTCTACCTATGAATTCGTTCAGATTCTGACGAAATCAAACATGAATATCTTCTACTGAATCTATACATAGGTTATTAAGGGTAGAATTTTATCCAATATCGAGTATTGGCTGGGGCATGAGAATGCGGCGAGATGCTTGATCTCAAAACGGTCCTGATCGTGGCATTGGCGACTGCAAGTCTGCAGGCGGTGGCCTGGGTCTTCGTCTGGCGGGCCTGGCGCCATCTCTACGAGCTCAAATTCCTTGCGGCGGGCTTTGGAGCGATTGCCGTCGGCCTCCTCCTGATGATCATCCGCGGTCCGGAGCCGGGTGCCCTGGCTATCGTGCTGCACAACACGGTCATCAAATTGGGACTCGTCCTGCTCGCGGAGGGGCTGGCCCGCTTCCTGGGGCAGCCGCGCTATACCTGGATCGGCATCTCGCTCCTGGTTCTGCAGATCGCCGTCTGGAGCGCGGCCGTCGCGATCGACCCGGACGACATCGCGACCCGGATTTACAGCTCGACCGTCTTTACCGTGATCATGATGTCGGTGATGTGCCTGGGCCTCGTGCGGGACCGGACGCAACCCCCGCTCCTGCGCCTGATCACCATCGCCATTCTCGCCGAGTACATGGCGGCCAGCATCCTGCAGAGCGTCCTCGAATATCGCCTGCCCGCCGATTTCGACGGTGGCCCGATTCTGGCGGACCGCAACGCCTGGTACCTGTTGCAGGGCACGCTTTTCCTGATCGCGTTGTTCGCCTGCCTGCTCTTCATGGTCAGTTCGCGGCTCTCCGCCGATCTGCGCAGGAAGCACGACGCCCTGTTGCAGGAAGTGGAGGAGCGCCGCAGGCTCGCAAGCCGGCTGAATGCCAGCATCGAGGCCGAGCGGGCCCTGCGCGATGAACAAGCGGATTTCATGCGCGTGGTCAGCCATGAGTTCCGCACGCCACTCGCGATCATCCGCAACGCCGTCGACATGATCGGTCTCGTCGGCGACAGGTCGCCCGAAGCCACGCGAGAGCGCCTCTCCGGCATCGGCGAGGCGCTCAATCGCCTCTTCTCCCTCATCGACAGATTCATGGCGGATGACCGCGAGAACGGCTTCCAGCCCGAACCGGTCCAGCTCGGCTCCCTGATCGGGGATGCGCGCCTGCATTTCGAGATGACGGCACGCGGCGGCAGGCTCCATTTTGCCGTGGCCGACGAAGCCGCCTCCCTTCATGCCGACCCGGAAATGCTCGGGACGGTCATCATCAACCTGATCGACAACGCCTTGAAATATGCACCCGACGACCCGGCGATCCGCATCGAAGCCTGGGAGGAAGCGGCTTCCGTCGTGATCCAGGTTCGCGACCGGGGCATCGGCATTCCCCATGCCGAAGAAAGCAAGATCGGGCGCCGCTTCTTTCGCGCCTCCAACGCCAAGGCGATCACCGGCACCGGCCTGGGGCTCTACGCAGCGCGCAAGTTCCTGGCCTATCACGGCGGAACCCTGCAGCTCGTCTCCGACAACGGCGAGGGTACGACGGCCATCGTGCGCGTGCCGTCGTCGCGTGAGGCCGCCGCCGCCGATTTGCCAGAGGAGACTGCAGCGTGACGCAGATTCTGATCGTCGAGGACGAAACCAGGCTGCGCAAGGACCTGGTCGATTTCCTGGGGCTGTGCGGCTTCTCGGCCAGCGGGGTCGCCTCAGCGCAGGAATTGCGCCAGGCGCTCGCAACCGGCCACGCGGCCGACATCATCATTCTCGATGTCGGCCTGCCCGATGGAAACGGCTTCGAGCTCGCCAGCCAGATTCGTGAAACCCATCACTGCGGCATCATCATGCTGACGGCGCTCGGCGACAGCGACGACCGCATCCGTGGCTTCGAGAGCGGCGCGGACATCTACCTCGTCAAGCACAGCACGCTGCGCGAGATCGAGGCGGCCATTCGCAGCCTGCTGCGGCGGAGCGGAAACCCGCCCAGCGCGGCGACCGGCATCAGCGATCAATGGCTGCTGGACGGCACGAATTGGATGCTGGTCGCGCCCAATCTCCGTTCGCTCAAGCTGACCGCGACCGAATTCGCCTTCATGAGTGCGTTGTGCAGCCGCGGCGGCGACATCTGCCAGCGCGAGGAATTGATGGAGACGCTTGCCCGCCCACGGTCGAACTTCGGCAACCGCCATCTCGACGCCATCGTCAGCCGCCTGCGCCGCAAGATCGAGGAGCGCACCAGCCTGCCAGCGCCGATCAAGGTCGTCTACGGCGTCGGCTATACCTTTACCGCAACCTTGCAATGACCATCCGTTGAACGGCTGCTGGGGCCTGTTCGCACTCGACGCGCGCTGATGGCTTTCGATCAGGCGGCGGCTCGATCCGGCGCGGGCGCCTGTTCCGCTCCAGGCCCGAGTTTCGGCGGGCTGAGATAGCGCTCGCCGCTATCGGCGATGACCGCGACGATGGTCTTGCCGGCATTTTCTGGCCGCCGACCGAGTTCGGAGGCGGCGTAGAGCACGGCGCCGGAGGAGGTTCCGGCGAGGATGCCCTCCTCCTGCGCCAGCATCTGCGCGAAGCGGCGGGCCTGGGCGGTCTCGGTCACGATGACCTCGTCGACGACACGCGGGTCGAAGTTGTCCGGAAGGTAATCGGCCTCGACTTCGGTGACCTTGTGAACGCCCTCGATGCTGTCCGGATAGGCGTTCTCGACCGAAGGCAGCGAGGCTGCGCCGGGTTCGACCACCACGACCTCCACGTCGCTCTTCTGCTCTTTGAGGAAGCGACCGGTGCCTGAGATGGTGCCGCCGGTGCCGACCGCTGCGACGAAAATGTCGACCTCGCCCTGTGTCGCCCTCCAGATTTCCGGACCGGTCGTCTCGAAATGGACGCGGGGATTAGCCGGATTGCCGCGTTGGTTGGTGTAATACGCATCCGGGTTCTCACGCCTTACCCGTTCGATGATCCGATGGATGGCGCCCGCTTGCAGAAAGACCGCGTTGTCGATCAGCACGACCTCGGCGCCGTATTGCTGGAGCAGCCGGATCTTGTCCTCGCTGATCGTGTTGCGCAGGTAGAATTTCGAGCGATAACCCCGCGCCGCGGCGATAGCGGCGAGGCCGATGCCGGTATTGCCGCTGGTCAGGTCGACGATCAGCTGCCCCGGCTTGAGCAGACCCCTTTCCTCGGCGTCGCGGACGATGCCCCAGGCGGTGCGGTCCTTGATGCTGCCGGCCGGGTTCAGATACTCGATCTTCGCGAGCAGCTTCGCCTTCAGGTTCTGCCTGTCTGCGAAGCGTTGAAGCGGCAGCAGGGGCGTGTTGCCGACGAGCGCAGCGAAGTTGTCGGTTGCCATGAAGTTTCTCCCTGAAAAGACCGATGACGGCCGCCCGCCTCACTGACGAGCGGCCGGCGCCGATCTCACTTCCTCGGCAAGCCCGGCGGGTTGGTGCGCGATTCGGGGACGGCCTCGCTCGCGAGGTTCCAGCGGGCGAGGACCTTGCCGTAGTTGCCATTCTTGATCTGGCCGTTGAGGGCGGCCGTGATCGCCTCGGCAAGCCCTGCGCCCTTGCGCGTCGTCACTGCGATCTCGGCGGTCAGCGGCCAGCCGCCGCTGAAATTGCCGGCCAGACGGGTCTTGCCTTGCGTGGACTGAAAGCCGAGCGTCGGATTGGGGCCGAGATAGGCGTCGGCGCGGCCGCTCTCCAGGGCGATATAGAGCACGACGTCGTCGTCGAAATAGAGCGGCTCGACCGGCTTCAGCCCCGCCTTGACGTTCTGCTCGTTCCAGCGGAGCAGGATCTGCTCCTGATTGGTCCCCGACCCGACGATGACCTTCAACCCGGCCACATCCTTGGGCTCGCGGATCTCGATCGGGTTGCTGGCCTTGACGTAGAAGCCGAGCAGGTCCTGCCGATAGGTCGAAAAGTCGAACTTCTCCTTGCGCTCCTCGGTCACCGTCACGTTCGAAAGCACGGCGTCGTATTTTCCCGAAACGACGCCGAGCGGCCAATCCGCCCACGCCACGTTGACGATTTCCAGCCTGCGCCCCAGCGCGTCGGCGACCAGGCTGGCAAAGTCGATCTCGACGCCGATCTTGGTCCTGTTGTCCTCGGCGAAAGCGGCGAAGGGCAGGCGCACCGAGGCGCTGGCGACGGTAAAGACGCCGTCCTTCACGAATTTTGCGTCCTTGCCGATGGCCTTGATCGCGGCCTCGTCCGGTTCGGCGCGTGGGCGGGTCGCCTGCGCGGCAGAAAGGTCCAGCGCCTGCTGGGCCATGCCGGGTGCGAGGCTCAGGGTCAGGGAAGCGGCGCTGCCGAGCAGGGCGAGCAGGTGTCTGCGGTGGATCATGGAGTGCTTTCTCCGGGAGTGAGCGGTCACAGGACCTTGGCCAGGAATTCGCGGGTGCGGGAGTGGTCGGGCGTGCCGAGGACACGGGCCGGCGGGCCGGCTTCGACGATGCGGCCGGCTTCCATGAACACCACCTCGTCGGCGACCTCGCGGGCGAAGCCGATCTCGTGGGTGACGATCACCAGCGTCGTGCCCGAGCGGGCGAGTTCCTTGATGACGTCCAGCACCTCGTTGACGAGTTCGGGGTCGAGCGCCGAGGTGGGTTCGTCGAACAGCAGCACCTTGGGCTTCAGGGCCAGCGCGCGGGCGATGGCCACACGCTGCTGCTGGCCCCCGGACAGCTGGCGCGGATAGGCGCCGGCCTTGTCGGCGAGGCCGACACGCGCGAGCAGATTTCGCGCCTCCGCAAGCGCGTGCACGCGAGGAATTCCGCGCACCGAGACCGGCGCCTCGACGATGTTCTCGATGGCCGTGAGGTGCGGGAACAGGTTGAAGTTCTGGAAGACCATGCCGACATCGACGCGGCGCTTCAGGATCTCGCGTTCCTTAAGCTCGTAGAGCGTGTCACCGTCCTGGCGATAGCCGATCAGCGCGCCGTCGATGGTGATGAAGCCCTGGTCGGCGCGCTCGAGATGGTTGATCGCGCGCAACAGCGTGGACTTGCCGGAGCCCGATTGCCCGATGATCGCGGTGACGCTGCCGGATCGCAGGGTGAGGCTGACATTGTCGAGGACTGTGAGCGGGCCGAAGCTCTTCGAGACGCCGCCGATCCTGATCTCACCGCCGGGGCGGGTCGCAGCAGCGGATGGTGACGGGGCCAGGGCAACATGCTCGTCACCGGGAGCGCGACCCGCCGGCACATGCCGCCTGAGCCATGCGAACGCTTGCGTCAGCGCGGAAGCCGGCGGATTACGCAAGGCGCCGCGCGAATAATGCCGCTCGATATGGTGCTGCACGAAGGACAGCACGCTGAGGATCACGAGGTACCAGACCGTCGCCACCATCAGCAACGGGATGACCTCGAGATTGCGCCGGTAGATGATCTGGATGGTGTAGAACAGCTCGGGCAGCGCCAGGATATAGACCTGACTGGTGCCCTTCGTCAGCGAGATGATCTCGTTGAAGCCGTTCGGCAGGATCGTCCGCATCGCCTGCGGCAGCACGATGCGGGTGAACTGCCGTCGTTGCGGCAGGCCGAGTGCGGCCGCGGCCTCGTGCTGCCCCTGATCGACCGAGAGGATGCCGCCGCGCACGATTTCCGAGGAGAAGGCCGCCGCATGCAGGGTCAGCCCCAGCACCGCCGCGAAGAAAGGCGTGATCAGCTGCGTCGTCGACCAGGTAGCGAAGGTGATGTCGGTGAACGGAACGCCGAGCCAGACAGTGCTGTAGAGATAGCCGAGGTTGTTCAGGATCAGCAGCAGGACGATCAGCGGCACCGAGCGGAACAGCCAGACATAGGCGAAGGACAGGGAGGCCAGCAGCGGCGAGCCCGAGACCCGCGCCAGGGCGAGCAGCGTCCCGAACAGGAAACCGAGCGCGGTGCCCGCGAGCGTCAGCAGCAGCGTGCGACCAAGGCCGGCCAGGACCGGCTCCGAGAAGAACCATTCCGCAAAGACGTCCCAGCCCCAACGCGGGTTGGAGAACACGGAGTTCAGCACCGCGAAGATCACCAGGGCGGCGAAGATGGTGCCGATGGTACGGGCCGGATAGCGCGCGGGCACGATCCGGAACCGGCTGAAATCACCGACATACGGTGCCGTCTGGGCGCGCGCGGGCAGGCCCGCAAGATCGCTGGCGAGGGTCATGATCTGGCTCGTGTGATGGATGTCGGTGCGTCAGCCCGTCCGCAGCTGCGGACGGGTATCCGGCTGCTTCGCCGGCGAGGCGAGGGCGGGTGGCAGGCGGTTTTCGAAGGGCTGGATCCGATAGCTTTCCGGATCGAACGCCTTGGCCCGAGCTGCGATGCGGATGGTCATCGCCGCTCGCCTCAGCCGGCCCTGCGCGCCTGCTCGCCCGCGCCGGCATCGACGTAGCGGCTCGTCTTGCGGGGCAGTCCGAGGTGGTCGCGCAACGTCGTGCCCGGCAGCGAGCGGTCATAAACGCCACGCTCCTCCAGCACCGGGATGACCAGCTCGACGAAGTCGGAAAGGCCCTGGCCCAAGACCGGAAAACCGAGCACGAAGCCGTCGGCTGCCTGCTTCTCGACGCGCCCGATCAGCACATCGGCGATCTCCTCCGCCGTGCCGATCAGATCCGTGCGCGGCGTCGCCGCCTCCAGCGCGGCCTCGCGCAGCGTCTGATGGTTCAGCGCGGCGTTGCGCTTGATGCGGTCGGTGGTGGAGCGGAAACTGTTCTTGCCGATTTCGCCGAGCTCCGGGAAGGGCGCATCGAGCGGATAGGCCGTGAAGTCGTGATGGTCGAAATAGCGGCCGAGATAGGCCAGCGCCTCGTCGATCGAGACGAGATTGCGGATCGCCTGATATTTTTCTTCCGCTTCGGCATGAGTGCGCCCGACGATGGGGCCGGCGCCAGGGAATACCTTGACGTCGTCGGCACTGCGGCCATGGGCGAGCGCGCTGGTCTTGATGCTGCGGTAGAGGGCCTGGGCATCCTCGAGCGGCACATGATTGGCGAAGACCGCATCGGCATGCCGGCCGGCCAGGCCTATTCCGGCTTCCGAGGCGCCGGCCTGGAAGAGCACGGGCTGTCCCTGCGCCGAGCGCTGTATATTCAGCGGTCCCTCCACCTGGAAGAAGCGGCCCTTGTGGCCCAGCGTATGCAGCTTCTCGCGGTCGAAGAAGCGCCCGCTCTGCCGGTCGCGAACGAAGGCGTCGTCATCCCAGGAATCCCAGAGCCCCTTGGCGACATCGAGATATTCCTGCGCGATCTCGTAGCGCAGGGAATGTTCGGGGTGCGGCCGGCTGTAGTTGCGGCCCGAGCCCTCCAACGGTGAGGTCACTGCGTTCCAGCCGGCGCGGCCGCCGCTGATCAGGTCCAGCGAGGCGAACTGCCGGGCGATGGTGAAAGGGTCGCTATAGGATGTCGAGACCGTGCCGACGAGCCCGAGCTTGCGCGTCGTCGTCGCCAGCGCCGACAGGATCGTCAGAGGCTCGAAGCGGTTGAGGAAATGCGGGATCGACTTCTCGTTGATGTAGAGCCCGTCGGCCACGAAAGCGAAGGCGATGCCGTTCTCCTCGGCCTTGCGGGCATTGGCGATGAAGAAGTCCAGATTGACGCTGGCATCGGCCGGATTCGCCGGGTGCCGCCAGGAATTCATGTGGCTCCCGGCGCCCTGCAGCATCACCCCGAAGGTCAGGCGGGTCTTGCGCGGCGGTGTCTGGGCCATGGCGAGTCTCCTTTGACGATCAAGCGGCGAGAGCAGGCGCTTCACCGGCCAGCAGGCTGACCGATGTGGCGCGAAGCCGCGTCGCCGCGACGGGGGTGTCGATGATGAATTCCGAGACGCCGAAGCGCGCGTGCAGGGCGTCCAGTTCCCGGCGAACATCCTCGGCCGTGCCGGACAGGACATGCGGCCTGCGGATCTCGGCTCTGAAATCCGTTGCGCCGGCCTGCCGCGCGAACTCCGCGGCCTGTTCCTCGCTGCCGAGATTGACGCTCTGGCCGTCCGCCAGCGAAACCCGGACGACCCTGAGCTGATCGGTGATGCTGCGCGCTTCTTCGGCAGTCGGGGCCGCGAGCGCTGCGACACTCAGCAGCGGCGTCCCGATGCCGCCGGATTTCGCGTAAGTCTCGAAGCTGCTTTCGAGCGCTTTGGGATCGCCGTTGAGCTGGCCCGCGAAAACGAGCCTCCAGCCCAGTCCGGCGGCAAGCGCGGCACTTTCGGCACTGGCGCCCAGCAAGAAGCGCTCCGGCGGAGCGGGCGGTGCTGGAAAGGCCTTGGCGGCGTCGATACCCGGCGAAGCCTTGCTTCGGTCGAGCAGATAGCCGTCCAGTTCCCGCAGGAGTTCGCCGAAGGGCGCTGCCTCGGCTTGGCGGGCTCGCAGCGCCCGCGTCGAGAAAGGCAGCCCGCCAGGTGCCTTGCCGATGCCGAGATCGACGCGATCTGGCGCCAGGGTTGCCAGCAGATTGAAGGTCTCCGCCACCTTATAGGGGCTGTAATGGCCGAGCAGCACGCCGCCGCTGCCGATCCTGATGCGCTGGGTGCGGGCCGCAAGATGCGCGATCAGGATCTCCGGCGCGCTGCTGGCGAGCCCAGGGGCTCCGTGATGCTCGGCCAGCCAGAACCGCGCGTAACCCAGTCGCTCGGCCGCCTGTGCGAGCGCGACGCTTCGGCGGATGGCGTCGGTGGCGGGCTCGCCGTCCAGGATCGGACTCTTGTCGAGAAGGCTCAGGCTATAAGGCATGACTCCGCTCGCGCTCAAAAGGCTCGAAGGCCGACGGAAGGAAGCGATGGCTGCGGCGATAGCGACGATTCGAAGCGCCCGTCGCGGTAGATCAGGGCTGGTTGCTGCCGGCCGATGCGAATCTCGCGGATGCGGCCGATCACGATCGCATGGGTGTGACGCTCGATCAGTTCCTCGACCTCGCAATCCAGCGAGGCCAACGCGCCATCAAGCAGGGCGGAGCCCGTCACGCCCTCGCTCCAGTGCGCGCCGGCATAGCGCTCTTCGCCCTTCTCGCCGCGGCGGCCGGAGAAGCGCTCGGCAACGTCAGCCTGGGAGGCGGCCAGGAAGTTGACGGCGAAGGCACCTTGCCGGCGCAGCACCATCGCTGTCGAAGATGCCAGGTTGAGACCGAACATCAGGGTCGGTGGTTCCGCCGAGAGTGACGAAACGGATGTCGCGACCAGCCCGGTCCGCCCGCCATCGCGTCCGCTGGTCACAACGCTCACTCCGCCTGGAAGCTGGCGCATCGCCGCCCTGAACGAGCCGACGGAGACCGGTCCGGACGAAGCCGGCTCCGGATGCGGTGCGCTGCTGACGATCTTGCGGGATGCGAGCGGCACGATGGTCATCGGATACTCCGAACAGGCTGAAGCGGGCGAGCCGCAAGGAAATGGACGCAACGCGCTCAAGCCGCCCGAAGAGAGACACGGGTTGGCCCAATAATCGGATGGAGGAAAACTTGGTGCGGATCGAAATTGACCCGTCATCACAAGTGTCGGGTTCATCTCTGCTTCGATCAAGAGTTCAGATTTGCAAAGATTCTGGCCGGTGCAGATCGATTACCTTCTGGGCGGCGAACATGCACCGCGATTTCACTTCACGCGGCGTCAGAGCGCAGGGCAGCCAGCCGCAAGGCGATCCGGGTCTCCTGCTCCGCCTTGATGGCTGCGACCCGGGCACTTGCCTCCGCGAAGGATGCGGCTGGCGGATGGATCGGCGTTGTCGGTGTTGCACCCGCCCTAGCCCCGATGGATTTCTCGAAGGGCAGCGACCGATACAGTTCTGGCTCGACGGACATGTCGAACAGGGGCCGATAGCCGAGCGAACGATACAGATTGGTCGCCTCGGGCTGGCGGAAGCCGGTCGTGAGATAGGCCCGCACATATCCTAGCGCTGCCGCGGAGTCCTCCAGGGCAGCAACGATCCGCCGGGCAAGGCCCTGCCGCCGCATATCCTCGCGCGTCCAGATCCGCTTCAGCTCCACGGTCTCGTCGTCATGGCTCATGAAGGCGCCGCCGGCGATCGTCTCGTCGCCACGACGGAGGAGGATGAATTCGCCCAGCGGCGGCGCGAAGGCCTCCGCCGGATAGCGCATCAGCTCGGAGCGTGCGCCGCCGGGGCGGCTATTGGCTCCGTAGCGCCCGTCATATTCCGCTATGAGCCCCTCGACCAGGATTGCGGCACGAGGATCTAGTGGGGAGGTCCTGACGATCAGGTCTGGCATGAAAAGGCTCCGGCAGATGGCGCTGGCTACGGTGCATTATCGGTCAGAGCAGAGTATCGGCGGATTTGCTCCAATCAATACTGCAGAAAAAATAAGTATGATGTTCCAATCTAGCGCGGTTATTTGAAAATTACCTTTTGCAAAACTGAGGATTGGTGAACATATCCTGCTCTTACGGTCGCGGGAACGGGCGGGTCTCTGGCGTTTACCTCAGCGAACTGCGCCCCCGTTAGACGATTTGGGCGGCATCGACCGGTTCCTGGTCGATCGGCAGTGTCGATGCGAGCCACGCTCGACCAGGTCGCAGCCGAGATGGGCCGCCCTCATCACGAGGCCTTGCACCGATCGCGCCTGCCACCATCGGACATCGATCTGACGCACCTCCACGTTTGGGTCAGGCGAAGGCGCCGAGGCTTGGTATCGGGAGGGCGAAGCGCGTCCGCAAGGTCGTCTCCTCATAGCGTTCGCGGAACAGCCCACGCGCCTGCAGTTCGGGCACGACCAGATCGACGAAATCGTCGAGCCCGTCCGGCATGGAGGCGGGGATCAGGTTGAAGCCGTCAGCGCCGCCCTGCTCGAACCAACGCTGAAAATCGTCGGCGATGGTCTTGGGCGAGCCGATGACGATACGGTGCCCATGCGAGGCGATGGCGAGGGCCGCGAGTTCCCGCAGCGTGTAGTTCTCGGCGCGTGCCTTGTTCAGCAACAGGCGCACCCGGCTCTCGCCATGGATGCGCTCTCCCGGCTCCGGCACCGGGCCGTCAAGCGGATGGGTCGACAGGTCGTAGCCCCAGCGACCCGAGAGCTGCCTGATGCCGGCCGCAATGTCGGTATGTTCCTGCAGCGCCGTGAATTTCTCCCGCGCCTCGGCATCGGTGCGGCCCACGATCGGCATGACGCCCGGAAGGATCGGCGGCGTCGGACGGCCGGCCGCCTTGGCTACCTCCGCCAAGGCATGGCGGTAGACGCGTGCGTCGTCGATCGTGTCCTGCGCAGTGAAGGCGAGGTCGGCTTGCGCCCCGGCGAGTCCGATGCCGTCGCGCGACGAGCCGGCCTGAATGATCACTGGATGTCCCTGGGGTGGGCGCGAGATGTTGAGAGGCCCGCGCACGGAGAAAAACGCTCCCCTGTGCTCCAGCAGACGCACCCGGCTGGTATCGAGGAACCGCCCGCTTTCGCGCTCCATCACAAGCGCGTCTTCGGCCCAGCTATCCCAGAGCCCGCGCACCACCTGCACGAACTCGCCGGCCCGGGCGTAGCGGGCCGCGTGGTCGGGCAGCGTGGAGAGGCTGAAGTTCTCGGCCGACCGGTCGGATTGCGTCGTCACCACGTTCCAGCCGACGCGTCCGCGGCTGATATGGTCGAGCGAGGCCAGTTGCCGGGCGATGTTGTAGGGCTCGGAAAAGCTGGTCGAGATCGTGCCGACCAGCCCGATCTTCGACGTCGCGATCGCGAGCGCCGAAAGCAAGGTGATCGGCTCGAGGCCGCCCGCCTTGCCTTGCGCGCCCGGCTCGGGGCCGGCCAGGTTGTCGGCCACGAAGAACATGTCGAACAGGCCTTCCTCGGCCTTGCGCGCGTTCCGGATGGCCCAGTCGATATCTTCCGGATGTCCCTGCGCCTCGGCCCGACGCCAGGCGGCGGGGTGGCGCCCCAGCGGCTGGTTGAACAGGCCGAGATGGAGCTTGCGCTTGCCGGAATGGCGGTGATGCATCGTCATTGGTCTGGGTCGCTTCGATATCGGGAAGGAGATGCGCTCAGTCGAGGCGCGGATCGAGATGGTCCCGCAGCCAGTCGCCGAGCAGGATCACGCCGAGCACGGTCAGTGTGATCGCGATGCCAGGGAAGGTCGCGACCCACCAGCTGGTCGCGAGATACTGCCGGCCCTCGCTGAGCATCTGGCCCCAGGAGATATCCGGCGGCTGAATGCCGAAGCCGAGAAAGCTCAGGGCCGATTCCGCCAGGATCACCGTTCCGACATTCATCGTCGAGACCACCACGAAGGAGGAGAGCGTGTTGGGCAGGATATGGCGCAGCAACAGCCCCAGCGGCCGGGCGCCCAGCGCGCGTGCCGCGGCGACATAGTCCATCTCCTTCACGCTGAGCACATCGGCTCTGACGATCCGCGCGGCGCCGACCCAGTTGGTGGCGGCGATGACCACGACGAGCGGCAGCAACCCGGTCCCCGCCACGAGCGCCACGACCAGCATGAAGAGCATCGTCGGGATTGCCAGCATCGCATCGATCAGCCGCATGATGAGGAGATCGACCTTTCCGCCTGCCATGCCGGCGACGAGACCGAGCGCGAGCCCGATCAGGCTCGACAGCGCCACGGCGGCGACACCGACTGCAAGAGAGGTGCGTGCGCCGAAAAGGATGCGGCTGAACAGATCGCGTCCCTGACTGTCGGTTCCGAGAAGATGGCGCAGATCGCCGCCCTCCAGCCAGGCCGGCGGCATCAGCTTCAGCGACAGGTTGCGTCGCAGCGGATCGAGCGGCGCCAACTGGTCGGCGGCGAGCGCTACCGCCACCATCATGGCGACGATCAACAATCCTGCGACCCCCGCCTTGTTCGACAGGAGCGATCGCGCCAGGCGCGGAATCACGATCTGGTTTCGCGCGGGATCGGCAGCGATAACGGTGTCATGTGCCTGGAACTCCGGTCAGTGCCGCAGGCGCGGGTCGATCAGGCGATAGAGCGCATCTGTCGCCAGGTTGATCGTGAGCGCCATGATGGTGATGACGAAGACCGCGATCTGGATGACGGCCATATCCTTGACGTAGACCGCTTGCACGACAAGCTGGCCGAGGCCGGGCCAGGAGAACACGGTCTCGGTGACGAGCGCCCCGCCAAGCAGGGCGATGGCGTGCAGCGAGGTCATCGTCAGGGCCGGGATCAGTGCGTTGCGCAATCCGTGGCGCAGCACGACCAGCGTCTCGGGGACGCCCTTGGCGCGGGCCGTGCGGACATAGTCCTGCCCCATCACCTCGAGCAAGCTGGAGCGGATCAGCTTGGTCAGCTCCGCCGCGAAACCCGTCCCCAGCGTAATCGCCGGGAGGATGAGATGCGCGAAGCCGCCACTGCCCGAGACCGGCACCAGCCGCAGCCAGACGCCGAAGACGAGGATCAGCATGATCCCGACCCAGAAATTCGGCATCGCCTTGCCCAGCACCGTCACGGCCGAGATCGCGAAATCCGGGAAGCTGTTGCGCCTCAGCGCGGCGAAGATGCCCGTGGGCAGCGCAATCAGGATCGCGACGACAAGCCCGCCAGCTGTCAGCGTCAGCGTGGCGGGGATACGCTCCAGCACCACAGGCAGGGCATCGCTGCCATAGCGATAGGATACCCCGAAATCCCCGCTGAGGATGTTCGCCATGTAGTGCAGGTACTGCGTGTACCAGGGCTGATCGAGGCCCCAGGCGGCGATGAGGGCGAGCCGGTCCGCTTCGCTGGCGTCCTCCGGGATCAGCAGGGCGGAGGGATCTCCGGTGAGGTAGACCAGGACGAAGACCACCAGCGAGACGATGTAGAGCACGGGCACGAATTGCAGCAGGGCCCGCAGCGGGGAGCGCTTGGTCATGGCCGCCCGACATCCTCCGCAGCGATCATCTCGTCGAAGCGGCCGTCATAGACCACGCGGTCGCTGACGCCGTAGATCGACTGCGGCAGCAGCAAACCGATACGCACGCGCTGCTCGGCGACGATCTTCTGCGCCTGCTGCGAGAGCGCGATGCGCTCCGCCTCCGTCTTCGCGTTGCCGGCTTTCTTCGCCAGGTCTTCGAAGGCAGGGTCCGACCAGTCGTAATGGCGCTTGAAGTCCTGCACGAAGATCGAAGAAGCGTCCGTGTAGGAGCCCATGCCCCAGAGATAGAGTTCCCCGAAGCCGTCGCCGGCAAGCCTGCTGTTGTAGACTGTCCAGTCGAGCACCTCGACCTGCACCCGGAAGCCGACATCCTCCAGATAGCCTCCCACGGCCTCGACGATCTCGCGATCCTTCACATAGCGACCGCTGGGCGTGCTGATCTTGATCGCGGGGCGCTTGCGGCCATCGAACCCGGCCTCTTTCAGCAGCGCCCTGGCGCGTTCAGGGTCGAAGCGGATATTCGTGTTGAGGTCCGGCGCGAAGCCCGGGATGGCGGGCGGGAAGAAGCCGCGGGTCGGCTTGCCATGCCCTTCCAGCACCTGCTTCACGATGGCATCGCGGTCGATGGCGAGGTCGATCGCCTCGCGCAGCTTCGGATCGCCGGTGACGCGGTCCTTGCCGGTGCGCACATGCAGGGCGATGTTGCGCGCGATGTCGAAGGTGATGGCGCGGGTGCCCTTGTTGTCGTTCAGCCGGGCGATGTCCTCGGGCGGGATGTTGACGGCAATATCGACGCCGCCGGTCAGCAGTTCGGCGACGCGGGTGGTGGTCTCGGGGATCGAGCGGATCACCACCTTGTCCCATTTCGGCGTGCCGCCCCACCAGCGCGGGTTCCGGCTCAGGATGACCTGGTCGGACTTGATCCACTGTTCGAAGACATAGGGGCCGGTGCCGACCGGCTTCTTGAAGAACTCCTCCTTCCCGCCGGCCTTCTCGAAGGCGGCCTTGGGCAGGATGCCCGCGCCGTTGCCGACGAAATAATGCAGCAGCAGCGTGTCGGGCCTGTCTGTCTCGATCACCACCGTCGTGTCGTCGGGCGCCTCGACCGATTTGATGCGACGGAACTTCGAGGCGTTGATCAGCTTCTTGTCTTGCTGGGCCCGCTCGATGGTGAACTTCACGTCTGACGCAGTAAAGCGATCGCCATTGTGCCAGAGCACGTCGTCGCGCAGTTTGAAGGTCCAGCGGATGTTGTCTTCCGTGCTCCAGGAGCGCGCGAGACGGGGTGTGAAGCGCAGCTGGCCCTGGCTGAAATCCTTGTCGACCAGGTACTCGTAGATATTGATGAGCGCCGACTCGGTACTGTTGTTGCCGTGATTGGCCGGGTCGAGCGACAGGATGTCGTTGCCCTGCGCGATGGTCAGGGTCTGCGCCGCAGCGGCGCCCGCCATGCTGGCGAGGGCCAGGCCTGCCGAGAGGATGAAGCCGGACCAATATGTAGGACGAAACAGGGGCATGCGGAGCGCGTCTCTTGCAAGGTTGTCGTCCTCTAGGATTAGCGTCCTCCGCCTGGAAAAGGCCTCCGAACATCGACGTGATTGGAAAGCGATGCTTTCCGGCTCAGCTGCCGCGCGACAGTTTTATTCTCCCGCCCGCCGTGGGTCAGACCATTTCAATAGCCTTATCGGGCGAGGGGAGACGGTCGGGAGAGAAAGCCGGTCCTTCTCGACGACGGCCTGGTCGGCTGCGGAAACAGCGCGTCTCTCCCGACATCGCTGGAAAATAATCGGCTATCGGGAGAATGGCTGGTGCTGCGAGCGAGGATTGAACTCGCGACCTCTCCATTACCAATGGAGTGCTCTACCACTGAGCTACCGCAGCAGGTCCGGCGGCCGAAGCGTTCGCGGTCGCTCTGAGGCGGTTGCGTGCGCTGGCGTCGTTCCGAAGCGGCGCCCTGATGCCACAACCTTGTGACGGACGCAACCCGCTCTCTCAATCCGGCAGCAATAACCGTGGATCGATCCGGAAGAGCCGGCCGTCGCCAAGCAGATGGGCGCTCAAGCCTTCGCGGAACAGCGGCCGGAAAGCGGCGTCGCGCAGGTTGAGGCCGCCGGCATAGGCGCCCATCGCCGGCATCACGCAACGCCGCGCCGACATCGCGAAACAGCGCCGCCGGATCGCGCGCCCGCGCATCCTGACCTTGGCGGCCGGGTGCAGGTGGCCGGCGATCTCGTAGCCGTCTTCGGAGGCGGCCGGCTCGTGGCGCAGGATTACGCCGGCAAGCACGACCTCCGCGGCACTCTCGCCGCCCATGGCGCGGCTGATCGCAGGGTCGTGGTTCCCGGTGATCCAGAGCCAGTCGCGGCCCTGCTGCATCAGGCTGAGCGTGGCTCGTGTCTCGGGCGCAAGGCGGTTTTCGGCATCGCGGTCGTGGAAGGAATCGCCGAGCGCGATCACGCGGGCCGGCTGGTGGCGTCGGATCGCGTGGCCAAGCGCCACGAGCGTTGCAGTGGAATCATAGGGCGGCAGCATCACGCCGCGCGCCGCATAGGCGGAGCCCTTTTCCAGATGCAGGTCCGCGACGACGAGCGTGCGCTCCTCCGGCAACCAGAGCGCGCCCGAGAGATCGGGCACGAGCGCGAGCCGGCCCAGCATGAAGGCCTCGTTCGTCTCTCCCTGTCGCTTGGCCAGCATTGCCGCTGCAGCCGTCACGCCATCGCCTCTTCCGTCAGCATCGCCTCTGCTTCCGCCAGGATCTCGTCCGCCGCCTCGCCATAGACCGCCTCGCGCCCGATCTCGAGCATGACTGAGACGGAGAGCGGCGAGACATGGTCGAGCGGCTGATGCACGATTCGGCCGCTGATCCGTGTCAGCATCTCACCAAGCCGGCGAATGTCGAGCAGGCCGGTTGCCGCGTCCGCTCGCGCGGCCTTGAGCAGGATATGGTCGGGCTCGTGCCGGCGCAGCACGTCGTAGACCAGATCGGTCGAAATCGTCACCTGCCGGCCGCTCTTCTCCTGGCCGGGGAAGCGCCGCTCGATCAATCCGCCGATGATGGCGCAGGAACGGAAGGTGCGCTTCATCAGCGCCGATTCCGCCATCCAGTCTTCCAGATCGTCGCCGAGCATGTCCTGCGCGAACAAGTCGTCGAGATTAAGCGCGCCGCGTGCGATCGCGGCCGTCATGTCACCCAGCGTCCAGCAGGCCATGCCGTAATCGTTGCAGACGAAGCCGAGCGGGCGCATTCGGGCGCGCTCCAGCCGGCGCGTCAGCAGCATGCCGAGCGTCTGGTGGGCGAGGCGTCCCTCGAACGGGTAGGCTGCGAGATAGAAGCGCCCGCCGCGTGGAAAAGTCTCGACCAGGAGTTCACCCGGCTGTGGCAGTCGCGATATCCGCTTCTGCGCATCCAGCCAGGCCGAGACCTCCTCCGGCAGCGTATGCCAGAGGCTGGGCGAGGCCAGGATCGCACGCACGCGCGCCGCGAGGAAGGTCGAGAGCGGGAACTTGCCGCCGTCATAGGAGGGAATCTTGGGATCGGTGCCGGGCGATGCGCGCGAGCAGACCGCCTCGTTCTCGACGATGCCCTCGAAGCGCAGGACCTCGCCGGCGAAGACGAAGGTATCGCCCGCCACCATGGTCTCGGCGAAATATTCCTCGATCTCGCCGAGCACGCGCCCGCCGCGCGTGATCATGCCGGGCTGGCCCGGCCTGCCGGCGCGCGCCCGGCCGAGCCGGACCTTCAGCATCGTCGCCTCGACGATGGTGCCGACATTCATGCGGTATTGCTGGATCACGCGGGCGTTGCTGGCGCGCCAGAGGCCGGCCTTGTCTTGCCTGAGCTTGGCGAAGCGCTCATAGCTCTTCAGCGCATAGCCGCCGGTCGCGACGAAATTGACGACGGCATCGAAGTCTTCGCGGGTAAGATCGGCGTAAGGGGAGGCGGTGCGGACCTCCTCATAGAGCGCATCGGCTTCGAACCCATCGGAACATGCGACGCCGAGCACATGCTGGGCGAGAACGTCGAGCGCGCCGATGCGCGGTGGCGGGGTGTCCTGCGCGGCCTCATGGACGGCTTCGAGCGCGGCGCGGCACTCCAAGAGCTCGAATCGGTTGGACGGCACCAGCAGCGCCTCCGAGGGCTCGTCCATGCGGTGGTTGGAGCGGCCGATGCGCTGGATCAGCCGGCTCGCGCCCTTCGGAGCGCCGAGGTTGACGACGAGGTCGACATCGCCCCAGTCGATGCCGAGATCCAGCGTCGCGGTGCAGACCACGGCCTTCAGCCGCCCATCCGCCATGGCAGCCTCGACCTTGCGGCGCTGCTGGGCGTCGAGCGAGCCGTGATGTAGCGCGATCGGCAGGTTGTCGTCGTTCAGGTTCCACAAGGCCTGGAAGGCGAACTCCGCCTGCATCCGCGTGTTGACGAAGACCAATGTCAGCTTGTGCGTGCGGATGGCCTGATAGACCTCGGCCATCGCATGCAGGGTCGTGTGGCCTGCGATGGGCAGGCGCCGTTCGGTGTCGAGGATGCCGATGCGCGGCTTGGCCCCGCCCGCGACCGTGACGAGCCCCGCCGGCGTCCCGGCGCCGCCGAGATAGCGCTGGAGATCGGCCGGCTCGCGCACCGTCGCCGAGAGGCCGACGGCCGAGACCTGCGGCGCCAGCGCCTTCAACCGTGCAAGATCGAGCGCCAGCAGGTCGCCGCGCTTCGAGGTGACCAGCGCATGCAATTCGTCGAGCACGATCCGGCGCAAATTGGAGAAGAACGGCGCGGCGTCGCGATGCGAGACCAGTAGCGCGAGCTGTTCCGGCGTCGTCAGCAGGATATCGGGCGGGCGCTGGATCTGGCGCGTGCGCTTGGCGGCGGAGGTGTCGCCGGTGCGGGTCTCGATCGTGATCGGCAGTGCCATCTCGTGCACGGGCGCTTCGAGATTGCGGGCAATGTCGACGGCGAGCGCCTTCAGCGGCGAGATATAGAGCGTATGCAGCCCGTCATGCCGGCTCTTGCGCTCGGCCAGCTCCACCAGCGAGGGCAGGAAGCCGGCGAGCGTCTTGCCGGCACCGGTCGGCGCGACCAGCAGCGTCGAGCGCCCGGCGCGGGCTTCCTCCAGCAACGCGAGCTGATGCGGCCGCACGCTCCAGCCGCGCCCGGAAAACCAGGCCTCGAAGGCGGGAGGGAGCGGGGAGGGAGCGGCCATGCCGGCCGAAGATAGGGGGTGATGAGGGAGAACGAAAGGGGAATGAGAAGGGTAGGGCTTTGGTTGGTCGCGGGCTGCAGGCTGGTTCGCTTCGAGAGGCCGGAATGCCTGCTGGCGACCCAATGGAGATATTGCGGGGCGCTATCTCGTGTCCTATCCACGATTATGGACGCATTCGCCGACCCCCAACTTGCCGCACGTTATGCGGAGAACCCACCTCGGATGGTGCCCGGTTTTGCGGACATGCAACGCATGGCCATGCTTCTTATCGCAGAGCGCGCACCAGACGACGCGGAGGTCCTGGTTCTCGGTGCGGGCGGAGGCCTCGAGATGAAGGTCTTCGCCACGGCGAAGCCCGGCTGGAGCTTCGTCGCGGTCGATCCGTCTGCTCCGATGCTGGACTTGGCGCGATTGACGCTCGGAGAGCTAGCCGCGCGGGCCTCGTTTCACCAAGGGTTCATCGATATCGCGCCGGCGGGGCCGTTCGACGCGGGAGCCTGCATTCTGACGCTTCACTTCATCGAGCGGGAAGAGCGCTTGCGCACGCTTCGAGAGGTCCGCAGGCGGCTGAAACCCGGCGCTCCATTCGTTGTTGCCCATTACAGCATCCCGCAAGACGAGGTCGATCTGTGGATGTCTCGGGTTGCCGCCTTTGCGATTTCATCCGGGATCGAGCCTTCGCATGCCAGGAAGGCGCAAGATGCGGTCGCGGAACGTCTACCCATCCTTTCGCCCGAAGACGACCAGCAGCTTTTATATGAGGCTGGCTTTAGCGAAATCAGCCTCTTTTATGCAGGATTCGCGTTCCGTGGCTGGGTCGCTTACGCCTGACAGCGGCTTTGGTTATCGACCCCGGGCGGGCATCCTCACCGCTTCTCCGCCACGACCAGCAGCCCCGGCACGGGGGTGCCGCGATCCTGCCGCGTGCTGGCGGGTTCGACGAGTACGGGAATGAGCCCGGCTTCCAGGAGCCGCTCTCGTAGCCAGCCTTCCGCATGCGCGAACCGCCTGTCATCACCCACCACGACGCCTTCGCCGTCATGGCTCTGCACCGTGAAGGCCAGGAGCCCGTCCGGTTCCAGCACGCGCGCGCTCTGGGCGAAGCAGGGCGCGAGCTCGCCGAGATAGACGAAGACATCGGCCGCGACGACGAGATCGGCGGAGGCGTCCGGCCGGCTGGAGAGGAAGCTCGTCAGGCCGGTGACGGCGAGCTTGTCGTAGAGCGGCGTGCCATCCGGCGCGAGCTTGGTGCGCGCCCGCTCGATCATGCGTGGCGAGAGATCGCAGCCGGCGATGAAGCCGCTCTGCTCGTGGATCGCCTCGCCCATCAATCCGGTGCCGCAGCCGAGGTCGTAGACGATGTCGAACCGGAAGGGCCGGCCGGCGTTGCTGCAGCAGCGGACGAGCGCCGCCTTCAGCAGGTCGGGCGCGTTGTATTGCAGGATTTCGGTCAAATGGCTGTCGAAGCGGTCGGCATAGGCGTCGAAAAGCGCGCCGGAGAAATTCTCCGAGGTCGCCTGCTCGGCCGGCAAGGCGCCGATGCGGGCGAGATCGAGCCGCGCGCCGAAATGGTCGTTGGGATCGAGGTCGAGGCATTGCCGCCAGGCGGTGGCGGCGTCCTCTTTGTGGCCGAGCGCTTCCTGCGCCAGCCCATAGAGATGCCAGGCCGCCGTGAAGTGATAGGCTTGCGCGACGGTTTGGTCGAGGATGTCCACCGCGGTTTGTGGATCGCCGTCTTCCAGCGCCGCTTTGGCTCGGCCGTAGCGGCGGTCGAGCACCGGGTCGCCGGAGCTGGCGAAATGCATGGGCGAATCCTCGGAGGTGGGGGAAGCGGGTCTAGAGTAACGCAACGCGAAGCGAAATTCGCCTTTCGAAGCAGTCCAATGCCAATTTCGGGTGGTTGGCGGCCATTCGTCCGCCTCGCCACGCTGCACGGGGGAATCTGACGCTGGCCAGACAAAGCGCCCGCTGGCGCCCCTCCGAATTGCTGCTGCCGACGCCGGCCGGGCTCTATTGCCCGCCTGCCGACATCCATATCGATCCCGTTCGCCCGGTGGCACGGGCGCTGATCACCCATGGCCATTCCGACCATGCCCGCGCCGGCCATGGTGCTGTGCTGGCGACACGCGAGACGTTGGCGATCATGGCGCTACGCTACGGCGAAGGCTTCACCGGCTCGCAACAGGTCGCGGTGCCCGGCGAGGCAATCCGCATCGGCGAGGTCGATTTCACCTTCGTGCCGGCGGGCCATGTCCTCGGCTCCGCCCAGATCGCGGTCGAGAGCCGCGGCCTGCGGATCGTCGCCTCAGGCGACTACAAGCGCGAGCGCGACCCGACCTGCGCCGGTTTCGAGCCCATGCCTTGCGATATCTTCATCACCGAGGCGACCTTCGGCCTGCCGGTCTTCCGCCATCCGCCGGCATCGGGGGAGGTGGCCAAGCTGCTTGAATCCGTCAGGCTCTTCCCGGAGCGGACGCATATCGTCGGCGCCTATTCACTGGGCAAGGCGCAGCGCGTCATGGCCCTGATCCGCGAGGCCGGCTACAACAGGCCGATCTATATCCACGGCGCCGTCGAGAAGATCACCGCCTTCTACGAAGCCGAGGGCATTCCGCTCGGTGAGATCAGGCTGGTCGCCGAGACCGATCGCAAGACGCTGGGCGGCGAGATCGTCATCTGCCCGCCGAGCGCGGCGCAGGATCTGTGGGCGCGCCGCTTTCCCGATCCGGTCACGGCCTTCGCCTCGGGTTGGATGCGGATCAGGGCGCGGGCGCGCCAGAAGGGCGTCGAACTGCCGCTCGTCATCTCCGACCATGCCGATTGGGACGACCTGCTCGCGACGATCAGGGAGGTTCAGGCGGGCGAGATCTGGGTCACCCATGGCGAGGCCGACGCGCTCGTCCATTGGTGCGGCACGGCCGGCCTCAAGGCCAAGCCGTTGCACCTGGTCGGCTATGGCGACGAGGGCGAGGCCGATCCGGTTGAGGAGGCTGCCGATGCGGCCGCCGTCTAGGTTCCGATCAGCGCGAGGCGGCGACGACCGGGCGCGATGGCGCGGCCATGCCGACCATGGCGTTGGCCATGTCGCGGGCGAGGCAGTCATAGCCCGCATCGCTCATGTGGAAACCGTCGGTCCAGAGCGCGGCCTTGAAGGCTTCGGCATCGCTGCGGTGCCATTCGCGCATCGCGTCATAGCGGCCGAAGACCGGAACGGCCTCGCGCCGGGCGACGTCGCCGACGGCCTCGACATATCGGCCGTAGCGCTGTGGATCGCGCACCGAGGGGAAATACTGCGGGTCGAGGATGGCGAGCGCCGGGCCGGCTTCGCGGACGAGCGAAATGCCTTCGCCGACCATCGCCTTGAAGGCGTCGAGATCGCCGCCCTTGACGGCATCATTGGTGCCGACCTGCCAGATCACGAGATCATAGGAACGCGCGGCAAGCGCGGTCTTCAGCCGCGTGAGCGTCTGCGGGGCAGTCTCGCCGCCGATGCCGGCATTGACGATCTCGACCTGGGACTTGGGCCACGCCTTGCCGAGCAGCGCCTGGAGGCGGGCGGGATAGGTCCTGTCCTTGGCGCTGGCGCCGATGCCTTCGGTCGAGGACGAGCCGATGGCGAGGATGGCGAGCGGCTGGCCCTGCGAGACCTTGGCGGAGAGCGGCGCGAGCGCGGCGTTCGAGCGCACGATCGGCGTCTCGCGGCAGGAGAAGCTCGCCGCCTGCGCGGTGGCTCCGACCGAAAGCGTTGCAGCGATGACAGGCAAGGCAAGGAACCGCATCGCGGCACGCATCGGCGTCTCTCTCCCAGCTACTCTGCTGCCGTTAAGGTTTGCTTCATGAACGGTATCTGAACGATGCGGTGCAACAGGAACGAACCCAGGCACTGTGGCGCGGGGGCGACAGCATGAACCGCTTCGCCTGGCTGCTCGATCGCCTGGCCTATGAGCCGCGCCGCAACGCCAAGATCGCACTGATCGCCGATTACTTGCGCACCACGCCCGACCCGGATCGCGGCTATGCGCTGGCGGCGATGACGGGCGGACTGGTGTTCCGCAATGCCAAGGCCGGATTGATCCGCGCGCTGATCGCCGAGCGCGCCGACCCCGTGCTCTTCGCGCTGTCCTATGACTATGTCGGCGATCTCTCCGAGACGGTCGCGCTGATGTGGCCGGCGCGGCATGGCGCCAACGCAGTGCCGCATCTGCCGGAGGTGGTCGAGAGACTGCGCGAGGCCGGCAAGACCGACCTGCCGCGCCTCGTCGCCGGCTGGCTCGATGCGCTCGACGAGACCGGCCGCTGGGCGCTGCTCAAGCTCATCACAGGCGCGCTGCGCATCGGCGTCTCGGCCCGGCTCGCCAAGACGGCCGCCGCCAGCCTCGGCGGCGTGCCGCCCGACGAGGTCGAGCAGGTCTGGCACGGGCTGGAGCCGCCCTATGCCGAGCTCTTCGCCTGGCTGGAGGGCAAGGGCGCGCGGCCCGAGGCACGCGATCCCGCGCCTTTCCGCCCGGTCATGCTCTCGCACCCGATCGAGGACGGCGATTTCGACAAGCTCGATCCGGCCGAATTCTCCGCCGAATGGAAATGGGACGGCATCCGCGTCCAGGCCGTCAGCGGGCGCAAGGCCGACGGCATGCGCGTGACCCGCCTTTATTCCCGCACCGGCGAGGATATCGCCGCTGCCTTCCCCGATCTCGTCGAGGAACTCACGGTGGACGGCGCACTCGACGGCGAGTTGCTGGTGATGCGCGAGAGCGCCGTGCAGAGCTTCAACACGCTGCAGCAAAGGCTCAACCGCAAGACCGTCACCGCCAAGATGCTGGGCGAATTCCCCGCTCATATCCGCGTCTATGACCTGCTCGTCGATGGCGAGGAAGATATCCGGCACTTGCCGCTGGAGGAGCGGCGCCAGCGTTTGGAGGCCTTCCTGTCGCGCCTCGCCAGCATCCGCTTCGATCTCTCGCCGGTCATCCCCTTCGCCTCCTGGGAGGAACTGACGGCCGCCCGTGCCGATCCGGCCGGTGCGGGGGCAGGCGCCGATGCGGAAGCGGTCGAAGGCTGCATGATCAAGCGCCGCGATTCGCCCTATCTGCCTGGCCGCCCCAAGGGCTATTGGTGGAAATGGAAGCGCGATGCCCGGCTCGTCGACTGTGTGCTGATGTATGCCCAGCGCGGCCACGGCAAGCGCTCCTCGTTCTATTCGGACTACACCTTCGGTGTCTGGCGCGTCGGCGAGGATGGCGGGGAGGAACTCGTGCCGGTCGGCAAGGCCTATTTCGGCTTCACCGACGAGGAGCTGATCGAGATCGACAAATATGTCCGCAAGAACACGCTGAACCGTTTCGGCCCGGTGCGCGAGGTCACGCATGACGCGCAGTCGGGCCTCGTCTTCGAGGTCGCCTTCGAAGGTTTGCAGCGTTCGACCCGGCATAAATCCGGCCTCGCCATGCGTTTTCCCCGGATCAACCGCATCCGCTGGGACAAGCCGCCTGGTGAAGCCGACCATATCGAGGTGCTCGAAGCGCTGTTGCCGACCAATGGTTGAGCCGGAATGGGTTGCAGCCTTGCGCTTGCGGTGCTTGTGATGCGCGGCCGGCCTGGGGCAAAATGCCCGGGTCGGACGAATGCATCGGCCCGAAGCGGATAACGCGGTTTCGGGCGGGGGACGGTGCAGGCTTTAAGGAGTGGGGCGATGAGCAAGCAGCCTTCGACGCGGATCGTCATCGCGGACGATCATCCGCTGTTTCGCGGCGCGCTCCGCCAGGCCGTGTCGAGCGCCATCGGCGGTGCCGAGGTCAGTGAAGTCGGCTCGCTCGAGGCCCTGACCGAGGCACTGGCCAGCGGCGGTGATGCCGATCTCGTCCTGCTTGATCTCACCATGCCGGGTGTTCAGGGCTTTTCCGGCCTGCTCTTCCTGCGGGCGGACCATCCGGAGATCCCGGTCATCGTCGTCTCCGCCAATGACGACCCGGCGGTGATTCGCCGCTGCATCGAGTTTGGCGCGCTCGGCTTCCTGCCCAAGACCGCGGACGTCGCGCAAATGGGCGAGGCGATCCGCGCCGTGCTCGACGGCGGGGTCTGGACCCCGCCGGGCGTCGATCTCTCCGCCCCGGTCGATGCCGAGATCGCCGACATGGTCCGCCGCATGTCGACACTGACGCCGCAGCAGGTGCGCGTGCTGATGATGCTGTCGGAAGGGCTCCTCAACAAGCAGATCGCCTATGAGCTCGGCGTCTCCGAGGCGACGGTGAAGGCCCATGTCTCGGCGATCCTGACCAAGCTCGATGTCGACAGCCGCACGCAGGCCGTAATCGCAGCCTCGAAGATCGCCGGCACCGCCTGGGCGACGGCGGGCGCCTCGGCCACGGCCTGAGGCAATCCGTTCAGACGCCGTTCAAGCGCGGTGGATTTCAGGTTAAGACAGCACAGAAGCGCCCCCGGAACGACAGGGGGCGCAACAGGATGACGATTGCTTCCATGGAACGGTTTCTCGGCGGCTCGCCCCTTAGCGTCCTCGTCCGCCTGATCTTCATTTCGCTGCTGGTCGGCGCGGCAATGGCTTTCCTCGGCCTGTCCCCGCAGAATCTCTACGAGGCGGCCGCGCGCTTCCTGCGCTCGATCACCGGGCTCGGCTTCGGCGCGGTGCGCGAGGTCGCGCAGTGGCTGATCGCCGGCGCCCTGATCGTCGTGCCGCTCTGGCTGCTGATGCGGCTCTTCGCAGCGCGAAAATAGACCTTACAGCCCTTCTCCGCGCGCGATCGCAGCCGCATCGCGCCCGATCAGGGCCGTCAGGCGCGTCAGGCCGGCGCGGCGCGCCTGGGCGGCGAGCCCTGCCTTGATCTCTTTGGCGAGGCCCGGCCCCTTGAACACCATCGCCGAATAGAACTGCACCAGCGTAGCCCCAGCCCGGATCTTGGCGAAGGCGGTCTCGGCCGAATCGACTCCGCCGACGCCGATCAGCGGGAACTGCCCTTCGACGCGCAGGAAGGCCTCGGCCAGGATGCGGGTCGAGGCGGTGAAGAGCGGCTTGCCGGAGAGCCCGCCCGTCTCGGCCTTGCTGGTGCTGCGCAGGGTCAGCGGGCGCGTGACCGTGGTGTTCGAGACGATCAGGCCATCGATGCTGCGCTTGCGTGCGACCGCGATCATGCCGTCGAGCTCTGGCAGGGTCAGGTCCGGCGCGACCTTGACGAGGACCGGCGTGCGCTTGCCGCCGGCTGTCGCCTCGTCCCGCGCGGCGAGTGTGCGCGCCACGAGGTCGTCGAGCGCGCTTTCCGCCTGCAGGTCGCGCAGGCCCGGCGTGTTCGGCGAGGAGACGTTGATCGTCAGGAAATCGGCATGTGGTGCCAGCCGGCGCGCCAGCGTGGCATAGTCGGCGGCACGGTCGGCGGAATCCTTGTTGGCCCCGAGATTGACGCCGACGAGCCCGCCGCGTCCCCGCCGGGCTTCGAGCCGCTTCGCGACGGCCTCCATGCCCTCGCTGTTGAGGCCGTAGCGGTTGATCACGGCCTCGTCCTCGAGCAGCCGGAAGACGCGCGGGCGCGGGTTGCCGGGCTGCGGCAGCGGCGTCACGCCGCCGATCTCGACGAAGCCGAAGCCCAGGCCCAGTGCGCCGTCGACCGCTTCCGCATGCTTGTCGAAGCCGGCGGCGAGGCCGACCGGATTGGGGAAGGAGAGCCCGAAGGCCTCGGTCGCGAGCACGGGGTCGTCGGCACCTGGCCTCAGGGCAGGCGCCGCGGCCAGCGCCGCGACGGTCAGGCGATGGGCCGTCTCCGCATCCATGCGGTGGATCAGCGGCCGGGCGAGGTTGAACAGGCCGCCGATCATGCGAGCGTCTCCGGAATGGCGTGGCTGCCGTCGCGTGTCAGCGGCATGGGAGCGACCCAGCGAACCGCCTTCGGATCGAGCGGGGCGTAGAGATGCGGAAAGAGCGCCCCGCCGCGCGAGGGCTCGTAGCGCAGGGCCGGGCCCAGCCGCTCATCGTCGATGGCGATGAGCAGGAGCCCGTCCTGCCCGACGAAATGCTTCGCTGCGGTCTCGGCGACCTGGGCACCCGTGGAGAAATGGATGTAGCCGTCGGCGAGGTCGACCGGGGCGCCGTCGAAGCGGCCCTTGGCCTCCGCCTCGGACCAGAGCGCGGCAGGGCATATCTTGTATATCAGGGGCACCGGAGGTCTCGCGCGCGCATGTCGGGCACCGGCTTAAACGCTGGCAGGAGGATTCCGCAAGTCGCTGTCGGATTGCGGCAAGATTCGGATTGAAATCTTATCCGATAGGGGATATTTCCTATCTTCAATCCCCGCCGAACGGCAAGAGCGAAGCGAGGCCCTCAGCGATGCTGTCACATGACCAGATCTGGGGGGCGATCGACACGCTGGCCCAGCGTTACGGCTTCACTGCCTCGGGGCTGGCGCGCAAGGCCGGGCTCGACGCCACCACCTTCAACCGCTCCAAGCGCGTCGCCCCCGACGGGCGCGAGCGCTGGCCCTCGACCGAATCGATCTCCAAGATCCTGGCCGCGACCGGCGCCTCCTTCGACGAGTTCATGAGCGTGGTGCTGCGCCGCGATCCCGCGCCTGCCCGGACGATCCCGCTGATCGGTTTCGCCCAGGCGGGCTCGGGCGGCTTCTTCGACGATGGCGGTTTTCCGGTTGGCACGGGCTGGGAGGAGGTCGCCTTTCCCGGGGTCGCCGACGAGAAGGCCTATGCGCTGGAAATCTCCGGTGATTCGATGCTGCCGCTCTACCGCGACGGCGACACCATCATCGTCTCGCCGACCGCGACGGTTCGGCGCGGCGATCGGGTCGTGGTCAAGACGGTGGAGGGCGAGGTGCTGGCCAAGCAGCTCAGGCGCCAGACCGCCAAGACGATCGAGCTCGCCTCGCTCAACCCGGAGCATGCCGACCGCGTGCTGAACCTCGCCGAGATCGCCTTCATGGCGCGGGTGATCTGGGCAAGCCAGTAGGCGGAGATGATCCGTCAGTGCCCGTTGGCGCGCCGGGTCGGCAGCATCACCGCGAAGACCGCGCCGGCATCGGATGGCTCGAGCGTGATCGAGCCGCCATGGAGCCGGACCAGCTCGGCCGCGACCGCAAGGCCGAGGCCGGTCCCGCCGGGTGTCACCGAGCCCCGGAAGGCCTGGAACAGATTGGCCCGCGCCCGCTCCGGCACGCCGGGGCCGTTGTCGATGATGCGCAAAGCCACCGAGCCGTTCTCCGGCCCGCCCGTCACCGTCAGCACCGGCAGGTCGCCGGGCTCCGCCCCGGCCCGCGTCAGCGCCTGGACCGAGTTGCGCATCAGATTCGTCAACACGCGCGCCATCTGGTCGGGATCGCAGGGCGCCGACAGTTCGGGCGGAACCCGGTTCTCGAAGCGTGGCTGCTTGCCGTCGCCGAGGCCGAGCATCTCCGCCTGCTCGGCGACGAGCTGCCGCAACGGGACATCGCGGATCGCAGGCGTGGCCTCGGCCGCGCGGCCATAGGCGAGGGTGGCCTGGCAGAAGTCGATGGCGCGCCCCAACGTCGCGATCAGGCGCGGTGCGAAGCGGCGGATCTTGGCGTCGCGGGTCTCGATCAGCTGGTCGGACATCAACTGCGCCGCCGCCAGCATGTTGCGCAGGTCGTGATTGATCTTCGAGACGGCGAGGCCGAGCTCGGCGAGGTGCTTCTTGGTGCGCAACTCGTCGGCGAGCGTGGCTTCCATGCGGGCGAGCGCGCGTTCCGCCTCGCCGATCTCGTCGGCGCGCAGGGAGGGCTCGATGATCCGCCGCGGGTTCTCGGGATCGGCCTCGAACTCCATGACATTGGCCGCCAGATGCCGGATCGGCCCGATGATCAGCGCATTGAGCGCGATATAGACGGCAAGCGCCGTCAGGCCGGTGATCAGCAGCGAGATCAGCAGCAGGCTCCACGAGAATTTCAGCATCGCCCGGCGCAGCGGCGCCTCGTCGATGACGATCTCGACGAAATCGGCGCCGCCGACGGCTTCGCCGACCACGCGGATCGGCATGGTCGCGGGTGCGACGAGGACGGCGAGCGCCTCCTTGATCGCATTCATCCAGTCGAGGCTGCGCAGGTCGATCGAGCGGGAAACCTCCGGCGGCGGCATCGAGTCGAGGCTGAGCAGCCGGCGTGCGCCGCCGACGCGCGCCGCGATCGCGCGGGCTCCGACGCCCATCAGCAGGCGGTTCTCGCTGCCCTCGGGCAGGCCGTCCTCCGGGGCGCCTTCCAGCACCAGCGCGGCGACCTGGGCGGCGGCGATCCGGTCATGCAGCCAGTTGCGGCGGAAGTTCGCGATGGAGGGCAGATAGATCAGCACCTCCGCCAGCATGACGAAGAGCACGGTGACGAGCAGCAGCTTGGCCGAAAGGCCGAGGCGCGTGAGGCCGCGCGGCTGGCTGACCGACAGGGTTGGCTTGGGCGCATGCATCGTCAGCGATCTTAGCCGAAACGCCTGAGAAAGCCGATCAGGCGGCGCAAGCCCGGCCGCGTGGTCAATGTCGCATGGAACGACAGCGCAGCACGCCGAGAGGCGTCCGCGCGGGCGAAGGCGGGCAGAGGCATGCCGGCGAGCTCGCTGACGCCGAGCCCGGTCCGCATTGCGATGCACCAAGGGGCGATCAATTCCCCCGCATCGTCGCCGACGATGGTGGCGCCGATGATGCGACCCTTGCGGTCGACGACCGCCTTGACGAAACCGTCCGTCTCACCGGCAGCCTGTGCGGCCGCGTTCTCGGAGAACGGCCAGCGCAGCACCCGGATCGCTCCGGCCCTGGCAAGGGCTTCAGCCTCCGTCAGACCGATCGCGGCGATCTGGGGCCGGCTCCAGACGACGCGCGGCTCGCTCGCCGGATCGATCTTCACCTGCTGGCGAAACAGGATGCTGCGCAGCACGAGTCCGACATGGTCGTCGCCGGCCCGGTCGGGCGAGGCGGCCGCTGCGCCGCCTGCGCAGGCCCCCATGGCATGGACGCGGCGATTGCTCGTCCGCAGGCTCCGGTCGACGCTGATACCGGATGCATCGTGACGAATCCCGGCGAGATCGAGGTCGAGGCTGCCGATCGCCGGGCGGCGCTGGCCGCAGACGAGAAGGTGCGAGCCTTCGATCGTGGTTTCGCCCGAGGGCGTCGCGAGGACGAGGCGAAGCCCCGAGCGGCTGCGCTCCACCCGCAGCGGCTCACAGCCTTCAAGGAGATCCAGCCCCTCGCGCAGCAGCCGGCGCCGCAGGATCATTGCAGCTTCGTCGTCGTGACCTGCGAGCAGCCCGTCCGGAGCGACGAGGTTTGCGAGGCAGCCGAGGCGGCGCAGGGCCTGGGCCAGGGCGACGCCCGCGTCGCCGATCACGATCGGCCGTTCGGGCAATCGGGTCAGGCCGGCGAGATCGGCCTCATGGAGAACAGGGACGGAATCGAGCCCCGGCATCGCCGGCGACACAACATGCGCGCCGGTGGCGATCACGAAGCGGCGCGCCTTGATCGGGCGGCCATCGACGGTGACCGTGCTGCGGCTGGTGAAATGGGCCTCGCCCCGGATGACGGTGATGCCCAGCGCAGCCAGGCGCTCGGCTGAATGATTGGCGCGGTCGGCGGACAGGGCACGCTGGATATGGTCGTGGATCTGGGTCGGGTTCGGCTGCGGCTCGGCCGCCGCGAGGCCGAGGCGCGCCGCATCGCGCAGCGCCTGCGCCCGAGCGGCGATTGCGATAAGGGCTTGAGTTGCGAGCGGTCCCCGGTCTCCGCCGATGGCGTTGCGCTCGACCAGAACGACCGGGACGCCGAAAGTCGCCGCGGCGATCGCGAGCGCAATGCCGTTCGCGCCCGCGCCGATGACGCAGATATCGGGTGTCAACGCGGCTGGTTTCGCCGCCTTGGCCGTGCCGTCGCTCACCGGATGTCCCGTTTTGCTCGTTTGTCCAATCGCTGATGCGTTGCCGGGCCGGCGGAATCAAGGCCGCTGCGCAGGCGCTTCGGAAAAAGAACGCTGCTCGCCCGTTCAGGCCACGCTGCGGCTGCCGTTCCTGGCCTTGATGCCGGCGAGCGGCTCGGGGCGGCCGAACAGGAAACCCTGGGCGCGATGGGCGCCGAGGAGCTGGACGGCGATGCGCTGCTGCTCGGTCTCGATACCCTCGACGACGACGTTCATCTGCAGGCGACGCGCGAGTTGGCAGACCGCCTCAATGACAGCCTTGGAGGCCTCGTTGGTGTGGACCTCGCGCGTGAAGCTCTGGTCGATCTTCACCTGCGCGAACGGGTAGGTCGAGAGATAGGCGAGCGAGGAATAGCCGGTTCCGAAATCATCCAGCGCGAAGGTGACGCCCAGGGCCCGCAACTCGTCGAGCACCGAGAGCGCCAGCTTCTCGTCCTCGATCAGCAGCGATTCCGTCACCTCCAGCATCAGGCGACGCGATTCGAGCTGCGAGGCGAGGAGGGCGTCCTTGACCGTCTCGACGATCCGGCGTGGCTCGCGGAACTGCAATGGCGAGACGTTGACGGAGACGCCGATGCCCGGCTCCCAGCTTGCGGCATCGCGGCAGGCCTGGCGGATCGCCCAGTCGCCCATGCCGGCGATCAGGCCGGACTGCTCGGCGATCGGGATGAACACGCCGGGCGGCACCATGCCGCGGGTCGGGTGGCGCCAGCGCATCAGGGCCTCGCGCGACACGACCTTCTGGGTCTTCAGGTCGATGATCGGCTGGTAATAGAGTTCGAGCGTGCCGTCGGTGCAGGCCTTGCGCAGATCGATCTCGATCTCGTGCCGCTCCATCATCTCCTCGGCCATGGCCGGGTTGAAGAACATCACGGTGTTCCGGCCAGCCGATTTCGCCTTGTAGAGCGCGGTATCGGCATGGCGCAGCAGGTCGGCCGGATTGGCGCCGTCGTGTGGCGCCATCGCGATGCCGATACTCGCCGTCACGTAGACGGTCTTGCCGTCGACGTCGAAGGCCCGCGCCATCACGTCGATCATGCGCTGGGCGATGGCGGTGACGACGACATGGTCTGCGGAGGGGAGGATCAGCAGGAACTCGTCGCCGCCGAATCGGGCGAGCTGGTCGTTGCTGCGGATCGCGCTGCGCAGACGGCTCGCGGTCTCCATCAGCACATGGTCGCCCGTATCGTGGCCGAGGCTGTCATTGACCTGCTTGAAGCCGTCCAGGTCGAGATAGAGCAGCGCGAAGGCATCGCCGGTGCGCTCGAGCTTGGCGAAGGCTTCCGCGATCTGCGTGCTGTACTCGAACCGGTTCGCCAGCCCGGTGAGCTCGTCGAAGCGCGCCATCTGCTCGATGCGCGCCTCGGTCGCCTTGCGCTGGGTGGCATCCTCGGTGAGCATCAGGATGCCGCCCTCGGCAGCAGGCGCCAGCGTCACGACCAGTACGAGGCCGCCCCGCGTCACCAGCTCGCGACTGGTCGCCTGCTGGGTCGCCTGCAGCTCCGTCAGTGCCGCGCGGATGTCCCGCAGCTGGTCCTGGCTGATCACCTGCCGTTCGACCAGGAAGCGCGCGATCGCCGTCAAGGGTGTGCCGGGGAGGGCGAGCGTCTCCGGCAGGCCGTAGAGCGTGCTGTGGGGGGCATTGCTGACCGCGAGCTTGAGGCTGCGGTCGAACATCGCGAGCCCGTCGATCATCGTGTTGAGCGCGGCGTCGAGCGTCAGGTTCTGCGAGTGCAGGGCGGAGGCGAGCGCCTTCGACTGCTTGTTGGCGTCGCTGAGCGCGAGCAGGTTGCGATGCAGCGAGTTGGTGATTGCGATATTGGCCGCCACGTAGAGGAAGGCGAAATAGCCGATATAGCGGTAATAGGGATTATGGGCGCCGATCAGCCCGATCGCCATCGGGATGCAGAAGGTCAGGAGCTGCACCGCGACGAATTTCGGCCGGCCGGCGTTGCGCGCGACATAGCCGGAGGCGAGCGCGATGGTCGAGGCGACCGAGGTGATATGCGCGGCGGCATCGTCGGTCTGGACCAGCGCGACATAGCAGCTGTAGCCGAGGACGGCGCTGAACGCCGTGGCGCCCAGGAAATAGTCGCGGTCCCAGCGGCGGGTCTCGACATAGCTGTCCTGCGCATGGTTGCGCCGGCGATAGGCGATCACCGTCATGATGCGCAGGATGACGATCAGCGTCACCAGCACGGTAAGGACCATGAAGATGTCCATGCCGGTGGACACCCAGCACAGGAACGGCGTCAGGATGCCGGCGATGCCGCCGGGGACGATCGAGGCCGGCGACGAGAACAGCGAGCTGACCAGCAGCGTATAGCCGGTCAGGTCGATGGTCTCGCCCTGCTCGCGCTCGCCAGCTGTCATCAGTCGCTTGAGCGCGCCTGCCATCTACTCCTGCCTTTGCCGCCCTCGCGCATCACGACGCGCGAAGCTCGCACGTCGCGCATTGTGCCGAAGGGTTGTACGAGAGCAGAGGTAAATGCTTCGTGTGGTTTTCCGGGGGCCGTTCCCCCGAAAATCTGGCGGGACCTGATACGCGCCTTCGGTCAGACCGGGGCGAGATGGCGCTGATAGACGCGGGCCAGCATCCGGTCCTGCGTCTGCGCGATGCGTTGCAGCTTCGAGATTGCGCTCGGGCTGAGGCGCAGCATGCAATTCGTCCAGATCTCGCCGAGATGGCCGAGTTCTTCGCGCAGGTCGCCATGGCGACGGTTGAAGGCCGAGAACAGCGCGGTCTTGGCGGCGTGGATCGGCAGCGAGTCGGCGCAGTATTTGCGGATCCAGTCCTCGCCCGTGCCGGCCGGGACCACCGCCTCGAGGCCGCCGGCCGCCATGAACTCCTGCGCGCTCATCTCCTCGCCGGAGAGCAGCATCTGCTCGGCGGCGCGCTGGCCCATGCGTCGCGACAGGATCGCCACCGCCGTGATCGGGAAATGGTTGAACTTGATCTCGGGGTAGACGAACGAGGCCTGTTCCTCGGCGATCATGACGTTGCACGAGCGCGGCGCGTCGATGCCGCCACCGATCGCCTTGGCGTGGATCGTCGAGAGCGTCACCACGAGGCCGTTGAGGCCGCCTGAATTCCAGATCGCACCTTCCGCCGAGAGCCGGGCGTATTCCGCCAGCGCGGCGCGGTCGTTCTTGGCCAGGCAGTCCAGGTAGAAATCGAGATCGCCGCCGAGCGTGAAGAACGGCCCCGTGCCGCGGAAGGCGAGGAAGCGCACCGGGGCGCGGTGATACTGGTCGGGCGCGCCCCATAGCGCGACGATCGCGCTCTGAATCTTCACCAGGCTGTCGAGCAGTTGCAGCGTGAAGACCGGCTTCAGCTCCGGCCGGATCGTGACCCAGAGCGTCTTGATGTCCGGCTCATAGGCGATCTCCACCTCCGGCAGGAAGCCTGCCTTGTAGCGGATCGCATCGATGACTTCGCAACTCTCGAGCAGGGTCGGCGCAAGGCTTCCTGCTCTGACCTTCAAGGACTGCAACATGAAGCTACCCCACAAACTCCTTGATGCCCGCAGCGTAAACGAGCTTAACGAAGTGTAAACGAAATCCGGCGGAAATGGTTAATAGCATTAAGCTTTTTTCGATGACGCTGCGTCACGCGATGCGTTCTGAGACGCTCGGACGCCAACCTGGCAAGAGCCGCGCCGCCGTGATGCGAACGATGATTGCGTGGAGAGGCCCGAAGCTGGAAACAAATGAGTCGTGCCGCGGCCTGCGGGAGAAGGATCGTTTCCGGGCGGGAAAATCGCATCGGAGCTGGCTCGCTCCGGCACGATGCTGGCCCGTCATGGGGCAGGGCGGGCGGCGATCGACGGCCTTGTCCACCGGCGGCTGTGGGTCTAACGATACCGCCGCGAATTCGCCGCGTTCCCGCGTTCAAACATCTTTTGCCGAGCTGATGCCGTGACCCGCCAGACAGCCGAGGACGAGAAGCAGGCGCGCCTTGCCGCCGCGCTCCGCGAGAACCTGAAGCGCCGCAAGGCCCAGGCTCGCGCTCGCCGCTCGGACGAAGCGCAAGCGCGTGAGCCGGCCCCGCCCTCTCAGGCCGATTCCTCCCGGACCTGAACTCCCTTATTCTCCCATGCGCCGCCGGCCCTGTGCCCGGCCGGCCGAGCAGGACCCGACGATGGACAAGATCCGCATCACCGGCGGCCAGCGCCTCAATGGCGCCATCCCGATTTCCGGCGCGAAGAACGCCGCCTTGCCGCTGATGATCGCCAGCCTGCTGACGGACGAGACGCTGACGCTGACCAATGTGCCGCGCCTCTCGGACGTGACGGCGCTCTCGCGCATCCTGTCGAACCAGGGCGTCGACCGCACCGTCGCCGGCAAGCGCATCGGCCAGTCCGCGGAGACCGGCCAGACCATCTCGCTGACCGCCCGCCAGATCGTCGACACCTGCGCGCCCTATGAGCTGGTCTCGACCATGCGGGCGAGCTTCTGGGTGATCGCGCCGATCCTGGCCCGGATGGGCGAGGCCAAGGTCTCGCTGCCGGGCGGCTGCGCCATCGGCACGCGCCCGGTCGATCTGCTGCTGATGGCGCTGGAGAAGCTCGGCGCCGAGATCGTCATCGAGAACGGCTATGCGCTGGCGCGCGCGCCGAAGGGTCTGAAGGGCGGCGAGATCGTCTTCCCGAAGGTGACGGTCGGCGGCACCCATACCGCGCTGATGGCCGCGGTGCTCGCCCAGGGCACCACGGTGATCGAGAACGCCGCCTGCGAGCCGGAGGTCACCGACCTCGCCGCCTGCCTCGTCAAGATGGGCGCCAAGATCGAGGGTGTGGGCACCTCGCGCATCGTGGTCACCGGCGTGGCGCGCCTCGGCGGCGCACATCATGCCGTGCTGCCTGATCGCATCGAGGCCGGCACCTATGCGATGGCCGTGGCGATGACCGGCGGAGACGTCGTCCTCGAAGGCGCCCGGCCGGAGCTGCTGCAATCGGCGCTCGATGTGCTGGGTCAGGCCGGGGTGGATATCGACTCGACCAACGAGGGCATCCGCGTGCGCCGCAACGGCCACGGCATCACGGCCGTCGATATCGACACCGATCCCTTCCCGGGGTTCCCGACCGATCTCCAGGCGCAGTTCATGGCGCTGATGACCAAGGCCAAGGGCACCTCGCGCATCCGCGAAACCATCTTCGAAAACCGCTTCATGCATGTGCAGGAGCTCGCCCGCCTCGGCGCGAAGATCCGGCTGGACGGCGATGTCGCCCATGTCGAAGGCGTCGAGAAGCTGACGGGTGCGCCGGTGATGGCGACGGACCTGCGTGCCTCGGTCTCGCTGGTCATCGGCGGTCTCGCCGCCGAGGGCGACACCACGATCAACCGCGTCTACCATCTCGATCGCGGCTTCGAGGCGTTGGAAGCCAAGCTCAGCCGCTGCGGCGCGCTGGTGGAACGGATCAGCAGCTGATTCTCGGCTGTTGATTTTCTCGGGGCGGCTCGTCAGAACAGGATCATGTCAGACGCTGCCGCCGACCCGCTGAAGCTCATTGCGCTCGACGCCGATGATCTCGCGATTGTCTCAGCCCATCTCCAGGATGCGGTGCTGAAGGCGGCCGACCTCGTCTATCTGCCGCGCGAGCAGCGTTTCGCGCTCGCGCTGCGCCGCTTCGACTGGGAAGGCGCCCAGCACGGCCAGCGACGGCGGCGCCTGACGGCGCTGCATTTCGATCGCGTCCAGGCCGTGCGCAGCGCCAAGCTCGACAAGAACGATCCGGACAAGGTCCTGAATCTCCTCGCCGTCACCTTCGATCTCGGCGAGGACCCTGCCGGCGAGGTGACGTTGCATTTCTCGGAAGGGGCGGCGATCCGCCTTTCGGTCGAATGCATCGAGGCCCAGATGAAGGATCTCGGTCCGGTCTGGGAAGCCGTGGCGACGCCCGGTCATCCCGACGGCGCCTGAGCCCTCCAGCCCTTTTCGATCAATACCCAAGGACCCAGCGATGCCGATCAGGCTCGACGACAGGGATGCCGGCTTCGCTGCGGGCTTCGCGGCGCTGCTCTCCGCCAAGCGCGAGGTCTCGGAGGAGGTCGATCGCGTCGCCGCCGACATCATCGCCGACGTCCGTGAGAAGGGCGATGCGGCGCTGATCGGCTATACATCCCGCTTCGACGCGCTCGACCTGACGCCTGAGACGTTGCGCGTCTCCGAGGTCGAGATCGATGCGGCTGTCGCTGCCTGCTCGCCCGAATTGCTGGCGGCGCTGGAGACGGCGCGCGAGCGCATCGAGACCTATCACCGCCGCCAGAAGCCCACGGATTCCTGGGTCGAGGATGCGGCCGGCGTCGGGGCCGGCTGGCGCTGGAGCGCGATCGAGGCGGTCGGGCTTTATGTGCCCGGCGGTACGGCGAGCTACCCGTCGTCGGTGCTGATGAACGCCATTCCGGCGAAGGTCGCCGGCGTGCCGCGCATCGTCATGGTCGCGCCGACGCCGCGGGGCGAAACCAACCCGCTCGTGCTCGCCGCTGCCCGGCTCGCCGGCGTCGACGAGGTCTATCGCATCGGCGGTGCGCAGGCCGTCGCGGCGCTCGCCTATGGCACGGCTGCGATCGCGCCGGTCGCCAAGATTGTCGGTCCCGGCAATGCCTATGTCGCTGCCGCCAAGCGCCGCGTCTTCGGCCAGGTCGGCATCGACATGATCGCCGGCCCCTCCGAAGTGCTGGTGATCGCCGATCGCAGCGCCAATCCCGACTGGATCGCCGCCGACCTGCTGGCGCAGGCCGAGCACGACGTCTCCGCTCAGTCGATCCTGATGACCGACGATGCCGCACTGGCCGCCGAGGTCGAGAAGGCGGTGGCGGCCCAGCTCGCGACGCTGCCGCGGGCGGCGATCGCGGGCAGGAGCTGGCAGGATTTCGGAGCGATCCTGCTCGTCGCCGATCTGGAAGCTGCCGTGCCGCTGGTCGATCGGCTCGCGCCCGAGCATCTCGAGATCATGACGGCCGATCCCGAGCGCCTTGCAGGGCTGATCCGCAATGCCGGCGCGATCTTCCTCGGCGGGCATACGCCGGAGGCGATCGGCGACTATGTCGGCGGTCCCAACCATGTCCTGCCGACGGCGCGTTCGGCCCGCTTCTCGTCCGGGCTCGGCGTCGGCGATTTCATGAAGCGGACCTCGCTGCTGAAATGCGGCCCCGCGGGCCTGCGCGTCCTGGCCTCGGCCGCGACGCAATTGGCTGAGGCAGAGGGCTTGCAGGCGCACGGCCGATCCGTGACGATCAGACTGAATATCTGAGCTCCGTCCGACGGGCGGCGCCATGGCCGGAGGAGCGATGCCCGACGTCTCGATTGCCACCAACCAGCGCCTGGTTGGCCTGACCCTCGATGAGACCTCCCTCGGCCGCGGCACGCCTGATCAGGAGCACGAGCGTGCCGTCGCGATCTACGACCTGATCGAGCGCAACAGCTTCGTCGTTCCCGAGCATGACGGCGGGCCGTATCTCGCCCATCTCGCCATGGTCGAGCGGCGTCTCGTCTTCGAGATCAAGGCGGCGGACGGCGCGCCGGTTGTGACGCATCATCTCTCGCTCAGCCCGTTCAGGCGCATCATCAAGGACTACGAGATGGTCTGCGACAGCTATTATGCGGCGATCCGGACCTCGACGCCGGCGCAGATCGAGGCCATCGACATGGGCCGGCGCGGCCTGCACGACGAGGCAGCCGGCATCCTGGCCGAGCGGCTGGCGAACAAGGTCGAGGTCGATTTCGACACGGCGCGCCGCCTCTTCACGCTGATCTACGCCCTGCACTGGAAGGGCTGACGCGCTTGAAGCCCAATGCATTTTCGAGCGAATTGGCCCCCGGCTCGCCTGTCGAAAATGCGCCGAATGCGCGTGACGTTCCGCGCAAGGTACAAAGCGTGCTGTTCATGTGTGCGATGAATGCCGTGCGCTCGCCCATGGCCGAGGCTCTGGCCAAGCACTTCTTCGGCAAGTCGATCTATGTCCAGTCGGCCGGCGCCCGGAAGGGCGAGATCGATGGCTTCGTGTCGACGGTGCTCGACGAGATCGGCATCGATCTCAGCCGCCACAAGCCGAAATCGATCGAAGAGCTGGAGGAATGGGAGGGGCTCAACTTCGACCTGATCATCACGCTCTCGCCGGAAGCGCACCATAAGGCTCTGGACCTGACGCGGACCCATGCCGCCGAGGTGGAATACTGGCCCACCGTCGATCCCACCATTTTCCAGGGTTCGCGCGAGCAGAAGCTCGACGCCTATCGCGATGTCCGGGACGGCCTGATCAAGCGGATCAAGCAGCGCCTCCAGAGCTGACGGCGCTCACCGCACCAGCACGGCCCCGCCGCAGCGCACGCCGCTGACCCAGCTATCGGCCTGCCCGAGACCGATGCCGAGCGTTCCGAGCACGCCGTTGAGGATCTGGTCGAGCGGCGTCGCCGCGTTGCCGATGACCCCGCTGACCAGCCCGTCGAGCCCCGGCAGACCGAGGCCGAGACCCAGCGCCTCCACCCGCAGCTCGAGATCGCCGACGAGCCGCCCGAGCAAGGTGGCGACGAAATTATGGGTCGAGGTGGTCTTCTTGTCGCCGCGCTGGATCTCCGGATAGCTGAAGCTGACGGCGGTCTCGGAGAGGTTCGTCATCGTCACATGGGCGCGGCCGGTGACCTTGGCGAGCCCTGCGGCGTTGACGAGCGTCGCGGCGGGCGGGTTCGGCGCCCTGCTGAAATTGTTGAATTCCGCCATCGAGACCTGCCCGATCCAGGCGTCGACCACGGCGGGCGTGACGCCGAGCGTGACGCGCGAGGTCGAGACGTCGCCCGGCGTGCACTGGATGCCGGTGATCCGGGCCGTCGCGGCGGCGAGTTCGAGATAAAGCGGCAGCCGGACCAACGAGGCCGCGCCCGAGCCGACGAGATCGACCGTCAGCAGGAGCCGTGTCTGCGCCGTGTGGACGCTGGAGCCGGCGCGCCCGACCCGCACCAGGCTGGTGCCCACCGGCCGCTCGCCGATGCCGAGCTTCAGCGATACCGCAGCAACCCCGGGCAGGTTCAGGTTGAGCCCGACATCGATCTGGCGGTTGCCGTTGGCGATCTGCGCGACCGCCGAGACGATATCCAGCGCCGCGAGCGAGGCCGCGAGCGGCTTCGGTCCGGAGAGCGGCTTGTCGCCGGCCGGGCCGAAGGAGATCAGCGAAGCGAGGTTGACCGGCAGGTTGCTCGCCGATGCGGTCGCGATCCGGCCCAGTGCCGCGGTGGCGGTGCCGCTGCGCGTGTCGTGATCGCGGGAGGCGTCGACGATGGCCGCCAGCACGTCGCCGAGGCGGACATCGGCCTTGAGCACGTCATCATAGGTCGCCGCGGTCAGGTTGAGACGGGTGGCGAGCCGCTTCGAGAAGTCGAACAGGTCCACCCGCCCCTTGATCAGCGCGTCGTAGTCCATGACGGAGAGCGAGACGCTGCCCCCGAGCAGGCTACCCAGCAGACTGTTGAGCAGGCCGCCATCGAGCTTGAGCAGGCGCGAGCCGACGGCGAACGAGGCCTGGGCATCCTGGAACGCGATGGCGCTGGAACCGATTGGCACGTCCCCGCCGCTGAGGCTCGCCACGGGCTGCGTGCCTCCCGCCGGGTTTGGGGCCGCGCCCGGCGTCGGCGAGGTCGCGGTTGACGAGGACAGGACCCGGCCGAGCAGCAGCGGCGTGGTGGTCCGCATGTCGATCCTGACGGCGTTGACGCTGGCGGCCGCGCTCGGGACGAAGCGTGCCTCGACCGCCAGCTTCGGGTCGGGCGTGTATATGCCGGTCTGCAGTGTCTGGATCGCGTTGCCGGAAAAGCCGTTCTGCATCGTGCTGGCCCGGGCCGCGGCCTGGGCGCGCGGCAGGTCGCTCGCCGCTGCGAGAACGGCAAGATCGTTGGCCGTCTGCAGCTTGCGCTTCTCGTAGTAGAAATTGCCGACATCGACGGCCATCGCACCGAAGCCGAACAGGACTGCCGCAGAGACCGCGAAAAGGATGGCGGCACCGCCCCTCTGATTCCCGGCGAAGTTCACGAGCCTGAGCATGGATGGCCCCCTTTGGCCTTGAGCCCTCGAAAAAGCGTTCAGTATCCGCCGCGCTGGACGATAGCCCGACGCTCAATCACGGGTTGTGGAAGCGAAACCAGCCGACTGAGGTCGTCATAGATCGAGCCGCTCATGTCGTAGGCGACGGAGACCTCGAAGCTCTGCATCTGCGGGCCGGTCTGGCCGGTTCGGACCCGAAGCTTCGCCGGATCGATGAAGGCGTAGGCGCCGGCATGAGCCGTGATGAAATCGCGCGCGATCTGGGAGCGCTCGGTGTCGCTGAGGCCCGATACGGACGAGCGTGCCGCTTCGGCTGCGATCTGCTGGATGCTGTGGTAGATGCCGAAGACGTAGCCATACCCCATGATGCCGACGAGGAGCAGCAGCAGGATCGGAGCGATGAAGGCGAACTCGATCGCGGTCGTCGCGTGCTGGTTTCGCAAGAGGCGGGACAGTGCGGGAAGCATGGCCGTTCCTCGATCAGTCAATACAACTAAAAGTTGTAAATCTCTCCTGTTGACGAAAAGTAAATGCGGGCCGGGGCGGATGATCTCCGTTCATCGCGCGTGAATCGCTTAAGTAAAATTTTACGCGAGTGGATTTGGTTCGCCGATACGCCGCCGTCGCTCCGAGTGATTCACTGCCAATGCCTTCGACATCTCCTGCGGAACCTGCGGCTGGCGCGGAACGATTGTCGCTTGGCGGCGGTCTTCTCGTCGCTCTCGTCTGTCTGCTGGTCAGCGTCGGAGCCCTTGCGAGCCTGCCGCGGGCGACCGACGGCAGCGCGCCGGTCGCGATCGTCTTCCCGCCCTGGACGGATGGCGTGGAAGCCGTGGCGCGGAGCTTCGCATCCGGTCATCGCGTCCTGCGCAGCGGCCGCTTCACGGCGATCGTCGTGGTCGCCCCGACGCTGAGCGGGCAGGCGCCGGCCTTGCCCAAAGGCGCATGGTTCTCCCTCGTCCTGGCCGGCCTTGCCGGGTGCCTCGACACCCCCGGCCGAACGGAAACATCGTCATGATCTGGACCTTGTCAGCAGTGCGCCACAGGGTCACACAGGCCCTGCTCGCGCTCGGGCTGCTGCATGTGCCGCTGCTCGCGCTGGGCTTCTGGGCCAACGGCGCGTCAGGTGCGATCCCGGTCGCGATGGCGGCGCTGGCTGCCGTTACGGCTGTGCTGGTCTATCGCCTGGCCGGCCCGGCGATCGTGACGCAATTGATCATTGCTGTCGTACTGATCGGGCAGGTCTCGATCCTGGTGTTCAGCTTTGCCGGCCATCCCTGGCAGCCGGACATCCACATGTATTATTTCGCGATCCTGGCGCTGCTGACCGGCTTCTGCGACTGGCGCCCGATCCTGATGGGCGCGACATTGACGGCCGCGCACCATCTCGTGCTGCAATACGCCCTGCCGGCCGCCGTGTTCTATCAGGGCGGCAGCCTGCTGCGCGTGCTGCTCCATGCGGTGATCGTCATCATCGAGACGGCGTTCCTCGCGATCTTCGCCGTGGTCCTGCAGCGCATGTTCGCCGTGAACGAGCAGAACCTGGCGCGGGCGCAGGAAGTGGCCGAGCGTGAGCGCATCGCCGGCGAGAAGGAGCGCAATCTTGCCGAAGAGCTCGGGCGACGTGCCGAGATGCTGCGCGATGTCGTCGTGGATTTTCGTTCGCAGATGGAGCAGGCGATGGCCGTGCTCGATCACTCGGCGGCAGCGATGAACACCGAGGCCGGCGCGCTGACCGAAACCTCCGACCATGTCCGGCGCCAGACCACGATGGTCTCCGATTCCGCCGCCGGCACCATGGACAGTATCGACCATCTTTCCGCTGCCAGCGCCGAGCTTGTTGCCTCGATCGGCGAGATTGGCCGCAACGCCAGCCAATCGGCCGATGGTTCGAAGATGGCCGCAGGGCTCGCCCGTCGTGCCAGCGCCGAGATCGAGCACCTCGCCCAGAGCAGCGAGAATGTCGGCGCCGTCGTCGAGATCATCCGTGGCATCGCCGCCCAGACCAGCATGCTCGCGCTCAACGCCACGATCGAGGCGGCCCGTGCCGGCGAGATGGGCCGCGGTTTCGCCGTCGTCGCCAGCGAGGTCAAGACGCTCTCGGCCCAGACCGCCAGGGCCACCGATGAGGTCTCTCACCAGATCGGCACGATGCAGCAGGCTTCGCAGCGCTCGCTCAAGGCGATCCGCGACATTGTCGAGGCGATCGGCGAGGTCGAGAGCGTTGCCAACGCGATCGCGCTCTCCGTCGACGAGCAGAGCCGCGCCACGGCTGAGATCGCGCATCAGGTCCGCTTGTCTTTCGAGGGCGCGCAGCGCAGCGCCGATGTCGCCGGCGGCTTCGAGGTCATGACCCGCCAGACCCATGGCGCTGCCCAGCAATTGCAGGATGCCGCCAGCGCGCTCGCCCGGCAGGCGCAGGAAATCCGCCAGGACGTGGCGAGCTTCTGCGGCCGGGTCGCGGCCGCCTGACAGCTACCAGGGGCGGCCGGGACCGACAGGTCCGATGCCGAGGAAGGCACTGAGGCTCGCCGCGATATCGGCGAAGCTGCCGCGGCGCCCGAGCGGCTCAGTGCCGATGCCGGGGCCGAAGGCCAGGATCGGCACGTGCTCGCGCGTATGGTCGGTGCCGGGCCAGCTCGGATCGTTGCCGTGGTCGGCGGTGATGACGGCGATGTCGCCTAGCCGCAGGGTCGCCTCGATATGCGGCAGGCGGCGGTCGAAGGCTTCGAGCGCCGCCGCATAGCCGGGAATATCGCGCCGGTGGCCGAACTCGGTGTCGAAATCGACGAGATTGACGAAGCAGAAGCCGCCATCCGGCAGGCCGTCCCAGGCCTCCAGCGCCGCATCGAGCATCGCCGCATTGCCGAAGGGCTTGATCTCGGTGCCCGTGGCGCGATGGGCGAAGATGTCGCCGATCTTGCCGACGGTGACGACCGTCCGTCCCTGAGCCGCCAGCCGGTCGAGGATCGTCTCGTCCGGCGGCGGGATGGCGAAGTCCTTGCGGTTGCCGGTGCGGGTGAAGCCTTCCTCCGGCGATCCCACGAAGGGGCGGGCGATGACGCGGCCGATCCGCAGCGGGTCTACGAGACCGCGCGTGACCTTGCAGAGGGCATAGAGCCGGTCCAGCCCGAAATGCTCTTCATGCGCCGCGATCTGCAGCACGGAATCGACCGATGTGTAGCAGATCGGCTTGCCGGTCTGGATATGCTCCGCCCCGAGCTCCTCGATGATCGCGGTGCCCGAGGCATGCTTGTTGCCGAGGATGCCGGGCAGGGCGCCTTGCTGGACGATGCCGGCGACGAGCTCCGACGGGAAGGAATGCTCCAGATCGGTGAAATAGCCCCACTGGAACGGCACCGGGCAGCCGGCGATCTCCCAATGACCGGACGGCGTATCCTTGCCCTGGCTGATTTCGACGCCATAGCCCCAGCGCCCTTCGGGGCTGGCCGGCTTCGCGACGCCCGCCAGCGGCCGGCCAGTCGACGCCACGCAGGCATGGGCGAGCCCGAGCCGCACGAGGTTCGGCAGCTTGAGCGGCCCGCTGCGCAGCCCCTCGCGATCGCCGCGCCCATCCGTGCAGGCCTCGGCGATATGGCCGAGTGTGTCGGAGCCGGCATCGCCATAGGCCGCCGCATCGGCCGCCCCACCGCAGCCGACCGAATCCAGCACGATCAGGAGCGCGCGGGCCATGTTCAGTCCCTCACCGCGGCAGCATTGGCCGTGTCGAGATTGAGCGCGGCGGCCAGCAGCGCCTGCGTATAGGTCTCGCGCGGCGAAGCGAAGATTTCTTCCGCCGGGCCTTCCTCGACCACCTTGCCGTTCTGCATCACGACCACTCGATGCGACAGCGCTCTCACGACCTTGAGGTCATGGCTGATGAAGAGATAGCCCAGCTTGCGTTTGCTTTGCAGCCCGCGCAGCAACTCGACGATCTGCGCCTGCACGGACATGTCGAGCGCCGAGGTCGGCTCGTCCAGCACCACGAATTTCGGATCGAGTGCCATCGCCCGCGCGATCGCGATGCGCTGGCGCTGTCCGCCGGAGAACTCGTGCGGGTAGCGGTCCATCGCTGTGGGATCCAAGCCCACATCGGCGAGCGCCTGCGCCACGACCTCGCGACGCTGCGGGTAGGTCAGGTTCGGCTGCTGGATGGCGAGTCCTTCCGCCACGATCTCGGCCACCGACATGCGCGGCGAGAGCGAGCCATAGGGGTCCTGGAAGACGACCTGCAAATCCTTGCGCTTCGGCCGGACCTGCTTGCTGGAGAGCCCGTCGATCCGGTCGCCGAGGAAGACGATCGGTCCTTCCGAGGAGATCAGCCTGAGGATGGCGAGGCCGAGCGTGGTCTTGCCCGAGCCGGATTCGCCGACGACGCCCAGCGTCTCGCCCTCGCGGACCTTCACCGAGATGCCGTCGACCGCTTTCACATGGCTCGTCGTACGGCGCAGCAGCCCGGACTTGACCGGGAACCAGACTTTGACCGGCCCGGCCTCCAGCAGCGTCGCGGCATCTGCCGGAACCGGGGCAGGGCGGCCCTTCGGCTCGGCCGCGAGCAGGCGCTTGGTGTAATCGTGCTGCGGATTGCCGAAGATTTCGGCTACCGGCCCGTGCTCGACGATCTTGCCCTTCAGCATGACGCAGACCCGGTCTGCGATGCGCCGGACGATGCCGAGATCATGGGTGATGAACAGCATCGCCATGCCGAGCCGGCCCTGCAATTCCTTGAGCAGCTTCAGGATCTGCGCCTGCACGGTGACATCGAGCGCGGTCGTCGGCTCGTCGGCGACCAGCAGCTCCGGCTCATTGGCGAGCGCCATGGCGATCATCACGCGCTGGCGCTGGCCGCCGGAGAGCTGGTGCGGGTAGGCGTCGAGCCGGCTCTTCGCGTCACGGATGCCGACGAGGTCGAGCAGCTCCAGCGTGCGGGCGCGCGCCTTCTCGCCACGCAGGCCCTTGTGCAGTTCGAGGATCTCGCCGATCTGCCGCTCGATCGGGTGGAGCGGGTTGAGCGAGGTCATCGGCTCCTGGAACACCATGGTGATGTCGTTGCCGCGCACTTGGCGCATCGCGTCCTCGTCGGCCGCGATCAGGTCCTGCCCGTTGAACAGGATTTTGCCGGAGGGATGGTGCGCCGCCGGATAGTTCAGGAGCTTCAGGATCGAGAGCGCCGAGACCGACTTGCCGGAGCCGGATTCGCCGACCAGCGCCAGCGTCTCGCCCTTGGCGACCTGGAAGGAGACATGGTCGACCGCGAGCGTCTCTCGCCCGCCCTGGCGGAAGGCGACGGAGAGGTCTTCGACGGAGAGCAGCGGCGCGGTCATGCGAAGGTCTTCCGCGGGTCGAAGGCATCGCGCACGGCTTCGCCGATGAAGATCAGCAGCGACAGCATCAAGGCGATCACGATGAAGCCGGAGAGGCCGAGCCAGGGAGCCTGGAGATTGGCCTTGCCCTGCGCCAGCAATTCGCCCAGCGACGGCGAGCCCGGCGGGAGGCCGAAGCCGAGGAAGTCGAGCGAGGTCAGCGTGGTGATCGAGCCGTTCAGGATGAAGGGCAGGAAGGTGAGCGTTGCCACCATGGCGTTGGGCAGCAGATGCCGGATCATGATGGTGCGGTCGGAGAGGCCGAGCGCGCGGGCTGCCCGGACATATTCGAAATTGCGGGCCCGCAGGAACTCGGCGCGGACAACGCCGACCAGCGCCACCCAGGAGAACAGCAGGAGGATGCCGAGCAGCACGAAGAAGCCGGGCGTGATGATCGCCGCGACGATGATCAGCAAATAAAGCGCCGGAATCGAGGTCCAGATCTCGATCAGGCGCTGGAAGATCAGGTCGGTCCAGCCGCCGAAATAGCCCTGGATGGCGCCAGCCGTGATCCCGATCACCGAGGAGAAGGCGCAGAGGATCAGCCCGAACAGCACGGAGATGCGGAAGCCGTAGATCAGGCGCGCGACCACGTCGCGACCCTGGTCGTCGGTGCCGAGCCAGTTCCATTCGAGATCGCGGCAGGTCGATCCGCCCGTACGTTCCGCGATCGGCTTGCACTGCTCGTCCTTGAGCAGCCAGGTCGGCGGCGCGGGCGCGGGCACCGGCAGGTCGAGATTATGGGTGCGATAGGAGTAGCGGATCGGCGGCCAGATCGCGAAGCCGTTGGCGGCGATTTCCTTGGCGATGACCGGATCGCGATAATCGGTGGTCGCGAGGAAGCCACCGAATTTCTCTTCCGGATAGTTCACCGCGACCGGGAACAGCCATTCGTCCTTGTAGCGCACGATGAGTGGCCGGTCGTTGGCGATGAACTCGGCGAAGAGCGTCAGCACGAACAGCGCGAGGAAGAGCCAGAGCGACCACCAGCCGCGCTTGTTGGCCTTGAAGTTGTTGAGCCTGCGCCGGTTAATCGGCGAGAGCTTGAGCCAGCCCTGCTTGGCCTCGGCCGGTGCGAGGGGCGTGTCGCTGCGCAGGGCCGGCGGCGGGATGTCGATCAGCGTGTCCATGCTCACGCCTCCCGGCTCTCGAAATCGATGCGCGGATCGACCCAGCTATAGGTCAGGTCGGTGATCAGGTGCACGACGAGGCCGATCAGCGAGAAGATGAAGAGATTGGCGAAGACGACCGGATAGTCGCGGTTGACGATCGCCTCGAAGGAGAGGAGGCCGAGGCCATCGAGCGAGAAGATCGTCTCGATCAGCAGCGATCCCGCGAAGAGCGCATGCACGAAGGCGCCGGGGAAGCCGGCGATGACGATCAGCATCGCGTTGCGGAAGACATGGCCGTAGAGCACGCGCCGCTCGCTGAGGCCCTTCATCCGGGCGGTCAGGACATATTGCTTGCGGATCTCGTCGAGGAAGGAGTTCTTGGTCAGCAGCGTCGAGGTGGCGAAGGCGCCGAGCGCCATGGCGAGCACCGGCAGGGCGATGTGCCAGAGATAGTCCTTGGCCTTGCCGAAGAGGCTGAGATCGGCCCAGTTGTCGGAGGTCAGGCCCCTGAGCGGGAAGATCTGCCAGAACGAGCCGCCGGCGAAGAGCACGATCAGCAGGATCGCGAACAGGAAGCTCGGGATGGCGTAGCCGACGATGACGACCGCGCTCGTCCAGGTGTCGAAGCGCGAGCCCTCCTTCATCGCCTTGCGGATGCCGAGCGGAATCGAGATCGCATAGGAGATCAAGGTCATCCACAGGCCGAGCGTGATCGACACAGGCAGCTTCTCCTTGATCAGCTGCAGCACCGGCGCATCGCGGAAATAGGAGCGGCCGAAATCGAAGCGGGCATAGTCGCCGAGCATCTTCAGGAAGCGCTCATGCGCCGGCTTGTCGAAGCCGAACTGTTTCTCCAGTTCCTTGATGAAGGCGGGGTCGAGCCCCTGCGCGCCGCGATAGGCGGCGCCGTCACCATGCGCCCCGGCGTCGCCGCCCTGGCCGCCGCCGACGCGGTCGGCTGCGCCGCCACTATTGGGGTTCTGGAGCTGGGAGATCACGCGCTCGACGGGCCCGCCCGGCGCGAACTGCACGATGACGAAGGAGACGAGCAGGATGCCGAACAGCGTCGGCACCATCAGCGCGAGGCGCCGGGCGATATAGCTCAGCATGCCCCGCTCACGCCTTTCCGATCCGCTTGGCCTTCTCGGCGTCGTACCACCAGATTCCCGGCGCGCCGGAGGAGTATTTCGGCTTGGTCGCCGGCCGGTCGTACATGTCCCAATAGGCCAGCCATTCCTCGTCGTTCCACCACATCGGGATCCAGTAGCGCCCGGCGCGCAGCAGCCGGTCGAGGCATTTTGCGGCGACGACGCATTCGGCATAGGTCTTGGCCTGGCCGATCTTCTCGATCATTGCGTCGATGGCCGGGCTGGCAATGCCGGCGACGTTGCGCGAGCCACGGGTCTTCGCGGCTTCCGAGCCATAGACGATGCTGAGCGTATCGCTGGGGATCGAGCCGCCCGAGAGCGCCATGCTGATAATGTCGAAATCGAACTGGTCGAGGCGGCGCTGGTACTGCGCGGGGTCGACGAGGCGGGAGGTGGCGTTGATGCCGAGCCGCTTGAGATTGGCCTGGAAGGGCTGGGTGTGCGGTTGCAAGGCCGGGTTGGAATCGAGGAACTCGATCTCGAAGGGCTGGCCGTTCGGCAGCTTCATCACATTGCCGTCGCGCTTGCAGCCGGCGGCGCGCAGCATTTCGTCGGCCTTGCGCAAGAGGGCGCGATCGCTGCCCGACCCGTCGGAGACCGGCGGCAGGAAGGGCTCGCCGAAGACCTCGTCCGGCACCTTGCCGCGCCAGGGTTCCAGCAGCGCGATTTCCTCGGCCGAGGGCTTGCCGGAGGCCTTCGAATCCGAGTTCTCGAAATAGGAGGTCATGCGCTCGAAGGAGCCGAACATGATGGTCTTGCGCGTCCATTCGAAATCGAAGGCGAGCCCCAGCGCCTCGCGGATGCGCGGGTCGGCGAATTTCTCGCGCCTGATATTGTAGATCCAGCCCTGCGAGCCGACCGGCTCGGTCTTCGGCAGAGCCTCTTTCTTGACCTTGCCCTCGTGCAGGGCGGGGAAATCGTAGCCCGTCGCCCAGATGCGCGAGGTGAACTCCTCCTGGAAGGTGATGGCGCCCGCCTTGAAGGCTTCGAAGGCGACCTGCCGGTCGCGGAAATACTCCCAGCGCACCCGGTCGAAATTATTGGTGCCGACATTCACCGGCAAATCCTTGGCCCAGTAGTCCGGCACGCGTTCGAATTCGATGAAGCGGCCCTGCTCGAGACGCCCGACCTTGTAAGCGCCGGAGCCCAGTGGCGGCTCCAGCGTCGATGCGGTGAAGTCCCGCGTCGACCAGTATTTTTCGGAGAAGACCGGCAGCCCGGCGACGACGAGATGCAGGTCGCGCCCGCGCTTCGGCGAGAGCTTCACCACGAGAATATCGTCGCCCTCGGCTTCCGACGAGACGAGCTCGTTGAGCAGGAGCCGATAGGAGGGATGGCCCTTCGCCTTCAGGATGTTCATCGAAAAGGCGGCGTCGCGCGCTGTCACCCGCGTGCCGTCATGGAACTTCGCTTCGGGGCGCAGCCGGAATCGGTAGGTCAGCTTGTCCGGGGAGACCGCGACGCTTTTGGCGAGCAAGCCGTAGAGCGAGCCCGGCTCATCGCCGGAGCCGGCCATCAGGCTGTCGAAGCAGGCGTCCATGCCGGCCGCGCCGTCGCCTTGCAGGACATAGGTATTGAGCGTGTTGAAGGTGTCGAAGCTCTGGTTACCGCCGCCGCGCTTGATCTGGACGGTCAGCATGCCGCCCTTCGGCGCCTTCGGATTCACATAGGCGAAATGCGGGAAGTCCGGCGGCAGGGCGAGTTCGCCGAAGGTCGAGAGCCCATGCGATTCGGCATCCTGCGCCAGCGCCGTGCCGGAAAGCCCGGGCAGGGTGCCCGCGACCGCAGCAGTGCCTGCGGCTTCCAGCAATCTGCGGCGTGTGATGCGCATCGCCATCGTTTCGCGTCTCCGTCTGATTCGCCGTTGTCCTGTGTCGCCTGCGTGCGCCGCGACCGCAATGGCTGGTGAGGCGCGGATTGTGCGGGCAGCCGCAGGGCGGGAGCAAGGCACGAAACGAAAAAGCCGGGCAGAGCCCGGCTTCGTGATCGCTGATTGGCTGTTTGCCGGGCCGTCTCAGGGCTTCGGCAGCGGCTTCGGCGCTTCGGAGAGGCTGTTGAGATAGGCGATCACGTCGGCGCGGGTCTCGGGCTTGGCGATGCCGGCGAACGCCATGATCGTGCCGGGCACATACGCCTTCGGGCCCTTCAGGAAATGGTCGAGCCCTTCGGCGTCCCAGGTCTTGTCATTGCGGCCCTTCATCGCGGCCGAGTAGCCGAAGCCGGCGACCGTGCCTTCGTTGCGGCCATAGACGTCGTAGAGATGCGGGCCGACCTTGTTGGCGCCGCCCTTCTCGAAGGTATGGCAGGCCTTGCAGGCGGCGGTGGCCTTCTCCCCCTTGGCGGGGTCGGCCTTGGCGAGGCGCACCGCGATCGGCTCCTCGGCTGCGGGGGCAGCGGCGGCGCCACCTGCGGCAGCCGGCTCCTCGCTCGGCAGGTCGAAGCCTGTCACTGCCGGCTTCTTCGGCGCGAAGACGATACCGGCCGTCATATTGAGGCCCAGCACGACGAGCAGCGTGGAGAGAACCGCGCCGGCGATCTTGTTGGCTTCGATGTTCATCGTATCCGAACCCTGGTGCCCTCCGCGTCCGAGGCGCGGGAGACGAGATAGCGCTTGGCCGGAGTCTTGAAAGGCTCCAGCTTCCGCCGTTGCTTAACCGCTTTGCGCGCTTCATTGCAACTCGTATAAGCACGCACCGTTTGAGACTTTTTGCCGCCGCCGGCTTCTGCCGACGGTGCCCATGCCGAGCACGATCCGAAAATGGCCCATCCGCTGATCCTGATCCCGGCCCGCATGCAGGCGACGCGCCTGCCCGGCAAGCCGCTCGCCGATATCCATGGCGAGCCGATGATCGTGCATGTCTGGCGCCGGGCGGTCGAATCCGGGGCCGGCGATGTGGCGGTGGCGACCGATGCGCCGGAAATCGCGGCCGCGATCGAAGCCGCCGGGGGCAAGGCGGTGATGACCAGCGCCGAGCATCAGACCGGATCGGACCGGATCAAGGAAGCAGCCGACATTCTCGACCCTGACAGGCATTACGACATCATCGTCAATGTGCAGGGCGATTTCCCGACGCTGGCGCCCTCGGCCATCGCCGCGGCGGTGAAGCCGCTTGCCGATCCGGCTGTGGATATCGCAACTCTCGCCGGCGTGATCGACGACGAGGAAGAGAAGACGGCGCCGAGCGTCGTGAAGCTCGTCGGCAGCGAGATTGCACCCGGCCATCTGCGCGCGCTCTATTTCACGCGCGCCACGGCACCTTACGGCGAGGGGCCGCTCTATCACCATGTCGGTCTCTACGCCTATCGCCGCGCTGTGCTCGACCGTTTCGTCAGCCTGCCGCAATCGCCGTTGGAGCTGCGCGAGAAGCTGGAGCAGCTCCGTGCGCTGGAAGACGGCATGCGCATCGACGTCATGGTCATCGACCATGTGCCGCGCGGCGTCGATACGCCGCCCGATCTCGATCGCGCTCGTGTATTGCTGAAGTCCCGATAAAGCCGTTTCCGCAGGGGCCGTATCACGGTCGCCCTCTGGAGTGGCGGATAACAAGAAGCTGGAGCCTGAAGTCGTCCCATGTCCTTCGTCGTGTCTTATCAGGGTGAGCCCGGAGCCTTCTCCTCGCAGGCGGCCCTTCAGGTGTTTCCGGACTGCGAGCTTCTGCCCTGTGCCACCTTCGAGGACGCGCTCTCGGCCGTCAGCGACGGCAAGGCACGCTACGGCATGATCCCGATCGACAACTCGATCGCCGGCCGCGTCGCCGATATCCATCATTTGCTGCCGCGTTCGGGGCTGCACATCATCGGCGAGCATTTCCTGCCGATCCGCTTTCACCTGATGGGCGTGAAGGGCGCGACGCTCGCGACGATCCAGACGGTCCAGAGCCATATCCATGCGCTCGGCCAGTGCCGGAAGATCATCCGCAAGCTCGGCCTCAAGGCCGAGGTCGCCGCCGACACCGCGGGCTCCGCCCGCCAGGTCGCCGAGGCCGGCGATCTCACGCGCGCGGCCATCGCCCCGCGCATCGCGGCGGAGGTCTATGGCCTCGATATCCTGATGGAGGATATCGAGGACGAGAAGCACAACACCACCCGCTTCGTCGTGCTCTCGAAATACCCGGAATATGCGCGCCAGGGCGGGGCCAAGACGGTGACGACGCTGATGTTCCGCGTCCGCAACATTCCGGCCGCGCTCTACAAGGCGATGGGCGGTTTCGCCACCAACGGCGTCAACATGACGAAGCTCGAAAGCTACATGGTCGACGGCCATTTCTCGGCGACGATGTTCTATGCCGATGTCGAGGGCCATCCCGACGACCCGGCGCTGCGGCGCGCGCTCGACGAGCTCTCCTATTTCTCCAAGGAGATGAAGATCATGGGCGTCTATGCCGCCAACGACTTCCGCTCGACGATCGAGGAAGCCGGCGAGTAGCCGCTTGTGAACAAACGACGGCTGTTCGCTGCGCAGGAAGACGGCCTCAGTCCTTGAGGCCGTCTTCGATGATCTCCCGCGCCGCAATGAATGTGGCGGAGTGCTCCGGCGCCGCCCCCTGCTGCTCTTCGAGCAGGAGAAGGGCGGCCTCGTAGATTTCCCGGATGTCGTGGGGCGCCAGGACCCCCTTGTGGAACAGGCAGCGCAGCAGCGCCGCCGTGGTCGTCGCGGCGACCAACTGGCCGGCCGCCGCCGCATTCGATGCCGTGATGCGCATGGCCGCTCACTGCGCCGACGGCTGGAGCGCTTCCGGCACCTCGTAGCCTGCCGCCGTATAGCTGTTGATCTTGTTGCGCAGCGTGCGGATGGCGATGCCGAGGAGGTTGGCAGCGTGGGTGCGGTTGCCGCCGGTTTCGCGCAGGGTGGCGAGAATCAGATCACGTTCGACATCGGCAACGGGCAGGCCGACGAGCTGCTCCATGATGGTCTGCTCAGGGTCGAGCTCGTGCATGGTCGCGGTCCTTTCCGAGCCCCCAAAAGCCCCGGTGGACCGCGCAAGGGGGCGCCCTTCACGGTTAAGGAATGGTAAAGGGTCCCGCTAGATCCGCTCGCCGTCCAGTGCCCAGGCCCGCACCAGCGTGTTGGCGATGGCGATATGCTGCGGGCAGGCGAGCCCGTCGGGATGCTTGCCGTCCAGCATCTGCAGCACCTCTTCGCGGGGGAACCAGCGGCCTTCCTCAAGCTCGGTCATGTCGAGCGTGATCTCGTCGCCGAGCGCCTCGGCGATGCAGCCCATCATGATCGAGGAGGGGAAGGGCCAGGGCTGCGAGGCGAGGTAACGGACGGCGCCGACCTTCAAGCCGGCCTCCTCCCAGCTCTCGCGCCTGACCGCGTCCTCGATCGTCTCGCCCGGTTCGACGAAGCCGGCGATGCAGGAATACATGCCCGGTGCGAACCGGGCCTGGCGCGCCAGCAGGCAGGCATCGCCACGCGTCACCAGCATGATCACGACCGGATCGGTGCGCGGGAAATGCATCGCGCCGCAAGCAGTGCATTCACGGCGCCAGCCCGAGGCGCCAGCGACGGTCGGCCCGCCACATTGCGCGCAGAAGCGATGGCGGGCATGCCAGTCGAGCACGGCCTTGGCCTCGCCGAGTGGCCCGACCTCGTCTTCCGGCACGATGCGCTTCAGCGCGACCGAGCGCAGATCGGTGACGAACAACTCGGCCCGCTCCTTCAGCGGCTCGGCCAGGGCCTTGTCGAGCAGGCGGCCGAAGCGGGGCGTCCCGTCCTCGGCCATACCCATGAAGATTTCCTCGGCCGCCGGGCCGAGCATCTCGGTCTCGCCATGGCTGAACCAGACCGTGAGCGCCTCACCGTCGAGGCGCTTCAGGATCGGCGTCTCGCCCGCGACCACGGCAATCCGTGTGTCCGAGCGGTGGCGCAAGGCCGTCACCGCATTGGGCTGGTTGCGCAGGTCTTCGCGCCGGTCGAGCCGGTTGATCGCGAAGCCGGTGAAGGAGGAGCGTTCGCGGCGGGGCAGGGCGTCGTTCATGGTCAGGGTCTAGACCCGCGACGCCTTGCCGCGCAAGCGCGTCTCACGCCTGCCCGCGTCCGCGCAGAAGATGGATGATGCCGGAGAAATCCGTGCCACCCTCGCCCCAGGCATTGTGCAGCCCGAAGAGCTGCGCCGCCGCCGCGCCAAGCGGGGTCGAGGCGCCCGCAGCCTGCGCCGCTTCCTGCGACAGTTTCAGGTCCTTCAGCATCAGTGCCGAGGCGAAGCCCGGCTTGTACTCGTTATTGGCGGGGGAGGTCGGCACCGGCCCCGGCACCGGGCAATAGGTCGTCAGCGACCAGCACTGGCCCGACGAGGTCGAGGCGACGTCGAACAGCGCCTGATGCGACAGGCCGAGCTTTTCGGCCAGCACGAAGGCCTCGGAAACGCCGATCATCGAGATGCCCAGGATCATGTTGTTGCAGATCTTGGCCGCCTGGCCGTTGCCGCCGCCGCCGCAATGCACGATCCGCCGCCCCATTTTGGCAAGGATGGGCTCGCCCTGGGCGAAGGCATCCTCGGTGCCGCCGACCATGAAGGTCAGCGTCGCGCCCTTCGCACCGCCGGTGCCGCCCGAGACCGGGGCATCGAGTGAAAGACAGCCGCGCTCGGCCGCCAGCGCATGCGCCTTGCGGGCGCTCTCGACATCGATCGTCGAGGAATCGATCAGCAGCGTGCCGGGCTTCACCGCCGGGAGGATATCGGCCCAGACGCTCAGCACATGCTTCCCGGCCGGCAGCATGGTCACGACGACCTCCGCATCGGCCACGGCGTCCTTCGCCGAGCCGGCAATGCCAACGCCCAGTTCAGCGGCGGCGTCCTTCGAGGCCTGCACGAGATCGAAGGCTTTGACGGCGTGCCCGGCCTTGACGAGGTTCCCGGCCATCGGGCCGCCCATATTGCCGAGGCCGATGAAGGCGATGTTGGTCATGGTCGTATCCTCTCGTCGTTTCTGTCGTCGCTCTTGGTGTCATTCCGGGCTGCGCGAAGAGCAGACGCGGGATCATCATCAGAAAAAGGTGCTGTCTCGTCTTGTCATCCCAGGTCGCCGTTCGGCGTTCGGGATGACGCCTCCGGCGTCAATTCCCTTTCGACCGGCCGACCAGCCCGCGCGCCACGATCATCCGCATCACCTCGTTGGTGCCCTCGAGGATTTGGTGGACGCGCAGGTCCCGGACGATCTTCTCGATGCCGTAATCGGCGAGATAGCCGTAGCCGCCATGGATCTGCAGGGCGTGGTTGGCGACCTCGAAGCCGGTATCGGTGGCGATGCGCTTGGCCATGGCGCAGAGCTTGGTCGCATCTGGCGTCTTGGCGTCGAGCGCCGCCGCCGCGCGCCAGAGCAGGCTGCGGGCCGCCTCAAGCTCCGTCGCCATATCGGCGAGCTTGAACTGCAGCGCCTGGAAATCTGCGATGGCCGAGCCGAAGGCCTTGCGCTCCTTGGCATAGGCGAGGGATCGGTCGAGCGCGCCCTGCGCCCCGCCGAGCGAGCAGGCGCCAATATTGAGTCGGCCGCCATCGAGCCCGGCCATGGCGATCTTGAAACCGATGCCTTCCGGGCCGAGGCGGTTCGTCACGGGCACGCGGCAGTTCTCGAAGATCACGGCGCGCGTCGGCTGGGCGTTCCAGCCCATTTTCTTCTCGTTGGCGCCGAAGGAGAGGCCGGGCGTGTCCTTCTCGACGACGATGGTCGAGATGCCCCCGGGGCCGGCCTCGCCGGTACGCGCCATCACGACATAGATGTCGGAGACGCCGGCGCCGGAGATGAACTGCTTCTGCCCGTCGAGAACGTAATGGTCGCCGTCCAGCACCGCCTTCGTCTTGAGCGCAGCAGCGTCCGAGCCGGCGCCGGGCTCGGTCAGGCAATAGCTCGCCAGATGCTCCATCGTGCAGAGCTTCGGCAGGAAGCGCTGGCGCTGCTCGTCCGAACCGTAGCGGTCGATCATCCAGGCGCACATGTTGTGGATCGAGATATAGGCCGCGACCGTCGGGCAGCCGGTCGAGAGCGCCTCGAAGATCAAGGCTGCGTCGAGACGCGAGAGGCCGGAGCCGCCGACATCGTCGCGGATATAGATGCCGCCCATGCCGAGCGCGGCTGCGGCGCGCATTTCCTCGACCGGGAAATGCTTCTCCTCGTCCCAGCGCGCGGCATGGGGCGCCAATGTCTCGGCGGCGAAGTCCTGCGCCATGTCGCGGATCGCGATCTGGTCCTCGGTCAGGGAAAACGGGCTCAAGGCTGGCGCTCCTGGGGCTTGAGGGCGGCGGGCCGCTGCGTCGCGACCTGAGGGCGTTTGGGCTGCGGATAGGCCCCGTCATAGGGCTGGGCACGGCCGCGATGCGGCGACCGGGCCGCGTCGAGGGCCACAAAATCGTCCGCGGTTGCCGGTTCCCCGGCCTTCCCGACGAAGACGCGCGGTCCCTTGTCGGTCACCACCACATCGCCATAGGCGAGATCGCTGCCGAGGAAGGTTTCGACCGTCACAGGTGGAGGAGTTGGCGGCGGCCGGCTCGCCGCGCGTTCCCGCCGCTGCCGGCGATCCTCGATCAATCCCTCGACATAGCTCTGGCTTCGCTCCCGGGCGGCCTCGACCCGCTGCTGCCAGAGCCGGCGGCAACGGGCGAGCTGCACGTTACCGAGGGGCGCGTTCTCGGATGCGCCCGGCTCGCAGAGCGCATCCTCGGACGAGGGTGTGGCGTCGGGCGAGGGGCCGGTCGCGAGGGCCGGCCCCATGCCGCAGAGGAGGACGAGCGACGATGCGATGATGCGCAGCGGTCGCTCCATAGCCTCCTCCGTCGGTGGCGCCTCAGTTCATCGTCGGGATGACGAAGCTCGCACCATCCTTGATACCGCTCGGCCAGCGCGCCGTCACCGTCTTGGTCTTGGTGTAGAAGCGGATCGCGTCCGGGCCGTGCTGGTTGAGGTCACCGAAGGCGGAACGCTTCCAGCCGCCGAAGGTGTAATAGGCCAGCGGAACCGGGATCGGCAGGTTGATGCCGACCATGCCGACCTGGACCTTCGAGGCGAAGTCGCGTGCCGCGTCGCCGTCGCGGGTGAAGATCGCGGTGCCGTTGCCGTATTCGTTGTCGTTGGTCAGCTTCAGCGCCTCGTCATAGGTCTCGGCGCGCACCACCGAGAGCACCGGTCCGAAGATCTCGTCCTTGTAGATGCTCATGTCCTTGGTGACGTTGTCGAACAGGCAGCCGCCGACATAGAAGCCGTTCTCGTAGCCCTGCATCTTGAAGTCGCGCCCGTCGACCAGGAGCTTGGCGCCTTCCTTCACGCCGATATCGACATAGGACTTGATCTTCTCCATCGCCGCCTTGGTCACGACCGGGCCGTAATCGGCGCTGGTATCGGTCGAGGGGCCGATCTTCAGGCTTTCGACGCGCGGGATCAGGCGCTTGACCAGCTCGTCGGCGGTGGCCTTGCCGACCGGGACGGCGACCGAGATCGCCATGCAGCGCTCGCCGGCCGAGCCGTAGCCCGCGCCGATCAGTGCATCGACGGTCTGGTCCATGTCGGCGTCCGGCATGATGATCATGTGGTTCTTGGCGCCGCCGAAGCACTGCACGCGCTTACCGGCCGCGCAGCCGCGGGCGTAGATGTATTCCGCGATCGGGGTCGAGCCGACGAAGCCGACGGCCTTGATCTCGGGATGGTCGAGGATGGCGTCGACGGCTTCCTTGTCGCCGTTGACGACGTTGAGGATGCCGGGAGGGCCGCCGGCCTCGATGAACAGCTCGGCGAAGCGCATCGGCACGCCGGGGTCGCGCTCGGAGGGCTTCAGGATGAAGGCATTGCCGCAGGCGATGGCTGGGCCGAGCTTCCAGAGCGGGATCATCGCCGGGAAGTTGAACGGGGTGATGCCGGCGACGACGCCGAGCGGCTGGCGCATCGAATAGATGTCGATGCCGGGGCCGGCGCCGTCGGTGAACTCGCCCTTCATCAGGCCCGGGATGCCGAGCGAATATTCCAGGACCTCGACGCCGCGCTGGATGTCGCCCTTGGCATCGGGAATGGTCTTGCCGTGCTCGCGGGCGAGCAGTTCGGCGAGCGCGTCGTTGTTCTGCGCGATCAGGTCGATGAACTTCATCAGCACGCGGGCGCGGCGCTGCGGATTGACGGCGGCCCATTTCGGCTGCGCCTCGGCGGCGTTCCGCACGGCGGCGTCGAGCTCGGCCGTCGAGGCCAGCGCCACCTTGCCGATGATCGTGCCGTCCATCGGCTGGTAGATGTCGGCCGTGCGACCCGACGTGCCCGCGGCATGCTTGCCGCCGATGAAATGTCCAACCTGACGCATGGCGCCCTCCCTACGAACTGATGGTGCGATGATCCCGCATCCTCCCTACCATTCTCGTTTATGCACGGCTATAGCGAGAGTGAAACGTCGGCCGTGCGAAAACACAAATACGGGGAGAGGACCTTGGAGCGCTTCGACTGGGACGACCTCCGCTTTTTCCTTGCCGTCGCGCGTTCCGGGCGCCTGACCGCGGCGGCGCGCCGCCTCGGCGCCGATCATGCCACCGTCTCGCGCCGCATCACCTCGCTGGAGGAGGCGCTGAAGGCCAAGCTCTTCGAGCGCCGCCCGCAGGGCTACATGCTGACCGCTCACGGCGAGCGCCTGCTCGCCAAGGCGGAAAGCATGGAAACCGAGGCGCTCGCGATCCAGAGCGATATTGGTGGCGCCGACATGGCGCTGTCGGGCACCGTCAGGATCGGCGCACCGGATGGTCTCGGCACTTCGTTCCTCGCGCCACGCCTGGCACTGTTCGCGAAATCCTATCCGGGCCTCGAGATCCAGCTCATCGCCATGCCGCGTTTGCTCTCGCTGTCGAAGCGGGAGGCCGATGTCGCGATCACGCTGGCCCCGCCCAAGGAAGGCAAGGTCGTCGCCCGCAAGCTCTCAGACTACCGCCTCGGGCTTTACGCCTCGCCGGAATACCTCGCCTCGATGCCGCCGGTGACCAAGCCGGAGGATCTCTTCGAGCATCGCATCATCGGCTATATCGACGACCTGATCTTCTCGCCCGAGCTCGACTATCTCGACGAGGTTGCCAAGGGCCTGCGCGCCCATGTCCAGAGCTCGAGCGTCATCGCCCAGATGAATGCCGTCGCCGCCGGTGCCGGCATCGGCGTGATCCATCACTTCATGGCGGAAGGAGAGAAGCGGCTCGTGCCCGTCCTGCCCGAGACGGTTTCGATCACGCGCTCCTTCTGGCTCCTGGTCCACGCCGACCTGAAGGATGTCGCGCGAGTTCGCGCCATCGTCGACTTCGTCGTCCGCGAGGTGAAGGCGTCGCGTGCCCTGCTGATGGGCGAGCACAGGGCCGAGTCGCGCATCGCAGCGGAATAGCCTCAGGCGACAGCGGTAGCGGTGTGGACCTTGTCGCGCCCGCCCTGCTTGGCTGTGTAGAGCGCCTGGTCGGCCAGCCCGAGGGCAGCTTCGAGCGCATCGCCGGGGCCGATCGAAGCGACGCCGATCGAGACCGTGAGCGGCAGGGTTTCTCCCTCGATGGTCAGCGGCGCGCCGGCAATGGCCGTCCGGATGCCTTCGCACAGGCGCTCGGCCTCGGCGAGATCGGCACCCGGGAAGATGATGGCGAATTCCTCGCCGCCGATGCGGGCGAGCAGGTTGAAGCCGCGCTCGGCCATGATGCTCAGCGTCCTCGCAACCGCCGTCAGCGCCTGGTCGCCACCGTCATGGCCGTAGCGGTCGTTGAGCCGCTTGAAATGGTCGATGTCGAGAATAGCGATCGAGACCGGGAGGTCCATATCGCGCGCTTCGCCGACGAGCTGCCGGCCACGGGCGAAGAAATGGCGGCGGTTGAACAGGCCGGTGAGGAAATCGCGCGCTGCAAGGTCCTGCAATTGCCTGAGCTGGTCGAGGACCTCGACATTGGAGGCGATGCGGCATTGCAGCTCCTCCAGCACGAACGGGCGCGAGACGAAATCATGCGCGCCGGCCTTGAGGAACCCCGCTGAAGTCTGCCGGTCGGTCGAGGAGGAAATGCCGAGGACGCGCACGTTCGGATGGCGGCGGCGGATGCGCCGGGCCAGCTCGAAGCCGTCCATGTCGGGCATGTAATAGTCGCTGACGACGAGCTGGATGTCGGGATTGCTCTCCAGCATCGCCAGCGCCTCCTGCCCGGAGCCGGCCTCGACCACGGCATATTGCTGGATCGACAGCATCCGGGCGAGCACCTTGCGGGTGGTGCGGGTATCGTCGACGACGAGGATGCGGGTGTTGCGGTTGTTGAGCGCCCGCTTGACCGTGCCGACAATGTTGGGAAGCGCGAATTCATTGTCCTTCAGGACGTAGTCGATCACCTCCCGCTCCATGATCCGCCCGCGCGTGGCGAGATCGAAGGTGGCGGTGAAGACGACCGAGGGGATGCCGTGGGTCACGGTCCAGTCGAGCGCCTCGCCGCGAGGAGCATCCGGCAGGTTGAGGTCGACCACGGCGATCGCGTAGGCGCCGGGCGCCGCGACGATGAGGTCGCTGACCTCCTTCAGCGATGCGCAGGTCGTGACAGGCAGTCCGGTCTCGGCCTGGAGAAGTTGCCGCAGCGCCAGCGAGAAGGTTCGTGAATCCTCGATGACGAGAATCTGGCGATCGTCCGGCACGGGCTCCGGCCTGGCCTGTAATGTCTGATGGGCACCCATGCTCCATCTAGGGCGCCCCCAAGTTTAATTTTCCGTCACATCTGTTGAGACAACGGCTGCGCTTTGATGACCTGTACGGAGAGGCCTCAGATCCGCCAGGGCAAGATATTGTGCTGCCGGTTGCGCCCGATCAGGTCGAGCGCCAGCATCACGACGAGGATGACGGCGCAGGCGCTGATCGCGACGGCCGCCGCCTCGCCGGCAAGCCCGGCCTCCTTCAGGCTGAACAGCACGACGCCGAGTGTCTCGGTGCCCGAGGACCAGAGCAGGGCCGAGACCGTCAACTCGTTGAAGGCGACGAGGAAGACCATCAGCGCCGAGACGGCGGCAGCCGGCGCCAGGATCGGCGCGACGATGAAGCGCAGCATCTGCGGGAGATTGGCGCCGTCGAGCTTCGCGGCATCCTCGTGATGCGCTTCGATCTGGGCCATCGCAGCGACCGGCGCCTTCAGCGCCAGCGGCAGGAAGCGGGCGAGATAGGCGAAGAGGATGATGAAGGGCGTGCCGTAGATGCTGACGCCGATCAGCGGCAACGGCTTCAGGAAGATCAGGATGCAGGCGATGGCCAGGACGATGCCCGGCAGCGCATAGGGCAGTTCGATCATCAGCTCGACGGCGCGACGGAACCTGCCGAGCCGCCTTTCCAGCCCATAGGCGAAAACGATCGCAAGGATAGCGAGGATCAGCGCGGCGCTGCCGGCGAAGATCAGCGAGTTGCGGAAGGCGCGCATGGTCACCGCCTGCCGGAACAGAACTTCCGTGAACTTGTCGAAGGTCAGTGTCTGCCAGGAGAGGGGCACGCCCAAGGCCGGAGTCAGCGCCTCGCTGAGCAGGGCGAGCAGCGGCAAGCCGAGCTTGAGAGCGAGCAGCAGCCAGAGCCCAGCAGCGACAAAGGGCCGGGCCGGGCCGAGCAGCCAATAGGGCTCCAGAGACCGCTCGATCTCGACCTTGCCACGCTGGTTGCGGGCGGCGAGCGCGGCGGCGACGATGCCGAGCGCCGCGACCACGCCGACCAGCACCGCGAGCGCGGCCGTCTCGCCGAGGCTCGACGGGCCGAAGCTCGACAGCCGGCGGTAGATCAGCGTTGGCAGCGTCAGGTAGTTCACGGGCAGGCCGAGCAGGGCCGGAATACCGAAATTGCCGACGCCTGCGACGAAGGCGATCAGCCCGGCGGCGATGATCTGCGGTCGCAGCACCGGGATGACGATCCGCGTGGTGATCGTGGCAGGCGCGGCGCCCTCCATCTGGGCAGCCTCGACCAGCGATTGCGGGATGCTGCGCAGGCCGGTCCAGAGCGTGATCGCGACGAGCGGCGCATGATGCAGCGCCATGACCAGGATGATGCCGCCGCGCCCGAGCAGCGGGTTCGGCGTGCCCGGTGGCGGCGCGAGCCCGATCAGCGAGAGGATTGGCGAGTTCGGCGCGAGCAGGCTCAGGAAAGCGAGCGCCGCCACCTGCGGCGCGATCATCATCGAGAAGACGAAGGCGAAGGCGAGGGGGCGCTTGCCCCTGACATCGGTGACGCCGAGCGCCAGCGCGACGATGCCGCCGACAAGGAGCGCGCCGAGCGCCGAGAGCGAGGCCGTTTCCAGCGTATGCCAGGTTGCGGTCATCGCTGCGCGGCTTGCCATCTCGACGAAGGCTTCCCCCGGTGCGAATTGCCAGCCGGGGGCGAAGGCGGCCGCGACCAGTCGGAAGAAGGGCAGGCCGCCGAGCAGCAGAGCGACCGCGACGACGAGCGCAGGCAGGCCCCAGCCTTCCGGTAGGCGCAGACGCGAAACCGGCGGGACCGCGATCGCGGACTCCCGCCGGCTGTTTCGGGCAAGGGCCAGCGTCATCGCGCCGACCGCTGCAGCAGTGAAGCCGTCATCACTCGAAGATCGAGCCGAAGCGCTTGCGGGCGGCGGTCTCTTCAGCGAGCGCCTTGGCGGCGTCGAAGACCATCAGCTTGATCGCGCTGCGGGCGGGATAGCCGGCCGGCAGGGCGACGTCGGGATGGGCGGCGACATAGCCCTGCTTCAGCGCCAGCTCCTGGCCCTCCTTCGAGAGCAGGAAATCAATGAAGGCCTTGGCGGCTTCCGGGTTCCTGGTGGTCTTCAGGATCGCGACCGGCTCGCTGACCGCGGAGACGCCCTCGCTCGGGAAGACGAACTCGACCGGCGCGCCCTTGGCCTTCTCGCGGATCGGCATGAAGTCGACGATCATGCCGTAGAGCTTCTCGCCGGTGGCGACCTGGCGCAGGATATCGCCATTGGCACCGGCGGCGAGCGTGCCGTTCTCCTTGAGTTTCTCGTAGAAGCCCCAGCCGTCCCCAAGATTGCTGGTGAGCGTAATGGTGTGGATCAGCGCGGCGCCGGAGTTCAGCGGGCTCGGCATGGCCAGCTGATTCTTCGCCTCCGGCTTGACGAGGTCCGTCCAGCTCGCGGGCTTCATCGTAGCCTTGGTGTTGTAGACGATGCCGGTGGTGATCAGCTTGGTCGCGAACCACATCTTCTGCGGGTCGTGGATGCCGGCCGGATAGGCGGCGAGATCGGCCTTGTCATGGGCGAGCAGGCGCCCGTCCTTCTTGAGACCTTCCATGGTCACGGCATCGGCGATGAGCAGCACGTCGGCCTGCGGGGCGCCGGCCTCGAACTCGGCCTTGAGCTTCGCCATCACGCGCGGCGTGCCGTCGCGGACGAAGGAAACATCGACCTTGGGGTATTTTGCCTTGAAGGCGTCGATCGTCTGCTGGGCGTCGGTATTGGGCTGGCTGGTATAGAGCACCAGCTTGCCCTCGATGGCGAAAGCCTGCGGCGCGGCCGCGAGGCCGGCCGCGATGATGAAGGCGCTCAGGGCCTTGCGCTGCATGTCAAACTCCATCTCTTGATCGCGTCTGCGAGATGGCGCTGCCGGTAGTCCCGGCAGATGACGGTTCCATGAAACGATCCCCGGTTTCCACGCTGCGGGCCAGTTGCGCACTCTGGAATTAGAAATACTATTTAGCGGGGCTCGCCCGGCTTGTTTCGGGCGGGGCTTTTCGATTAGGGTCGCGGCAAGACGACCATAAGGTCGCTTTAAAACGGTTTAAATGGGAGGATATCGGATGAAGCTTGTACGGCATTTCGCCATGGGAACGGCTGTCGCGGCAGTCGTAGCGGGCTGGTCCGGCGCCGCGATGGCGCAGGAGACGCTGACGGCCTGGTTCACCAAGGGCTTCTACAAGGGAGAGGACGACGCGCTGCTGGCGGTCGTCGACAAATTCCAGAAGGCGACGGGCGTCAAGGTCGAGCTCTCGCTCTACGCGACCGAGGACTGCGTCACGAAATCGGTCGGCGCGGTCGATGCCGGCACGCCCCCGGACGTCGGCTTCTGCACGACCTATGATTTCCGCACCACCGGCAAATGGGCCTATGACGGCAAGCTCGAGGACGTCTCGGACGTGATCGAGCCGATGAAGGCCGAGTTCCAGCCGATGGCGGTCTCGACCACCTTCCTGATGAACGGCAAGACCGGCAAGAAGTCATACTATGCCTTCCCGGTCGAGCAGCAGATGATGCACATCACCTACTGGAAGGACATGCTCGAGGAGGCCGGCTTCAAGGAGGCCGACATCCCGAAGACCTGGAACGGCTACTGGGACTTCTGGTGCGACAAGGTCCAGGGCGCGCTGCGCGCCAAGGGCAAGCGCGTCTACGGCATCGGCCACCCGATGGGCATCGCGGCGTCCGACACCTTCTATTCGTTCCTGACCTTCGCCAACGCCTATAACGCCCAGGTCGTCGACGAGAACGGCAAGATCGTGCTCGACCAGCCCGCCAACAAGAAGGCGATGGTCGAGGCGGTGAAGTCCTACGCCAACATCTTCCAGCGCGGCTGCACTCCGCCCTCCTCGGTGAACTGGCTCGACCCCGACAACAACGTCGCCTTCCACAATCGCACCACCGTCGCCACGCACAACGCCACGATCTCGATCGCCGGCAAGCACATGGACGACATGAGCAACCAGGCGCTCACGGCCGAGCAGCGGGCGACGGCCAAGAAGAACTACGAGGACAACATCCGCACCGCCGAGTTCCCGCTCAAGGCGGACGGCAGCAAGATGACCAACCTCGCCGCCGTGAAGACCGCGGTGATCTTCGCCGACGCCAAGAACAAGAAGCGCGCCAAGGAGTTCATGGCCTTCTTCATGAAGGACGAGAACCTGCGGCCCTTCGTCGAAGGCTCGGCCGGGCGCTGGGTGCCGACGACGCTGAAGGCGATCGAGGCGCCGTTCTGGTCGGATGGCAAGGACCCGCATCGCGCGGTCGTCTACAAGCAGTACAAGGACGGCACCGTGCCGTTCCAGTTTGTCTACAACTACAATTTCACGACCGTGAATGCCGAGAACGTCTGGGCCAAGGCGGTGAACCGCGTCGTCCAGGACAAGATCCCGGCCGAGCAGGCCGTGGACGAGATGATCGCCCGCATCAAGCAGATCGCCGGCTGAGCATTGGCCCGAAAAGTGGCTCCCACTTTTCGGGCCAAGCCGATGCTAGGACAGTAGAGCCCGGTCCTCGTTCCGCTTGCATCGACGACCCGCCGCGGCAATCCTTGCCGCGGCGTATCTTTCACAGGGTGACAATTCCACGGAGAGTCCATGAGCTCAGCCGTCATGACCGCGCCGCTTGCGGCGCCACGCGAGGATAACTCGGGCTTCACCCGCGACCGCGCGATGTGGGGTGCCATCATGCTGGCCCCTTACGTCCTCGTCTTCGCCGTCATGGTGGTCTACCCGGTGGCCTATGGCCTCTGGCTCGGCCTCAACTGGAATTCCTACCGGGCGCTCTTCGCCGACCCGATCTTCCTGCGCACCGTCGTCAACACGGTCATCTTCCTGTTCGTCGCGGTGAACCTGAAATTCCTGATCGCGCTCGCTCTCTCCGGCTTCTTCATACAGCAGCGGCCCTGGATCCGGATCGTGCTGGTGTTGTTCATCCTGCCCTGGGCGGTGCCCTCGATCCCGACCATCCTGTCCTTCCGGGTGATGCTGAATCCCGAGAACGGCATGGTGAACCAGCAGCTCTTCCAGTGGTTCGGCATCATGGAGGGGCCGGGCTGGCTCACAGATCCGACGCTCGCCTTCATCTCCTCGATCTTCGTCCACATCTGGAAGTCGCTGCCGTTCTGGACGCTGATCCTGATCACCGGCCGGCTGGCGATCGCGCAGGACCTCTACGAGGCCGCCAGCGTCGACGGCGCCAATCGCTGGCAGCAGTTCCGGTTCATCACCTGGCCGTCGCTGGCGACGCTCTACGTCACCTCGACGATGCTCTCGATGATCTGGACGCTGGGCGACTTCAACAGCGTCTACCTGCTCACGGGCGGCGGGCCGGGCGACCTCAACCATGTGCTGGCGACGCTCGGCATCCGCTACATGCGCAACAACAATCTCGATCTCGGCATCGCCTCGATCATCGTTGCCATGCCGCTGATCCTGCCGATGGTCTTCGTGATGGTGAAGCGCCTGTCGAAGGGGCCCGACGCATGAGAAAGCTCCTCGACGAAGGCAAGCTGCTGCTGATCGCGATCCCCGTCCTGGTCTGGACGCTGCTGCCGATCTACCACCTCTTCGTGCTGTCGATCTCCAACCAGGAATCGATGCTGGCCGGCAAGCTCTGGCCCGACCAGCCGACGCTGCAGAATTTCCAGATCGTCTTCGCGCAGCAGCACTACTACCTGCACAATTTCTGGCGGCAGATGTTCAACAGCTTCTTCATCGCGATCGCGACGGGGCTGATCACGCTGTTCGTCGCCACCTTTGCGGCCTTCGCCATCGCCCGCCTCAAGGTCCGGGGCGGGCGCACGATGATGAACCTCGCGCTCGCGACCTACCTGATCCCGGCCGCCTTCCTCGCCATTCCCATGTACAAGGCGATGGGCTCCTATGGGCTGCTCAACACGCAGGCCTCGCTGATCCTCGCGATGGTCGCGCTCGCCTCGCCCTATGCGATCTGGGTGCTGAAGCAGGCTTCCGACAAATTGCCCAAGGAGCTCGACGAGGCCGCTGTGATGGATGGCGCGACCTCGATCCAGCTCTTCCGGCTGGTCTACCTGCCGCTGATGAAGCCCTCGATGGTGGTGATCGGCATCTATGCGCTGCTGCTCGCCTGGAACGAGTATCTCTACGCCTTCCTGCTGCTCTCCTCGGAGAAGGCGGTTCCGCTTGCTGTCGGCCTCGGCCTCTTCCTCTCGGCCGATGACGCGCCCTGGAACCTGCTGATGGCGGCGGGCCTGCTCTATGCCATCCCGCCGGCGGTGATCTACTACCTGTTCCGCAAGAACATGGTCGGCGGCCTGACCTCGGGCGCAGTGAAGAGCTGAGGGAGTCCCCCACGCGTCATTCTCGGGCGAAGCGCAGCTTCGACCCGAGAAGCTCAGGCCGGAAAAGGCGCCCGTCCTTCACGGGATGCCCGGGGCATGACGCGGGCGTCAGCTCGCCGCATGGCGGAACTGCTTCATCGCTCTCGCCATTGCGGTGAACAGGCGCCACATTGAATGCGTTACGACAAGAAGAATTGCCGAGGATAGACCGATGACCGCCTCCAAGCTCGACCAGCTCCGCCAGATGACCACCGTCGTCGCCGACACCGGCGACATCGAGGCCGTGCGCCGGCTGAAGCCTGTCGACTGCACTACGAACCCGACCCTGATCCTCAAGGCGGTGGAGACGCCGGCCTATGCCCATCTCGTCGACGAGGCGGTCGGGTGGGGCAAGAAGCAGGGCAGCGGTGAGAAGGCCGTCCATGCCGTCTGCGATCGCCTCGCGGTGAGCTTCGGCACTGAGCTGACCAAGATCGTCCCCGGCCGCGTCTCGACCGAGGTCGATGCCGACCTTTCCTTCGACACCAAGGCGACGATCGAGAAGGCGCGTGCCGTCATCGCCGCCTACAAGGAGCGCGGCGTCGAGAAGGACCGTATCCTGATCAAGATCGCCTCGACCTGGGAGGGCCTGCAGGCCGCCAAGGTGCTGCAGGGCGAGGGCATCGACTGCAACCTGACCCTGCTCTTCGCGCTGCCGCAGGCGGTCGCGGCGGCCGAGGCCAATGCCTTCCTGATCTCGCCCTTCGTCGGCCGCATCCTCGACTGGCACGTCAAGGCCGGCGGCGGCCCCTACACGGCCGAGACCGATCCCGGTGTCGTCTCGGTCAAGAGCATCTACGCCTATTACAAGGCCTTCGGCATCAAGACGGTCGTGATGGGTGCCTCCTTCCGCAACACCGGCGAGATCGAGGCGCTGGCCGGCTGCGACCGCCTGACCATCGGGCCTGGCCTGCTCGACGAACTCGCCGCCGCGACCGGCGACCTGCCGCGCCGCCTTTCGCCGGCTTCGTCGCCGCAGATGGAAGGGGGCGTCGCCAAGAAGCTGGGTTACGACGAAAAGGCCTTCCGCTTCGCCATGAACGAGGATGCGATGGGCACCGAGAAGCTGGCCGAAGGCATCCGCGGCTTCGTCAAGGACCTGCGCGGCCTGCGCAAGCTCGTCGCCGCGAAGCTCGGCTGAGCCCAGCCATGGCGGAGCGGCGGATCGCCGTCGTCACCGGCGGCGCCAAGGGTATCGGCGCCGCGGTCGCCGATCGGCTGGAGCAGGACGGCCTCGTCCCGGTTGTCTGGGATATCGCGACGCCCGCGACAGCGGGGCGCCGGCATCTCGCCTGTGACGTCTCGGACGAGGCTTCCGTCGCGCAGGCCCTGGCCGCGACAGAACGCGAGCACGGCCGCATCGCGGTACTCGTCAACAATGCCGGCCTGACCGGCCCCTCGACCACAGTGGCGGAGACGCCGCTGGCGCAATGGCAGAAGGTGCATGCGATCAACCTGACCGGCACCTTCCTCTGCTCGCAGGCCGTGGCGAAGGTGATGGTGCCGCGCGCTTACGGCCGCATCGTCAACATCGCCTCCCTCGCCGGCAAGGAGGGCACGCCGACGCTTTCCGCCTATAGCGCCGCCAAGGCCGGCGTCATCGCCTTCACCAAGGCGCATGGCAAGGAGCTGGCCGGCACGGGCGTCCTCGTCAATGCCGTCGCGCCGGCCGCGATCGAGACCGATCTGCTCCAGCAGATGAGCCCCGAGACGGTTGCAACGATGATCGGCAAGAGCCCGCTGAAGCGGCTCGGAACGGTCGATGAATTGGCGGAACTCGTCGCCTGGCTCGCGAGCGAGCGCTGCAGCTTCTCGACCGGTGCGGTCTTCGATCTCTCGGGCGGTCGCGCGACCTACTGACGGCGCGCCTTGCGCCAGATCATTGACGTGGCTTGCGCGCGGGCTTCTGATAGCGACCTGCACTGACGAGGCCGCCCCGGCTGTCGCGGCCCGTCCAATCGGAGTCGGCCATGACCACGCCTGCAGAATCCGCGCCCCGCTCGGGCTCCTCTCTTGCAACGCATCTCGTCCCACTCCGGCGCAATTCCGGCTGGCTGATGGCGGCAGGCGTCGCCCTCATCATTCTCGGCGTCGTCGGCCTCGGAGCGGTCGCGCTGCTCAGCCTTGCCAGTGCGATCTGGTTCGGCGCGATGATCCTGGTCGGCGGCATCGTCGTGCTGATCGACGCCTTCCGGCATCAGGGCTGGAAGAGCCGCCTGCTGCATATCCTCATCGGCCTGCTCTATGTCGCGGTCGGCCTGATGACTTTTGCCAACCCACTCCTCGCCACGGCCTCGCTGACGCTGCTGGCCGGTGCGGCGCTGGTCGCGACCGGCGTGTTGCGCCTCGTCGTCGCCTTCCAGAACCGGGAACTGCCAGCCTGGGGCTGGATCGCTTTTTCGGGCGCGCTGTCGCTGCTGCTCGGCGGCATGATCCTGGCGCAATGGCCGGGTTCGAGCCTGTGGGTGCTCGGGACCTTCTTCGCGGTCGAATTGATCTTCCAAGGCTGGGCGGCGATTGCGCTCGCCCGCGCGATCCGCTCGACTTTCGATGGGGTGAAGCCGCGCTGAAGCCGGCCGCCTACTCGGCGGCCTCGGCCGTCACGGCAGCCTTGGCGGGCGTGCTGAGATCGCTGAAGCGGGCGCGTCCGCCGGCCGCTGCAGTCTGCAACTGCTGCTTCCAGCCCTTGGCATCGTTGCCGCCGAGCGCGACGAAATCGGCCGGACGCGCGGCATCGGCGCTGCGGCCCTGATAGACCAGCACGCCGCCCGCGGTGACCACGATGTCGCCGCGCCGCAGCGTCGGGTCCTTGAGATACCATTCCTTGTCGGCCTGGGGATCGAGCTGCACGACGGGTGGCTTGGGTTTCGAGGAAACCTCCGGCGCGCGGGCGCGGGGCGCCCGCCTGCGCGGTTCGTCGTCATATTCGTAGATCGGCGAGGCCCGCAGGCGCGGCCCGCCGCCGAACAGCGCACGGGCGAGGTCGTCGAAGAGGCCTGCCGCCTGGGCGCTGGGCGCAGCCGAAAAGGCGAGCGCTGCGACAGTCGCCAATCGCATCATCCATGCCCGCGTCATCACCTTGCCTCCACGTCGTCGTCTTACCAACGACGTGTGGTCGCGAAAGGTTCGGTCCGGGTTCACGAAAGCGGTTAAGAATCTTTCCCGCGGAGGCCGGGCTTACTCACAACTGCGTGTCTGCCCCTGCCAGCCGGTGGGGAGCCAGGCCTAAGATGTGGGCCATCCGGCTGCCGAGGAGCCATGCCATGATGATGCGTGCGCTGCTTGTCGCGGCTCTTCTGGGGCCGTCGTCCGCTTCTGCCTTCGCGCAGGACATCTGGTCGTTGTCGAGAGACGGCGGGGGGTCGTCTTCGTGGCGCGTCATTTCGGCATCCCGACGGCGAGCGGCCGTTTCGGCACTGTCGACGGCACCATCGCACTCGATTTCGACCGGCCGGAGCGCAGCCGGATCAGAATGACGATCCAGACCGCATCCCTGCGCACGGGCGCCGATCTCGTCGACGGCTTCATCAAGGGGCAGACGATGCTCGACGTCGCGCATTATCCGGTTGCCAGCTTCGTATCCCAACAGGTGGCGCGCACCGGTGAGCGCAGCCTCTCTATTACGGGCCAGCTCACGATTCGGGGCGCGTCGCAGCCTGTCACGGTTATCGCCGTCGCCGAAAGCGATCCGGCCGGCATGCGCGCGGGCGGCACTTTGCCCTTCCATGCCAGTGCGAGTTTCTCGCGTGCTGCCTTCGCGATCGGGCGCGAGGTCAATATCGTCGACGATCAGGTCGAGATCGACATCAAGGGCGTGATCTCGCGCTAGGATGGCCGGCGATGCGCTCCCGCACCTGGCATCCCCTGATCATCCTGCTGCATTGGGCGACGGTGATGCTTATCCTGCTGCAATATGGGCTGTCCCGCCTGATGGGCGACGAGACGCGCGACCTGCTTTCCCGCTTCGCGCTCTACCAGTGGCACAAGTCCTTCGGCCTCACGCTCGCGGGATTGGTTCTGTTGCGCCTCGCCGTTCGGCGCTTGCAGCCGGCGCCAGCGCCGGTCCCGATGCCGCGCTGGCAGCGGGTCGCGGCCGGGACGGTACAGGGCGGGCTCTATCTCTGCCTGTTGGCACTGCCGGTCACCGGCTTCCTGATGGCGGCTGCCGCGCCGATCCAGATCCCGACGCTGTTCTTCGGGCTGTTTTCGGTGCCGCATCCGATCGGCCCGGATCAGGCCATCTATGACGCGATGCTACGGGCGCATGCGACGCTGTTCGACATCATGGCCGCGCTCGCCTTCATCCATGCGGGCGCGGCCCTACTGCATCAGTTCGTCCTCAGGGACGGGCTGATGCAGCGGATGTGGCTCGGCCGTTCTTAGTCTTTCTTCTGAGCCGCGAAGGCCTCGGCGCGGATCGTCGAGAGCGACTTGGCAGGCGTGATCGCCTCGGGGTCGAGCAGGCAGTGGATGATCGCGGGCTTGCCGCTCTTCACCGCGCGCTCGAAGGCCGGCGCGAACTCGGAGGTCTTCTCGACGCGCTCGCCATGGCCGCCGAAGGCCTTGGCGTAAGCCGCGAAATCCGGATTCTTCAGCGTCGTCGCCGAGACGCGGCCGGGATATTCACGCTCCTGATGCATACGGATCGTGCCGTACATGCCATTGTCGACGACGACGACGATGACCGGAAGGTCGTACTGCACGGCCGTCGCGAAATCCTGGCCGTTCATCAGGAAGCAGCCGTCGCCGGCGAAGGCGATGACGGTGCGCTCCGGGAAGAGCCGCTTGGCGCCGATCGCGGCCGGCACGCCATAGCCCATCGAGCCGCAAGTTGGGGCGAGCTGCGTCGCGAACTTGTTGAAGCGGTGGAAGCGGTGCACCCAGGTCGCGTAATTGCCGGCGCCGTTGCACATGATGGCGTCCTCGGGGAGCTGGCTGCGCAGCCAGCGCACCATCTCGCCGGGATGGAACTCACCGGGCACGGGTGCCGGCTGCTCGCTCCAGGCGATATAGGCTTCGTGCGCGGCAGCGCCGGCGCCCTTCCAGGCCGGGGCCTTGGGCGGCTCGATCGTCTTGAGCGCGGCGCAGAAGCCGGCGGGAGAGGCATTGATCGCCAGCGTCGGGCGATAGACCCGGCCGAGCTCTTCCGGATCGGCATGGACATGCACCAGCGGCCGGCCCGGATTGGGAATGCCGAACAGGGTGTAGGACTGGCTCGGCATCTCCGAGAGGCGCCCGCCGACCAGCAGGACGAGATCGCTCTCCTTGATGCGGGCGAGCAGCTTCGGGTTCGGGCCGATGCCGAGATCGCCGGCGAAGTTCGGATGATCGGCCGGGAACAGCATCTGCCGGCGGAACGAGACCGCGACCGGCAGGTCGAAACGCTCGGCAAAGACCTGGAAGCCGGCGATCGCCTCCGGGCTCCAGCGCGAGCCGCCGAGGATCGCGACCGGCGACTTGGCAGCAGCAAAGCGCTTGGCGAGATCGGTCATCTGCACGGGCGAGGGATGCTGCTCGGTGACCTGATAGGGCTCGGCGTCGGCGACATCCGCAAGGTCGGTCAGCACGTCCTCGGGCAGTGCGATCACGACCGGGCCGGGGCGGCCGGAAGTCGCGACATGGAAAGCGCGGCTGATGATCTCCGGGATGCGCGCGGCATCGTCGATCTCGGTCGCCCACTTGGTCATCGTGCCGAAGACGGCGCGGTAGTCGAGCTCCTGGAAAGCCTCGCGCTCGCGCATGCTGCCGTCGATCTGGCCGACGAAGAGGATCAGCGGGGTCGAGTCCTGGTCGGCGATATGGATGCCGGGCGAGGCGTTGGTGGCGCCGGGACCGCGCGTCACGAAGCAGATGCCGGGCTTGCCGGTGAGCTTGCCGGCGGCTTCCGCCATCATGCAGGCGCCGCCTTCGGCCCGGCAGATGGTGACCTTCATCGAGGCGTCGTGCAGCGCGTCGAGCACGGCGAGGTAGCTCTCGCCCGGCACGCAGAAGGCGTCGGTGGCGCCGTGGATCAGAAGCTGGTCGACGAGGATCTGCCCGCCAGTGCGATTAGCCATGCTGCGGCCCTCCCCAGGCCGGGTCGTTCAAGATGTCGTCTGCGTGCTCGCCGAGCCGAGGGCTCGGACGCTTGGCCACCTGCCGCACGCCGTTCATGACGATGGGCGAGGCGACTGTCGGAATGTGGCCCGCCTTCGCGGCTTCGCCCGGTAGGTCGACCTTGACGCCGCGGGCGATGATCTGCGGATCGGCGAAGACCTCGCCGATATCGTTGATCGGCCCGGCCGGTACACCGACCTTCTCCAGCGCCGCCAGCAGATCGAGCTTGGCGTAGCGCTGGCAGAGCAGGTGCAGTTTGGCGGTCAACGCGACGCGGTTCTTCACGCGCGATTTGTTGTCGAGATAGTCGGGATGGTCGGCCAGCGTCGGCTCGCCCAGCACTTCGCAGAGCTTGCGCCACTGCCCGTCATTGCCGGTCGCGATGATGATATGCCCGTCCGCGACCGAGAAGACGTCGTAAGGCACGATGTTCGGGTGGGCGTTGCCGAGCCGCGGCGGGGGATTGCCGCCGACGAGATAGTTCATCGCCTGGTTGCCGAGCACCGCGACCTGCGAGTCGAGCAACGCGAGATCGAGCGTCGCACCTTCCCCGGTCGTGTCGCGCTGGCGGAGCGCCGAGAGGATGCCGACCGTGGCGTAGAGCCCGGTATAGATGTCCGCGACCGCATAGCCCGCCTTCATCGGCGCGCCCTCAGGCTCGCCGGTGATCGACATCGCCCCGCCCATGCCCTGGACGAGAAAGTCGTAGCCGGCGCGCGGCGCATAGGGGCCGTCCTGCCCGAAGCCGGTGACCGAGCAATAGACGAGGCGCGGGAACTCCTTGCGCAGCGAAGCCGCGTCGAGCCCGTATTTCGACAGGCCGCCGACCTTGAAGTTCTCGATGACGACGTCGGCATGGGCGGCGAGACGCCGGACCAGCGCCTGTCCCTCGGCCGTGCGGAAATCGGCGGTGATCGAGCGCTTGCCGCGATTGGCGGCGTGGAAATAGGCGGCGGAGAGATGCTCGTCGCCGGTGCCCTCGACGAAGGGCGGGCCCCATTTGCGGGTGTCGTCGCCTTCCGGCGCCTCGACCTTCACGACATCGGCGCCGAGGTCGGCCAGCAACTGGCCGATCCAGGGACCTGCGAGGATGCGCGCCAGTTCGAGGACGCGCAGGCCGGCGAGGGGAGGGGTCGTCATGGCGGGTTCGACTCGGGCGTCATGGTCGGGCTTGGCCCGACCATCTCCGGGGAGGTTCGCGTGGGACGAGATGCCCGGGTCAGGCCCGGGCATGACGGATGACGGCTGGATTTCAGAAAAACGCCTGCAGGCCGGTGATCGCGCGGCCGAGGATCAGCGCATGGACGTCATGCGTGCCCTCGTAGGTGTTCACCGTCTCGAGGTTCGCGGCATGGCGCATCACCTGATACTCGATCTGGATGCCGTTGCCGCCATGCATGTCGCGGGCCTGGCGGGCGATGTCGAGCGCCTTGCCGCAATTGTTGCGCTTGACGAGGCTGATCATCTCCGGGGCCATCTTGCCGTCGTCCAGCAGGCGCCCGACGCGCAGGCTGCCCTGCAGGCCGAGCGTGATCTCGGTCAGCATATCCGCGAGCTTCTTCTGGTAGAGCTGCGTCTGGGCGAGCGGCTTGTTGAACTGCTTGCGGTCGAGCCCGTACTGGCGGGCGCGGTGGAAGCAGTCCTCGGCGGCGCCCATCACGCCCCAGGAGATGCCGTAACGGGCGCGGTTGAGGCAGCCGAACGGGCCCGACAGGCCGGAGACATTCGGCAGCAGGTTCTCTTCGGGAACGATGACGCCGTCCATGACGACCTCGCCGGTGATCGAGGCGCGGAGCGAAAGCTTGCCGCCGATCTTCGGCGCCGAGAGGCCCTTCATGCCCTTGTCGAGGATGAAGCCGCGGATCTGGTTGTCATGCGCGGCTGACTTCGCCCAGACGACGAAGACGTCGGCGATCGGCGAGTTCGAGATCCACATCTTGGAACCCGTCAGCTTGTAGCCGTCGGCGACCTTCTCGGCGCGGGTCTTCATGCCGCCGGGATCGGAGCCGGCATCCGGCTCGGTCAGGCCGAAGCAGCCGACCCATTCGCCCGAGCCGAGCTTCGGCAGGTACTTCTTGCGCTGCTCTTCGCTGCCATAGGCGTAGATCGGGAACATCACGAGCGAGGACTGGACCGACATCATCGAGCGATAGCCGGAGTCGATGCGCTCGACCTCGCGGGCGACGAGCCCGTAGGAGACGTAATTGGCGCCGGCGCAGCCGTATTCCTCGGGGACGGTGACGCCGAGCAGGCCGAGCTCGCCCATTTCGTTGAAGATCGAGCGGTCGGTCTTCTCGTCGAGATAAGCTTCCGTGACGCGGGGAGCGAGCTTCTCCTGCGCATAGGCGCGGGCCGTGTCGCGGATCAGCCGCTCGTCCTCGTTCAGCTGCTCGTCGAGCAGATAGGCATCGTCCCAGGTGAACTTCGCGAGCTTGTGGCTGCCGGCCATGATGTTCGTCTCCCTGATATTCAGACCGTCATGGTCGGGCTTGACCCGACCATCCCGGAAACCAGTGTCTTCTTGTCATGAGATTCCCGGGCCGCCGCTATCAGGCGCCCGGGAATGACGTTCTGTGTCACGCATCCACGTCGAAGCTGACGCCCTGAGCCAGCGGCAGCGTGGTGCCGTAGTTCACGGTGTTGGTGGCGCGGCGCATATAGGCCTTCCAGGCGTCCGAGCCGGCCTCGCGGCCGCCACCGGTCTCCTTCTCGCCGCCGAACGCGCCGCCGATCTCGGCGCCCGAGGGGCCGATATTGACGTTGGCGATGCCGCAATCCGAACCCTCGTCGGAGACGAAGAGTTCGGCCTCGCGCATGTTCAGCGTGAAGATCGAGGAGGACAGGCCGGCGCCGACCGCGTTCTGGATCGAGATCGCCTCGTCGATGGACTTGTACTTCATCACATAGAGGATCGGGGCGAAGGTCTCGCGCTCGACCGGGCCGCACTGCTTGGGCATCTCGACCAGAGCCGGGCGGACATAGAAGCCGCCGGAACCGACATCGACCTTCTCGCCGCCATGGACCTTGCCGCCCTCGGCCTTGGCCTCGGAAAGTGCCTTCTGCATGCCCTGATAGGCTGCTTCGTCGACCAGCGGGCCGACCAGCACGCCGGCCTCGCGGGGATCGCCGATCTTCACCGAGCCGTAGACCTTGGCGAGCTTCGGCACGAGCGCGTCATAGACGCTTTCATGCACGATCAGGCGGCGCAGCGTGGTGCAGCGCTGGCCGGCGGTGCCCATCGCCGCGAAGGCGATGCCGCGCAGCGCGATGTCGAGATCGGCCGAGGGAGCGACGATCGCGGCATTGTTGCCGCCGAGCTCGAGAATGGCGCGGGCGAAGCGGGCCGCCAGCTTCTGGCCGACTTCCTTGCCCATGCGGGTCGAGCCCGTGGCCGAGACGACCGGGACGCGATGATCCTGGACCAGGATGTCGCCGAGCTCGCGGCCGCCGATCAGGACCTCCGAGAGGCCGATCGGCGCTTCGGGGCCGAAGCGCTTCATCGTCTTCTCGACGATGGCCTGCACGGCGAGCGCGGTCAGCGGGGTCTTCTCGGAGGGCTTCCAGACGACGCTGTCGCCGCAGACGAAGGCGAGCGCCGCGTTCCACGACCAGACCGCGACCGGGAAATTGAAGGCCGAGATCACGCCGCAGATACCGATCGGGTGCCAGGTCTCCATCATGCGATGGTTCGGGCGCTCGGTGGCGACGGTCAGGCCGTAGAGCTGGCGCGACAGGCCGACGGCGAAGTCGCAGATGTCGATCATCTCCTGGACCTCGCCGAGGCCCTCGGAGGTGACCTTGCCGGCTTCCAGCGTCACCAGCAGGCCGAGATCGATCTTGGCGGCGCGCAATTCCTCGCCGAGCAGGCGGACGAACTCGCCGCGGCGCGGCGCCGGCACCTTGCGCCAGGCGAGATAGGCGGACTGCGCCCGGCCGATCGCGGCCTCGGCCTCGGCCGGCGACGTCTCGCGCAGGGTCACGACGGTCTCGCCGGTGATCGGCGAACGGGCCGACAGGCCGGCATCGGCGTAAGACGCTTCGGAAACGCCGAGGCGCTTGAGCAGGGCGAGCGTGTCTTTCGGCAGGGATGTGGCCATCTTTGTCTTCCAGCGGTCGCGAGCGGGAGCCAAAGGGCGCATGCCCTAGGGCGCATGACATAAAGGCGCGGGAACCGGAGGCCGCCGCGCTTGAGGCCTGCAGAATGCCCTCTTTCTTGGGGCGGCGGCAACCGATATGTTCTCATCACTTGGTGAGAATTTATCATGGATGATATTCTGGTTCCCGGCCGGCTCTCGGTGCCTTCGCTGTCCGCGCTCGCCGCCTTCGAGGCGGCGGCCCGGCATGGCAGCTTCACGCGCGCAGCTGAGGAGCTGAACCTGACGCAGGGCGCGGTGAGCCGGCAGGTCGCGCATCTCGAAAAGGTGCTCGGCGTCAGCCTGTTCGAGCGCGTCAAGAAGCGTGTCAGCCTGACGGCGGCGGGCGCGGCCTATGCCAATGATATCCGTGACGGCCTGTCCCGTCTCGCAGCCGCGACCGTCTCCGCCATGGCCTTTCGCGGTGCGGCCGGCGTGCTTAATCTCGCGATCCTGCCGACCTTCGGCACGCGCTGGCTGATCCCGCGCCTGCCGCGCTTCATCGAGGCTCATCCCGGCATCACCATCAACTTCACCACTAAGCTGGTGCCGTTCGACTTTGCCCGCGAGCAGGTCGACGCCGCCGTGCATTTCGGCGCCGATAGCTGGCCGGGCGCAAGGCTGCATCGCCTGATGGGCGAGGAGGTCGTGCCCGTCGCTGCGCCCTCCCTGCTGGCGCGCGTCGGGATCACGGAGGCGGCTGACATGCTGCGCGCGCCGCTCCTCCAGCAATCGACGCGGCCGCGCGCCTGGGCGGACTGGCTGGAGCAGCAGGGACTGGGGCCGGAGCGGGCGCTGATGGGGCCACGCTTCGAGCAGTTCGCCATGATAGCGCAGGCGGCGGTGGCGGGGCTGGGCCTGGCCATCGTGCCGCGTTTCCTCGTCGAGGAGGAATTGCGCTCCGGCTCGCTGGTCATCCCCATCGACCGACCGGTGACCGGCCGCGACGGCTACTATCTCGTCTACCCCGAGGAAAAGGCCAATCTGCCGACCGTCGTTGCCTTCCGCGACTGGCTGCTCGGGGAATGCGCGCCGGCGAACTAAGGCCCCTCTCGACAAGCGCCTCGCGCTCGTTCATTCATGCGCGAAATTCACCAACCCGGCTTTTTCCAGCGAAGCCGGCTGCGCGAGGCCTGCCATGCCGCCCGTCTCCGAAAGCGCCGATGTCGTGATCTGCGGTGGCGCCGCGATCGGCTCCTCCGTCGCCTATCATCTCGTCGCCGATCCCGGCTTCACCGGCAAGGTCGTGGTGATCGAGAAGGACCCGACCTACCGCTTCTCCGCCTCGGCGCTCTCGGCCGCCTCGATCCGGCAGCAATTCTCCAGCGCGGTGAACATCCGCATCTCGCTCTTCGGCGTCGATTTCCTGCGCAATATCGGCCAGCATCTCGCCGTCGAGGGTGAGGTGCCGGCGATCGACCTGCACGAGGGCGGCTATCTCTATCTCGCCAGCGAAGCCGGCGCGCCGATCCTCGAAGCCAATCAGAAGCTGCAAGCGGCCGAGGGCGCCGATATCGCGCTCTACGACCCCGCGACACTGAAGCAACGTTTCCCCTGGCTCAACACCGAGGATCTTGCCTGCGGCACTTTCGGCGTCAGCGGCGAGGGCTGGTTCGACGGCTGGGCGCTGCTCCAGGCCTTCCGCAAGAAGGCGCGCAACCTCGGTGTCGAGTACCGGCAGGGCGAGGTTGCCCGCTATGTCACGGAGGGCGGACGCGTCACCGCTGTCGAGCTCGCGGATGGCAGCCGCATCGCCTGCGGCGCTGTCGTCAACGCCAGCGGCACCCATGGCGCCAGGCTCGCCGCGACGGCAGGGATCGAAATCCCGGTGAAGTCGATGAAACGCTATGTCTTCACCTTCACTTGCAAGGGCGATGTCGATGGCTGCCCGCTCCTGATCGACACGACCGGCGCCTGGTGCCGGCAGGAAGGCAAGCGCACGGCGGAAGGCCAGCTCTTCATCGGCAGCTGCTCGCCGCTGACGCCGGAGCAGGATGTCGAATGGATCGAGAACGACCCGGCGGCCGAGGATGTCGACTGGGGCTTCTTCGAGGAGGTGGTCTGGCCTTCGCTCGCCACCCGCATCCCGGCCTTCGAGCAGATCAAGCCCGGCCGCGCCTGGGCCGGTCCCTACGACATGTGCGGGCTCGACCATAACGCCATCATCGGCCCTGCGGTGGGTTTGCCGAACCTCTATCTCGCCAACGGCTTCTCCGGGCACGGCCTGCAGCAGTCTCCGGCGGTCGGGCGTGGGCTTGCCGAGCATATCGCGCATGGCCGCTATCGCTCGCTCGACCTTGCCGATCTCGGCCACGAGCGCATCGTGGAGGGGAGGCCGCTCAAGGAGGCCAACGTCATCTGACGAGGAGGCCGCCATGGTCGATCCCGCTTTCGTCCAGACCATGGCCCGCTACAATGCCTGGCAGAACCGCAGCCTGATGGCGGCAGCGGACAGCTTGACCGATGCGGCCCGCAAGCTCGATCGCGGCGCCTTCTTCAAGTCGATCCACGGCACCTTCAACCACATCCTCTGGGGCGACGAGACTTGGCTCAGCCGCCTCATCGGCAGCGAGAAGCCGGCTGTCGGCGGCCGTGATTCGGCTGTCTATTTCGAGGGCTGGGCGCAGTTCTCAGCGCGCCGGCGCCAGCGCGATGAGTTCATTCTCGATTGGGCGGACAAGGTCACGGCCGATTGGCTGCGCGGGACGCTGATCTGGTATTCCGGCGCCGCTGGCCGCGAGATGGGCAAGCCGCGCGGCTTCGTGATCGCGCATTTCTTCAACCACCAGACCCATCATCGCGGCCAGATCCACGCCATGCTCACGGCGGCGGGGGCGAAGCCGGATGACACCGATCTGCTCCTGGTCGATGAGCCGCGCTAGGCAGGATCAGCGGCTGGCGCAGCCGGGCGACGTCTGGAATGTGTGGACGGTTTGCCGATCGCGAGCGGTCGTTCCTCGGCTTCGCCTTCCTCATCCTCGCCCCGATCCGGCGGCACCGCAGCCGTCGCGTTCTGGCTGAGCTTCTGGAACAGGCCGAGCCCGACCAGCGCCAGCACGGCGAGCAGCATCAGCAGGCCGGGATAGACGATGTCCCCCATGGTCTCGCGCGAGGTCTTGGCGATCAGCACCAGCGATTCCAGCGAGAGCGCCACGATCATGATCGACATGAACTTGGTCAGCGATCCCCGTGCCTCGGCCGGGCGGCGCATTTCGCGGTCGGCCACCACCTCCTCCTCGAACAGGAACTTGCCGACATCGGCGACGGCGACCGCGATGATCACAAGCCCGATCGCGTCGAGCATCGTGTCGAGCGCGCCTTCGCCGGTCCAGAAGCCCTGCGAGGTCCGCCAGACCGCGACGCCGATCAGCACGATCGAGGCACCGAGCAGCGCGACAGAGATGATGGTGTAGAGCAGCCGGCTGAACAGCGTCATGTTTCCCCCCGATCCGCTTGCAGGCGACAACCGCCGGCAAACCGGTGGGTTCCCTTGTGGCGGGGCAGGGCTCTCCGCATGGCGAGACTTGCATGGCCGTTCCCACGGCGCAGCCGATTGCCGGTTCTCGCGATCCATGGTCCAAGCGCTGAGTTCCGCCGGAGCGCTTCAGATGCCCGAGACGACGACCCTCATCACCTTCTCGCTGATCGCGCTCGGCATGGTGCTGACGCCCGGCCCCAACATGATCTACCTGATCTCGCGATCGATCGCGCAGGGCAGGGGCGCGGGGCTGATCTCGCTCGGCGGCGTCATCCTCGGTTTCTTCGTCTACATGTTCTGCGCCGCCTTCGGCATCACGGCGCTGCTCTTCGCCGTGCCCTATGCCTATGACGTGCTGCGGCTTGGCGGCGCGGCCTATCTGCTCTGGCTCGCCTGGCAGGCGGTGCGGCCGGGCGGGCGCTCGCCCTTCCATGTCCGCGATTTGCCCCATGACGGGCCGCGCAAGCTCTTCGCCATGGGCTTCCTGACCAGCCTGCTCAACCCGAAGATCGCGATGTTCTACCTCGCGCTGCTGCCGCAATTCATCGACCCGGCAGCCGGCCATGTGCTCAGCCAGTCGGTCGTGCTCGGCTTCGTCCAGATCGCGATCAGCGGCAGCGTCAACGCTCTGATTGCGACGGCCGCCGGCAGCATCGCGCTGTTCCTGCGGACGCGGCCGTTCTGGTCACTGGTCCAGCGCTGGATCATGGGTACCGTGCTCGCCGGCTTCGCGCTGCGCATGGCGATGGAATCGCGGCGCTAGCCAACCCGGATGTCGACCCTCGAAACCGCATCGGAAGCCCCGCGGCCGAGCCTGCCGGACCTGTTCACCGGCTTTCTCAAGATCGGCCTGATGGGCTTCGGCGGCGTGGGGCCGATCGCGCGCCATATCATCGTCACCGAGCGCAACTGGCTCGACGATCGCGGCTATGCCGAATTGATCGGCATCTGCCAGGCGCTGCCCGGCGCCAACACCGTCAATGCGGCGGTGATGCTGGGCGATCGCTTCCGGGGCGGAATCGGCGCCTTGACCTGCGTCTTCGCGCTGATGGCGATGCCGCTGCTTTGCCTGGTCGCGCTCGCCAACGGCTATGACGCGGTCTCCGGACACCCGCTGGCACAGATCGCCCTGACCGGCGCCGCCGCCAGCGCCGCCGGGCTCATCCTCGGCACCGCCCTGCGGCTCCTGACGAAGGCCGGCCTTGCGCGTTGGGCCTGGCTGATGGCCGCGGCCGCCTTCGTCGCGGTCGGAGTGCTGCGATTGCCGATGCTGCCGACCTTGCTGGTGCTCGTGCCGCTCGGTCTCGTGGCAGCGACACTGGGAGCGCGGCGGGTCTGATGGAGCGCGGCGTCTTCTTCCAGCTGATCGTCACCTTCGGCACGATCTCGCTGATGGCGATCGGCGGGGCCAACGCCGTGGTGCCGGAAATCCACCGCCAGGTCGTCGAAATCCTTGGCTGGATGGATGCGCCGACCTTCGCCCGCCTCTTCGCCATCGCGCAGACCGCGCCTGGCCCCAACATCATGCTCGGCAGCGTCATCGGCTGGCATGTCGCCGGCACCGCCGGCCTGCTGGTCGCGACGACGGCCCTCTTGCTGCCCTCCTGCCTGCTGGCGCTCGCCTCGAGCCGCGGCCTCCAGCGCTTCGGTGGCCATCGCGTGGTCCGGATCGCTACGCTTGCGCTGGTGCCGATCGCGCTCGGCCTGATGCTGGCGAGCGGCGTCGTTGCGACGCTGGCCGCTGATGCCGGCCTCGTCGGCTATGCGATCACGGCGGCGACGGCGTTCGTGACCTATCGCTCCAAGGTCAATCCTCTCGTGCCGATGGCGGTCGGCACGCTCGCCTATGTCCTCGCCTGGTATGCGGGTATCGCCTGAGCGCGAGCGGCAGCACCGGTCGTTCATTCGGGGGATGGCATGACGTTGCCCCCGCCATCATGCTAGCATCTCCCAACGTCACCCCGGTGCGTTGTCAGGGAGGTCGGCATGCCCAGCTTGCTCTCGCGGATGGCCTTCCTTGTCCTCGCACTGCCGATGCTTTCCATGCTCGGCTCGCAGACTGCCCAGGCCCAGAAGGCCGGAACGGTTGCGCTCTGCAAGGATGATCGCACCGAGAAGGGGCTCGCCGCCTGCAACACGCTGCTGAAGGGGCGACCCGACCGCAAGGTCAAGGCGATGGCCCATGTCGCGCGCGGCCATACCCAGCTCGCGCTCGGCCGTCCCGCCGAGGCGGAGAAGGACTACACGGAGGCGCTGGCCATCGCGCCGAAATTCGCGCCGCTCTACCGGGATCGCGGCCGCGTCCGCTTCACGCTGGGGAATCGCGACGGGGCCATGGCGGATTTCACCGCAGCCATCGAGAACGATCCCTTCGACCCCGACAACCACGCCAATCGCGGCTATCTCAGGTTGTTGCAGTATGATTTCGCCGGGGCAGGCGAGGACCTGCGCAAGGGCCTGTTCTGGCAAAAGCAGCATCCACGCAGCGATTATCTCCTCGGCCTGCTCGCTTATGCCACCGGCCGCTATAGCGACGCCGTCGCGCATATCGACAAGGCGCGCGAGGGCGGCTTCCGTACCTCGGAAACCTTCATCACCCGCGCCCGCAGCCTGTATTATCTCGGCACCTTCGAGGCCGCGGCGAAGGAAGCGACCGAGGGGCTTGTCGCCTTCCCGAAGCAGGTCGATTTGATCGAGATCCGCGCCCGGGCGCGATTGGCGCGTCGCGAATTGCCGGAAGCGCTCGCCGATGCCGAAATCGTCGCAGAAGCGCAGCCCCGTTTCGGACGCGCCTATGCGACGCGTGGTGCGGTGAAGCTGGCGATGAAGGACATTGCCGCAGCCACGGTGGATGCCGACAAGGCGATCGAGCTCGATCCCGGCCTGTTCGATGCCCATGAGCTCAAGGCGGACATCCTGCTCGCTTCGGGCGATCAGCCCGGCGCCCGTGCCATCCTCGTCCGTTCCGCGGCGCGCACGGATGCGAAGATGGCCTATGATATCGCCTCGAAAGAGCGTCACGCGGCGAGGGTCGCGGAATTCGACAAGCCGAAGCCGATCGTCGTGGCCGATCTCGGCGAGGCCGAACTGAAGAAGCGCTGTGCCACCCGCGACGATCCGCTGCGCATGCAGAGCTGCGACCGGCTCGTCGAAACGGCGACGACCCCGCAGGACAAGGCCGACAGGCTGATCCTGCGGGCCGGGGCCAGGCCCTTCGCCGACCGGCTGGGAGATTTCGAACTGGCCGTCGCAGCAGCGCCCGATTATCTCCCCGCCACCCTGGCGCGGGCCTACGCGCATATGGCGGATTATCGTTATGACAAGGACATGTCGCCTTTCGATCGCGCCTGGGCCGACGCTGACAGCGCCGTCCGTCGCTCTGGTGCCGACAAGGAGATCTGGGCGCGAGCCATGCTGGCGCGGGCCGCGGTCTCGCAGGGCAGGGGAAACTACGATGCGGCGGTCACCGATCTGACCGCGCTCGTCGAGCACGACCCCAAGGCGCGGTACTATCGCGAGGAGCGCGCCAACGCCTTTCTCATGGCTGGCCGGCCGGCCCAGGCCTTGGAGGATATGCGCGAGAAGGCGCGGCTGCCGATGGATGTCCCGACGGGACCGGAGGGCGAGGATGATCTCGTCGTGGCGCTCATCGAAACCGGCGCGCTCGACGAGGCCGTCTCGATTCTCGACAACTGGCGCAGCAACCGCTTGCCGGGCGCCTATGCCGAGCAGGCTTTGCGGGCTCGCGTCGCGCTGGTCCGGGGCGACATGGCTGCAGCGCGGGAGCAGGCTGCGGCTGCGCTCGCTGACAACCGCTTCAACATCGCGGCGCGGGCCGTCAATGGCCTTGCCGCCGCCCGGCTGGGCGATGCGCTCGACGCGGAATCGGACCTGAGCAAGGTCATCGACGATGCGGTCGACATCCCCTTCCGTGCCCGTAACTCCGGCCTGACGCCGGGCTTCGTCGCCGATCTCTTCCTCTGGCGTGGCCTTGCCCGCGTGCAACTGAACCGGATCAACGCTGCGCGCGCCGATTTCGCCGAGGTCATCAAGCGGGCGCCCGATCGGGCCCGCGCCTATGCCGAGCGGGCCGCATTGAACCTGCGCTCCGACAATCCGGCCGCCCTGACCGATATCGCGATGGCCCTGCGGATCGAGCCGAGCGAGCTGCGCTGGCAGGCGCTTGCAGCCCGGATCAATCTCGCGACCGGCGATCCCGCTGCCGCCGAGCGTTTCGCCACCGTCGCGCTCGCCGCGCCCTCGCCGGAAGCTGATCTGCTGCTGCTGCGGGCCAAAGCGAGGCTCGGCCTCGGACGCTTCGCTGAAGCGGCGGAGGATGCGACGGCCCGGCTCGCGGTGGCTCCCGGCGATGCGGATGCCCTGCTGCTGCGGAGCGATGCCCGGCTCGGACAGGGCGATGCCGCTGCCGCGCTCGCCGATGTCGAGACGGCGCTCGGGGCGAAGGCAAACGACCCGCGCCTCCTGCTCGCGCGGGCGGACTTGAAGGCCAAGCTGGGCGACGTGCCCGGTGCCATCGGCGCCTTCGAGGCTGCGGCGGCACGGTCCGAAGCGTCTCTTCAGGCTAACAAGCGTTTGGGCGATCTCTATGCCGGGATCGCCTCCGACCAGCTCGCGCTCGGCTACTATGCCAAGGCGCTGGAACAGCCGGCGCGCGCGCCGGCCGATGAAGCGACCCGCGACGCTGCCCGCACGGCTCGCGATGCCTTGATCCGGCGGATGGCCGCCCGGAAATAGGCTTGGGGGCTTAAGGCCATGCGCGACATGAATGGCATGGCCGCCACCGCTCGCCATTGCCGCTCGCGGCATAGGCGATAAGCTGCCCGCATTGTCCCATCCGGAACGAATGCGAGTGAGCTGATGAGCGCCCTGACCCCCGAGGAGAAGAAGGTCACCGAGTGGCTGGCGAGCCGCAAGGAGGGCATGGTCGCGCTGCTGCGCGAGCTGGTCGACACCGACTCGGGTTCCTACGACAAGGCCGGCGTCGATCGGGCCGGCGAGGTCGTCGCGCGCTTCCACAAGGCGAACGGGCTCGATGTCGAGATCGTGCCGGATAGCCGCTTCGGCGATGCGGTCCGTGCACGCTTGCCCAATCCCACGGCCAACGACCAGCGTCCGGTCATGCTGCTCGGCCATCGCGACACCGTCTTTCCGCAGGGCGAACCGACCCGCCGGCCCTTCACCATCAAGGGTGGCCGCGCCTATGGGCCGGGCGTCGCCGACATGAAGGCGGGCGTCATGATCTCGGCCTTCGTCGCCGCCGCCTTCGCCGAATGCGGCGGTCTGGCCGCGCCGCTCCTGATGCTGACGACCAGCGACGAGGAGATCGGCTCGCCGTCCTCTCGTCCGGTCATCGAGGCGGCGGCCCGCGAGTCGCGCTGCGTCTTCAATGCCGAGCCCAGCCGCCTGCCGGCCGGCACGGAATTCGCCAGGGATCACAAGCAGTCCGTCACCAGCGGCCGCAAGGGCGGCGTCTTCATGCGCGCCGAGTTCGCCGGCAAGCCCGCCCATTCCGGCGCGAATTACGAGAAGGGCGCCTCGGCCATCGTCGATCTCGGCCACAAGATCCCGAAGCTCCAGGGCCTCACCGATCTGGAGAAGGGCATCACCGTCAATGTCGGCCTGATCGGCGGCGGCCAGACCGTCAACACCATCGCGCCCAGCGCCTGGTGCGAGATCGACCTGCGCTATGTCACCGCCGCCCAGCGCGACGAGATGGTCGGCAAGATCAAGGCGATTATCGAGAAGCCCGAGGTTGCCGGCACCAGCGCCGTGCTCTCGATCAAGGGCGAGTTCCTGCCGCTGGAGCGCTCTTCGGATTCTGTCGCGCTCTACGACACCTATCGCGAGGCGGCTTCCGCCTTCGGCATCGGCGTCACCGCGGAATTCACCGGCGGCTGCGCCGATTCCGGCTTCACCGCCGCGCAGGGCACTCCGACGCTCTGCAGCGTTGGCCCGATCGGCGGCATGGCCCATACGCCGGACGAGTTCCTGGAGGTCGAGAGCATCGTCCCGGCCGCGCAGGTGCTGGCGCTCGCCGTGATGCGGGCTGCCGCCAAGGTGGAGTGACGGAGCTCAGCGGCAGAGCAGGTCGATCTTGCGGCTGAGCGAAGGTTCGTCCTCGCTCAGCCGGTCGGTCAGCACGTGCAGCCAATTGAAGCCGACCCAGAGCTCCAGCCGGTCGTCGATCTCTTCCGGCGAAAACTCGCCGCGCTCGGCGGCGCGCACGAACATCCGGCGCGGTGAGGCGAGGCGTTCCGGCATGAACTTGAAGCGCAGCGCGGCAAGCGCCTCCGCGCTGGTCTGCGCCTCGGCGATCAGTCCGCGGAAAACGCGCCCCGCCGCATCCTCACGCCAGAAGCGCCAGAGATCCCTGGTGTAGCGCAGCAGGTCGGCACGCAACGAGCCTTCATCCGGGACGGGAATGGCGGCGTCCTTCTCGACGCCGTAGATCGCGATGAAAAGCTCGGCCTTGTTCGGCCACCAGCGATAGATCGTCGGCTTGCCCGCGCCGGCGCGGCGGGCGACTTCCTCGATCGAAAAGCCGGCATAACCCTTCTCGGCCAGCAATGCGCGCGCTGCCGCCTTCACCGCGGCTTCCGTCTCGGGGCTGCGGCGGGCGCCGATCGAGGCCCGGCGCTTCGGTTTTGGCTCCATCCTATCGAACTCCTCGCACGGACCGCTCGCTCCTTGACATAACGAAACGGTCCGTTTAGTTCAACAAATAGAAACGGAACGTTTCGTTACGTGGAGAAGCTTGATGGCCCTGCCTTTCCTGTCGCGCCTTGCCTCGCGTCTGCGCTTTCTGGTCGTCGCGACCCTGGGCGCCTATGCCGCGATCAATCTTGTGCTGGCCGCATTGGCGCCCTTCACCGCGGGTTGGCCCATTTTCGGCGTCACGGCGCTGGCCGTGCCGCCCATGGTGCTCGCGATGGTCTATGGGGTGATCCCGGTCGCCTTCCGCTTCGGCGCGCCGCGTTGAAAGGCAGCCGGCTCCGAGGGCAAAGCCGGCCGTCGCCCGCCTCTCAGAACGCCTCTTCCCAGTCCCGGCTCAGCCGCATCGCGCAATTGATCAGGCCGACATGCGAATAGGTCTGCGGGAAATTGCCCCAGAGCTCGCCGGTCTTGAGGTCCGCATCCTCCGAGAGCAGGCCGAAGCTGTTGCGCCGCTGCAGGATGCGCCCGAACAGCTCCTTCGCCTCCTCGCTGCGTCCGATCGCGTTCAGCGCGTCGACATACCAGAAGGCGCAGATCAGGAAGCCGGTATGCATGTAGCCGAAATCGTCCTGCGTGGCGTAGCGCAGCAGGAGGTCGCCGCGCTTGAGGTCGCGGCCGATCGCCTCGACGGTGGCGACGAAGCGGGCATCGTCGGCCTTGACGAAGCCGAGTTCGGCGAGAAGCAGCAGCGTCGCATCGAGCTCTTCGCCGCCGAAGGTCGAGACGAAATGGCCCTTCTGCTCGTTCCAGATCTGCTCGGCGATGGTGTTCTTCAGGCGCTTGGCCTCGCCTTTCCAGTACTCCTTCCGGTCGGCGCGCCCGAGCGTGCCGGCGATGCGGGCGAGCCGGTCGCAGGCCGCCCAGCACATCACGCTCGAGAAGGCGTGCACCGCCTCCTTCTCGCGCAGCTCCCAGGGGCCGGCATCGGGCTTGTCGAACACGGCGATGGCGATCTCGCCCATGCGTTCGAGCTGACCGAACAGCGTCTCCTTGCCGGGCTGGATCAGGCGGCGGTCGAAGAAGGAATGCGTCGCCGCCAGCACGACCGCGCCATAGCCGTCATTCTGGATCTGCACGGCCGCGCCGTTGCCGAAGCGCACCGGCTGGTGCCCGCGATAGCCTGACAGGTTCTTCGCCTCGAACTCGGTGAGCGAGCCGCCGCGCGTGATCGGATAGAGCGGTGGCAGATGCTCGGCCCCGCTCTCGGAGAAGGTGTCGACGATATTGGTGATGAAGCCGAGATAGTCCTCCATCGTCCGCGTCGTGCCGAGCCGGTTCAGCGCATGGACGACGAAATAGGCGTCGCGCAGCCAGCAATAGCGGTAGTCCCAGTTGCGTTGCGTGCCCGGCGCCTCCGGGATCGAGGTCGTCAAGGCCGCGACGATCGCGCCGGTCTCCTCGAAGGAACAGAGTTTCAGCGTGATCGCGGCCCGGATGACTTCCTTCTGGTACTCGAACGGGACCGAGAGCGAGCGCACCCAATCGCGCCAGTAGTCGGTGGTCTTGTCGAGGAACTCGCGCGAAGTCGTCTCGATCTCGGCGCGCAAAGCCTCGTCCGATCCGATGAAGAAGGAATAGGCTTGGTCGACGGCGAAGGGCGTGCCTTCCACGACATAGGAAAGCGGTGCGTTGGTCGTCAACCGGATCGTCTGGTCGGCGCCGACGAAGCGGACATGGTTGGAGCCGCGCGTCATCTCGTCGGGCTCCTCGCCGATGCCGAGGCAGGGCCTGACGAGGACGCGGATGCGCGGCCGGCCCGAGACGCGCCGGACCCGCCGCACCAGCTGCGGCGGCCGGAAGAAGCGCTCGTAGCGCACGAAGCGCGGTGCGAAATCGAGGATCTCGATCGCATTGCCCTGGTCGTCGGAGAGCACGGAGGACAGGATCGCGGTGTTGTCGAGATAGCCCTGCTCGCAGCGGGTCATGCCGACGAGCTCGATGGCGAAGACGCCCTTTTCGGGCTCGGCATCGCCGTCCTCGGCCTTGTTGTCGATCAGCGAGCAGAAGACGGGGTCGCGGTCGAAGCGCGGGAAGCAGCCCCAGACGATGCGGGCGCGCCGGTCGACAAGGGCGGCGATCGAGCAGTTGCCGATCACGCCGAGGTCGAGCGAGGCGGAGTGCTGCCCCGCGGTCGAAGTCGTTACGGTCATGATCAGTCCTGCTTGAAGCTGGAAGCGGTAAGATGGCCACCTTCGGCGGCTTCGAGAAGGATATGCCGCAGGGCGGTCGGCGAGGCCAGCCGGCAGGTGGCATGGCTCTCGCGGTCGGCGCCGATGCGGACCGAGACGCCGCCCATGGCGTTGACCGCCTCGAAGCCGTCCTCGTCGGTGATGTCGTCCCCGATGAAGACCGGGATGCGGCCGGCATAGACCGGCGTCGCCATCAGCCAGGCGATGGCACTGCCCTTGCTGGCGCCGGCGGGAACCAGCTCGGCTACGGCTTTGCCTTCCTGCAGGCGCATGCCCGGCCCCAGCTTCACGGCGATGCTGCGCATCAGCGCCAGGGCCTCGGCCTCCAGCGAAGGCGCCAGCCGCCAGTGCAGTGCGATCGAGATGCGCTTGTCCTCGACGATGATGCCGACATGGCTGTTGGCGAAGCGTACGAGATCGCGCAGCGCCCCATGCATGCCCTCATGTGTATCGGCCTGCGAGCGGATCTCGCCGTCGACGCGGATCTGAGCCCCGTGCAGCCCGGCGATATCGAAGCGGTGTGGTGCCAGGACGCCGTCGAGGAAGCCGATCGGCCTGCCGGAGACGAGCGCCAGCGCACCGCCGAGCTGGGCACGCAGCGCCATCAGCGCCGGAGCCACCCGTCGGTCGAGATGAACGTCCTCCGGTGAAGGGGCGATTTCCACGAGCGTTCCGTCGAAATCCAAAAAAAGAGCGATCTCGCTGCCCGGGGAAGCGATCTCATCGGGCCTTGAGGCAGTATCGGGTTCGATCAATATCGTCATCGTTTCGTATCTGGGCAGAGAAGGCGGCAGAAGAGCGGCCAAGCGACCAAGGACATCCTTTTCTGTCCTGTCGCCTAGCCATAGCCGCGTCGAAAATAGAGGTCGAGGGGTTGCCTCGATCTGTCGAAAGCCTACCATGTCGTCGCGATTTCACCGCACGGCTGCCACAGCGCTGCCATGTGACCGCGTCCGCACCACGGAAACATTACGCTTTCGGAAGCGTTCTGTTCCTGCCGCCGATGGCGAAATGCGGGCGGCCCCTGCCGGAGAATGCGAGTTTATGCGTCTTGTCATCGTTTCCAATCGCGTCACGATTCCCGATCGCCATGAAAAGGTGATGGCAGGGGGGCTGGCGGTCGCCCTGCGCGAAGCGCTGGAGCAGCGCGGCGGTCTGTGGTTCGGCTGGAGCGGGGCGGTCAGCGAGGGCGCGCCGGCGCCGGTCCGGCAGGTCCAGCATGGCAATGTGACCTATGCCGTGACCGATCTGAGCGAGGCCGAGCGCCAGAGCTACTATCTCGGCTTCTCGAACCGGGCGCTCTGGCCGCTGATGCACTATCGTCTGGGCCTCACCGAGTTCCAGCGCAGCGACTATATGGGCTATCTCGGCGTCAATCGGCGCTTTGCCCGGGCGCTCGCCGGGCTGATCAAGCCCGACGACATGATCTGGATCCATGATTACCACCTGATCCCGCTGGCGGCGGAACTGCGCCGGCGTGGCGTCACCAACCGCATCGGCTATTTCCACCATATCCCCTGGCCGGCGGCCGAGATCATGGGCGTCTTGCCGTTCAGCGCGACGCTGATCCGCACCATGGCAGCTTACGACCTTGTCGGGATGCAGACCGAGGTCGATGCGCGCAACCTGATCGACGGACTCGTCTCCCTTTGCGGCGCCCGGTCCGACGGCAGGCGCGTGCGGCTGGGCCCGCGCGAGACCACGGTGCGGGCCTTCCCGATCGGGATCGATGTCGAGGGCTTCCGCCGGCTCGCCGCCGCCTCCGCCCGCCAGGCGACGACGCCTCTGCGCGCCACGCGTGAATCCCTCGGCCAGCGCAAGCTCGTCATCGGGGTCGACCGGCTCGACTACTCCAAGGGCATCGTCCAGCGGCTGGAGGCCTTCGGCGAGTTCCTGCGCGACCATCCGGAGGAGCGCGGGCGGGTCAGCCTGCTGCAGATTGCCCCGCCCTCGCGCAGCGACGTGCCCGAATATGCGGATCTGGACCGCCAGTCCGACGAAGTTGCCGGCCGTCTCAACGCCCAGCTCGGCGAATTCGACTGGACGCCGATCCGTGTGGTCAAGAAGGCCTATTCGCGCAAGGCGCTGGCCGGCTTCTACCGCCGCGCCCAGGTCGGCCTGGTCACGCCGATGCGCGACGGCATGAATCTCGTCGCCAAGGAATATATCGCGGCGCAGGACCCGGCCGATCCGGGCGTGCTCGTGCTCTCGCGCTTCGCCGGCGCGGCCCAGCAGATGAGCGAGGCGCTGATTGTCAATCCCTTCGATTCCCATGAGGTGGCGGAAGCGATCCGCACCGCGCTCGCCATGCCGAAGACCGAGCGCATCCGCCGCTTCGAGAAGCTCTATGCCATCATCGCGGCTACCGATATCGACTGGTGGACGCGGCAATACCTGCTGGCCCTGTCCGGTGAGGCCGGGGCGGCCGAGGCATTGGCCGTGGGTAAAGAGCGCAAGGAACCACGTGCCGGCGCGCGGCGGACGGGCCGGGGCGAGACATCGGCCGCGTCATCGGCTGCCCCGGAAGCCGGTGTCCGCAAGATGTCGGCAGGATCGCGCCGGAAGCGGAGTGCCGCCGAGGCCTCTCATCTCGTTTTGGTGCGGCCCTGAGACTTCGGCCTCGAACCCAAAAACGACGGAAATCTTGGGGTGATGCTACGGACCCTGTTCGCGGCCCTTGCCGAATAAGGTCTTTGGTCGCTAGAAGGCAGCATGACCGGAGTGGGCGACTCAGGTCTGGACAGGCATCGTATCGTCGATGGCTGAGGAGGCGGGCGGAGGGCTGAGATCGATGCGAGGCGCTCTCGGAGGACCGGGCGTTCTGTTGCGCCGTCTCCGCGAGGTCATGGCGGCATCGATCAGCCCGCAGGAGCGGCTGGACCGTCTCGTCGTCCTGATCGCCGGCAATCTCGTCGCCGAAGTCTGCTCCGTCTACGTCCTGCGCGAGGACGGCTCGCTTGAACTCTACGCGACCGAAGGCCTCAACCGCGAGGCGGTCCACCTCACCACCATGCGGGCGGGCGAGGGCCTCGTCGGCCTGATCGCGAGCGAGGCCGAGCCGCTGGCGCTGTCGGACGCGCAGGCTCACCCTTCCTTCTCCTACCGTCCGGAGACGGGCGAAGAGGTCTACCGCTCCTTCCTCGGTGTGCCGATTCTGCGCGGCGGCGCCGTGATGGGCGTGCTCGTCATCCAGAATCGGGCTTCGCGGCTCTATTCCGAAGACGAGATCGAGACCCTTCAGACCACCGCCATGCTGATGGCGGAGATGATCGCGGCCGGCGGCCTCAAGTCGCTGGCGGCGCCCGGCGCCTCGATTGGCCTCGATCGTCCGATCCATGGCGTCGGCGTGGCGCTGGCCGATGGCGTCGGCCTCGGCCATGTCGTGCTGCACGAGCCGCGCGTCGCGATCACCAATCTCATCGCCGAGAATCCGGCTGCCGAGGTCGGCCGGCTCGAAGCGGCGATCGGCGAGATGCGGGCCTCGATCGACGAACTGGTCGAGCGCGGCGACGTCGCCCATACCGGCGAGCATCGCGACGTTCTCGAGACCTTCCGCATGTTCGCCCATGACCAGGGCTGGCTGCGCCGCATGCGCGAGGTCGTGCTGACCGGACTCACCGCCGAGGCGGCGGTCGAGCGCGTCCAGTCCGACACCCGCGCCAAGATGCTGCGCCAGACCGACCCCTATCTGCGCGAGCGGCTGCACGATCTCGACGATCTCGCCAACCGGCTGCTGCGCACGCTGGTCGGCAAGGCGAACGGCGTCGCCCGCGAGAACCTGCCGGAGAATGCCATCCTCGTCGCCCGCTCGATGGGCCCGGCGGCGCTGCTGGACTACGATCGCGCCCATCTGCGCGGGCTCGTGCTGGAGGAGGGTGGGCCGACCAGCCATATCGCGATCGTCGCCCGCGCGCTCGGCATCCCCGCCGTCGGCGAGGTCGTCAATGCGACCGCGCTGGTCGAGGCGGGGGATGCCATCATCGTCGATGGTCAGGCGGGCGAGGTGCAGATCCGCCCGCAGCCCGACGTCGAGAACGCCTACAAGGACAAGGCGCGGCTGCGCGCCCGCAAGCAGAAGCAGTACCAGAAGCTCAAGGAGCTTCCGGCCGTCACCCGCGACGGGGTCGACATCACCCTGCAGATCAATGCCGGCCTGATCGTCGACATGCCGAACATCGAGGCGACGGCCGCCTCCGGCATCGGCCTGTTCCGCACCGAATTGCAGTTCATGGTGGCGCAGCACATGCCGACCACCGCCGAGCAGCAGGCGCTCTATGCGGCCGTGCTGGAGGCTGCGGCGGAATTGCCGGTCACCTTCCGCACCCTCGATATCGGCGGCGACAAGGTGTTGCCCTATATGGAGCGGGTCGAGGAAGAGAACCCGGCGCTCGGCTGGCGCGCGATCCGCATCGGCCTCGACAAGCCGCGGCTGCTCCGGGCGCAGGTGCGCGCGATGCTGCGGGCCGGAGCGGGGCGGGATCTCAAGATCATGCTGCCGATGGTCGCGACCACCGAGGAGTTCCGCCGCGCCCGCATGATCATCCGTCGCGAGCAGGCCATGCTGGAGAAGCAGGGCGTTGCCCCGCCGCGCGACCTCAGGGTCGGCGTCATGGTCGAGGTGCCGTCGCTGTTGTTCGAGCTGCGGGAGATCGCGCGCGAGGCGGATTTCCTGTCGATCGGCACCAACGACCTCATGCAGTTCCTCTTCGCCGCCGATCGTGAGAACAAGCGTGTCGCCGACCGCTTCGATCCGCTCGGCGTCGGCGCCCTCAGGGCTCTCAGGCGTATCATCGAGGCTGCTGCCGAGACCGGCTGCCCCGTCACCGTCTGTGGCGAGATGGGCGGCAAGCCGCTGGAAACCATGGCCCTGATCGGCCTGGGCTATCGCGGCTTCTCGATGTCGGCCGCCTCGATCGGACCGGTCAAGGCGATGTTGCGCGCGCTCGACGCCGGCAAACTGCGCGAGCGCATGGACTGGATGCTGGCCTCTCCGGAAGGCGCCACCAATCTGCGCCCGCAACTCGCCGCCTTCGCGACCGAGTTCAAGGTTCCGGTCTAGCGACGCTGCTTTCAGCCGCTGCCGCTTTTCCCTTTTGTTTCACGAGTTCATTTGATGTCCCTCCAGCTCCCTCAGGATCGTCTCGACGTCATCGTGGCGCGCCATGCCGCCGCGACCGACGAGATCAATCATGCCACCGAGGCGGCGCGCACCGTCGAGCTGGCGAAGGAACTGGCCGAGCTCGATCCCGTGGTCGCGGCGATCGCCTCCTGGCGGCAGGCGCAGATCTCGCTGGACGAGGCGGAGGCGCTGATCGCCGATCCCGCGACCGATTCCGAGTTCCGCGACCTCGCCTATGAGGAGCGCGACATCGCCCGCGCCGAGATCGAGGCGCGCGCCCGCGAGATCCTCGTCGCCCTGCTGCCGAAGGATGCCGCCGACGAGCGCGGCGTCATTCTCGAGATCAGGGCGGGCACCGGCGGCGACGAGGCCGCGCTCTTCGCCGGCGACCTCCTGCGCATGTATCAGCGCCACGCCGCCCAGAAGGGCTGGAGCCTGGATGTCCTCTCCGAAAGCGAGGGCACGGCCGGCGGTTACAAGGAGGTCATCGCCGAGATCAACGGCCGCGGCGTCTATGCCCGTCTCAAGTTCGAATCCGGCGTCCACCGGGTTCAGCGCGTGCCGGATACCGAGGCGAGTGGGCGCATCCATACCTCGGCTGCGACGGTGGCGACGCTGCCCCTGGCCACCGATGTCGACATCACCCTCAACGAGGCCGACATCCGCACCGACACGCTGCGTTCCGGCGGCGCCGGCGGCCAGCACGTCAACAAGACCGAATCGGCGGTGCGCCTGACCCATATCCCGACCAACACCGTCGTGCTGGTCCAGGACGAGCGCTCCCAGCACAAGAACAAGGCGCGGGCCTATGAATTGCTGCGCGCCAAGCTCTTCGACATGGAGCGCCTGCGCATCGATGCCGAGCGCTCGGCGGACCGACGTTCGCAGGTCGGCTCGGGCGATCGCTCGGAACGCATCCGCACCTATAATTTCCCGCAGGGGCGCGTGACCGACCACCGCATCAACCTGACGCTCTACAAGCTCGACGAGATGATGCAGGGGCTGGTGCTCGACGAGATCATCGATGCGCTCACGGCCGAGCACCAGGCAAAGCTGCTGGCGGCCGAGGGCATGGCGTGAGGCCCGCGCGATGAAACCAAAGCGCCCGTCCCGCGTTGTTGATGCATCGACACCAGCAAAGGGGGGACCCTCTCATGATCAAGATGTTCTCGACGATAGCGGTGACCGGGCTGATGGCGCTGGCGATGAGCGGCGTCTCGCAGGCTCAGGAGCGCACCTTCCGCAAGATGACGTCGGGCCAGCCGGCGGCTCTGCAGGGCGCGATGACGCAGTCGCAGGCGCGCAAGGCGTGCCGGACGGAGATGCGCGGCACGCGCGAAAGCAAGGCCTCGCTGAACAAGAAGATGATAACCTGCGTCAATCTGAAGATGCAGGGCAACTGACCTCCATTCGGGGAGGCGCGGAACCCGAAGCGGGTTCCGCGGGAAGCGTTCGAGGGGAGGGCGCCGTGCCGACCGTCAGGGAGGCGCGGCGCCATCTTGCGCAGAGCCTCCTGCGCGCGGGCTCGCCGAGCCCCGGGCTCGATGCGCGTCTACTGGTCGAAGGCAGCCTGGGCGCCGACAATGCCGATCCGGATACGATTCTGCCAGCCGCGGCACTCGCCCGGCTCGTCGATTTTTCGGCGCGTCGCCTCGCGGGAGAGCCGGTTTGGCGCATTCTCGGCGAGCGCGAATTCTGGGGGCTGCCGTTCCGTCTGTCGCCGGCGACGCTGGAGCCGCGCCCCGACAGCGAGACGATCGTCGAGGCGGCACTCGCACATCTTGCCGGCCGCCGCGGCGAGGAACTGGCGCTGCTCGATCTCGGAACCGGCACCGGTTGCCTGCTGATTGCCCTGCTCAGCGAGTTGCAGCAGGCGCACGGCCTCGGCATCGACCTGTCCGAGGAGGCCTGCCGGACCGCGGCTGGCAATGCTGCGCTCAACGGCGTCGAAGGCCGCGCTGCGTTCCAGCAAGGCAGCTGGACCGAAGGTCTCGCCGGCCGCTTCGATCTCATCGTCTCGAACCCGCCCTATATTCCCTCGGGCGAGATTGCGACGCTCTCCGTCGAGGTGCGCGAGCACGATCCGCTGCTGGCTCTCGACGGCGGCGCAGACGGGCTTGGGCCCTATCGTCTCTTGGCTTCATCCCTGCCGCCCTTGCTCGCGCCCGGCGGCATCGTCGTTTTCGAGATCGGAGCCGGGCAGGGGCCGGATGTCGTTGCGCTGATGCGGGCCGGCGGGCTTGAATTCAGTGGCAGCCGGAACGATCTGGGAGGGCATGAGCGGGCGTTGATCTTCACGCTCGCTTGATAATGCACAGGCTTTTGGTCGATTTCGCTTGGAGAAGCCGCCAAAACGAGCTAAGCAGCGTCCAGCCGAAGCTGGTGGCGTCAGAGCCGAGCCTCTGGGCAGTTCCCGATCGTACAGGATTTGCTCGAGTACGGCATCGTTTGAGGGCGTGTTCCCGCAGCGATGCAACTGACAAGCCGGATGGAGCCCCGAAGGCGCGTGGCGCCGATCGGCTCATGGGGTTGAAACCCCCTTTTTGGAAAAGAGCGCGTGAAGACCAGGAACGGCGGATCGCCCCTTCAGGTCACCTTCGTCCGACACAGCGTCGCAACCCGCTGTGCATCGCAACGCGCATGACGGCACCACGGTTGCTTTGAACACAGAAGCGCGAGACAGACGCGAATGAGACCAGGTCAGAACCGGCGTATGCGCGGCCGCAACAATAGCGGTGGCGGCAACAATAACGGCAATCGCAAATCTCCCAATCCGTTGCAGCGTAGCTACGAATCCAACGGACCGGACGTAAAGGTTCGCGGCACGGCGCAGAATGTCGCCGAGAAATATCTCCAGCTTGCGCGCGATGCCCAGTCTTCGGGCGATACCGTTGCTGCCGAGAGCTATTTCCAGTTCGCCGAGCATTACTACCGCATCCTGCTCGCGGCGCAGGAGCAGATGGCTCAGCAGTTTGGCCATTCCTTCCCGCCGAATCGCGCCTTCGTCGAAGACGCGGACGAGGGCGAGGAAGAGGGCGACGATGAGAGCCAGTCCTTCCAGCCTGGCGCCGGCCCGCAGCCGGAGATGCGCTCGAACGGCTATGCCAACGCCAATGGCTATAACGGCCATGGCGGTGGCCAGCGCAATGAGGGCGAGGGCGGCGAGGGTCAGCAGCAGGGCGGCCAGCGTTTCGACCGCAACAACCGCCGCGAGCGTTTCAACAACGACCGCAACAACAGCAACAACAACGAGCGTCGCTTCGATCGGCCGGATCGCGGCGAGCGTCGTTTCGACCGCAATGCCGAGGGCCAGGGGGCTCCCGGCGGTTACGCCCCGCGTCCCGATGCGCCGCGTTCCGACATCCCGGTCAGCGAGGGCGGTGCCGTCGAGGCTGCTTCCGAGCAGGCTCAGGGCGAACAGCGCCGTTTCGAGCGTCCCGAGCGGGCCGAGCGCCCTCAGCGGGAGCGTCGCCCGCGCCGCGAACGCGAGGTCGAGGCCGATGCAGGTGATGATGTCGCTGCCGCGCTGCCGTCCTTCCTGACCACCCCGGTGCGTGTCCCCGCGCCGGAGCCGGTCGAGGCCCCGGCCGTCGAGCCCGCCGCCGCCCCGGCCGAACCGGCTGCGGATGAGGCTGCGCCCAAGCGCACTCGCCGCCGCCGTTCGCCGCGCGAGGTCATGGATGCGCTGGGTTCGGAGACGGATGGTTCGAGCGAGTAAGCTGCTCCGGCATCATCGATCGAATATGGAAAAGGGCCCGTTCGGGCCCTTTTTCTTGTCTGGAATCTGCCGGTGTCCTGAGAATGACGGCAGGCGGTATCAGATGATGCCGAGCCGCGCCGGTGCCTCCGCGACCGCCAGCCCGTCTCCTTCGCCGAGCGCGCCATCGGCGAGGACGCGGCAATAGATGCCGCAATCGACATGGCCGTAATTCTTCATCAGCGCCTTCGGGATCTGCATGTCGCGCGCGCCGGTCTCTGGGTCGACATTGGTCGCGGCGCAGCGCTCGATCCGCTTGATCACCTGCAGACGCAGCTCGCCGGGGCCGGTCAACTCGCGGTCGACGAGATCGTTCTCCGCCCAGGGTGCAAGCCCGCTGACCATCAGGTTGCCGCGGAAGCGCAAGGGATCGACCGGCTGCCCGAGGCGCCCTTCCAGGTCGGCGACGCTGGCGAGGTTGATGATCGAGACGAAGCCCGAGCGCGAATCGGTGAAGCGATAGGTCGGCGGCGCCGTCAGCAGCTTCGGCTCGCCGCGCAGTTCCTCGGGCATGAAGCCGGAGAAGAAGCGGGTGATCGCGGCGTGGCCCTCGCCATTGGCGGTCGCTGCACGCAGCACCTCCTGCCCGCCCTCGTGGATGACGAGATCGCCGCTGGCATCGTCGTAGCGGGTCTTGAGCCGTGCCAGGGACTCGTTGCGCATCAGCATCAGGTACTTGATCTTGGGCTGGTGCACGGGCTCGGCCGCATCGAAGCCGGAGGGGCCGTTCTCGATGGCGAAGAGCCGGTCGCCGGGGAAATACCCGCCCGCCGAGAGCGCGGCGCGCTCGAGCCGTTCCGGAGAGAGGCCTTTCACGGGATAGCGGTAGAGCGTTTCGATGCGCATGGTCGGGTCCCGTTCAGGCAAGGTCGCGGACCATAGCCTCGTCGGCCGGCCCTGACAGATCAAATCTTGTATCCGTTTCGATCAGCCGCCTGCATCGGAACATGGCAGGGAGACCGCGTCATTCGTCCTCGCCCTCGCTGACCGAACGCTGGCAACCCCAGCCGGCAAGGACGGCGTCGGTCTCCTCGGCGACGAAGAAGCGGGCGGCGTCGCGATCGTAGCCCTCGCCGAGCAGGCGTTCGTAGTCGGTGTGGACGTGGCGGACATGGCTGCCCAGCGCGAGCCAGAGCGCTGTCGAGGGCGGCAGGTCCTTCATGTGGCGCCGCTCCGCCAGCGTCACGACGGCCTCGGCATCCGACAGCGGAATGCCGGGTGCCAGCGCCCTCAAGGCTTTCCGAATCGCCTGCTGTCGCTTGGTCCCGGCCATGCCCGATCTGCGCCTGCCGCTTGCGCCAGGTCAATTCTGGTCCGGGCCTCTTCCGTTGCGCCAATGTCACACTATCTTGGAGGGCGAGGGGCGGCCCATCGCGGCGCCCCATCCTGATGAAAGGGCAGCAGGTTCACGTCGCTACGGGGCGCGGCCTGCGGGCGGAGATAGCTGAATGAACATTGAGAAATATACGGATCGGGCGAAGGGTTTCCTCCAGGCGGCGCAGACGATCGCCTTGCGCGAGGGCAACCAGCAGTTCACGCCGGAACATCTGCTGAAGGCGCTGCTCGACGATAACGAAGGCATGGCGGCTGGTCTGATCGACCGGGCCGGCGGCCAGTCGCGGGTCGCCTTGCAGTCTGTGGACCAGGCGCTGGCCAAGCTGCCGAAGGTTTCGGGCGGCTCGGGCGGGCTCAACCTGACGCCGGGCCTCGCCCGCGTCTTCGATACCGCCGAGAAGGCAGCCGAGAAGGCTGGTGATAGCTTCGTCACGGTCGAGCGGCTTTTGCTCGCGCTGGCGATCGAGAAGGACAGCGATGCCGGCAAGGCCCTGTCGAAGGCAGGCGTGACGCCGCAGGCGCTCAACGCCGCGATCGAAGCCATCCGCAAGGGCCGCACCGCCGATTCCGCGTCGGCCGAGCAGGCCTATGACGCGCTGAAGAAATACGCCCGCGACCTCACCGCCGCGGCGCGCGAGGGCAAGCTCGACCCGGTGATCGGCCGCGACGAGGAAATCCGCCGCACCATTCAGGTGCTGTCGCGCCGGACCAAGAACAATCCTGTCCTGATCGGCGAGCCCGGCGTCGGCAAGACCGCCATCGCCGAGGGCTTGGCGCTGCGCATTGTCAATGGCGACGTGCCCGAGAGTCTGAAGGACAAGGAATTGCTTGCGCTCGATATGGGTTCGCTGATCGCCGGCGCGAAATATCGCGGCGAGTTCGAGGAGCGGCTGAAGGCCGTGCTGACCGAGGTCTCGTCCTCGGATGGCGGCGTCATCCTGTTCATCGACGAGATGCACACCCTCGTCGGTGCCGGCAAGACCGACGGCGCGATGGATGCGTCAAACCTGCTGAAGCCCGCTCTGGCGCGCGGCGAGCTGCATTGCGTCGGCGCGACCACGCTCGACGAATACCGCAAGTACGTCGAAAAGGATGCTGCCTTGGCGCGGCGTTTCCAGCCCGTCTTCGTCGACGAGCCGACGGTCGAGGACACCATCTCGATCCTGCGCGGCCTGAAGGAGAAATACGAGCAGCATCACCGTGTCCGCATCACGGATTCGGCGTTGGTCTCGGCGGCGACGCTGTCAAACCGCTACATCACCGACCGCTTCCTGCCCGACAAGGCGATCGACCTCGTCGATGAGGCCGGAGCACGGTTGCGCATGCAGGTCGACTCCAAGCCGGAAGAGCTGGATTCGATCGATCGCGAGATCGTCCGTCTCAAGATTGAGCAGGAGGCGCTCAAGAAGGAGAGCGATGCCGGCTCGAAGGAGCGGCTTAAGCGGCTCGAATCCGAACTGGCCGATCTGGAGACGCGCTCCGACACCATCACCACCAAGTGGAAGGCGGAGAAGGACAAGCTCGGCCACGCCGCGGAGATCAAGACCAGGCTCGACAATGCTCGCAACGAGCTCGCCCAGGCGCAGCGCAAGGGCGAGTATCAGCGGGCCGGCGAGCTCGCCTATGGCGAGATCCCGCAGCTCGAGAAGACTCTGGCCGAGGTCGAGGAAAAGGGCGACGATGCCGGCATGGTCGAGGAGGCCGTGACGCCGGACCATGTCGCGCAGGTCGTGAGCCGCTGGACCGGCGTGCCGGTCGACCGCATGCTCGAAGGCGAGAAGGAGAAGCTGCTCCGCATGGAGGAGGTTCTCGGCGCCCGCGTCGTCGGGCAGCGCGAGGCGGTGGAGGCGGTCTCGACCGCGGTCCGTCGTGCGCGCGCCGGTCTGCAGGACCCCAACCGCCCGATCGGTTCCTTCATGTTCCTCGGCCCCACCGGCGTCGGCAAGACCGAATTGACCAAGGCACTGGCCTCGTTCCTGTTCGACGACGACACCGCGCTCGTGCGCATCGATATGTCCGAATACATGGAGAAGCACTCGGTCGCCCGGCTGATCGGCGCGCCTCCCGGCTATGTCGGCTATGAGGAGGGCGGCGCTCTGACGGAAGCGGTGCGCCGCCGGCCCTATCAGGTCGTGCTGTTCGACGAGGTCGAGAAGGCGCATCCGGACGTGTTCAACGTCCTGCTGCAGGTGCTCGACGACGGCCGCCTGACCGATGGCCAGGGCCGCACCGTCGATTTCCGCAACGTGCTGATCATCATGACCTCGAATCTCGGTTCGGAGTTCCTGGTGAACCAGCCCGAGGGGCAGGACAGCGACGCGGTTCGCGACGAGGTCATGGGCGTGGTCCGCCACGCTTTCCGGCCGGAATTCCTGAACCGGATAGACGATATCATCCTGTTCCATCGCCTGCGGCGGCAGGACATGGGCGCGATCGTCGACATCCAGATGGCCCGGCTCGCGAAGCTGCTGACCGACCGCAAGATCACCCTCGAGCTCTCGAAGGAGGCGCGCGAGTGGCTGGCGGAGAAGGGCTACGACCCGGCCTATGGCGCGCGCCCGCTGAAGCGCGTGATCCAGAAGTCGGTGCAGGACCCGCTGGCCGAGGCGATCCTCGCCGGCGAGATCGTCGACGGCGAGGATGTGCCGATCACCGTCGGACCGGGCTCGCTGATGCTGGGTTCGGTCGCGGCCGTGAAGGAGAAGCGGCCGGCCGGCGTCGCGCTGAACTGATCTGGTGGAGCGTCGCCTTCGGGCGGCGCTCTTTCGTCATGGTCGGGCTTGTCCCGACCATCCACGTCTTCCTGCGGGCAATGCGATGTTCAAGACGTGGATGCTCGCCACAGGGGCGAGCATGACGGCTGCGCCCTTCAGCCCCGCTTCAGCAGGAACACGGCCTGCGCGCCGAACAGGTTCCAGAACCACCAGGGCGCGTTGACGCCGACCTTGCCGCCGGCGGCGTCGAGCGCGACGGCGCGCTCCTTCTTGGCGCCGATCTGGTCGCAGAGCGTGACGAAGTCGCGAATCGTGCAGAAATGGATGTTGGGCGTGTCCCACCAGGCATAGGGCAGGGAATCCGTCACCGGCATCCGCCCCTGGAAGAACACCTGGCTGCGCATCCGCCAATGCCCGAAATTCGGGAAGGAGACGATGGCGTGCCGGCCGATGCGCAGCATCTGCTCCAGCACGAGGCGCGGATTGCGCGTCGCCTGGATCGTCTGCGAGAGGATGACGTAGTCGAAGCTATCGTCGGGATAGTCGCCGAGATCGGTATCGGCGTCGCCCTGGATGACCGAGAGCCCACGCGCCACGCAACCGGCCACGCCCTCGCGGGACAGTTCGATGCCGCGCGCATCGACCTGTCGGCTCTCGGCGAGCAGTGCGAGCAGCGCGCCGTCGCCGCAGCCGACATCGAGCACGCGTGTTCCCGGCTGCACCATCTCGGCGACGAGCTTGAGGTCGATGCGGTTGGTCTGGTTCGTGTCGCTGAAGGCCATGGTCTAGAGTCCGCGTGCCCGCGCCGCTGCGCCGATGAAGCCGCGCGTCGTGGCGAAGAGATTGGGCTCTTCCAGCAGGAAGGCGTCGTGGCCCTTGTCGCTCTCCAGCTCGACGAAGGAGACCGAGGCGCCGGCCGCGTTGAGCGCATGCACGATCGCGCGCGAATCCGCCGTCGGGAACAGCCAGTCGGAGGTGAAGGAAGCCACGCAGAAGCGCGTCTTCGTGCCCGCGAAAGCGCGCGCCAGCACGCCCTCATGGTCGGCGGCGAGGTCGAAATAATCCATCGCCCGCGTGACATAGAGATAGGAATTGGCGTCGAAGCGCTCGACGAAGGAGATGCCCTGGTGGCGGAGATAGCTCTCGACCTGGAAATCAGCGTCGAAGGAGAAGGTCGGCGCCTCCCGGTCCTGCAATTTGCGGCCGAACTTGCGGTGCAGCGCCTGCTCCGAAAGATAGGTGATATGCGCGCCCATTCGCGCCACAGACAATCCCTTGGCCGGGCGCGTGCCCTCTTCGAGATAGCGCCCTTGCCGCCATTCCGGATCGGCCATCACAGCCTGCCGGCCGACCTCGTGGAAGGCGATGTTCTGGGCTGAATGCTTGGCGCCGGTCGCCAGCGGCAGCGCCGAGAACACGCGGGCCGGATAGCTCGCCGCCCATTGCAGCACCTGCATGCCGCCCATCGAGCCACCGGCGACGCAGAACAGCGTTTCGATGCCCAGAGAATCGACGAGTGCGGCCTGCGCCCGCACCATGTCGCGGATGGTCACGACCGGGAAGGACAGACCCCAGGGCTTACCCGTCGTGGGGTTGGTCGAGGCCGGCCCGGTCGTGCCGGTGCAGCCGCCGATCACGTTCGCGCAGATCACGAAGAAGCGGTCGGTATCGATCGGCTTGCCCGGTCCGATCATCGCTGTCCACCAGCCGCCCTTGCCGGTGATCGGGTTGCGGCTCGCGACATACTGGTCGCCGGTCAGGGCGTGGCAGACGAGGATGGCGTTGGACCGAGACGCATTCAACTCGCCATAAGTCTGGTAGGCGATCTGCCAGTGGTCGAGCACGACGCCGCAATCCATCAGCAAGGGCGTGTCCGGCCCGAAGCGCGCGACCGGGCTGGAGGGCTCGTTCGCCTCCTTTTGCGGATCGGCCAGGCTGGGGGAGAGATCGCTCATGTCGTCCGCTTCGGCAGTAGGATTTGTCTTGCCGGTCCAGGCGTTCGGAAAATCGAACTCTAGCGATGCCGCGCCAGAGCGCTTCTGTCAACGCGGGACTGCGCAGCCGGCTTTGCCAAGGCGCGGCGGGAGCGCTAAGGAGCGTGGCCTTGCCGGAAAGCGCGTTGCCATGACCGAAGCCGCCCCCACGACCCTCGCCGATCTGCGCGCTGGTATCGATCGTATCGACAGCGAGATGCACGCGCTGCTGATGGAGCGCTCGCAGATCATCGAGACGCTGATCTCGATCAAGAAGACGCAGGCCTCCGGCTCCGCCTTCCGCCCCGGCCGCGAGGCCGACATCATGAAGCGGCTGGCGCTGAGCCATAAGGGCCTGCTGCCGCTCGACACGGTCGAAAGCGTCTGGCGCATCATCATCGCGACCTTCACCTATGTGCAGGCGAACTATTCCGTTCATGCCGACATTTCCGGCGGCGATGCGGCGATGCGTGATTCCGCCCGCTTCCATTTCGGCTTCACCGTGCCTTACGTCCCGCATGAGGATGCCCGCTCCGTCATCCGCGCCGTCGCGGAATCGGCAGGCGATCTCGGCATCTTCCGCATGGACCAGGGCGCCAGCGCCGGTATCTGGTGGCGTGATCTGATCGGGGCGGATTCACCGAAGATCATCGCGCGTTTGCCCTTCGTCGAGCGGCCGAACCATCCTGCGGGTACGCCGGTCTACTGCATCGCCAAGCCGCTGGCGGATGCCGCAGTGCGCGAGATCGTGCTCTACGCGGCCCGCGTCGAGCGCTGGTCCGAGAACCTGCGACACGGCCTCGCCGAGCATCTGGCGGAGGTCTCGGCCTCCGCTGCCGACGGCTCGCATCTCTCGCTGCTCGTCGCGGCCTCCGGCGAGGTCGATCAGGCCGCGATCCGCCAGGCCCTCGTGCCGGCGGGCCTCAGCGACTTCGCCGAGATCGGCAGCCACGCCGCCCGCTTCTCCGTCAAATCCGCCCGCTGAACGGGCTGGCTTCCTGCTGCAAGGTCAATCGTCATGGCGACCCGTCCCGTCCCGCGTCCAGGCGTCCTCGATATCGAGGCCTATGTCCCCGGCAAATCCGCTGCGCCCGCCGGCGTGAAGCTGCACAAGCTCTCCTCCAATGAAACTCCGCTCGGCCCGAGCCCGAAGGCGATCGCCGCCTTCGAGGGCCTCGCCGCCAAGCTGGAACTCTATCCGGACGGCACGTCGACCAAGCTCAAGCAGGCGATCGCCGGCCGCTACGGCCTCGATCCCGCGCGGATCATCTGCGGCAACGGCTCGGATGAACTGCTGGAGCTTGTCACCAAGGCCTATCTCGGCGCGGGCGACGAGGGCATCTACAGCCAGTACGGCTTCCTGGTTTACCGCATCGCGATCCTCGCCATGGGCGGCAAGCCGGTGATCGTGCCCGAGAAGAACTACACGGCCGATGTCGACGGCATTCTCGCCGCGGTGACGCCGAAGACGAAGATCGTCTTCCTCGCCAATCCCAACAATCCGACCGGCACCTATCTGCCCTTCGACGAGGTCAAGCGCCTGCAGGCCGGCCTGCCGCCTGACGTCCTGCTCGTGCTCGACGCGGCCTATGCCGAATATGTCCGCCGCAACGACTACGCGTCCGGCATCGAACTCGTCGCCGAGAGCGAGAATGTCGTGATGACCCGCACCTTCTCGAAGATCTACGGCCTCGCCAATCTGCGCATCGGCTGGATGTATGCGCCGGCCCATATCATCGACGCGCTCGAGCGCATCCGCGGCCCCTTCAATCTCAACGGCGCCGCGATCGAGGCCGGTGCCGCGGCCGTCGCCGACGAGGCTCATGTCGCTGCCGCCCTCGAACACAACGAGAAATGGCTCGCCTGGACGATGGCCGAGCTGGAGAAGCTCGGCCTGACCGTCACCCCGTCGGTCGGCAATTTCGTGCTGATCCATTTCACGAAAACACCCGGCAAGACCGCCAAGGAGGCCGATGCCTTCCTGACCCAGCGCGGCCTCATCCTGCGCGCCGTCGGCGGCTATGGCCTGCCGGACGCGCTGCGCATGACCATCGGCAGCGAAGAGGCGAACCGCCTCGTCGTCGCCGCGCTCGCCGATTTCCTCAAGGCGTGACCGAGATGGCGGAAAGCTTCGCGCCGCGCCGCTCTGAGCCGGTCTTCGCCCGTCTCGTCATCATCGGCATCGGGCTGATCGGCTCCTCGATCGCGCGCGCGGCGAAGGAGCTGAACCTCGCCGGCACGATCGTGCTGGCCGATCGCGACGAAGCCGTCCGCAAGCGGGCGCGCGAACTTGGCCTCGGCCATGCCGTCACTGATACCGCGGCGGAAGCGGCTCGCGATGCCGACCACATCATCCTCTGCGTGCCGGTCGGCGCCTGCGGGCCAGTCGCGGCCGAGATCGCCAGCGAATTGAAGTCGGGTGCGATCGTCTCCGATGTCGGCTCGGTCAAGGGCTCGGTCGTCGATGCCGTCCAGCCGCATCTGCCGGAAGGCGTCGCCTTCGTACCGGCCCACCCGGTCGCGGGCACGGAGAATTCCGGCCCCGATGCCGGCTTCCCCAGCCTCTTCCTCAACCGCTGGTGTATCCTGACGCCACCGGAGGGCACGGATGCCGCGGCCATCGCGAAAACCCGCCAGTTCTGGGAAGGCATGGGCGCGCTGGTCGAGGTGATGAGCGCCCATCATCATGACCTCGTGCTGGCCGTCACCAGCCACCTGCCGCATCTGATCGCCTACAACATCGTCGGCACGGCCGAAGATCTGGAGGCGGTGACGCAGTCCGAGGTGATCAAGTTCTCGGCCGGCGGCTTCCGCGACTTTACTCGCATCGCGGCTTCCGACCCGACGATGTGGCGCGACGTCTTCCTGCACAACAAGGAAGCGGTGCTAGAAATGCTCGGCCGCTTCAACGAGGACCTCGCGCTGCTGACCCGCGCCATCCGCTATGGCGATGGCGAGACGCTGCACAAGCACTTCACCCGTACCCGCACGATCCGCCGCGGCATCGTCGCGCTCGGCCAGGAGAAGCCCGAGACGGAGAAGCTGCGTAAGGATTGACGGCTGCCGCACAGCGCCGTGTCAGGGTGATGTGCATGACGTCGAGATTGGCTTGCCAAGCCCGGCGCCTGCTGGTACAGCGCCACCCGTTGCCGCAATAGCTCAGCTGGTAGAGCACCTCATTCGTAATGAGGGGGTCGGGGGTTCGAATCCCTCTTGCGGCACCACCACTCCCCCTCCTCACATTTCACCAGAGTTCATGCTGCGTCATAAGGCGTTGCCTTTGCAGCGCTTTATCGGTTCGCATTGTTTCGTGAGCGTTCATGAGGTGTGGTCCGGCGTCTTGTCGTTAGTGGGATAATTCGGGGGGTATGGATTGATCCCACTATCCTGATCGGGTTTTATCCCACTTTCCCACGTCGGTAGGCCCGGATGGCACGCCAGATCAATATCTTAAGACAGCCTGCAATCGCTTCGCTGCCCACAGGTCGCCATAGCGATGGAGGTGGACTCTATTGCGTTGTCGCTGCCGGCGGCTCTCGCCAATGGGTCGTATTCTACCACCACGCCAGCAAGCGACGTGAGATGGGGCTCGGTTCAGCTGGTCCTGCCGGCCTCTCCCTCGCCGACGCACGTAAGCGGGCTGCTGAAATCAGGGCCGCCGTTGCGTCTGGCCGGGATCCGGTCGCTGAGAAGGCCGCCCAACGATCGGCCGTGCGAATCGCCCAGGAAGCGGCTGAGGCAGCGACGCATCGCGTGCTGTTTGGCGATCTTGCCAAGAAGTATATCCTCGAGCGCGCGGCTACGTGGAAGGATAGTCGCGCCGAGGCGAACTGGCTGTGGTCGATCGAGCATCACGCCAGCGCGTTGATTACCATGCCGGTCGACGATATTCGCCTCGAGCACGTCCAGGCTGTGCTGGCGCCGATCTGGGTTGCAAAACAGGAGACGGCCAAGAAGGTGCGTCGTCGAATCGAGGCGATTCTTGACGTCGCCCGCGTTCAGGGCCTGATTCCCGCGCAGTCGCCGAATCCTGCGAAGCTTACCGGGAATCTGGCCCTAGTCCTGCCACGCGCGCCGCGCGGCGACCATCACACGGCTCTCCCTTACCGCGAAGTCCCCACCTTCATGAAAAAGCTGCGGACGAGGGCCATAACCAACGGATCCCTCGCCTTCGAGTTTTTGATCCTAACAGCGACGAGAACTGGAGAAGTCCTCGGCGCCAGCTGGAGCGAAATCCACCTGGATCAGCGGCTCTGGACCATTCCGGCGGAGCGAATGAAAGCGTCCCGCGAGCACATTGTTCCACTTTCTGAGCGTGCCGCCGACATTCTTAAGTTCATGCGTCCGCACGCATCCGGCGACAATGGCTTCGTCTTTCCCGGCCAGTCCGAGGGCCGGCCGTTGTCCAACATGGCTTTCCTCTCGCTCCTTCGCCGGATGAACGTCGACGCGACCGCGCATGGATTCAGGTCCAGCTTCCGCGACTGGGCGGGCGATTGCACCGGCCATGAGCGCGAGGTAGCGGAAGCAGCTCTGGCGCATACGATCGGTGGGGTCGAGGGCGCCTATCGCCGAGCCACCGCCCTCGAGAAGCGGAGAGTGCTGATGAACGAGTGGTCAGATTACTGCTGCCCCCCAAACTCATCGCAGCAACCCCTGCCTAAACAAGAAGCAGGGGACAAGCACCCTACGCTGCGATGAAGCCCGGCCGGGTCTCCGCATTGTTGGTTTCGAGCGCCGCGTGACAATCGCGTTCATCGTGGAGGTCGACTAGGTCGTCGCGCTGAATGTCCTTTAGGGGGGCGTGAGCTGCGGGGCAGCGCGGGAACCTGAAAGTCAGGGGGGCTTGGCTTCGCCGCGCTGCGGAGCAACGTGCCGGAGGCAGTCGGTCCCGCGTCCCGCCTTTGGCGTCGCCATGCTGACGCTCCTGCGGCTACCTTGTTGAACCGGTCACGTTGTTGGCGAATGGCCGCCAGCCGGTCGGAGAATACAGGATTCTTTGGCCCCGGCCGGCTGGCGTCTGATATGCCAATTTCTGCATGGGGGCGGTCGTTGACCGCCGGGTGGCAGGGGCGCGTCCGGCCGGCTACGACAGAAGCTTACGCCACCCTCCGGTTCACCGAGTGCCGTGGCGTAAACGAACAGCTCTGGAAATTGAGGCGGGGCACCTGCCTGGCCTACTCGGGGGACAGGTAGTCGTGGCGAAAATCGAAACGGCGGGAGTCTTGTTGGGCCTCAACGTGCACCTGGTGGTACAGGGCGCCGTAGACCGCGTTCATAAGCTCTATAACGTCGAGGAGTTCCATTCCGAGGAACTCCAGCCCTTCGTCGAAGACCGTCTGAACTAAGGTTATGGTGTCCCCTTCTTCCTTCCCGTCGACCTCAATTGGCCTCACTAGCATTCGCATCATATCTCCGTCCGAATGAGCGAATGCCTTGTTCCGCAATTCAATTATCCGGTCGTGAAGGGCTCTCTGTTCCACGGTTAGCTTGGCGCCGGTCATTTTAAGAGACAGAGGCGGTATCCGGTCCGTTCCTCTCGAAGCGGAGAACGGCCGAGCGTATGCGACCACCAAGGTCGTCTCGTAGCTCTTGAAACGCCGGAGATCGACCTTCGATATCTTCTCGCCGGGCTCGCATTCCGACAGGAAGTTCGCTGCAGACAACGCGAGTTTCAGGTCCCCCAGCGAGTACAGCATTCGGATACGGCGAAGCCTTACGTTCTCGTGTTGCGACACTTGAGGCTCCGGCCAAGCTCATCTCCACCGCCCAGAAATGCTCCGAAGCTGGTCACCGTCAAGCTGCGCCGGCCAACCCAACGTGCAGGAATCAAGCCTGCTGCTCGCTCGCCAGCTTGATAACTAGCCGGCAACCTCTACCGGTGGGCAGCTCTCTCAAAAACGTGCTCACATGATTCCGGAAGATCCAGCATTCATCTTGTCATCGAGCCTTGTCGCGGCCGCGTATGAACACCTTCAATCGCTTTTGCGGTTTCCTCCGGTCACGCTCGGAAGCGCCAACCCTCCGAGGAAGAATGGCGTCTACGCCTTCAGGCAGGAGGGGGAGATCCTCTACGTGGGGGAAGCTTCGAGCCCCTCAGGTCTGAGAGGTCGGATCCTGAACAAGCATCTGGCCGGAGACGAAGGCCATGTGCTTCAGAACCTGTTCGCTCTCTCGCATCCAGATCGGGTCGCTCGCCGCGACCACATGAAGACGGTCATCCGAGTTCAATGGGTTGAGGTGCCAGATAGCTTGTTAGCAAGCGTGGTCGAAAAGCTCGCGATTGCGGGCCTCGCCCCACCCTTGAACAAGGCGGTCCAGAAACGCTCCTTTCGCTGACCGGTCGTCCGCAACATCCTCGATTACCCCCAAATATCGAGGCGACAGCGAGCTTCGCCGCAGGGGCGAGGGAGAAGCTCACATCGTCAGAATGGCGAACACCAAGCTCTCGTTTAAAGGGAGGGTCTCTCGGTAAGAATGACCGCAGGGCAGAGCGCAAAGTGTTCGAGACGTTATGGGGCACCCCTCACGCTCTAGGCCTGTTGCTGAGAGTGTCCAGCGGCTGAGTTTTGCCGCAGAGCGCAATCCCATGTTCCATCAAACGGCATATCTGTTCCTCGCGATTGGGTACTTCATCCTCTTCGTGACTCATTGAAAATGAAGGACCGCCGCGGCGAGCCAAGGCGGCGGCTCCTTTCTCACGAATGCAAATCAGAGCAGCGCCAGCGAAAGGGCGGTCCGGACATTCGGGCCGCCCTTTTCTATTCCGCTTGCGGCTACTCGCCGATCGCCGGAAGCAGTTCGTCCAGCTGATCCAGCTGCGCGGGCAGTCCGGCCGCCGACCCGGCCATCGCTTCGTCGAGCGCTTCCTTGGAAGGATAAAGCTCGTGGAACGTCAGCAGCGTCTTTCCGCCCTGGTTCTCGAAGGTGACGGTGGTGACTGCGCCCTCATCCTCTTCTTCGTTCGTCCAGACGATGCGCTCGTCCGGCACCACCGCCAGATACTTGCCGTAGAAGGCCATGGTGTCAGTCCCGCCGGCGGCGAACTCCAGCCGGTATTTGCCTCCGGTGCGGACGTCCATCTCGCAGGACACGAGCGTAATGCCGGCGCCCTTCGGCACCCACCACCGGCGGAACAGCTCGGGTTCGGCCCACGCCCTGAACACCATGTGCGGGGGGGCATCGAACAGGCGCGTGACAACCAGCTCCCGGTCGGACTTCCGCTCAACCGCCGAGCGGTTCTGCGCAACGGGGTGATTACTCGTTTGCTGGTCCATCTTCTTCCTCCTGTTTCATCTCGAGAATGATCTTGTCCAAGGCATCGAACCGCGCCTCGAAGAGCTTGCGATGCGCTTCGATCCATTCGGCCTCCGCATCGAGGCCGCGTTGCCCAAGCTTGCACGTCCGCACCCGTCCGACCTTCTCCGTCACAACGAGGCCTGCCCGCTCCAGGACGGCGATATGCTTCTTCATGCCGGTCAGGGTCATGTGAAACTTGTCGGCCAGGCTGGTGATCGACGCGTCCGCTCGGCCGAGCTGCTCAAGCACGCCGCGCCGCGTCTTGTCTGACAGCGCCGCAAACGAAAGATCGAGGGAAGGCATTACTGACTGAACCATATGGTTCAGTGTTATCTTGCTCGTTCGGAAAACGCAACAGTCTCGCCCCGGGGCCTTTGGCGAAAGCGAAACCTAATGTCCGAAATTGGGGCGCTAGCGGCCAGGCGGTTTTTGGGGCGAATGAGGACGAGTGTCTTTAGTGTTGTGCCGAGATCTGATTCAGCATCGGCATGAGCCGATATGATCTGACCGACTTCGAGTGGCGCGTGATCGAGCCGCTCTTGCCCAACAAGCCACGAGGCGTGCCGCGCGTCGATGACCGTCGCGTGCTGAATGGCATCTTCTGGGTGCTGCGCTCCGGTGCACCTTGGCGTGACCTCCCCGAGAGATACGGCCCACGAACCACCTGCTACAACCGCTTCGTTCGATGGCGGAAGGCGGGCGTTTGGGATCGAATGATGGACGCCATCACTGCCGCCCATGAGGGCGACATCCAGATGATCGACAGCACTTCTGTTCGCGCCCACCAGCAGGCCGCGACGGTAAAAAGGGGGATCGAGATCATTGTCTCGGTCGCTCCCGAGGCGGGATCACGACCAAAATCCACGCGGTTGTCGACGGGCAAGGCCTCCCCATCCGGCTGAGCCTTACCGCTGGGCAAAGTCATGACGTTCAAGCTGCCGACAATCTGCTCGATCACGTTGCCGCCGGAACAATCGTACTGGCCGACAAGGCCTACGATGCCGATCGTCTCCGAGTAGCCGTTGGCGAACGGGGCGCGTTCGCCAATATCCCGCCAAAGGCCAATCGGAGGTCCAAACCGTACTTCAGCACGTGGCTCTACCGCGAGCGCAACCTGATCGAGCGCTTCTTCTCCAAACTGAAGCACTTCCGGAGGGTTGCGACCCGCTACGACAAGCTGGCCGAAAACTTCCTCGCCATGGTTCAACTGGCTTCAATGCGGCTTTGGCTCCGCGTTTATGAGTCTACGGCCTGGATAGGCGGCATGTCTGTTTCCTGTCAGGCGTTGAGGACGGAGAGGGCGGCTGGCCGCGAAGTTCATGCGGTCGCACATTGTTGGCCGGACCCGCGACAGCGGCTGTCGAAACCTCCTGTTAAAACCTGCCCGGTAATAGAACGATACGGGAACATGCATATTGCCCGCTGGGTATCCTGATGCCAGGCTGACGGTAAATGACACGGATAAAGCGAATCACCTCCCGCATGCGCCCCAGCCAGAAAACCGAGTTCACCCGCCTGCATGAGCAGGCCGGCATGACGTTCGAGGAAGCCGTCGCCTTTCTGGCGGTCTCGGAGCGGACTGCCCAGCGCTACCAAAGTGGCGAACGCGAGCCGACACGCTTGGGTCTCCGGATGCTGAAGCAGGCAGCTGCGAAGCGTTGCGCGCCTATCGAGGTCGGTCGGCCGGCATTCCGGTTCATTGACCTGTTCGCCGGAATCGGTGGGCTGCGCATGGGGTTCGAGACCATCGGCGGCCGTTGTGTCTTCACATCCGAATGGGATCTGCATTCGCAGAAAACCTATGCGATGAACTTTCCCGACAATCACCCGATCGCGGGCGATATCCGGGAGTTTTCCCAGGCGCCGGGCAAGATTCCGGAGCATGACGTGCTTCTGGCCGGGTTCCCCTGCCAGCCATTCTCGATCGCTGGCGTGTCGAAAAAGAATTCCCTGGGCCGCCCACACGGGTTCCTGTGCGACACCCAAGGCACGCTGTTCTTCGATACCGCCCAAATCATCGCCCATCACCGGCCGGCTGCGTTCCTTCTGGAGAACGTGAAGAACCTGGAGAGCCACGATGGCGGGCGGACCTTCGCCACCATCATGAACGTGCTGAAGAACGAGCTGGGCTATCACGTCCAGCACCGGGTCATCAGTTCGGAACCATGGGTGCCCCAGAAACGCCAGCGGGTCTTCATCGTCGGTTTTCGCGAACGCAACGATTTCGATTTCAACGCCCTGAAGCTGCCGGATGTCGAAAAGGGGCCGAAGCTGGGGACCATCCTGCTGCCCCCCGACCAGGTCGACCCGAAATACACTCTGACCCCAAAGCTCTGGGAGTATCTCCAGGGCTACCGCGAGAAGCACCTGGCCAAGGGCAATGGATTCGGGTTCAGCCTGTTCGGCCCCAACGATGTCTCCCGCACGCTCTCGGCCCGCTACTACAAGGACGGCTCGGAAGTCCTCATCGACCAGCCCGGCAAGCGCCCGCGCCGTCTCACGCCCCAGGAATGCGCCAGGCTGATGGGTTTCGAGTGGCCTGGCCGGCCGTTCCGGATTCCGGTGTCGGACACCCAGGCCTACCGTCAGTTCGGGAACGCCGTTGTGGTGCCGGTGGTGGAGTTCGTGGCAAACGCCATGCGCCCGTACATCGAAGCGGCCCTGGCGAAAGAGGCCGCTGCAGGCAGCAGCCCATCCTACGTTCAGGAACGGCCCGAGCCCATCGCTGCCCATGGCTGATAGGGTATCGCCCGAGGTTCGCAGCCGAATGATGGCCGGCATTCGCGGGCGTGACACCAGACCGGAAATGATGCTGCGCCGGGGGTTGCATGCCGCTGGATTCCGGTTCCGGCTGCATGATCGGACGTTGGCCGGCCGCCCGGACATGGTGTTCCCGCGGTGGCGGGCAGTTCTCTTTGCCCACGGCTGTTTCTGGCACGGACATGACTGCCATCTGTTCCGCTGGCCGGCGTCGCGTGATGAGTTCTGGCGCGCGAAAATCGGCAGGAATCGGGAAGTTGACCAGCGCGCGGCCGAGCAGCTTGGTGCCGCCGGCTGGCGCCATGGGGTGGTCTGGGAATGCGCCCTTAAGGGCAAGGCCCGGCTGCCGCTCACTGACGTGATCGAGGCATGTGCCGACTGGCTGCGCAGCGATGTGCCGACGCTTGAAATCCGGGGCCTCGCATGAGCAACGCCCTGCCCAGTCTCAGCCTCGAGATGCTCCGGCGGATGATGGTCGCCCACGGCGTCCAGCAGCTGCTCGTGAAAGAACTGGCCGCCAACGACAATTCCAAGAACCAGCCCTATCTGGGCGGCAGCCTGGACATCCTGAACCTGCTGCCTATGGGCGAGGTCCGCGAGGAAACGACGGCTGCTGGACGCAGCGGGTTGAAGGCGCCGCTGCCGTTCTCATGGTTGCGGGAGGACGGTACCCTCACCGAGGCCCCGAACACCCAGCTGATCCTGTACCCGCAATATCCGGAAATCCGCCTTTCGGGCTTCCTGAAAGGCGCGCGCGGCGGCCCCAACGCGCTTATGACCGCCCGGCAGGCCGGGCGCCTGCTCTTCTTCGGCATCACGGCCGATCGCCGGATCATCGCCTGGGTGACCGCGCCCGACAGCAATCTTGCCGACGAAATCCGCGCCCTTGGCGAGCTGCAGCGCACCGGCATCTTCCAGCATGTCCCGATCGGCACCGCCGACACCTCACGGGACCGGCTGCTACGCAAGCTGCGCGATATCCATCGTCTCGGCTGGCTGCCGTCCCAGCGGCTCTATACCGGCGGTGTCGTTGGCCCCTGCACGGGCACCAACTGCGGCGGCTACACCCTCGAATCCCATCTCGATATTGTGCCGAACGGCCGCGCCGAGCCGGACTTTGAAGGCTGGGAAATCAAGGGGCACACGGTGACGGACTTCGTCCGCTATTCCAGCGGGCCGCTGACCCTAATGACCCCCGAGCCGACCGGCGGCTACTACCGAACGGATGGACCGGAGGCCTTCGTTCGGAAATATGGCTATGCCGACAAAGCCGGCCGGCCTGATCGCCTGAACTTCGGAGGCGTTCACAAGCTGGGAGAGACCCACCCCAATACGGGCCTGACCATGCAGTTCATCGGATACGATCCGGACAAGAACCGCATCACCGATCCAAAGGGCGGGTTCACGCTCGCTGATGCCGGTGGCAACGAGGCCGCTACCTGGCACTTCGCCGGGTTGCTGGCCCATTGGAACAAGAAACACGCCAAAGCAGCATATGTGCCCTTCAAGGCCCGCACCGAGTCGGATCAGCAATACAGCTATGGCTCCCGCGTCCGACTTGGCGAGGATACCGACTTCCTGCGCTTCCTGCAGGCCATGGCCAAGCAGAAGGTCTACTACGACCCCGGCATCAAGCTTGAGGGCGCCTCCACAGCTAGGCCGACCGTGAAACGGCGCAGTCAGTTCCGTATCCGATCGAATGACATCGCATCGCTGTATGCGTCGCTGACCGAAACAGACGTGATGGCGGTGTGACCGAATGGATATCGATGGTATCGCAAAACTGGCACAAAGCTGCTTTGCCAGCAGTCCGGTGATCGTACTGGGGAGTGGTGCTTCCGCTGCTCACCAGCTCCCGGGCATGAACGCGCTTAGAGATCACCTAACAGCCTCCATTGTCGCAGATGGCGCGGAGGAAGTCGCGGCATGGGACGCAGTCAGGCAGTCGTTGGATGCGGGGGAGCATCTTGAGCAGGCTTTGATCGGTAAGGTACTACCCGTTGCCCTGACAAGAAAGATCGTTGCCGAAACCTGGCGCTGCATCAACATCGGCGACAAGGCCGTATTCCACCGCGCCCTGACCGCAGACGAAGCGTTTCCCGTGGGAACCCTGCTGGCATCCCTTTTCCGCAGCAGCAACAAAACCGTTGATATCGTCACGACGAACTATGACCGTGTCGCGGAATACGCCTGTAATTCGGTCGATCTGCTTTTTTCAACCGGATTCATCCCCGGCTACCTCCAGTCCCGCGAGGGAGCCGATCCGGTGCATTTTTCCCGCGCCGGCAAGTTGATGAGGGCTGTTCGGATATGGAAGGTTCACGGTTCCCTTGACTGGTTCGAGCGGGCCGATGGCAGCACCGTTGCTGCGCCGCTTTTCGAGCTGCCCGACGGGCCTCTTACTCCGCTGATTGTAACGCCGGGGTTCAACAAGTTCGAGCGCACCCATGACGAACCCTTTCGCTCGGCCATCCAGGGTGCCGACCGGGCTCTTGAAAACGCGGAAGCCTTTCTGTGCGTGGGCTTCGGTTTCAGAGACACGCACATCGAACCCAAGATGCTGGGCCGGTGCAGGCAGAAAAATCTTCCAGTCACCGTCATAGCCCGCTCCCTTACAGACGAGGCGCGTGATTTTCTGCAAAACAAGGCAGGAACCAAGTATCTCGGAATCGAAATGAGTGGAGGCGGATCGAAAGTATATGTAGAAGAACATCCGGACGGCATTAATATTAACGATCAGGATTTCTGGTCGATGGCCGGTTTTTTAAAATTAGTGACTTGAGGGGGGAATATGCCAATCTTTAATTTTGCCGATGCCGAGGCGCTTGGTTGCGTTATTTCGGTCGATACGGCGACTGTAACGATCAGGGTCGATGCCATTGAGAGACTGCGCAGGATTCAGGTCAATCGCCTGACTGTTCTGCAAAGCAGCCGTGCCGGGCAGCACCTGATCGGTGTCGTGACACGCATAACACGACGTGCTGAAGACCGCGCTGAGGCGGCCGTCGGCGAAGTCGATCCGATTGATCAGGTTCTTCCCGAGAACAACCTCGTCAGGATTACCCTGATCGGCACGCTCCTCGACCGCGTCGGCATGCTTGAGAACGTGTTCCGGCGAACGCTTGAGACGGTGCCGGAGATCGACTCGAATTGCTTTGCCCTCGAAGGCGAGCGGCTGACGCAGTTCATGCAGGTCATCTCCAACGTGGGAGCCAACGGCCCGCGCCTGTCTCTCGGCTCATTCACCCTGGACGATGAGGCCGTGGCCTATTTGAACGGGAACAAGCTGTTCCAGCGCCATGCCGTCGTTGTCGGCGGGACCGGCTCGGGCAAATCCTGGACGACAGCGCGCCTGCTTGATCAGGTGGCCCAGCTTCCTCAGGCCAATGTCATTCTTTTTGATATCCACGGTGAGTATAAGCCGCTTGTCGGCGACGAGTTCCGACATTACCGCATTGCCGGTCCCGTTGACCTGGAGAAGGGTACCGGCCTGGCCGACGGCGTCCTGCACCTTCCCTACTGGCTACTGGGTTACGAGGCGCTGATCTCGCTGTTCGTTGACCGGACAGACCAGAACGCTCCCAATCAATCGATGATGATGACGCGTTGTATCACTGACGCAAAAAGGGCCGCGCTGGCAGACCCGGCGCATTCGGACATTCTCGCAAACTTCACGATCGACAGCCCTGTCCCGTTCGATATCGCCGTAGTCCTGGCCGAACTAAGCCGCCTCAATGAAGAGATGGTCCCCGGCGCAAAGGCCGGAACCGAAAAGCAGGGGCCCTACTTTGACAAGCTCAGTCGCCTGATTGCGAGGCTGGAAGCCAAACGTCAGGATCGCCGGCTTGGCTTCCTTTTCCAGCCTCCCGCGCAATGTATGGATATGGGCTGGCTGGCCGAGGTTGTCCATCTGCTGATTGGCGGGCGCGGCGCGCAGGCCGACACGAAGGGCGGCATCAAGATCATCGACTTTTCCGAGGTGCCCTCCGACATCCTGCCGCTTATGGTGAGCCTCCTGGCTCGGCTCGTGTTCACGACCAACCAGTGGACCGCGCAGGCTGATCGGCATCCGATAGCCCTGCTATGCGACGAAGCCCATCTCTACATCCCCGAACGCGCAGCCGCTGACAGCAGCGATGCCGTTTCAGTGGAGATTTTCGAGCGAATTGCGAAGGAGGGGCGCAAATACGGGATCGGTCTCGTTGTCATCAGTCAACGCCCGGCCGAGGTGAACCGCACGGTACTCAGCCAGTGCAACAATGTCATCGCCATGAGATTGACCAACGGGGACGACCAAACCGTCATTCGCCGGCTATTGCCGGACAGTCTTGGCAGCTTCGGCGATCTTCTGCCGGTCCTCGATATTGGCGAGGCCCTGGTCGTTGGCGATGCCAGCCTGCTGCCAACCCGGGTGCGCGTCGCCGAGCCACGGCACAAGCCCGACAGTCAGACCGTTGCATTCTGGGATTGCTGGAATGCGGGAGCACCAAAAGGTGATGCTCCGAAGTCAGTGAAAGCCTGGAGACGGCAGAGCTTTCAAATCTGATACGAGCGGGCCCAAGCGCCATCGGGTCGAAACAGGTGCCTTGAGAGAGGTTTGGCGCGGTGCAGACGATGTAGCCGCCCCTTGCTGCCGCCAGGGGGCGTACCCGAGGCGGGCGAGTGTTTGGCAGCGACTAGGAGCATCAGATCCACGATAGCGCTGTTGGCGCTGTCGGTTGCCTCTTCACCGAAATATTCGGAGTAACCCTCGCTCAGCACGCTGATCCGTGCCGCTGTGTCACACGGCAGTGATGCAGCGGACTGACTACAGATCGAAGGCGGATTTTCCCACGACCTTCCGCATGTCGCTAGTGAATTGCGTCAAGGGGCGATAAAGCGGCGTGCCGTTAATGTTCACGGCAAACGGGCGAGTTTTGTCTTTAATTAGTCGTGCAGTCAATTTTGCAAGTGTGTCATCGGGCAAATAGATGGCCGAAAAGCCCATACGCTTGAAAAGCTGCATCCGGCGAACCGTCCAGAACTCCTCCGGCGAATCGAAAAAGCCGTAGCCGATCCCCTCGATTGAATTGGCCGAGTAGAGCAAACGTTCCTTGGCCTTCACGGATTTCACGGACACGATTAGGTTTGTCGGTGCGCAAGGGATCAGGATATCTCCAAGGGCTTTCAGATCCTGCATTTTTCCTTCGTTGAGCAGGATGTGTCCGGGCATACTCCATTCGGGCCAGCCGTTATCGCCCGGCGCCATCTGCGGGATGCCGCCATTGTTAAGTACCTCGCTGCACAAATATTCCATTACGTCTCCGCCCCTGCCTGTGAAATATCCGGCGGGCGCGTATTTCCAGGCGGTCGCCTTTGGAAGCTGGGCCTTGAAAGCCTGCATCACATTGGCGTCGGTGATCCGCGCGCCAATTGACGATTCGCAAAAATGAACGATGGCGCGCGATGTCGGCGGCATATTGATTTGATTGAACAGGCATGGACAGAGATCGAGGAGAGCTCCGAGGCGTTCATTGCTACCGGTGGCCGGAGTAGAATTTACAGGCGGAGGAGTATTGGTAGAGAGTGGTCCAAAAAGATTATTCAGATCGTGCAGAAGCGCTGCCATCTTTTCTGCCCTTTGCTTCGCTGACCGTGAAGGCCCGTCAAGAAGCTCCAGCGCCGGATGTGCAACCACCTCGGCCCAAGATTTCGCGCCCCCGCCCATTGGGCAGAACGGATGAAGACACTGCATGAAAGAATCGCCCCTGTATCAGCAGTCATGCACTGTGGGCGAAATTCGTGAGTCTTTTCCTGGGATTGGTGAGGCACCATTCCAAAATGGGCTTTGTCACGTTAGCTGCCGGGGGCGCAGAGAGGCCGATTTAGCCTGGTGACGGGCTCAGGCCGTGACAGCTGCCGCGGCTTTCCAGTGCGCCGTGGCGTCCAGGCGATGCAGATGGGCGCCGGGGCGGAACAATGGGGCTGCGGTGGAACGAAGAGGTTGCGGACGGCAGAGAAGACGGCGACGAACCGCTTCAGGCCTCCGGGGGAGCGAAAGCCCTGCATCGCCCGCTCGCGTCGTCGCAGAGGTAGGTGCGAGTTCTCAGCGCGGTTGTTGAGTGGTTGATCCCGCGTTCGTGGGCCTAAAGGTCGGACCCGCCGCTGGCGCGACGGGGGCTCGTTCTTGGCGGCCCTTCGTCTCTCTACGGCGCAATGGGGGAGCGGGTTCGCCTCCAAGCCGGTCGCGGCTCACGCCGCGAAGATGCGCCCCTCAGCCTGCTACCGCATATCTTTTACAAACGTCACGCTATTCGCCGTATATTTTAACGTGAACCGCCTATTTCCAGTCGGATTTGAGCGCGAATCCCGACCCGTGACGTATTTTCCCATATACGTAATCGTGTCTTTTGAAAATTTAACATCATCGGGACTCGAACCAACGGTATTATCGGCGCGGCCAATCACTTTCCAACTTTCGTTACTGCCCTTGAGGACGATCGCCATTTGGTCCACGGCATTTCCGGTATTGTCGTACTGATAGTCGAGAAAGACGATTGCCATGTTCTCGTCTGCCAGTGGTGATCCGGTCGAGCTGTTGCCATAAAATATCTTGGCGCTCATTCCCATGTCGGAAATCCGGCATTTGTTCTCAATAGAATTTCGGTAACAGGCGATCATTGTACTATTCATATATTGCGAAGCCGCTTTTGCCGCCGGTCCCGTTACGGTTGGAGCAGAGTATGCTGCGCCGCACGTCAGGATCGCGACCAAAGTGGTCGCAACTGCGCTAAATTTATTCAGCTTCATCGTTGTCCATCGATCGACTCGTAATAATAGAAGGATGTAATTTGCCAGTATCTATGTATTAAGCAAGATTATTTCTTATAAAATCTGATTCCGTGTTTGACATTTTGCGGATAAATGCCATATTACCCAGATATATGGCTCGAATATTGAAGGTTGTCATGATCGGAGATGCATTTTATATTGCAAACACGCTCATTGATCGGGCTGGTCGCGCCGTGTCGGATCGGGATACCGATGCGCTTGCGGCTATCGTGCCGCAGATCGCCGCAAGTCTCGATCTATCGCTCGCCTTGGTTGGCGACCCTGCGCAACTCAGTTGCCGCGAGCGCGCGGCCATCCTTCACCAATCTTCGACCATCATAGCTAAGATGAATACGATCGTTCAATTGACGGCTGAGATCATCTCGGTTGCAGCCGCTGAATTCAACGAGGAAATTCAATGTCTTCCCCTTCCAAGATCGAACGCTTAGCGCGGCTCATCGTCTCAGTGTCGATCGTCTCGCGCTTTGCGTTCGGCGCGCTCAAATATGCCTATCTGATATGGATCGTGTATCGGCTACTCTCGGGAACCTGGACCGATCCGGAGCTGATTCCGCTCATGATCTACGCAACGGCGATCATCGTTAGGCCCCGGATCCTGCTTTTTCTCGCGGTCAAGGCCGGGTGAAGTCATTCGCCCGGCCGGCACCACGCTATTTATGCCACGGATTGTCCGAATACCGTCCAGCCCACTCATCGACATCAAAATAGCTGGCCTTGGACAAGAGGATTGGCCTCTTGCCGGCGGCGCCGCTCTCTCCTGTTACGACGGCTACAACGGCGTCGCCCGGCAGTTGGGCTACCTCTTCCACACGCAAGAGCCGACGCGCCTGGTCCTTGGTCGACAGGCCCTTGTTCCGCGATCCGGCTTCCAGACCGCGGCTCGACCGACTCTCAGACGTATCGTCGACGGTCACCGTGAATTCGCCCAAGATCGTGGACACATATTCCGCCGTTTCGCGATCGAAGCCACCCACGTTCATGAAGGTGGTCACAGCCGCATTTGCCACCCACAGCTTCAAGCCGTCCCGGCCATAGGCGCTCTCGAGCTGGCTGAGAGATTGGACAATCGCCCAAATCCGGATCCCTGCGGAACGGCCAAGCGTCAGCGCACCGGCACCATCGCTGTCCGCAATTGCATCGAGCGGACCGAGTGCCGCCATCTCGTCTAGCAACAACAGGACATCGCGCGGAGGCCGCTCGCCATCGATAATGTGCGCCGAGATCGCGGTGACGAAGGCACGGATAAGCGCCTTGTTCATCGCCATGAACTGCTGGGGCACGCATAGAAAGACATCGATGGGCGTTAGGTCGTCACGGAGATCATCCAGCAAGAAGGTCGAATTCTCGCAGGCCCGGCGCACGCTGACATCGCCGAAACAGCCCAGAAATCGCATGATCGTTGAAAAATGACTGCCTTTTTCGTCGCTGCCGATTTTGGCCCAAGTCGTTGTTGCCGCCCGGGTCAGACGATCGCCAGGCTCGCGAGGGTCGGTCTCGATCGCTTTGAAACTTTGCTCCAACTGATCGGCGCCGCCCGTAAAAAAGTCGAAGACCCCTGGCAAGGAAGGGGAGACCTTCTGCACCCCTTCGGGCCAGATTCCGCGCTTGTTTGCATCGACCACGAACGAAATTACACCCGCGATGATCGAAATAGCGGACTCCTCGAAATGCGGGTTTGACTGCCCCGACCTCGATTTTTCGACCACCGCCCCAGCCAGGCGCCTGCAATCGGCCGCGAACTTGCTCGTGCCATGGCGAATATAGTCGAGCGGGTTCAGCGCGTCGGTATCCTCTCCGAGCTGCGCGATCCCAAACGGATTGATGATCTTGACGTTATGCCCGCGCAGCCGCCGCGCTTTGGCCGCGACCGCTGCATTCTCTCCCTTGGGATCGTGACAGATGATCGGTCCCGGATAGTCGATCAGGGTCGGAATAACGATCGAGGACGTTTTGCCGCCGCCCGGTGGCGCGAAGGTCAGCAGCGAGCCGGCGCCGCGCCAGCGAATGATCGATCCGCTTTTTCCTGTCGCGACACTCGGCTCGGCGCCAAGCTGAGCCGCGAGCTTTGCCGATTTTTTCGTCCAGCGGCCGAGAATGAAGCCGGGTTGATCGCCATTGGTCATATGCGTGACCTCGCCCCAGCGCGCGAACCGGGCGCCGCCAAGATGATCGCGCGATGACCGTTCGACCGTGGAACGGCGGCGCAATGTGGTCATCACATGCAGGGTCACCAGCCATATCAGCGCAATCATGCTGCCGGCCAGCAATGCAAGAATGAGGGTTTCCGCTTTCGGATCTGGCAATCGGTAGATCAGAACCGCGCGCCAGATTCCGCTGGTCGGCGTCCAGGGGACAACATAGTAGGCTGCCGCTGCCAGGCTTGCGATGAGGCCGAACAGTCCGAGTTTCGGCCAATGCCTCCACGGCATGAGAAGGCTGAGAATCTGGCAGAAAACCGCGGGCAGAAGCGGAATAAGTGCCGCGCCCCAGCCCATGCTTTGAAAATTCATGGTCCAATATCTCCGTCAGTATGACGCAGCGCCATCGAAAGCGCGCCGATCGCAATCGCAGGCTCCATGATGCCGGGATCAATGCCGGCCCTCAGGATGTGATAGCCAGCGGCTGCGAGCTGGTTGGTCTGGTAGTTTGATTTCGGCCGCGCCGGTCCTGCATCCAGAAGCGAAAATCCGACGCGCCTGGCCTGCCGTTCCGTCGCCGGGAGCAGGATGATATCGAACGCCTTGGACGCGACGCGCTCGACAAACAGGACGTCGGACAGATCGACGCCGGCCACGATGGCCACGCCAGCGGCCTCGATTTTCCGGCGCAGTTCGCGGTGCTTGCCGACCCGAGGCGCATCCTTTCGTCGCTTATTCCGCGACGATCGCACCAGCCTGCTCACCTCCCGTCGCGCTCGGACTAGGCGCTTGAGACTGTTGCCTCGACGGCCGGCCTCGCCGCCGCGACTTGCCGGCAGTCCCGGGAAATCGGGCCAGGTAGTCGGCGGCGAGTGGCTTCAGTTCATCCGGATCGCGGGAGTGGCTATCGACTGCGCCAAGCAGGACGCCGCCGAGAATATCGTCGGGAATTGTCAATGCACCGACGCGCTCTGCGATCTCGGCGATCTCCGCGCGCCTCGCTGCGGTTGCGCTTTCGAGTTCGTGCCGAAGCGCATCCCTTTTGGCCTGCGCATCAGCGTCGATCCTAGCTAATTCCGCCTCACCGTTCATGAGCGTTCGTATTGTTACAGTCATTATGGCCTCTATCTTTAGAATAGAGTTTTATTTTACACGGTGTATCCACCTCGCTCAACAAAATTACTGTGTCATATCGGCCGTGTTAGTTGCGGTTTCAGTAGTGCTCACATATAGCAAAATGATATTTTGCATTGTCCGGCCCTGCCGGCGGCTGTTTCAGGCGCGCGACCAGCGCGAATTTCCATGGCGAACGACGTTCACAGATTGCACATGCGCGCGGATTTCGTGTCGCGTTCTGGCGGTGCCGGGACCGTCGCAACGGCCGCGTATAATGACCGCACGGTGTATCAGGAGCAGGCGACAGGTCGCATTTTCGACTACGCGTCGGACGTACCGCCGCTTGCGGCTGGCATCCTCGCACCGGACGAGTTTTCGCTAGCCAGATTCAAGAATGATCCGGCCGCCTTCTGGAATGCGGTGGAGAGCCGCGAAACCGCCGCCCTGCTGCACCGTCACAGGCGTGACCCGGTTCGCGCCATCGAGGCCGTCGAGAACGCGCAGACGGCGTTGAAGGGGCGCTTTACGCTATCCAATGCCCTGCCGCGTGAGATGCTGCCTGAGATCGCGGAGAGCATTCTGCGGCGCGCCGTTGTCAATGAGCTTCGCGGCGCGGTGCATTATTCGATCCACGCCGACGCCGGCAACTACCACGTCCATTTCATGATCGCTGGCCGCAAGGTGTCGGCCGATGGCGCCTTTGGAGCCCGGATATTCCGGCAGCCCCAGCAGATCAAATCCTGGACCCAGGAGTTTCGCTCTGTTGCGGCCGACGAGCAGAACCAGCGGCTCGCGGCCCTCAATCTGGCGAGCCATGTCGAGCACCGTTCCAATGCGAGCATTGGAATTTCGCTTGGGCCTACCGTTCATGTCGATCACGCGAACGCCGCCACGTCGGCCAAGTCGCCTGATCCTGACATCGGAATTTCAGGCCATAATGCTCGCGTCCAGGCAGCAAATGCCGACCTGATCCTGTCGCGCCCGCGCGACGTCGTCGAACTCCTTCTCGTAGGCCATCGGGATGAATGGGGCAGGAGCGAAGGCCAATTATGCCGCGACAATGCCACGCTCACGGCGCGCGACATCAAGTCGAAAATCGTCAAGCTGACGGGTGGACGCGACGACATCGCGGACATCGCCTTTGACCGGCTGCTGGCCGATAGGCGGCTCATCGCACTCGGGCAGGACCTTCGAGGCAATGAACGCTATACCACTCGCGAGTATCTGGACCGCGAAGCCCGGTTGGTCAAAGCTGCAAAATCGCTCGACCGCCAGTCCTCATTTTCTGTTCGCGACGAGCTGCGTGACGGCATCATCGTCCAAAAGTTCGCCTGGCTGAATGCCGAGCAGAAGGCCGCTGTCACGCATATGACGGGCGCAGGTGGTATTGCGCTGGTCCAGGGCCGAGCTGGTGTCGGCAAGACCTCGCTCATGCAGGCCTCGCGCGAGATTTGGGAAGCGACCGGCTATCAGGTTCGCGGCGCAGCCATCGCCTGGAAGGCCGCGCGGCTGCTGGAAGCAGAGGCGAAAATTCCGTCAGCGTCGATCGCCGCGATCGTCAATGCCGAGCGCCAGCAGCGTGACGATGGCACATGCGCACGGCCGGAACTGCTGTTGAAGTGCGGCCAAGTGCTGGTGATCGACGAGGCCGGCATGGTCGATGTCCGATCCATGGAGATGCTGGCAACGGCAGCGGACAAAGCTGGCGCGAAGATCGTCGCCATTGGCGACAGTGCGCAGTTCTCAGCCATCAGCGCAGGCCCCGCCTTTTCGATCTTGCAGGACACGGTTGGCGCGGCCCAGATCAACACCATCATGCGCCAGACTGCCGACGCTGAGGACATTCTCGTCGCCAAGGGGCAGACGAGGACCGAGGCGATCTCGAGCCTTGCCGGCCTCTCGCTCGTCGAACGGCGCGTCGTCGTCGAGCAGAACCCGGAGCTGGTGGCTGACATCAACCGGGGTGCGGGATCGATCTGGCGGCGCGAAGCCGCGCAATTGCTTGCGGCCGGCAACACCGCAGACGGCGTCGGCGAGTGGCAAAGGCGCGGCTTTGTCACCGCCTCGGACAATCACGACGCGGCGATCCGACAGGTCGTCAGTCGCTACTTCGAGCTTCGCGACCAGGGCGAGGCAGCGCAGGCCATCTACGCCTTCACCAATCGCGACGTGGACCAGCTCAACCGAGAAATCCGCGCCGGCCTTCAGGAGCGCGGCGAGCTGGTCGAGGACACCGTCGGCATCCAGATCGGTGGACGGTCGTTCGTCGCGGGCGACCGGATCTCGTTCACAGCGGGCGATGTCCCCGGGCAGATCGTCGCTGGCGGCGTGGTCAACGGCGACAGCGGAACCGTTGTGACGGCCTCTCCCGAGCAGGTCACCATCTTGCTTGACGACAAGAGGGTTGTCGAATTCGAGCCCAAGGTATGGACCGATATCAACCACGCCTACGCGACGACGCACTACAAGAGCCAGGGCCAAACTGTCGACGGCACCGTGCACGTCTTGGCTGACCGCTATCTGCGAAGCGACGGCGCCTATGTCGCGCTTACCCGGTCGAAGCAGGACACGTTCGTTTATTACTCGAGCGAGGAGTTCGCGAACTACAATGAGCTCGCCAGGTCGCTGTCGCGCGCGCCCGAGACGCTTGCGGCCCAGGACATCACCCGCGCCAGCGGCGAGGTGGCAGATTCCGTGCGCAATGTCGTGCTCGCCGGCCAGCGCATGGCCGATCTCCTGCATGCGGCTGACACCAGGGACACGGACCTGAGCGATGCAGAGCGCGGCGAACTTGGTCGCCTGCGCGCCGAGCGTTCGGCAGCAGCTCAAAGCCTGGTCGCCGCCGGAGATCGTGCGGATGTCATCAAGACAGCGCGCCATGCCGGCCTCTCCTGGGCGCGCCTCGAGGAAATCGCCGGCATCCGCGAGCCTGTCCGCTCACCAGGGCAGACGGTGGTTGATGCCGTCGCCCGCGAGTGGCTGAAGCTTCACGATCGCGCACGCGAACTCTGGCATCGCATCCGTGGCGACGCGCCCGGCCGAGAGCGCCAGCACCCGGATTATCCCGCCTATGGCCAGGAGCGAGACAGCCGAAACAAACTCGCTCTGGCGCTTAACACCCAGGCTGCGGTCGCGCGAGACTCCCTCCGTCACCTCGGTCGACCGGGCGATTGGAAGGCGGCTCGAAGCCAGGCAGCAGCGGCGGAGCGCGATATTGAGATGAACCTGGGCCAGATGGCAGAAGGCCCGCAGGAGCGCCCGCAGGCGCCGAGCAAGATGCAAGCGTCATTGGACAAGCACCTGGCGCCAATCATCGCAGAAAAGCTCCGGGCCGTCGGCGGCAACATCAAGCGCGCGGCCGAGGCCGGCCTCGCGACTCACCAGACCGCCGCTGGCCTGTTTCTGAGCGACGCTAGGACGCCGGAGCTTCGCACCTCGCTGCGCGCTGTCTTGCACCAGATTCAAGCGGGGAGGTCGGCGCAGGCCCCGGTCGCAGCGGAGAAGGCCGCCGCCACCGAGAATGAAAAGGCTAGCCCGAAGCAGAAGCTCTGATCGAGGCGCTCCTACCGACCTCTGGCGACAAGGTTCTGCCACGCCGCCAGCGCGGCGCCGCCAAAGCCGTTTCCGCCGTATCCGAGCCAATGCGTCGCCGCTTCAGACCACCCCTCACAGCGCTTCATCATGAAAAGCGCCAGGCACATCGCTCCGACAACAGTGATGAACATCTCCAGCGGAATCGCGCCGTCGTTGAACATCTTGCCAAAAACGTCCGCGCCGGCAGCAAATCCATACGCGTCCATGACCTGCTTTATCGCCGCATTCAAGACAGCGGCCACCATGGTGATCAGGACCAAATGCACCGCCGGCTGCGCAATCATTTTCACCGACCACCAGGACATGGGGCGTGACTTGCGAAATAGCGCGGCAGGCAAGGTAAGTGGGAGAGTCGCAGCGCCAATGGCCACCTGGAACATCGCGACGACAAACAGGATGCCCAGCACGAGCGTGTAGCCTATGTAGGCGAGGAAGATCACGATCGTCTGCAGGATGAGCGGTATGTTCGAAAATCCGCTCCACAGGCTGCTTTTCATGTTCTTCTTGACGCCCCACCATGCATGGCTCAGCAGGTAGTTCGGCTGCGCAATTGCCGCACGGATGCTGCAATCCGCCGCAGTCACGATTTGTGAAATAGCGCCGCTGCTGCCGGTGCCGGCGCCCTCAGTCGCGCTGCCAGGTGTCGCCGAGCCTCCTGAGCCGCCGAGTTGGTCCGTAGCCTGGAGCCGGCGCGCGATGTCATACGATGCTTCGTCCGGAAGCCGAAACTCCGGCTGGCCGTTGCCGGCCGGATTCGCGTTGGTGCAGGCATAGCCGCCGGCTGACCGGCTGGGGCTTCCGACGAACTCACTTCCGATCGCGATCGTCGCATTGAAGATCGGGGCGCCGACGTTGCCCCACAGCCAGCCAGGACTACTCAGCAGCGCCGATATGACGGCCAGCCCGAGCAACAGCTTGCCGAGCTCACGCCAATTCGAAAGCACGCCAAGCATGGCGCCACCGGCCAAGACCAGGGTGCCGAAGCCGGCGAGCATCGAGGCGATCCAGACGCCATGGCTTTTGCCGATCTCATTCCCGCGCTGCAGGAATGCATCGAGCGGTGCGGCGATCGGCTGGAGTATCTTGCACGGCCAGCAGCCGATTTCCTCGACCGAGCCCTGATGGGCAGATCCGCCAGATTGAGCTGTGTTCAACCCGTTCGCATTTCCGCGGTCCGCGCTGTCCTGCGGCGTGAAGTTCTGCAGGCTCTCGGCCTTCTTCGTGAACTCGGAGACGTCGTATCCCGCACCCTTCTTCATGTACTCGGCAACACAGATGCCGTTGCCGTCGTTGGTCGCCGTTCCTTTGCCCGGCACGCAGTTTCCGCCGTTCTCGAGATAAGCTTTGACCTTTCCGACACCAAATTGCGACGCAAAGATCAGGCCAGAATCCGTGATGATGGTGCCGTCGGCCATTGTCTTTCCGGAAAATAACGTAAGGTTAAGACCCTGCATTGTCTTCCAATTTTGCGCTTGGTATGCCTCCCAGGCATTGCTCTGCGCGGAGGTGTTGTTCAGATATTGATTGAGCGCGTAAACGCCATCCTTTCCAGTCCAATTATAAGGATTGTTCATGGCAGAGTTATCCCTGCTGGGCGTGCCCTGCTTTATATACCCGGCGTCGATGAGCGCTGCCGTACCCATCTGATACAGACCAGCATATCCATACTGGTTCACGACCGTCGCATTGTTGGCGCTTTCTCGCTGCGCCACGGCTTGTTTGAAGTCCGTCCAGTCGCCGCGCGATTGCGCAAAGGCTGAGATGGAAGTCGCTGCCAGCGCGATCACGACGACCGCGCATCCTCTTAATCCCGATGTCATTATGAAATCTCACGGAATATCAGTTAAGTTCAATATCTTATCGCAAATACGGAGCTTGCCGCCATCAGATGAGATGGCCGATCTATCAATCAGATCGCAGGCGTCGACCGTAATGATATTCCGGTCCTTGCGAATGATCGCCCAGCTACATTGGTTTTGCGAGCACGTTGCATGCGAGTTGACCATAAGAACATAGGTCGGAGCGCTGCGTGCACCCAAAGTCGCAAGCCAGACACCATTTCCTGGCCGGGCCGGTTTGCTTCCAGCGGCGCCTTCGACCGTGAACGGCGCGGCATAGCCGAGCCCGGCGATATCGAGCAACTGCGCCGCGAACTCGGATTTTTGCTGGCCATATCCGATCTGCTCGAACCGAAGCGCGGCGTAGCCAGCCGGCGGCCACGATGCCTGCGGCTCCTGCGCTTCTGCCGATATCACGCTCAGCGAAACGGCAATTGCTAGATTAGAAAACATCTTCATCGACGGCGCTCACTTCGAATAGTCAATGGTCAGCGGGCACGAAACGGATGTCCGCGATTGAAATGCGCGCTGCATACAATCCTTCAGCCGAACGTTGTGGTTCAGCCAAAGGTAGACAGCCATATTTCGTTCCTGGCCGCGCAGCCCGAAGCCGTATTCATTGACGGCGGCATATGTCGTCCCGCCGAAGAAGCCGATCAGCGACAAAAGCACGGCGAAGATCGAGCCGACGACTAGATTGCGGTTCGTCAGGGTCCGACGCCGTTGAGGGGTGGCGGAATGTGAAATTACGTCTGCTAGTATCGATCGAATTTGCTTCAACTCGCGCTCTACATGCTCAGACCCGTTGGATATTGCCCCGGCCTCGATCCGCGACAGGGCTGTATGGATCTGGCTCGTCTGCGCCAGGAGATTTCCAACGCCATCCGCAATCGCAGTGACCTCGACCGCCAGCGCGTCGGTCAGCGCTGGCTGCTCATCGAATTCACGCTCTGTCATGTTGCTTCACTCCAGGCCGCCAACCTGCGGGCGGAAAGGGGGAGGGGCGCCACCAGCCGTCGCGCCCGGCGTGGTAGGACGAGGGCATTCCCCGCTTTCCCGCCGCGCGATAGGCCCGCTGCCATGCGTCGTATTCGTCGGTTCCGACGGCGACAAAAACCTCTTTGCCGCCAGTCGGCTGGGCCGTGGCGCCGCTATGCGAGATCGTAAAGTCGACGAAAAGCCGGTCGCGGAGGAACGACTTGAGATAGTTGCGCTTTCGGCCCGCGCGTGCCCGGCTTGCGATGAATTCGCCTGCTACGGCCACCGCGTGGCGCCGGTCGGCCCCGCTAAGCCGCTTGAATTCGGCTTCAGCCTGGGCCCGGCTCTCGCCGGGCTCCCAGTTCCACTGCTCGGCCAGAGCCCGCCAGAGATCGTCGGCCGGATCAGGGGGGAAGGGGGTGTGTAGTTCTTGTTTTGATTCAGTTCTTATTATGTCGTCCTGATTTGCCAGACGTGGCTTTGCCAGAGGCGGTAAATCAGGACGTGGCTCTTTCAGCTCGTCGCAAGCCACGTCCTCGTTTTGATGACCTGGCGTTTGGTCTTCCGCGGTCGTGGAGGAGGCTTCGTCGAGCACGACATACTCGATCCCAACGAACGCCTTGGTGACCGGGTTGCGCCGACGCTCGCGCGTTACCCAGCCGGTCTCGACCAACTCGCGGACCAGATTGTGGATCTTATTGCGTCCGACCTTGAAGCGGCGGCGCAGATGCTCGACCGAGAGTGCCCAGTTGTCCGGTCGCGAGCGCAGCCAAGCCAGCAGGCCCGTGGCCTCGAGCGAAAGCCGGTCGTCATCGAACACCTCGTTGCCGATGATCGTGAAATTCCGCGTGACGCGGCGGCGAATGATCATGCCGCACCGTCAGCTCTTGCGCTGCGCGGCGACCGGGCTTTCCATCCCGGCGGTAACCCACTCAAGGAGCGCTGTGCGCATGTAGTAGATTCGCCGGCCGCGGCGCGCGTACGGTGGGCAAGCGCCGCTGTGCCTAGCGCGGCGAAGGCGAAGAGCAATCGGCGTACAGCCCAGAAGCTCAGCAGCCTCGGATTCGGTCAGAATTTCACGGGGAGTTTCAAAAACGGACATAGCGCACCCATCATCGCGCTGCCAATTTTCTTGGCGGCGGAGGTGAAACGCTCGGCGCGCTTGCGCCCATTGCGTTCCGGATGATGGTGAAGCGACTCGGCGCGCGACTGACCCTGTTACTCATTCGAAAACGAAGGTAACATAACAAGCATATTTGATGCGTTTTGAACCGGCAAGGCTCCAATGAGCGAAATTTTGATCAGCCCCTCGGCTGCCAAGCGGCTCGCCTGGAATGAGCTCCTACCGCTCCTCAGATTGGAACCTGAGCTTTATCTATCCACGAAGCCGCCATTCTCTAAGGTAAAAAACCCTGAGCCGGGCTCGTTTCCTAAGCCGCTTCCTGATGAGATTTGCTATAAGGAGCTTGTTGCGGCAACGCAGCTCAATTTGAACTTGTGGAAGAAAAATAAACCCCCGTCCCTACGGGAGAAATTTATTGCGGAATTCCTTAAATCGGGGTTGGCTGTTTTGGCTATGCCTCGGAAGAAAGTCCGTCTTGTTGTGATTGACAACAAGTACATCCAAAAGGGTCGGTCACTTGATGTCATACCTGACCTCACGACGGATGAGGCTAAGGAGGCTATGCGCCGAGGAGCTGAGCAAGTTCTAGAGATGGCCGCACGAGAGCCGCGCCGTTCCAAGGCGCCTGCGAGGCTATCGTCAGAGAGGTTTGAAGCTTACCTGTCACGACTGGACATGCTTATCGTTACGCCTGTCCCGCTGGTTGATAACCGGCTGACGCCAGAGCACGCCATGGAGCATATCGATCGCGTCCTCGCGGAAGAGTTTTCCACAGAAGTGGGGTAATTCGTGGGATATGAGCAGAAATGCACAGTAAGTATTTGATTTATCGTGGTGCATCGTTCTCTCTTGCGGCACCACTCTCCCCTACATCGCAGCGCGTCATCGCCATTGCTTCTGGTGGATGCCCATCTCCGCACGCAGCCGAAGCGATGCGGCGCGCTCCGCCGCAGCCGAACTCACTTCAATTGGCTGTCCTTGCTGCCACGCCGGTTATAGCTGGATTGCGCCGCCGAACGATCCTGCCCGGACTGGCAAGCGACGCAGAGCCGGGCGCCTGGCATGGCGAGGCGCCGTGCTTCGGGAATCTCCTCGCCGCATTCCTGGCAGTAGATCTCGCCTGGGCCGTTTGGCAGCCGCGAGCGCGCCAGGCGAACTGCGTCCGTGATCGAGCCGTCGATCTGGTCCTGAACCGCTCCGTCCGGAGCCCATCCGCTTGCCATCACGCAACCTCCATCGCCACAAGATGGCCTTGGATGGCGGGAATTCCAAGAGTTGGGGCCGGCTCAGGCGAAGCGCTTCGCCCCGGCCACGCAGAGCACGACCACGGCGGTTGCGGCGATCATCGTCCAGGCGATCGGCTCGCCGAGCAGCCAACCTGCGAGCATGAGCCCGAAGAACGGCTGCAAGAGCTGGAGCTGGCCGACGCTGGCGATGCCGCCGAGCGCGAGGCCGCGATACCAGAAGACGAAGCCGACGAGCATGCTGAAGACCGAGACGTAAGCAAGGCCGATCCAGGCCGGCGTGCCGATGCCTTGCCAGCTCGACGGCCAGAACAGCAGGGCGAGCACGGCCATCGCCGGTAGCGACAGCAGCAGCGCCCAGGAGATCACCTGCCAGCCGCCGAGACGGCGCGAGAGCGTCGCGCCTTCGGCATAGCCGAGCCCGCAGAGCAGGACGGCGCCGATCATCAGCAGGTCACCCGCCAGCGAGCCGCTGTCGCTGTTGGCGAGTGCGAAGCCTGCGACGGTCGCGCTGCCGATCCCCGAGAACAGCCAGAATATCGGCTTCGGCCGCTCGCCGCCGCGCAGCACGCCGAACAGCGCGGTCGCCAGCGGCAGCAGGCCGATGAAGACGATCGAGCGTGCCGAGGGGATATGCTGCAGGGCGAGTGCCGTCAGCAGCGGGAAGCCAAGGACGACGCCGAGCGCGACGATCGTGAGCGGGCGGATATCCGCCCGGCTCGGCCATTTCTGGCGCAAAAGCATCAGGCAGATCGCGCCCAGCAGGGCCGCGATCGCGGCGCGGGCTCCGGTCAGGAACAGCGGTGAAAAGCCGGCCACCGCGACGCGCGTCGCCGGCAGCGAACCACTGAAGATCAGCACGCCGATGAGCCCGCTGCCCCAACCCTTGCCGCCCCAATCCCTGAACATCTGATCCGCTCTACTGCTGTGCCGGAAGCCGTGCTCTATGCGTCCGCCCTCCAGAGCACCAGCGACAGACCGATACATTCATGGCAAACTGTATGGCTATGGATGGCCATACAATCAGCAAGGACGAAGACGGGGCGACTCGCACGGCAGTCGTGATGGCGGCGATCCGGAGCCGGCTGGCTGCACGGACTCTGGCGCCGGGCGACCGCTTGCCCTCGATCCGGCGCTTTGCCGCGACGATGAAGGTTTCACCCTCCACCGTCGTCGAGGCTTATGATCGCCTCGCGGCGGAAGGCCTGATCCGCGCAAGGCAGGGTTCCGGCTTCTATGTGACAGGCGGCGGCCTGCCGCCCCTGGCGCTGACGCAGGCCGCCTCGCCGCAGGAGCTTGTGGTCGATCCGTTCTGGGTCTCGCGCCAGTCGCTCGATGCCGAACCGGGTGCGTTGAAGCCGGGCTGCGGCTGGTTGCCGGCCGACTGGATGCCGGATGAGGCTCTGCGCCGCGGCTTCCGGGCCTTGGCGCGGGCCGATGGCGCCATCCTCACCGATTACGGCGGCACGCGCGGCGCCTCCGTCCTGCGCCGGCTCCTGCTCGGGCGCTTCGCCGAGGCCGGGCTTGCGGTCTCGGCCGAGCAGCTGATGCTGACCGGCTCCGGCACGCAGGCGCTCGACCTGATCTGCCGCTTCCTGCTGCGGCCGGGCGATGCGGTCCTCGTCGACGACCCCTGCTATTTCAACTTCCAGGCGCTGCTGCGGGCGCATCAGGTGCGGATCCTGAGCGTGCCCTATACCCCGTCGGGGCCGGATATCGCGACGTTCGAGGCGGTCGTCGCGGCCGAGCGCCCGCGCCTCTATCTGACCAATTCCGGCCTGCACAATCCGACCGGCGCCAGCCTGTCGCCGCAGGCCGCCTATCGCGTGCTGAGCGCTGCCACAGCCAACGACATGATCATCGTCGAGGACGACATCTTCGCCGATTTCGAGCCGGAGCCCTCGTCACGGCTCGCGGCACTCGACGGGCTGGAGCGCGTCATCCGGATCGGCAGCTTTTCGAAGACGCTCTCGGCCGCCGTCCGCTGCGGCTATATCGCCGCGCGGGCGGATTGGATCGACGGGCTGGTCGATCTGCAGGTCGCGACCAGTTTCGGCGGTCCCGGGCCGGTCTCGACGGAGCTGCTGGCGGGTGTCCTCGCCGGCGGCAGCTACCGCAAGCATATGGAGGAGCTGCACAGGCGCCTGGCTCAGGCGCGGCGCGAGGTCGCCGCCCGCCTGGAGGCGCTCGGGATTCGGCCCTGGCTGATGCCGCGCGGCGGCTTCTATCTCTGGTGCCGTTTGCCGGAGGACGTGGATTCCGCCGAGCTTGCCCGCCTTGCCGTGATGCAGGGCGTGGTGCTGGCGCCGGGCAATGTCTTCAGCGTCGCCCAGATGGCCGGCAACTTCATGCGATTCAACGTCGCCCAGTCGCGCGATCCGCGCGTGATCGAGGTGCTCGGGCAGGCGATGGCCGCCATGCGGCAGCAGGGCGGGGCCGCCGCCCACGATTGATCCAGAGCAGTAAGGGCATGTGCCGCACTCGTCAGCCCGGCGCCCCCCTGATATAGACCGCGGCAATAACCGGCCCGGCCGGACAGGACCGAAAGTTTTGAGATCATGCATCTGAGGATCGGCACGCGCCGCAGCCCGTTGGCGATGGCCCAGACCAACCACGTCATGGGCCTGATCCGGGAGAAATTCCCGCAGGCGGAATTCACTCTCTGCCAGATCGCCACCATCGCCGACCGCGACCGCGTCTCCGAGTTCCACCAGTTCGGCATGGTCGGCGTCTTCGCCGTCGAGCACGAGCAGCAACTGGTGAAGCGCGAGGTGGATTTCGTCGTCCACTCGCTGAAGGACCTGCCGACCACCTTGCATGAAGGCCTCGTTCTCGCCTCGGTGCCGCCGCGTGAGGACCCGCGCGACGCGCTCTGCGGCGCGACCATGGCCACCCTGCGCCAGGGCGCCCGCGTCGGTACCGGCTCGCTTCGCCGCCGCGCCCAGATCCTGAACCTCCGGCCTGACGTCACCGTCGTGCCGATCCGCGGCAATGTCGGCCCTCGCCTGGCCAAGATCGGCGGCGAGGATGCGCTCGACGCGGTCATCCTGGCGCAAGCCGGACTGCGCCGGCTGGGCATGGACGAAGCCTCTTCGGAGGCGCTTGCGCCGTCCCTGTTCCCCTATGCGGTCGGCCAGGGCGCGCTCGGGCTCGAGGCCCGCGCCGAGGATACGGCGGTGATCGAGGTGCTGAAGGCGATCGAGTGTCCGCAGGCCCGTGCCGAGGCCGAGGCCGAGCGCGAGATGATGCATGCGCTCGGGGCCGGCTGCAGCCTGCCGGTCGGCGCCTGCGTGACATGGCAGGACGGCCGCCTGACGCTGCATGCGCAGGTGACTTCGATCGAAGGCACGGAGCGCGTCGTCGCCGATCAGAGCGCGGCACCGGAACAGGCACGTGAGCTCGGCCTCGCTGTTGCGCAGATCCTGAAGGAGCGGGGCGGCGTCGCGATCCTCGAGAAGAGCTACCGCGGGCACTATCCGAGCTTCAAGTCGTTGTAGGCGCCGCTATCCTGGGCGTGGCACCTCGGTTCGAGGGGCTCGCTAGATTGGATCGCGCGGGTCGTCGACGCTGGGCTTGCCCAGCATCGCCTCCTCAGGGCCGCGCGAGCGCGCCCAGAAGGTTGCAAGGACAATCCCGATCGGCACGGCGATCAGGACAATCCAGATGAGAAAGCTCCAATCGCCGGTCATGGGTTTGTCCTCCCCGGCTCAGGCCTTGGGCGGAAGCGAGCCGCGATCGAAGACCGGGATCGCCTCGGTCTTGCCGCGTAGCGGCCTGCCAACGGGCACGTCCTCCGCCGCCTGCCGCACGGCCTCTTCCGATTCTGTCAGCCCATCCGGTGTGTCGTTGGCATCGCTCCCCGCATCATGGATGTTGGTGCGGTCGCTGACACGCTGGCTCTCGCTGGGGTCGGTCTCGGCGGCGGTCTGACCGGCGTTCGCGGGCTTGCGCTCGTCCTCGATCAGGGCGGGATTCTCGCGCTTCCTGTTGGGCTGGGCCATGGCGGTCTCCTCTGAAAAGGCTTTCAGGACCAAGCTCTGAAGGGTGGCATTGTTCCCCGAGATTCAGGCGGCGAGCAGCCCCAGAGCGCGTTCGATCCGCGAGCAGCCGGCCTTGGCGCGCGCCTTCGCGTAGCTCTTCTGCAAACGGCCGCTGGCATAGGCATCGATGACGATCGCGTGGACATAGCTCTTGCGGACGACGGCCGGCGTGTTGACCAGCTTCTCCGAGATGGCGCGCATGATGTCCGCGAGCTGGCGCTTGCGGCCAGCCTCGCTCGCCACCGCCTCGCCGGCCAAGAGAAGCTCCGCTGCGGCGGCATTGGCGGCGAGCATCCGCAGGTCCTTGCTGCTGACGGGCAGGCCGCAGGCGCGCTTGAGATAGGTGTTGATCTCGGCCGCATGGATCGATGCGACGGAGCCGTCTTCGCCGCGATACTGCAGCAGCCGGCGGCCGGGCAGGGTGGTGATCCGGGTGATTGCGCGGGCCAGTGGCGCATCGTCGATGGCGCAGGAGATGTCCTTGCCGCTCTTGCCGCGGAAATGCAGTGCGACCCGCGTGCCCGTCAGTGTGACGTGCCGCTTGAGCAAGGTCGAGGTGCCGTGGCTGCCGTTCTCCTTGGCGTAGGCCTCGTTACCGACGCGCAGATGGCAGCGGTCGATGATGGCCGCCGCGCTGGCGAGCGCCTTGTCGCGCGACAGAGTCCGCGCCTTGACATCGGTTGCGATGCGCGCCCGCAGCTTCGGCAGCGCCTCGATCAGCCGGGCGAGCCGCTTGAGCTTGCGCCTCTCGCGCACCTTCTCCCAGTCTGAATGGTAGCGATGCTGGATGCGGCCGGCATCGTCATGGCCGATCGCCTGCAGATGGGCGCGCGGATCGGCCGCGATGCGGACATCCTCATAAGCCGGGGGAATGGCCAGTGAGCGGATGCGGGCGAGGGTGGCCTCGTCGCTGATCTTGCCGCCCTCCGCGTCCCGGTAACCGAAGGAGCGGCCGTGGCGAACGCGACGGATCGTGAGTTCATCTGACGAAACGCGCCGCAGTCGCGTCGCTGCGGCAGGGCGTTTAGCGTGTGAGGAAACCGGCATGGGCGGGCGCTCGCGGGGGTCCGCTGCGAAAACGGCGCCATGGGCCAGTTGGTTCCGCTCAGTCGAGCATATTCACCACATTTCGACAAGCGCGCAGGTTTCTGGGGATGCATGCGCGAAAAACAGTGGCAAATCCCGAGTTGGCTCGCCAAGACTGTCAAAAAAATTGAACGATATATTTGGGGAGATGACGGTGCCGCGCGTTTTGATCGCCGAGTTCATGCATGAGACGAACACCTTCAGTGTTCAGCTCACGGACGAAGCCACCTTCAGGGCGCATGGCGCCTATCGCGACAATGAAATCCCGGGCGCCTTCCGTGGCACACGCACCTCGATGGGCGCGGCCTTCGAGGCGGCCGACAAGTTCGGCTGGAGCCTGGTCCACCCGCTGGTGACCGGCGCCAATCCATCCGGCCGCGTCACCGATGCCGCCTTCGATGTCTTCGCCGGCCAGATCTGCGATGCTGCACCGGGCGTCGACGGCGTGCTGCTGCATCTCCACGGCGCGATGTCGACAGAGAGCTCCGATGACGGCGAGGGCGAGTTGCTCGCCCGGCTGCGCAAGCGCATCGGCCCGGACGTGCCGGTCGTCGCCGTGCTCGACCTGCATGCGACGGTGACGCAAGCTATGGCCGACAACGCCAATGCGCTGATCTCCTACCGCACCTATCCGCATATCGACCAATACGAGCGGACCTGGCAGGCGGCGGAGCTGCTGCAGCGCGCGCTGAAGGGCGAGATCAAGCCCAAGGTCGCGCTCGCCCGGCGCCCGATCCTTTACGCGCTCGACGGCGGGCGCACGACTTCGCCGCCTTTCCTCGAACTGCTGCGCCGTGGCGACGCGCTGGAAGCCTCGGGCGATGCGCTCGTCGTCAGCGTCCAGGCCGGCTTCTCCTCGGCGGATGTCCACGATATCGGCCCCTCGATCGCGGTCACGGCCGATGATCGCGGCAAGGCGCAAACCATCGCCGAAGAATTGATGGATTACGCTTGGGAGCAGCGCCGCTTCTCCTCGATCCATTTCACGCCCTTGGCCGAGGCCATGGCCCGCGCCAAGGCCGGCGAGGCCGATACGGGCAAGCCGGGCTACAAGCCGGTGGTGATCTCGGATTACTCGGACAATCCCGGCTCGGGCGCCTATGGCGACGCCACCAACCTGCTGCGCGCGGTCCTCGATGCAGGGCTGAAGAATGTCGGCTTCCATGCGATCAACGACCCCGAGGCCGTGCTGGCCGCCCAGGCGATCGGCGTCGGCAAGCGCGGCCGGATCAAGCTCGGCGGCAAGGTCGATCCGACCATGGGCGGCGCGCCGCTCGATCTCGATGCACACGTGGTCGCGATCACCGACGGCTATTTCCTCTGCCATGGCCCGATGGCCGGCGGTGTCTGGCGCAATTACGGGCTCTCGGCGCTGCTGCGCGTCGACGATGTCGAGATCATCGTCATCACCCATAACGGCCAGGCGACCGACCTCGCGCAGTTCACCTCGCTCGGCGTCGATCCGACCCGGAAATCGACGGTGATCGTCAAGTCGATGCAGCATTTCCGCGCCGCCTTCCAGCCGATCGCACGCGAGGTGCTGGAGGTCGATACGGGCGCGCTCTCGACGCGCAATTTCAAGGAGCGGCCGTACAAGAAGGTGCGCCGCCCGATCTTCCCGCTCGACGATATCTGACCGCCGCGCGCAGGCGTCGGCGACGACTGGATTTGAGGAGAACACCATGGCGATTCAGGCCGATATCGTATTGCGCAACGGGCCGATCTGGTGCGGGCGCGAGGAAGGCGTCGTCGAGGCGCTGGCGATCTTCCGCGACAAGGTCCTGGCCGCCGGCAGCGATGCCGAGATCAAGCCGCTGATCGGGCCGAAGACCCGCGTCATCGACCTGAAGGGTCGGCTCGCGACACCCGGCCTCAACGACTCGCACCTGCATCTGGTCTCGCTCGGCATGACCATGGGCTGGGTCGATTCCAAGCCGGAGAGCGCGCCGACGCTCGATGCCCTTCTCGGCGCCATCGCAGCCCGTGCCGCACAGTCGAAGCCCGGCGAATGGATCCTTTCGCGCGGCTATGACCAGACCAAGCTCGACACCGGCCGTCACCCCTATCGCGAAGAACTCGACCGCGCCGCGCCGAACAATCCGGTGATGCTGGTGCGCGCCTGCGGCCATATCGCGATCTGCAACTCGGAAGCGCTGCGCCTCGGCGGGATCGACGAGACGTCGCCGACGCCGCAGGGCGGCCTGATCGAGCAGCAGAACGGCCGCCTGACCGGCCTGCTCGCCGAGAACGCCCGCGCCCCGGTCCAGGCCGCGATTCCGGCAGCCACCGAAGAGGATATCATCGCCGGTATCGAGCGCGGCGGGCAGTACCTGCTCTCGCTCGGCATAACCAGCTGCATGGATGCCGCCGTCGGCCAGAAGGGCGGCTTCCGCGAGATCGCGGCCTATCACCGCGCCAAGCGCGACGGCCGCCTGCCGGTCCGCACCTGGCTGACCCTGCTCGGCGATGACGGCCGCTCGATCGTGCCTGATTGCTACGACGCCGGACTGATCTCCGGGACCGGCGACGAGATGCTGATGATCGGCGCGGTCAAGCTCTTCCTCGACGGTTCGGCCGGCGGCCGCACCGCCTGGATGACCGAACCCTATCTCGGCGAGGACAAGACCACCGGCGTCTGGATGTGGGAGGATGCCGAGCTCGAACGCATGGTGCTCGATGCCCACAAGAAGGGTTACCAGCTCGCCTGCCATGCCATCGGCGATGCCGCGATCGAGCAGCTCATCACCGCCTATGAGAAGGCGCTCGCCGCCTACCCCGACCCGGATCGTCGCCACCGTATCGAGCATTGCGGCTTCTCGACCCCCGAGCAGCACGAGCGCATGGTCAAGGCCGGCATCTATCCCTGTCCGCAGCAGGTCTTCATCCATGATTTCGGCGATGCCTACGTCAAGGTACTCGGGCCGGAGCGGGCGCTGCCGAGCTATCCCTTCCGGACCTGGTTCGATCTCGGCCTGAAGCCGGCGACGGGCAGCGACGCGCCGGTCTGCGACCCCAACCCCTTCCCGAATTTTCACACCATGCTGACGCGTGAGACCTGGAAGGGCACGGTGATGGACGCTGCTCAGCGCGTCTCGATCGAGGAAGCTTTGCAGGCCTATACCGAATTCGGCGCCTTCTCGCAGAAGCAGGAGAAGGTGAAGGGGCGGCTTGCCCCGGGCCTTCTCGCCGACGTCGCTGTGTTCTCGCGCGATCTGCTGAGCGCCGCTCCGGCCGATATCCTCAAGGACACCCGCTGCGATCTGACCATTCTTGGCGGCGCGGTCGTCTACGAGCGGGGAGCTTGAGGCAGAGCATCTTCGAGCGAAAAATGCCGGTTCGCGTGAAGAAAATGCGAAACGGAGCTCAGAACAGCTCTGCAACACCGTGAATCGCGGAGCTGTTCGGGGAATTTGACCGCGCGGGGGAAGACAAGCGCGGCAAAGCCGTTATGGTTCCACTTGAAACAAACAACTCCGGATCAGCCGGAGCAGATGGGAAACGGGAGGAAAAATCGTGTTGTTGAAGAAATTTGCCTTCGCCACCGCGCTGACGCTGGCAGCCTTTACGATCTCGGCGCAGGCTCAGGAGCCGCGCCGCGGCGGAACGATCCGCTTCACGGCGCCCTATGGCGCCTCCTTCGTCAGCAATGACAGCCATGTCTCGAACCAGATCCAGGACGAGATCTACGGCTACGCCCTGCACAGCATGCTGTTCCGCTGGGATTCGAAGGCCGGCAAGCCCGAGCCCGAGCTCGTCAAGAGCATGACCACCTCGGCGGACGGGCTGACGCATACGCTGAAGCTGCGCGATGACGCGTTCTTCCACAATGGCCGCAAGATGACGGCCGACGATGTGATCTGGTCGTTCACGCGTCTTGTCGATGGTTCCAAGAACTATCCGGGTGCGAGCCGCGTCGTGCGCATCAAGGGCGCCGAGGCCGTCCGCAAGGGCGAGGCCAAGGAGATTTCCGGCCTCAAGAAGATCGATGATTTCACCATCGAGATGACGCTGACCGATCCGGCTGATCCCAGCTTCCTGTTCTATGCTGCCACCACGGCGATCATGCCGGCCAAGGAAGCGCAGCAGCCGGACTTCTTCAACAAGCCGATCGGCCTCGGCCCGTTCAAGTTCGTCGAGCATGTGCCCGGTTCGCGCATGGTCTTCGAGCGCTGGGAGAAATACTACAAGCCCGGCAAGCCCTATGCCGACAAGCTGGTGATCTCGCCGATGGGCGAGGCGGCTGCGCGCGACGTCGCCTTCCGCAACAAGGAGATCGACGTCTCGATCCTCGGCTCGACCCAGTACGTTGCCTACAAGGCCGATCCGAACCTTTCAAAGGGCATCCTGGAGGTCGCGGAGGTCTTCACCCGCAACATGGGCATGAACCCGGAGTTCAAGCCGTTCTCCGACAAGCGGGTGCGCCAGGCGATCAACTACGCGATCGACAGCGACCTGATCATCAAGCGCCTCGTTCGCGACAAGGCCTATCGCGCGGTGAGCTGGCTGCCGAGCTCGGTCCCGGCCTTCGACAAGAACGCCAAGCCTTATGCCTTTGACCCGGAGAAGGCCAAGAAGCTCCTGGCCGAGGCCGGTTATCCCGATGGCTTCGAGTTCGAATGGACGGCGACGCCGAACGAGAGCTGGGGCATTCCGATCGTCGAGGCGACGATTCCCATGCTCGCCAAGGTCGGCATCAAGGTGAAGGTCAAACCGGTCGAGACCTCGGCGCTTGGTGGCGTCATCGCGAAGGGCGACTTCCAGGCCTATATCTGGTCGAACACCTCCGGCCCCGATCCGTTGACCGCGCTGAAGTGCTTCCACTCGGCGACGCCGCGCTCGTCCTGCAACTACACCACCTTCAAGAGCGCCGCTTTTGACAAGTTGTTCGAGGAGGCCGCGGCCGAGAGGGACGCCGGCAAGAAGATCGAGCTCATGAAGAAGGCCAATGCGCTGCTGCAGGACGAGGCTCCCGTCTGGTTCTTCAACTACAACAAGGCGGTGATGGCCTATCAGCCCTGGCTGCATGGCCTGCAGGCGAACGCTACGGAGCTCGCGCTCCAGCGTTACGAGGATCTCTGGGTCGACGCGTCTTCGCCCGCAGCGAAGTAAGCGCGCCTCCGCGGAGGTTTCCGCCAGCTCGAAGACATCCGTCATCCCGGATCGGTGCGGCCATGCCGCCCGCCCGGGGTGACGGAGACTTTCGGGCCTTGACCTGAGTCCGCCCTGCGGCGGCGATCAGGAGTTGACCATGCTGCCCTATGTCTTCCGCCGTCTGCTGCAGGCCATCCCGATCCTGCTTGCGGTCGCTGGGCTCGTCTTCGTGATGTTCAGCGTCATTCCCGGCGACTTCGCCTCGACCCAGATGTCGGATGGCCGCTCGGTCGTCGATGCCGAGCAGGTCGCGCGCATGAACAAGCAGTTCGGCCTCGACGAGCCCGTCTATGTGCGCTTCGCGAAATATGCCGGGAAGCTTGCGACGCTCGATCTCGGCACCTCGTTCCGCACCCGCCAACCCGTGATCAATTCCCTGCTCGAGCGGATCTGGCCCAGTCTTCAGCTGGCCATAGCCGCGATGGCCTTCGCCATCGCGCTCGGCATTCCGCTTGGCTTCCTGGCCGCGCTGAAGCCGGGCGGCTGGCTCGACATGCAATCGATGTTCGTTGCCGTGTCGGGCCTGTCCCTGCCGCAGTTCTGGCTCGGGCTGATGCTGATGTATGCCTTCGCGCTGGTGCTCGGCTGGTTCCCGAGCTTCGGCTATGGCGACGGCAATCCGCGCTACATCGTGCTGCCGGCGGTCGCGCTCGGCGTGGCACCGCTCGCGCTGCTCGCCCGCACAACGCGCGCCGCTGTTCTCGAAGTCATGAACGCGGACTTCGTTCGCACCGCTCGCGCCAAGGGCAACAGCGAGGTCCGGGTGATGCGCTGGCATGTGGCGCGCAACGCCATGGTCATCGTGCTGACGACGCTGGGGCTGCAATTCGGCTCGATCATGGGCGGCGCCGTCGTGATCGAGAAGCTTTTCGCCTGGCCGGGCATCGGCTCGCTCTTGGTCGACAGCGTGTCGCTGCGCGACATTCCCGTCGTCCAGGCCTGCATCCTGCTGCTCGTGCTCTTCTTCCTCGTCGTGAACATCATCGTGGACGTGCTCTGCGCTCTGATCGATCCGCGCATCAAATACACCTAGGGGCGGGGCAGCAGATGAAATTCCGGGCTAATCTCTGGATCGGCGGCGCGCTCTTCGCTGCCGTCGTGATCGGCGGGACGCTGGCACCCTGGCTGGCACATACCGACCCCGTCATGGACGCCAATCTGATGAATGCCGAGGTTCCGCCCGGCGCCGAGTTCTGGTTCGGCACGGATGCGCAGGGCCGCGACATCTACAGCCGGGTGCTCTACGGCGCGCGCATCTCGCTGACGGTCGGCATCGTCTCGCAGTTGATCAATACGGTGATCGGCGTGGCGCTGGGCATGTCGGCGGGGTATTTCGGCGGCTGGTGGGACGATTTCGTCAACGGCCTGACCAATCTCATGCTGTCGATTCCCTCGCTGGTCTTCGCGCTCGCCATCATGGCGATTCTCCAGCCGGGCCTGACCAGCCTGCTGATCGCACTCGGTCTGACCAACTGGTCCTATACCTGCCGGCTGTCGCGCGCCGCGACGCTGTCGATCAAGCAGCAGGGCTATGTCGAGGCGGCGCTCTCCTTCGGCTCGAGCAACCTGCGCATCATGCTGCTGCAGATCCTGCCGAACATCGCCGGCCCGATCATCGTCATCGGCACGCTCGGCATGGGCGGCGCGGTGCTGGCGGAGGCGGCGCTCTCCTTCCTGGGTCTCGGCATCCGCCCGCCCTTCCCGAGCTGGGGCTCGATGCTCTCCGACGCGCGCGACCAGATCACCACGGCGCCCTGGATCTCGATCTTCCCGGGCCTCGCCATCTTCATGACCGTGCTCGGCCTCAACCTTCTCGGCGACGGCCTGCGCGACATCCTCGACCCGCATTCGCAGCTTCGCAAAGCCTGACAGTAGAGCCTATGACCACGCCAGACCTGATCGACCCGCCGCTCGAGACCATCCGCTTCCATGGGCTGAAGGCCGGGCCGAAGCTCCTCGTCTTCGGCGCCGTCCACGGCAACGAGACCTGCGGGCCGAACGCCATCGCCCGCGTGATCGAGGATTGCCGCGCCGGCCGTGTTTCGATCCAGCGCGGCGAGGTCACCTTCCTGCCCGTCGCCAACCCCAAGGCCTTCCGGCAGAACACCCGCGAGGGCGACCGCAACCTCAACCGCGACCTGCGCGAGCGGCCGCAACCCGATGACAACGAGGACAGGATCGGCAATCGTCTTTCCACCATCCTGCGCCAGCACGACATGCTGCTCGACGTCCATTCCTTCACCGGGGAGGGCGTGCCCTTCGTCTTCTTCGGTCCGGACGACAATCGCGGCGCGCTCGAACCCTTCCGCCATGGCGCGGCCGAGGCCGCCTTCGCCGCCTGCCTCGGCGTCGACCTGATGATCCATGGCTGGCTCGACATCTATGTCCGGCTGATCGCGGCGCGCGAGCGCCTGAACCTGCCGCGGCTCGCCGTGACGGAAGGCTTCGGCACGACGGAGTTCATGCGCTTCGCCGGCGGCTATGGCGTGACGCTCGAATGCGGGCGTCACGACGACCCGGCTTCGGTCGATGTCGGCTACAAGGCGATCCGCAACGTGCTCGTCCATCTCGGCCTGACCGATGAGGCGCCGCCGGTCCCCGAGAAGCGCGTCGTCGTCCATATGGACGATCTCGTCATCTGCGAGGCCGAGGGCGACCGGGTCGAAGGTTCGTGGAAGACCGGTGACCGCGTCGCCAAGGGCACGCCGATCGCCCGCCGCGCAGACGGCACCGTCGTGACGATGCCGCGCGACGGCTTCATCATCTTCCCCAACCCCAAGGCCAAGCCCGGCGAGGGCATCTGCTATCTCGGGACGGAGAGCCGGCGCCGGCCCTGAACGTGGCCGGCGCGGCTTTACTGCACGATGCCGCGCTTGCTGCCGAAGCCGGGGATGCTGCAGCCGCAGCTTGAGCCATAGGGCAGGGGTGGCGTCGGGCAATCGCCCCGGCTGGTCACGCACATATTCCCATAGCGCGGCTGCCTGTAATATGGGCGCTCATAGCCGTAATCGCGACGGTCATAGCGCCGCCGCGGACGATCATCGTCATCGTCGTCATCATCGTTATAGGACGGTCCGCCGCGATAAGGCCCGCCGTAATACTGGGCCTGGGCCGGGATTGCGCTGAGCAGGACGGCGCAGGCGAGGGCCGAAACCGTGAGCTGGCGACGCAGCATGGTTCTTCCTTTCCGTTTCCTCGCCGGCGAGTGGGCCTGGCGAGACGTTTCACTGTCTCCTAGCGGGTTCATGATGAACGCAGGCTGAGGCGGCCAGGAGGCAAGGGAAAGGAACGGCGAAGCTGGTCGATGGATCCCGCTACGCGCCCGGTGTGAAGTGCTGGCTTTGTGAAAGGCAGCGACCCTACCCGCCGCTTTTGTCCGGTTTGCCACTGCGGCTGAGTTCGATCTGCTTTTGCAGGCCCAGCATGACGCTGAACGAGGTCACGGGGGTGAGGCCGGTCTCCTTGGTCTTGCGCCAGGCGCCGGCAACGGTGCCGATCAGGCCCTTGCCCAGGCTGCGCTGGTAGTCGATGCCGACACCCTTCTGGTCCGAGCGGGCATCGAGGCCGACATAATCGTCGGTCTTGCGCCGGGCGGACAGGCTGACGGCATTGTCGTCGTCGATCCGGGCCGTCAGTTTCGCCTCATGCGCCGTCACCAGGTTGATGACGGAGAAGGGCAGGGTGGTGTCTTCCACCGTGCGCAGCGAGCCGAGGTCGAGCGTGAACCGCTCATAAGGCAGGCGCAGCTTCGCCGTATAGAGCAGGCTCTCGACCGCATCGAACTCCTTCTCCGGGAAATAGGCGCGGAACGGCGAGAGCGAGGCCTCGATCGCGGCGCCCTTCAGCACCGTCGAGAAGAACAGGTTGGGTTGCAGCCGGTTATGGTCGCGCCGGAACCCGAGATAGTCGACGCCCTCGATATAGTGGACGCGCGCGGCGCTGAAGGAGAGGCCGATTTCGGTCTCGCCCGATCGCCAGGCGGCGCCCGTTGTCAGCCCCAGCGTGCCGAAGTTCTCGTCGCGCGGCAGGAAATCGCCGAGATTGAAGACGTTGCGCTCGTTCAGCGCCGTCATCCGCGCTTCCCCGCTGGCGAAGAGGCGGAACGCGCCGATGCCGTGATCGAACCGTTCGCGCCAGGACAGGCTGCTTTTCCGACGTGACCAGGTTTGCTCGCTGCTTGCCGTGAGGGAGGAACGCAGCGCCCATTCTCTGACGCTGAAGCCGTGCTTCAGCGTCAGAGAATGGGCGCGGGCGGAGGCGAGCGCGCGCGGGTCGTAATGCGTCTCGACGAGCGACAGGTTCAGCCCGTAGCCGTCCTGCAATGTGCCGCGCAGGTAATCCCAGGTTGCATAGGTTGTGGCGACGGGGGTGCCATTCGCCCCCCGGGCGCCGGCGGGATTGCTGTCAAAGCCACCGCGAAGCCCGATAACGGCGATCGAGCTTTCCTTTTCCTCGGCCGACTTTTCAGTCGCGAGCGCAAGGGAAGCGTGAAATACCAAAGCGATAATGATGATTTTCTGCATAGACGTCGCCATGATCTAAAAATTTATTTCGCAATGATGGTTTATGATGGTTAATTGATCGTAAATTATACCGGTTTTGCTCTTATATGTATTCGGATCGATTTATGTATAGCGCGAATGATTTGAGGTTTATTTTCAAAGTATGCTTTCAGGTGCAAATTAACTTTACTCGGTATGGTTAATGTTGAGAGAAGGTTGCTTGAAGAGGTTGTTGCAACCTATACGTGTTTCATCGCTTCCGGCCCGGAGGCGAAACAGGGAGAAGCAAGATGAAATACGCGTTTGTTCTCGCTACGGTTGCAGCTTTCGCCGTGTCCCCCGCTATGGCCGGTGGGCGAGGCGGTTCGCTTCTCGGCGGCATCATCGCCCCGGTGACGACGGCCGTGTCGGGCGTCAAGATCAATGCGCTCAACAATGTCAGCGTGCTCAGCGGCAACGGCATCGCCAACGGCAACAAGGTCGGCGTCGTCGCCCCGGTGAAGGCGATCGTCTCCCGCAACGGACTCGTCGGCGGCCTGCTCGGGGGCTTCGGTCACGGCTGCGGCTGCAACTGATCGCAGCGTCCGCCCTCCGATGCGGAGCCTGGAACGGGGCTGGCATGTGCCAGCCCCTTTTCGGTTCTGCCCGATATCGCGCAAGCGATGCGATCCCTAAAATGCCCGGGATCGGGCTGACGGGTTCTTAGAGCCTCGCGCGTAGAGGCATCGCCATGCATCTGCTGATGAGGCCCCGTAGACGCGCCGCGCAGCTTCCCGCGGATATCGAGATCGAGATCATCTCGCGTCTCTTCGCGGCCCTGCCTCAGATCCTCTGCATTGCGGCCGGGCTGATCGTCGGCTCTGCGATCATGGCTGTGCAAACCGGCGAGACGATCTTCTGGTGGCTGACGGCAGCAGGCATCGTGACGACCCTGCTGCGCATCGCCAACATCGTCAGCTTCAAGCGGCGCGATCCGGCGTGCAAGCTATCCCTGGCGGAGGCGCGGCGCTGGGAGGCGGGCTACGCCTATTCCGCCTTCGCCTTCACCCTCGTCATCGCGGCATTGACGCTGGCCGCCGCCGCGACCGATCATGCCGGCGGCTTCGTGCTCAGCCTCGGTCTCACCATGGCGCTGACGGCCGGGTCCTATCTGCGCACCCTGCGCTACTGGATCTGCGCCGTGCTCTCGACCATCGCGATCGGCACGCTGGTCGTCGCCTTCCTGGCCTCCGGCGATCCGCTCTATCAGGCGCTGAGCGTGCTGCTCCTCGTCTATCTCTATTCGATCTATGAGAGTTCGGATTACATCATCGGCCAGTTCGAGGAATTGCTGATGGTGCGCCGCGAACTCGACTTCGCCGCCAGTCACGATTCCCTGACCGGGCTCATGAATCGCCGCGGGCTCGATCGCGTGCTGCGCGAAGCCGGCGAAAGCGGCGAGGCGCTTGGCCTCCTGCTGCTCGATCTCGACGGATTCAAGCTGATCAACGACCGCCACGGCCATCAGGCCGGCGACGATCTGCTCAAGCAGGTCGCGATGCGCCTGAAGGGTGTCGTCCGGCCGGGTGACAGCGTGGCGCGGCTGGGCGGCGACGAATTCGCCCTCGTGGTGCGCAGCGTCGAGGATGCGGCTGCGTTGTCCGAGATCGCCGACCGGGCCGTGTCCGTCGTCATGGCGCCGTTCATGCTGATGGGTCAGCTTGTCACCGTCGGCGCGAGCGTCGGGGTATCCGTCAAGTCGGAGCAGGATACCACGCCCTGGACAGCCGAGGTCCTGACGCGCGCGGCCGATCAGGCCCTTTACGGCGCCAAGCGCGCCGGCAAGGGCCGCAGCATGGTCGCCCACTGGGACGACGTCGCCTGACATCGCCATAGAGGGAAGGTAGCTTGATCTCGGCGCGGTGTTCACCTACCGTCCGGCAGGTAGCTCGCTGGTGGCGCTGCAGAAAACGGGAGAAGGCGATGTCGGCTGTCGGGAAGCCTGCTGTGGAGGGCGCTCGCCGCTCGCCTTACTTCACGGAGGAACATGAGGCGTTGCGCGACCAGGTCCGCCGCTTCGTCGAGGCCGAGATCAAGCCGCATGCCCTGCAATGGGAGGAGGACGGCTTCGTCCCGCGTGCGGTGCTGCGCAAGATGGGCGAGCTCGGCTTCTTCGGCATCCGCTATCCCGGCGAGTATGGCGGCTCCGAGATGGATACGATGGCGACTGTGGTTCTGGCCGAGGAACTGGGGCGCTCGACCTTCTCCGGCGTCGCCATCACCGCGCTGGTCCATACCGACATGGCCTCGGTCCATATCGCCAATGCCGGCAGCCCGGCGCAGAAGGACAAGTACCTGCCCGGCATCATCGCCGGCGAGAAGATCGTCGCGGTCGCCGTGACCGAGCCCGATGCCGGTTCGGATGTGAAGGGCATCCGCACCACGGCGCGGCGCGAGGGCGACCATTACGTCCTCAACGGCGCCAAGATGTTCATCACCAACGGCGTCCATGCCGATCTCTATTGCGTCGCCGCCAAGACGGACCCGCAAGCGCGACCGTCGCAATCGGTCTCGATCTTCCTCGTCGAGAAGGGCACGCCGGGCTTCTCCGTCTCGCGCGCCCTCGACAAGCATGGCTGGCGCTCGTCCGACACTGCCGAGCTTTCCTTCGTCGATTGCAAGGTGCCGGCCGAGAACCTGCTCGGGCAGGAGGGCCGCGGTTTCTACGCGATCATGAGCAATTTCCAGAACGAGCGCACCGTGATCGGTGCCATGGCGATGGGCGAGGCGCAGGCCGCCATCGACCTGACACTGGACTACGTGAAGACGCGAAAAGCCTTCGGCGCACCGCTTTGGGAGAAGCAGGCGATCCGCCAGCGCCTCGCCGAGCTCGCCGGCAAGGTCGAGGCCGGGCGCCAGCTTGTCTACCACGCCGCCTGGCTTGACGCGCAGGGCTTCGACGCCACCCGCGAGGTCTCGATGGCGAAGGCCTATTGCGGCGAGCTGGTCAACGAAGTGATGTACGATTGCCTGCAGTTCCATGGCGGCATGGGCTACATGCGCGAAAGCGCGATCGAGCGCATGACCCGCGATGCCCGCGTCCAGTCGATCGGCGGCGGCGCGACCGAAGTCATGCTCGAGGAAGTGGCGAAGCGGCTGTGAGGGCTGAGTGTGTCATCCCGCACGCGCCGCAGCACTGCGCGCAGCGCACACGGGATGACACCCTATGAGTGAAGCCGCGCACACCCGGCCGCCGACCGAAGGCGGCTCGCGCCGGCTGATCCTTGACCATGCCGCGCGCCTGCTGCGTGGCGGCGGCTACCATCAGACCACCTTGCGCGAGATCGCCGAGGCCGTCGGCATCCGCAAGGCCAGCCTCTATTATCATTTCGGCTCGAAGGAGGAGATCGTCGAGGCGGTCGTCAATGACGGCGTGCACTTCGTCCATGAGGCGGTCGTCGCGGCGCTCGCGGCGGAGGAGGGGGCCTCGCCGCGCGTCAGGCTGGAGGCAGCAGTCCGGGCGCATCTCTCCGCCCTGCACGGTCATGGCGATTATACCTCGGCCAGCATCAAGGTCTTCACCTTCGGCGCGGCGGCTGTGCCCGAGAGCGTACGCGCGGTGCGCCGCGCCTACGAGGAGGTCTGGCGGGGGCTGATCGCCGAATGGCAGCAGGCCGGCGGCATGCCCGCAGGCAACTCGCCTGACGTGCTGCGCCTGTTCCTGCTGGGCGCGCTCAACGGCTCGACCGATTGGTATCGGCCGGAGCGCCATGCGATCGACGCCTTGGCGCGCGAATTCGTGGCGCTGCTCTCGCCGCATTGAGTGGCTGCCCCGCCTCCCATGCAGGGCCGGGCGGCATCGTCATGGCTGACCAAGGCGTCGGCGGTTGCTAGCATCCCCATGCGGGGCCGTCGGTCGCCTCGCGATCTGACGAGGATTCTTCGCCTGATGCGCGCCTTCTATCACCCCGACCAAGCCCTCCACGATCCCCAGCAATATATGCGCTTCGGCAAGGTCGTGGCTCCCAAGGACCTGCCGGAACGGACGGAGCGCCTGCTCGGCGCGCTCAGGAAACATGGCATCACGCCGGAGAAGCCCGCAGCGCATGGCACGGACCCGGTCCTCGCGATCCATGATGCCGGCTTCGTCAAGTTCCTGGAGACCGCCTGGGCGCGCTGGCAGGACCTGCCGGCCGAGCGCGGGCCGGAAGTCTGGCCGAGCACCTTTCCCTATTGGAGCGGCCGCCCGGACGAGGATGTCCGTCCGCCCTGCCGCCCGACCGGTTTCATCGGCCAGCTCGGCTGGTATCTCGGCGATCTCTCGGTGCCGATCGGTGAGCATTGCTGGCATTCGACGCTGCGCTCATCCGAGACCGCCGTCTCTGCCGCCGATGCGATCCTCGCCGGCGAGCGCGCCGTCTATTCGCTCTGCCGCCCGTCCGGCCACCATGCCCGCGCCGACCGCGCCACCGGCTTCTGCTATCTCAACAACACCGCGATCGCGGCCCAGCGCCTACGTTCCAAATTCGGCAAGGTCGCGATCCTCGACGTCGACGCCCATCACGGCGACGGCACGCAGCAGATCTTCTATCGCCGCAACGATGTGCTGACGATCTCGGTCCATGCCGATCCGACAAACTACTACCCCTTCTTCACCGGCTATGCCGACGAGCGCGGCAATGGTCCGGGCGAGGGCTTCAACCTCAATCTGCCGCTGGAGCATGGTGCCGGCGGCGCCGCGATGGAGGCGGCCGTTGCCGAGGCCGGCAAGGCGATCCGCGATTTCGGTGCCGAGGTCGTGGTGATCGCGCTCGGCTACGACGCCCATAAGGACGATCCGATCGGCGTCTTGAAGCTGGAAGCCAGCGATTTCGGCACGATCGGCCGGCAGGTGAAGGGTTTCGGCCTGCCGACGCTGGTGGTGCAGGAGGGCGGCTACGCCATCGAAGCGATCGGCGACTGCCTCGATGCGTTCCTGGGCGGGTTCAAGTAGCGCCTGTCTTCTCGGAGGCACCTGTCATCCCGTGCGCGCTGCAGCGTAAAACGCTGCGGCGCAGACACGAGGTCGTATGACGAGAAGGCGCCTTTTCCTGAGGGCGATCCCGCATCTGCGCCGCAGCACTGACGTGCCGCAGCGCGTGCGGGATGACACCCTTCAACGCGGCTCGAAGCGCCTCAGATCGCCGCTTCGATCAGGAACGGCCCCTTGCGGCTGAGCGCGGCCTTGAACAGGCTCGTGAACTCCTCGGCCGTCGTGGCCCGCGCCGCTTCGACGCCCATGCCCTTGGCCATCATCACCCAGTCCAGCGCCGGCTCGTCGATGTTCAGCATCAGCGTGGCGTTGCGGCCGAAATCATTGACGCCGACGGCGCGCATCTCGCCATGCAGGATCTGGTAGGTCCGGTTGGCGAAGACGACGGTGACGATGTCGAGGTTTTCGCGCGCCTGCGTCCACAGCCCCTGCACCGTGTACATACCCGAGCCGTCGGCCTGCATGCCGATGACCTTGCGGTCGGGGCAGGCGACGGCCGCGCCGATCGCGAGCGGGATGCCTTCGCCGATCGCGCCGCCAGTGAGCTGGATATAGTCGTGCTGCGGCGCGCTGTGGCAGTCGTAGTAGAAGCTGCGGCCCGACGAGACCGACTCGTCGCAGACGATGCAGTTCTCCGGCAGCAGGGCCGAGACGATGGCGCAGGCCTTGTCGGCGTCGAGCTTGCCGGTCGGCAGGCCGGGCTGCTCCTTGCGCGGCGGGGCGATGTAGAGCGGGGCGGTCTTCGTCGCGCCCATCTCTTCGGCGAGCCCGGTGATGGCGGCCGGCAGGTCGTCGCCGGGGATCGCGAGCTTGGCGACCTCGCAGCCGTCATGGATCAGGCGGCCGGGCTTGCCGGGATAGGCGAAGAAGCCGACCGGAACCTGCGCGCCGACCAGCACGAGATAATCGACATCCTTGAGCTGATCGAGCGCCTTGTCGATCGGATAGAACACCTTGGGCATAGCGACGCGGCCGGCGCCGCGCTGGATACGTCCGTTCGACATCTGGCTGAAGATCTGGGCGCCGGTCACCGCGCAGATGCGCGCGGCCATTTCCATCGGCTTCTCGCGGAGCGCGAGGCCCGTCAACATGATCGCGGCGCGCTTGCCATGCTTGCGCAGGCCGGCCGCGACCTCGCGGATCGTCGCGTCATCGACGCTCTTCAGCGCCGGCAGCTCGGTCGGCTTCAGCGTGGCGGGCTCGACGCTGCCCCAGGCGCAATCAGCCGGCAGGATCACGGTGGTGACGCCGGGCAGGGTCAACGAGGCGACATAGGCTTCCCCGATCGCCGGGCCGACATCCTCCGGCGTCGCGATGCGGCGGACGAAATGCGACATCGGCTCGGCCAGGCTCTCGATATCGCTGGTCAGCGGCGCGTCGTGCTGGAGATGGTAGGTCGCATGGTCGCCGACGACGTTGATCATCGGCGTGCGGGCGCGCCTCGCGTTGTGCATGTTGGCGAGCGCGTTGGCCATGCCCGGCCCGCAATGCAGCAGCGTCGCCGCCGGCTTGTCGGCCATGCGGGCATAACCGTCAGCGGCACCGGTCACCACGCCCTCGAACAGGCCGAGCACGCAGCGCATTTCCGGCTTGCGGTCGAGCGCCGCGACGAAATGCATCTCGGAGGTGCCGGGATTGGCGAAGCAGGTATCGACGCCGTTGATCAGAAGCGTGTCGCACAGGCGGTCGGCGCCGTTCATTGGGAAACCTCGACTCACAGAAAATAAGGGCGCCCCTCGCGCCGGCGGGCGGAAGAGGAGGAAATTCCCTCTGCCCTGTCAAACGAGAGAATGTCATGACTTCCCCAAGCGGCGCTGATCGGCGGCTTGACCTGTTTGCATATGCAATTAGGCTGTTTTGGAACGAAGGTTGCATTGCGCCGCGAATGACGCTCCAGGCGTCAGCGTGGTGCATCGGCCAAAAAACCGGGGAAGGGTTTCAATCATGGCAGTTTTCAAGCGCATCGGTGCGACTGTCGGCTTCGGCCTCGCGGCGCTTCTCGCGGCGGGTGGCGCCCAGGCGCAGACCAAGGTCAATATCGGCATTTCCGGCTGGACCGGCTTCGCGCCGCTGGTGCTCGCCAAGGAGGCCGGCATCTTCGCGAAGAACGGCCTCGACGTCACCATCAAGAAGATCCCGCAGAAGGACCGCCACCTCGCCATCGCCTCCGGCGACATCCAGTGCGCCGCGACCACGGTCGAGACCTGGATCGTCTGGGATGCGGCCGGCATCAAGACCAAGCAGATCTTCCAGCTCGACAAGAGCTACGGCGCCGACGGCATGGCCGTGCGCAAGGATGTCGCTGCGATCAAGGATTTGAAGGGCAAGACGGTCGCGGCTTCCGCGCCCGGTACCTCGCCCTATTTCGCGCTGGCCTGGATGCTCAAGGAGAACGGCCTCTCGGTGAAGGACGTCAAGGTCGTCAACATGGAGCCCGGCCCCGCCGCCCAGGCCTTCATCGCCGGCCAGAACGACGCCGCCATGACCTATGAGCCCTATCTCTCCACCGTCCGTGACAAGCCCGATGCCGGCAAGATCATCGCCACGACGCTCGACTATCCGATGGTGATGGATACCTTCGGCTGCACGCCCGCCTTCCTCGTCAACGACAAGGCCGCGGCCGCGCTGACCCAGAGCTATTTCGAGGCGCTGGAGATGATCAAGAAGGACCAGGCCAAGGCTTATGAGATCACGGGCGCCGACGTGAAGCAGACCGGCGAGCAGTTCGGCAAATCGGCGGCGTTCCTGCGCTGGTCGGATGCCGAGGGCAACAAGAAATTCTTCGCGGGCGACTGGCAGGCCTTCTCGGCCAAGGCCGCCGACCTGCTGCTCGAGATCGGCCTGCTCAAGGCGAAGCCCGATCTCGCCTCGCTGGTCGATACGCGGTTCGTCGCCGGCAAGTAACCGTCGGCGCATGACCGGCGACATCCTCCCGGATATTCTGGAACCCGGCCTGCGTGTCGTCTTCTGCGGTACGCAGGCCGGCGCCGTCTCGGCCAGGCGCGGCGCCTATTATGCCGGGCCAGGCAACAAGTTCTGGCCGGTGCTTCACGAGATCGGGCTTGTCCCGGTGAGGCTCTGGCCGGAGGAATTCGCGACCCTGCCGCGCTACGGCATCGGCCTGACCGATGTCGCCAAGCGCAGCTCGGGTCCGGATTCCGCGCTGCGCGGCGGCCATTTCGACGTGGCCGGCTTCACGGCGCGGATCGCTGCGAACCGGCCCCGCTTCCTGGCCTTCAACGGCAAGCGTGCGGCCCAAGTCGCCCTCGGAATCAGCGAGGGCCGGCTTGCCTACGGGCCGCAGGCAGACGGACTGGCCGGTGCCGAAGTCTACATCCTCCCCTCGACCTCCGGCGCCGCAGCCGGCTTCTGGTCGATCGAACCCTGGAAGCAACTGGCCATGGCCGTGACCGGAACCCAATCGCGATGAGACCTTTGCAACCCGTCTCGGCCCCGGCCCGCATCGGCTACGGCCTGGCCTTCTTTGCGCTTTTCGTCGCGCTCTGGTCGGTCGCGACCTTCGGCGGCTATGTCCAGCGCCTGTTCCTCGCCGATCCGCTGACCATGGTCGGCGAAGGCTATAACCTGATGGTGCGATACGGCTTCGGCTTCGACATCATGATGACGATCTGGCGCGTCCTCGGCGGCTTCATCCTCGCCGTCATCGTCGCCTTGCCGATCGGCATCCTGATGGGCGCCTACAAGCCGATCGAGGCTTTCCTCGAACCCTTCGTCTCCTTCGCGCGCTACCTGCCGGCCTCCGCCTTCATCCCGCTGCTGATCCTCTGGGCCGGCATCGGCGAAACGCAGAAACTGCTCGTCATCTTCATCGGTTCGGTCTTCCAGCTCATCCTGATGATCGCGGTTTCGGTCGGCTCGATCCGGCGCGATCTCGTCGACGCCGCCTATACGCTGGGCGCGACAGACCGCTCGGTGGTGCGCCGCGTCATGCTGCCCAATGCCGCGCCCGAGATCGCCGAGATCTTCCGCCTCGTGCTCGGCTGGGCCTGGACCTATGTCATCGTCGCCGAGCTGATCGGTTCCTCTTCCGGCATCGGCCACATGATCACCGACAGCCAGGCCTTGCTGAACACCGGGCAGATCATCTTCGGCATCATCGTGATCGGCCTGATCGGCCTCATCTCGGATTTCCTCTTCAAGGCGATCAACCAGCGCCTGTTCCCGTGGGCGCGCGCATGAGCAAGCTTGTCATCGAGAATCTCGGCAAGGTCTTCGCCGGCCAGCGCGGGGCCGAGCCGACACGCGCCCTGATGCCGACCTCGCTCAGCGTCGCCGACAACGACTTCATCACCATCCTCGGCCCGTCCGGCTGCGGCAAGTCGACCTTGTTGCGCATCATCGGCGGACTGGAAACGGCGAGCGAGGGCCGCGTCCTGCTCGACGGCTCAGCCGTTTCCGGGCCGGGTGCCGATCGCGGCTTCGTCTTCCAGAGCTACACGCTCTTCCCCTGGTTGACGGTGCAGCAGAACATCGCCTTCGGCCTGCGCGAGAAGGGCGTACCGGAAGCCGAGCGCCTGAAGATCGCCCGTGACTGGGCGGTGCGCGTCGGGCTCGGCCAGTTCGTCGACCATTTCCCGAAGCAGCTTTCGGGCGGCATGCAGCAGCGCACGGCGATCGCCCGCGCGCTCGCCAACGATCCGAAGATCCTGCTGCTGGACGAGCCCTTCGGCGCGCTCGACAACCAGACCCGCGCCCTGATGCAGGAAATGCTGCTCGGCATCTGGGAGCGCGAGCAGAAGACCGTGCTCTTCGTCACCCACGATATCGAGGAGGCGATCTTCGTCGGCTCCCGCGTCGTGGTGATGAGCGCGCGCCCGGGGCGGATCAAGGCCGATATCGCGGTCGATCTGCCGCATCCGCGGCCCTACACCATCAAGACGACCCCGGAATTCGTCGCCCTGAAGGAGCGGCTGGTCGAGGAGATCCGCGCAGAGGTCATCGCGGCGGATCACTAGCCGGCAGGTCGGCTATGCTTCCCTAGCGGAACCGAACGCCCTTGCCTGCGTTGTCATGTCGCAGGCGTGGGACTGCCTTGCACCAAAGGGCGGTTACGGCGGTGCTCCGAATTGCCATCTTCAGCGAAAGGGGCGCTGCCGAAGGTGGGGCCAATGCACTCGCTGATTGCCAGAATGTTGTCTCGGCTCGCGATCGAGCCACGTATCGATGTCGTTTTCCCCGATGGCACGTTGCAGTCGATCGGGCAGGGCACTGCGCCGCGATTGCGCATGCGCATCGTCGATTCCCCGACGGAACTGAAACTCGCGCTCAATCCCGAGCTCGCCTTGGGCGAAGCCGTGATGGACGGGCGCGTCGTGGTCGAGCAGGGCTCGCTCTACGACCTGCTCGATGCGCTGGTCGCCGCTGTGCATCGCGCACGCCCCAAGGGCTGGGGCAAGGTTCTGGAGGGCCTGCGCACGGCGGTGCGTCGCTTCCACCAGCACAACACGCCGGCGCTCGCCCGGCGCAATGTGGCGCATCACTACGACCTCAAAAGCGACTTCTTCCGGCTCTTCCTCGACCCGGACATGCAGTATTCCTGCGCCTATTTCGCCGAGCCCGGCATGACGCTGGCGCAGGCGCAGTTGGCCAAGAAGCGTCACATCATGGGCAAGCTCGATCTCAAGCCCGGCCAGCGCGTGCTCGATATCGGCTGCGGCTGGGGCGGCATGGCATTGTCGATCGCCGGAGGGACGGGTGCCTCGGTTACCGGCATCACGCTCTCCGAGGAGCAACTCGCCATCGCGCAGCAGCGCGGCGCCGAATCCGGCCTGCCGGTCGAGTTCCGGCTGCAGGACTATCGCCATCTCGCCGAGCCGTTCGACCGCATCGTCTCGGTCGGCATGTTCGAGCATGTCGGCGTCGGCTATTACCGCGACTATTTCCGCAAGATCCGGGAATTGTTGAGCGATGACGGCGTGGCACTCGTCCACACCATCGGCCGCTCGACGCCGCCCGGCGCGACCAATCCCTTCATCGCCAAGTACATCTTCCCCGGCGGCTATATCCCCGCCATGTCGGAGGTGGCGGCAGCGGTTGAGCAGGAGGGGCTGATCATCACCGATGTCGAGGTGCTGCGCCTGCACTATGCCGAGACGCTGAAGGTCTGGCGCGAGAACTTCCTCGCCCGGCGCGACGAGGCGGTGGCGATGTATGATGAGCGCTTCGCCCGGATGTGGGAGTTCTATCTCGCGGCGTGCGAGGCGAGCTTCCGGCATGACGATCTCGTGGTGTTCCAGTTCCAGCTCGCCAAGAAGCTCGACGGCCTGCCGATCACGCGCGGCTATATCGAAGAGCGCGAGGGCGAGCTTGCGCGGAAGATCGCTGAGCCGGCCTAAGCCGGCTCCGGCCCGACATAGCGGGCGCGAGGCCGGATCAGGCGTCCGGTCTCGCCCTGCTCCAGCGCATGCGCGATCCAGCCGGCGCAGCGCGCGGCGGCAAAAATCTGGAACGAGATATCCGGCGCCAGCCCGAGTTCGCTTACGATCGCCGTCAGCACGAAATCGATATTCGGTTCCTCGCCGGTCAACGTGGTGACGGCCCGGCGCGTCGCCGCATAGGCTGGCGGCAGCGTGAATGCGGTGAGCAGCGCGCGAGCCCGCGGATCGCCATCCGGATAGAGCGGATGGCCGAAGCCGGGCAGGGGCATGCCCGTCGCAAGCCGCGCCGAGACCGCCACCTCGACGCCTTCGCTTGCGATCTCGCGCATCAGCCCGAGCACACGCGGCGTCATCCCGCCATGCAGCGGCCCCGACAATGTCGCGAGCCCGGCCAGGATGCAGGCGGCGAGCGAGGCGCGCGTCGAGGCTGCCACCCGGACCGCGAAGGTCGAGGCGTTGAGCTCATGGTCGGCGAGCAGCACCAGCGCGCGGCGGATCAGGTCGGCTCCATCAGCGCCGCAGCCCCAGGCCTGCGCCAGCCGGTGGTGGATCGGCCCCTGGCCCGGCCGCCCGGCGATGGCATCGACGAGCGAGTCGATGACGGAGGCCGCTTCCAGATAGAGCGCCTTCTTGGTGCGGCCGGCCATGGCGGGATCGCTGGCGGCGCGCGCGGCGATCACTGCGAACATGCGCTGCCGCGACGGCGCCTCCGGCACGAGCGTGAACAGCGGCGGGAAACGCTGCGAGCCGCAATCCCAGAGCAGCCTTGCTACATCCTCCAGCTTCGCCGTCTCGGCCAGCGCCTCCGCATCCTGCCCGCGATACCAGAGCTTGCCGCGCTGGATCGTGGCGATGCCCGAGGCCAGGATCGGCTCGCCGAAGGCGATCGCATCCTCGGCGATGGCTGCCGGTTTCCGCCCCCGCGCCTTGCGATGCTCCAGCCGCGCCACGTCCTCGGCCCGGTAGAGCCGTCGACGCGAGTCGCCCGCATCGCAGCGCGCCTCGATCAGCCCGCGGCTGACATAGGCGTAGAGCGTCTGCGGCTTCAGCCCGAGCCGCTCCATTACCTGTTGCGCCGTCAGCCAGTCGGTCATGGGAAAATACATTGATTATATTGTTCAAGATTGATTCTATCGATGAAGCTATCAATCTTCAAGGCCTCAGATGTTGAGGAGAACCCGCCATGTCCGATGGCCTTGAAGATGTCGTTGCCGCCCATACCGTGCTCTCGGAAGTCGATGGAGCGGCCGGGCGGCTGGTGATGCGCGGCCACAGCCTCGATGAGCTCGCGGGCCATACCTCCTTCGAGGAGATGGCCGCATTGATGCTCGACGGCTTCGTGCCGGACCTGCCGGCCATGAAGGATTTGCCGGCGGCGCTCGGCGCGGCGCGACAGGAGTTGTTCGAGACGGTGGTCAGGAAGGCCGTTATCCCCGTGACGCTCGGGCCGGTCGAGATGATCCGCGCGATGACGGCGTTGATCCCGGATGGCGAGGATGCCGGCACGGTGCTGCGGCTTCTGGCGGCGCCGGCCGTCTTCACCGCCGCCTCGCTGCGCCTGCGTCAGGGCCTCGCGCCGGTCGCGCCCGATCCATCGCTGTCGCAGGCGGCCGACACGCTGCGCATGCTGACAGGCAAGGCGCCGACGAAGCAGCAGGCCGCTGCGCTTGACACCTATCTCGTCACCGTCGCCGATCACGGCCTCAACGCCTCGACCTTCGCGTCACGTGCCGTCGCCTCGACCCGCGCCGGGCTGGTCTCGGCGGTGCTCGCCGGCATCGGCGCCCTCAAGGGGCCGCTGCATGGCGGCGCGCCCGGCCCGGTCATCGAGATGCTCGATGCGATCGGCGCGCCCGACAATGCCCGCGCCTGGCTGGAAACCGCGCTCGATCGCGGCGACCGCCTGATGGGTTTCGGCCACCGCATCTATCGCGTCCGCGACCCGCGTGCCGATGCGCTGAAAGGCGCGATCCGCAGGCTCGGCGCCGATAGCGGGCGCCTCGCTCTGGCCGAGGCGGTCGAGCAGGCGGCGCTCGCCATCCTGCGCGAGCGCAAGCCCAACCGGACGCTGGAAACGAATGTCGAGTTCTACACGGCGCTGCTGCTGGAGGCGCTGGGCTTCACGCCGGATTCTTTCACCTGCGTGTTCGCGCTGGGGCGCACGACGGGCTGGCTCGCCCATGCCAAGGAGCAGATCGCCGGCGGCCGCCTGATCCGGCCGCAATCGGTCTATGTCGGCCCGCAGCCGCGGCAGGCGGCTTAGCGCGCTGGAGACAGCTTCACGACGAACAACTCGCCGCCGTTCCCGGCGGCGAGTTTTGCGGTGACGGGGGCTTGGAGGACGGCGCTGTCCCCAGCGGCCAGAGCTTCTCCGTTCACCAGCCAATCGCCTTGACGAGCAACCAGAACCAGCAATCCACGCCCGGCCGCAACCTCATGCGATCCACCGCTCAGACGCTCAACGCTGTGGCTCCACGCGCCGCGCCGGCTCATCACGTTGAGGTCGTCGATCGCCCCGTCGACCAGCACGCCATCCACCGCCCGGTCGGCCGCGAAGAAGAACGGCGCGGTCGCGCGATCGAGTGAAGCCGTCTCGCCGTCGCCGAAGGCCAGCCGAATGCCGTTGCCGGTCAGCACCGACAGCGTCCGGTCGATGCCGGGGAAGGACGAGAACGGCCCGTCTGCGCCCACATTGGCCATCGAGATGCGCCAGTCGAAATCGCCGAGCGCGGCTCCTTCTGGAGAAACAGCGATTTCGGTCGTGGTACCGCCGCCGTTCTTCCACGGCATGACCTTGCAATCGGCGGCGCGGATGATGCGCATGGAACGGTCCTTCGAATTCAAGCGGCCACCGTTGTCATCCCGGGTTCTCCGCTGACGCGGAGCCCCGGAATGACGGGAGGGTTCAGCCCAGAATGCCCGGCAGGTTGAGCCCTTTCTCGCGCGCGCAGTCCAGCGCGATGTCGTAGCCGGCATCGGCATGGCGCATCACGCCGGTTGCCGGGTCGTTCCAGAGCACGCGCGAGAGGCGGGCGGCCGCGTCATCCGTGCCGTCGGCGCAGATCACGACGCCCGCATGCTGCGAGAAGCCCATGCCGACGCCACCGCCATGGTGCAGCGAGACCCAGGTCGCGCCCGACGCCGTGTTGAGCAGGGCGTTGAGCAGCGGCCAGTCGGAGACCGCGTCCGAGCCGTCCTTCATCGCTTCGGTCTCGCGGTTCGGCGAGGCGACCGAGCCGGAATCGAGATGGTCGCGGCCGATCACGACCGGCGCCTTGAGCTCGCCGTTCCGGACCATCTCGTTGAAGGCGAGGCCGAGGCGATGGCGATCGCCGAGGCCGACCCAGCAGATGCGCGCCGGCAGGCCCTGGAACGAAATGCGCTCGCGCGCCATGTCGAGCCAGTTATGCAGATGCGTGTTGCCGGGCGTGAGCTCCTTCACCTTGGCGTCGGTCTTGTAGATATCCTCCGGATCGCCCGAGAGGGCGGCCCAGCGGAACGGCCCGATGCCGCGGCAGAATAGCGGGCGGATATAGGCCGGCACGAAGCCCGGGAAGGCGAAGGCGTTCTCCAGCCCCTCGTCCTTCGCGACCTGGCGGATGTTGTTGCCGTAATCGAACGTGGGCACGCCCATGTCCTGGAAGGCGATCATCGCCTCGACATGCTCGCGCATCGAGGCGCGCGCCGCGGTCTCGACGGATTTCGGATTGGCTTCGCGCGCCTGCTTCCACTGGCCCATGGTCCAGCCCTTCGGCAGGTAGCCGTTGATCGGGTCATGCGCCGAGGTCTGATCGGTGACCATGTCGGGGCGGATGCCGCGGCGGACCATCTCGGGCAGGATCTCGGCGCAATTGCCGAGCAGGCCGACCGACTTCGCCTCGCCGTTCTTGGTCCAGCGGGCGATCATCTCCAGCGCCTCGTCGAGCGTTTCGGCTTTCTCGTCGAGATAGCGGGTGCGCAGGCGGAAATCGATCGAGTCGGGATTGCACTCGACGGCGAGGCAGGACGCGCCGGCCATCACGGCGGCGAGCGGCTGGGCGCCGCCCATGCCGCCGAGGCCGCCGGTCAGGACCCATTTGCCCTTGAGGCTGCCGCCGTAGTGCTGGCGGCCTGCCTCGACGAAGGTCTCGTAGGTGCCCTGCACGATGCCTTGCGTGCCGATATAGATCCAGGAGCCGGCCGTCATTTGGCCGTACATCGCGAGCCCCTTCTTATCGAGCTCGTTGAAATGGTCCCAGTTCGCCCAATGCGGCACGAGGTTGGAATTGGCGATCAGAACGCGCGGCGCATCCTTGTGCGTGCGGAACACGCCGACCGGCTTGCCGGACTGGACGAGCAGGGTCTCGTCGGCCTCAAGCTGGCGCAGCGCCGCGACGATGCGGTCGAAATCCTCCCAGGAGCGGGCGGCGCGGCCGATGCCGCCATAGACCACGAGTTCCTGCGGGTTCTCGGCGACATCAGGATGCAGGTTGTTCATCAGCATGCGCAGCGGCGCCTCGGTCAGCCAGCTCTTGGCGCTGAGCTCGGTGCCGGTGGCGGGGCGGATGACGCGGGTATTGTCCAGGCGGGTCATGAGCGGCTCCGTTCGAGAGTCCTGGCCGCGTCGAGGGCGGCGGCGATGATGGCGGACAAGGCGGTTTGCAAGGCAGCGGCCTTCGTCGCGTCGAAGGTCCAGGGCGCGGTCTCCTCGGAGAGATAGGCCGAGAGCGCGATTTCCATCTGGAGCGCGTGCACGCGCTCGAAGGGGCGCCCGTAATGGCGCGTGATCCAGCCGCCCTTGAAGCGGCCATTGGCGATCTGGGTGGCCGGCTGGCCGGCCATCGCGGTGATGGCGGCGGCCTCGACGCTCGCGGCGCAGCTCTGGCCGGAATTGGTGCCGAGATTGAGCGTCGGCAGCGTGCCCTCGAACAGGCGCGGGATCACCGACTTGATCGAGTGGCAGTCCCAGAGCACGCAATAGCTGTGCTCGGCCTTCACCCGCTCGATCTCGGCCGCCAGCGCCGTGTGATAGGGCTGGAAATAGGCCGCCTTGCGCCGCTCGATCTCGTTGGCGTCCGGCGTGGTCTGCCAGATCGGCGCGCCGTCGAAAGTCGTCGTCGGCACGAGTTCGGTCGTGGCCTGCCCCGGATAGAGCGAGACGCCGGCCGGGTCGCGGTTGAGGTCGATGACGAAGCGCGAGAGCTGTGCCTCGACGATGCTCGGCTGGAAAGGCGCGGCGAAGCTGTAGAGCTGGCGCATATGCCAGTCGGTATCCTCGACCAGCTTTCCGCGTTCGTTGAGCTGCGCCGCGACCTCCGGCGGAACGCCGGTGCCGGGATGCGGCATCGAGAGGATCAGCGGGGACGAGCCCCGCGTGACCGTGACGATCTCCGCGCTCATGCGCTGCACTCGGCGAAGCTGTCGAGGCCGGCTGCCTTGCCGACCGCGCCGGAGAGCACGAACTCGGTCGCGGCCGCGAGATCGGGGGCGAGATAGCGGTCCTCGGTCAGCGGCGTGATCTTGCTGCGCAGCAGGGCGAGCACCGGCTCAAGGCGCGCGCTGGTCTTGAGCGGGCGGTGATGCTCGATCGCTTCCGCCGCCGCCATCAGTTCGACGCCGATGATGCTGGCCGCATTCTTCGCCATGTCGATCAGGCGGAAGGCGCCATGCGTCGCCATCGAGACATGGTCTTCCTGGTTGGCCGAGGTCGGGATGGTGTCGACCGAAGCCGGATAGGCCTTCTGCTTGTTCTCGGAGGCGAGCGCGGCGGCGGTGACCTGTGCGATCATGAAGCCCGAATTCAGGCCGGCATCGCGGGCGAGGAAGGGCGGCAGGCCGCTCATGACGGGATCGACCAGCAGCGCCATGCGGCGCTCGGAGAGGTTGCCGATCTCGCAGACGGCCATCGCCAGGATGTCGGCGGCGAAGGCGACCGGCTCGGCGTGGAAATTGCCGCCCGAGACGATCTCGCCGGGGCCGAGCACCAGCGGGTTGTCAGTGACGGCATTGGCCTCGATGCCGAGGGTCGCAGCGACATTCGTCAGAAGCCCATGGACCGCGCCCATCACCTGCGGCTGGCAACGCAGGGAGTAGGGGTCCTGCACTTTGCTGTCGCCATGGCGATGGCTCTCGCGGATGGCGCTACCGGCGATCAGGTCGAGCAGGATCTTGGCGACCTTGATCTGGCCGGGCTGGCCGCGGAGCGTCTGGATGCGCGGGTCGAACGGGGTGTCGGAGCCCTTGAGCGCATCGACCGAGAGCGCGCCGGCGACGAGCGCGGCGTCGAAGACACGGGAGATAGCAGCGAGGCCGGTCAGCGCCAGCGTGGTCGAGACCTGCGTGCCGTTGATCAGCGCGAGGCCTTCCTTGGCGCCAAGCGCAAGCGTGGTGAGGTTCGCGCGCTTCAAGGCTTCAGCAGCCGGCAGCGTCTCGCCTTTCAGGCGGATCTCGCCGTAGCCCATCAGGGCTGCGGTCATATGGGCGAGCGGCGCGAGGTCGCCGGAGGCGCCGACCGAGCCCTTGGCCGGGATCACCGGCAGGGCGTCGGCCTTGAGCGCATTGGTCAGCGCTTCGATCACGACGGGGCGCACGCCGGAGGCGCCGCGCGCCAGGCTCGCCGCCTTCATCGCCAGCAGCAGGCGGACCACGCCGTCAGGCAGGGCAGGGCCGGTGCCGACCGCATGCGAGACGATCAGGTTGCTCTGCAGCTTTGCGAGATCGGCATCGGCGATGCGGACGCTGGCGAGCTTGCCGAAGCCGGTATTGACGCCATAGGTCACGGTGCCGGCGGCGACGATCTCCTCGACGATCTTCTGGCCCGAGGCGATGTTCTTCGCGCTCTCGCCGCCGAGCGAGGCGGCGGCGCCGTCTAGGATCGCGCGCCAGTCGGTGAGATGGGCTGCGCCCGGGTTCAGCGAAACCGTGATCATTGTCCGTTCCAGATGCGGGTGTGAAGGGGATTGAAACCGATGCGGTAGGCGAGTTCTGCGGGGCGCTCGATCTCCCAGATGGCGAGATCGCAGCGCTTGCCGATTTCGAGCGTGCCGACCTCGTCCTGGAGGCCGAGAGCCTTGGCGGCGTGGCGGGTAAGGCCGGCGAGTGCCTCTTCCGGCGTCATGCGGAAGAGCGTGCAGGCCATGTTGAGCACCAAGAGCGGCGAGGTCAGCGGCGAGGAACCGGGATTGGCGTCGGTGGCGAGCGCAATCGCGGCGCCGTGCTTGCGCATCAGTTCGATCGGCGGCTTCTGCGTCTCGCGCAGGAAGTAGAAGGCGCCGGGCAGCACGACCGCAACGGTCCCGGCCTTGGCCATGGCGATGACGCCGTCCTCGTCGAGATATTCGAGATGGTCGGCGGAGAGCGCCCCCATCTCGGCGGCGAGCTTCGCGCCATGAAGATTGGAGAGCTGCTCGGCATGGACCTTGATCGCGAGGCCCTTGGCCTTGGCGGCCTCGAACACGGCTTTCGTCTCGTCGGGCGAGAAGGCGATGCCCTCGCAGAAGACGTCGACGGCATCAGCCAGCCCCTCGGCCGCGACGGCATCGAGCAACGGCCCGGCGACGAGGGCGGTGTAGTCGCCCGAACGCCCCTTGTATTCCGGCGGCACGGCATGGGCGCCGAGGAAGGTGGTGCGGACGGTGACCGGCCGCTCGCGGCCGATCCGGCGCGCGACGCGCAGCTGCTTCAACTCCGCCTGCTGCTCCAGCCCGTAGCCGGACTTGATCTCGACGGTGGTGACGCCCTCCGCCTCCAGCGCGGCGAGACGCTTGTCCGCGGAGGCGAAGAGCGTATCCTCGCTCGCCTCGCGCGTCGCCTTGACGGTGGAGAGGATGCCGCCGCCGGCCCGCGCGATCTCCTCATAGGTCGCGCCCTGCAGGCGCAGCTCAAATTCATGCGCCCGGTCGCCGCCATAGACGAGATGGGTGTGGCAATCGATCAGGCCCGGCGTGATCCAGCGTCCCGCGCAATCGATGGTCTCGGCGGCCTGGAAGGCGGGCGCCTCGCTGCGCGGCCCGACGAAGACGATGCGGCCGTCACGGGCGGCGATCACGCCGTCCTCGATCGCACCATAGGGCGTATCGACCCCTGCCGACATCGTTGCCAGCCGCGCATTCGTCCAGAGCTTGTCGCAGACAATCGTCTCACCAGGCGCTTTCGCCACCGTGCATCCTCCCGCTACTCTTTGAGTTGAGGCTATGCTATCTAATTGCATATGCAATTGGCAAGTGTTATTTGCATATGCAATTGAGCGCCAGCGAGCGACGGAGCGAAACGGTGACCGAGACCCTGCATCTGGCCGAGGCGCTTTTGCCCGAAGGTTTTGCCAGCGATGTGAAGCTGACCGTCGCCAACGGCGCGATCACGTCCGTCGAGGCAGGGGTGAAGCCGGCAGGGGATAAGAGCAGCTTCGCCGGCATCGCGCTGCCGGGCATGCCGAACCTGCACAGCCATGCCTTTCAGCGCGGGATGGCAGGTTTGTCCGAGCGCCGCGGCGCGCCGGAGGATTCCTTCTGGACCTGGCGCGAGGTGATGTACCGCTTCCTCGACCGGCTCGATCCCGATGATGTGCAGGCCATCGCCGCGCAGGCCTTCGTCGAGATGCTGGAGGGCGGCTTCACCGCGCTCGCCGAGTTCCACTATCTCCACCACGACAAGGACGGCTGCGCCTACGCGAACATCGCGACGATGGGGCAGGCGATCGCCTCCGCCGCGCAGGAGACCGGGCTCGGCCTCACGCTTCTCCCGGTGCTCTATCGCTTCGGCAATTTCGGCCAGGCGCCTTCGGTCCATGGCCAGCGCCGCTTCGTCAACGAGCGCGACGCCTATCAGCGCCTGCTGGAAGGTAGCCTCGCCGCGATCCGCGATCTGCCGGACGCACGGCTCGGCGTCGCCCCGCATTCGCTGCGCGCGGTCGCGATCGACGATCTCGGCTGGGTCTCCTCGCTGCGCCCCAACGACCCCGTCCATATCCACGTCGCCGAGCAGGTGCCCGAGGTCGAGGCCAGCCTGAAGATCACCGGCAAGCGCCCGGTCGAACTGCTGATGGACACGATTCCGCTCGACCGGCGCTGGTGCCTGATCCATGCGACGCATCTGACCGATGCCGAGCGTGACGGCATCGCCCTGAGCGGCGCGGTCGCTGGTCTCTGCCCGATCACCGAATCCAGCCTCGGCGACGGCATCTTCGACGGCATCCGCTATGCGCAAGCCGGCGGCGCCTATGGTGTCGGCAGCGATTCCAACATCCAGATCGATGCCGGCTCCGAGCTGCGCCAGCTCGAGTATTCGCAGCGCCTGCGCGACCGCCGCCGCGCGCTTTTCGCGGAGGAGACGGCCTCGACCGGTCTCGCGCTCTGGCAGGGCGCCTGTGCCGGCGGCGCGCGCGCCTGCGGCCGCGCCATCGGCGCGATTGCGCCTGGCCACCGTGCCGATTTCATCACGCTCGATACTGATCATCCAGCGCTTGTCGGCCGCTCCGGCGCCGAGGCTGTCGATAGTGCGATCTTCGCAGCCAACGCGATGCCTTTGCGCGATGTCGTCGTCGGTGGCAGGAGGGTGGTGGCCGAGGGGCGCCATGCCGCCCGCGATTCGGTGCGCGCGCGCTTCGCCGGCGTGATGCGGCGCCTGCTCGCTGCGGAATAACCAGGGACGACGATGACGGAGACCCGGCTCGACGCGGTGAAACTGGACGGCGCCGGGCCGGTCTATGACCAGATCCGGCGGGCGATCCGCGACCTCGTCGTCAGCGGAGAATGGCAGCCGGGCACCAGCGTGCCGCCCGAACATGCCCTGATGGAGCAGCTCGGCGCCTCGCGCATGACGGTGCATCGCGCGCTGGTGCAGCTCGCCCGTGAAGGTCTGATCATTCGCCGCCGCCGCTCCGGCACCGTGGTCGCGACGCCCCCGGCAAGCCACGCCATGCTCGACATCCTCTCGATCCCGGAAGAGGTGCGGCAGCTCGGCCAGACTTACGCCTATGAGGTGCTGGCGCGCACCGATGGCCGGCCTTCGCCGGAGGTCGCCGAGCTGTTCGGCCTGAAGCGCTCCGACAAGGTGGCCCACCTGCTTGTCGTGCATCGCGCCGACGGCAAGCCGCATGTGCTGGAGGAGCGCGTCATTCACGCTGCGGGCGTGACAGGGCTGTCGGACGAGGATTTCGCCGGGACCCCGCCGGGCGACTGGCTCTTGCAGCACAGCCTGTGGTCGCAGGCCGAGCACGCGATCAGCGCGATCGGGGCTGGCGAAGAGCAGGCCGCCTTGCTCGATATCTCGGTCGGCGAGCCCTGCCTCCTGGTCGAGCGGCGGACCTGGAACCAGTCGCAGCCGGTGACGGCGGTGCGCCTGCTCTATCCCGGCTTCCGCCACCGCTTCGTCGGGCGCTTTGGGCCATATGGGGCGGCCTGAGGGCAGGGGCCGCCACGCAAATCCACGCAAAAGAAAAGGCCCGCCGGTGAGGCGGGCCTTCGTTGGGATACTGCTACCTCAGCAGTCGTAGACCACGCGGCGACCCCATTCATCCCGCCCGTAGCAGCTTTGACGCGTCGCCGCGCCGCCGATGATCGCGCCGCTCGCGCCGCCGATCGCTGCACCGGCCAATGCGCCGCCGGCGCGCCCCGTGGCTGCGCCGCCGATGATGGCGCCTGCGCCTGCACCGATCAGCGCGCCCGTACCGGCATTCTGTTCGCGGGGCGTACAGGCGCCCAGCGCGGCGCCGATGGCTGCGACAAGCAGCAGCTTCTTGATGATCATGATCTCTCCTCCTCCGTGAGATGACGGGTCGCTCGAAGCACCAAACAGTGTCGGACGACGAAGGTTCCGCCTGGCGGCAAACCGCTATCGCCTTCTTCCATCGGTCTTCAGTCTTGGAGAGGGATTTCGTGTCCGCACGAAGGCCGTGAAATTTCCCGGTCGCGCCGGAACCTATCGTCCCAGCGTCGGTTGGTGAGGCAAGTCCCGCCGGAGGGCGCTTTCTCCGGCATCCCATCGCGAAACAAGGGGGAAGACGATGACCGATGTTCCCATGACCGCCACTGCGACCGCCAATCCGCTCATCGCGGGTGCCCGCGTTGCCGGCACGGATGTCTACAACGCGGCCGGCGACCATCTCGGCGAAATCTACGACGTGATGCTCGACAAGCTGACCGGGAAGGTCGCCTACGCCATCATGTCCTTCGGCGGTTTCCTCGGACTGGGCGAGAAATACCACCCGATCCCGTGGAGCGTTCTCGACTACGACACGCAGCGCGGCGGCTATGTCGTGCCGCTCACCAAGGAACAGCTCGAGGCTGCGCCGATGTATGACAGCGAAGGCGAGCCGGACTGGGACGACAAGGCTTACGGCAAGCGTGTCCACGACTACTACGGCACGATGCCCTACTGGATGATGTAGCGGCCGGGCGTTTTCGAGTGAAGCGGATGCCGGTTCGCGTGAAGGACCGGGATTCGCGCCAGCGAATACGCGCTGAATCGACCATTTGAATCGTGTCCGTGTTTCGCAGGAACGCGGAAACGATCAGGGCGCAGGTCGCGGCGGTTGCTATCCCCCCAGCCGAACCGTCGTGGCGGCGGGATGCGGGCCGAAAGGCCCGCATCTTCTTTTTTAGGGTGCTGCAAACGGCTGAATTCCGCGGTTTCCGGACCATTTTTCGCAAATCCGCGGGAACAGCAGAGCCCCTTCGCGCGTCTAGTCGGCGGGGGATCAACGCACCCGAAGATCCGCAGCAGCCAGTTCGCGCGGCGGTCCCGGCCCTCACATCAGGAGAAGGCGAGATGCGCATCCGTTACGGCTATCGGATCGAGCTGATCTGTGCCCATGACATGCCCTTGATCACCTTGCTGGACGTGCATCCGTCGCGCCGGCACGATCTGACGACGCCTGACGAGATGAGGCTGACCTCGCTCGCCGATCCCTCCCGGCCGATTGCGATGACGCAGGATCTCGATGCCTTCGGCAACATTCGCCGGCGGATGATCGCGCCGCCCGGCGGCATCAGGCTGGAATCCGAGGGGATCGTTCACGATTCCGGCGAGCCCGATATCATCAATGCCGCCGCTCGCGAGGTTTCGCCGTCACGCCTGCCGGACTCGGCTCTCGTCTATCTCCTGGGCAGCCGCTATTGCGAGACCGACAAGCTCTACGACCAGGCCTGGAGCCTGTTCGGGCAGGTCCAGCCGGGCTGGCCGCGGGTGCAGGCGATCGTCGACTTCGTCCATAATCACCTGAGCTTCGGCTACCATTTCGCCCGCAACACCCGCACCGCCGCCGAGGCTTTCGAGGAGCGGATCGGCGTCTGCCGCGATTTCGCGCACCTCGCCGTCACGCTCTGCCGCTGCATGAATATCCCGGCGCGCTACTGCAACGGCTATCTCGGCGATATCGGCGTGGCGCCCAATCCCGCCCCGATGGATTTCAATGCCTGGTTCGAGGTCTTCCTCGGCGGGCGCTGGTACACGTTCGATGCCCGCCATAACGAACCGCGCATCGGCCGCATCGTCATCGCGCGCGGCCGCGACGCGACCGATGTCGCGATGATCAGCTCCTTCGGAACCCATACCCTGCAGCGCTTCGAGGTCGTCACCGAAGAGATCGAGGAGGTGCCGATGCCGTTGATGCCATCGATGCCGGAACAGTTCGACGCGCGCCCGGCCGCCGCGTAAGCGCTCTTGCGCGTGACCGGGCGCCACCCATCTACCCCAGCACCATGCGCTACACCGTCATCGTCAATGCCCGCGCCGGAACGGTTCTCGAAGCCGGCGCGGATGCTTTCGCCACGCGGCTGGAGGCTGCCTTCGCGGCCCATGGCTGCGGCGCTGACGTACACCTCGTGCCCCCGCGCGAGATCGACGATGCACTGTCCCTCGCCATCGAGGACCGCCACGCGATGCCGGTTCTCGCCGGTGGCGACGGCACGATCAACGGCGCCTTGCCGGTCCTGATCCAGGCGGACCGGCCGGTTGGCATCCTGCCGATGGGTACCGTAAACGTGCTCGGCCGCGATCTCGGGCTCGCCGGCCCGCTGGAGCAGCAGGTCGGGGCCCTCTGCCGGGGCGAGCCGGTGGAGATGGATGTCGGCCGGGTCAATGACCGGCTGTTCCATTCGCTGTCCGGCATGGGCTTCTTCAGCCTGATGGCGCGCGAGCGCGAATATGCGCGCCGGCGCTTTCCTTTCAGCCGCGCGGCGGCCTTCGGCATCGCCGCGACGCGCTCGATCCTGTTCACGCGCCCGGTCATGCTCGACATCACCATCGGCAGCGACCATCGCCTCGTCGAGGCCGATGCGGTGCTCGTCACGGTGAACTGCTTCGAGGGCGCGGACTGGCGTCGCCCACGGCTCGACGATGGCGTCTTCGAGGTGCATGTCCTGAATGCTGGCGGTCTCTATTCACGTGGCAAGGCGGCCTTGTCGGTCGTGTCCGGTCATTGGCGTGATTCGCATAATCTGGCCTCCTTCACCGGCGATGCGGTGACGTTGACGCGGCGCGACAAGGGGCGCGGGCACATCACTTTCGACGGGGAGGTCGAGCGCAAGGCCGGCCCCTTGCGTTACGGTCTCCTGCCGAAGGCGCTCAGCGTGATCGCCGCCCGCCCGGCGAGCGCGTGACGAAGCCCGCGAGTCACGGGCGGCGGAACGTCGCCTGTTCGACCCCGGTGCCCTCCGGTAATCTCCTGTCCCAGACCTTTCGGAGATCGCGCTTCTTGCCCCAGCCACGCATCCTCGTTCCCGCCGTGGCCGGCCTGGTCTTCCTCGGGCTGGCGTTGCTGATCGTTTCCGGGCGCAGCTTCTCCCTCGATACCACGCTGATCATGCTGTTCCGCGATGCCGCCAACCCCGCGGTTCCGCTCGGGCCGGCCTGGTTCCACGAAGCGGTGCGCGACATGACCGCGCTCGGCAGCTTCGTCGGGTTGTTCTTCATGGCGTTGACGGCGACGCTGGCGCTCTGGCTCTGCGGCTACCGCCATCTCGCGATCGGCTTGGTCGTGAGCCTCGCCGCCGCCTTCCTGGCCAGCACGGGGCTGAAGATCGCGATCGCCCGCGAACGGCCGGATATCGTCGAGCACGCGGCCCTGACCTTCACAGCCAGCTTTCCCAGCGGGCACGCCTTCCTTTCGGCAGTGACGCTGCTGACCATCGCCGGCTTCGTCGGCCTCGCCTCGCGGCGGGCGGATATCGCCCGGTTCTGCATGGTCATGGCGGTGGTCATGGTCGGCCTGATCGGCCTCAGCCGGATCTATCTCGGCGTGCATTGGCCGTCCGATGTCCTCGGCGGCTGGTCGCTCGGGATCGTCTGGTCGAGCGTTGCGATCGCATGGCTTGGCCGCAAAATGGCCGCTTCCGACCCGGCCTGAGGCCCTGGCGCCGGCTCAGCGCATGTCGATGGTGGCGTTGACGCCAAGATCGGGCGTGCGGCCGAGAATCTTGGCGGTTGCCAGCTTGAAGGCGACGAGCACGCTGCTCGACGGGCCGTCCCAGATCTCGGCGGAGGTCGGCGTGAGCGCCAGCAGCGTCGCGTCGGGATCATCCGGCCCGTTCGGAAACCAGGCGCTCGCCATCGGCGTCCAGACCTCGCGCAGCGTCTCGCGGCCCGGAACTTCCGAGGCCGAGCAGGAGATCGCGGCGTAGAAATTGCGGTCCTCATGGCTGATCGCCACGCTGACGGAGGGCGAGCGCAAGGCCGCGCCGATGATGCCGGTATGCCGGTGCGTGATGAAGAGCAGGCGGTGGTGGTCGCGATCGAGATGGCCGGACATCGGCCTGGTCCTGATGTCGCCTTCGGCGACGAGCGAGACCATGTAGACCGGGTGGGCGGCTAGCGCAGCCCAGATGCGATCCTGCAGTTCGGTGTCGGCCATGGCAACCTCCTGCCGGTGCGATCCTGTCATGGCCAGCGTCGCTTGGGAACCGGCCTGTGCGCCATGCCAACGCTGCGCGAGAAGCAACGTTCCCGGCGTTGCAGCGGAACATCGCCGCCCGGCCCGCGTTGGGATCGGGCTTGCGGCTTGGCCGCCTTCAACAGGATTTCTCCATGCTCGCTTCGCGTCATCTTCTGGTTGTACTCGTCCTTGTTCTCGTCGCCGCGCTCGCCGTGACCGGCTATTCGCTCTACCAGGAGAAGAAGCAGCCGGACGGCGTGGAAATCTCGGTCGGCAAGAACGGGCTTTCGATCAAGGAAAAATAGCCTGTCGCCCTGGGCATTGGCCTTCCCGTTCCAAAGGCGCTAACACCCTGCCACGAGCCTGTTTCGTGGGAGAGAGAGATGAACGCGCCCTTCAAGAACCTCATCGCTGGCGAATGGGCCGGCGGCGCCAATGCCTCGCGCAACATCAACCCCTCGAACACCAACGATGTCGTCGGCGAGTACACGCAAGGGACGGTCGAGGACCTGAACAACGCGGTCGCTGCCGCCAAGGCTGCGTTCCCGGCATGGAGCCGCTCCACCCCGCAGGAGCGCTACGACATCCTGAAGAAGGCCTCCGACGAGATCCTCGCCCGCAAGGACGAGCTCGGCCGCCTGCTCTCGCGCGAGGAGGGCAAGACCCTTGGCGAGGGCATCGGCGAGGCGACCCGCGCCGGCCAGGTCTTCGCCTTCTTCGCCGGTGAGTGCCTGCGCCTCGGCGGCGAGATGGTCCCGTCGGTGCGCCCGGGCGTCGGCGTCGAGATCACCCGCGAGGCGGTCGGCATCGTCGGCATGATCACGCCCTGGAACTTCCCGATCGCGATCCCCGCCTGGAAGATCGCCCCGGCGCTTGCCTGGGGCAATTGCGTCGTCCTGAAGCCCGCCGATCTCGTGCCGGGCTCGGCCTGGGCGCTGGTCGACATCCTCCAGCGTGCCGGCCTGCCCAAGGGCGCGCTCAACCTCGTCATGGGCCGCGGCTCGGTCGTCGGCCAGGCGCTGCTGGAGCACAAGGACGTGCATGCAATCTCCTTCACCGGTTCGGTCCCGACCGGCCGCAAGGTCGCGGCCGCCTGCATCGCCGGCAATCCGATGAAGAAGGTCCAGCTCGAGATGGGCGGCAAGAACCCGCTCGTCGTGCTGGATGACGCCGATCTCAAGGTTGCCGTCGAGGTTGCCGTGAACGGCGCCTTCTTCTCGACCGGCCAGCGCTGCACGGCCTCCTCGCGCCTGATCGTCCAGGCCGGCATCCACGACAAATTCGTCGAGGCCTGCATCGAGCGCCTGAAGACCGTCGTCGTCGACGATGCGCTGAAGGCCGGCACCCATATCGGCCCCGTGGTCGACCAGAGCCAGCTCGATCAGAACCTGAAATACATCCAGATCGCCAAGGACGAGGGCGGCAAGCTGGTCTTCGGCGGCGAATTGCTGAAGCGCGACACCCCCGGCTTCTACCTCCAGCCGGCGCTCTTCACCGAGACGACCAACGCCATGCGCATCTCGCGCGAGGAGGTCTTCGGACCGGTCGCCAACATCGTCCGCGTCAAGGATTACGAGGAGGCGCTCAGCCTCGCCAACGACACCGAGTTCGGCCTCTCCTCGGGCATCTGCACGACCTCGCTCAAGCATGCGACGCATTTCAAGCGCAACAGCGAGGCCGGCATGGTGATGGTCAACCTGCCGACGGCGGGCGTCGATTACCACGTGCCGTTCGGCGGCCGGAAGGGCTCCAGCTACGGCCCGCGCGAGCAGGGCGCCTACGCCAAGGAGTTCTACACCACGGTCAAGACGGCCTACACGCTGGCCTGACCACCGGAACAGGGCGCCTGTCGCGGCGGTTGATCGGGATACCCCTCCCGATCGGAGCCGCGACATGCACCATCTCGACCCGAAGACGCGCAACGCAGCCGACCTCGCGCTCGACTGCTACAAGCACTGCCACGGCATGGCGATGACCCATTGCCTGAAGGTGGGCGGCGCTCATGCCGAGCCGGACCATCTACGCCTGATGGCGGCTTGCGCCGAAATCTGCCGGACCACGGCGCATCTGCTGCTGATGGATTCGGTCCACGGCCGTCACATGGCCAGCGAATGCGCCGAGGTCTGCGAGGCCTGTGCAACCGACTGCGCACGGGTCGGCGAGATGGATTCCTGCGTCGCCGCCTGCCGTGCCTGTGCGAAGGCCTGCGCGGCACTCGCCGCCTGAGCGCGGGCCGGCACGCGAGGTTCAGAAGCCTTCCAGCACGATCTTGCCCTTGGCGCGGTTGCTCTCGATCAGCGCATGCGCCCGCTTGAGATTGCTGGCGTTGATCGTGCCGAAATGCTCCGCCAACGTCGTGCGGATCTTGCCTTCGTCGACGAGCCGCGAAACCTCCGCCAGCAGCTTGCCCTGCTCGCCCATGTCGGCGGTCTGGAACAGCGAGCGGGTGAACATCAGCTCCCAGTGCAGCGACAGGCTCTTGCGCTTCAGGGGATTGGCGTCGAGCGTCTTCGGGTCGTCGATCAGGCCGAACCGGCCCTGCGGCGCCATAAGCTCGACGATGCCCTCCAGATGGGTGTCGGTATGGGTCGTCGAGAAGACGAAGGCCGGAGTGCCGATGCCGAGCGCCGCGATCTGAGCGGGCAGGGGCTTGGTGTGGTCGATCACATGATGCGCGCCGAGTTCCTGTGCCCAGGCGCGGGTTTCCGGCCGTGAGGCGGTCGCGATGACCGTGACATTGGTGAGCTGTCGCGCGAGCTGGATCGCGATCGAGCCGACACCGCCCGCGCCGCCGATGATCAGCAGCGCGTTCGCCGCGCCCGGCACGGGCTTGCGGATATCGAGCCGGTCGAACAGCATCTCCCAGGCGGTGATGGCGGTGAGCGGCAGGGCAGCCGCTTCGGCGAAGCCGAGGCTCTTCGGCTTCGGCCCGACGATGCGCTCGTCGACGAGATGGAATTCGGCATTCGAGCCCGGCCGGTCGATCGCCCCGGCATAGAACACCGCGTCGCCCGGCTTGAACCCGGTCACCTCCGGCCCCACCGCCCTGACGATGCCGGCCGCATCCCAGCCGAGCACATTCGCCTGGCCTTCCGCCGGCTGGCTGCGGACGCGGAGCTTGGTGTCGACCGGGTTGACCGAGACGGCCTTGACCTCGACCAGCAGGTCGCGCCCAGCCGCCTTCGGCACGGGCAGGTCGAGATCGATCAGGCTGGTCTCGGCGGTGATGGGTTGCGACTGGCGGTATCCGACGGCGCGCATGGCGTCTCTCCTGCATTGCGATAGAGCCGAGATGCGCATAACCTTCATAAGGCACAAGAACGCACAATTTCAGCCCATAGTGTCGAAAAGGATACCGTCATGCCGCCGCGCTTTCAGGAGCCCTATTGCTCGGCCGGCTGCCCCGTCGAGGCGGCGCTTGGCCTGATCGGCGGTAAGTGGAAGGGCATCGCGCTCTATCACCTGATGAGCGGGACCTTGCGCTTCAACGAAATCCGCCGACGGATCCCCGGCGTCACCCAGCGTATGCTGACGACGCAACTGCGCGAGCTGGAGGCGGACGGCCTGATCGTGCGCGTCGTCTACCCGGAAGTACCGCCGCGCGTGGAATACAGCCTGTCTGCCAAGGGGAAGACCTTGGAGCCGGTGATCATGGCGCTGAAGAGCTGGGGCGAGACGCATGCCCGCTCGCCGCAGCCCCAAACGGCCGAAGCTGCGGCCTAAGGCTGCGGTTCAGCCTACGGGCACCACGTCCACGGCGACGCCGACCTTCTGCGTGCCGGGCCCGATCACCACGCCGTCGAGCGGGGCGACATCGGCATAGTCGCGGCCGAAGGCGGTGACGATATGGTCGTCGGCGACGATCAGGTCGTTGGTCGGGTCGAGCCCGACCCAGCCGATTTCCGGCCCGCACCACAGCATCGCCCAGGCATGGCTGGCATCGGCGCCTTCGAGCCGCTTCTGGCCCGGCGGCGGGATGGTACGGATATAGCCGGAGATATAGGCAGCCGGCAGGCCAAGGCCCCTGAGGCCCGCGATCATGATATGCGCGAAATCCTGGCAGACACCGTGGCGTTGCTCGAAGGCTTCCGCCAGCGGCGTCGTCACCTCGGTCGCTTCGGGATCGTAGGTGAAGTCGCGCCTGATCCGGGCCATCAGCTCGCAGGCCGCTTCCAGCACCGGTCGGCCGGCATCGAAGCTCGACCGGGCATAGTCGATCACCGCGGGGACATGCGGCACGAGCCGACTGGGATAAAGGTGATGCGCCGGCGAATCCGGCGCGAGGCTCCGGGAATCGAGCGCCAGCGCCGCGACATCCTCCCAGTTCCGCGTCAGCCCGGCATGGGGCGGCGGCGGCCGGTCGACCTCGATCCGCGCCCGCATTTCGAGCTTCAGCTCGCGATGCGGCTTGGTGATCGTGATCGTGGTCATGCGGTTGCCGAAGAAGCAGAGCCCGTCATTGCGTTCGGCCGGGCGGGGCGTGATCAGCAATTCGCTCTTCAGCACGCGCTGACCCGCCCCGTCGCGCGGCAAAAGCCGCAGGATGCAGCGTGAAAAGGGCACCGGCCGGCTATAGCCGTAGGTCGTGACGTGGCGCAGCTCGTAGATCACGCGATGCTCGTCATCCGCGAGCCTTCGGGGCCGCTGTTCTGCAGGAAATAGCGATCGGCGATCGCGCCCGAGAGCCCCATCAGCAACTGTTCGAACAGCAGGATGCTGGTGCGGTCGAGCCGGCTTGCCTCCATCGTCCGGCAATCGGCCGCCAGCCGCAGCACCAACCGACGCGGTGCCTCCAGCATGCCGTCATCGGCAAGCGTCGGCAGGGCGGCGATCTCGGCGTCGAGCCGCTCGACCTGGAAGGCGACCGAGCGCGGATTGTAGGGGTCGAGCATGACGAGGTCGAGCACGGGCTGCAGGCTGGCGCCAAGCAGGTAGCGCGAGCGATAGGTGATCTGCGAGTCGGTCAGGTCGAGCAGCGCGTCGAGGCTGTCACTGGAGGCGTTGCTGTCGGCGAACTGCCGGGCGAAGCGGCAGGTCGCGATGCCCCGTTCCAGCCGCCTGCCGATATCGAGGAAGCGCCAGCCGTTGCCGCGCACCATGTTTTCCTGGCCGAGGCCGGAAAAGGCGGCGAGCGATTTCAGCGCCCGGTCGGCGATCTCGTAGGCCTCGCCCTCGCTCGGCTTGCGCCCGTCCTCGGGATCGAGCTGGCGCTGGAGGTCGCCGAACAGCCGCCAGGCATCGACGGAGAGGCGCTCGCGGATGCCCGAGGCGGTGCGCCGCGCCTCGCGCAGCGAAGCGGCGGCCGAGCCGTAATCGTCGAGGCTGTAGAGCGCGGCATAGGCCTGTGCCGCCGGCGCCCGGCGTTCCTGCCCGGTGGGCGCGGCGCCCCAGGCAACGAGCATGCCGGCGAGCTGGCGCACCGTGTCGTTGCGGCCGGGCGCCGGGTCGGGATCGATCAGGCGGCCGAGCAGAGCGCGCACCAGGCGCAGGATCGCTTCGCCGCGCTCCAGATAGCGTCCGAGCCAGAACAGGTTGTCGGCGGCCCGGCTCGGCAGCGTGCCGGTGACGCGGCGGATGCTGATGCGGTCCGGCGTCGGCAGCAGGGTGACCTGCGCGACTGGCTCATTCGAGGTGACCCAGACATCGCTGGAGCGCACGCCGTTGCGCATGCTGACGGCGCGCGCATCGGGCTCGTCGGAGATCCGGCAGAAGCCACCGGGCATCACTTTCCAGCCGTCGGGCGTCGCTGCGGCGAAGACGCGCAGCGTCATCGGATGCGGTTCGAGCCGGCCGTTCTGGAAGACCGGCATGGTCGAGAGCCTGACGACCTCCTGCCCGACATAATCCATGCCATGCGCCTCGATGCGCTCGCGCAGCGCTGCGCGCTCCGCCTCCGGCAATTCCCCGGCCACGACCTGAGACGTGTCGGTGCCGTTGCCGCCGCCGCGGAAGGCCGGCGCGATGCTCATCTCGCCCAGCCTGTCGAGCACGGTCTGCCGCTCCTGCGGCTGCCCGCACCACCATGTCGCGATATTCGGCAGGATCAGGTCCTGGCCGAGCAGTTTCCGCGCCAGGGCTGGCAGGAAGCCCATCAGGGCGCGTGCCTCGACGACCCCGGAGCCGAGCCCGTTGGCGATGCGGACCTGACCTTGCCGGGCGGCTTCGACGAGCCCGGCAACACCGAGTGCCGAGCGGGAATTGAGCTCGAGCGGATCGGCGAAATCGCCGTCGATGCGTCGCCAGATCACGTCGGCGCGCTTCAGGCCGGCGATCGTGCGCACATGCACGCGGCCCTCGCGCATCAGCAGGTCGCCACCCTCGACCAGCAGGAAGCCGAGATAGCGCGCCAGATAGGCCTGCTCGAAATAGCTTTCGTTGAGCGGGCCGGGCGTCAGCAGGGCGATGCGCGGCTCGACACGTTTCGAGCTGGAAACCAGCCCCGCTCGAAAGCCCTGGAAGAAGGCCGCCAGCCGCTCGATATTCATGTTGCGGAACATGTCGGGGAAGGCGCGCGCCAGCGCCAGCCGGTTCTCCAGCGCATAGCCGGCGCCGGAGGGGGCCTGGGTCCGGTCCTGCAGCACCCACCAGCGTCCGTCCGGACCACGGCCGAGATCGGCCGCATAGAGCTGGAGCGTGCCGCCGCCTGCGATCCCGTGCATCGGGCGCAGATAATCGGGGCTGCCGGTGACGACGGCAGCGGGCAGGAGGCCCTCCGCGATCAATTCGCCCGGCCCGTAGATGTCGTCGAGCAGGGTCGAGAGCAATTCGGCGCGCTGCGTCACGCCGGCGGCGATCGCCTGCCATTCCGCCTCGGGAATGACGAGCGGCACATGCGACAAGGGCCAGGCCCGCTCGCCGACGCCGGGGTCGCGCTCGTCGATATCGCCATGGACGCGATAGGACACGCCGGTGTCGCGGACATGCCGGTCGGCCAACCCGAAGCGCTGGTTCAGCTCCGAGGGAGACAGTGCGCACCAGCCCGACAGGAACGGCTCCCAATGCGGGCGCACATTCCCGTTCTCGTCGATGAACTCGTCGCAGACGCCCGGCAGGGGACGATAGCCGGCAAGCAGCGATGCGCGCCGCTCGGCCCTGCTGCGTCCCGATCGGATGCGGCCCTGCACCGGCATTCTTCGTGTCAGATCCCTGTCGGGCGCCTCAGATCCAGCGTGAGCGGGAATTCGGCGCTGCGTTCCTCCGGCGGAATCGCCAGAGCGCCGGGACTATGACCGATCGCCTCGAAACGTGCGAGCCGTCTTGCCTCCGCCTCGTAGGAATTGACCGGAGGTGTCTCGTAATTGCGCCCCCCGGGATGGGCGACATGATAGACGCAACCGCCGAGCGAGCGGCCGGACCAGAGATCGACGATGTCGAAGGTCAATGGCGCATGCACCGGGATCTTCGGATGCAGGCCAGACGCCGGCTGCCAGGCCTTGAAGCGCACCGCTGCGACGGCCTCGCCCGAGACGCCGGTTTCCGTCAGCGGCAGGCGCCGGCCGTTGCAGGTCACGAGATGGCGGCCCGGCACCAGTCCGGTCGCTTTGACCTGCAGACGCTCGATCGACGAGTCGACATAGCGCACCGTGCCGCCGATCGCGCCTTCCTCGCCCATGACATGCCAGGGTTCGAGCGCCTGCCGGATCTCGATCGCGACGCCGCCATGCGCGACCTTGCCGAAGAAGGGAAATCGGAACTCGGCCTGCGCCTCGAACCAGACGGGATCGAAGGCATAGCCGGCGCGCTTGAGGTCTGCGAGCACGTCCTTGAAATCCTGCCAGACCATCTCGGGCAGCATGAAGCGGTCATGCAAGGTCGTGCCCCATCGGACCAGCTTGCCGTCGAGCGGCTCCCGCCAGAACCAGGCGATCAGCGCGCGCAGCAGCAGTTGCTGGGCGAGCGACATCCGTGCATCCGGCGGCATCTCGAAACCGCGGAACTCGACCAGCCCGAGCCGGCCGGTCGGTCCGTCCGGGGAGTAGAGCTTGTCGATGCAGATCTCGGTGCGGTGCGTGTTGCCGGAGACGTCGACCAGCAGGTTGCGCAACAGCCGGTCGACCAGCCAGAGCTGGATCGGCTTTTCGCCGGGCCTTGGCACCTGCGCCAGTGCGATCTCCAGTTCGTAGAGTTGATCCTGCCTGGCCTCGTCGATGCGCGGCGCCTGGCTGGTCGGGCCGATGAACAGGCCTGAGAATAGATAGGACAGCGACGGGTGCCGGTTCCAGTAGAGGATGATGCTCTTCAAAAGGTCCGGCCGGCGCAGGAAGGGCGAGTCGGCCGGCGTCACGCCGCCGAGCACGACATGGTTGCCGCCGCCGGTGCCGGTATGGCGGCCGTCGACCATGAATTTCTCGGCGCAGAGCCGCGCCAGCCGCGCCTCCTCGTAGACCCCCTGCGTGATCGCCGCCGCCTCGCGCCAGTCCTTTGCCGGGTGGATATTGACCTCGATCACGCCGGGATCGGGCGTGACCTTGATGACGTCGAGGCGGGGGTCGAAGGGCGGCGCATAGCCCTCGATATGCACGGGTTGGCCAAGCTCTTCCGCCACCGCCTCGACCGAGGCGACGAGGTCGAGATAATCCTCCAGCCGCTCGACCGGGGGCAGGAAGACGCAGAGCACATTGTCGCGGATTTCGAGGCTGAGCGCGGTGCGGACATGCTCGCCGCCGATCTCCTGCTCGCGCCGGTCCTGGACCGGACCCGCCGCCGCTGACGCCCCGATGCTCATCTGTGCCGGACCGGGCCGTTCCTCCGTGGCGGCCGGTTCTGCCGGCCGTGCCTCGGGATGGTCGGTCCAGCTCGCTCCGGCGGGGCCGGCAGCGGCCAGCGGCGGGCGCGGCTCCATCGGGTCCTGCGGGTGGATATGCGGGTATTCGGCCTTGGGCACGACCGGCAGCGAACCCAGAGGCAAACGGTAGCCGACCGGCGAGTCGCCGGGCACCAGGAAGAGCTTGCCGCGGCGCAGCTGCCATTTCTCCGAGCGCCAGCGGCGGTCGTTCGCGCCCGCCTGCCAGCGCTGCACCGGGATGACGTAGCCGCGCGGATTGCCGAGCCCGAGTTCGAAGACCCGTGCCATCCGCGAGCGCTCCTCCGGATCGGAAAGGCGCGAATCGAGCGGGTCGACATTGTCGGGAAGCTGCGCCTCCTTGAGCAGCCAGACGCCGGTGTCCTCATAGGCCGGCATCACATGGTCCGCGCCGAGCCCGAGCTTCTCGGAAAGCCCCTGCGCCAGCGCCTCGGCGTCGCGGATGGTGGAAGCGATGTCGAGTTCGCGGTCGCCGCCGGTCTGCGCGCCGGGCTCGCGGGCGATGAGATCGGCATTGCGCCAGATCGGCTGGCCGTCCCGGCGCCAGTAGAGCGCGAAGGCCCAGCGCGGCAGGGTCTCGCCCGGATACCATTTGCCCTGGCCGTAATGCAGCATCCCGCCGGGCGCGAAGCGCTGGCGCAGCCGGCGGATCAGCACGTCTGCGCGCTGGCGCTTGGTCGGCCCGACGGCGGCGATGTTCCATTCCTCGCCCGTCTGGTCGTCGATCGAGACGAAGGTCGGTTCGCCGCCCATGGTGAGACGGACATCCTGCGCCTGCAGATCGGCCTCGACCTTGTCACCGAGCGCGTCGAGCTCGCCCCAGGATGCGTCGGAGAAGGGCAGCGTGATGCGCGGCACCTCGTGCACCCGCGTCACGCTCATCTGGAAGTCGAAGCTCGTCTCGGCATAGCTCGCAACGCCCGAGACCGGCGCGGCCGAGCGATAATGCGCCGTCGCCGCCAGCGGCAGATGGCCCTCGCCGGTGAGCAGCCCCGAGGTCGGGTCGAGCCCGACCCAGCCGGCGCCGGGGATATAGACCTCGGCCCAGGCATGCAGGTCGGTGAAGTCCTTGTCCGTCCCGCGCGGACCTTCGAGCGGATCGATATCCGCCTTCATCTGGATGAGGTAGCCGGAGACGAAGCGCGCCGCGAGGCCGAGATGCCGGAGCGCCTGGACCAGCAGCCAGCTCGTGTCGCGGCAGGAGCCCGACCCGATCGACAGCGTATGCTCCGGCTCCTGCACGCCGGGTTCCATGCGGATGCCATAGGCGATCCGCCGCTGCAGGCGGGCATTGAGGTCGACGATGAAGTTGACGGTGTTCAGAGGCTCGCGGGGCAGTTCGGCGAGGAAGGCGCAGAGCAGCGGCCCGGCCGGCTCCGTGACCAGGTAAGGCGCAAGCTCCTCGGTCTGCTCTTGCGTGTAGGCGAAGGGGAAGGTCTCTGCCTGCGCTTCGACGAAGAAATCGAATGGATTGATGATCGACAGTTCGGTGACGACATCGACCTCGATCCGGAATTCCATCACGGGTTCTGGAAAGACAAATCGGGCCAGCCAGTTGCCGGCCGGGTCCTGCTGCCAGTTCACGAAATGTTGTGCCGGCGTCACCTTCAGCGAGTAGCTCTGGATTGCGGCCCGGCAATGCGGTGCCGGTCGCAGGCGCACGATCTGCGGCCCGAGCGTGACCGGCCGGTCGTAGCGGTAGTGCGTGACATGGTTCAGTGCGGCGATGATGGCCAAGTTTCGCCCCCTAGTCCCAGGCGAAAGCCGCCGGCGACGTCAGGTTAGCGGGGCGGTCGGCGCGCGCAAGGAGTCGCCAAGGCCGGAAAGCTCCCTGAGCGCCGGGTTGCTGCTCAAGAGATGTGCAAAATGCCTCGCCGAGCCCTTTCCATCGCCGTTCGTCGACTGGACAGCCGCTAGGGACTGGTTGCACATAGCGCCCAACGGGCGGCTAGCGCCCGCGCAACACGAACAATGGGGAAATCGATGCGTCACGTAGCCAAGTTGATGGCGGTTTCGGCCTTCGCGGCCCTGATGTCGACCACCGCCGCCTTCGCGCAGACGCCGAAGGACACGATCGTGATGGCCAAGCAGATCGACGACATCATCACGCTCGATCCGGCCGAGGCCTTCGAGTTCTCGGGCGTCGAGGTCGGCGCGAATGTCTACGACAAGCTCATCAATATCGATATCGCCAAGAATAACGAGCTGATCCCGGATCTTGCCGAGAGCTGGACCGTCAGCCCCGACAACCTGACCTACACCTTCAAGCTGCGCAAAGGCGTGAAGTTCCACTCCGGCAACCCGATGACCGCCGCCGACGTGGTCTATTCCTTCCAGCGCGCGGTGACGCTGAACAAGTCGCCGGGCTTCATCCTGCGCCAGTTCGGCTTCGTCGCCGAGAACGTGCTCGACAAGGTCAAGGCCGTCGACGAGAACACCGTCCAGATCACGGTCTCGAAGCCTTTCGCCCCGACCTTCTTCTATAACTGCCTGACCTCCGGCGTCGCCGCCATCGTCGACTCCAAGCTGGTCAAGGCCAACGAGAAGGACGGCGACTGGGGCAATGGCTGGCTGAAGCTGAATTCGGCCGGCTCCGGCGCCTACAAGGTCCGCAGCTATCGCCCCAACGAGCAGTATACGCTCGATGCCAACGAGAGCTGGTGGAAGGGCGCCCCGAAGAGCAAGCGCATCGTCGTGCGCCATGTCGCGGAGCCGGCCTCGCAGCGCCTCCTCGTCGAGAAGGGCGACGTCGATATCGCCCGCAACCTTTCCAAGGATCAGCTCGCGGCGGTCAAGACCAACGACGCGATCAAGATCGTCCAGGGCGACAAGGGCTATATCCTCTATCTCGGCCTGAACCAGAAGAACCCGAACCTCGCCAAGCCGGAGGTCCGCGAGGCGCTGAAGCTCTTGGTCGATTACGCCTCGATCGAGAAGAACATCCTCGAGGGCACCTATAAGGGCCACGAATCCTTCCTGCCGCAGGGCTTCCTCGGCGCGATCACGGACAAGCCCTATTCGCTCAACGTCGCCAAGGCGAAGGAACTGCTCGCCAAGGCCGGGCTGCCTAACGGCTTCACCGTGACCATGGATACCCGCTCGGTCGCGCCGATCACCGACATCGCTCAGGCGATCCAGGCGACCTGGGCCCAGGCCGGCGTCAAGCTGGAGATCATTCCCGGCGACGGCAAGCAGACGCTGACCAAGTACCGCGCCCGCACCCACGACATCTATATCGGCCAGTGGGGGCCGGACTATCTTGACCCGCACACCAATGCCGAGACCTTCGCCATCAACGAGGACAATGGCGAGGAGGCGAAGTCGAAGACGCTGGCCTGGCGCAACGCCTGGGACATCCCGCAGATGACCAAGACCACCCAGGCCGCCGTGCTGGAATCCGATGCGGCCAAGCGCAAGACCGCCTATGAGGGCCTGCAGCGCGAGCACCAGAAGGTTTCGCCCTTCGTCATCATGTTCCAGCAGATCGAGGTCTCGGCCGAGCGCAAGAACGTGAACGGCTGGGTCATCGGACCGAGCTCGGACACCAACCGCTACGCCCCCATCACCAAGAACTGAGCCCCCGGCTCAGGAGCCCGCCGCGATCCTGAAAGGTCGCGGCGGGTTTCCTTTCATGCCTCATCTCCGGATATGCCCCGGATGTCCGCGCAGCCTGGATTGCTCGCGGCCGGTTCCGGCATACCGACGAAAAACACGAGAAATGGAGGCGGGTCATGACAGCCGTGACGCAAGCGCCCACAGCCAAGGCCGCCGCGCCGGGAAGGCTTCGCCGCTGGGGCAGCGCCCTTTCGCGCGAGCTGACCACCGTGGTCATCACCATGTTCGGCCTGCTGCTGGTCACCTTCTTCATCGCCCGCGTCATTCCGATCGATCCCGTGCTCGCCGTCGTCGGCGACAACGCCCGGCCCGAGACCTATGAAGCGGCGCGCATCGAGCTCGGCCTCGACAAGCCGCTTTGGCAGCAATTCGCCATCTATATCGGCAAGGTCTTCACCGGGAATCTCGGCACCTCTGTGCTGACCTCGAACCCGGTCGTCGAGGATATCAAGCGCGTCTTCCCGGCGACGCTGGAACTCGCGACGCTCGGCACGCTGATCGGCGTCCTCATCGGCGTCCCGCTCGGCATCCTCGCCGCCGTCAACCAAGGGCGCTGGCAGGACCAGGTTGCCCGCGTCGTCGGCCTCGTCGGCTATTCCGTCCCGGTCTTCTGGATCGGCCTGATGGCGCTGCTGCTGTTCTACGCCAAGCTTGGCTGGGTCGCTGGTCCCGGTCGCATCTCGGTCGTCTGGCAGGACATCGTCACCACCCGCACCGGCGTCATCATGATCGACGCCGCGCTCGAGGGCGAATGGGAGGCGTTCTGGGACGCCTTCTCACATCTGATCCTGCCGGCTCTGGTGCTCGGCCTGCTTTCGGTCGCCTATATCAGCCGCATGACGCGCAGCTTCATGATCACCGAGCTGCAGCAGCAATATGTCATCGCCGCCCGCGTGAAGGGCGTTTCCGAGACTGCGGTGATCTGGCGCCACGCCCTGCGCAACGCTGCCGTGCCGCTCTTCACCGTGATCGCGCTCTCCTACATGCATCTGCTGGAGGGCTCGGTGCTGACCGAGACGATCTTCGCCTGGCCGGGCCTCGGCCGCTATCTGACCAATGCGCTGCTCAACGCCGACATGAACGCGGTTCTCGGCGGCACGCTGGTGGTCGGCGTGGTCTTCATCGCGGTCAATCTGCTGACCGACATCATCGGCCGCCTGGCCGATCCGCGCGTGCGCTGAGGAGGCGGACATGAGCGATACCTCCTCCACTGGCCTGCATGCCTGGCTGATCAGCGACTCGCCTGAGTCGCGCCGCCAGGCGCGCCTCGGCCAGCTCTACCGGCAATGGCGCGCCTTCAGGCGCAACCCGATGGCGGTGGCGGGGCTCGTCATCATCGTCCTGCTGCTGCTGATCGCTGCCTTCGCGCCCCTGATCGCGCCCTTCGATCCGATCGCGCAGACGCTCGACAAGCGCCTGCTGCCGCCGTCTGCGACCAACTGGTTCGGCACCGATGCGCTTGGGCGCGACATCTTCAGCCGCATCGTCTACGGCACGCGCATCACGCTGGTGATCGTGCTGCTGGTCGTCGTCACCGTCGGCCCCTTCGGCCTGCTGATCGGCGCGATCTCCGGCTATTACGGCGGCTGGGTCGACCGTCTGCTGATGCGCATTACCGACGTCTTCCTCGCCTTCCCGCGGCTCGTGCTGGCGCTGGCCTTCGTCGCGGCGCTCGGCCCCGGCATCGTCAACGCCATCATCGCCATCGCGATCACGACCTGGCCGCCCTATGCTCGCGTCGCCCGCGCCGAGACCATGGTGATCCGCAACCAGGACTACATCGCCGCGATGCGCCTGCAGGGTGCGTCGCAGGGGCGCATCATCTGGAAGCATGTCGTGCCGATGTGCATGTCCTCGCTGATCGTGCGCACCACCTTCGACATGGCCGGCATTATCCTGACGGCCGCCGGCCTCGGCTTCCTCGGCCTCGGCGCGCAGCCGCCGATGCCCGAATGGGGCGCGATGATCTCAGCCGGCCGCGAGCAGATCTTCGACCAGTGGTGGGTCGCGACCTTCCCCGGCGTCGCCATCTGCATCGTCGCGCTCGGCTTCAACCTGCTCGGCGACGGGCTCCGCGACGTCATGGATGCGAGGTAAGCTGATGACGAGCGAGCAGCCTCTTCTCGAAGTCGACAATCTCAAGGTCGATTTCCACACGCCGACCGGCATCGTCCGGGCCGTGCGCGGCCTGTCCTTCACGCTCGGCCGCGAGCGGCTCGGCATCGTCGGCGAGTCCGGTTCCGGCAAGTCGATGACCGGCCGCGCCATCCTCGACCTGATCCCGCATCCCGGCGTCGTCAGCGCCGACCGCATGCGCTTCCGCGGACAGGACCTGACGACCATGGACAAGGGCGCAAGGCGCAAGCTGCGCGGCCGCCACATCTCCATGGTGATGCAGGACCCGAAATTCTCGCTGAACCCGGTCGAGACCGTCGGCAGCCAGATCGCCGAGGCTTATCGCATCCATCGCAAGGCCGGCTCCCGCGAGGCGCGCGAGCGCAGCCTCGCCATGCTGGAGCAAGTGCAGATCCGCGAGCCCGCGCGCGTCTACGATCTCTACCCGCACGAGGTCTCGGGCGGCATGGGCCAGCGCGTCATGATCGCGATGATGCTGATCGCGGAGCCGGAAGTCCTGATCGCCGACGAGCCGACCTCGGCGCTCGACGTCACCGTGCAGCTCCAGATCCTCAAGATCCTCGACGATCTCGTCACCGAGCGCGGCATGGGGCTGATCTTCATCAGCCACGACCTGCATCTGGTGCAGTCCTTCTGCGACCGCGTCATCGTGATGTATGGCGGCAAGGTCATGGAGACGCTGCCGGCGGCGGAACTCGCCGACACGGCCGCGCGCAGCCGCCGCCATCCCTATACGCTCGGCCTGCTCGAATGCCTGCCGGACCTCGACCATCCCCGGGCGAAGCTCGCCACCCTCAACCGTGATCCGGCGTGGCTGGCATGACGAACGCAGCGATCTCCGTCGACAAGCTCAACGTCTCCTTCGGCGACTCCCATGTCGTGAAGGACCTCTCCTTCGAAGTCCGCAAGGGCGAGAGCTATGGCCTCGTCGGCGAGTCCGGCTCGGGCAAGTCGACCGTTCTGCGCGTGCTTTCCGGTCTCAACCGCGAATGGAGCGGCAATGTCGCGATCGAGGGCGTTGTGCAGCCCAAGGTTCGCGACAAGGCCTTCTATCGCAACGTCCAGATGGTCTTCCAGGACCCCTATGGCTCGCTGCATCCCAAGAAGACGGTCGACGATACGCTGGCCGAACCGCTCGCGATCCATGGCCTCGACAATGCCGAGGCTCGCATCGGCAAAGCGCTCTCCGATGTCGGCCTGCCCGCCTCCTTCCGCTTCCGCTATCCGCACCAGCTCTCGGGCGGCCAGCGCCAGCGCGTCGCGATCGCGCGAGCGCTCGTGCTCGAACCCTCGATCCTGCTGCTGGACGAGCCGACCTCGGCACTCGACGTCTCGATCCAGGCGGAGGTGCTGAACCTGCTCGCGGCGCTGCGGCAGGAACGCAAGCTGACCTATATCCTCGTCAGCCACGATCTCTCGGTCGTTGGCCACATGTGCGAGCGCCTGCTGGTCATGCAGTTCGGCCGCGCCGTCGAGGAAATGACGGTCGAGATGCTGGCCGCGCGCCAGCCGCAGACGGCCTATGCCCAGCAATTGCTGACCGCGAGCGCAGGCTTCCGGCGCGCGGGCTGAACGACGAGGGGATCGGCCCTGCGCCGTCCCCTCTTTGCAGCGCGGCAAATCCGTCTCACTCTGGTCGCAGCCTTGCGCTAGCTGCTTCGTGTCCGGTTCGGATTGCGACCGGCCTGCAAGGCCTTGCGCCGGTCCAGCGAACCGGCACCGCCTGACGGAGTTACAGGACTTATGGACGCAACCGTGGACAACGCGCTTCGGCCCGAGAGCATTCCCGAGCGGACACCGGTCCCGCCCTTCGATCTTGTGATCTTCGGGGCGGGCGGCGATCTCGCCCTGCGCAAGCTCTTCCCGGCGCTGGCCCAGCGCAACCGCGAGGGCGTCCTGCCCGAAGAGAGCCGCATCCTCGCCGTCGTCCGCAAGGAAGAGGATGTCGAGGGCCTGCCGAAGCAGATCGCCAGGCGCCTCGATGAAGAGGGCATCCCGAAGGATCAGGTCGAGCCCTTCCTGCGCCGCCTGACCATGGTGATGCTCGATGCGCTGAAACCGGAAACCTACAAGGCTTTGAAGAAGGCGTTGGGCGACAGCGAGCGCGTCCGCTCCTTCTATCTCTCGACCCCGCCCGACCTGTTCATCCCGATCTGCGAGAACTTGGCCAAGGCCGACATCCTGACGCCGACCTCGCGCGTCATCCTGGAGAAGCCGCTTGGCCGCGACCTCGCCTCGGCGCGGGCGATCAACGATGCCGTCGCGCGCATCCTGCCGGAAAGCCGGACCTACCGGATCGACCATTATCTCGGCAAGGAGACGGTGCAGAACCTGCTCGTCCTGCGCTTCGCCAACACGCTGTTCGAGCGCTCCTGGTCGAGCCGCGACATCGACCATGTCCAGATCACCGTGGCCGAGACGGTCGGCCTGGAGCAGCGCGCCGGCTATTACGACAAGTCCGGGCATATGCGCGACATGGTCCAGAACCATCTCATGCAGTTGCTCACCCTCTTCGCCATCGAGCCGCCGAACATGCTGGAGGCCAGCGCCGTCCGCGACGAGAAGATCAAGGTCTTGAAGGCGCTGCGTCCGATCGTCGGACCGGACGTCCAGCGTTTCACCGTGCGGGGCCAGTACGGCGCCGGCCAGATCGACGGCCAGCGCGTCAAGGGCTATGCCGACGAACTCGGCCACGCCTCCAACACCGAGACCTTCGTCGCGATCCGTTGCGAGGTCGACAACTGGCGCTGGGCCGGCGTGCCGATCTATCTGCGTACGGGCAAGCGCATGGCGCAGCGCTACTCCGAGATCGCCGTCACCTTCAAGCCGGTACCGCATTCGATCTTCGGCAATGGCAGCGGTGACAGGCTCGACGCCAACCGCCTCTTCATCCGCCTGCAGCCGAATGACGGCGTGCAGCTCCAGTTGATGATGAAGGTGCCCGGTTCCGGCCGGCTCAAGATCGTGCCGCGCCAGCTCGACCTGCGCTATTCCACGGCCTTCGACGAGCGCACGCCGGACGCCTATGAGCGCCTGCTGACCGACGTGATCCGCGGCGACCAGACGTTGTTCATGCATCGCGACGAGGTTGAGCAGGCCTGGTCCTGGGTCGATCCGATCATCGCCGGCTGGCAGGATTACTACCCGCATCCGCATCGCTACGCCGCCGGCTCCTGGGGCCCGTCGCAGGCGATCGGCCTGATCGAGCGCGACGGCCGCTCCTGGGCCGATCCGGATCTGGTCTGATGGCCGGCCCGCTCGCCTGGCACCGCTTCGCCACTCTGGCCGACGCCTCCGAGGCGCTGGCGGAGGCGGTTGCGATCCGGCTGAAGGATTTGCTTGCCGGGCAGGGCAGGGCGCTTCTCGCCGTGCCCGGCGGCACGACCCCGGCCGGCTTCCTCGCCACGCTGGGCCGGCATAACTTGCCCTGGGAACAGGTCACGCTGCTGCCGACCGACGAGCGCTTCGTCGCCGCCGATGATGCCGCTTCGAACGAGCGCATGATCCGGGCGCAATTCGCTCCGCTCGCGGAAGGGAGAGCCTCGTTCCTGTCCTTCCACGAGCACGGCAGCGACATCGAGGCCGCTGCTGCCGTGCTGTGCGCCAAACTTGCCGAACTGCCCCAGATCGACCTGCTCGTCAGCGGCATGGGCGCCGACGGGCATATCGCCTCGCTCTTTCCCGGCGCGGAGGCTGCCTTCAATGCGGTGCCGGACAGCGGCATCGTCGTCGCCCGCCCGCCGGGATTGCCGCCGCGGCTCTCGCTCTCGCCCGCTCGCCTGCTCGGGGCCGGCTGGGCGAGCCTGCTCGTCTCCGGCACTGCCAAGGAAGCTGTACTCAAGGCAGCCTCGGAGCGCGAGCATCGGCCATTGCCAGTCGATCTCCTGCTCGGCAGCGCGCGAGGGCTCGACGTCTACTGGGCTAAGGAGTAGAGCCCGGTTGCCAGTTCAAATCGATTGAAAGACGAGACCATGGACGAGACTGCCGCGATTGCCCGGTTGAAGAATTGCGGCGTGATCCCCGTCGTGGTGATCGAGGACGCCTCGCGCGCCGTCGATCTCGCCCATGCGCTGGTCGCCGGCGGCATCGATGTCGTCGAGGTCACGCTGCGCCGTCCGGCCGCGATGGAAGCCCTCGCGGCCATCGCGAAATCGGTTCCGAAGGCGCTGGCGGTTGCTGGCACGGTCGTCACCCCGGCCCAAGCCCAGCAAGTCAAGGATGCCGGCGCGCAGGCCGTGGTCAGCCCGGGCTTCAGCGAGAGTGTCGACGAAGCCTTGCGCAAGGCGGGTCTGCCTTGGCTGCCGGGCGTCGCTACAGCGTCCGACTGCATGCGCGCCGTTGCCGCTGGCCGCACGACAGCGAAGTTCTTCCCGGCCGAGCAGGCCGGCGGCCCGCCGGCCCTGAAGGCGCTCTCCGGCCCGTTCCCGCAGATGACCTTCTGCCCGACCGGCGGTGTCGGCCTGAAGAACCTTGCCGACTATCTCGCCCTGCCGCAGGTCATCTGCGTCGGCGGCTCCTGGCTGGTCCCGGCCGATGCGATCGCCGCCGGCGATTGGAAGCGGATCGAGACGCTGGCGCGCGAGGCGAAGGAAGCATTTCAGAAGGCGCGGGGATAACCGCTCGCGCGTGTCATCTCGCGTCTGTGCCGCAGCGTTTCACGCTGCCGCGCGTGCGGGATGACACTCTATGACAGCTTCTCGCGCACCATCTCCGCGATCGCCAGCGAACTGGTCAGCCCAGGGCTCTCTATGCCCAGAAGATTGACCAGTTCCGCCACGCCATGCATCTCCGGTCCGTCGACGCGGAAGTCCGGCATCGGCTGGCTCGGCCCGTGCAGCTTCGGCCGGATACCGGCGTAGTCCGCGACGAGCGCGCCGTTCGGTAGTGCCGGCCAATAGGTCCGGATGGCCGCATAGAACTTCTCGGCGCGGGCCGGATCGACCACCAGGTCCTGGTCGCTCCCGACCCATTCGACATCGGGGCCGAACTTGACCCGCCCGCCCATGTCGATGGTGGCGTGGATGCCGAGCCCTGCTGCTTCTGGCACCGGATAGACCAGATGGCTGAACGGCTGCTTGCCGGTCAGCGCGAAATAGTTGCCCTTGGCATAGTGCTGCACCGGCACGTGTTCAGACGGAAAGCCGTCGAGCAGGCCGAGCAGCTTCGGTGCGCCATGGCCGGCCGAATTGACCACCGTCCGCACCGTGTAGGTCGCAGGCTCCGCACCGCCGAAATCGACGCTGAAGCCTTCAGTCTCGCGCCGCCAGCCGGTGATCGGCGTGTTCAGCGCGAGCGATCCGCCGGCCGCCTCGCACTCGCCGAGCAGAGACAGCATTAGCGCATGACTGTCGACCACGCCGGTCTCTGGCGAGATGAGCGCGATCTCGCAGCGCACCTCAGGCTCCATCGCCTTTGCCTCGGCGCCTGAAAGCCAGCGCAGCGTGTCGACGCCCGAAGCCTGTGCGCGAGCCATGATCGTCTCCAGCGCCGGCTTCTGGGCTTCGGAGGTGGCGACGATCAGCTTGCCGCAGGCCTTGTGCGGCAGGCCGCGTTCTTGCAGGTAGCGATAGAGTTTGCTGCGGCCCGCGACGCAGACGCGGGCCTTCAGCGAGCCGGGCGGATAGTAGATCCCGGCATGGATGACCTCGGAATTGCGTGCCGAGGTCTGGGTGCCGATGCCCTCGGCAGCCTCGGCGATGACGACCTCGCGTCCGGCCAGCGCCAGTTCGCGGGCAACCGCGAGACCGACGACGCCGGCCCCGATCACCAGACAATCGATGTCGCTCATCGCCTGAGCCGTCAGCCGCGCTGCGGCATGGCGATCTCGATCAGGCTCGCCCAGTAGTTCACGCCGACCGGGATCGCCGCATCGTTGAACTCGTAGGCCGGGTTGTGCAGGCCCGCCGAGTCGCCGTTGCCGATATTGATGAAGGCGCCGGGGCGCTCCTCCAGCATGTAGGAGAAATCCTCCGAGCCCATGGTCGGCGGCACCTCGGTATTGATCGCGTCCGAGCCGAAGGCCTCCTTCGTCACGCTGGTGGCGAAATCGGTCTGGCCGGCATGGTTGAAGGTCACGGGATAGCCGAGATGGTATTCCAGCTCGTACTTCATGCCGAAGGCCTTCATCACGCCTTCGACGATCTCGGTGATGCGCTTTTGCGCGAGCGCGCGCATCTCCGGCGTCAGCGTGCGGACCGAACCCTTGATCTCGGCGGTCTGGGGGATGACGTTGAACGCCTCGCCGGCATTCAGCGCCGTCACCGAGACCACGATGGAATCGAGCGGATCGGCATTGCGCGAGGACACCGTCTGCAGCGCGGTGACGAGCGCGCAGGAGGCGACGATCGGGTCGTTGACGCGGTGCGGCGCCGCCGCGTGCCCGCCGAGGCCCTCGATCTTGATGTGGATGCGGTCGGCCGCGGCCATCGCAGGACCCTTGCGGATCTCGAACTTGCCGACGGGCACGCCCGGCTTGTTGTGCATGCCGTAGACTTCCTGGATGCCGAAGCGGGTGATCAGCCCGTCGTCGATCATCGCCTTGGCGCCGGCGCCGCCTTCCTCGGCCGGCTGGAAGATCAGCACGGCGGTGCCGTCGAAATCGCGGGTCTCGGTCAGATACTTGGCGGCGCCGAGCAGCATGGCGGTGTGGCCGTCATGGCCGCAGGCATGCATCTTGCCGGGCACGGTCGAGCGGTGCGGGAGATTGGTCTCTTCATGGATCGGCAGCGCGTCCATGTCGGCGCGCATGGCGATGACGCGGCCGGAATTCTGGCCCTTGCCCTTGATGATGCCGACCACGCCGGTCTGGCCGACGCCGGTGGCGACCTCATCGACGCCCCACTCCTTGAGCTTGTCGGCGACGAGGCCAGCGGTCCGGTGAACGTCGTACATCAGTTCGGGGTGGCGGTGGATGTCGCGGCGGATCGCGGTGATTTCCGGGGTCAGCGCCGCGATGATGTCGGTCTTGGGCATCGTATCCTCTGAGATCGTATGGGGCGACCGCGCAGAAAGCGGGTGCCGTCGCGCAGGCTAGCCCAGCCGCGCCCCGCCTGTCCAAGCCGGTGGCGCGCAGGGGATGGGCCTTCGCGGAATGGCGGGTGCCATTCACCGGGTCATCCCGTGCGCGCTGCGGCATGCAATGCCGCTGCGCAGACACGGGACCGTTCTCCGGAAAGGAACATTCTCGTCATGCGGTCTCGTGTCTGCGGAGCACCGCTGCGCGCTGCACCGCGCACGGGATGACAGCGCTTCGTCGGCGGCTTCGCTTGCGCATTCCCGTGATCGCCAATCGCTGGGTCATCGTCGCGTGACCAAGAGCCAGGAGCGATCCGGATGACAGGCGTGAAATAATCTGGAAAGGTCTCAGCCATGATTTGGCCTTGCTTCACGATTAGCGGAGGCGGCATCCGCTCGGGCCATCGAGATTATCTGGCCTGATCCTTTCCAATCCCCCCTTAAATGTTTGGTAGATGATGCGTCGCTTGTCGTTGCTTGCGTTACTGTGCGGCTTCTTGCCTGCTGCCGCCCTGGCTGATGTTACGCCCGAGAAAATCTCCTTTCAGCCGCAGGTCAAAGGCCTCGGCTGCCTCAAGCCCGAGACGAAGGCGATGATCGCCGATCTCGTCGCGAAGATCGGCCCGATCCAGATCACCTCGACCTGCGGCGGCCGTCATGCCCGCCACTCCCAGCACTACAGCGGCCGGGCGATCGATTTTCGGCCGATGGCGACGTCGTCGCGCAAGGCTGCCGCTGCGGCGCGCGCGATCGAGAACGTCGGCGGTGTCGGGACCTACTCGAACGGCCTGGTCCATGCCGATGTCGGCGCGCGCGAGATTTCCTGGCACGGCCACAAGCGCAGCCGCTACGCTTCCGCCGGCAAGCGCCGCCACTACACGCGGGTGGCGCGCAACAGCCGCTGATCGGGGTGTCTTAAATCCCGAAACCCGAGCGCCAGCTCTCGATATCCGCGAGGGCGACGTTCGAGCCGCAGAGCACGAGACAGATGCGCTCGCCCGGCCGGAAGCTGTCCTTCCGCTCCAGCGCCGCGGCGATCACGCAGGCGGCCGCCGGCTCCAGCAGGACGCGTTCGTTCTCCAGGGCCCAGACCAACTCGCGGACTGCGGCGGCATCCGGCACGACGATGATGTCCTCCAGCAATTGCCGGGCGGCCGCCATCGTGCGCCTGGTCGCGAAAGGCGCGCCGAGCGTGCGGGCGATCGAGGTCGGGCGGATCGAGACCGGTTCGCCGGCCGCGAGCGCCTGCGTCATCGTCGTGGCGCCTTCGGTCTCGACGCCGTGCAGGCGTACGGCCGGATCGAGGCCTTTCAGGGCAGCGCCGACGCCGGCCGAAAAACCCCCGCCGCCGACCGAGACGAAGACATGGTCGAGCCGCCCGCCGGCATCGGCAGCCAGTTCGAGGCCGAGCGTGCCATGGCCGGCGATGATCGCCGGATCGTCATAGGAGTGGACATGGGTCATGCCCTGCGCGGCGTAAGTCTCGGCCTTGGCGAAGGCGGCGATGGAATCCTCGCAGAGCTCGACCTGCCCGCCGGCTTCCTCCGTCAGGCGGATGTTGAGCGCCGGCGTCGCTTTCGGCATCAGCACGAGCGCCCGCGTGCCGACCGCGCGCGCGACGAGGGAGACGGCGATCGCATGATTGCCGCCGGACACGGTGACGACGCCGCGCCGGAGCTCCGTCTCGCTCAGGCCTGACAGCTTGTTGAAGCAGCCCCGCACTTTGAAGGAGCCACCGAGCTGCAGGTTTTCCAGCTTGATCCAGGTCTCGACTCCCAGGCGCTCCGACAATCCGACGCTGTGATAGGTCGGCGTGCGCCGGACCTTGCCGGCGATGCGGGCGGCCGCGGCCTGGACGTCGGCGAGGGTGACGTCGAACGGGGTGACGTCGAAGGTCATGGCGCTCTTGTCCTCTGCCGCAGCGATTCCGATCAGGCGGCACGAGAGCGCGGCAGATGCCGGCCCGTCAAGCGCCGGTCGTCCGGGCCGCTATGGGCGCGGCGGTTGGGAGGCTTTGGGTCGCGTATGGTTGGGGGCGCGTGTCGGCAGCGGCACGGCGGGACGGTCGGTCCGGTACTGCCCCCGCGCGATGGCGCCGAAAAGGAGCATGACGGCCGTCAGGGTCATCAGCCACCAGGGCAGCAGCGGCGCGAAGCCGAAAACGCTGAGCGCAAAGGCGGTTGTGAAAGCGGCGACACCGCCGGCGGCGAGCGCTCCGGTCATGCGCCCGGCGGCACGGATCGCGAAATAGAGGCAGGCCGCCGCAGCAGCAGCACCGACCAGGCCGAGCTCATACCAGGTCTCGAACAGCAGCGTCGCCGGAGCGGGCTGGGGCAGGGTGCCGCTCATCTGGCGGCGCAGGACGGTATCGAGACCGTGCCCGGTGATCACTTCGATCGGCGATTGCCGGATCACATCGGCCCAGATCGACAGCATCTGTGCGAAGTCGTCGGCGCTGTCCGGCAGGATCGAGACGAGCGGCGCCAGCAGGAAGGGCAGGATCGGCGCGAGCAGCATCAAGCCGGCGACGATCGTGGCGATGATCTGCGTCGCGCGCTCGCGGCTGGCGGTGACCGCGCCGAAGGCGACCGCACCGAAGATCATCGCCAGCGTCTCGCCGTCCTCGAACCGCGTCAGCGCCAGCAGCGCCACGACGAGCGCGAGCCCGAGTGCGCTCAAGCCTCGCTCGCGCGAGAGCAGCCAGGCCAGCGCCGGCCAGGCCATGATCAGGATGATCGAGACGCCACGCTCGACGGCGCCCGGCGGCGTCTCGGCATGGCGCAGCGCCGCGACCGCGATCAGGCCGAGCGCGAAGATGCCGGCGCTGCCGGTGCCGAGTGCGACGAGATTGAGGTTCGACGAGCGCATCCGCTCAGGCAGGGCGGAGAGGCCGACGAAGCCGAGAAGGGCCGCGAGCATGAGATTGCCGGCCTTCTCGGCGGCTGCGCCCGGGAACGGACTCCAGACCAGTGACAGGAAGGCCCAGGCAATCAGGCCGATCAGGATCACGCCGGGGCGGCTCAGTAGCAAGGCCCGAAGGGTCGCCACGAATTTGCGGGGATCCTCGATCAGGCTCGCTATGATCAGCAGCGCGACACCGATCGGCACCAGCACGACGGCGGCCCGGCGCGACACCAGCGCGGCCAGCGGCAGGACGAGGGCCAGCGTGCCGAAGCCGATGCGCCGCAGCAGCAGCGCGGCGTCGGTAGCCGGGTCGAGCGGGGCTTGAGCGTTCTTTCGGATCATGCGTTCCGGCGGTCGTCACGGGGCCTCAGCCTGCCACCCTAGCGGGCGCGGGCGCGCCCGACTGTAGGTGCGGCGCAACACTGTCGCGGCATCTCTCCGACGGGATCGCAGGGGCGCGGCGCTGCCGCCACTGGCGGAGCGGTAGCGTTCATGAGAGAAACCGGCATGACCATGCTGGCAGCCATCCCCTTTGCGAGCGGCTTCGCGATCGATGCCTTCATGCACGGCCTCGTCGACAGGCTGAAACGGCAGGGCCTGCGCCTCGGCGGCGTGGTCCAGCACAACGACGCGACCTGTGACGATCGCTGCATGGCGATGTCGCTGGAGGACGTTGCGAGCGGCCGGCGCTTTCCGATCAGCCAGGATCTCGGCGCCGGCGCTTCGGGCTGCCATCTCGACGCGGCCGGGCTTGCGGCCGCAGCCGCAGCCTTTTCCGATGCGCTGGCCGGGCGCGCCGATCTCGTGATCGTCAACCGCTTCGGCAAGCAGGAGGCCCTGGGCGAGGGGCTGCGCCAGGAGATCGCCGGCGCGCTGCTCGCGGGCCTGCCGTTGCTGATCGCCGTGCGCAGCGATTTCCTGCCGGCCTGGCGCGACTTCGCCGGCGACGACTGGCAGGAATTGCCCGTTGACGAAGAGGTCGTGGAGCGCTGGGTGCAGGCCGCCACGGCCGTCGCGGCCGTCGCGGCCTGATCGAGCGGCATGGCGGAGACGCCCACGATCGGCCTGATCCTCGCGGGCGGCCTCGCCCGGCGGATGGGCGGCGGCGACAAGGCCCTGAAGCCGCTCGCCGGCCGGCCGATCCTCGCCCATGTCATCGAGCGTCTGCGCGGCCAATGCGACGACCTCTTGCTCAACGCCAATGGGGATCCCGCACGCCTGGCCGAATTCGGCCTGCCGATCGTCGCCGATACCGTGCCGGATTTCGCCGGTCCCCTCGCCGGCGTTCTGGCCGGTCTCGATTGGGTCGCCGAGCATCGGCCGCAAACCGGGTGGCTGCTCAGCGTAGCAGCCGATACGCCCTTCATCCCCGGCGATCTTGCCTCGCGCCTTCACCAGGTACGCACTACCGCTGGCACACCGCTTGCCTGCGCCGCCTCGGGTGGCCAGCAGCATCATGCCATCGGCCTCTGGCCTGTCGCGTTGCGGGAGAACCTGCGCCAGGCATTGGCCGCGGGGGAACGCAGGCTCGGCCGCTGGACGCAAGGCCATGGCGTCGCCGTCGCCGAGTGGTCAGCCGAGTCCGTCGATCCCTTCTTCAACGTCAATACGCCCGAGGATCTTGCCGAGGCCGAGCGTCTGGCGGCTGGCACGGGCTGACCGGCTTACCTCTCCAGCAGCGCCTTCAGCGCCGCGAGATCACGGCTGACCATGGCCGCATCCCGGGCCATCTCGTCGTCGGACATGCCGTCGCGCTGGAACAGCGTGAAAACCACTTCCGCCCCGTCGCCATTGGCGACGACGCGCATCGGATTGTGCATGGCCGGGCCGTGCTCGGGAATCACGGCGTGGTCGAGCACGCCGTGATTGTTCGGCTCGCTGAACAGGATGCGCATTGGCCCCATCGGCGTCTCGGCGCGCCAGGTCATGCCCTCGACTTGCACGAAGCTGTGGCCGAGCCCTTCGGCCCAGCGCGGGAAATTCACGGGGTCGGCGAGGAAGGCATAGACCTCCTCCACCGGTCGGTCGATGCCGATTCCGATATGGCGGGCGCGATGGACGGCCATGGTTTTCGTCCTTCTGAATACAGAACAAAAGAAGAACATATTTCCAGGTTTGTCAAGCTGCCGGCATCGTGTGCTCGACCTTATTCGATGACGATCCGCGGCGCCGCCCGCGCCGCGCCGCCCAGGCTGGCCTGCACCTGTCGCGCCAGCGCGACATAGGCCTTGGCATGGGCGCTCGACGGATCGCTCGCGACGATCGGTCGGCCGCCATCCGAGGTCTCGCGGATCGGCATGGCCAGCGGGATTTCGCCGAGGAAGGGGATGGAAAGCCGCTCGGCTTCGTGCCGGGCGCCGCCATGGGCGAAGATGTCGGAGCGGTGCCCACAGGCCGGACAGGTGAAATAGCTCATGTTCTCGACCAGGCCGAGAATCGGCACCGCGACCTTCCTGAACATCGCGACGCCGCGGCGCGCGTCGAGCAAGGCGAGGTCCTGCGGCGTCGAGACGATGACGGCACCGGCAAGCGGCACCTGCTGGGCCATGGTGAGCTGGGCGTCGCCGGTGCCGGGCGGCATGTCGACGACGAGCACGTCGAGCTCGCCCCAGGCGACCTCGCGCAGCATCTGGGTGATCGCCGAGATCACCATCGGCCCGCGCCAGATCATCGGCGTCTCCTCGTCGACGAGGAAGCCGATCGACATCACCTTGAGGCCATAGGCCTCCATCGGCGCCAGCGTCCGGCCCGAGACGATCTGCGGCTTGCCCTTGATGCCGAAGATTTTCGGCATGGACGGTCCGTAGATGTCGGAATCGAGCACGCCGACCTTGAGGCCCAGCGTCGAAAGCGCCACGGCGAGATTGGCCGCGGTCGTCGATTTGCCGACGCCGCCCTTGCCGCTGGCCACCGCGATGATCTGCTTCACGCCCGGCACGCCGGCGGGCTTCGGTGCGCCGCCCGGCCCAGGGCGCTGCGCCTGCTGGCGCGCCTGCATGCCGGCCGAGGGCCCGGCCTTGTCGGCGGTCAGCCCGACCAGAACCTGCGTCACGCCCGGCAGGCCGCCGACCGCGCTCTCTGCCGCCTTGCGCACCGGCTCCATCGCCGCCGCTTCGGTCGCGTCGATGCCGATCGCGAAGATCACCTTGCCGCCATCGACGAGGATATCGCCGATCCGGCCGGAGGCGGCGAGCGATTGCCCGCTCGCCGGCAGCTTCACCAGTTCGAGCGCCCGCAGGACATCGGCTTGGGAAAGGCTCACGTGGTTGAACTCCGTTCGCTCGCGGCCTCACGCCGCCTTGCGGATATGGAAGACGAGGGCGCCATCCGCATCCCCCAGTCGCTCAATGGTGTCGCCGGTCTCGCGGGCGAGATTGGGCAGATCGATCGCCGCCATCGGGTCGGTGCATTCCACGACGAGCAGGCTGCCGGCACGCGCCGCTATCAGCGCCTTGCGGACGCGCAGTACCGGGAGCGGACATTTCAGGCCGCGCAGGTCGAGCGGAATGATATCGAGGGTCGCGCCCGCCGGGGCCATCGTCGTCATGCTGCTTCATAGGACGGCTGTTCGGGGCGCGGCAACCGCCGCCTTGACGCAGGTCACTTGACCCCTTCCGCCACGCCGACGATGAAGAGGCGAGCGATCGGGAGGAAGCGGGCGGCGATGTGTCCAGGCGGCCGAAGCAGGCGGGGACCGTGATGGTGCGACTGGGCGGCGGCAGATCCGATTCCGGGCTCCTCACGCTGGACGAAGCGGCGGCCGACGCCGTGTCGCGCGTCCATCCGGTTGCCGGCACGCTGGTACTGCCTCTCGCCGAAGCCGATGGCCATGTACTGGCGCAAGCGGTGGTTGCGCCGCGCGACTTGCCCCCCTTCGCGAATTCGGCGGTCGATGGCTATGCCGTCCGCTTCGCCGATCTCACGACTGGCGCGGCGACCAGTCTGCCGATCCTCGGCCGGACGATGGCAGGCGAAGCTGCTGCGGTGCTGGAGCATGGCGCCTGGCGTATCTTCACCGGCGCGCCGGTTCCCGAGGGTGCCGATACCATCGTGATGCAGGAGGACGCTGTCGCGAGCGACGGCGCGGTCGTCCTGCCGACAGGCGTCAGATGCGGTGCCAATCTGCGATCGGCGGGCGAGGATGTCGCGCGCGGGCAGGCGATTCTGCCGGCGGGGCGGTGCCTGCGCCCGCAGGATCTGGGCCTGCTCGCAGCGTTGGGGCTGGCCGATGTCACCGTGCGCCGGCGCCCGCGCGTCGCCCTGTTCTCGACCGGTGACGAGCTGACCGAGCCGGGCCAGGCGCTCGCTCCGGCCGCGATCTACGACGCCAACCGGGCGATGCTGCGCGCCCTGTTGGCGCGGGCTGGCGCCGAAACCGTCGATCTCGGCATCCTGCGCGACGAAGCCGGGGGGCTGGAGCAACGGCTGCGCGAGGCGGCGGCCGAGTGCGATCTTGTGCTTACCTCCGGCGGCGTCTCGGTCGGCGAGGCCGATCATGTCAGGGATGCGGTCATCGCTAGCGGCACGCTCGATCTCTGGCGCGTGGCGATCAAGCCGGGCAAGCCGATCGCGATCGGCAGCGTTGCCGGTACTCCCTTTGTCGGATTGCCCGGCAATCCGGTCGCGGTCTTCGTCGGGTTCGCCTTCGTCGCCCGTCCGCTGCTCGCGCGACTGGCTGGGGAAGCCTACACGCCGCTGATTGCCCAACCAATGCGGCTGGGCTTCGCGCATGCCAAGAGGCCTGGCCGGCGCGAATTCCTGCGCGTATCGCTGGAGCAGGATGCCGATGGCATCACCGTCGCGCGCAAGCACCCCGGCGAAGGAGCGGGCTCGCTTGCCTCGCTCGCGCAATCGGACGGGCTCATCGCGCTGGCGGAAGATGTCGCTAAGGTCGAGGTGGGAGAGAGCGCTCCGTTCTACCCTTATTCCGCGCTCTATTAGTCGCGCCGGAAGATCACGCTCGCGCCCCAGCCGAGGAACAGTGCCAGAAGCACGGTGACGAGGCCGTAGAGCAGGGCCCAATCATAGGCGCCCAGCGCCAGGCGCTGCTCGATGCCGGTCTTGATCACCTCGAAATTGGTCTGCTGCCGCGCCAGGGGCACACCGCCCGAATAGAGCACGATGTCCACGGTGTAGGAGCCGGTCGGCGCCGTCGCGGGGATGTCGACCGGGGCGCTGAACAGCGCGTTCGACAGGAAGGTGACGCCGCGCTCCTCGTAGCCGTAGAGGTCCTTGCCCTGCATGATCCGGACGAGGCTTTCGCGGAAGCGCCGCGCGCCGGGATCGAGATCGACCCAGCTGCCGGAGGGCCGCTCGGCATTGACGAGGCCGATGCGGTCGCGCTGCGCCGTCTCGTTGGACATCATCTCCGCGATCGGGCGGTTGCTGGCGACATGCAGGAAGACCGGGTTGTCGGGAAAGCGCCGCTGCGTCCGGTTGATCCAGATCGGGCCGAGCCGTTCCTTCTCGCGCACCAGCAGCATGCGCCGGGGACCGCGCACCGTGACGATGATGTCGTAGGGGTCGCCGCGCGAGACCGTCCTGCCGTCGCGTTCGACGAGGCCGAACACCGTGAGCTGGCTCCCGGTATAGTTCGATGTGATCTGGATCTGGTGGCTCGACATCGCCGCGATCAGCGTTTCGGCGCGGGCTGTGCCGACCGTGAAACCGATCGAGAGGGCGGCGAGGATTGCGGCGAGCCACCTCATCGCCCGCTCTCCGGAACGACGACCGAGAAGGGCTCGCTCGGCGGGATGAACAGCTCGATGGCGAAGCGCAGGCCGACGGAGAGGATCAGCAGCGCCAGCAGCAGGCGGAAGGATTCGACATTGAGGCTGCGCGCCGCACGGCCGCCGAACTGCGCGCCGATCACCCCGCCGAGCAGCAGCAGCACGGCCAGCACGATGTCGACCGACTGGTTGGTGACGGCGTGCAGCACGGTGGCGCCGGTCATCGTCACCAGGATCTGGAACAGCGAGGTGCCGACCACCACCGCCGGCGGAATGCGGAAGAAATAGATCAGGCCGGGCACCAGGATGAAGCCACCGCCGACGCCGAGCACGGCGCCGATGAAGCCGATGATGACCGCGAGCAGCGCGATGGGAATGACGCTGCAATAAAGGCCGGACCGGTAGAAGCGCTGGCGGAAGGGCAGGCCCATCCACCACGGATGCATGCCGCCGCGCCGCTTCAGGCGCGCCGGCTTGCCGGCCCGGACGCGCAGCATCGCCCGCAGCGCATCGTAGAGCATCAGCCCGCCGATGATCGAGAACAGCGTGACATAGGACAGCGTGATCACGAGCTCGAGCTGTCCGAGCCGCTTCATCGTGTTGAAGAACAGCACGCCGAGCACCGTGCCGAGGATACCGCCGCTGACCAGCACGCCGCCGAGCTTGAGGTCGAGCGCCTTGCGCCGGAGATAGGTCAGCACGCCGGTCATCGAGGAGCCCGCGACCTGTGCCGCGACCGTGGCGACGGCAACCGCCGGCGGGATGTCGAGGAAGATCAGCAGGGGAGTCAGCAGGAAGCCGCCGCCGACGCCGAACAGGCCGGAGATGAAGCCCACCGCGCCACTCAGGCCGAGAACCATCAGCACGCTGATCGGCAGCTCGGCGATCGGCAGGTAGATCTGCACGCTTACCCCTCGCAAGGCGGGCGCATGGACGTTTGCATGCGCCTGATGGGCCCCAGACTAGGCGGTCCGGGTTAAGGCAAATTTCCAAAAGGAAAAGGCGGGCCGCTTCCGGCCCGCCCTAGGAAACGATTGTTCTTCGTGCCGCGTCAACACGTCGAAAGCATGACGTCGCGCAACGCGGCTCAGGTCCGGGACGGCTTGCCGGGCTTCGGCGCCGCCGCGGTCGGCTGGGGGTCCCAGCCCTTTGCGGGGACGGCGACCTCGTTCGCGGCGGCGTCGAGCGTCTTCGGCTTCCAGCTCGCGGCGACCGCTTTGGCCGAGGTGAGGTCTTCCGCCTTCAGGCGCTGGGCCACCTCGTCGCGCTTGCGGCCGGCATCCTCGTCACCCTGGCCGGCAGCGACCGAGAACCAGACGAAGGACTGGGCGAGATCGGTCGGCGCGCCGAGGCCGCGGCCGAGCAGCACCGCGAGATTGTACTGGCTGTCGCGGACGCCGAGTTCGGCGGCGCGGCGGAACCACTCCGTCGCCATGGCGTAATCCGGCTTGCCGGCGGCGCCTTCGGCATGGAGCACGGCGAGGTTGTGCATCGCCTTGGCGTTGCCGCGTTCGGCGGCGCGCTGGTACCAGATCCGAGCAAGCGACAGGTCGCGCTGCGTGCCGATGCCCTTCTCGAACATGTTGCCGACGCGGAACTGGGCCGGGGCGAGGCCGGCGACAGCGGCGCGCTCGAACAGGCGCAACGCCAGCTTCGGGTCGCGCTGGTTGGCCGGGCCGTCGGCGGCCTTGCTCGCCAGTTCGTAGACCGCGCGTGCATCGCCGTCCTGGGCTGCCTTGCGCAAGCCTGCGCTGCCGAACCCGGCCGGCAGGTCGCCGATGCCAGTCACGGCTTGAACCTGTTCGGCCGGAGCGGCGGTGGCTGCGGGTGCGGCTTCCGCGACGACCGGGGTTGCGGGCGCGGCCGCCGCGGTGGCGGACTGCTCGGGCGCGGCCTGGTTCGCAGCCGGTTGGGCAGGAGCGTCCTGCGGGGTGGCGGGCAGCGCCGAAGACTGGTCCTTGGCGGGGGCCTGCGCCGGCGCGGCCGGCGCTTCCGGCTGGGCGGCGGGCGGCACGATCAGGCTGCGCGCTCCGCTGTTGGCGGTCTTGGCGCTGTCGCCACGCAGGGAATTCGTGACGAGATGGGCGGTGCCCATGGCGAGGATCAGCGCGGCGAGGCCGAGCAGCAGCGGGCGCTTGCGCTTCTCCAGGATGTCCTTGAGGCGGCCCGGGCTCTTCGTCGTCGGCTCCGCTGCGGGCGAGGGCGTGGATGCTGCCGCCTCGCTGGCGGCCTTGGCGGAGCGCCGCGCGGCGGCGATCAGGCTCTGGCGGACCGATTGCGGGTCCAGGCCTGCGCCGATCGCGGTCTCGGGGCGCGGGCGCCCGGAGCCGGGTTCCAGCGGAATGTCGAAAGCGGTGCTCGCCGGCAGGGTCGGCTCGCTGCGGCCGGGTTCGCCGGCCGGCATGGCAAAGCGGTCCTGCGCTGCGGCGCCGACCGAGAGGTTCGTGCTGTCACGGGCCGGCACGGAGTTGGTCCGGATGACGCCATCCCCGGCGCGCATCGCTGCGGCCAGTCCGTTCGCCGGCGGATGCCGCTCGCCTTGCAGCTCGGCTTCGAGGCTCGCGAGCCGCGACATGATCAACTCGAGCGAGCCATGAACGGCGCCGATTGCGTCGCGCGTCTGGCTGTCGGACGAGACGTGGTTGTCGCGCAGGCCCGTCACCAGGCTCGACAGTTCGGCGATGCCCTTGCCGGAGGCGGCCGTGCTGGCGGCCTGGACGAGGGCGGCGCGTTCGGCCGCCGTTTCCTCGCGCATCGAACGCAGGTGCACGACGAGGTCCTGCAGCGTGCGCTCCATGCCGTTTTCGGCCGAGCGGGTTGCGGACGCCTCGTCGAGGCGGCTGGCGATGCCGGAAATCTGCCGTTCGAGGGCATCGAAGGATTCGGCGTTCGCGCCGGGCGCGCCGGCTTCGTCGATCTTCTCGGCGAGATGGCGCAGCATCTGCTCGATCGGATTGAGATCGACCGCAGCCGCACCCTCTCCGACCATCCGCGTCAACTGGTTCGAGGCCGCAAGGCTTTCGATCCGGCTCGAGAGGGCCTCGATCTCGCGCGTGACGTTGGACGGTCCCTGCTCGACCAGGACGTCGATCCGCTGTTGCAGCGAGTCGATGCGGCTGGCGAGGTAATCGCTCTGCCGCGAAGCGCTGTTCTCGTCCAGCTTCTGGGTGGCGACCGCGTCGAACTTGCGCGACAGGGCGTCGACCTGGCTCGCAAGCGAGGTCAGCAGGCCTGCGCCGGGAAACTCGCCGCGCTGGGACAGCACTGCGCTGCGCACGTCGTCGATCGCGCTCGCCAGGCTGCGCAGCTCGCCCATGTCGGGGCGGACATCGCGCAACCGGCCGATCTCGAAGCCGAGCGTCGCGACCTGCTGGGAAAGATCGTCCAGCTTGTGGTCCTGCCCGCCGGCGCCGAGGAGATCCCTGAGCTCCGCGATGTCGCGCCTGACGGGATCGAGATTGGCGACCTGGCCGCCACGGGCGGCGAGCGCATCGACCTTGGCGGCGAGATGCGCGATCTCCAGCTGGAAGCGCTGGTAGCTCTCGCCGGCCCGGTCCTGCGACAGTCGCGAGACTTCCGCCTCGATCCGGGTCAGCGGCTTGAGCAGGGGCTCGAACTGGTCGCGCCGGTCGAACCGGTCGAGGCGCTCGGCCAGCAGGCCGATCTTGGCTTCGATGGCGCCGGTGTCGACGCGGACCGGAGCGGCCGGGCGTTGCGCCTGGGCCGGGCGGCGGCCCTCGTAGGAGAGCCGCGAGCCGAGCTCGCGCAGGTCCTCGCGCAGGGCCGAAATGCGCTCGGGCGCGACCGCGGCCGGCCGGGCCGCCTCGTCGGTATCGAGGACGCGCTGGCGGGTGCGGATGTCGGTGACGGCGGCGGCAAGGCCTTCGCGGCTGAAGGCGAGGCGGGGCGCCTGCTCGGCGCGGCTCTGCTGGGTCTCGACGCTGCGGCGTTCGATTTCGGCGATACGCTCGCCCATCGTCTTGATCGCGTCGGCAATGACGTTGGTGGCGCGTTCCTGGCGCTCGGCCGAGCCGCGCTCGCTCGACGACAGGCGATCCTCGGTCTTCTCGATCCAGCGGGTGATCGAATCCAGCGCGCCGGCGGTCCGGGCATTGGCTTCGCGGGTCATGCTCTCGAGGGCGGCCGCCTGGCCGACGAGGCTGTCGATCGCCTCGCGCGACGGGTTCGGGGCCATCTGGCGTGGCGTGGTGTCGGTCCGGGCCTGCGAAAGGCGGGCGAGCCGCTCCGACAGGGCGGCGATATCGAGCTGCTCCGGAGCGGCTGGGGCCGAGCCCTCGTCGCTCTCGTCGCGGATCTTGTGGTCGAGCCATTCGCCCAGCGTCATTCCCAGACGGCGGGCCGCCGCCTTTGCCGCATCGCGCGTCCGGGGATCGACGCCCTTCACGCTCCAGGGCAAGCTGTTGGCCATGATCTCGCTCGCCTCAGGGGACCTTGTCTGCGACAGGCGAGGCCCCCTGGTGCCGTCGCCTCCCGCGCGAACCTTGGCAGGTCGTGAAGATATCGTTGACGAAGCCACGACGCCGATGCGCGCTCCCGACATTTGGCGGGCATGGTAAACAACGGGTTAATAACCGCCGTGCCGATCGTTAATTTTTTCCGAATGCCGCGTGGAATGGCTCCTTTGCGAGCCATGTAACGGTAACTTACCCTGCGGAGGGCGCGTATTACCTGACGCAGCGAGAGCGCCCACCCTATCACTGCGGTACCACTCGACGCCGCCATGGCCGGCGATTCGACACACTTGCAAGGATTGCAGCTTTCATGTCACGCCAAAGCTTAGCTATGGCGGGTTCCTCGATTCATGAAACCCGCTCCGCTACCGCCCCTGCCGATGCCGATCAGACCGGCGATTTCACCATCAGCGATCTTGCCCGTGATTTCGGCGTCACGCTGCGCACGCTCCGCTTCTACGAATCGCGGGGCCTGATCGCCCCGAGCCGTTCCGGCATGACCCGCATCTATTCGGCGCGCGACCGGGCGCGCCTCGCCCTGATCCTCAAGGGCAAGCAGCTCGGTTTCACGCTCGTCGAGATCCGCGCCATGCTGGCCAACGAGGACAAGAAGGGCGGGGCTGGCGATATGGCGGCTTCCGTCGGGGGCCTTCAGCTCAGCCGGGAGCAGATCGTGGAGCAGCTCGAACTGCTGCGCAGCCAGCGCACCGAGATCGAAAGCGCGATCACCGAGCTTGAAGCGTCGCTCGTTCGTATGCCGAAAGCCTGAGGCTCTCGGGTCGACAGTCAAAGCCCCGGCTTCGCCGGGGCTTTTTTTATGACCGCGTCACGCTCCCGCCATCCCGCGAGCGACAAATCGCGAGGCTGCAGTTGCAACTTCGGCTAGATTGTTTATATATGAACTATCTTGCTGCGGCGACAGGAACCAGGCGCCGCCTTGCGACGAGAGGGAGGATCCGATGCCGGTCTACAAGGCACCCGTCGACGACACGCTTTTCCTGCTCAACGACGTCTTCGCCATCGAGCGCTACAACAACCTGCCGGGCTTCGCCGACGCGTCCTCCGACGTGATCGAAGCCGTGCTCGGCGAGGGCGCGAAGCTCTGCGAGGAAGTCCTCCAGCCGATCAACCATTCCGGCGACCAGGAGGGCTGCACCCGCCATCCTGACGGCCGCGTCACCACGCCGAAGGGTTTCAAGGCGGCCTATGAAGCCTATGCCGGCGGCGGCTGGATCGGCTTGGCCATGGACCCGGAATATGGCGGCCAGGGCCTGCCCTATACGTTGGGGGCTGTGATCAACGAGTACGCCTCGGCCGCGAACATGGCCTTCGCCATGTATCCGGGCCTGACCATGGGCGCGATCGCGGCGCTCTATGTCCACGGCTCCGACGAGATCAAGCGCACCTATCTGCCGAAGATGATCGACGGCACCTGGTCGGGCACCATGAACCTGACCGAGCCGCATTGCGGCACCGACCTCGGCCTGCTCAAGACCAAGGCCGTGCCGAACGGCGACGGCTCCTACGCCATCACCGGCACCAAGATCTTCATCTCGGCCGGCGAGCAGGACATCACCGGGAACATCATCCATCTTGTGCTGGCCCGCATCGAGGGCGCGCCGGCCGGCGTGAAGGGCATCTCGCTCTTCGTCGTGCCGCGCAACAAGTTGGGCGAAGACGGCTCGGTCGGCGCCAATAACGGCGTGTCCTGCGGCTCGATCGAGCACAAGATGGGCATTCACGGCAACGCGACCTGCGTCATGAACTATGACGGCGCGCAGGGCTGGCTGGTCGGGACCGAGAACAAGGGCCTCAATGCCATGTTCGTGATGATGAACGAGGCCCGCCTCGGCGTCGCGATCCAGGGGCTCGCCCAGTCCGAGGTCGCCTACCAGAACGCCGTCGCCTATGCGAAGGAGCGCCTGCAGGGCCGTGCGCTCACCGGCGCCAAGGAGCCCGCCAAGCCGGCGGACCCGATCATCGTCCATCCCGACGTGCGCCGCACGCTGATGTCGATCAAGGCCTTCAACGAGGCGGCCCGCGCCTTCGTGCTCTGGAACGCGCTGAAATCCGACATCGCCCATCGCTCCGGCGACGCGGCCGAGCGCCAGGCGGCCGATGACCAGCTCGGCCTGATGACGCCGGTGCTCAAGGGCGTGCTCACCGATATCGGTTTCGACAATGCGGTGAAGGCGCAGCAGATGTTCGGCGGCCACGGCTACATCGCCGAGACCGGCGTCGAGCAGTTCGTCCGGGATGCCCGCATCGCCATGATCTACGAGGGCGCCAACGGCGTGCAGGCGATGGATCTCGTCGGCCGCAAGCTCGGCCGCGACGGTGGCCGCGGCATCATGGCCTTCTTCAACGAAGTCGGCGCCTTCCTCAAGGAGAATGCCGAGGACGAGGCGCTGAAGCCCTTGCTGGGGCCGCTCCAGGTTTCGCTCGGCCACCTCCAGCAGGCGGCGATGTGGTTCATGAACAACGCGCTCGCCAAGCCCGACAATGCCGGCGCCGGCGCGAATGACTTCATGCATCTGCTGGGTCTGGTCTCGCTCGGCTACATGTGGGTGAAGATGGCCAAGGCCGCGCAGGAGAAGCTCAAGGCCGGTGCCGACGAACGGATGAGCGGCAAGCTCGTCACGGCCCGCTTCTTCATGGAGCGCACCTTGCCGGAAACCGGCGCCCATCTGGCACGTATCACCTCCGGCGCCGACACGACGATGGCGCTGAGCGCCGAGCAGTTCTGACGCGCATAGCACTTAACGTCATGCCCGGGCTGGACCCGGGCATCTCTTGATGAGTTCGCTGGATGAGAAGATGGTCGGGTCAAGCCCGACCATGGCGTTCAGCAGGAAAACAAGTCGCCGGGTCGCGGCAGGCCAGGGAGTTCCCTCGATGGCAGACGCATTCATCTACGACCACGTCCGGACGCCGCGCGGCAAGGGCAAGGCCGACGGCTCGCTCCATGAAGTCACGGCGATCGAGCTTGGCACCCAGGCGCTCCGCGCGATCAAGGACCGCAACGGTCTCGATCCGCTCCTCGTCGAGGATGTGGTTATGGGTTGCGTCGACCCGGTCGGCGAGGCCGGCGCCGATATCGCCCGCACGGTCGCACTCAAGGCCGGCTACGGCAAGGAAGTGCCGGGCGTGCAGATCAACCGCTTCTGCGCCTCGGGCCTCGATGCGGTGAACCTCGCCGCGGCGCAGGTCATGTCCGGCCAGAAGGAGATGGCGATCGGCGGCGGCGTCGAATCGATGTCACGCATCGGCATGGGTGCTTCCGGCTTCGGCATCGCGGTCGATCCATCAGTCGCGATCGACACTTATTTCATGCCGCAGGGCGTCTCCGCCGACCTGATCGCGACCAAATACGGCTTCTCGCGCGACGACGTCGACGCCTTCGCCGTGCGCTCGCACCAGCGCGCCGCAAAGGCCTGGAGTGAAGGCCGCTTCAAGAACTCGGTGATCCCCGTCACCGACGTCAACGGCCTCGTCATCCTCGATCGCGACGAGACGATCCGGCCGGGCACCGACATGCAGACGCTCGCAGCGCTCAAGGCCTCTTTCGTCCAGATGGGCGAGATGGGTGGCTTCGATGCGGTCGCCACCGCCGCGCATCCGGATGTCGAGTTCATCAACCACGTCCATCATGCCGGCAATTCTTCCGGCATCGTCGATGGCGCGGCTGCCGTGCTCGTCGGTTCGAAGAAGGCCGGCAAGGCCGCGGGCCTGAAACCTCGCGCCCGCATCAAGGCTTTCGCCACGGTCGGTTCCGATCTGGCGCTGATGCTGACCGGCCCGGTCGACGTTACCGAGCTCGTGCTGAAGAAGGCCGGCATGTCCAAGAAGGACATCGACCTCTTCGAGCTGAACGAGGCCTTCTCTTCGGTGGTGCTGCGCTACCAGCAGGCGCTCGACATCGATGACGAGGTTCTGAACGTCAATGGCGGCGCCATCGCCATGGGCCATCCGCTCGGCGCAACCGGGGCGATGGTGCTCGGCACCGTGCTCGACGAGCTGGAGCGGCAGGACAAGCAGACCGCGCTGGTGACGCTCTGCGTCGCCGTCGGCATGGGCGTCGCCACCATCATCGAGCGCGTCTGAGCGGAAGGGCAGGGAGAGAGATCATGAACCTCACCAATTTCCGCTTCGAGACCGATGCCGACGGCATCACTGTGGCGACCTGGGACATGCCGGGTCGCTCGATGAACGTCATCACTCCCGAGGTGATGGAAGAGCTGAACCAGATCGTCGACAAGGTCGCGGGCGACGAAGCCATCAAGGGCTGCGTCATCACCTCCGGCAAGGAGAGCTTCTCCGGTGGCGCCGACCTCACCATGCTCCAGGGCCTGCGCGATCTCTATGTGAAGCTCGCCAAGGAGAAGGGCGAGGCGGTCGCGATGCAGAGCTTCTTCGATGAGAGCCGCAAGCTCTCGCTGCTCTACCGCAAGCTCGAAACCTGCGGGAAGCCGTTTGCCGCGGCGATCCATGGCGTCTGCCTTGGCGGTGCCTTCGAGCTCTCGCTCTCTTGCCAGTATCGTGTCGTCTCGGATGATGCCTCGACCCGCGTCGGCCTGCCCGAGATCAAGGTCGGTCTTTTCCCCGGCGCCGGCGGCACCCAGCGCGTCGCGCGCCTGATGCAGACTGGCGACGCCCTCCAGATGATGTTCAAGGGCGAGCAGGTGAAGGCGCTGCCGGCGCGCAATTCCGGCCTCGTTCATGCGGTCGCCCCGCGCGCCGACATCGTCCAGAACGCCAAGGACTGGCTCAAGGCCAATCCGCAGGCGACCGCACTTTGGGACCAGAAGGGTTTCAAGCTGCCTTCCAACAAGGTGCATTCGCCGGCCGGCATGCAGATCTGGCCGCCGGCCAATGCGATCTACCGCCGTGAGACCAACGACAACTATCCGGCCGCTCGCGCCATCCTCTCGGCGGTCTATGAGGGGCTGCAGCTCCCGATCGATCTCGGCCTCAAGGTCGAGAGCCGCTACTTCGCCAAGATACTCAGGACGAAGGAGGCGGCCTCGATGATCCGGTCACTCTTCGTCTCGATGCAGGAGCTGAACAAGGGCGCCCGCCGCCCGGCCGACGTGCCGCCTTCGAAGCTCAAGAAAGTCGGCGTCATCGGCGCGGGCTTCATGGGCGCCGGCATCGCCTATGTCACGGCCAATGCCGGCCTCGAGGTTGTGCTGGTCGACAAGGACATCGAGGCGGCCGAGAAGGGCAAGGCCTACTCGCACAAGCTGGTCTCCGACCAGATCATGAAGGGCCGCGCCAAGACCGCCGATCGCGACGCGCTGCTCGGCCGCATCAAGGCCTCGGCCGACTATGCCGATCTCAAGGGCTGCGACCTGATCGTCGAGGCCGTCTTCGAGGACCCGAAGGTCAAGGCCGAGGTCATCGCCAAGGTCGAGGCCGTGGTCGGCCCGCGCACGATCTTTGGCTCCAACACCTCGACGCTGCCGATCACGGGGCTCGCCCAGACCAGCCAGCGCCCGAAAAACTTCATCGGCATCCATTTCTTCTCGCCGGTCGAGAAGATGCTGCTGGTCGAGGTCATCATGGCCAAGAAGACCGGCAAGAAGGCGCTCGCCATGGCCCTGGACTATGTCCGCGCCATCAAGAAGACGCCGATCGTCGTCAACGACACCCGCGGCTTCTACGCCAATCGCTGCGTCGGCAACTATATCCGCGAAGGCCATCTGATGCTGATGGAAGGCCTGCCACCGGCGATGATCGAGGCCGCCGGCAAGCAGGCCGGCATGCCGGTCGGGCCGCTCTCGCTCAATGACGAGGTCGCGGTCGATCTCGCCTACAAGGTGCTGAAGGCCACCAAGGCCCAGCTCGGCGAGGGCGCGGTCGATCAGGCGCAGGAGAAGCTGCTCGCCGACATGGTCGAAAAGCACGGTCGCCTCGGCCGCAAGAACCGCAAGGGCTTCTACGATTATCCGGAAGCCGGGCCGAAGCGGCTCTGGCCGGGCCTTGCCGATCTCGCAGGCCCGCGTCTCGATCCCGACAGCGTCGACATGGAGGAGCTGAAGCACCGTCTCCTGGTGACGCAGGCTCTCGAAGCCGCGAAGACCTATGAGGAGGGCGTCGTCACCGACCCGCGCGAGGCCGATGTCGGCTCGATCATCGGCTTCGGTTTCGCGCCTTACTCGGGCGGCACGCTCTCCTATATCGACAACATGGGCGCGGCTACCTTCGTGAAGCTCTGCGAGAAGCTCGCCAGGGCCCATGGCGAGCGCTTCAAGCCGAACCGGCTGCTGAAGCGCATGGCCAAGACCGGCGAGAGCTTCTACGGCGCGGCCGAGAAGAAAGTGGCCTGAGCCTCCCGGTTCAAGCAGCCAGCCGCGTGCGCAGCAGCGCCACGAGCCAGTCCGCGAAGACCTGCAGCCGGCGCGACAGGTGCCGGCGGTGGGGATAGAGCAATGTCATCGGCATCGCCGCTGCGTGGTGCCGTGGCATGACCTCGACGAGCTCGCCCGCCGCGAGATGCTCGGCCACGTCATAGGCCGGGATCTGGATCAGGCCGAGCCCGGCAAGGCAGCAGGCGATATAGGCCTCCGCGCTGTTGACGGTGACGCGACCGGGCAGGGCGCGGCCGTGAAGCGTTCCGTCCTCCAGCCATTCCCAAGGCTCGATCCGCCCCGTCGTCGGCGAAGCGTAGTTGACCGCCCTGTGCCCGTCGAGCTCGCCGGGATGCGTCGGCACGCCATGCGCTGCGAGATAGCCGGGGCTGGCGACATTGATCAGCGGCAATTCCCCGACCGAACGGGCGATCAATCCTGAATCGTTCAGGGGGCCGACACGCAGCACGCAGTCGATGCCGTCCTCGATCAGGTTCGCTGCCCGGTCGGTGACACTGAGATCGATATCGATCTCGGGATAGCGGGCGAGGAAGTCGGGCAGGGCCGGTGCAATGATCAATCGCCCGATCCGGCCGGGCACGTCGATCCTGAGCCGCCCGGCGGGGCTCGCGGTGCTATGGCGGAACAGTGCCTCGGTTTCCTCGACATCGGCGACGAGCCGCGCGCAATGCTCATAGAAGGCCGCGCCGTCCGGCGTCGCCGAGACTCGCCGCGTCGTGCGATGCAGCAGCCGCGTACCGATCCGCTGTTCGAGAGCGGCGACCGCCGCCGAGACCGAGGAACGCGGCAGCCCGAGCGCCTTGGCGGCCTGGGTGAAACTCTCGCATTCGACGACGCGGGCATAGATGCGGAAGAGGTCGATGCGGTCCAAATCGGCACTCCGGATTGTTCGTGATATCTGACCAGTGATGTCCTGATCAAAATCTTTATAGCTGATTTTTGGACGGTATCTTGTGGCCATCGATTGCGAGTGAACAGGAGCATGCGATGGCCGATCACGGCATCAAGGGTAAGACGGTTCTGATCGCCGGCGGCGCCAAGAATCTCGGCGGTCTGCTGGCGAAGGACCTCGCCGCGCAGGGCACGAAAGCCGTCGCCATCCACTACAACAGCACGCCGGCCAAGGCCGAGGCCGAGAAGACCCTCGCGGCGATCAAGGCAGCCGGTGCGGAAGCCTATGCGTTTCAGGCCGACCTGACCTCGGCGGCTGCGATGGAGAAGCTCTTCGCTGACGCCAAGGCGGCGATGGGCTCGATCGACATCGCCGTGAACACGGTCGGCAAGGTCCTGAAGAAGCCGATGGTCGAAATCAGCGAGGCCGAGTTCGACGAGATGAGCGCGGTCAACTCCAAGACGGCGTTCTTCTTCCTCAAGGAGGCCGGCAAGCAGGTCGGCGACAACGGCAAGGTCTGCACGCTGGTGACCTCGCTGCTCGGCGCCTTCACGCCGTTCTATGCGAGCTATGCCGGCACCAAGGCGCCGGTCGAGCACTATACCCGCGCTGCCTCGAAGGAATTCGGTGCCCGTGGCATCTCGGTCACCGCGATCGGGCCGGGGCCGATGGACACGCCGTTCTTCTATCCGGCGGAAGGCGCCGATGCGGTCGCCTATCACAAGACGGCCGCCGCGCTCTCGCCCTTCTCGAAGACGGGCCTGACCGACATCCAGGATATCGTCCCCTGGATCCGCTTCCTGGTCTCGGACGGCTGGTGGATGACGGGGCAAACCATTCTCGTGAATGGTGGCTACACGACGAAGTGAAGATGTCCCTGCTGGGGTCAGGACCCGCGATCCGCTAGGGAAGCGGGGCCTGAACCGGGATAGCGAAGACCGAGCCTACGCATGCCTCCACGCCCGATCCTGAGTTTTCCCGATCCGCGCCTGCGCGTGGCGGCGGCACCCGTCACGCGCTTCGATGCCGATCTGCGCGAACTGGCGGCCGATCTGCTCGATACGATGCGCGCGGCGCCCGGCATCGGCATCACCGCGCCGCATATCGGCGTGTCCCAGCGATTGGTGGTGCTGGAGCTGACGCCCGGCGACGTCCGGACCTATGCCAATCCGGTGCTGGACGGGGTCTCACGCGAGACCATCCGCCATGTCGAGGGCAGCGTCTCGATGCCCGGCGTCACCGACGAGCTCGAACGCCATGCCCATGTCCGGGTGCGCTATCACGATCTCGACGGGGTGGAGCAGAACGAGGAGGCGGACGGCCTGCTGGCCGTCTGCCATCAGCACGAGATCGACCAGCTCGACGGCATCTTCTGGATCGACCGCCTGTCGCGACTCAAGCGCGACAGGCTGATCGCGCGCTACAACAAGTTGCGGCGCGTCTGAACGGCGCGCCGCCTATTGGGCGAGGGCGCCGAAGACGAACTCGCTCGCCACGCGAAGCGGCAGCCGCGAATTGCCGGGCTGGTTGTAGTTTCCTGCCGTGACGGCGATGACGATCTGCTGTTTGGGCGCGACGATCAGGCGTTGCCCGCCATTGCCTTCGGCGCCGTACCAGGGATCGCCGGCACGGTCGCGGCCGAGATACCACTGATAGCCGTAGCGGAGCCCGTCCGACCGCTGCGAGCGCTCGGTGAGAGCCTGCTCCACCCAATCTGCCGGGATGATCTGCCGTCCGCCATAATGGCCCTTGTCGAGCAGAAGCTGGCCGATCGCGGCCAGGTCGCGTGGGCGCAGGCGCAGGCCCGAGGCTGCGGCTTCTTCACCGTTCATGCCGTTCGTCCAGACGAAATGCTCGATCCCGAGCGGCGCGAACAGACGGCTCGAAGCATACGTGCCGAGGCGCTGGCCGGAACCCCTGGCGACGAGATGGCCCAGCAGGGCTGTGGCGCCGCCGCTATAGGTCCAGGCCTCGCCGGGCGGGCGGGTGATCGGCTGCTCGAGGATGAAGCGGTAGCGGTCGGCTGCCCGCTCCATCGCGATCTCGCTGTTGCGCGGGTCGGTATAGGGCAGGCTCTCGTCCCAGGCGAGGCCCATGCTCATGGTCAGGACATGCTCGATCTTGATGCGCTGCCGGTCGGCATCCGCAGCGAGATCGCGATAATCCGGGAAGCTCGCCAGCACCGGAGCGCCCGGTTTCGGGACCAGGCCTTCGCCGAGCGCGATGCCGTAGATCAGACCGACGATGCTCTTCGACACGGAACGGAGGTCGTGGAGCTCGTCGGCATTGAAGGCGACGGTACCGCGGCTGTCGCCCCAGATTTCGTCCGCGCCGCTGAAATAGTGCTCCATCGCGATCTTGCCGTGCCGGAGCACGACGAGGCCATGGAGCCCTTTCAGTTCGCCGTCTGCGAAGGCCTTCTCAAGGCGTTCGCTCGCATCGGGTTTGAAACCCGCCTCGGTGAGAGACTGGGATTGCCATTGGCGAGCCGGCGCTTGCGCCGCGGCCGGGCGCGGCACAAGGGCTACGCTCGCCGCGGTGAGAAAAGTGCGCCGATCCATCTCAATCAGCTCCCTGTCGAACGCTGCTTCAGTTCGCAACCGCCCGGATCACCCGGCGCAGCTTCCCGATCAGCTCGTCAACCTGGCTCTCCGTGATGATCAGCGGCGGCGAGAAGGCGATCGTATCGGCGGCCGTCCGCACCATCAGCCCTTCCTCGCGGAAGAGGCGGTCCATGGCTTCGAAGGCCCGCTTGCCGACGCCATCGGCACGGGGCGCGAGGTCGACGGCGCCGACGATGCCGAGCGTGCGGATGTCGACGACGTTCGGTTCGCCCTTCAGGCTCATCACCGCATCGGCCCAGGCGCCTTCCATCGCGCGCGCCCGTTCGAACAGGCCTTCGTCGCGGTAGATGTCGAGCGACGCCAGGCAGGCGGCCGCCGCCAGCGGATGGCCCGAATAGGTGTAGCCGTGGAACAGCTCGATGACGTTGTCCGGGCCGCCCATGAAGGCGTCGTAGATGTGCTTGCGCACGATCACGCCGCCCATCGGCACGGTGCCGGAGGTCACGCCCTTGGCGAAGGTGATCATGTCGGGGATCACGCCGTAGCGTTCGGCGGCGAAGGCGAAGCCCAGTCGCCCGAAGCCGGTGATGACCTCGTCGAAGATCAGGAGGATGTTGTGCTTGTCGCAGATCTCGCGCAGGCGCTTGAGATAGCCCTTCGGCGGCGGCAAGGCGCCGGTCGAGCCAGCCATCGGCTCGACGATCACGGCGGCGATGGTCGAGGCGTCGTGCAGCGCGACGATGCGTTCCAGGTCATCGGCGAAATGCGCGCCATATTCCGGCTCGCCCTTGCTGAAGGCCTGCTTCTCGCGGTCGTAGGTATGGGCGAGATGGTCGACGCCGGTGAGCAGCGAGCCGAAGAACTTGCGGTTGTTCGACATGCCGCCGACCGAGATGCCGCCGAAGCCGACGCCGTGATAGCCACGCTCGCGGCCGATCAGGCGGGTCTTGGCGGCCTTGCCCGAGATGTTCCAGTAGGCGAGCGCGATCTTGAGCGCGGAGTCGCCCGCCTCCGAGCCCGAGCCGGCGAAGAAGACATGGTCGAGATCGCCCGGCGCCAGCGCCGCGATGCGGGCGGCGGCAGCGAAGACCTTGGGGTGGCCGTACTGGAAGGACGGGGCGTAGTCGAGGTCGCGCGCCTGGGCCTGGATCGCCTGGATGATCGGCTCGCGGGCGTGGCCGGCATTGCAGCACCACAGGCCCGCCGTGCCGTCCATGACCGGCTTGTTGTCGGGCGTGTAGTAGAACATGCCCTCGGCCCGCGCGACCATGCGCGGGTTCTTCTTGAACGACCGGTTGGCCGTGAACGGCATCCAGTAGGCTTCGAGGTCGTTCGGTGCGGCGATGGCGGAGGATGCTGACGTCATTCGAAGGGCCCCTGTGGATTAACCTTGGTTAAAGCTAGCAGGAGCCAGCGGCCTGTAAATCGCCATCATGGCGCCCCAAGGCTGCGTCCGGCGGATGACGGCTCGAAGCCGGCTGCGGGTGACGTTAGGTCGCCAATGGCGTAAGCTCCCCTGGTGGGGGCGACAAACTGAACGGACCCCGATGACGGAAGGCGCAGATGATCCTGGACGGCTGGATGTCCGAGCCGCGGCGATCATTCGCGCGGGTCTCGACCGCGTCCTCGTCTCCGACACCTTTCGCGCCGCTCCCCAGCTTTCGGCGTTTCTGAGCTTCATCGTCGAGCGTACGGTCGAAGGACGCGCAGCCGAGCTGAAAGGCTACACGATCGCGGTCGAGGGCCTTGGCCGGCCAGCGGACTTCAATCCGCAGATCGATCCGATCGTCCGCGTCGAGGCCGGGCGGCTGAGGCGGTCGCTGGCGCAATATTATGCCGGGGACGGCCGCGATGACCCTGTGCAGATTTCGATGCCGGTGGGCGGCTATGTCCCGGTCTTCACCTGGTTCGGCGGCGAGGGGAGCCGGGTTGCAGCCGACGGATTCGAAGATGCGCCCGAGCCGGATCGCCGCACGGCCCGCCGCTGGGCCGGCCTGACCCTCGCCGCGCTTGCGCTCGGCCTGCTCGCGCTCGGCTGGTGGTATCTGGCGCCGCCGCGCGGATCGGTCGTATCCGAGGCCTCGAAATCGGTTGCGGTCGGGCAGGCCGTCGACGCGCCGCCGGAGGCGGCAGCGGCGCCTCGCCTCGTGCGTGTCGCGATCACGATTCCCAATCCGCCTTCCGATCCCAGGCTCGCGGATATCCTGCGCCGCTTCTCGGCGCTGCTCGTCGATGCGATGGCGCGCTTCGACGATCTCGTGACGATCAAGACGCCGTCGCCTGGCTCCGCCCTTTCGGATGAGATCGACTATGTGTTCGAGATGGACGCTCAGGGCGTCAATGGCGGGGCCGAGGGACTTGGCCGCCTGCGCTTCGTCCGGGACGGGCGCATCGTCTGGACGACCTCGTCGAACCGCCTCTCGCTTGCGGCGCTGCAGGAAAGCGATCTGGCCGAGATGGCGCGGCGGCTGGCGACGCGGCTGACAGAGCCCTTCGGCATCATTCTGGCCGATGCGCGCCAGTTCTCGCCGTCTCCCGCCATCCGCTGCATCCTGAAGGCCTTCGACGCGCGCCGTGCCATGCTGCCCGAGATGCACCAGGCTGCCAGGCTCTGCCTGGCCCAGCTGGTCGAGCAGGACCCGGGTTTCTATCCGGCCTGGGCCCATCTTGCGATCATGACGCTCGGCGAACGCGGCCTGGCTCCGGCCTCGCCGGGCCCGGACCCGCAGGATGACACAGGCGATTCGCGATCTCCGCTCGACCGCTCTCTCGCGGCGGCGCTGACGGCGATCCGCCTCGCCCCGTCCGGAGCGCGGGCCTACCAGGCGATGATGAAGGTGCTGCTGCTGCGCGGCGCCACCGAAGAGGCGATCCAGATGGGCCGCGAGGCGCAGACCCGCAACCCCTATGATCCGGAGATCCTGGCTGACATGGGGGCGCTCTACGTGCGGCTCGATCGCTCGCCCGAAGGGTTGCCGCTGCTGGAACGCGCGACCGCGCTCAGCGTCGCCCGTCCGCCGCGATATGATTTTTATGCATTCCTGGGCGCTTACTTGATCGGCGCCGGGAAAGCGTCGGAGAGCCATGCCGGGATGCTGGTCGCGGACACGAGCCAGCTCAGCCTGCTCGGCCAGGCGCTCAAGGCCGCTGCTGACAACGACCCGGAGAAACAGGCGAAGGCGCTCGCCCAGTTGGCCGAGAAATCCCCGCTTTTCGCGCAGAGCCCCCGCGCCTTTCTCGAAAGGCGGGCATTTTCCCGGTCGGTGATCGACAGGATTCTAACCGCGCTCGGGCTGAATAAACCATAAGTCAGGGTCGGCAAGCCCGGCTGTGGCGGAAATGAGGCGGATCGCTCGCTTAACCTCGCCGGGAAGGTTAATCTGCGCTCTGAGGCCGTGATTCGGTCCCCAATCCGATTCCTCGACGTGGCGCGAACGCTGCCGTGGCACCTGCCCGCCTGAAAGCCCTGCACCCTCTTGCTGGCGCCGTGACCGGCCTGTCGGCCGGCGCTGCCGTCGCGATCCTGCTGCCGGGCGGGCTCGGTGCGGCGCTGGGCCTTCTGGCTTCCGGAGCCGGCTTCATGCTGGCGATGCGGGCCTTCGAGCGGCGCGGCCTTGCCCGGCACGAACAGGCCATGGCGGGGCTTGGCGAGGTCAAGGTCCGTCTCGCCACCAACGCCATCCGTCTCGATGCCCTGTCGCAACGCGTCGAGCAGATGCCGATGCGCGATGCCGATGCCGCGCCGGCACGTGCCGCGATCCATGAATTGACGGCCGAGGTCGGGCTGCTTGGCGACCTGATCCATCAGGTGGCGACGACGCTCGCCGATCATGAGAACGTCCTGGCTCGCCTGCCGGACCCTGTCGTCTCTGCGACTGCCGCGCCAGTGCCCGAGGTGGTGCTCGACCCGGAAGCAATGCGCCGGGAACGAGCCGAGAAGCTTGCTGCCGAACGGACCGCCGCCGCTGCTGCGGCGCGCGAGGAGGCCGAGGCCGAACGGGCCGCCCTGATCGGCAAGGCTCTGGGAGAAGGCCGGCTCGAGATCCATCTGCAGCCGATCGTCTCCCTGCCGCAGCGCCGGACCTGCGGCTACGAGGCGCTGGCGCGCCTGCGGCTCGACGAGAACACGCTGCTGCTGCCCCATGAGTTCCTCGAGACCGTCGAGGCGCGCGGCTTCGGGCCGACGCTGGACGCGCTTGTCCTGACGCGGGCGCTGGCGATCGCCCGCCATCTCGGCTCGAAGGAAGGGAGCATCTTTGTCTCCTGCAATTTCAGCAACGCGACCTGGACGTCGTCGCGGGCGCTGGCCACCCTGACCCGCATCCTCGACAAATACCGCGAGCATACAGGCCATCTCGTCATCGAGATGCCGCAGGCGGTCTTCCGCGAGCTCGACCCGACCAGCCTCGGCCTGCTCGGCGCGATGTCGGCGAACGGGGTTCGTTTCGCGCTCGATCAACTCGCGGACCTGCGCCTTGACCCGCGCGCCCTGTTCGATCGGGGCATCCGCTATGTGAAGGCGCCGGCCGCGCTGCTCCAGGCGCATGTCGAAGGCCGGATCCAGAGCGATATCGCGGCCGGCGACCTCGCCGCCTTGCTGGCCCGCGTCGCGATCATCCTCGTCGCAGACCAGGTCGAGGACAATCCCGCCGCCGCCGGCATGATCGAGCTTGGCGCCACGATGGGGCAGGGTCTGGCCTTTTCGCCGCCGCGTCCGGTCAAGCCCGAGGTTTTCGCCGAGCCGGAGCCCAGGCCTGTGGCGCAGCCTGCTCCCGCGCCTGCCGAGGCCGAGCGCCCCCCGCCGCAGAGCATTGCCGAGCGCCTGTTGGGCCAGGACAAGGGTTCGCCGGCACCGCTGCCTTTCCCTGGCGCCGCTGCACAGGAAGCGCCGCCGGAGCGGCTGCCCTTCCGGGCCGTGCTGCGCCGAGCCAGCGCCTGACGCGCGGCCGCCCGCCGCGGTCTCCGGTTCCGCTTCCGGCGAATCCCGTCTAGATCAGGCCTTGTCGAGGGGCGAAGCTCGCCTTTCATTGATGCAGCCGCCGGAGATCGAGACAGTGTCGCCATCGGGGATCGCTTCCACCCTTCCGCTTTCGGGCTTTTCCGAGGTCGCGGATCGTTTCGATCTCTGCCTGTGCGACGTCTGGGGCGTGGTCCATAACGGCGTCGCCGCCTATCGCGATGCGGTCGCGGCGCTGATGCGGATGCGCGAGCGCGGTATCAGCGTCGTTCTCGTCACCAACGCGCCGCGACCGGCCGAGGTCATCGTCGGTCAGCTCGACAATTTCGCCGTGCCGCGCGAGGCCTGGGATGCCATCGTTACCTCCGGCGATGTCTGCCGCTCGCTGATCCGCGAGCGGGCGGGCGAGCCGATGTTCCGCCTCGGCCCCGATCGGGACTTGCCGCTGGTCGCCGGGCTCGACGTGCGCGAGACCGGGCCGAATGAGGCGGCCTATGTGCTCTGCACCGGCCTGTTCGACGACGAGAACGACACGGCGGCAACCTATGCCGGCTTGCTCGCCGGCTTCGCCGCGCGCGGTTTGCCGCTGATCTGCGCCAATCCCGACCTTGTCGTCGAGCGCGGCGGGCGCATCATTCCCTGCGCCGGCTCGGTCGCGCTGGCCTATGAGGAGATCGGTGGACGGGTGGTCTATGCCGGCAAGCCGCATCGGCCGATCTACGAGGCGGCGGTGGCTGCCGCCGAAAAGGCGCGGGGAAGCGCGATCGCCCGCGACAGGATCTGCGCCGTGGGCGATGCGATCCGCACCGACATCGCCGGCGCCGACGCCTTCGGCGCGGCCGGCATCATGGTTCTGGCCGGCATCCACGCCCAGGATTTGATGGAAGCCTCATGGGACGAGCGTCGCGGCTGGTTCGGCCGGCAGACGCATCGTCCGGCCTATGCGATGCCGCATCTGGTCTGGTGAGATTGAGGCCGCTCCTCCGTCATTGCGAGGAGCGAAGCGACGAAGCAATCCAGGAGGGCTGGGCTGGGCGTCTTAACCCCGTCCCCCTGGATTGCTTCGCTGTGCTCGCAATGACGGGCGCGCGTCAGGCGGCGACGCAGACCGATTCGATCTTGGTCTTCAGCGTCTGCGCGTTGAACGGCTTGACGATGTAGTTGCTGACGCCGGCCTTCTTCGCCGCGACGACGTTCTCGGTCTTCGATTCGGCGGTGACGATGATGAACGGCGTTTCCGACAGCGCCGTTTCCTCGCGGACTTTCTGGAGCAGCTCGAAGCCGCTCATCGGCTCCATGTTCCAGTCGGAGATCACAAGGCCGTATTTCTTGTCGCGCATCTTCGAGATCGCGGCCGAGCCGTCCGAGGCATCGTCGACATTTTCGAAGCCGAGCTGCTTCAGCAGGTTGCGGATGATGCGGACCATCGTCTGGTAATCGTCGACGACGAGGATCGGCATGGACGGGTCGAGAGCCATTGCGATGCTCCAGGCATGACGGTCGCGGTGCCGGGACATACCAGCGCCGTGCCGCTCGTCCGAGTTGATAGCCGCAGCGCCTTGCGAACCGGTTAATTCGATGCCGAAGTGACGCAAGGGCAGAAGCGTGCGCCGCACCAAAGTTCAATTGCGTTCATGTTGCGGTTGCGAGATGCTTGGTCGGATCGCAGACAGGAGGGCGCAGGTCCGCGGGCCGCGCGTGATCCATGACCGTTCAGCCGATGCCCGGCGGGCTCTACACCGTCCACGCCTTCGAGGATCTGGCCATCGGCCAGAGCGAAAGCCTGATGCGGACCGTGATGGAGCGGGACGTCGCGCTCTTCGCCGAATTGTCCGGCGATGCCAATCCGATCCATCTCTGCGACCATTTCGCCGCCAACACCAAGTTCGGCCAGCGCATCGCCCATGGCATGCTGACCGCGAGCCTGATCTCCGCCTTGCTCGGCACGCGTTTGCCGGGGCCGGGTGCGGTCTATCTCTCGCAGACGCTGACCTTCCTGGCGCCGGTCAAGATCGGCGACGTGGTCACGGCCCGCGTCGAGGTCGTCGAACTCGTGGCAGAGCGCCGCCGGGCACGCTTCTTCTGCGAATGCCTCGTCGACGGCAAGGCCGTGATGGAAGGCGAGGCCTGGGTCGCGATGCCGCCGAAGCCGCGATCCTGAGATCTTCCGTCCGCGCGCGGTCTTGACGCCCCGCCGGCCTTCGCCGCAAAGACGGTCATCGCCCGCGTTTCAGGGCAGGTGGACGTGGACGTTCCCGATTGATGCCATTCCAAGCCGATGCGCCTGACCGCCCCGAGCCGACGGCCGTGGTCCTTGACCTCGACAAGCCCACTCCCGAAGCCTTCCGCGGTGCCGTCCTGGCTCTGGGCAATTTCGACGGCGTCCATCGCGGCCATGCCGAGCTTTCCCGTGTCGCCGGCGCCATGGCGCAGGATCTCGGCACGAAGCCGGCCGCCTTCACCTTCGAGCCGCATCCGCGCAGCGTCTTTCGCCCGGAAGAGCCGGTCTTTCGGTTGACCTCGCCGCAGCTCAAGCTCGAAGGGCTGACGCAGGCGGGCTTTGCCCAGGTCTTCGTCCTGCCCTTCGACCGCGACATCGCGGCGATCCCTGCTGAAAGCTTCATCGACGACCTGCTTGTCGGTCGGCTGGGCGCCGCCGGCCTGGTCTGCGGCTATGATTTCCATTTCGGCAAGGGCCGCACCGGATCGCCCGAGATGTTGCAGGCCCATGGCCTCGCCGCCGGCATTCCGGTTGCGGTCGTGCCGCCCTATTCCTGGCAGGGCGAGCCGGTTTCCTCGACGTTGATCCGCACGGCATTGGAGGCCGGGGATGTCGGGCGTGCCGCGACCTTCCTTGGTCGGCCCTGGCTGGTGCGCGGGCTCATTGCCCATGGCGACAAGCGCGGGCGCGAGCTCGGCTATCCCACCGCCAACATGCAGCTCGCCCGCGATTGCCGGCTGCGCCACGGCATCTATGCGGTCCGAATGAAGATCGACGGCGTCTGGCATGACGGCGTCGCGAGCTTCGGCCGCCGCCCGACCTTCGATGACGGCGCGCCGCGGCTGGAAACCTTCGTCTTCGATTTCTCCGGCGATCTCTATGGCGAGCGCGTCGATGTCGCCTTCGTCGACTGGCTTCGCGGCGAGGAGAAGTTCGACACGCTGGAAGCCCTGATCGTGCAGATGGACGCCGACAGCGCCCGTGCGCGCGACATTCTGGCGAATACGCCGCCCTTCCTTCCTTGAGCGCTGCCTGCTAGAAGCCCTCCATGCTCGCCAACCGCGCCTTGTCGATCGATCTTTCCCGGCGAATTACGGGCCCGGCTGCCGCCTCGCGCTAGATTAGGCGCGGGCGCTTGCGCAGTCCGGGTTGAAGACCGCTTTTCCCGTTTCAAGAGTGGACGCCCGAGGCCCATCGACCGGCCTGACGTCCCGACTGCCCGAGCCGGATGATGACCGACAAGACCAATACTGCCAAAGCCGCCGAGACCGCAGCCGACGGCGTCGATTATTCCCAGACGCTGTTCCTGCCGCAGACCGAGTTCCCGATGCGCGCCGGCCTGCCGCAGCGCGAGCCGGAGCTGCTCGCCCGCTGGGCGAAGATGGATCTCTACCGCAAGCTGCGCGAGGCCGGGCAGGGGCGGGACCGTTTCGTCCTGCATGACGGCCCTCCCTATGCCAACGGCAACATCCATATCGGCCATGCGCTGAACAAGGTGCTGAAGGACCTCGTCACGCGCTCGCAGCAGATGCTCGGCTATGATTCCAACTATGTGCCAGGCTGGGACTGCCACGGCCTGCCGATCGAGTGGAAGATCGAGGAGCAATATCGCGCCAAGGGCCTGAACAAGGACGACGTCCCGGTCGTCGAGTTCCGCAAGGAATGCCGCTCCTTCGCCGAGCACTGGGTCGATGTCCAGCGCGAGGAGTTCAAGCGCCTGGGCGTCGAGGGCGACTGGGCCAACCCCTATCTGACCATGGCCTATCCGGCCGAGGCGCAGATCGCCCGCGAGATCATGAAGTTCGCCGAGACCGGCCAGCTCTATCGCGGCTCCAAGCCGGTGATGTGGTCCGTGGTCGAGAAGACCGCGTTGGCCGAGGCCGAGGTCGAGTACGAGGAGCACACGAGCGACACGATCTATGTGCCGTTCCCGGTGTTGAACGGCCCGGCCGCGCTCGCCGGTGCCGGCGTCGTGATTTGGACGACCACACCCTGGACGATCCCGGGCAACCGCGCGATCTCGTTCCATAACAAGGTCGCCTATGGCCTCTACAAGGTCACGGCTGCGCCCGAGAACAACTGGGCCAAGGTCGGAGCCACCTATATCCTCGCCAAGAATCTCGCCGAGAGCGTCTTCAAGGCGGCGAAGGTCGAGGCCTTCGAACTCGTCGCGGATGTCTCCGCCGATGATCTGGCCACGCTGACCACCGCCCATCCCCTGCGCGGCCGCGGCTACGACTTCGTCGTCCCGCTGCTCGACGGCGACCATGTCACCGATGATGCCGGTACCGGCTTCGTCCACACCGCGCCCAGCCACGGTCGCGAGGACTTCGACGTCTGGATGGCCAATGGCCGCCAGCTCACCGAGCGCGGCATCGAGACCCGCATCCCCTACACCGTCGATGCCGATGGCCGTTTCACCAAGGAAGCGCCGGGCTTCGAGGGCGCGCAGGTCATCACCGACAAGGGCGACAAGGGCAATGCCAACGACGTCGTCATCAAGGCGCTGGTCGAGGCAGGCAACATCATCGCGCGCGGCCGTCTGAAGCATCAGTATCCGCATTCGTGGCGCTCGAAGAAGCCGGTGATCTTCCGCAACACGCCGCAATGGTTCATCGCGATGGACAAGCCGATCGGCGAGGCCGGCGCGCCGGATGCGGCCGATCCGCAGCCGGTCGCGGGCGGCAACACCGATACGCTGCGCAACCGCGCGCTCAAGGCGATCAAGGAGACCGAATGGGTTCCCGCCGCCGGCGAGAACCGCATCACCGGCATGATCGCCAACCGGCCGGACTGGGTCGTCTCGCGCCAGCGTGCCTGGGGCGTGCCGATCACCGTCTTCGTCGAGAAGGAAACCAAGGCGATCCTTGTCGATGCCAAGGTCAACGCCGCGATCGCCGAGGCCTTCGAGGCCGAGGGCGCGGATGCCTGGTTCACCGATCTGGACGGCGCCCGCTTCCTCAAGCCCTTCGGCTATGATCCGGCGCAGTACGAGCGCGTCACCGACGTGCTCGACGTCTGGTTCGATTCCGGCTCGACCCATGCCTTCACCCTGGAGAAGCGCGCCGATCTGCGCGCCCGTCGCCGCGGCGATGGTGGCAAGGATCGCGTGATGTATCTCGAAGGCTCGGACCAGCATCGCGGCTGGTTCCATTCGAGCCTGCTGGAAAGCTGCGGCACGCGCGGCCGGGCGCCCTACGACATCGTCCTCACCCATGGCTTCTGCCTGGACGAGAAGGGCGAGAAGATGTCGAAGTCCAAGGGTAACGTCACCGCCCCGCAGGACATCATCAAGGACTCGGGTGCCGACATCCTGCGCCTCTGGGTCGCGGCGGCCGACTATTCCGACGACCTGCGCATCGGCAAGGAGATCCTCAAGACCTTCGTCGAAACCTATCGCAAGCTGCGCAACACCATGCGCTGGATGCTCGGCACGCTCGCGCATTTCAGCGAGGATGTCCGCGTCTCCGATCCGCAGACCATGCCGGAGCTCGAGCGGCTGATGCTGCACCGGCTGGCCGAACTGGGCCCGCAGGTCGAGGAGGCCTATCGCACCTACGACTACAAGAAGGTCGTGTTCCTGCTCTCGCAGTTCATGAACACCGAGCTCTCGGCCTTCTATTTCGACGTGCGCAAGGACGCGCTCTATTGCGATCCGCTGTCGAGCCATGTCCGCAAGAGCGCGCTGACCGTCGTCGACCATCTCTTCCGCTGCCTGACGACCTGGCTCGCGCCGATCCTGGTCTTCACCGCCGAGGAAGCCTGGCTCGACCGCTATCCCGACCAGAAGGCGGGCGAGGGTTCGGTCCATCTCGAGCGCTTCGTCGCGGCGCAGGCCGGCTGGCTCGATCCCGAACTGGCCGAGCGCTGGTCGAAGATCCGGCGCGTGCGCCGCGTCGTCACCGGTGCGCTCGAGCTTGAGCGCGCGGCCAAGCGCCTCGGCTCCTCGCTGGAAGCAGCGCCGCAGGTCTTCGTCTCCGACAGCGATCTTTACGCGGCCCTGTCGGGCGCCGATCTCGCCGAGATCAGCATCACCTCCGGCATCCGCATCGAGAGCGGGGAGGGGCCGGCCGAGGCCTTCCGCCTCGCCGATGTGCCGGGCGTCGCGGTCGTGCCGCATCGCGCGGCCGGCATCAAATGCGCCCGCTCCTGGAAGTATTTCGATCCGGCGAAGGCCGACAAGGCTTATCCCCAGGTAACGCCGCGCGACGCCAAGGCGCTCAAGGAGCTGGGAGTGCGCGCCTGATGACGTCCGCTCGCCGCCTCGGCCTCGCTACGGTGCTGATCGTCTTCATCGCCGATCAGCTTCTGAAATGCTGGCTGCTCTATGGCGTCGGGCTGGCCGAGAACGGGCCGTACGATCTCGCCTCCTTCCTGACGATCGTGCTGGCCTGGAATCGCGGGATCTCCTATGGGCTGTTCCAGCAGGGCACCGATCTCGGCCGCTGGTTCCTCGTCGTCATCTCCTTCGTCGCGGCCGTCTGGCTCTGGCGCTGGATGTGGCGCGAGCCGCGGCGCTTTTCCGTGTTCAGCCTGGCGCTGATCATCGGCGGCGCGCTTGGAAACGGGGTCGATCGCGCGGTCTATGGCGCGGTCGTCGACTTCGTGCATTTCCATTGGGGCAGTTTCAGCTGGTATATCTTCAACATCGCCGATGTCGCGATCGTTGTCGGGGTGCTCGGTCTGCTGTATGAGTCCTTCCGCCCGAGCACAGAAAAAACAGCTTAACGACGGTTTCGCCATTGTTTTGCCGTTCGTCTGGGTTTCAGACATGGCGGGATTGTCCGAAGGGAGATTTGACATGGCCGGACGCATTCGCGTGGCTCATCTGCTGATCGCCGGCGGGCTTGTGCTTGCCGCTTCGCCGGCCTTCGCGCAGGACGGCATGCTGTTCAAGAATCTGATGGAAGGCATCATGGGCAAGGGCGACGGCGGCGATATCGATTATCGCGCCCGCGCGCCGCTGGTCGTTCCGCCGAATTCGACGCTGCCGCGTCCGCAGGAGGCGGCCAGCGAGCGCAATGCCGCCTGGCCGAACGATCCGGATGTCCAGCGCCGCAAGGACGAGGCCAACGCGCTGCCCTACGTGTCGGCGCTTGGTCTGCAGAACAATCCGATCATGTCGCCGCAGGAGATCCGCCGCGGCCGGACTGCGGCGCGCCAGCCGACGGGGCCGATGGTCTCGGAAGAGCAGAATATGTACAACAACCAGATCAAGCCGATCCGCATCGGCCGCGAGATGGCCGCGCGCCAGAACCAGGTCGATCAGGATACGCTCGCCTATGGCTCCGAGCCGCCGCGCCGCACCCTGACCGAGCCGCCGGTCGGCTATCGCCGTCCGGCTTCGACGGCCGCGATCGGCCCGGGCCAGCGCGGCCCGGTGGAAGACAAGCAGGCTGTCGGTGCGCGTGAATTCTCGACCGGGCGCGGCCCGGTGATGCAGTAGGCGGTACGGCATCGACGAAAGGCGCCATGGCTGCGGCCAGGTCGCCGCACCCGATTGCCCCTTGCCGAAGCAGGGACGCCTGACCAAGTTGTCCAGAAGGGCGGGCGCGTCGCGCCCGCCCTTTTTTCGATCGAGGAGACGGCACCAGGTGAACATCCATGCGCAAGGGACCGACCTGGCGCAGCCGGTCGAATCGTTCCGGCTGGCCAACGGCCTCGATATCGTGGTGGTGAAGGACCGGCGCGCGCCGGTCGTCACCCACATGGTCTGGTATCGCAACGGCTCGGCCGACGATCCGGCCGGAAAGTCGGGCATCGCGCATTTCCTCGAGCACCTGATGTTCAAGGGCACGGAGCGCTGGCCGGCCGGCGAGTTCTCCAAGATCGTCGCCGGCTTCGGCGGCCAGGAGAACGCCTTCACCTCCTTCGACTACACTGCCTATTTCCAGCGCGTGCCGAAGGAACACCTGCGCGCGATGATGGATTACGAAGCCGACCGGATGACCGGCCTCTCCTTCGACGAGGGCGTGGTCGCGCCCGAGCGCGACGTGGTGCTGGAGGAACGGCGCATGCGCGTCGATTCCGACCCGTCCGCCCAGCTCGGCGAGGAATTCTCCGCGACGCTGTTCTTCCATCATCCCTACGGCACGCCGATCATCGGCTGGGAGCACGAGATCGAGCGCCTGAGCCGGGATGACGCTTTCGCCTATTACCAGCGCTTCTACACGCCGGAAAACGCGATCCTGGTCGTCGCCGGCGATACCGATGCCGCCGAGGTCCGTCGCCTCGCGGAGGAAACCTATGGCAGGATCGCCGCGCGTGGCGCCGCGCCCGTCCGTAGCCGCCCGATCGAGCCGGAACCGCGCGCTTCGCGCCGCGTCCAGCTCAATGATCCGCGCGTGCAGCAGCCCTCGCTGCGCCGCGGCTGGCTGACCCCGACCTATACGGCCGGTGAGCGCGACGAGGTTCTGGCGCTCGAACTCGCAGCCGAGATCCTCGGCGGCGGCACGACCTCCCGGCTCTACCGCAAGCTCTGCGTCGAAGACGAATTGGCTGCCGGCGCCAACGCCTATTTCATGGCTTCGATGGTCGACCGTGCGGCCTTCCAGATCTCTGCCAGCCCGCGCCCCGGCGTCGAGATGGCGGCGATGGAGGCCGGGCTCGATGCGGCTCTCGCCGCCTTCCTGACTGACGGACCGACCGAGCTGGAACTGGCGCGGGCCCGCACGCGGCTGGTGGCGGAGACGGTCTTCGCGCGCGATAACCAGTCCTCGCTCGCCCGCATCTTCGGCTCGGCGCTGGCGGTGGGCGAGACCGTCGAGGATGTGCTCGCCTGGCCTCAGCGTATCGAGGCCGTCGGCCGCGAGGCGATCGTCGAGGCGGCGCGCCGCTACCTCAAACCTGATCGCAGCGTCACCGGCCTGCTGCTGCCGGCCTGACGCCGCCGTCTTATCGAACGGGCGGAGATCAGGCTCCGCCGACAGGAAGCGACATGAACGCCCCGATTCCGACGCCCAAGCTCAACACGGCCGGCCCCGCCATCGCCGTCCAGACGGTCCGCTCGCCCGGCGGCATCGAGGCCTGGCTGGTCGAGGAGCACAGCCTGCCGCTGATCGCGGTCGATTTCGCCTTCGATGGCGGGGCCAGCCGCGATCCCGAGAACGCCGCCGGCAGCGCCTATCTGATCTCCGGCCTGCTCGACGAAGGCGCCGGCGACCTCGACGCCGAGGCGTTCCAGGGCCGCATGGCCGACCATGCCATCAGCCTCGGCTTCGAAGCGCGCCGCGACGATTTCCACGGCTATCTGCAGACCCTCTCCACGCATCGCGACACGGCCTTCGATCTGCTCGGCCTGGCACTCAACAAGCCGCGCTTCGATGCCGACGCCGTCGGCCGCGTCCGCGCCCAGGTCATCGCCGGGTTGCAGCGTCAGGCGAGGAACCCCGAGGTGATGTGCCGCAACGCGCTCTATGCCGCGGCCTTCCCGGGGCACCCTTACAGCCGGCCCGAGAAGGGCGATATCGACAGCGTCTCTAAGCTGGAAGCTCCCGCGCTGAAGGCGTTGAGGCCGACGCTGCTCGATCGTGCCGGGCTTAAGGTCGTCGTCGTCGGGGACATCAGCGCGGCCGAACTCGCCGGGCGGCTCGATGCGCTGTTCGGTGATCTGCCCAAGGGCGAGGCACGGACTCGCCCGGCGCAACCCCTGCCGATCCAGGGCCTCGGCCAGACCCATGTCATCGATCTCGACGTGCCGCAGACGGTGCTGCGCTTCGTCGCGCCGGGGCTGATGTGGGACGATCCGGATTTCATGACCGCGAGCGTGCTGAATCACATCCTCGGCGGTTCGGCCTTCACCTCGCGCCTCTTCATGGAGGTGCGCGAGAAGCGCGGGCTTGCCTATGGCGTCTCCTCCAGCCTGATGCCGATGCGCGAGAGCGCCATGCTGGTCGGCGGCACCGCCACGCGAAACGACCGCGCGGCGGAATCGATGAAGGTCATCCGCGAGGAAATGCTGAAGCTCGCCGAGAACGGCCCGACCGAGCACGAGGTCGAGGAGGCCAAGCGCTACATCATCGGCTCCTACCCGCTGCGCTTCGACACCTCGCCGAAGATTGCCGGGGAATTGCTGGCGCTGGCGCTGCGTGGCGATACGCCGGATTTCCTCGCTCGCCGCAACGGCCTCTTCGCGGCCGTGACGCTGGCCGATGTCAAGCGCGTCGCGCAGCGCCTGTTCGGCAAGCCCGAACTGCTCGTCCAGGCGGTTGGCAAGCCCGTCGCACTGGTCTGAAATAGCCTCCTTCTTCTGTCGTTACGGATAGGGTTCATGCCTCAGCAAAGCTTCGATCTCGCGCTCGAATCAAAGGTCGGCAAGGGCGGCATCCCCGATGGCGCCTTCGAGAAGGCTCTGGCCGATCTCAAACCGGCGCTGGCGAAGCTGCAGGCGCAGGCGAAGGACGGTTCCCTGCCGCTCCTCAAGCTGCCAAGCGACACCGCCGATCTCGGCCCGGTGAAGGCCGCAGCCGAGCGATTGAAATCCGGCGGGACCACCGATGTGCTGGTGCTCGGCACCGGCGGCTCCAGCTTGGGCGGCCAGACGCTGGCGCAGCTCACCGGCTACGGCATCGCCGGCCTCTCGCAGTTCACCTCCGGCGTACGCGTCCATTTCATCGACAATCTCGACCCGGCGACCTATGCGGCCCTGCTGGCCAAGCTGCCGCTCAAGACCACCAAATTCGTCGCCATCTCGAAATCGGGCGGCACCGGCGAGACCCTGCTGCAGTCGATCGCGGCGATCGAGGCTTTGCGCGGCGCGCATCTGACAGATCAGCAGATCGGCACGCATTTCGAAGGGCTTTCCGAGCCGGCCAAGCCCGGCAAGCTGCATCCCCTGCGTGCCTTGCTTGAACCCTTCGGCACGCCTTTCCTCGAGCATCACACCGATGTCGGCGGGCGCTATTCCGTGCTGACCAATTGCGGCCTGCTGCCGGCCGCTGTGCTCGGCCTCGATATCGAGGCGCTCCGGCTCGGCGCCAGCCGCGCGGTCGCGCCGCTCTTCGCCGGCAAGGATGTCCGCGAGATGCCGGCTGCGGTCGGCGCCGCGCTGCATCTCGCCGCCATGCGTTCGGGCAAGAACATCGCCGTGCTGATGCCCTATGCCGACAAGCTGGCTTTGCTCACGCGCTGGTGGATGCAGCTCTGGGCCGAGAGCCTCGGCAAGGACGGGCAGGGCACGCAGCCCGTCGGCGCGCTCGGCCCGGTCGACCAGCATTCGCAGCAGCAGCTCTATCTCGCCGGCCCCAAGGACAAGTTCTTCACGGTCATCACCACGAGCGTGAAGGGCAAGGGCCCGCAGATCGACGCCGCCCTGGCGGAAAAGATCGGGCAGGCCGATTTCGCCGGCAAGACCATCGGCGACCTCGTCGCGGCGCAGGGCATCGCGATGATCGACACCTTCGCCAGGAACGGTTGCGCAGTGCGTCGCTTCCATGTCGAGCGTATCGACGAGACCAGCCATGGCGAGATGCTGATGCATTTCATGCTGGAGACGATCCTGACCGGCTACGCCATGGGTGTGGATCCCTTCGATCAGCCGGCGGTGGAGGAAGCGAAGCTTCTCGCCAAGCGCTATCTTGCCGAAGGGCGGGCCTGAAAGCGCTTTCGATAGAGGCGCGTCATGCTCGGGCTTGACCCGAGCATCTCATGACATGAAGGCTCTGGAGCCTCTTTCGGAGAGAGATTCTCGGGTCTGCGCTGCGCTCCGCCCGAGAATGACGAGCCCTGTTTTCCGATGACCGCCAGAGCACCATGACCGTTCGCCGCCTCGATCCCGTCCTGGTCGACCGCATCGCCGCCGGCGAGGTGATCGAGCGGCCGGCCGCCGCCGTGAAGGAACTCGTCGAGAACGCGATCGACGCTGGCGCGCGCGCCATCGCAGTCACCATCCAGGGGGGTGGCCGCGAGTTGATCCGCGTCGTCGACGATGGTGCCGGCATGACGCCGGAAGACCTCGAACTCGCCGTCGACCGTCATGCCACGTCGAAGCTCCCCGACGGCGATCTCTTCGCCATCGACACGCTGGGTTTCCGCGGCGAGGCCTTGCCTTCGATCGGCTCGGTCGCAAGGCTCTCGATCGCGACGCGCCGGCGCGATGCCGTGCAGGGCTCGGGCCTTGTCGTCGAGGCCGGCGAGAAGGGCGTCGTCCGACCGGTCGCCGCCGCACCCGGCACGCGCATCGAGGTTTCGGATCTTTTCATCTTCACCCCAGCCCGCCTCAAATTCCTGAAGAGCGACCGCGCCGAGGCGCAGGCCGTCTCCGAGATGCTGCGCCGCCTCGCCATCGCCCATCCCGAGGTGCGTTTCTCGCTGGAAGGCGAGCATGTCAGCGCCTTCGACTGGCCGGCCGAGCCGATCGGCGAGGAGGGGTTGCTGCGCCGTCTCGGCCGCGCGCTCGGCCGCGACTTCCCCGAGAACGCGCTGAAGATCGAGGCCGAGCGCGAGGGCTTCCGCATCTCCGGCTTTGCCGGTCTGCCGACCTTCCATCGTGGTACCTCGGCCGGCGTGCATCTGGCCGTCAACGGTCGCCCGGTGCGCGACAAGCTGCTGCTCTCGGCGGTACGCGGCGCCTATGCCGATGTCGTGCCCTCGGACCGGCATCCGGTGCTCTTTCTCGATGTCGGCTGCGATCCGCGCTCGGTCGACGTCAACGTCCACCCGGCCAAGAGCGAGGTGCGCTTCCGCGATCCCGCTCTGGTGCGCGGCCTCGTCGTCTCCGGCCTGAAGGCGGCGCTCGCCGCCGCCGGTCACCGCGCCACCACGACGGGCGGCGCCCGCACGCTCGATGCCTTCCGCGCCGTGCTCTCGATGGGCGGCAACGGCAACGCGATCCCGCGTCCTTCCTTCCCGCAGGCGCCGGGCTGGAACTCACCGGCTCCCGCCTCGATGAGCGCCCCGCAATCCGGCTTCGCCGATTTTGCCGCGCCCTCGGCTGATGCCCGCGCCCATCTGGCCGAGCCCTCGGCGGACGCGCTCGACCGGCCGCTCGGCGCTGCCCGCGCGCAGGTCCACGAGACCTATATCGTCGCCCAGACCCGCGAGGGCGTCGTCATCGTCGACCAGCACGCCGCCCATGAGCGCCTCGTCTATGAGCGCCTGAAGGCCGAGCGCGCCCGCAACGGCATCGCCCGCCAGCCGCTGCTCCTGCCCGAGGTGGTCGAGCTCGACCCCGTCGATGCCGACCGCCTGATCGCGGCGGGCGGCGAGCTCGAAAGCCTCGGCCTCGTGCTGGAATCCTTCGGCCCCGGCGCGGTGCTGGTGCGCGAGGCACCGAGCCAGCTCGCCGGCGGCAATCTCCAGCGCCTCGTCCGTGACGTCGCCGATGCGCTCGCCGAGCACGGTACGGCAGGCTCGCTGGAACGCCGGCTCGACCATGTTCTGGCGACGATGGCTTGCCACAACTCGGTCCGTGCCGGCCGCCGCATGCGCCCCGAGGAGATGGACGCATTGCTGCGCGAAATGGAGATCACGCCCAATTCCGGCCAGTGCAACCACGGCCGGCCGACCTATGTCGAACTGAAGCTGTCGGATATCGAGAAGCTGTTCGGACGGCGGTGAGGCGTCGGCGTCTGTTGCCGACCCAAGCTACGCCTCGGCTTCAACCTCACTTCAGCTTCGTCTTCGTTGTCGGGAAATCGCGCCAGAAATGGCCGCTGCCTTTCCGGACGACCACGTCCTGCGGCAGGATCTCGAAGGGCGTCTGGGTCGGCTGGGTACGCAGTTCGTCGAAGCGGGTGGCGAAATCGCTGCGCCTGAGCAAGTCGAACAGCTGCTCGAAGCGGTCGATGACGAAATAGCTCGCCTGGAAATCGTCGATGTAATAGCCGGTGCGCAGCACGCGCTCGAGATTGAAGGCAAGGTGGTGGGCGGAAGGATCGTCCACCACATATTTCGCCTCGCCGAAGGACGAGACGATGCCCGCGCCATAGATGCGGATGCCCTCGGGCTTGCGGATAAGCCCGAATTCGATGGTGTACCAGTTGAGGCGGGCGAGGAACTTCACCCCCTTGGTCTCGACCGCGACAAGCCCGATGCGGCCGTACTCGTTCATGTAGTCGGCATAGGCGGGGTTGGTCAGCAGCGGCACGTGGCCGAAGACATCATGGAAGACGTCGGGCTCCTCCAGATAGTCGAGTTGCTCCCGGCTGCGGATGAAGGTGCCAGCGGGAAACTGGCGGTTGGCCAGCATCTGGAAGAAGGGGCGCGACGGGATGAGCCCCGGAACCGCCACGACCTCCCAGCCGGTGAGCCGCCGCAGCCGCTCGTTCATACGCGCGAAATCCGGCACGCCTTCGGGGCCGATGCCGAGCGCTGCAAGGCCGTCGAGATATTCCTGGCAGACATGGCCCTTCAGGGTCCGCTGCTGGCGCTCGAACAATACACGCCAGATGGCGTGGTCCTCGGCGGTGTAGCGCTCCCAGCCCTGGTCGATGATGCAGTCCTCGACGGTCTGCGCGTTCAGAAGAGCATGTCCGGACATCGTTTTCGCTCCTGAGAGCTGGCCCCGGCTCCAGCTGCGAGGCTCCGTATCGCCACAACGCCCGACATGGGCTCGCAGATCCGGCAGTGCCGCAATTGAAGCTAGAATACGCCCTTGGCGGCTGGGCGCGAAGCGCACTTCCGGCCAGCCCCTACGGTGGCGCTTTCCGAAAACAAGCTTGCCGCGCCGCTTGAAGCGTGGCGAGCTTCGGAAGCTCTGCCTGCGGTCAGACGCAGAACTCTCTGCCGGCCTGCGGCGCCGTATGGAGGCCTATTCCTTGACCTGCAGCATCACGACCTGCGTCTCGCCATAACCTCGCCGTTCCAGCTCCTCGAAGCCTTCGGGCAGGCTGATCTCGGCATCTGCGGCCTCTTCCAGAACGATCAATGCATCCGGCGCCAGCCAGCCGCCCTCGCGGGCCGAGATCAGCGCCTTCTCGCCCAGCCCCTTGCGATAGGGCGGATCGCAGAAGACGAGGCCGAAGGGGGCCATGCCGGTGATCGTGCCGAGCTTGGTCGCGTCGCGGCGGAAGATGCGGCTGAAGCCGGCAAGCCCCAACGCCATCTGGTTCTCGCGGATAATGCCGCGTGCCTCGGTGCCGTCATCCACGAGCAGCGCGAAACCCGCGCCGCGCGACAAGGCCTCGAAGCCGAGCGCGCCCGTTCCGGCGAAGAGATCGAGCACGCGCGCGCCGTCGACCGTCTCGCCATAGGCATGGGCGAGCACGTTGAACAGGGATTCGCGCAGACGGTCCGAGGTCGGCCGGATGCTGCCGATCCCCGGTTTCGGGCCGGCCAATGGCCGGCCGCGCAGGCGTCCGCCGACGATCCGCATCGCTTAGCTGCGGTTGCCGCCACCGGGACGGGGGCCTCTGCCGCCGCCGCCGGGGCGTGGGCCTTTGCCACCACCCGGCCGACCGCCGCCCGGCTTGCCGCCGAACGGGCGTCCACCGCCTGCCGGCCGCTCCGAGGAACGGCCCCCGAAGCTCTTGCCACCCGGTTTGTCACCGAAGCTGCGGCCACGCGGCCGGTCTTCGGCTGAACGCTCGCGGAAGGCACGGGCAGGGCGCTCAGTGCCGTCGCGTGAAGCACGCTCGGGGCGCTCGCCACGCGGCGCACGGTCCTCCCAAGGGCGATCGCCGCCGCGGTCGCGACCGTCGTCCTCGCGGCGCGGGCGCCGTGCCGGCCTGTCGTCGCCACCAGAGCGCTCGAAGGAACGCGGTGCGCGCGCCTCGTCGCCACCGCGCTCCTGGGCACCGCGTTCCTGGCGCGGCTTGCGGTCGGGGCGGCGCTTGCTCTCGCGTTCAGGAGCGGCGCGCTCTTCCGAAACGGGGGCGCGGACGCGCTCGACCAGCACGCGCCGGCCCTTCGGGTCGGCGATCGGCGTGTCGCGGCGGCGTTTGACGTCGCCGGTGGCCTCGCGCTCCTGCCGCTCCAGCTTCGGATCGGCGCCACGGCGCGGCGGAGCCTTGCGCTCGCGCTGCGGCTCGGTTTCGGCATCGCGCCAGACGGTGCGGGTCCAGGGCTTGTCGCCGCGCAGCGGCGCGCGGGCGGGCTCGTCGTCCCGGCCGGCTTCGTCGCGGCGGCGTCGCGGGCGATCGTCGCCGGCCGGAGCCGGGCGCGGTGCGGTGGGCAGGGCATCGCGGCGCGGCGATTCGAAATCGGCGCCGGCCTTGGCCGTAAGCTCGCTGCCGAGCTGGTCCTGCAGCACGCGCGAGCGGATTTCGTCGGCCTCGCCCTCTTCGAGCTCGCCGAGCTGGAACGGCCCGAAGGAGATGCGGATCAGCCGGTTCACCGTCAGCCCGAGATGCTCGAGCACGGTCTTGACCTCGCGGTTCTTGCCCTCGCGCAGGTCGACCGTCAGCCAGGTGTTGAAGCCCTGCTGGCGTTCGAAGCGGGCGATCACCGGCCCGTACTGGATGCCGTCGATGGTGACACCGTCCTTGACCGTGTCGAGCACGTCCTGCGTCACCTCGCCGAAGGCGCGCACGCGGTAGCGCCGGAGCCAGCCGGTCTCCGGCAGCTCCAGAACCCGCGCCAGCCCGCCATCATTGGTCAGCAGCAGCAGGCCTTCGGTGTTGATGTCGAGCCGGCCGATGGTCAGCACGCGCGGCAGGTCTTCCGGCAGCACGTCGAAGACGGTCGGCCGGCCTTCCGGGTCGAAATTGGTCGTCACGACGCCGCGGGGCTTGTGATAGAGCCACAGCCGCGTGCGCTCGCGGGCCGGCAAGGGCTCGCCGTCGATCAGCACGATATCGGTCGGCTTGACGTCGAGGGCCGGGCTGTCCAGCACCGTGCCGTTCACGCTGACGCGGCCTTCCGCGATCATCGCCTCGCTGTCGCGACGCGAGGCGACGCCGGCCCGCGCCATCACCTTGGCGATCCGCTCCGGCTCCTCCGCCGTGATCAGCTTGCGCTCGGGCGCATCCTCGCGCGGGCGGCGCGGACGATCATCCTGCCCCTCGAAGCGCGGCGCGCGCGGGCGCGAAAAGCGCTTTTCGCCATCGCGGCCCTCGCCACGTGGCGGCCGGTCACCCTGCGGCCGGTCACGGCCGGCGAAGGGGCGCTCACCGGATCGTGCCGGACGCTGCGGGCGCTCGTCACTGGTCCGCTCGCGGAAGCCTCGGCCTTCGCCTTCGGTCCTGGAGCGGGCCGGCCTGTCGCCATCGAAACGGCGCGGACGGGCGGCTTCGCCCTCGCTGCCGGCAGGGCGCTCGAAGCGGCGGGCCGGGCGTTCGTCGCCAGCCGAATGGCCGCGGAAGGGCTTGCGCTCACCGTCACGGGCGGGGCGATCATCGCCGGCCGGGCGGCTGCGGAAGGGCTTGCGCTCGCCATCGCGCGCGGGTCCGCGACCTTCCCCGCCTGCACGGCTGCCGAAGGGCTTGCCGCCGAAGCTTTTGCCACCGGAGCCGGGTCCACGGCCGCCGGCGCCGCCACCCTTGCGCGGGCCGCGGCCTCTATTGTTGTCGTCGTCTTTCATGGCTGCTCCTGAGCCGGCCGAGCACAACCGCTTTGCGGGAAAGGCCTGGCTCGCTTATTCGCTATAACCGGCGCTTGTAGCAGAGGCTTTCCCTTGCTGCGAGCGCCAAAGCTGGGGTTTTCGATGTCGCTGCCGCAACACTCATCCACGATCGACGCGATGGCGCTCGCCTTCGACGAGGCGAAGGCCGCCGCCTTGCGCGGCGAGGTGCCGGTCGGCGCGGTGGTGCTGCGCGACGGTGTGGTGCTCGGCCAAGCCGGCAACCGCACGCTGGAGCTGAAGGACCCGACCGCCCATGCCGAGATGCTGGCCCTCAGGCTGGCTTGCGAGGCGATCGGCAGCGAGCGCCTGATCGGCTGCGATCTCTATGTCACGCTCGAGCCCTGCCCGATGTGTGCGGCTGCGATCTCGTTCTCCCGGATCAGGCGGCTCTATTTCGGGGCGGGCGATCCGAAGGGCGGTGCGGTCGAGAACGGCGTCAGGCTCTACGAGAGCCCGACCTGCCACCATGTGCCCGAGGTCTATGGCGGCTTGCGCGAGACGGAAGCTGCGGCGCTACTCAAGGACTTCTTTCGCGAGCGGCGCTGACGCTTACGTATCCGACGAGGCGATGCCGAATTTCGCCGAGAGCTGCGCGCGGTCCATGCAGGAGACGTCATAGGTCACCTGCCGGCCCTTGAATTCCGGGCGTTTGCCGAATTCCTTGGTCATCGTGCGAGCGATGTCGTCGATCCGCGCCTCGCAGGCTTGCGCCGTGGTGAAGCCCATTTCGCTGACGCGGCTGGTGGCGCAATGCGCCTCGCCGGCGACGCAGGCCATGATGACCATGGTGAAGGCATCCATGTGAGGCGCTCCCGTTGCTGGCGGTCGAGGCTGCGCCCGTATGGTTAGCGCCCGGTTAAGGCCGTCAGCCGAGGCTGCGCCAGCAGAGATAGGTTCCGAGCGCCAGGAGGCCGGCGAAGAAGCAGATCTTGAAGGTCGCCGGCGAGATGCGGCTGCGAATGAACTGCCCGCCGCCCATGCCGATCAGGGCCGGGACGAGCGCCAGCAGCGACTGCCAGGCAACGGTGCCGTTGAGCGCGCCCGCCCCGATCAGCCCGAAGGACAGCGCCAGCGTCGAGACGATGAAGGAGATGCCGAGCGCCTGGACCAGCTCGTCCTTGTCGAAGCCGAGCGCCTGTAGATAAGGCACGGCCGGCAGCACGAAGACGCCGGTCGCGGCCGTGACGACGCCGGTGGTGAAACCGATGACCGGGCCGAGCCAGCCCTCCCAGCGAGGCGGCACGCGCAGCTTCGCCGCCTTGAGGCCGACCAGCGCGTAGAGGATGAGTGCCGCGCCCAGCCAGAGCGTGGCCGAGCCGTCCTTCTGCTGCTGCAGCAGGCCGGCGCCAGCCCAGGTGCCCAGGCAGATGGTGGCGAGCATCGGCCAGAGCCGGCGCAGGGTCGAAAGCAATTTCGGCCCGGTCGCGATCTGCCAGCCATTAGTGACCAGATTGGGCACGACCAGCAATGCCGCGGCCTGCGCCGGCGCCATTACCACGCTGAGAATGCCGACCGCGATGGTCGGCAATCCCAGCCCGATAACGCCCTTGACGAAGCCGGCGAACACGAAGGTCGCGGTGACGAAGAGGAGGAGAGTCGTGTTGTCCATGTCCTGCTTGTGGCATCGCTGACGGCGGCTGTCGCGGCCCGATGCTACGGCCGGCGCCGTAGCGTTCCCGCTTGCGGCGATGGCGGGATGGCGCATCATGCGGTGATGAGCACCCAAGGTCCCTATCTCGCGGAGATCGCCCATCTGATGGGTGATCCGGCCCGCGCCAACATGCTGCACGCGCTGATGGATGGGCGCGCGCTGACGGCCAAGGAGCTCGCCTGGATCGCCGGTATTGCGCCGCAGACCGCGAGCGGCCACCTCGCCAAGCTGATGCAAGGTGGCTTGATCGATGTCGCAGCGCAGGGGCGCCATCGCTATTATCGGCTCGCCGGGCCTGAAGTGGCGACGGCGCTCGAAGGGCTGATGGTGCTGGCCAATCTTGACGGCACGAGCCGGCGCCTGCCGTCTCGTGTCGGCGCCGAACTGAGCCAGGCCCGCACCTGCTACGACCATTTCGCCGGCCGGCTCGGCATCGGCATCCACGATGCGCTGATGACCGGCGGCCATCTCACCGCCAGCGAGGGTGGCTACGCGCTGACCGCCTCAGGCAAGGCGATCTTCAGGGCGCTAGGTCTTGATCCTGACGCCACCGCCAGGAGCCGCCGCGCCGCCTTGCGCCCCTGCCTCGACTGGAGCGAACGCCGGCCGCACCTGGCCGGCCATCTCGCCGCCGCTCTGGCCTGCCGCTGCTTCGAGATGGATTGGGTCCGCCGCCGCAAGGACAGCCGCGCCGTCATCCTGACGGATGAGGGGCGAGGGGTGTTGGAGGCCGCGCTGCCGGGCTTCCGTTGCGATGCGCCGGAGCCGATCAGCCCTGCGCTTCGAGAGCGCGAGCCAGCGCTCGCTTGACCTCGTCCTTGATCGGCTCTGCCGCCGCAAGGATCGCCTTCGCCTTGAAGAAATCGAGTCCGCCGATGCGGTCGGCTCCCGCACGGATCAGGATGTCCGGCGGCTCCTGCTCGATCAGGCGCTGGACCAGCGTGCGGGTCAGGATCTGGGAGGCGCCGACAAGCGCCTCCATCGCGCCGGGAATGCGGACTTCGCCGGGCTCGGCCATGGGAGCGCTGACATCGACCGCGACCACGATGCGGCCGGGCGCCAGCAACTCCCGATAGGGCAGGGGATCGATGGCCCCGCCGTCGATCAGCACGCGCCCGCCGAGTGCGACCGGCCGTACCAGCCCGGGGATGGCGAGCGAAGCGGCGACCGCCGGCGTCAGCGGTCCATCATGCAGCGCGACCACGGTGTGGCGGTGATAGTCCGCCGCGATTGCCGTGAATGGGATCGACAATTCCTCGAACCGATCCGGCACCGCCTCTGGCCAGAACAGGTCGAGCAGCCTTTCGCCATCGATCAATACGGGATTGCCGAGGCCGCGCACGAGATCGGCGAGCTTGCCGACGCGGCAATCGAGCAGGCGCGCGATCACCCGCGCCCGGTCGCGGAAGGTCGACAGCACATGCTCGCGCAACTCCCGGCCGGAAAGCCCGGCGGCGAAGGCTGCGCCGATGATGGCGCCGATCGAGCAGCCGGATATTCGCGCGGGCCTGAGGCCGAGTTCGTCGAAGGCCTCGAGGACGGCGATATGGCTCAGGCCCCGCGCTCCACCGGCCCCGAGCACGAGCGCGATCTCGGGCGCGCTTCCGCTTGGCGGCGCTTCGGAGGGGCGGGAACGTGGCATGCCGATTGTTCCCGTGGATCGGCTCAGGCTGAAGCCTGCGTCAGGAACGGCTTCAGCGCCGCGAGCGTCGCCTGCGGGTTCTCCTCCGGCAGGAAATGGCCGCTGTCGATCGCCTGCCCTTCGGCCTGTGGCGCGAAAGTCTGGTGCCAGACGTCCAGCGGGCTTGCGCCCTTGGCCGGGATACCGGCCTCGCCCCAGAGCACGAGCGTCGGACAGAGGATGTGCTTGCCCGCCGCGAGATCGGCCTTGTCGTGTTCGATATCGGTGGTGGCGCCGGCGCGATAATCCTCGCAGGCCGCGTGGGTCCGCGAGGGATCACCGAAGGATTCCGCATAGGACTGCATCGCCAGCGGGTCGAACAGGTCGAGATTCTTCGCCCGGCTCCAGCTCGCGATCGTGCGGTCGAGCCAGCCGACCGGATCGGCTTTCAGCAGGTTCTCAGGGGTCGGCTCGGGCTGGGCCAGGAAGGTCCAGTGATAGACCTGCATGGCGCGCGCCGCGTTCATGCCTTCCCACATCGAGACGGTCGGCAGGATGTCGAGCAGGACGAGCCGCTCGACGCGGCCGGGATGGTCGAGCGCGAGGCGATAAGCGACGCGCGCCCCGCGGTCATGGCCGATCACGCCGAAGCGGATATGGCCGAGCGCCTGCATCACCGCGACGATGTCCTCGCCCATGCCGCGCTTGGTATAGGTCTCCCTGCCGCCATCGCCATGCGGCGCGGCCGACCAGCCATAGCCGCGCAGATCGGGGCAAACGACGGTGTGGGTCTTTGCCAGTTCCGGTGCCAGCCGGTGCCATTCGGCATGGGTCTGCGGAAAGCCGTGGATCAGCACCAGCGGCGGGCCTTCGCCGCCGACGCGCGCGAAGATCTTGCCGACCGGCCCGTCGATCCAGTGCGCCTTGAAGCCGGGGAAGAGACTGTCGATGTTCGCCATGCCTGAGAGCATAGCCCCGGCCGCGGCGTCCTGTCAGCCTTGCTCGCGCTTCACCGCCTGCCAGCCGATATCGCGGCGGTAGAAGCCGCCGGGCCAGTCGATCTTGTCGACGGCCTCATAGGCCCGCTTCTGCGCCTCGCCGACGCTCTTGCCGAGCGCGACCACGTTCAGCACGCGCCCGCCATTGGCGACGAGATCGCCGTTCGAGAGCTTCGTGCCGGCATGGAAGACGAGCACCTCGTCCAGCGCCTCGGCCTTCTCGACATCGCGGATGATGCTGCCGGTCTCCGGCTTGGCCGGATAGCCCTTGGCCGCGAGCACGACGGTCAGCGCCGCCTCGTCGCGCCAGCGCAGGTCGACCTGGTCGAGCACGCCGTCGCAGGCGGCGAGCAGCGCCGGCACGATGTCGCTCTTGAGGCGCGGCATCAGCACCTCGCATTCGGGATCGCCGAAGCGGGTGTTGTATTCGATCAGCTTCGGCCCTTGCGCCGTGATCATCAGCCCGGCGAAGAGCACGCCCTGGAACGGCGTGCCGCGCTTGGCCATGCCGGCGAGCGTCGGCCGGATGATCTCGGTCATGACGCGCTCGGTCAGCGCGGGCGTCATCACCGGGGCCGGCGAATAGGCGCCCATGCCGCCGGTATTCGGCCCGGTATCGCCGTCGCCGACGCGCTTGTGATCCTGCGCCGAGGCGAGAGCCAGCGCATGCTTGCCGTCGCAGAGCGCGAAGAAGCTCGCTTCCTCGCCGATCATCCATTCCTCGACCACGACCTCGGCCCCGGCCGCGCCGAAGCTGCCCGAGAACATCATGTCGATGGCCTCGTTCGCCTCGTCCAGGGTCTCAGCCATGATCACGCCCTTACCGGCGGCGAGTCCGTCGGCCTTGATCACGATCGGTGCGCCCTGGGCCGCGACATAGGCCTTGGCGGAAGCGGCATCGCCGAAGCGGCCGAAGCCGGCGGTCGGAATGTCGAATTCGGCGCAGAGCTCCTTGGTGAAGCCCTTCGAGCCTTCGAGCTGGGCTGCGGCCTTCGACGGACCGAAGACCTTGATCCCGGCGGCTCGGAGATCGTCGGCGATGCCGGCGACCAGAGGGCCTTCGGGGCCGACGACGACGAGGCCGATGCCCTGCAACCGGCAGAACGCCACGACGGCGGCGTGATCGGCGATATCGATCACGACATTCTCGCCGCAATGGGCCGTGCCGGGATTGCCGGGCGCGATGAACAGCGTGTCGCAGAGCGGCGAGGCCGAAATCGCCCAGGCGAGCGCGTGCTCGCGGCCGCCCGAACCGATCAGAAGAATTTTCATCGCGCTCTCCGCTCCGTCACGGGCGCAATAGCGGCACCGGGCGCTGCGGGCAACGCTTCTGCTGTCCCTTCCGCCCGGTTATGGTCCGGCCATGACCAGCGAATCGCAGCAGACGACCGGCAATGCGCCTGAGTGGAGCGTCTCCGACCTCTCGGGAGCTCTGAAGCGCACCATCGAGGATAATTTCGGCTTCGTGCGCGTGCGCGGCGAGATTTCCGGCTATCGCGGCCCGGTCGCTTCCGGCCATGTCTATTTCTCGCTGAAGGACACCAACGCCAAGATCGACGCGGTGATCTGGAAGGGCGTCTTTGGTCGCCTGAAGACGCGCCCGCAGGAAGGGCTGGAGGTCATCGCCACCGGCAAGATCACCACCTTCGCCGGCAAGTCGAGCTACCAGATCGTCATCGATTCGCTGGAGCTGGCCGGTGCCGGCGCGCTGATGGCGCTGCTGGAGGAGCGTCGCAAGCGGCTCGCCGCCGAAGGGCTCTTCGCCGAGGAGCGCAAGCAACTCATCCCCTATCTGCCATCCGTCATCGGCGTCGTGACCTCGCCGACCGGCGCGGTCATCCGCGACATCCTGCATCGCCTGGAGGACCGCTTCCCGCGCCATGTTCTGGTCTGGCCGGTGCGCGTGCAGGGTGAGACCAGCGCCGCCGAGGTCGCCAACGCCATCGCCGGCTTCAATGCGCTGCCGGCAGGCGGGCGCATCCCCCGGCCGGACGTCATCATCGTCGCGCGCGGTGGCGGCTCGCTCGAAGACCTGATGAGCTTCAACGAGGAGATCGTGGTCCGCGCTGCCGCTTCCTCCGGGATTCCGCTGGTCTCCGCCGTCGGCCATGAGACCGACTGGACCTTGATCGACCACGCCGCCGACCTACGCGCGCCGACGCCGACCGGCGCGGCCGAGAAGGTCGTGCCGGTGCGGGCGGAGTTGATGGGTTTCGTCGCCGATCTCGCGCGCCGCCATTCCGGCGCGATGCTCCGCCTGTCCGATCGTCGCCGCAGCGATCTCAGGGCGCTCGCCCGCGCCTTGCCGGGGCCGGAGGCCGTCCTCTCCGCGCCGCGCCAGCGGCTCGACCTCGCCGCGACGCGGCTGGCGCCGGCGCTTGCCAGGAACGCGCGCACGCATGAGCAGCAACTGCAGGCTCTCGCGCGCCGGCTGGAGGCGCGCTCGCCCCGCGTCGCCCTTGCCCGCCTGCGCGCCGAGCTCGCCGGTTTCGGGCGCGTGCTCGTCGCAGCCCGGGGCAACGCCATCGCCGGCGAGCGCACCCGGATCGCCAATGCCCGCGATCGCCTCACCACGCTGGAAACGCGGGCCCGCAACGCTTTCGGCCAGAGCCTGATCCAGCGCCGCGAACGCGGAACCGCTGTGGCTGAGCGTGCTGAGCGCGCTTTCGGCCAGGCGCTGCACCGGCGTGCCGACCGCCTGGCCTCGCTCTGGGCGCTGATCCGCTCGCTCGGGCCGGAAGCGGTGCTGTCCCGTGGCTATGCCCTGATCCGCGACGAGGCCGGGGCGCTGGTCCGCAGCGTCGAGGCAGCCCAGCTGGGCAGGGCGCTTTCGGTCCAACTGGCCGATGGCAGCTTCGGCGTCACCGTTGCGGGCGGCGAGGCCGGAGGAGCGAAACCGCCGGCGCCGCGCCCGGTTCGCAAGGGACCGGCATCGGGAACGCAGGGCGATCTGTTCTAGAACCTGTTGATTGTCCGCGGAAACACGCCGTCATCCCGGGCTTGACCCGGGATCCATTCCGGAGCGCTTCCGATCGAGGTTCAGGCATGGATCCCGGATCTCCGCTTCGCTGCGTCCGGGATGACACGCGTTTTCGTGAAAAGCGCCCGTTCTACTTCAAGGCGCGCTCAGGAAGGCTTTGACCCGCTTCAGCGCGTCCTCGCGCGCCGCCATATTGGTGCCCACAGTGACCTTGCCGGTGCTGCTGGCGGAATAGGCGATGTTCTCGCGCTCTTTCACCTCGAGGCGCGGATGGTCGAAATCATGCAGGGCGCCGGGATAAAGCACGAGGCCGACCTGCTCGCCGCGCGCTTGTGCGGCCTTGGCCAGATGTCCGCAGGGTGCGGCCGGCGTCCAGTCGTCGGCATCGCCCATCAGGATCAGCAGCGGGATGCGGGCGGAGAAGCTCGGCGATTCCGACTGGCTCCGGCAGGCAGGGTAGAAGGCGGCGGCGCGCTTGAAATCCGGCTTGCCGTCGGCGGGAGCCCGCTCCTTGCGGATCGCCGTCAGCACGGTCAGGCCGCCACTCGACCAGCCGAGCAGGGCAATCGCGTCGGGTTTGATGTTGTCGCGCTGCTGCAGCCAGATCCGGGCGGCCATCGCATCGGCGACGCGCTCGCGCCCGGCCCTGACCGTCAGGTCCTTCACCCCGCATTGCGAGCCGAGCCCGCGCGAGCCGAAGCTGTCCGGCATCAGCACGGCGAAGCCGATGCCGGCCAGCCGCTCGCCCCAATCGGCATGTCGCATCGAGAGCTGGCCTTGCGCGCGCCACAAGCCGCCGCAACCATGCAGGGCGATCACTGCCGGGAAAGGCCCCTGGCCGGCCGGCAGATAGAGGATGCCCGTCAGTGTTCCCTGGTCGGCCGGAATCGCGACGCGCTCATAGCCACTGGCACGGGCGGCCGGAGCTGCGAGCAGCACAAGGGTCATCAGGCACGCCGCGAGGCGCTGGAGACTGGACATCGCCGACCAGAAGGTTATCACAAGCCCCAGAGTATCCCGGCTTTCCGCTTCCCGATCAATGATTTGATGCAATTTTGATGAATATCAGCGAGCGCCTTCCGCCTCATGGCCCCGAAGCCGTGGTCGACTACGGTCCGGGCGAGTTCCGCGTCGTCAAGCCCGGCGCCTTCGTGCGCTGCGCCGTGACGGGCGCGCCGATCCGCCTCGACGATCTCCGCTACTGGTCGATCGAATGGCAGGAAGCCTATGCCTCGTCGGAAGCCGCGCTGCTGAGGCTGCGTCGCGCCGGCCGCGCCTGACGAGCGGCGAGGCTCTCAGCCTGCCTTTGCGAGGGCTGCAAGCAGACCGGTGATCGCAACCGGCTCCGCGAAGACCAGCGAGACCGGCACCACGACCAGCGACTCGCGGGCATCTTCGGGCCAGAGCGGCGCGAGCTTGGTCCAGTCCTTTTCCGTCGTCGCGATCAGGGCTGAGTGCTCCTGCGCCGCTGCAATAGCGGCCGCAACATCGGTCTGCTCATAGGCGTGGTGGTCGCCATGAACCTGCTCGGCAACGATGGTCGCTCCAGCCTCCCGCAGCGTCGCCGCGAATTTCTCCGGCCGGCCGATCCCTGACAGGGCGACGACCTTCTGTCCGCGCAACTGCTCGACGGCGGCGCCCGCTGGCTTGAGCGCGGCGTGGAGAACTGGCTTCTGCTGGGCCCGGGCGATCGTCGCGACCCGCTCCCCGGCATCGCCCCGGCCGATCAAGATGACGGCGTCCGTCTCGCTCAACTGCTCGGCAAGCGGTGCGCGCAGAGGCCCGGCCGGGAGGCAAAGCCCGTTGCCCATACCGCTCGATCCGTCGACCACCGCCAGCTTGAGATGCTTGACCAGCGACGGATTCTGCAGGCCGTCATCCATCACGACGATGGTGGCGCCGAGTCCACGCGCGAGCCGCGCGCCGGCCACCCGGTCGCGTGCGATGACGGTGCGGGCATGGCGCGCCATCAGCTGCGGCTCGTCGCCGACATCGGCCGCGCGATGCCGGTCGGGATCGACCTCGACCGGCCCCGCAAGCCGCCCGCCATAGCCGCGCATCAGCACGAAGGGCTTTTCGCCCCGCTCGTCCAGCAGGCGGGCGATGGCGATCGCGGTCGGCGTCTTGCCGGCGCCGCCGGCGATGAAATTGCCGACGCAGATCACCGGCAGGCCGGCATCGGCTCCGGGTTGGCGCATCCGCTGCAAGGTGATCCGGCCGTAGAGGAAGCCGAGCGGCTGGAGCAGCCGGGCGAGTAGCGTGGGTTTCTCCCGCCACCAGAAGCGCGGGGCGCGCCGCAGCATCAGGGCGCGCTCTCGCGCTGGCCAATCGCCACCCGCATCAGCAAGGGCTCGATCGCATGCAGCGTGCGGTTCAGCGCGCCGCCGAGTTCGGTCGCGGTCTGCGCGGCGGCACGCGCCGCCTGCCGGGCCTCGGCCGGGTTGTTCAGCCAGCGATGCACTGCGCCTGCCAGCGCCTGTGCATCGGCGGCCTCGCGCGAGCCGCCGTCGCGGTCGAAGGCCGCGAAGATCTCGGCATTGTTGTGGACATAGGGCCCGTGCAGCAGGGCACAGCCGAGCTTGGCCGGCTCGATCGGGTTATGCCCGCCGATGCCCTCGACCAGCGAGCCGCCGAGGAAGGCGACCTGCGAGAGCCGGTAGAACAGTCCGAGCTCGTTGACGGTGTCGGCGACATAGAGATCGATGGTCCGTTCCGGGCTTCCCCCGGTCGCCCGGCGCGAGACGGCGACGTCATTCGCCTCTGCCAGCGCCTCGATCTCCGGGCCGCGCTGGGGGTGGCGCGGCGCGATGATGGTGAGCAGCTTCGGCAGGTAAGGCTTGATCGCGAGATGGGCGGCCAGCACCAGTTCGTCCTCGCCGGGATGCGTGCTCGCGGCGATCCAGACCGGGCGGCCTGTCGTCTGGCCGTCGAGAATGGCGAGCGTATCGGAATCGGCGGGCGGGGCGGGCACGTCGAATTTCAGGTTGCCGGCGACGCTGACGCGCGGTGCGCCGAGCTGGGCCAGCCGCTCGGCATCGCCCTGCGACTGCGCCAGGCAGGCCTCGAAGCAGGAGAGCAGGAAGCGCGAGGTCCTCGGCATCTTGTACCAGCGGGCGAAGGAGCGCTCCGACATCCGGCCGTTGACCATCACCACCGGGATGGCGCGGCGCTGCGCCTCGATCAGCAGGTTCGGCCAGATCTCGGATTCGCAGATCAGGCAGAGATCCGGGCGCCAATGATCCATGAAGCGGCGCATGTAGCGGGGCACGTCGAGCGGGATGTATTGATGGATCACGCCGCCCGGCAGCCGCGCCGCCATCAACCTGGCGGAGGTCACGGTGCCCGAGGTCACCAGCACGGCGAAGCCGCGCTTCTGCAATTTGGCGATCAAGGGCAGCAGGGTCACGGTCTCGCCGACGCTGGCGCCATGCAGCCAGACCAAAGGCTTGTTCGGCCGCTTGACGCTCGCGTGGCCGCGCCGTTCCGCATGCCGCGCGAGGTCTTCCTTGCCGCGGCGCCGGCGCCAGAGCAGGAGCCCCGCCGCCGCCGGCTCCAGCAGCGCCGTCGCGTAGCGATAGGTCCTGAGGATCGCGCCCTTGCCGCTCATGCCGGCGCCCCGGCAGCAAGTTGCTTCTCGCGCAGGCCGGCGCCCGGATCACGGCTGCCGACGATCGCATAGCCGCGGGCATGGACATCGTCGAGGCTCGCCTGGACGGCGAGGCGTGCGGCTTCCTGCGTGGCCTCGTCGGCATCGCGCGCGACCAGGATCGGCTCGCCGACGACGATGGCGCAGCGCCCGAAGGGCAGGCCGATCGAGGCGCGGTCCCAGCTGTTGAAGTCGATGCGCCGGCTGGTCACCACGGCGACGGCCCGGATCGGCCGGCCGGAGGCGCGTGCCAATGCGATGATTCCGGGGCCGACGATGCGGGCGCGCTTGGGCACATCGGCCGTCAGCACCATGGTGTCGCCCGCTGCAAGGCGCCTGACCATGGCGAGGAAGGCGGCGGCGCCGCCCTTCTCGCGGATCTTCTTGCCGAGTGCGCCGGAACCGCGGATCGCGCCGATGCCAAGCTCGCGCAGCGCCACCGCATTGAAGCCGCCGTCGCCATGGCGCGAAACCAGCGAGCAGGCCGGCATCCAGTCCGGCCGGGCGAAGGGGATCATGAGGTGCTGGCCGTGCCACATTGCAAAGATGAGTGGCAAATCCGGCCGGACATGGTCGTAGATGTCGGCGGGTTCGAAGACGATCCGGTTCGTGCGCTGGACGAGGCGCAGGTAGCCGGCCAGCAGCCGGCCGAGCGTTTCCTGCGCCACGCGCGTCTTGAGGATCGAAAAACCCATAGATTCTGTCGTCAGGTCCTGTCGCTCAGAGCCCGTCCCGGCTCAGCTCTTGGCGGTCTCGGGGTCGAGCAGCCGGTGGAGATGGACGATGAAATAGCGCGTCTGCGCCTGGTCGACGGTCTGTTGCGCCTTGGCCTTCCAGGCCGTGTGGGCGCTGGCATAATTCGGGAAGACGCCGACGATGTCGAGCTTGGCCAGGTCCTTGAAGGTGATGCCTTCGAGCGAGGCGAGCTCGCCGCCGAGGACGAGGTGAAGGAGTTGCTTCTGTTCCGGTTCCGCGCTCATCGAACTCTCCTGCAAGGGCCGTGGCGCCCCCATAAGCCATCCCGGTCGTCCAAGCGAGCGGACCGCGCCGGAAGCGTTGAAAAAAATCGTCAGGCCGGCTGCGTCCGTCCGTCGCGCAGGCGCTCGATCGCGGTCTGCAGGGGCGAGGCGAGCTTGCCGTTGCTCGCAACGAGCATGCCATGGACAGGGACTTCGCGATTGTAGATGACGGGCCCGGCCTCGCCATCGGTCAGCCGGCCGCCGGCCTCGCTCAGCACGAGATCGGCCGCCGCCAGATCCCAATCGCGGGCATCGGGCGAGATCAGCCCGGCATCGATCGTGCCATCGGCAATGCGTGTCAGGCGCAGCGCCAGCGATGGAATCCGGGCAACGGCCTCGAAGCTTTCGAACTGGGCAAGCGCATCGAGCATCGGCTTGGGGCCGGCGATGCGCGCGCCGGTCAGGCTTTGCGCGGATGAGGCGTGGATGGTTTCGCCGTTGAGCGTCGCGCCGCCACTGGCGAGCGCACGATAGGTCGCCTGGCAGGCCGGCGCATGGACGATGCCGAGGATCGGCGCGCCCTGGTCGAGCAGCGCGACGCAGACAGCCCAGTCCGGCGAGCCCTGCATGAAGGCGCGCGTGCCGTCGATCGGATCGACGACCCAGACATAGCGATGAGAGAGCCGTTGGGCGTCGTCGACCGTCTCCTCGGACAGCCATGCCGCTTCCGGCAGCAATTCCGAAAGCCGGATGCGCAGGAAGGTGTCGACGCCGATATCGGCTTCGGTGACGGGCGAGCCGCCGCTTTTCGCCCAGGTCCGCGCCGCGGTCGCCGCGCCGGGCCGGAACAGATCGAGGGCGATCGTGCCGGCTTCCAGGCAGCTTTCGCCGACGGCTTTCAGCAGTTCGGCCGCGATCGGGAGCGTGGTGGCGTTCATGGCTTTCCTATCGGCCGCGATAGTCGCTGTTTCAAGCCGAAAATGCGGCCACGGATCGAAAGATTCCGTCAAGCATCCGGCAGGAAACCCTCGGTTTAGGGCCGGATCAGGGCGAAAACACCTTCCTTTAACCCAACCCCTTAAGCGCTCGGACACGGCTGGCGGCCATCCTCACAGGGCAAGCACGAGAGCCCCGGCATCGACAGAGGGCTCCGTTGCAGCAGGGATTAGAGAGAGGCGTTATAACCGATGGCCAGCGTCACGCCGGCCGCCGGAGAGAGCGGTTTTGTGCCTGCTCTCTCCGGTGGTCCGACCACCACAGCGATCGTTTCCCGCAACCCGATGCCGGCCCGGCCGGTCGCCCCGGCGATCGAGCGCGTCGGCCCCGTGCGAATCCTGCGCGGCGGCGCCAACTGGCGCGGCGTCGCGTTGCGTCTGGCCAATCCGGCCGGTGACGACGAACGTTTCGAACTGGCCCTGACCGCCGGCGACGGCCGCTCCATCGTGGTCGCCTGCGCTGACCAGGAGGACGCGGTCGCGCTCTGGCGTGATTTCGGCCGGACCAGCGGCTTGCCGCTGCTGCTCGAAGCCGCCGATGGCACGGTGACCGAGCCTTATCCGCAGCTTGGCCGGCTTGCGCTGGGCGCGATTCGTATCCGCCGCCGCCACGGCCTGCTCAACGGTCGCCGTCCGCGTTTCCTCACGCGTCGCAAGACGGGCCGCCTCGCCGAACTGCCGGTGATCGTCAATGGCGACCGGATGACCGACTGACCGTCAGAACCAGCCGCGGCTCGCGGCATCGAGAGCGAGCCCGGCCGCCAGAAGCAGGCCGGCATCCCGGTTCGACCGGAATATCCTGAGGGCTTCGGGCGCGCTCGCACCGTTGATGCGCGTCACCTGCCGGCCGAGATGAAGGGCGAAGGCGGCGAAGCCGAGCCAGGCGGCGGGGCCGCCGCCAACCAGCCAGATCGCGGTGCCCGTCAGCAGCACTGCCAGCGCGAAGCACAACGCCACCGCCTCGCGCGTGTGATCGCCGAAATAGCGGGCGCTCGACCGGATGCCGGCGATGACGTCATCCTCGAGATCCTGCATGGCGTAGATCGTGTCGTAGCCGACGGTCCAGGCGATCGCGGCCGCATAGATCAGGTAGGCCGGCGGATCGAGCCGGCCGAAGACCGCGCTCCAGCCCATCAGCCCGCCCCATGAGAAGGCGAGGCCGAGCACGAACTGCGGCATGTTGGTGATCCGCTTCATGAACGGATAGATCGCGACGATCGCCAGCGAGGCGATGCCGAGGATGATCGTGAAGCGGTTGAACTGCATGAGCACGACGAGGCCCGCGAGCGCCTGCGCGATCATGAACAGCGCGGCCGCCTTTGCGGTGACCTGGCCGGACGGAAGCGGCCGCCCGCGGGTGCGCGCCACCTCGGCGTCGAGCTTGCGGTCGATGATGTCGTTGAAGGTGCAGCCCGCGCCGCGCATCAGGACCGCGCCGACGAAGAAGAGCAGGCAGTGCCAGGGATTGGGATAGGGCTGGCCGGCGGCGATGGCGGCAAGCCCGGCCGCCCACCAGCAGGGCATGAGCAGCAGCCACCATCCGATCGGCCGCTCGATGCGGGCGAGCTTGAGGAACGGCCTGATGGCAAGGGGCGCTCGGGTGTCGACCCAATGCCCGGTCAGCGCGTCGGGCAGGGGCGAGTCACGCCCGGGCATGGTTCCGAGGGGAGCCGGGTCGGGCATGGCGCCGGGGGGGCGCCGGTCAGAGCGCGCCCTGCGGGACGCGCATCCCGCCGCCGGCGCCGCTGGTGATGGAATCGGCGCCGCCGAAGGGGCTGGCGCTCTGCGCCTGCTGCCGGGCGCGGCGCTGCATGGCGGCCTGCTGCTTCACGGCGTTGCAGGCCTGAGCGCGGAAGCCGGAAACCTTCTTGTTGTCGGTCTGCATGCCTTCGATGAAGGATGCCGGAATCTGGCACCAGTCCTGGTTGGCCGTGGCGAACTTGATCGCGGCGTCGCCATTATTGGCGAGGCGGCCGAAGGCGCTGCAGGCTTCCTGCGGCGTCATCTTCTTCTTGGCCTTCTGGGAGGCCGTGAGCTTGGCGACGATCGACTGGCGCTCGCCGAGCAGCTTCTGGATCTGCTCGCAGCCGGAGACCTGCGCGCTTGCGGGTGCAGCCGACAGGAGCGGAGCCACGGCAAGGCCGAGCACCGCGATAACGCCTGAAGCCATCCAACGCCGCATGGTGTCCTTACTCCGGATTGCCGGCCCGCCCGGCCGATCGTTAAATACGTCCTTAACAGCAGGCGCTGTTAACGCCAACGACTCTTGCGAGTCTATGGTGGCCTTGTGGGAAGCGCTGCCTGCTACAAGCTGATTGTGGCGTTTTTCACGTCGCTCTCGACATTACCACCGATTCCCGGAGCCGCTCGCGCCCATGCCCGTTCCCGATTTCGCCCGGCACCGGCTTTTCATCGACAATTCCTTCGCACCGGCGGCGATTCTGCCGCTCGATCGCGAGCAGGCGAATTATCTCCTCAACGTCCTGCGATTGCGGGTCGATGGTACGGTGCTCGTCTTCAACGGGCGCGACGGCGAATGGCTGGCGCGCCTCGTGCCTGAAGGGCGCAAGCAGGCGAGCCTCGAACTGGTCAGACAGACGAGGCCGCAGCCGACCGCCGCCGACCTGCATTACCTGTTCGCGCCGCTGAAGCATGCGCGGCTGGACTACATGGCGCAGAAGGCGGTCGAGATGGGGGCGGGCCTGCTCCAGCCCGTCCTGACCCGCCGCACGCAGGTTTCGCGGCTCAATCTCGATCGCCTGCGCGCCAACGCCGTCGAGGCGGCCGAGCAATGCGGTATCCTGAGCCTGCCCGGGATCGAGCCGGAGCGTCCGCTCGAAGCGGCGCTCTCAAGTCTGGCGCCGGAGCGATTGCTGATCTTCTGCGACGAGGGCATGGCTCAGGCGAGCCCGGTTGCGGCGCTGGCGGCGCATGGACCCGCGCCGCTCGCCGTCCTGATCGGTCCCGAAGGCGGCTTCGACGAAGCCGAGCGGCAATTGATCCAGGCGCGGCCCAACACGCTGCCGATCTCGCTCGGCCCGCGCATCCTGAGGGCGGACACGGCCGCGGTGGCTGCGCTTGCGCTGGTGCAGGCGGTGCTCGGCGATTGGCCGAGGGCCTGATCGGGAGGGTGCCAAGACCTGCCGCCAGCGCCGGGCGCCTTTGCGCGAATGCACGGTTCCGGTCGTTGTCGAGCGCCCGGCGCTCGCCTATGTCTGTCCATCCTCTGCCGGCTTTGACCGCGCCTTCGGCGCGGGGCTGGTTGTTTGCCCATCTGCCGGAGCGCCCATGGCTCGCGACGTGTCCGATTCGACCCCGATCGGTTCCAAGGCCGAACTGATTGCTTGGATCGCCGCCGGCGAGAAACCGGCCTCCTCCTTCCGGATCGGCACCGAGCACGAGAAATTCCCGTTCTATCGGAGCGATCTCGCGCCCGTCCCCTATGAAGGCCGCGCCGGCGCCGGCGGCATCCGGGCTCTTCTGGAAGGCATGCAGCAGCGGCTCGGTTGGGAGCCGATCGTCGATGCCGGCCATATCATCGGGCTGGCCGGGCCGGATGGCGGCGGGGCGATCTCGCTGGAGCCGGGCGGGCAGTTCGAATTGTCGGGCGCGCCGCTGGCGACGCTGCATGAGACGGAGGCCGAACTTCAGGCCCATCTCGCCGACGTCAAGGCCGTGGCCGCTCCGCACGATATCGGCTTCGCCGCCCTTGGCGCGTCCCCGCTCTGGACCCGTGCGCAGACCCCGGTAATGCCGAAGGGGCGCTACAAGATCATGGCGAACTACATGCCGAAGGTCGGCACGATGGGCCTCGACATGATGTTCCGGACCTGCACGGTGCAGGTCAATCTCGACTTCGGCAGCGAGGCGGACATGGTCCGCAAGCTCCGGGTCTCGCTGGCCCTCCAGCCGCTTTCCACCGCTCTCTTCGCATCGTCGCCCTTCCTCGACGGCAAGCTCAACGGCTTCCAGTCGATGCGTTCCGAGATCTGGCGCGATACCGACAATGCCCGCTCGGGCATGCTCGCCTTCGCCTTCGACGAGGGCATGTCCTATGAGGGCTATGTCGACTGGGCTCTCGACGTGCCCCTGTATTTCGTCAAGCGCGACGATACCTATCACGACGTCGCCGGCGCCTCCTTCCGTGACCTGCTGGCCGGCCGGCTGCCGCAGCTGCCGGGCGAGAAGGCGACCATGTCCGACTGGGCCAACCACCTCTCGACGCTGTTTCCCGAGGTCCGGCTGAAGCGCTTTCTGGAGATGCGCGGCGCCGATGCCGGCCCGGCAGACATGTTGACCGCGATGCCGGCCTTCTGGGTCGGCCTGCTCTATGACGCGACCTCGCTCGATGCGGCCTGGGACCTCGTCAAGGGGTGGAGCGCGGAGGAACGGCAGGCTTTGCGCGATGCCGTCCCGCGCGAAGGGCTGGCTGCGAGCATCGGCGGGCGCAAGCTCATCGAGATCGCTGCCGAGGTCGTGGAGCTGTCGCGCGCCGGCCTGGCCCGCCGGGCGCTCAAGAATGCAGCCGGTCAGGACGAGACGCGCTTCCTGGCGCCGCTGCACGGGATTCTGGAGCGCCGCCGAAACCTGGCGCAGGCTCTGGAAGAGCGTTACCGCAATGCCTGGCACGGTAAGGTCGAGCCCGTGCTGACCGAGATGGCCCTCTGACGCCTGACCAGATTTTCCGCTCGAAAACTGCCGTTTCGAGCGGATTTTGCCTCGGAAATTAACGAGTTGGATGAAGGTCGCCGCTAACCTAGCGGCATGGGGCGGATCAAGGCCAGCTTTCTCGAGTTTGCTCGCGACGCGCGCGGCGCGACCGTGATCGAGTATGGCCTTATCGCGGGTCTCGTCTCGATCACGATCATCACGTCGGCCACCTTCTACGGGAACCAGATCAGTTCGTTCCTGCTGGCAGCGGCCGACGCGATCAAGGTGCCCTGAGGCTCTACTCGGCCGCCGTCTTGAAGCTCGCCAGGTTGTCGAGGCTCTGGATGATGTGCTCGGCCAGCGCGTTCGACAGCACCGACGGATCGAAGCGGGTCCGCAGCAGCCCGATCTTGCATGAGGGCAAGGTCGCGAAACCTTCTGACGGTCCGAGGATGCGCATGCCCGGCCTCACCGCACTCTCCGGCAGGACCGAGATCGCAAGCCCGGCCAGGACGGCGGCGCCGACCGCGGTGGAATTCCAGCTCGCATAGAGCACGCGGAAGCGGCGCCCCTTCGATTCCAGCGCATCGACTGCAGCCTGGCGCCAGTTGCAGGTCGGTCGGCCCAGCGCCAGCGGCAGCGGATCCTCCTCATGCACGCTGTGGCGTGCCGAGGTGACCCAGAGCAGCGGCTCGATGCGGATGATCTCGCCCTGGCTGCGACTTTCGACATGGGTGATGATCGCGAGGTCGATATCGCCAGTCGCGATCCGCTCCGCCAGCATCGGCGTCGGTTCGCAGACCACCGTGACCTCGGCCCGCGGATTGGAATGGGCGAAGCGCGCCAGGATCTCCGGCAGGTAACGGTCGGCATAGTCGTCGGGCACCCCGAGGCGGATGCGGCCCTTCAGGTCGGCATCGGCGAAGGAGGCGACGCATTCGAGATTGAGGCGCACGATCCGGCGGGCATAGTCGAGCAGTCGCTCGCCATCCTCGGTCAGCTTGGCATGGCGGCCGTCGCGCCCGAACAGGGGACGCCCGACCCGCTCCTCCAGCCGCTTCATCTGCATAGAAACGGCCGATTGCGTCTTGAAGACGATCTCGGCGGCGCGGGTGAAGGAGCCGGTATCGGCGATGGCGACGAAGGTCTTGAGCTGATCGGCGTCGAGCACATGGGCCATTGGCGATCCCTGTCCACTGTCCATCAATATCAGTGTTGCGAGACATCATAACCATTCGTTTGGCTGATGACCAGAGCTTCGCTAGGGTCTGGGTGCTCTCCGAAGTTCCCTGTCAATGGCGCGTCCGGGCAGGGGGAGAAACTCAGATCAACGTTCCGCACCGCCAAGGAGGCTGTCATGCTGCTCATGACCATCACCGCGAAGTCGCTCTCGACCGTTTCGGCCGGCGTCACGCGTGTTGCCACCATCGGGTTTGCCGGGGCTGTTCAACTCGTGCGTGCGCTCGCCCATCGCCGTGAGGTGATGCGTCTTTCCGCAGAGCTCGACGAGCGAGGACTCAAGGATATCGGCCTCGTCCGCTCGGATATCGATGGCGCGCTGGCGGCATCCTGGCTGGACGATCCGTCCGCCGTGCTGGCGGAGCGCTCGCGCACGTCGTCGGATCTCGCTGCCGCACGGCGCGAGCATGCCCTGCGCCATGCCGGCTCGACGCCGATGCTGGCGAAGAAGGCCGATATTGCGGTTGCACGCTGCGCCTGACCCCTTGGCGTCAGCGTTCCTGCGGGCGGGAGCTTCGCGCTTCCGCCCTTTTTTATGTCTTCAGCAGGTGAAGAGCTGAAGCCGCCTCAGCGACGGCCCTGTCCGCCGCCGAGCATGGCGTCGAGGATCGATTTCAGCGCGTTCTGATGGTCGTCCTGGATCTGGCGGCCATGCTCGAACATCTGGTTGAGCGCATCGAGACCGATCGAGCCGGGGCCGGAGGCTGAGGACGAAGGCGGCGCCTCCTCGGGCTCGGGTTCCGGCGCGGGCGCACGTCGTGGCGCGCCGCGCGGAGCGGGCGCCGGTTCGGAATCCGGCTGCGGTGCCATGCCGCCGAACATGCCGCCAAGGATCTGGCCGAGCGCGCCGCCGAACGGGTCGGATGGGGCGGCTTGCGGACTGGGCTGCGGCCGCTGCCCGCCGGCCTGGCCGAACATGCCCTTGAGGATCGCCTCGAACGGGTTTCCGGGCATCTGCGGCTGCTGCGGCGCCGGCTGCATGCCCGGCATCTGGCCGCGCATCATCTCGGCGAACTGGCCGAGAATGCCGCCCAGGCCCTCGTTGCTCGACGTCTTGGACAGGCCGCCCATCAGCATCGCGGCGACAACCGGCAGCATCTGCTTGAGGATCGCCTGCGAGACGCCGCTGGTTGCGGCCGCCTGCGCCGCGATTGCCTGGCTGACCTCGCGCGAGCCGAAGAGCTGGCTCAGCACGTCGTTGCCGGCATTCTGGGCGCCGGCCGGGATGCCGTAGCCGCCGGCCTCGAAGAAGCGGGCATAGGGCGAGGCCGTCATCATCTGGGCGAGCGACCCGAAGGCATAAGGATCTCGCGTCTGTCGCTGCAGCCCCATTGAGAAGGCTGGCAGCAGGGCGTCGAGCGCGGCCTGCGTCTGCTGCAGGCTCAAGCCATATTGCTGGGCGAGGTTCGGCAGCGCCTGGCCGCTCTGGGCCGATTGCATGATATCGAACAGGTTCATCATCGACGCTTCTCCCCGGCCGGCCTTTTGATCTCCAGCCTAGGGCGACGATAGCAGGGTGTCCTTGCCTGGCAAATCGATTGCGGCACGGCGCTCCGCGGCCTTGCGCTCCAGCCTTGTGATCCCGCGAAAGGCGAAGACCAGCGCCAGGACGCCGAAGGCGACGGCCCCCAGTGCGGAGCCCGCGAGCGCGCCCTTCGGCCCGGCGAGATGCGCGCCGAGGAACGCGAGCGGCATCGTGCCCAGGGTGGCACGGCCCCAGCTGAACAGCGTCGACAGGAACGGCATGCCGAGATTGTTGAAGGCGGCGTTGGCGACGAAGAGCATGCCGACGAAAATCCACATCGGCCCGGCGATCAGGCAGAAGAACAGCACGAGCTCCGCCGTCAGTCCCGTCGCATGGAAGGCGGAGACGATGGCGCCGCGGAAGGCGAAAAGCAGCGCCCAGGAGACGAGCACGGAGGCTCCGGCGAAGATCGCCGCATCGCTCAGGCCCCGGCGCATTCGGTCGAAGCGCCCGGCGCCCCAGTTCTGGCCGAGGATCGGCCCGACGGCGCCCGACAGCGCGAACAGCACGCCGAAGGCGACCGGGACGAGCCGGTCCATGATCGCGAGCGCTGCGACAGCCGCATCGCCGAATCGGGCGACGACGCTGGCGAAGACCGCGTTGGCGATCGGGTTCGAGAGATTGGTCAGGATCGCCGGCCCAGCGATGGCGAAGGTCCGGGCGCTGTCCTGTCGGATGAACGAGAGGCGCGGCCGCTCGATCATGCCGTGCACGACAACGCAGCCGTGGAACCCGATGGCGCAGATGATGATCCGCGCCAGCACGATCGCGATCGCGGCGCCGTCCGGCCCGAGTCCGAAGCCGAAGATCAATAGCGGGTCGAGCCCCGCCGTGACGATGCCGCCGCCGAGCGTCACGAACATCGCCCGCCTGGCGTCGCCGATCGCCCGCAGGATGCCGGAAAGGCCCATGCCGATCGCCATCAGGACGTTCGATGGCAGCACGATATGGAGGAAGGAGAGGGCGACCGCATGCGACTGGTCGCGCGCGCCCAGCAAGCTGAGCAGCCAGGGCAGCAGCGGCAGCGCCGCAAGCGAGATGACGAGCGCCACCAGCGCCGAGAGGGCGATGGTCGAGCCCGCGATGCGCCGTGCAGCCGGTCGATCGCCCGCGCCGATGCTGCGCGAGGTCAGTGCCGTGACGGCGATCATCAGGCCGACATTCACCGAAACCATCAGATAGAGCACGATGGTGGCGAAGCCGACGCCCGCCGTCGCTTCCGGCCGTCCAAGCCAGGAGACGTAGAGCAGCGAGAGCAGGTCGACGACGAAGACTGCCATCAGGCCGACCGAGCTCGTCGCGGTCATCACCGCGACATGGCGCATCAACGGACCTTCGAGGAAGACGGCCTGTGGCCGGGCCGAAGCCTGGCTCATCGTTCCGGATCCCCAACGCCGCCGACGGCGACCTCGGCACCACCATCCTCGATGACCTGCCGCGTTTCAGGCGTAAGCGGCTTCGACTTGGCCTTGGGCGGGACGAGCGGCTCGGGCGAGACGCGCGGCACGCGGTTGATCGCGGCGGCGAGTCCCTCGTGGAACTGAATCTCCATGCGCTGCGCGTCGCGGTCGCGGACATGGTCGATCACCAGATCGGCCTCGTCGCGGGTCAGGCCCATGGTTTCCAGCGTGACGCGGCCGAAGCCCAGCGCCGATTCGAAGGTCTCGCGCATCTGGAAATCGACATTCGCCTTCATCAGCTCAATCGCGTGGATGCGGTCATAGGCTCTCACATGCAGGCGCACGCTCGGGAACTCGGCCTTGACCATCTCGACGATCCGCAGTGCCGCCTGCTTGTCGTCGACGCAGATGCAGATGACGCGAGCCTTGCCGGCGCCCGCCGCGCGCAGCACGTCGAGGCGGGTGCCGTCGCCGTAATAGATCTTGAAACCGAACTGCGCCGCCGAACGGATGCGCTCCACGTCGGAATCGATCACCGTGACGTCGATATGCTGCAGCAGTAGCGCCTGCGTCACGATCTGGCCGAAGCGGCCGAAGCCGATCACCATCACCGGGCTGTCGCCGACGCCGTCATAGTCTTCGTCCATCGTCGCGGGCGCGACGCGGGCCAGCAGCACAGCATCGATCAGCTTGGCGACGACGGGGCCGAGCAGCATGCTGATCGCGGCAAGCGCCGTGATCATCGCCGATTGCTGAGCGGTCAGCAGCCCGTTCGCCAGGCCGAGCGGCAGGAGCACGAAGGCGAATTCACCGGCCGGCGAGAGCAGGGCGCCGGCCCGGATCGCCTCGAGCCAGGACGAGCAGGACAGCCGCAGGATCGAGGTCACGACCGCGATCTTGAACAGCACCAGCAGCGGGGCCGCGAGCGCGAGCAGCATCCAGTTGTCGGCGACGAGCTTGAGGTCGAGCGACATGCCGACCGCCATGAAGAACAGGCCGAGCAGGACACCGCGGAAGGGCTCGATATCGGCTTCCAGCTCATGCCGGAAATGCGAGTCGGCCAGCATCACGCCCGCAAGGAAGGCGCCCATCGCCATCGAGAGCCCGACATGCTCCATCAGCAGCGCCGATCCGAGGACGATCAGCAGCGCGGCAGCCGTCATCACGTCCTTCGCGCCGGTATGGGCGAGGATGCGGAAGAACGGGTTCATCACGTAGCGCCCGGCCAGCACGATCAGGACGAGGGCGACGAGCGCGACGCCGAGGCTCGCCAGCGCCATCATCGGGCTGCCAGTCTCGTGACCGCTCGTGGTGGCGAGCAGCGGCAGCAGCGCCAGCACCGGCGCGATCGCCATGTCCTGGAACAGCAGGATCGAGAAGGTGCGCCGGCCATAGGTTTCGTTGCCGTCGCCGCGCTCCTCCAGCAATTGCAGCGCGATCGAGGTCGCGGAGAGCGCGAGCGCCACGCCGACGGCGACCGCTCCCGCAGCGGACAGGCCAAAATACCAACCGGCGAGGCCGATGCCGCCGGCGCTGAGCGCCATCTGCGCCAGGCCGGAACCGAGAATGTCCTTGCGCATCGAGTAGAGTCGCGAAGGTTGCAATTCGAGGCCGACGAGGAAGAGCAGCAGCACGACGCCGATCTCGGCGGTGCCGCGGATCGCGTCGGGATCCTTGATCACGCCGAGGATCGAGGGGCCGATGACGATGCCGGCCGCGAGATAGCCGAGCACCGCCGACTGGCCGAGCTTGCGGAAGAGCGGGACGGCGATCACCGCCCCCGCGCAGAACGTCAGGATCGGCGGGAGATAGCTGGCATGCGAGGCGACGTCGGCCATGCGGGACTCGGGGCTTTGGGAACGGGCTTGGCGGTCCGGCGCGGCGCTCGGCGTGGCGGGCCGCCACCGTATCTAGGGGTTTGCGGGCGATCCTGCGAGAGGCAATCGGCACATCGCCGCCCGACCTGCGCCGCTTCGCTTCCTTGACATCGCGCCGATCGCGCCGAAAGAAGACGCGGACTGATCGGAGTTTCCTCTGCGCGTGACCAAGCCACCGCTCGACATCCTGCTCTGCGCCCCGCGCGGCTTCTGCGCCGGGGTCGTGCGCGCCATCGACGCCGTCGAGAAGGCGCTCGCGCTGCATGGCGCGCCGGTCTATGTCCGCCACGAGATCGTCCATAACAAATACGTCGTCGAATCCCTGAAGCGGAAAGGCGCCGTCTTCGTCGCCGAGCTCGACGAGGTGCCCGACGAGACGCGCCCGGTGATCTTCTCGGCCCATGGCGTCGCCAAGGCGGTGCCGGCGGCGGCGAAGGCGCGCAACCTCTTCGCCATCGACGCGACCTGTCCGCTCGTCACCAAGGTCCATCGCGAGGCCGAGGTCCATCACAAGCGCGGCCGCCATATCCTGCTCGTCGGCCATGCCGGCCACCCGGAAGTGATCGGCACGATGGGCCAGCTCCCCGAGGGCGCGATCACCCTGATCGAAACGCTGGAGGACGTCGCGACGCTTCAGGCGCCGGAAGGCCAGCCGCTTGCCTATGTCACCCAGACCACGCTTTCGGTCGACGACACCCGCGGCATCGTCGAGGCCTTGCAGGCCCGCTTTCCGGAGCTGATCGCCCCGCACAAGGAAGACATCTGCTACGCCACGACCAACCGCCAGGAGGCGGTGAAGCGCGTCGCGCCGCAGGTCGACGGGCTGATCGTCGTCGGTTCGCCCAATTCCTCGAATTCGCAGCGTCTGCGCGAGGTCGCCGAGCGTGCCGGCTGTCCGGTGGCGCGGCTCGTCCTGCGCACCGACGAGATCGACTGGTCGGTGTTCGGCCAAATCCGCAGCCTCGGCATCACCGCCGGCGCGAGCGCGCCCGAGGTGCTGGTCGAGGAGATCATCGACGCCTTCGCCGCGCGCTACGAGGTTCGTGTCGAGACCGTCTCGACCGCCGACGAGAACGTCTTCTTCCCGCTGCCGCGCGAATTGCGCGGCGAGGCGACGCCGGACGCGGCGGAATAATCTCAGCAAAAAGAGTACGATCGTGGCCGTCTATACCGAAGTGCCCGATGACGAGATGGCCGCCTTCGTGGCGCGCTACGGCATCGGCGAACTCCTCTCCGCCAAGGGCATCGCCGAGGGCGTCGAGAACTCGAACTACCTCATCCGCACGACGCAAGGGTCCTTCATCCTCACCCTCTACGAGAAGCGGGTGAACCCGGACGACCTGCCGTTCTTCCTCGGTCTGATCCAGCATCTCGCCTCGCGCGGGGTGATCTGCCCGCAGCCGGTCAGCGACAGCCGCGGCGAGATGCTCGGCCGCCTCGCGGGTCGCCCGGCCGCGATCGTCACCTTCCTCGACGGCCTCTCTGTACGTCGCCCGACCGCCGCGCATTGCCAGGAACTCGGCCGCGGCCTCGCTTTGCTGCATCAGGCCGGGGCCGATTTCGCGATGGAGCGGGTCAATGCGCTTTCCGTGCCGGGTTGGCGCCCGCTGGCCGAGCAGGCAGGCGCGGATGCCGACAAGGTCTCGCCGGGGCTTACGCGCCGCGTCGCCGCCGAGATCGCCGTGCATGAGGCGGGCTGGCCGCAAGACCTGCCGCGTGGCGTGATCCATGCCGATCTCTTTCCCAACAACGTCTTCTTCCTCGGCGACAGGCTCTCGGGCCTGATCGACTTCTATTTCGCCTGCACCGACGCCTATGCCTATGACCTCGCGATCTGCCTGAATTCCTGGTGCTTCGAGGCCGACGGCTCGTTCAACCTGACCAAGGGCCAGGCCATGCTGGCCGGCTACGAGAGCGTGCGGGTGCTGAACGAGGCGGAGGTCGAGGCACTGCCGCAGCTCTGCCGGGGCAGCGCCTTACGCTTCCTGCTGACGCGATTGGTCGATTGGCTGAACGTGCCGGCCGGCGCGCTGGTCAAGCCGCATGATCCGCTCGAATACGACCGCAAGCTTGCCTTCCACCAGCGCGTCGCCGATGCCCGCGAATACGGGCTGAAGCGGTGAGTGCTGATACGGTCGAAGTCTGGACGGATGGCGCCTGTTCGGGCAATCCCGGCCCCGGCGGCTGGGGTGCCATCCTGACCTTCAACGGCGTCGAGAAGGAGCTTTCGGGCGGCGAGGCGCAGACCACCAATAACCGGATGGAGCTGATGGCGGCGATCGCGGCGCTGGAGGCATTGAAGCGGCCGGTCACGGTCGCGCTGCACACAGACAGCCAGTATCTGCGGCAGGGCATCACCGGCTGGATTCATGGCTGGAAGAAGAACGGCTGGAAGACGGCCGACCGCAAGCCGGTCAAGAACGCCGAGCTCTGGCAGCGCCTCGAAGCGGCGCTCGGCCGCCACAAGATCGAGTGGAAATGGGTCAAGGGCCATGCCGGCGACGCGATGAACGAGCGCGCCGACGCCCTGGCGCGAGCCGGCATGGCGCCGTTCAAGAGCGGCGGCCGTTGAGGCTCAGCCCAGCGGCTGGCGGTAGACGATGAAGCCAGATTTGTCGGCGACCTTGTCGTAGAGCGCCTGTCCCTGCAGGTTGGATTCATGCGTCTGCCAGTAGACGCGGTAGCAGTTCTTCGCCCGCGCCATCTGGTTCACGGCCTCGATCAGCTTGCGGCCGACGCCGGCGCCGCGTGATTCCGGCACGGTGAACAGGTCCTGCAGATAGCAGATCGGCTTCTCGCTCCAGGTCGTGCGGTGGATGACCCAGTTGACCATGCCGAGCGCCTTGTCGCCCTCGAAGGCAAGGAAGCCGCCCATCGGCTCCTGGCCGCCGGTCAGGCGCCCGAAGGTGATCGCGTCGATCTCCGGCGGCAGCGTCGCCTTGTAGAAGGTCAGGTAGCCATGCCAGAGCGGCGTCCATGCCTCCCGGTCGGTCGCGGCAAGCGGGCGAATGGTGATCTCGGCCATCGGTGTTCTCCTCCGATCCGGAAGCTAGCCGGGGCTTCGCGGCTTGTCTCATGACAAGCGCAGATCGGATCGATCAGTTGGGCTGGTCTGATGCCAGGAAGCGCTCGACAGCGCTGGCGCTCAAAGCCTGAGCGGGATCTTCCCTCCAAAGATCGAGAATGATGGCCGCCAGGCGGGCTCTCGCCCGCCTCTGCTGCTGGCCGCCGACGGTGTTGACGCTGTTTACCGCCATCCAAGCTGCGTCGAAAGCGCCAGCCAATTTTGCCAGCTCCGCAGGTTCGACAACGAAGCCTTGAAACGGCATGTGCTCCCCCATGTACCAGAGAAATGGAGCAATTTAAGAGGCCGCGCACGCCTCGCAATGTCAAAAGCTAGGTCCGCTTCCGACCCGTTGCTGACGTCTGGCTCCTTCCGTGGCAGGGTAGGCCGCGTGGCAATTTCAGGCTCAGCTGAGGCGTGGTGGGTGGATGAAGAAGCTCACTTATTTGTTGACGATCTTGGCGTGCCTCATCGGGGTATATTTGCCCGTGATGGCCGAAAAGATTGCAACTCTGGCGTGCTTGAAACGATAAAAGCTGATCAAGCCGTTACGCTTACCAGTAATCCGCATTTATTTCGATTGCTTCAAAGGGCGCATTGGGGCGATTATGTCAAGGGTGACGATGTAACCGATAATTTTTCATTGTCAAATAAACTAAATTCAATTCGCAATAATGGTCGAAGCTATTTCATCTATCGATTGCACAACAAAGATCATGAGGTCGGCGTCTCGCCTTGTGGTGATATAGAGACGGTTTCCCTATTAAAGACGATGACTATCACTCCGAAACGCTGACAACCCATCGAGGGTCGAGCAATGAAGCCGGAGATTTTTGCAACGCGATCAACGCCTCCTTCCGACGCATAGATGGAATTGTCGCGGCGTAGAATTCGGGCCATCGTGAGCCATCGAATTCGGGGGCGCCTTTGAGGCTTGGCATCAACCTTCGCGGCGACCTCGCCAAGTTGACCGACGAGCAGCTAGCCGCTCACCTGGATAAAAGTATCGCACATCGCGAGGAGCTTGCCCCGCGTGCAGGAGATCGTGCCAACCGGTGGATATACAGCGGCGGCGCCGGGATGCCGTTCGGCAGGGGCTTACTGCACGCTCGAATTTTTTATCGCCTCATGGGCTTCTGGTACGACGCTCCTCTGAACCGACGCTCCCTAGGCGACCTTTATGTTCTGGATTGTGAGATCAAGGACATCATGGACGAATTGAAGCGACGAGTTCGTATGAGGCGGACGCGGGGGCTCGGCTGAAGACTCCTTCTTTGTCCGCTTCCGAACCATTGCGGACGCACTCACTCCCGAAGCAGGAAAACTCGCCAGAACCGGTCTGTTGCCTGTGCCGCAGCGATCAAGCATCCGATAGCCATAAGCTTATGCGCTCCTGGCATAGGCCACGTCAGACGCTGATCCAACAACCACATGAGAGCGCCGAAGGTCGTCGAAAACGCCGCGCAGAAGAACAACCCGCAGGTCAAGGCGAACCAAGCCGTGCTCTTGAAATACATGGCGAGCCAATCAGGACGGTGATCTGGTCTGATTTTACAGCGGCGACCAGCAGACTTGCAACGTCCGCTGACGACCCCTTGCAGACATTTACCCTATCCGGCCAGCCAACAAAAAAGCCCGCGCAGCGGCTGCGCGGGCTCCAATCTGTCTCAGTGCGTTGCCGCGCTCAGAGCTTGTCGATCATCGCTGCGGCGCCGGAGGCTTCCGCCTTGCCGGCGGCTTCCTCGACATTGAGCTCCTTCACCACGCCGTCCTCGACCAGCATCGAGTAGCGCTGCGAGCGGGTACCGAGGCCGAAGCCCGAGCCGTCCATCGAGAGGCCGATTTCCTTGGCGAAATCGGCATTGCCGTCCGAGAGGAACTCGATCACGCCGGTACCGCCGGTCGCCTTCGACCAGGCGTCCATGACGAAGACGTCGTTGGTGCTGGTCACCATGATGGCGTCGACGCCCTTCGCCTTGATCTCGGCCGCCTTCTCCAGATAGCCCGGCAGATGGTTGCGGTGGCAGGTCGGGGTGAAGGCGCCGGGAACGGCGAAGAGCACCACCTTCTTGCCGCTGAACAGGTCGTCGGTCGTGCGCGCGGCAGGGCCGTCGGCGGTCATGACGCGGAACGTCGCCTGTGGAAGCTTGTCACCCACCTTGATGGTCATGAGCCTGTCTCTCCGTGAAGCCTGCGGCCAACCGGGCCGCCCGGCTTGACGGATTAGGGCTTGCCGGCGGGGATGTCGAGTTCCAGCCGCGTCTCGATCGGCCGCGGCGTGCCGCGCACGGTGAAGATCAGCGGGGTCGGGCCAGCCGCGCCCTTCGGCCGCTCGTCGATCCGGATCTGGGCGACGACCGTCCCGTCCGCCTGCGCCGTCAGGCGGGATTTGCCGAAAGACCACATGCCCGATCCCTCGACGAAAACGTCCTCGATGCGGCCTTCCGGCGGCGGCTGCAGCACGAGCCGCAGGCCCGGATCGACCACGCTGTCATCGGGCCCGGCCTCGATGATCGCGATCTTCTCCTTGTGGGTTCCGGGCTTGGCCGGCACCGGCACGCGCGCCTCGTAGCTTTCGAGGCGGGGCGAGGTCACCATCGTCACGCCGGGCTCAAGCCACAGGCTCGCCTCGCCCTTGGCGGGAATGCAGATTTTCTCGCAGACGGCATAGTCGAGCTTGAGCACGACCAGCACCGGCCGCGACGGATCGACGGGCTGGACCGAGATCGGGATCACGACCTCGCCGGCATAGCCGATGGAGTAGCCTGCCGAATCCTGGAAACGCTCCGGCACCGGCCAGCGCACGTCGAGCCCGCCGATATTGGTCGAGCCCGACCAGTCGAAAGCCGGCGGCACGCCGAACTGCCCGGGGCTGCGCCAATAGGTCTTGTAGCCCGGCGACATCGCGATCTCGACGCCGACACGCTGCTTGCCGGTCGCGGTGGTCGGGCCGGCGATCAGGCGCAGCTTCGCGTGCTCGCTCGCCGACCAGGGCGAGGTGGCGGCCTCGGTCATCGCCTCCTGGGCGCGAGCAGCGGAGCCGAGCGCCAGGGGCAGCAGGGCGAGCAGGGGAAGAATGCGGTTCACGGGTCCAGCCTTTACCGATTGCGACCCTGAAAAGCGAACAAAACCTGTCATCCTCCGCCGGTCCGTGCCCATGTGACACGTCCCGAACCTTGCGCAGGATTGGGGCACAATCGCGATAGTGCGACCGCGGACCGTCGCGATGGCACACGCGCACGCGAACGTGATCCGGGCGGCAACGCTACGGCCTGTGCGCCCTTCGACAGGGCGCGGCTGCAAGCCAAGCCTTGCCGACCCTCCCCGACAGCCTCTAGCATGCTCCCCATGAAGATCGGCTCACAATCGCGCACCGCTGGCCGCAGCTATCTCGACGGGCAATGCCTGATCGCGATGCCGGGCATGGCCGATACGCGCTTCAGCCGCAGCGTCGTCTATGTCTGCGCCCATTCCGAGGACGGGGCGATGGGCATCATCGTCAACAAACCGGCGGGCGACACGAAGTTCACCGAGCTGCTCGTCCAGCTCGACGTGATTCCCTCCGAGGAGCTGATCCGGCTGCCGAGCCGGGCCGAGCGGATGCAGGTGCTGCGTGGCGGCCCGGTCGAGACCAAGCGCGGCTTCGTCCTGCACAGCGCCGATTTCTTTCTGGAATCGGCGACCCTGCCGATCGACGAAGGCATCTGCCTGACGGCGACGCTGGACATCCTGCGCGCCATCGCCAATGGCGACGGGCCGGAGAATGCGGTGCTGGCGCTGGGCTATGCCGGCTGGGCCGCCGGCCAGCTCGAAGCCGAGATTCAGTCCAATGGCTGGCTGCATTGCGCTGCCGATCCCGAACTGCTCTTCGACGAGGGCGTCGAGACCAAGTACAGCCGGGCACTGAACAAGATCGGCATCGACCCGGCGTTCCTGTCGCGCGAGGCCGGGCACGCCTGAGTTCCGGCGGCCGTCATTCTCGGGCGAAGCGAAGCAAAGACCCGAGAATCTCAGGCAGGATAGGCGCTTTTCCGCCCCGAGATGCTCGGGTCAAGCCCGAGCATGACGCCTTGATCAAGCCGCTTCGGTCGCCGCCGCAGCCGCGGCACCCATCAGCCGGCGTGCTTCCGCCGCCGTCATCGGCTGGCCGAAGATGTAGCCCTGCGCATACTGGCAGCCGAGCTGGTAGAGCTCGATCGCATCCGACTCGCTCTCCGCGCCCTCGGCGACGACATCCATGTGGAGATCGGCGGCGAGCTGCACGATCGAGCGCAAGATCACCGGCGGGCGGCCATTGCCCATCTGGCGCACGAAGCTCTGGTCGATCTTGATGGTGTCGAAGGGGAAGCGCTGCAGATAGGACAGCGAGGAATAGCCCGTGCCGAAATCGTCGAGCGAGAGGCCGGCGCCGAGATCGCGGATGCGCTGCAGCATCTGCGCGGCATATTCCGGATTCTCCATGACGAGGCTCTCGGTGATCTCCAGCTTCAGCGTACCCGGCAGCACGCGCCGCCGGCCGAGCACGGTCTTCACGTCATGCAGCAGGTCATGGCGCAGCAATTGCCGGCTGGAGACGTTGACGCTGGCGAAGATCGGCGGGTCGACCTCGAGCGCCGCCTGCCAGGCCTCCAGCTCGCGCGCGGTCTTGTCCATGACATAGACGCCGAGATCGACGATCAGCCCGGTTTCCTCGGCGATGGCGAGGAAGTCCTGCGGCATCAATCGGCCTTCGCGCGGATGGTCCCAGCGCACCAGCGCCTCGAACCCGGCGATGGTGCGGTCCTCCAGCCGGACGATCGGCTGGTACACGACCTGGATCTCGCCGCGCTCGATCGCCCGGCGCAGGTCGCTTTCCAGCGCGAGCCGGTCGTTGCGGTCGGTCCGCATCGCCGGCACGAAGACCTCGATCTTGTTGCCGCCCTGACGCTTGGCATGGGCCATGGCGAGCTCGGCGTTCTTCAGCGCGTCTTCCTTGCGCGAGGCCGGCGCCGGATCGAACAGCGCAAGCCCGATCGAGGGCGTCAGCACGATCTCGCGCTCGGCATAGGTGATCGGCGTCGAGACGGCGCGGCGCACCAGCTCGGCCAAGGCCAGGATGCGCTCGGGATCGCGCTCCGAGACGAGGATCATGGCGAAGGTGTCGCCGCCGATGCGGGCGAGCGTGTCCTGTGCGCGCAGCAGGCGGCCGAGACGGCGCGCCAGCGTCAGCAGGATCGAATCGCCGGCGGAGAACCCGACCGACTCGTTCACCTGCTTGAAGCGGTCGACATCGATGACCAGCACGGTCGGGCGGATATTGTCGTCGGCACGGGTGAAGCCGAAGATCGCCCCCAGCCGGTCCTGGAACAGCTTGCGGTTGGGTAGGCCGGTCAGATTGTCATGGACGGCGTCGTGCAGCAGCCGCTCCTGCGCGGTGCGCTGCTCGGTGACGTCGGTGAGCGTCCCGATGACGCGGATGACCTCGCCGTCAGAGCCGATCACCGGGCGCGCCTTGACGTTGACCCAGTGATAGGCGCCGCTGGCGGCGCGCAGGCGCAGGTCGAGATTGAGCTTGCCGCGGCGCTGCTCCAGAACGGCATCGAGCGTGACGCGATAGCGGTCGCGATCGGCGACGTGCATGTGCTCCAGCCAGCGCGCGGCCGAGCCTTCGAGCGAGCCCTTGGGCAGGCCGAGCAGCGCCTCAATCTGCGGGGAGACGAAGACCTTGTCGGAGCTGACATCCCAGTCGAAGACAAGGTCGCCGGAGCCGGAGAGGGCAAGCGCCCGGCGCTCCGTATCCGAGACCAGACCCTGCGAGATCGCGCCGCCGGCAAAGGCATGCTGGATCACGGTGAAACCGATCAGCAGCACGATCAGGACGAGGCCGCCCAACAAGGCGGGGGCGACGAGATCACGCTGGAACTGCCCGGTCACGGTGAAGCTCGCGGCGGTGACCCAGACTGCGAGCAGGAACCAGGTCGGGATCAGCATCACCGCCCGCTCGTAGCCATGCGTCGCCAGATGCACGACGAGGATGAAGCCGATCGCCGCCACGGCCGCGATCGAGATGCGCGCGATGCCGGACGCCATCGGCGCGTCGAAGACGGCCAGGCCGATCAGCCCGGCAAGGCCGAGAATCCAGATCGCCGTGACATGGCCGTAGCGCACATGCCAGCGGGACAGGTTGAGATAGGCGAAGAGGAAGACGAGCAGCGTCGCCGCCAGCACCACCTCCGCGCCGGCGCGGTAGATTCGTTCGATCGCCGGCGTCAGCGGAAACAGGCGCTGGAAGAAGCCGAAATCGAGGCCGGCATAGGCCAGGACCGCCCAGGCCAGCGCTGCTGCGGCCGGAAAGATCACCGCGCCCTTGACCACGAAGATGATGGTGAGGAACAGCGCGAGCAGGCCGGCGATGCCGATGATGATGCCCTTGTAGAGCGTCAGCCCGTTGGTCTTCTGCCGATAGGCCTCGGCCTCGTAGAGATAGAGCTGCGGCAGGTTCGGCGATTTCAGCTCGGCGACGAAGGTCACGGTCGTGCCGGGGTCGAGCGTGATCAGGAAGACATCGGCATCGGGGCTGGGCTCGCGGTCGGGTGAGAGGCCCTGGCTCGCGGTCACCGCCTCGATGCGCTTGTCGCCGAGATCGGGCCAGACCACGCCGGAGCCGATCAGCCGATGGAACGGCGCGACCAGCAGGCGGTCGATCTGCTCGTCGGAATCATTCGTCAGCGCGAAGACGATCCAGTCCGGGCGGGCGCCGGCCTCGCGGGCTTTGACGGCGATGCGCCGGACGATGCCGTCCGGCCCCGGCGCGGTGGAGATCTGGATGACGTCGCCGTCGGACTTGTTGCGCTCGACGACATGGGTGAGGTCGATCACGGGGGCATCGACGGGAACGCGGACCGCCTCGACGGCCTGGGCCGGCAGGGCAGTCGCGCAGAACCACAGGACAAGGCCGGCCAGAACGAGGCCGGCCCGGAAGATGCGCTCGGAAATGGACAAGCTGTGCTCGGCTCTCAGGCGGGAAGCGATCATTCGAAATTTAACGAAAAGCCCTATCGGCCGCTGATGGCAAGGGCAAGGCGGAGCTGGCCTGTGATCAACCGCGGCGATCACGGCCTGTTTCCGGGCGGCACGTCGCTGGCCAGCACGCCGTAAAGCAGGTGATCGGCCCAGTTTCCGTTGATCTTGAGATAGGCGCGCGCCAGTCCTTCATGCCGGAAACCGACCCGTTCGAGCAGGCGCCGCGAGGGCTCGTTGTTCGGCAGGCAGGCCGCCTCGACCCGGTGCAGGGCGAGATCGGAGAAGGCGAAGCGCACGGCGCCGCGCACGGCCTCCGTCATATGGCCCTTGCCGGCATGGCGCCGCCCCATCCAGTAGCCGAGCGTGCAGGCCTGCGCGACGCCCCGGCGGACCAACCCGAGGGTCAGCCCGCCGAGCAGGGTCTCCGTATGCGTCTCGAAGATGAAGAGCGAATAGGCCTCGTCGGTCGAGATTTCGCGGGCTGCCCGCTTGGCGCGTAGCCGGAAGGAGGTGCGGGTGAGGTCGTCCTCGTTCCAGGTCGGTTCCCACGGCGCCAGGAATTCCCGGCTTTCCATGCGCAGCGCGCTCCAGGCCGCATGGTCGCCGGCTTGCGGTGCGCGCAGATAGAGATTCGGCGTCCGGATCAGCGGGCGGCTTGGCGGCTCGCTCGGGAAACGGAAGAGCGCCATTGCGGTTCAGTCCGCAGCCCGGGCCGCGTGGCGCAGGCGCTTGGCCGGCGGCAGTCCCTGAGTCGGGCCGACAGCCGCGATCGTCGGCTGGTGGCCCAACAGCGAGCGGCCGGCGGCGCGCACATCCTCGAGCGTCACGGCATCGAGCCGGGCCGCGAGCTCCTCGCGCGGGATCGCCCGGCCGAAGAGCAGAACCTGCCGCGCCATCTGCTCGAGCTTGCCGCCGGGGCTCTCCAGCGAAGCCAGCAGCCCGACCTTCATCTGAGCGCGAGCACGCGCGACTTCGGCCTCGCTGACGTCTTCCGCCGCCTGGCGCAGGCAGCCGAGCGCGACCTCGATCAGTTCGCCCGCATCCTCCGGAGCGGTCCCGGCGCCGATGCCGAAGACGCCGCAATCGGAGAAGGGCCAGTGGAAGGCATCGATCGCATAGGCGAGGCCGCGCTGCTCGCGCACCTCCTGGAACAGGCGCGACGACAAGCCGCCGCCGAGCACCGAGGCGAAGATCTGGAGCGGGTAATGCGTGCCGCCGGTGAAGGGCAGGCCGGGCAGGCCGAGCACGAGATGGACCTGTTCCTCGTCGCTGCCGATGCGCGCTTCGCCGCCGCGGTACTCGCCGGCTTCGCGCGCGAGAGGCGCGGCCGGCGGTGCCGGAAGATTCGACAGATGCTGGCTGGCGAGAGCGACGAGCTCGTCATGATCGACGGCGCCCGACGCGGCGAGCACCATGTTGCCGGCATGATAGTTGCGCGCGAGATAGGCGCGGATCGCGCCGGGCGTGAAGCTCTTGACCGTCTTGGCGGTGCCGAGGATCGGCCGGCCGATCGGCTGGTCCGGGAAGGCGGCCTGCAGGAAGCGATCGTAGACGAGATCGTCGGGCGTATCCTGGACGGCCGAGATCTCCTGCAGGATCACGCCCTTCTCGCGCTTCAATTCCTCCTCGGTCAGCGACGGCGAGGTGATGATGTCGGCGAGAATGTCGACGGCCAGGCCCAGGTCGGAGCCGAGCACGCGGGCGGTGTAGCAGGTATATTCGACCGAGGTCGCGGCATTGAGATCGCCGCCGACGCTCTCGATCTCCTCGGCGATCGCGAGCGCGCTGCGGCGCGCCGTGCCCTTGAACGCCATATGCTCGAGCAGATGGGCAAGCCCATGCTCGTTCGGCAGCTCGTCGCGCGAGCCGGCCCCGATCCAGATGCCGAGCGAGACGGTCGCGGCATGGTCCATGCGCTGCGAAACGACGCGCAGGCCGGAGGGCAGGGCAGTCAGCGCGACATCGGGATCGTGAGGCCCTTCCGGTCGCGCGGGGGCGGCGAGTTCGGTGGTCTCGTCAGGAACAGCCGCGCTCACGCTGCCGCCCCGCGCACGGCCCGCGCATGCTCGCGCACGAAGGCCTCGATCGTGCCGAGATCGTTGGGCAGCATGGTCATCCGTTCCTTGCGCTCCATCAGGTCGGCAAGATGGGCCGGAAGCGCCGGCTCGATACCGCTTGCCGCCTTCACCGCCGCCGGGAACTTGGCGGGATGGGCGGTGCCGAGCACGATCATCGGTGTCGCCGAATCGCGTTTCAGCGCCTGCCGCGCGGCGGCGACACCGATCGCGGTATGCGGATCGAGCAGGTAACCGGCCTCGCTCCAGCTTTTCTTGATCTCGCCCGCGATCTCGTCCTCGCTCTGCGAGGCCGCGTCGAACTCGCTGCGGATGCGCTGGAGCGCCTCGCCTGCGATCTCGAAGCGGCCGGATTGCTGCAGCGATTGCATCAGCCGGCGCACGGCAGCGCCGTCGCGGCCATGCGCCTCGAACAGCAGCCGCTCGAAATTCGAGGAGATCTGGATGTCCATCGAGGGCGAGGTGGTCGCCGCGACGCCGCGCATCTCGTAGGCGCCGGTTTCGAGCGTGCGCACCAGGATGTCGTTGCTGTTGGTCGCGATGCCCAGCCGCTCGATCGGCAGGCCCATCTGCTTGGCGACCCAGCCGGCGAGGATATCGCCGAAATTGCCGGTCGGGACGGTGAAGGAGACCTTCCGGCCCGGCCCGCCGAGCGAGACGGCCGCCGTGAAGTAATAGACCACCTGCGCTGCGATGCGCGCCCAGTTGATCGAATTGACGCCGGACAGGCCGATCTCGTCGCGGAAGGCGTGATGGTTGAACATCGCCTTCACGAGATTCTGGCAGTCGTCGAACGTGCCCTCGACCGCAATGGCATGGACATTCTCGGCATCGACCGTCGTCATCTGACGGCGCTGTACATCCGAGACGCGACCCTGCGGATAGAGGATGAAGACGTCGACGCTCTTCAAGCCCTTGAAAGCATCGATGGCCGCGCCGCCCGTATCGCCCGAGGTCGCGCCGACGATGGTGGCGCGCTGGCCGCGCTGGCCGAGCACATGGTCCATCAGGCGCCCGAGCAACTGCATCGCCACGTCCTTGAAGGCGAGCGTCGGGCCGTGGAACAGCTCCAGCACGAAGAGATTGTCGCCGATCTGGGTCAGCGGGCAGACGGCCGGATGGCGGAAGCCGGCATAGGCCTCGCGGATCATGCCCGAAAGCGCCCCGCTCTCGATGTCGCCATCGCTCAGCGCGCCGAGCACGCGCTCGGCGACGCTCGTATAGGGCTTGCCGGCGAAGCCGGCGATCTCCGCGGCGGAGAGCGTCGGCCAGCTCTGCGGCAGATAAAGCCCGCCGTCACGGGCGAGCCCGGTCAGCAATGCGTCGGAAAAGCTGAGCGCCGGGGCTTCGCCCCGGGTGGAAACATGCAGCACGGTCTTGGCCTCGATGATCTCAGCCTGATGCTATAGGCCGGTCCGGCGCATTCGGCAAAAGGGTTGCGCGCTCAGCTTGCCGCCGCGCCCTTGCGGGCCTGCCAGACGAAGGCGGCGAACACCCCGAGCAGCGTCAGCGCCAGCCCGAACCAGGTCAGCGCATATTGCAGGTGGTTGTCCGGAATGCGGCCGATCAGCTCGCCTACATCGACGCCGGCCGGCGGCGTCATGCCGTCGCCCTCGCGCGCCGCTTCCAGGTAGAACGGCGCCGGCGGCTGGCCGAGGGAGGCTGCGATCGCGGCGGGGTCGCGCGTGTAGAATTCGCGGATCGCCGGCAGGTCCTGCGGGGTGAAGCTGTTGCGCGCCTCCGGAGCCCGCAGGAAACCATTGATCGTATCGGGCCCGCTGGCCGGGCCGATCTGGCCGAGCCGGCCCTCCGGCACGAAGCCGCGATTGACCAGGATGACGCCGCCATCCTCCAGCTTGAACGCCTGGAAGATCCAGCGCCCGAAGCCGGAGAGCTGCCGGCTGCCGGGCGGGCCGGCGGCGATGGTGGTGCGGACGCCGGCGATCCCGTCGATATAGCTGCCCCTGGCGACGACATGGGTCAGGTCGAGCGCAGCAGGATCGAGCTTCGCCCAGTCGGCGCTCGGTGGCATCGGGGCGGGGGCTCCGGCTGCCTGCTGCTGGAGGCGGTCGATATAGGCGTGCTTCTCATCCATCCGCTCGAGCTGCCAGGCGCCGAGCGCGCACAGGACGACGGTGCCGACGATGGTCAGCAGCGTCAGCAGGAACAGCCGGGGCTTGCGCGGGGCGGGTGTCGACGTGGCGGTCACGGCTCTCGCCTGCCTTCCTCGGCCTTGTGGGCATATTGCAGGGCGACGGCGAGCCCCTTCATGGGCCGGAGCAGGCCGAGGCACAGGATGATGGCCAGCGGCAGCCACATCATCAGGTGCAGCCAGATCGGCGGCTCATAGGCGATCTCGACATAGAGCGCCGCGCCGAGCACGACGAAGCCGGCGATCAGCATGATGAACACGGCCGGGCCATCGGCCGAATCGGCGAACTTGTAGTCGAGCCCACAGGCATTGCAGCTTGGCTTGAGCTTGAGGAAGCCGTCGAACAGCGCGCCTTCGCCGCAGCGCGGGCAGCGCCCCGCCAGGCCCGTCGCATAGGGAGAGGGGAGGGTGGGTTCAGAATTGGCCATCGCAGCCTCCCAGAGCATCGGCCCGAAAAGTGGAACGCGGTTTTCGGGAAAGCCGATGCACAATCACAGGACAGAAACAGGAAAGGCGGCCTCGCGGCCGCCTCTCGTCAGACGTTGACCGCGAGAGCGCGGTGGAGCGCAAGGTCAGTGCGCGGCGGCAGCGTGCGCGCCGGCGCCCCAGACGTAGATCGCGGCGAAGAGGAACAGCCAGACCACGTCGACGAAGTGCCAGTACCAGGCGGCGAACTCGAAGCCGAGATGCTGCTCCGGCTTGAAGTGGCCGAGATAGGCCCGGTACAGGCAGATCGCCAGGAAGATCGTGCCGATGAAGACGTGGAAGCCGTGGAAGCCGGTCGCCATGAAGAAGGTGGCGCCGTAGATATTGCCGCTGAAGGCGAAGGTGGCGTGCGAATACTCGTAGAGCTGGCAGATCGTGAACAGGATGCCCAGGATCACGGTGAGCCACAGCCCCTGCTTCAGGCCTGAGCGGTCATTGTTGATCAGCGCGTAATGCGCCCAGGTGACCGTCGTGCCCGAGGTCAGCAGGATCAGCGTGTTGAGCAGCGGCAGGTGCCAGGGGTCGAACGTCTCGATGCCCTTGGGCGGCCAGTGCCCGCCGGTGAAGTCGTAGCGGAGATAGTTGATCTCCTCGCCGACGAAGAGGCTCGCGTCGAAATAGGCCCAGAACCAGGCGACGAAGAACATCACCTCGGAGGCGATGAACATGATCATGCCGTAGCGGTGATGGATCTGGACGACGCGGGTGTGGTGGCCTTCCTTTTCGGCCTCGCGCACCACGTCCATCCACCACGCGAGCATGGTGTAGAGCACGCCGAGCAGACCGGCGCCGAAGACGAGCGGGCCGATATGCATGCCGCCGACCGGCAGCGCCTTCATCCACATCACCGCGCCGATCGCCATGATCGTCGCGCTGGCGGCGCCGACGAGCGGCCACGGGCTCGGATCGACGAGGTGGTAGTCGTGGTGCTTCGTATGGGCCCCGGCCATCGTATTCAGTCTCCGCGTACGGCTTTTTGTCCGCGCTTCTGCTCTAGCGCGTTCTACAGTTTCGGATTGCCCGCGTCACCCTTGACGGAGCCGGCCTTGTCCTCCGCGACGGGCTGGCCCGACTTGGAGGCAAAATAGGTATAGGACAGCGTGATGGCGTGGACCCCGTCGAGCTCGCGATTATCGGCGATTTCGGGGTCGATATAGAACACCACCGGCGCCTCGAAGCTCTCGCCGGGCTTCAGCGTATGCTCGGTGAAGCAGAAGCACTGGATCTTGACGAAATAGGCCGCGCCCTTTTCGGGAGCGATATTGTAGGTCGCGATGCCGGTGACCGTGCGGTCCGAGCGATTCGTCATCTTGTAGAAGACGGTCTGGGTCGCGCCGACCTGGACCTTGATCTCCGGGCTCTCGGCCTCGAATTTCCAGCCCAGCCCCGGCGCGACATTGGCGTCGAAGCGCACGGACATGGTCCGGTCGAGGATCCTGCCGGCGCCGGCCGTTCCGGTCATCGGCGTGCCGCCGAAGCCGGTGACCTTGCAGAACAGATCGTAGAGCGGCACCGCGGCGAAGGACGCGCCGAGCATGCCGAAGGCGATGCCGGTGCAGATCAGTGCGGTGCGCGCCGGATTGCCCTTGCGCGGCTGGAGAACGGGATCGGTCATCACAGCGGCCGGTTCAGGACGGCGGGGCCGATTTTCACCAGCGTCACCGCGAAGAAGAAGATCACGAGTCCGCCGAGCACCAACGCCAGCGCGATGGAGCGGCGGCGGCGGCGCGCCATGTCCTCGGGCGAGAACGCAGCAGGAGCGGAGTGCTGAGGACGCTGGTCGCTCATCCCAGCACCTTCGGCAGGGCCCACATCAGGCCGAAGCCGTTTTCGACGATCAGCACGGCGAACAGCAGGAACAGATAGAGGATCGAGAAGCCGAACAGCGACCAGCAGGCCTTGGTCGCGGCCGGGCCTTCGCTCCGCAGCCAGACCTGGATCGACAATGCGATCATAACGAGCCCGGTCGAAACCGAGACGGCGAGATAAAGCAGTCCGCCGAAGCCCATCAGCGCGGGCAGGACGGCAACCGGAGCCATGATCAGCGAATAGAGCACGATCTGCCGGCGCGTCGCGGCCGGACCGGCGACGTTCGGCATCATCGGAATGCCGGCGCGCGCATAGTCGCCGGACTTCACCAGCGCCAGCGCCCAGAAATGCGGCGGCGTCCACAGGAAGATGATCGCGAACAGGACGAGCGAGTGCCAGCCGAAATTGCCGGTCACCACGGCCTCGCCGATCATCGGCGGGAAGGCGCCGGCAGCACCGCCGATCACGATGTTCTGCGGCGTCCAGCGCTTCAGCCACATCGAGTAGACGACGGCGTAGAAGAAGATGGTGAAGGCGAGCATCGCTGCGGCGAGCGCATTGGTGACGAGGCCGAGCACAAGAACCGAGCCGACCGACAGCGTCAGCCCGAAGGCCAGCGCCTCGGAGGGCAGAACGCGGCCCGAGGGGATCGGCCGCTTGGCGGTGCGGCTCATCAGCGCGTCGATATCGGCGTCGTACCACATGTTGAGGCAGCCCGACGCGCCGGCGCCGACCGCGATCGCCAGCAAGGCAGCGAGGCCGAGCACGGGATGCACAGAGCCCGGCGCGGTGGCCATGCCGGTCAGCGCGGTCACGATGACCAGTGACATCACGCGCGGCTTCAGCAGCGCGAAAAAGTCACGCGCTTCGCCGGTGGAGGCTGTCAGGCTCTCGGTGCGGGTTTCGAACGCAGCAGACATCAGTCGAATCGTCTTCGTACTCTTGTGAACGGCGCCCGTGGGCGCTGGGTCTACGCGGCGGTGGTTGCCGCCCGTCTCCGGAACGCCGCGGGGCGCTCGGGGGAAGGGCGGCGGCGGGCCGGAAAGGCCCGCCGCCTTGGATATCAGTGGTCCGAGCCGGTGATACGCGGCAGCGTCTCGAACTGGTGGAACGGCGGCGGCGAGGGCAGCGTCCATTCCAGCGTCGTCGCGCCTTCGCCCCAGGGATTGTCACCGGCAAGCTGCTTCTTCGCGAAGGCGACGATGATGCCGTAGAAGAACACCAGCAGGCCGAACGCGAAGATGTAGGAGCCGATCGACGACACAAAATGCCAGTGCGCGAAGGCGTCCGGATAGTCCACATAATGACGCGGCATGCCGGCGAGCCCGAGGAAGTGCTGCGGGAAGAACAGCACGTTGGCGCCGACGAAGGCGATCCAGAAGTGCAGGCGGCCGATCCAGTCGGGGATCACATAGCCGCTCATCTTCGGGAACCAGTAGTAGAAGCCGGCGAAGATGCCGAACACGGCGCCGAGCGACAGCACGTAGTGGAAATGCGCGACGACGTAGTAGGTCGCATGCAGCGAGCGGTCGACGCCGGCATTGGCCAGCACGACGCCGGTGACGCCACCGACGGTGAACAGGAAGATGAAGCCCATCGCCCAGAGCATCGGCGCGGTGAAGCGGATCGAGCCGCCCCACATCGTCGCGATCCAGGAGAAGATCTTGATGCCCGTCGGCACCGCGATCACCATCGTCGCGAACACGAAATAGCGCTGCGTGTTGAGCGACAGACCGGCCGTGTACATGTGGTGAGCCCACACGATGAAGCCGACGACGCCGATCGCGACCATGGCGTAGGCCATGCCGAGATAGCCGAAGATCGGCTTCTTCGAGAAGGTCGAGACGATGTGGCTGACGATGCCGAAGGCCGGCAGGATCATGATGTACACTTCGGGGTGACCGAAGAACCAGAACAGATGCTGGTACAGGATCGGGTCGCCGCCGCCGGACGGGTCGAAGAAGGTCGTGCCGAAATTGCGGTCCGTCAGCAGCATGGTGATGGCGCCCGCCAGGACCGGCAGCGACAGCAGCAGCAGGAAGGCCGTGACCAGCACGCCCCAGGCGAACAGCGGCATGCGGTGCATGGTCATGCCGGGCGCGCGCATGTTCAGGATCGTGGTGATGAAGTTGATTGCACCGAGGATCGACGAGGCGCCGGCCAGGTGGAGCGAGAGAATGCCGAAATCGACCGACGGGCCGGGGTGGCCGGTCGTGGAGAACGGCGGATAGACCGTCCAGCCCGTGCCGACGCCATGCGCGCCCGGCGCGCCCTCCATGAACATCGAGATGATCATCAGGATGAAGGCGGCAACCAGCAGCCAGAACGAAACGTTGTTCATCCGCGGGAAGGCCATGTCCGGTGCGCCGATCATCAGCGGCACGAACCAGTTGCCGAAGCCGCCGATGACGGCGGGCATGACCATGAAGAAGATCATGATCAGGCCGTGGCCGGTGACGAAGACGTTGTAGCTCTGGCCGTTGGCGAAGATCTGCAGGCCGGGCTGCTGCAGCTCGATGCGCATCATGATCGAGAGGAAGCCGCCGACGAGCCCCGCCATGATCGAGAAGATCAGGTAGAGCGTGCCGATGTCCTTGTGGTTGGTCGACAGGAGCCACCGGCGCCATCCGGTCGGATGGTCGTGATGGGCCTCGTCATGGCCGTGAGCGTGAGCCGCTGTTGCCATCGTTCTTCTCCTCGGCGACTTACTTGGACGCGGCAGCGAACTTGCTGCCCGCGTCTTCGGCATTTGCGAATTTCTGCTTCGCTTCCGCGAGCCAGGCGGCATAGCGCTCCTGGCTGACGACGCGGAACGCGATCGGCATATAGGCGTGGTTCTGGCCGCAGATGAACGAGCACTGGCCGTAATAGATGCCTTCGCGCTCGGCCGTGAACCAGGTTTCGTTCAGGCGGCCGGGAATGGCGTCGATCTTGATGCCGAAGGACGGAACCGTGAACTTGTGGATGACGTCGGCGCCGGTCACCTGGACGCGGACGGTCTTGCCGACCGGCACGATCGCCTCGTTGTCGACGGCGAGCAGGCGCGGGGCCTCGGCGGCGGCGATCTTGTTGCTGGCGATCGCCTCGGCGCGCTGCTTCTCGTCGAGCATCAGCGAATCGAAGCCGAAATTGCCGCCGTCCTGCACGTATTCATAGGACCAGTACCACTGCTTGCCGGTGACCTTCAGGGTCATGTCGGCCTTCGGGATTTCGAGCTGGAGCTTGAGGAGGCGGAAGGAGGGAATCGCGATGACGACGAGGATGAGGACCGGAATCACGGTCCAGCAGACTTCGAGCAGGGCGTTGTGCGTCGTCTTGGACGGGACCGGGTTCGCCTTCTCGTTGAACCGGAAGACGACATAGATCATCAGCGCCAGCACGAAGAGCGTGACAATGGTGATGATGATGTTCAGCCAGTCATGGAACCAGTGGATGAATTCGGCGACGGGCGTGACCGCGCCCTGCAGGTTCATCTGCCAGTCGGTGGGCATGCCGGTGCCGGCAAGCGCCGGGACGCTCGCCAGCGCGGCGGCGGCAAGGGCCGTGACGGCCGCTGTTGCAAAGGTCCTGCTCAGAAAACGCATCGATCCCACATGCTCCTCAATCGACCTGCATGGGAGCCGACCGGCTTCGGTCCCTGTTGCGGCTCCATGCATGAAGGGGCGACCGCGAAGTCGCCTCATTCTTCGAGATTGCGATAAATCAAAGATCACGCTTGCGCCAGAGGGACAATGAAGACTGCCCCCAACGGCCGTGCGGCATAATCGCACGAGGCCTTGACCTTGGCTGCGAACCGCCATCGCGCCTTGACAGGACTGGACCTCCATGGTCCCAACGCGGTTTATGGTGAGAGACGGCAGGATTCTTTGGCGCGGTCGGCGTTTTGCCTGAATTCTGCGCTTCAGCTGCGGTTTCTGAGTCCGGTTTGGAAGGGATGGCAGGGATGATGAGGATCATCGGGGCGGCAGGCGCGCTGGCGCTGGCGCTCATGGGGACGAGCCTCGCCGCCGGCTCCGCTTTCGCGCAGGGCGCAGTGCGTTCGACACATGGCGACTGGCAGATGCGCTGCGAGGTGCCGCCGGGCGCCAAGGCCGAGCAATGCGCGCTCGTCCAGAACGTCGCGGCCGAGGACCGGCCGAATCTCACGCTCCTCGTCATCGTGCTGAAGACGGCGGATCAGAAGAGCCGGCTCCTGCGCGTCGTCGCGCCGCTCGGCGTGCTCCTGCCCTCGGGGCTCGGCCTCAAGATCGACGACAAGGATATCGGCCGCGCCGGTTTCGTGCGCTGCCTGACCACCGGTTGCGTGGCGGAGGTCGTCATGGACGATACCCTGCTCGGCCAGCTCAAGGGCGGCAAGAGCGCGACTTTCATCGTATTCCAGACGCCGGAGGAGGGGGTGGGCGTGCCCATTTCCCTCAATGGCTTCGGCCCGGGTGTGGAGGCGCTGCCGTGATCGATCAAACTCTTCGCCAGGGCCGCTGGCTCGCCCTGCCGCTGCTCTGCCTCGGCCTGGCCGGCTGCGGTTCGTCGTCGTCGTCGGGGCAGCCGGGCGCGATGCAGACGTTCGGCAATATCGTCATGTTCCAGTCCGCGACGCGGCCGGCCCCGGACCCGCTGCCGACGGACGACAATCAGGACCAGCAACTGGTCTGCCCGGAGGTCATCGTCTCCGAAGGTGGGGCCGCGATCCGCGCCCAGTCCGGACAGGATTCGAGCGGCCTGCGCTACCAGATCTCGATCACCAACGTCGCGCGCGAATGCAATGCGACCGGCAACGGCACCTTCCGGCTCAAGGTCGGCGTCGAGGGACGCGTGCTGCTTGGTCCTGCCGGCAGCCCGGGCAGCTACGGGGCCACGCTGACCACCACCGTGATGCGCGGGACCACCGTCCTCGGCAAGCGCAGCGCGCGTGTCGGCGGCACGGTCCCGTCCGGCCAGGGCGGCGTCGATTTCACCCATGTCGAGGAAGGCATCATGGTGCCGGCCGGCCAGGGCGACGTCGATATCTTCGTCAGCCTTGGCGGTGGCGGGCCTGCTGCGCCGTCGCGCAAGCGCCGCCGGTAAAGCCGGTTTTGCCGTGAAAGACGACGGCGCGCCGATTGACTAAGACGGCGCGTCTTGTATCTGTGCCGAAGCCGCATATCCCCGCGGGAGAGACCGGACCCGTCAGGGCCCGGCGCCGAAGGCGCAACCGCCCCGGAAACGCTCAGGCAAAAGGGCCGCTGGGGATTTGGCGCTCTGGAAAGCGGCGGACAGCAATGTCCGCCCACCGAAGGGTGTAACTCGTCCGGCTTTGCGGCCGGCGGGGAAATCTCTCAGGTCCCAAGACAGAGGGGGCGCGTCCCGGACACTATCGTCCGGGGCTTGCGCTCGATTCTGGAAGGGGCATGCCATGGCTGCCGAGGTCACTACCGATACCGCCGGCGCGGCTGCGCCGCTGAAGACCCCGCTCCATTCGCGCCATGTCGCACTGGGTGCCCGCATGGTGCCCTTCGCCGGTTACGACATGCCGGTGCAGTATCCGAGCGGCATCCTGACCGAGCATAACTGGACGCGCGAGAAGGCCGGGCTCTTCGACGTCTCGCATATGGGCCAGTGCTTCCTGATCGGCCCCGATCACGAGACGACGGCGAAGGCGCTGGAAGCGCTGATTCCCGCCGATATCGTCAATCTTGCCCCTGGCAAGCAGCGCTATTCGCAGCTCCTCAACGAGGAGGGCGGCATCCTCGACGACCTGATGGTGACGCGCTCGATCGATCCCGATGAGGACGGCGCGCTCTATGTCGTCGTCAACGCCGCCTGCAAGGATACCGACTATCCCCATATCGAGGCCCGCCTGCCGTCCAATGTGAAGCTGGTCCGTGCCGAGCATCGCGGCCTGATCGCGCTGCAGGGGCCGGGCGCGGCGGCCGCACTTGCCGCGATCGCGCCTGAAGCCGCCGAGATGGGCTTCATGACCTCGCGCACCATGAAGGTCGCCGGCATCAAGGCTAATGTCAGCCGCTCCGGCTATACCGGCGAGGACGGCTACGAGATTTCCGCCGCCGCCGACAGGATCGGCGAGATCTGGGACACGCTGTTGCTCGACGGCAACGTCAAGCCGATCGGTTTGGGCGCCCGCGATTCGCTGCGCCTCGAAGCGGGCCTGTGCCTCTACGGCCATGACATCGACACTACGACCTCGCCGATCGAGGCCGCGCTCAACTGGTCGATCCAGAAGCGCCGCCGCGAGGAGGGCGGTTTCCCCGGCGCGGCGCGCGTCCAGCGCGAGCTGGCGGAAGGCGTCTCGCGCATCCGCGTCGGCTTGAAGCCTGAAGGCCGCGCTCCGGCTCGCGAGGGCACCGAGATCGCGACGCCCGAGGGCGAGGTGATCGGCGTCGTGACCTCGGGCGGCTTCGGCCCGACGCTCAACGGCCCCTGCGCCATGGGCTATGTCGCCAAGACCCATTCGGCGCCAGGTACGCAGCTCAACCTGATCGTGCGCGGCAAGCCGCTGCCGGCTGTCGTGGCGACGATGCCCTTCGTGCCGAACGGCTACAAGCGCTGAACCTTTTCCCAGACAACTGACGCCAGGAGGAAACCATGGCCGAGACCCGTTACAGCAAGGACCACGAATATATCCGCATCGAGGGTGACGTCGGCACCGTCGGCATCTCCGACTACGCGCAAGGCCAGCTCGGCGACGTCGTCTTCGTCGAGCTCCCGACCGTGGGCAAGGCGCTGGCCAAGGGTGGCGAAGCCGCCGTGGTCGAGAGCGTCAAGGCCGCTTCCGAGGTCTACGCCCCGGTCTCCGGCGAGGTCGTCGAGGTCAATGGCGAGCTCGAGGCCGCGCCCGGCACCGTCAACGAGGATCCGGCCGGCAAGGGCTGGTTCCTCAAGATCAGGATCAAGGACGCCGGCGAGCTCGACGCCCTGATGAACGAGGCCGAGTACCAGAACTACGTCAAGACGCTCTGACGGCCTTTCGGTTCTCCTCGACGTCATCCCGGACAAGCCGCGAAGCGGCGCCGATCCGGGATCCATCGTAGAGCGCGCCGCCCTTCGATGGATCCCGGGTCAAGCCCGGGATGACGACGCGGTTTTCAGATGGTTCGGCGCCAACACCCGCAAACGGACATTTCCATGCGCTATCTCCCGCTCACCGATACCGACCGCGAGGACATGCTCGCGCGGATCGGCGTCTCCGATGTCGACGCGCTGTTCAGCGACGTGCCGGCCGGCAAGCTGCTGAAGGCCCCGGTCGATCTGCCCCGCGCCAAGGGGGAGCTCGAGGTCGAGCGCATCCTCGGCAGGATGGCCGGCAAGAACACTGCCGCCTCGGCCGTGCCCTTCTTCGTCGGCGCCGGCGCCTACAAGCACCATGTCCCGGCGACGGTGGATCACCTGATCCAGCGCTCGGAATTCCTGACCAGCTACACGCCCTACCAGCCCGAGATCGCGCAGGGCACGCTGCAATATCTCTTCGAGTTCCAGACCCAGGTCGCCGCGCTGACCGGCATGGAGGTCGCCAACGCCTCGATGTATGACGGCTCGACCGGCACCGGCGAGGCCGTGCTGATGGCGCATCGCGTCACCAAGCGCCGCAAGGCTGTGCTCTCCGGCGGCCTGCACCCGCATTACACCGCGGTCGTCGAGACCCTGTCCGAGATGGCCAATGACGATGTCGTGGCGCTGAAGCCCGATGTCGCAGCCAATGAGGACATCCTCTCCCAGATCGACGACAGCACCTCCTGCGTCGTCGTCCAGTCGCCGGACGTCTTCGGCAACCTGCGGGATCTCAAGCCGATCGCCGAGAAGGCCCACGCTCATGGCGCCCTGCTGATCGCGGTCTTCACCGAGGTCGTCTCGCTCGGCGCCGTCGTGCCGCCGGGTGCGCAGGATGCCGATATCGTCGTCGGCGAGGGCCAGTCGATCGGCAACGCCCTGAACTTCGGCGGCCCCTATGTCGGCCTCTTCGCCGCCAAGTCGAAATATATCCGCCAGATGCCGGGCCGGCTCTGCGGCGAGACGGTCGATTCGACCGGCCAGCGCGGCTTCGTGCTGACGCTCTCGACCCGCGAGCAGCATATCCGCCGCGACAAGGCGACCTCGAACATCTGCACCAATTCCGGCCTCTGCGTGCTGGCCTTCACCATCCACATGACGCTGCTCGGCCAGACCGGTCTCGCCCGTCTTGCCGAGGTGAATCACGCCAATGCCGTGAAGCTCGCCGACGCGCTCGCGGGCGTCGAAGGCGTCACCGTGCTCAACGACAGCTTCTTCAACGAGTTCACCGTGAAGCTGAAGAAGCCGGCCGCCGAGGTCGTCGAGGTTCTCGCCGCCAAGGGCATCCTGGCCGGCGTTCCCGTCTCGCGGCTCCTGCCCAAGGCCGGGCTGGACGACCTGCTGATCATCGCCTCGACCGAGGTGAATACCGATGAAGACCGGGCCGCCCTCGTGGCAGCGCTCGTGGAGGTGCTGTGATGTTGAATCGTCAGGGACGTCCCACCCAGGCCGGCGAGGCCTCGCATGAAGAGCACCTCACCTTCACCGGCAACAAGGCTCTGCAGCAGGTCGAGCCGCTGATCTTCGAGATCGGCCATCACGAGTCGACCGGCGTCGATATCGACAAGCCGGCGCCGTTCAAATCACGTCTCGGCAAGCATGCCCGCCAGGGCGAGATCGGCCTGCCCGGCCTCTCCGAGCCCGAGACGATGCGCCACTATGTGCGCCTCAGCCAGAAGAACTACGGCATCGATACCGGGCTCTTCCCGCTCGGCTCCTGCACGATGAAGCACAATGCCCGCCTCAACGAGAAGGTGGCGCGGCTTCCGGGCTTCTCCGACGTGCACCCGCTCCAGCCGACCTCGAGCGTGCCTGGCGCGCTCGAACTGATGCTGGAGCTCGCCCGCTACCTGATGACGCTCACCGGCATGCCGGCCGTGGCGCTGTCACCGAAGGCCGGCGCCCATGGCGAGGCCTGCGGCATGATGGCGATCAAGGCTGCCATCGCGGCGAAGGGCGAGGGCGCGACCCGCAACGTCGTGCTCGTCCCCGAATCGGCTCACGGCACCAATCCGGCGACGGCGGCCCTGATCGGCTTCTCGGTGAAGGCGGTTCCGGCCCGTCCGGACGGCACTGTCGCGGTCGAGGACGTCAAGGCCCTGCTCGGGCCGGACATCGCTGCGATCATGCTGACCAATCCGAACACCTGCGGCATTTTCGAGCCGCAGATCGTCGAGATCGCCGCGGCGATGCATGAGGCCGGTGCCTATTTCTACTGCGACGGCGCCAACTTCAACGCCATCGTCGGCAAGGCTCGGCCCGGTGACCTCGGCGTCGATGCGATGCATATCAACCTGCACAAGACCTTCTCGACGCCCCATGGCGGCGGCGGTCCCGGTGCCGGCCCGGTCGTGCTCTCTGAGCGTCTGGCGCCCTTCGCGCCAGTGCCCTTCATCCATGTCGAGAATGACAAGCCGCACCTGATCGAGTCGCGCGGCGAAGCGCCGGCGGGCAACAAGCCCTTCGGCCGGATGACCGCCTTCCACGGCCAGATGGGCATGTATGTCCGCGCGCTCGCCTACATGCTGAGCCACGGCTCGGACGGCATGCGCCAGGCCTCCGAGGATGCGGTGCTGAACGCGAACTATATCCGCGCCGGCCTTGCCGACCTGATGTCGCTGCCCTTCCCGGACCACCCGTCGATGCACGAGGTGCTGTTCGACGACGAATGGCTGAAGGGCTCCGGTGTCTCGACGCTCGATTTCGCCAAGGCGATGATCGACGAGGGCTACCACCCGATGACGGTGTATTTCCCGCTCGTCGTCCACGGCGCCATGCTGATCGAGCCGACCGAGTCGGAATCCAAAGCGGCGCTCGACCTCTTCATCGCGACGCTCCGCGACCTCGCCATCGCGGCCAAGGGCAACGACAAGGAGCGCTTCACCAGCGCCCCGCATCACGCCCCGATCCGCCGCCTCGACGAGACCCGCGCCGCCCGCTCGCCGGTGCTGAAATGGGAAAAGCCGGCTCCGGCCCAGGCGGCGGAGTAAGGCGCCTCCCGCCATGCTGACGGCATTCGTCAGCATGGTGAAGGATGCTGATCGCTTCTTAAGCATTCCTTGACCATGTCGCGGAATGATCCCCCGGTGCCGCTTTCTGCGGCCCGGGGGTTTTCATGTCTGCGCGTCCCTCCATCCTCGCTCTTGCGGCTGCGGCTTTGCTGGCCTCGACGGCGCTCGTGCGTGCCAACGAGCCGAGCTACGGCCCCAACACCTATGACCGCACGCTCGAGGCGCTGATCGCCCATGAGGACGTCGCCAATCGCGGCGGCTGGCCCAAGGTGCCGGCGAGCGTCACCGCGCTGAAGCCGGATTCGCAAGGGCCGGATGTCACTGTTCTGAAGCAGCGTCTGCTCGCCAGCGGCGATCTCGCATCCGAGGCCATTGCCGGCGATATCTATGACGCCAACGTGACCGAGGCGGTGAAGCGCTTCCAGCGTCGGCACGGCCTGTCGGATCTCGGCACCGTCGGGCGTCTGACGCTCAAGGCGATGAACACGCCGGTCGAATCGCGCCTGAACCAGCTCACCGCGACGCTGGAGCGGCTCAAGGGCAACGGCTTCAATTTCGCCAGCCGCTATGTCGTGGTGAACATCCCCGGCGCCAGCGTCGAGGCGGTCGAGAACGGCACGGTCGCCCAGCGCCATCTCGCCATCGTCGGTCGCCCGGACCGGCCCTCGCCGGTGATCCAGGCCAACATCACCTCGGTGAACCTCAATCCCTACTGGACGGCGCCGATGTCGATCGTGAAGGCCGACATCATCCCGCATATGCGCAAGGATCCGGGCTTCATCGCCAAGTCGAACATGAAGCTGCTCGGCGCCGAGAACAAGGAAATCGACCCGGCGAGCGTCAACTGGGCGACGCTGAAGAGCCCCTATTTCTACGTCCGACAGGAGCCGGGGCCGACCAACTCTCTCGGCCAGCTCAAGATCGACATGCCCAACAGCGAAGCTGTCTACATGCACGACACGCCGAAGAAGACGCTGTTCCGCAACGACGTGCGCTTCAACTCCTCCGGCTGCGCCCGCATCGAGGGCGTCCGCGACCTCGCCGCCTGGCTGCTGGAAGGCTCGGAATGGACCCGCCAGTCGATCGAGGACGAGATCGCCAAGGGCGAGCGCAAGAACATTACGCTGAAGAAGTCGGTCCCGGTCGCATGGGTCTATCTCACTGGCTGGCAGGGCGCCGACGGCCAGGTCCAGTTCCGCGACGACATCTATGGATTGGATACGCCGCAAGGCATCGTCACCTCGACGATCCAGGCCCGCAAGCCGAAGCCGAAGGCGGCGGTGATCCCGCCGGCAAGGCCTGCGGCGGCGCCGATAGCAGCCTCGGGCAATCCGCCGGCTGCACCGATGACCGCCAGCAACTGACGCCGCTCAGGGGCGCTTCAGGATCGCCATCACCGCGTCGATCGCCGCCGCACGCGCCTTCGGGTCGCTGCCGATCGTGACCATGCCGTCTGGCCGCTGCGAATAGGCCGCCTTGCGCTCGCGCAGTTTCAGGCTCGGATGGTCGAAATCGTGATAGGCGCCGGGAAAGCCGACGAAGCGCGCCCCGCCGCTGTGGGCGAGCTCCTCGCACGGGGCGGCCGGCGTCCAGTCGTCGGCAAGACCCTGGAAGATCGCAGTATCGGTCTGCGCCTGCCAGCCGCGCTTCAGGATGACGCGGCAGCCGGGATAGAAGGCGATGACATGGCGCAGGCGCTTGGCCTCAGGCACGCCCGCGACGCGCAAAGCCGTCGAGCCGCCATTCGACCAGCCGATCAGGGCGATGGGCTGCTTGGCGGCGAAATCCTGTTTCTCCAGCCAGTCGATGGCGGCGAAGGCATCGCGCGCACGGCCTGCCGGCGTCAGCGCGCGCTCGCGGTCATTGCATAAGGCCTTGATGCCGCGCGGCCCGAAGCTGTCGACGAGAAGCACGGCATAGCCGGCGCGGTTGAGGCGCTCCGACCAGTCGCTCTCGCGGAGATTGACCTCGCCCGAGCGCCTGTAGAGCCCGGCGCAGCCATGCAGGCCGATGACGACCGGGAAGGGACCTGCTCCAGCAGGCCGCGCCAGCCAGCCCACGAGACCAACCGAAGCGCGCGAAGGGAACGCCACTTTCTCGAAGGCGCTCGCAGGGCCTGCTGCCGCAGCGGCGGAGACGATCGCGATGAGCACACGGGCAAGGCGGCCGATCATCTCGAAACTCCTGGGGGCGCTGATGCACGGCAGATGGCGGTGACGGCCCGCATCCCGCATCGGGATTCCGGCAGGAGAGGGGCAAAGAAAAACGCCGCGTCCTTGCGGGCGCGGCGTCGATCGATTGAGCATCGGCTTAAGGCTCAGTTGAGCTTGGCCTTGACCTCGTTCAGCCCTGCCGCGAAGGCGGCTTCACCAGCCTTGCCGGCCATCTGGCCGCGCAGGATGGTCTCGGCGGCCTTGGTGGCGGCCTCCGCAGCCGCGGCGCGAACCTCGGCCTCGGCCTGGCTCTCGGCCTGGGCGATCTTCTCCTCGGCCGCCTTGGTGCGGCGCGCGACGAAGTCGGCAAGCTTGGTTTCGGCTTCCGCCGCGAGACGCTTGGCCTCGCTATTGGCGGAAGAGACGATCTCGGCAGCTTCGGCCTCGGCGGCCTTGCGCTTGGCATCGTATTCGGCGAGCAGCTTCTCGGCTTCCTGACGCAGGCGGCGGGCTTCCGCCAGCTCCTGCGCGACCTTCTCGCCACGCGAGTCGAGCGCCTTCACGATCGCGCCCGGCACGCCGAACTTGACCAGGATGGCAAGGAAGATGACGAGCGCGACGCCGACCCAGAAAGTATCCATTTGAACTCTCCTCAGCCGTGCGTCAGGGCCTGGTCGACAGCCGCCGACGCCTCGCTGGCGCTGGGGGCCTGACCGGTCAGCTTGGCGACGATGGCGACGGCGATGTCGCTGCCGAGATCGCGCACGTTGCCCATCGCCTTGGTCTTGGTCTTGGCGATGGTCGCCTCGGCCTGCGCCATCTTGGCGGCAAGCTCGGCCTCGGTGGCGTGACGCTGGGCGTCGCTCGCCTTGGCGCCGGCCTCGCGCGCCGTCTGGGCGATGCCCTGGGCGTTCTTGCGCGCTTCGGCGAGGGCCTTCTCATAGGCCTGCGCCATGTCCTCGGCCTTGGCCTGCATCTGCGTGGCCTGGTCGAGATCCCGGCCGATCGTCTCGGCGCGCTCTTCCAGGATGGAGCCGAGGCGCGGCAGCGCGACCTTGGACATCAGCCAGTAGAGAGCGGCGAAGGTGACGGCGAGCCAGAACAGGTTGCTGGCGAAGTGCGCGGGGTCGAAGGGCGGGAAGGAAGCCTTCTCGCCGCTCAGGCCCGGAGTGGCAGCCTGCGCCGCACCCGCCGCCAGAGTGGCGAACGAGCCGACAGCCAGAAGCCATCCTTGTCGCGCGAACCCTGAAGATCGAACCGGCATAGCGTGCCTTTCAGCGCTTAAGATACGGAACCGTCGCGCGTCGGCCGGAATGGCCCGAACGCGCGACGAGAAAGCGGTCGACGAAAGCGTCAGACCACGAAGAGCAGCACGAGCGCGACGACGAACGCGAAGATGCCCAGACCTTCGGCGAGCGCCGCGCCGATGAACGCGCGCGGGAACTGGCCGTCGGCGGCCGACGGGTTGCGCAGAGCGCCCGAGAGGAAGTTGCCGAAGATGGTGCCGACGCCGATGGCGGCGAGGCCCATGCCGAGCGAGGCGAGGCCGGCGCCGATGAACTTGGCTGCAACAGGATCCATGGTGTTTCTCCAGTGTGGAAGGTTTTGACGGGTGGGATGAACTCTCGCGAGCGCTGCCCCTGGCCTCAGTGGCCGGGGTGCAGCGCGTCGTTGAGATAGACGCAGGTCAGGATCGCGAAGACATAGGCCTGCAGGATGCCGACGATGACCTCGAGCGCCGTCAGCGCAACCGCCAGCAGCAGCGGCAGCGGCGCGATGGCGTAGTTCAGCGCAGCACCCGAGCCCAGCAGCACGACGACGAAGCCGCCGAAGACCTTGAGCGCGATATGGCCGGCGAGCATGTTGCCGAACAGACGAAGCGAGAGCGAAACCGGGCGCGACAGGAAGGAGACTGCCTCGATCAGCACCATGAAGGGCAGGAGCCAGCCGGGCACGCCCGACGGCACGAAAAGGCCGAAGAAATGGCTGCCATGCTTCACGACGCCGTAGACCACCACAATCGTCATGACGAGCAGCGCCAGGGCGGCGGTGACGATGATCTGGCTGGTGACGGTGAAGGAGCCGGGCAGCAGGCCGAGCAGATTGCTCGCCAGCACGAACATGAACAGCGAGAACACGAACGGGAAGAATTTCAGGCCGTCCTTGCCCATCACGCCCGTCATCGTCGATGCGACGAATTCATAAGCCATCTCGGCGAGCGACTGCAGGCGGCCGGGGACGACCGCACGCTGGCTCGAGCCATAGATCATGATGGCGGAAACGACGGCGAGCACGATCACCATCCACAGCGAGGTGTTGGTGAAGGAGAGGTCGATGCCGAACGGCTTCAGCTCCACGATCGGAGCGATGTGGAATTGGTGGATCGGATCGATTCCGCCGCCGGCCGCCATGGTCTCGTTCCTCGTCGCGCGGCCTGGATGGCCGCCTTTCGATCAATTGTCCTTCGGACCGCCCTTCGACCCGGAGGTCGGACGCGAACCGAGCCGATAGACGGATCTGAAGCCCGCGATGGTTCCGATCACCATGAAGGCGATCAGCAGGAACGGAGAGGTTCCCAGCCACCGGTCGCCGAGGTACCCGATCAGGGCGCCTGCGATGATGCCACCTGCGAGATCCGTCGCGGCGCGAAAGCCTGAAGACATCGCGCCCGCAAGCGCCTTGTCCTCTCCAACCGGGCTCGCGCCCGGCTTTTCGTTCTCTTCCGCCCGCTTGATTGCGGTCTTCAGGGAACCCAGTCTTGCGCGCAACTCCGAGTCTGAGGCGTTTGGGTCGGGTTCGGACATGGTCTTGGCCTCCGTCTTGATCGCGTTTACGTCGCGATCCCGCGAAAAACCACTATAACCACGACCAAACCCGCGCATCGAGCCGTCGTCAGCACGGCCTCCTTTATTGGCAGCCCCCGGCGCTGTCAAGACAGGGGGATAATGTCTAACGCATTGGAATATATATAAATTCTGGCAAAGTGCGACAATCTCGCCGCATTGCGGGAGCGAATGTGGCATTTTTTCAGCGGCGCCGGCGGGTTTTCCCAAGGCGTTCGTGATCAAAGCAGCGCAACAGCCAGGCCGTCATTCTCGGGCGGAGCGGAGCGCAGGCCCGAGAATCTCGGGACGAGAGACCATAGGAGCCTCCTTCGGCCTGAGATGCTCGGGTCAAGCCCGAGCATGACGGCGCATCTCGCTTTTACCCGGCCTCGCGGATGCGCTCTGCCGTCGCGAGGTCGACCGATACCATCTGGCTCACCCCGCGTTCCGCCATGGTCACCCCGAAGAGGCGCTCCATCCGCGCCATGGTGATCGGATTGTGCGTGATCAGGATGAAGCGGGTTTCCGTATTGCGGGCCATATCGACGAGCAGGTCGCAGTAGCGCTCGACATTGGCGTCGTCGAGCGGTGCGTCGACCTCGTCGAGCACGCAGATCGGCGAGGGATTGGTCAGGAACACCGCGAAGATCAGCGCGGTCGCGGTCAGCGCCTGCTCGCCGCCGGAGAGCAGCGTCATCACCTGCGGCTTCTTGCCGGGTGGCCGCGCGAAGATCTCCAGCCCGGCATCGAGCGGATCTTCCGAATCCACCAGCCTGAGCTCGGCCTCGCCGCCACCGAACAGCACGCCGAACAGCCGCTGGAAATGGCCGTTGACGATATCGAAGGCAGCGATCAACCGCTCGCGGCCTTCCCGGTTCAGCGCCCCGATCGCCTGCCGCAGGCGACGGATCGCCTCGGTCAGGTCGTCGCGCTCACCGGCAAGCCCTTCGCGCTTGGCCTTCACCTCGGTCAGTTCGTCCTCGGCGCGCAGGTTGACCGCGCCGAGCCGTTCGCGCTCGCCCTTGAGATTGGCGAGCCGCCGCTCGACCGCTTCCGGCTCCGGCAGCGGATCGCCCGGCTTGATGCCGGCGATCGATTGCAACCCGTCGAGACCGGTATCGAGACCATCCTCGATCTGCCTGATGATGTCGGCGACGCGCTGGCGGGCGGCCTCGAGCCGCGCTTCGGCCGAGGCCCGGCGTTCGCGGGCGCTGGACAGACCTTCGAGCGCGATGCGGGCCTGCCGATCAGCCTCTGCCAGGGTCGTCTCGCCGGCGGCGAGCCTGTCGGCCGCCTCCCGGCGCGCTGCCTCGGCCTGCTCGATCTCGGCGACGAGGCGTCTCCGTTCGGTCAGGAAGGTGTCGGGCGCTTCGAGAAGTGTCTTCTGCTCGGCGCTCGCGGCGTCGATTCGCCGCCGCGTCTCCTCGGCGCTTTGCAGGCTGGCGGCGGTGCGCTGTTTCCAGGCGCGAACGTCGGCCGCGATGGCCTCGCGGCGTCGGGTCCGCAAGTCCGCTTCGCGGGCCAGCGTCTGGACGCGGGCGCGAGCATCGGAGGCGGTGGCGCGGGCTTCGCCAAGCAGCACGCGAGCCTTGAGCAGGGTATTTTCCAGTTCGGCGGAGGCGGGCAGGGCGGAAAGCCCGGTCTCCTGAGCGGTGACCTGCTGCTCGGCTTCGGACACCGCCTGGCCGAGGCGTTTGATCGCCTCAGTCAGCGTCGAGCGCTTGACCAGCGTTTCTGCCGCCTTGCGCTCGGCAGCGGTCAATTGCTCGCGGGCCTGGTCGACGCCTCGCCGTGCTTGCCGTGCCGCTTCGATCGCTGCGGTTTCGCCCTGCGCGGCCTGTCGCGCCTCTGCACTCACGGCTTCCAGCGCCTGGCGTGCGGCCTCGGCCGCTTCCCGCGCAGCCTTGGCCTCGCGTTCCAGATCGGCGAGGCGGTTCTTCTCGGAGAGCCGTCGTGCCGCGGGCGAGGGGGCGTCGGCCGCGCTGGTGAAGCCGTCCCAGCGCCAGAGATCGCCTGCCTTTGATACGAGTATCTGCCCCTGCCTCAACGCCCGCCGCAGAGCCTCGCCCTGATCGGGCGTGACGACGCCGATCTGCGCCAGCCGCCGCCACAGCGCCGCGGGCGCCTTGACATGGGCCAGCAGCGGCTCGGCACCCGCAGGCAGGGCGGGGTCGTCCTGGCCTTCACCGGTATCGTCCCAATGCGCGGGGGCGGTCGCCTCGGTCGAGGCGTCGAGATCGTCGCCAAGCGCGGCGCCGAGCGCGACCTCATAGCCCTTGGCGACGCTGACCGCTTCGAGGACCGCTGGCCAACGATCGCCGGCCGCAGGCGCCAGCAGCTTGCGCAGCGTGCCGATCTCTGTATCGAGGCGCTGCGCTCGGCGCTCGGCCTCGGCGAGGGGGCCTCGCTGTGCAGCTTCACGCTCGCGTGTCGAGGTGACGGCGCCGCGCGCCGCAATGACATCCGCATCGGCGGATTTCAGCGCCTTTTCGGCCGCGATCAGCGCCTCGCGCAGCTTGTCGAGCAGCGTCTTCGCATCGGAGGCATCGAGGGTTTCCAGCTCGCGGCGCAGCTTGTCGCGTTCGGCCCCGGCCCGATCTTGCCGTTCACGAGCCTCGCGCAGCGATCGTTCCAGGGCGCCGCGTCGTGCGGCGAGATCGGCCAATGCGCTCTGCGCAGTAACCTGCTCGGCTTCGGCTGCAGCGAGCGCGGCCTCTGCCGCGCGTTGCGCCGCCGCTGCAGCTTCGGCGCCCGATCCGGCGTCATCGCCTTCCAGGCCGAGCGCGGCATCCTCTTCCGCCAGCCGGGCGAGACTGTCGGAGGCATCCCGTCCGATGCTCTCCTGCCGCGACAGGTCGGCCTGCAATTCGGCGAGGCGCTTGCCGAGTTCCTCAGTGCGCTGGCGGGCACGCCTGTTCTCGGCTTCGAGCTCGTCCAGCCCGCGCTTCAACCGGACCAGAGCAGCGGCGGCCGTCGCCTCGCCCTCGCGCAAGGTCGGCAATTCGTGCGCGGCGATGGCCTGTCGCTTGGCGGCCTCGGCCTGGAGCCCGGTCTGGTCGGCAACGCCGCGCACCGCTTCTTCCAGCACATGCGTGGCCTGCGCCTCCTGGGCGCGGGCGTCGTGCAGGGCGATGACGGCGAGCGTCGCCTCGGCCCGGCGGATATCGGAAGCGAGGCTGCGATAGCGCCCGGCCTGCCGTGCCTGACGCTGCAGGGCGTCGATCTGCCCGTCGATCTCGCCGAGCACGTCTTCCAGCCGGGTCAGATTGTCTTCCGCGCCGCGCAAGCGGAGCTCCGCCTCGTGACGACGGCTGTGCAGGCCGGCGATGCCGGCGGCGTCCTCAAGGATGCGCCGGCGCGATTGCGGTTTGGCCGAGATGATCTCGCTGATCTGTCCCTGCCGGACGAGGGCCGGCGAGCGCGCGCCGGTCGCGGCATCGGCGAAGAGGAGCTGGACGTCCTTGGCCCGCACCTCCTTGCCGTTGATGCGATAGGTCGAGCCTTCCTCGCGCTCGATCCGGCGCGTGACCTCCAGCACATCGGCCTCGTTGAAGGCGGCCGGCGCCTTGCGGTCGCTGTTGTCGAGGGTCAGCGAGACCTCGGCCATGTTGCGGGCCGGGCGCTCGCCCGAGCCGCCGAAGATGACGTCGTCCATCCCCGAGCCGCGCATGTTCTTGAACGAGCTTTCGCCCATCACCCAGCGCAGGGCTTCGACGAGATTGGACTTGCCGCAGCCGTTAGGGCCGACGACGCCGGTCAGCCCGGGCTCGATCAGGAACTCGGTCGGCTCGACGAAGGTCTTGAAACCGGCGAGCTTGAGGCGCGTCAGATGCATGGGCGCGCCGCTATTCTTCCTTCTCCCCTCGGGGGAGAAGGTGTCTGCGTAGCAGACGGATGAGGGGCGGTTCGCGCTGCCCGGCCCGTGCTTCCCTCATCCGTCAGCGCTTCGCGCTGCCACCTTCTCCCCCGAGGGGAGAAGGGATCGCGTGCGAAAACGCTCCGCTCAATTGCCGAGGAGCGGCTCCAGGATCTTGTCGAATTCGGCGATCGTGAGCGCACCGGATCGCTTCTGCCCATTGATGAAAAAGGTCGGCGTCGAATCCACGCCAGCCTTGGCCCCACCATCCTTCACCACCGTGACGGCGTCATAGATGTCCTGGCGTTTCAAGCAGGCTTCGAAGGATTCCTGTGTGAAACCGGCCTGCTTGACCAGCGATGAGAGGGCATCGACCGGCTTGTCGGTGAAAGCCCAGTTGCGCTGCTGCGCGAACAGCAGGTCCGTCATCGGAACATACTTGTCGTTGCCGTTGCAGCGGGCGAGCATGAAACCGGCCGTCGCCAGCGGATCGAGCGGGAATTCGCGCAGCGTGAAGCGCACCTTGCCGGTGTCGATGTATTTCTTCTTCAGCTCCGGCCAGGTCGTCTCGTGGAAATGCGCGCAATGCGAGCAGGTCATCGAGGCATATTCGACGATGGTGACCTTGGCATCGGCCGGGCCGAGCCAGACGTCCCCGAGGGGGCCGGCATCGGGCAGCTTGGTCTGGGCCCGCGCGGCGTTACCACCGGCGAGCGCGGCAGCGGCGATGCCGGCTGCGCCGGTCAGGAGCTGTCGCCTGTTCGTCATCGTGAAAGATCCTCGGAAGGTCAAAGTCGCTTGGAGCTATAGTGGTCAGTGCGATTGTGGCAAGAGCGCATCCTGCCGCGCACCGCGCTGCTCACGAAGCCGTGTCATCGCCTCGCGTTTTCGCGTTGAGCGCCACCGCCCGGCCGAGCCGGGCCAGCGCCTCGCGCAGGCCCTCGTCGGCGACGCCGGCAACCTGAGCCTCGACGCGAGCAGCAGTCGCTCCGTCCAGCTTGGGCACCGGCTTCGACTTGACGGGCGCCGCGACCGGCCCCTGCTTGAGCACGAGCTTGCCGACGGCGCGCCAGCCGAGATGGGTGTTGACGCGCTCGACAAGCAACGGCCCGAGCTGCTGCATCTCCAGCGCGAAGGCGCTTTCGACCCGCACCACCATGGTCGCCGGCTCGGAAGCCTCGCCCGGTGCCGGGCGGCGCCGTGGCCAGTCGATCTTGAGCGGGCGTGAGCGCGCCGCCAGCCGCTCGCCTGCGATCTCCGGCCAGAGCGAGACGATGGCGCGTCCCGCGAAGCCCTGCGCGGCGAGCGCGGGCGCGATGCAGTCGTCGATCAGCTCTGCGAGGGGTTTGGCGGACATGGCTTTATTGTGGGCGCGGGGACGGTCGCCTGCAAGCGGTGCATGAAGCCGCTTGCGGTCACCCATGGCTGCGCTACATCCGGATCATGACCCCCGAGGCCCGCGCCGCCGATCTTCTCACCTGGTACGACCGCCATCGCCGCGCGCTGCCCTGGCGTGCGGTCGCGGGCGAACGGCCCGATCCCTATCGCGTCTGGGCCTCCGAGATCATGCTGCAGCAGACCACGGTCACGGCGGTGAAGCCCTATTACGAGCGCTTCATGGCCCGCTTTCCGACAGTGCAGGCTCTCGCCGAGGCGCCTTCGGAAGAGGTCATGCAGGCCTGGGCCGGGCTCGGCTATTATTCGCGCGCCCGCAATCTCCATGCCTGCGCCCAGGCGGTGATGGAGAGCCATCGCGGCCGTTTCCCGGATACGGAGGAGGGCTTGCGCGCCCTGCCGGGCATCGGCGCCTACACGGCCGGCGCCGTCGCGGCGATCGCCTTCGACCGGCCGGCTGCCGCAGTCGACGGCAATGTCGAGCGCGTGATGACCCGTCTCTTCGCGATCGCGGACGAATTGCCCGGCGCCCGGCCCTTGATTCGCGAGAAGGTTCTGGCGCTGCTGCCGCACGATCGGCCCGGCGATTTCGCCCAGGCGCTCATGGATCTCGGCGCCACGATCTGCACGCCGCGCAGTCCGGCCTGTGGCCTCTGCCCCTGGCGCGCGCCGTGCCAAGCCAGGATTGCCGGCATGCAGGAGAGTTTTCCGCGCAAGGCGCCGAAGAAGGCCGGGGTGACGCGTTACGGCGCGGCCTTCGTGCTGGCGCGTGCGGATGGCGCGGTCTTGCTGCGTACGAGACCGGCCAAGGGCCTGCTCGGCGGCATGGCCGAGGTGCCGACCAGCGAATGGCGGGCCGATTACGAACTCGACGGCGCCGCGCAGGACGCGCCATTGCCGATGAGCTGGACCCAGGTCGTGGAACCGGTCCGCCATGTTTTCACGCATTTCCCGCTGGAGCTGACGGTCTTCACCGGCAGCGTTCCCGAGCGCACGCAGGCCCCGGCCGGGATGCGTTTCACCAAGCTGGCCGATCTCGCCGGCGAGCCGCTGCCGAGCCTCATGCTGAAGGTCGTCGAGCGCGCAGGGCTCTATAGCTCGAAGACGCGATACGTCATCGTCGGCAGTTCGACGGACCATTTGAAATAGCCCTTCGAGTAGATCTTGCCGCGGTTCGGCGGCCAGGGATCGTGGATGCGCAGCGTCGTGCCGGTGCCGTCAGGATTGCCGTCACCGCGCATGCCGACGATGACGATCATGTGGCCGGGGCTGCCGCGGCCGGCCGTGTACTCGTCGACACGCCAGAGCATGTCGAACATCAGCGGCCCACGGGCGACCGCCTGCCTGAGCTGCTCGACCGACCAGGATTGCGGCGCGTTGCAGCGCAACCCATGGATGCGGCCATAGCGCTGGCCGGTCACGATCGCCTGGTCGCTTTCGGAGGAGTTCAGCAGCCCGCCATCGGAGGCGATCATGTCCGGCGGCGTCCTGGCGATGATGATCGGCACCGTCGATTTCTTCATCATCGCGGTCGAGGTCGCCCAGCAGGTCGTGTTGGTCGGCTGCGCGATGAAGGGAACATTGTGCAGGATCGGCGCGAAGGCCTCGGTATCGTAGAGGCAGGCCTGGGTCGCCGGCCCGGCCTGACCATCCTCGACCAGCCAGTTCTTGCGCTGGAAGGCAAGGACCGCGTTGTGGGTCATGGTGCCGAACTGGCCATCGGGCACGAGCTTCGGGATCGGCTTCAGTTTCGCGTTCAGCGCTTCCTGAAGCGTCTTGACCTCGGGTCCGCGGGACCCGTTCTTGAGGATCGTCGCCATGCTGCCGCCCTCGCTGTCCTATGTTCAGGATGCGCGCGCCGGTGGCGAACGCGCATCCTTCGAACATATGACGATAGGGCAGGGGGCGCGAGGCCGGCGGTTCAGGCCGCCGCCATCTGCGCCCTGATCTCGCCGCGCAGCACGTCGAGCACGGTCAGTCCGCCCTGGCGCTCGACATGCCAGAAAGTCCAGCCGTTGCAGGCCGGCAGTCCTTGCGCCAGCGCACCGACCTTGTGGATCGAGCCCACGGCCGGGCCGAGGATCAGCGTGCCGTCGGCGCGGATCACGGCCTTGTGGCGGCGCTTCTCGTCATGGACGGTCTCGCCGGCCTTCACCAGCCCGGCCTCGACCAGGCTGAGGAACGGCACGCGCGGCTCGCTACGCTTGGAGGGCGCGGTCGAAAATGCTTCCGGCGCCAGCGGCGTCACCGCCGCGATGCGCTCGCGCGCTGCCTTGGCGTAGACCGGGTCGCGCTCGAGGCCGATGAAATGGCGGCCCAGAGCCTTGGCGACGGCGCCGGTCGTGCCCGTGCCGAAGAACGGATCGAGGATGACGTCGCCGGGATTGGAGGCCGAGAGCAGCACGCGGGCCAGCAGCGCCTCCGGTTTCTGCGTCGGATGCACCTTGGCGCCGCTGTCGTCCTTCAGGCGCTCGTCGCCGGTGCAGAGCGGCAGGTACCAGTCCGAGCGCATCTGAAGGTCGTCATTGCCGCCCTTCAGCGCCTCGTAATGGAAGGTGTATTTGGACGCTTCGCCGCGCGCCGCCCAGATCAGCGTCTCATGCGCGTTGGTGAAGCGCCGGCCGCGGAAATTCGGCATCGGATTGGCCTTGCGCCAGACGATGTCGTTCAGCATCCAGAAGCCGAGATCCTGCAGCGTCGCGCCGACGCGGAAGATGTTGTGGTAGCTGCCGATCACCCACAGCGCCCCGTCCGGCTTCAGCACGCGCCGCGCGGCCGCAAGCCAGTCGCGGGTGAAGCGGTCGTAATCGGAGAAGGAGGCGAACTTGTCCCAGTCGTCGTCGACGGCATCGACGAGGCTGTCGTCGGGCCGGCGCAGATCGCCGCCGAGCTGGAGGTTATAGGGGGGGTCGGCAAAGATGAGGTCGACGCTTGCCGGTGGCAGCGCGTTCATCGCCGCGACGCAGTCGCCTACGAGAATCTGATCGAGCGGCAGCTCCCGCGGAGCGCCGATATGTTCGGGAAGGCCCTTGGCCTTCATCCGAGCCCCCAGTGCAGGCCGTCCGGTACGCGAAACCTGAATCCGGACGGGAGCACTGGCGGTCCCGGTACGCAAAACACCCATGACACCAAGACCGTTACGCAACTTCAACGAGGGCGATCTTGGTCGGACAGGGTAAAGGTCGGGTTTCCGCTTTGAAAAAAATGCGTCCCATTCTGGGGCTGCAATTTTTGCCTAGGCCGTTGGCAATGAAGGGTAATTCGTAAACGGCGGTTAATGTCTCAGGCTGCCGTAAGGGCAGCTTGCGAGGGCGTTCGGTGAGGTCCGGGAGCCGTGTTTCCCGTCATGGTCGGGCTTGTCCCGGCCATCCACGTCTTCCTTCAGCAAGGGCGGTGTTCAAGACGTGGACGCTCGCCACTAGGGCGAGCATGACGGAGTGAAATACGGCCGAGTTCACGGAGGTCGGACAGAGGCTTCCTCCCCACCGAGGAACGACGCGCGAGGCCGCGGCCTACCGGAACCACACGCCCTTCACCGGCGCGAAGGAATAGCGGTGTTCCGGGCAGGGGCCGTGCGCGGTGATTGCCTTGCGATGCTGCGGCGTCGCATAGCCGACATGGCTGGAGAAGCCATAAGCCGGATAGCGCTTGCACAGCCGCGCCATCATCCGGTCGCGCGTCACCTTGGCGATGATCGATGCTGCCGCGATCGAGGCGATCTGTCCGTCGCCCTGGATGATCGCCTCGCAGGAACAGGTGAATTGCGGCGGGTCGTTGCCGTCGACCAGGATATGCAGCGGTGCCAGCGGCAGGCCGGCGACGGCCCGGCGCATCGCCAGCAGCGTCGCCTGGCGGATGTTGATGGCGTCGATTTCGACGGCCGTCACGCTGGCGACGGAGACGGCCAGCGCCCGCTCCATGATCTCGCCGAAGAGTTCTTCGCGGATCGCAGCCGAGAGCTTCTTCGAATCGTCGAGTCCATCAGGCACGCGCTCGGGATCAAGGATCACGGCGGCCGCGACGACCGGGCCGGCCAGCGGCCCACGTCCGACCTCGTCGATGCCGGCCAGCGGCCAGCGGCCGTTGGCAATGGCGGATGTCTCGCGGTTGAAATCGGCGGGCATGGCGGGGTTATGCAGCAGAGCGCAGCGCGGGGCCAGAGCCGTCTTTTCCTCGCCCCACGCAATCGCGTTTGATCGTCATGGTCGGGCTTGTCCCGACCATCCACGTCTTCCTTCCTACAATGCGGTGTCCAAGGCGTGGATGCTCGCCACAAGGGCGAGCATGACGGCGAGAGCAGCCGCCCAACGCCTCAGAACAAACTCAACTGCGCCTTCTCCTTCTCCGGCTTCACGAAGAGATCGGTCCGCAGCCGGCGCCGAGTCGTGTTGAAGCCGATGCGTTCGGCCGCCATCTCGAAGCGCCGTCCGATCATCCAGGCATAGGGGCCGGAGCCGACCATGCGCTGGCCCCATTGCGAATCGTAGTCCTTGCCGCCGCGCGTCGAGCGGATCAGCGACATCACATGCCGGAGCTTGTCGGGATGATGTGTCAGCAGCCATTCCTGCACGATGTCGCGCACTTCGAGCGGCAGCCGGAGCAGGACATAGCCGGCTGCCTCGGCGCCTGCCGCCTTCGCCGCATCGAGGATGCGCTCGATCTCGTGTTCGTTGATCGCCGGGACGATCGGCGCAACCAGCACCGTGACCGGGATGCCGGCCTCGGAGAGCTTGCGGATCGTCTCCAGCCGCTTGGCTGGCGAGGCGGCGCGCGGCTCCATGCCGCGTGCGGTCTTCGGATCGAGCGTCGTTACCGAGAGCGCGACCTTGACCAGTCCCTTCTCCGCCATTGGAGCAAGGATATCGATGTCGCGCTGGACCAGCGCCGATTTGGTGACGATGCCGACGGGATGATTGAATTTCGCCAGCACCTCCAGGATCTGACGCATGATCCGGAGCTTCCTTTCGATCGGCTGGTAGGCGTCGGTATTGGTGCCGATCGCGATCGTTCGCGGCTGATAGGAGGGGGAGGAGAGCTCCTTTTCCAGCAGCGCCGCCGCATCGGGCTTCGCCGTCAGCTTGCTCTCGAAATCGAGCCCCGGCGACAGGCCGAGATAGGCATGGGTCGGCCGGGCGAAGCAGTAGACGCAGCCATGCTCGCAGCCGCGATAGGGATTGATCGAACGGTCGAAGGAGATATCGGGCGAGTCGTTGCGCGTGATGATGGTGCGCGCCTTCTCATAGGCGATCTCGGTCGAGAACGGCGGGAGTTCCTCCAGCGACCCCCAGCCGTCGTCCTCGGCGACGCGCTGCTCGGCCTCGTAGCGGCCGCCGGGATTGATCGTGGCACCACGCCCGCGCCGCCTGTCGGGGTCGATCTGATGGCCGATATAGGCCATCGGATCGGCGGGTGCGACGACCGGCGCCGAGACGCTCGGCTCCCGGTCGAGCCGCCGCAGGGGCTGGGCTGCCGGGAAGGGCCGTGAGGTGGGTCTGGCCTGGGGCATGGCTGTCGAACCGTGTCGCGCGCCGGGAATCGGCGCCTTCTGGTCTCATGTAGAGTGAACATATAGAGAACAAAAGGCAAGCGGCGGGATTGTGGCATGCTGCGTTGCGGCATAGGCTTTCGCCTATGCTCACAGCCGTGATCCGCAGCGATGGTTCCCAGCAGGCGCTTGCAGCGACCCTGGCTGTTCTGATTCCAGCGGTCGCGGAGGGGTTTCTCGGCCATGCAGTGCTCGTCGACACGGTCGGTGCGCCCGAGACCGAGCGCGCTGCGGACGCCACCGGCGCCCGCTATCTCCGCGCGAGCCATGAGCAAGCCTGGCGGGAAGGCGCAGCCCATGCACGGGGAGACCGCCTCGTCCTGTTCGAATCCGGCGATGTGCCGCAGGCTCATTGGGTCCAGGCGGTGGAGCGCCATCTGCTGGTCGCGGCGGCAAAGCCGGCCCTGATTCCCCTGGAAGGGGCGTTTGCCTCCTTGCGCGAACGGCTCATGTTCTCGCTGCCCGGTCGCGGGCTCACGGCGGGGCTTGTCATGCCCAAGGGGGTCGCGCTGACCGGTCGTCTCGACCGGGCGCCGGTGCGGCTGCCGGTCCTGCGGGAGCGGGCAGGCTAGCTGCCTGGAGGGATGTTACGCCGCCGAAGGCGATATGCCTGAAGCGCATGGCGGAAGGAATTTCGTGCGGGAACTTGTGCGCTGCAGCATAAGTTCATATGTAGACGGTTGCCTGAAGCACCTCCCTCAGACATCGAAAGGAGAGATCCATGCTGGAACGGCACGATTCCTGTTCTGCGCTCGAAGCGGAGCGCGACGAGGACAAGCGCGAGGAACAACGGGAGGACGAAGATACGTTCTCGCCTCGCGAACATCAGGAAGGATTCTGGAGCTAGCCTCTCCACGAAAACCAAGCGGAGGGCTGGATGCAGCCCTCCGCACGGCATTCTCAGGAAGTCGCGGGCCCGTTCGGGCCCGATTTGTTTTGGACGCCCGGTCGGAGCGACCAGCCAGCGGGACGAGGCGGTGGTGACCGCCCGCGACCCCGGCACCTCCCGCCACCGTTGAGCGGCGCTACACCTGATTCCGGAACGTGTCGCAGCTCTGCATCGAGCCTGACTGGAAGCCGGTGGTGAACCACTTCATGCGCTGCGCCGAGGAGCCGTGCGTGAAGGAGTCGGGCACGACCGTCCCTTGCGCCGCCTTCTGCAGCTTGTCGTCGCCGATGGCGGAGGCGGTGCGCATCGCCTGGTCGATATCGCCCTGGTCGATCCGGCCCATCGCCTGGACGTTATGCGCCCAGACGCCGGCGAAGCAGTCCGCCTGCAATTCGATTCGCACCGAGATCGCGTTCGCGTCGCGCTCGGAGGAGCGCTCGCGGATCTGGTTGGCCTTGGGCAGGATGCCGAGCAGGTTCTGGATGTGATGGCCGACCTCGTGGCCGATCACGTAGGCATAGGCGAAATCGCCGCCGCCGCCGAGCTTGCGCTGCATTTCCTGGAAGAAGGAGGTGTCGAGATAGACCTTCTTGTCGACCGGGCAATAGAACGGCCCCATCGCCGATTGCGCGGTGCCGCAGCCCGAGCGGTCGACGCCGGAGAACAGGACGAGCCGTGGCGGCTGGTAGCGGGTATTGGCCTGCTGCGGCAAAAGCTTCGACCAGATGTCCTCGTTCTGCGCCAGAACGGCCGAGACGAAGCGACCCATCTGGTCCTCCGGCGGGCCGGAGGAACGGCGCGTTTCCTGTGTCTGCTCGCGCCCGCCGATGCCGCCGATCAGTTCGGCGCCGCCGATGAGCAGGCGCGGATCAATGCCGAGCGCCCAGCCGAGCAGGCCGAGCACCACCATCGTGCCGATGCCGACGCCGCCGCGCCCGCCGGGCATGCCGGCGAAGCCGCCGCCACCACTGCCGCGCCTGTCCTCGAGATTATCGGACTGGCGGTAATCTTCCCATTGCATGAAGGCATCCCCGGCGAAGTTCCCCCGCAATCTCGCCGGGAGATGCGGGGAACTCAAGTCGTCTTTGCAAACCGCTCCTGAACGCAGCCTGACCGCGGGGGTTCCACTCAGTGGTAGCCGCTGTCGATCCTGACCTTGCCACGGAAGGTCCAGTATACGAAGGCGGTGTAGAACAGGATCGTCGGCAGGAGGAAGCTGACGCCGATCAGCACGAAGATATGCGAGCTCGGCGCCGCTGCCGTGTCCCAGATCGTCAGATCGGGCGGCACCAGGTGGGGATAGTTCGAGACCGCGAGCCCCAGAAAGCACAGGACGAAGATCGCGATCGTGAGGGCGAAAGGCGTGAACTCATGCGCGCCGTGCAGCCGCTTCCAGGCGAAGTAGCCGCAGATCGCGGTCAGCACCGGAAGCGGCCAGAGCAGCATCAGGTTGGACGGCGTGAACCAGCGCGCGGCGATGCGCGGATGCGCATAGGGCGTCCAGAGCGAAACCAGCACGGCGAAGGCGAGCAGGCCCAGCAGCAGTGCCTTCGCCTGCCGGCGCGCCCGGTCCGCCACCGGTCCCTCCGTTTTGTAGACCAGCCAGGTCGCGCCGAGCGTGGCATAGCCGATGACGACGCCGATGCCGCACATCACCGTGAACGGCGTCAGCCAGTCGAAGGGGCCGCCGGCGAACTGCTTGTCGACGACCTTCACGCCCTGGAGCAATCCGCCGAGGATCAGCCCCTGCGCGAAGGCAGCGAGCGTCGAGCCTGCCCAGAAGGCGAGGTCCCAGATCTTGTGATGGGGCTTGGCCACCCAGCGGAACTCGAAAGCGACGCCGCGGAAGATCAGCGCCAGCAGCATCAGGATCACCGGGATGTAGAAGGCCGGCATGATGATGGCATAGGCATAGGGGAAGGCGACCCAGAGCCCCGCGCCGCCGAGCACCAGCCAGGTCTCGTTGCCGTCCCAGAACGGCGCGACCGAATTCATCATCTGGTCGCGCTCGCCCTCGTCCTTCGTCGTCGGGAACAGGATGGCAATGCCGAGGTCGAAGCCATCGAGGATGACGTAGAGCATTACGGCGGAGCCGATCACGCCGGCCCAGATCACGGGGAGATACCATTCCATAATAGCTCTCCTCAGTTCGCCGGCTGGATCTTGTCGTCGCCGGGATGGCCGTCGCCGAAGATCGCCGCGGCGGGCGCCTGTGCCGCCTTCAGCGTCCGCTTCGATGGCTGCTCGGGCGGGTCCTCATGGCTGATCTCGTCCGGTCCTTTGTCGATCAGGCGATTGATCAGGAGGATGCCGGCCGTGAACACCACGCAGTAGACGAAGACGAACAGCCCCAGCGAGATCGCGACCTCGAGAGTCGTGATCGGCGAGACCGCGTCCTTCGAGCGCAGGACGCCGGTGGCGAGCCAAGGCTGGCGACCGACCTCGGTGACGAACCAGCCGGAGAGGATGGCGACGAACCCGGCCGGCCAGCTGTACTGGGCGAGCCAGAGCCATCTGCGCGATTCGAAGATGGTGCCGCGCTTCCAGAGCCAGGCGCCGGCCCAGCCGAACAGGATCATCAGGGTGCCGATGCCGACCATGATGCGGAAGGCGAAGAAGGGGATGAGCACCGGCGGCCGATCCTCGACCTTGAAATCCCTGAGGCTTGGGAACAGCGCATCCATGCTGCCATGCGTCAGCAGGCTGGCGACGCCGGGGATCGAGATTTCGAACCGGTTGAGCTCGGCTTTCTCGTCGGGCCAGGCGAAGAGGACGAGCGCGCCGGGCTTCGCCGAATCCCAATGCGCCTCGATAGCGGCGAGCTTGGCCGGCTGGTAGATCGCGGTCTGCTTGCCGTGGAAATCGCCGATCAGCGCCTGCAGCGGCGCGGTCAGTGCGATCATCAGGATCGCCATGCGCACCATCGTCTTGGCCGATTCGGTGCGGTGCCCGGCGAGGAGATGGCGCGCCCCGGTCGCCAGCACGACAAAGGCGGTGGTGAGATAGGCCGCCGTCATCATATGCGCGAAGCGCAAGGGGAAGGTCGGATTGAAGACGATCTTCATCCAGTCGACGGGGTAGGCGATGCCGTCGCGAACCTCGTGCCCGACGGGATACTGCATCCAGCTATTGGCCGAGAGGATCCAGAAGCCGGACATCGCCGTGCCGCCGGCGACGATCGCCGCTGAGAGGAAATGCAGCCAGGGCGGCACCCGTTTCCATCCGAACAGCATCACGCCGAGGAAGGAAGCCTCGAGGAAGAACGCGGTGAGCACCTCATAGCCCAGCAGCGGACCGACGATATTGCCGACCGCGACCGAGAAGCGGCTCCAGTTCGTGCCGATTTGATAGGACAGCACGATGCCGGAGACGACGCCCATCGCGAAGGAGACGGCGAAGATCTTGGTCCAGAACCGGGCGAGCAGATGGAATTTCGGGTCGCCCGTCTTCAACCACAGCCCGAGCAGCGTCGCGATATAGGCGGAAAGCCCGATCGTGAAGGCCGGGAAGACGATGTGGAACGAGATGGTGAAGGCGAACTGGATGCGCGAAAGTAGAAAAGCATCGATGACCATCGCAGAACTCCGTCTGGCCAGGTCACGCCGGTGCCGGGCCTCGCCCGTTCGGGCGTGTCTGGATGTGATCTAATGCAAGCCTGCCTCGTGCCGCGCCTGCGCGCAACGTCGCTGCGTCAATTCTTCCCGTCGAGCGCTGCCTTCAATGCGCGCAAATCCCGCCAGGCGAGCCGCTTCTGCAGCGGCTGCCGCAACAGATAGGCCGGGTGCAGCGTCGCGATTGCCGGGATGCGCCGCGCCCCGGTGTCGTATTCCACCCATTTGCCGCGCGAGCGCAGGATCCCGGTGAACCCGAGCAGCCCTTGCGCGGAGGGGCCACCGACGCAGACCAGGATGTCGGGATCGGCGAGCTCAATCTGGCGCTGGATGAAAGGCAGGCAGATTGCCACTTCCTGCGGCGTCGGCGTGCGGTTCCCCGGCGGTCGCCAGGGCAGCATGTTGGCGATATAGACGTCGTCCTTCCGGCTCAGACCGATCGCGGCCAGCATGCGGTCGAGCAACTGCCCGGAGCGCCCGACGAAGGGCAGGCCGATGCGGTCCTCGTCGGCACCGGGTGCTTCGCCGACCATCATCACCCGGCCCTGCGGATTGCCGTCGGCGAAGACCAGGTTCTTGGCGGTGGCCTTCAGCACGCAGCCTTCGAAACCGGCCAGTGCGGCCTTCAGCTCATCGAGCGTGCGCGCTTCGCGAGCGAGCGCCTTGGCGCTGACCGTGGCGTCGTCCGGTGCCGTTGCCGCAGCCGCCATCGGCCGTGCCGGCGCGGCAGGGCGGCCGGGTAGCGGGCGCAGGCGCGGCTGCCCGTCGCCGCGCTCGCCGGCAGGAGCCGGGTCGGCAAAATGGTTGCGCGGCGCTTCGTCGAGCGCCTCGGTCACGCCCATCTCGGCGTACCAGCTCAAAAGCTCGTAAGGATCGGGCGCGTCGGGGCTGACTGCATCGGACAGGCTCATCGCTGCATCCTATACCTTGCAAACCCTCTCTGCGAGCCGACGCAGTTGCAAAATGGAACGCACGCTTGGATAGAGGGGTTCCAGACTGGACGAAAGCCGGCATTGAACGACCCGGTGAAATAGTTCATATATAAACTATCATGCGGCGCGGCTGCTGAGGCGGAGGGCAGGATGGATCTCAAGGAAGCGCAGAGCGAACCGCGCGAGAGCATGGACTATGACGTGGTCATCGTCGGTGCCGGCCCTGCGGGTCTGGCGGCTGCGATCCGGCTGAAGCAGCTCGATGAGTCCATCTCGGTCGTGGTGGTCGAGAAGGGCGCCGAGGTCGGCGCCCATATCCTCTCCGGTGCCGTCATCGATCCCATCGGCCTCGACCGGCTCGTGCCGGACTGGCGCGACGATCCCGATCGCCCGCTGACCACCGAGGTCAAGGAAGACATCTTCTATTTCCTGACCGAGCCGAACGGTATCCGTCTGCCGAATTTCGGCATGCCCTCGCTGATGAACAACCACGGCAATTTCGTCGGCTCGCTCGGGCTCGTCGCGAAGTTCCTGGGCGCGCGGGCCGAGGCACTCGGCGTCGAGATCTATCCGGGCTTCGCCGCCGCCGAGCTGCTCTTCAACGAGGATGGCTCGGTCGCCGGCATCGCCACCGGCGATATGGGCATCGCCAAGGACGGAACGGTTTCTGACCGCTTCACCCGAGGCATGGAGCTGCGCGGCCGCTACACGCTGCTGGGCGAGGGCGCGCGCGGCTCGCTCTCCAAGATCGCGATCAAGCGATTTGCATTGGATGAAGGCCGCGAGCCCCAGAAATACGGCATCGGCCTGAAGGAACTCTGGCAGGTCAAGCCGGAGAAGTTCCACAAGGGCCGCGTCCAGCACTCCTTCGGCTGGCCGCTCGACAACAGCACCGGCGGCGGCTCCTTCCTCTACCATTTCGACGACAATCTGGTTTCTGTCGGCTTCGTCGTCCATCTCAACTACCAGAACCCGACGCTCTCGCCCTTCGACGAGTTCCAGCGCTTCAAGACCCATCCGCTGATCCGCGACACCTTCGAGGGCGCCAAGCGCATCGCCTATGGCTCGCGTGCCATCACCGAGGGCGGCTGGCAGTCGGTGCCGAAGCTGACCTTCCCGGGCGGCGCGCTGATCGGCTGCTCCGCGGGCTTCGTCAACGTGCCCCGCATCAAGGGCAGCCACAACGCCATCCTGTCGGGCATGCTGGCGGCGGAGAAGCTGGTGCCGGCGCTCCAGGCCGGCCGCCAGCATGACGAGGTCGCCGAGATCGAGACGAGCTGGCGCGACAGCGCCATCGGCAAGGACCTGAAGCGCGTCCGCAACGTCAAGCCGCTCTGGTCCAAGTTCGGCACCTTGCTCGGCATCGGGCTCGGCGGCATCGACATGTGGCTGAACCAGCTTTTCGGCTGGTCGCCCTTCGGCACGATGAAGCACGGCAAGCCGGATTTCGCGACGTTGAAGCCGCTGGCCGAGGTCACGCCGATCACTTATCCGAAGCCGGACGGCAAGATCTCCTTCGACAAGCTCTCCTCGGTCTTCCTCTCCTCGACCAATCACGAGGAAGACCAGCCGGCGCATCTCAAGCTGGCGGATCCATCGGTTCCGATCACGCAGAACCTGCCGCTCTATGGCGAGCCGGCCAGGCTCTATTGCCCGGCGGGCGTCTATGAGGTCGTCTACGAGAACGCCGAGACCAAGGCCAATCCGCGCTTCGTGATCAACGCGCAGAACTGCGTCCACTGCAAGACCTGCGACATCAAGGACCCCGCCCAGAACATCACCTGGACGGTCCCGGAAGGCGGCGGCGGGCCGGGCTACGCGAATATGTGATCGCGGGGCGATTCGCTGTCCGATGAATCAAAAAGGGCGCGCCGGCCGGCGCGCCCTTTGTCGTAAGGCCAGGAGGCCGGTCAGCCCTTGCGGACGATCTTGGCGACCGGCTTGGTCTCGTCCTTGGCGCAGCCAGCGACGAAGCCGCCGAGGAGTGCGACGGCGGCAATGCTCAGAATGATCTTCTTCATTGGAACAGTCCCAGTGGAATCGCTGCGAAAGCTGCAGACGGACAAGCTATAGGCCCGATATCCCTGCGTGATGATCGCCGTTTTCGGCTTTCGGCCGCTTGGTCAGGCAGATTTCCGGGAGTGTTGCGCGGCTGCTACGAAAGAGCCGCATTCGGGAGGGGGCCGGCTTGCCCGTCCGCCCGGAAACCGCCATCTTGGCAGCCTACGCGAAGCGATCACGGTCCGCTGGAAGAGTGCGCCCCGAGATGGTGAGGCTGCGGACCGAGGGAGAATGGCAGTCGTGACATTATTGAAGAAGGTGCGTGCCTCCGGCACGGCTGCTGCGTTGTCGCTTTTGATGTTCCTGCCAGCCGTGGCCGCTGCCCAGGGCGCAACGCAGCCGCGTACGGCTGACGCGCTCGAGCCGGGCGACAGTCTGGAAGGCAACTACCTCGCCGCGATCGTCGCCGGCGCATCCCGCGATCTCGGTGCGGCCTCCGTCTATCTGCGCGAGGCGATCAAGGAAGACCCGCAGAACAACGACCTGACCGAGCGCGCCTTCGTCGCCTTCCTGGCCGACGGTGCCATGCCGGATGCCTTCCGGGCGGCCGACAAATTGATCCAGCAGGACCCGAGCAATGGCCTCGCCCAGCTCGTCATCGGCATCCGCTCGATCAAGCAGAAGAGCTACCGGACGGCGCGCAATCATCTCCAGCGCGGGGGCAGGGGGCGCGCGGCCGACATCACCGCGACGCTGCTCACAGCCTGGTCCTATCTCGGCTCCGGCAATTCCCGCCGGGCGATCGAGACGCTGGAGCGCCTGAAGGGCGAGGCGTCCTACAATCTTTTCCGCGACTATCATGCCGGGCTCATTCTCGACGCCGCCGGCCGCAAGGGCGAGGCTGAAAAGCGGCTGAAATCCGCCTATGACGCCGAGAAGACCACGCTCCGGCTGGTCGATCTCTGGGCGCGCTTCCAGGCCCGCAACGGCGATTTCAACGGTGCGGCCGAAACCTATGCCGCCTTCGACCGCCTGCTGCCGAATCATCCGATCATCCGCGAGGGTATGGCGCTCGTCGGCAAGAAGGATGCGCCGCCGCGTCAGATCACGACGCCGCAGCAGGGCGCGGCCGAGGTGCTCTATGGCCTCGCCAGCGCCGGCAACCGCCAGGGCGACGAAGCCGCCGCGCTGCTCTACCTGCGCATGGCGATCTATCTCGACCCCGGCCACGACCTCGCGATCCTGACGCTCGGCGACATTCTCGAGCGCGCCCGCCAGCCGGAGGATGCCGTCGCCGTCTACGACAAGATGCCGGCCTCTTCGCCGCTGCGCCCGAATGCCGAGATCCAGGCCGGCCTGGCCCTGGAAAATCTTGGCAAGCCCGAAGAGGCGGTGAAGCATCTCGACAAGGTCATTGCCGAGCGGCCGGACGATGTCGACGCGCTCTCGGCGCTCGGCAACATCTATCGCTCGCGCAAGAAATTCGCGGAAGCCGCGGCGGCCTATGACAAGGCCATCGACAAGCTCGCCTCGCCCGGCCGCGCCAACTGGGATCTGTTCTATTTCCGCGGCATCGCCCGCGAGCGCATCAACCGCTGGCCCGAGGCCGAGGCCGATCTGCGCAAGGCGCTCGAACTCCTGCCCGATCCGCTCGGCCGCGAGCGGGCGCTGGTGCTGAACTATCTCGGCTATTCTCTGGTCGACAAGCATCTCAAGCTCGACGAGGCGCTCGACATGCTGCGCCGCGCCGTCGAGCTCCGCCCGCGCGACGGCTACATCATCGATTCGCTCGGGTGGGCCTATTATCGCCTCGGCCGCTATGACGATGCCTCGCGCGAGATCGAGCGCGCCGCGGAACTGCGCCCGTCCGATCCGGTCATCAACGATCATCTCGGCGACGTCTACTGGCGCACTGGCCGCCAGCTCGAGGCGAAGTTCCAGTGGAACCACGCCCGCGACCTCAAGCCCGAGCCTGAAGACCTGGAGAAGATCCTGCGCAAGATCGAGCGCGGGATGGAGGATCCTTCGGCCAATGCCGTCGAGGAGACCAAGAAGGACGGCGGCTGACGCTTCCGCGTCGCCGGCCTGACGCTGTGGCCCCACCGCTGACGACGCGCGCCCGCGCCAAGGTCAATCTCGACCTGCTCGTGCTCGGCCGGCGCGCCGACGGCTATCACGAGCTTGAAAGCCTCGTCGCTTTCGCCGGCGTCGGCGACACGCTGTCGCTCGAACCCGGCGCTGACCTCTCTCTGACGCTCGCAGGTCCTCGGTCTGAAGGACTCGCGGCCGATGACGGCAATCTCGTCCTGCGCGCTGCCCGCTCGCTTGCAGCGGCACGCCCCGGCCTGCGCCTGGGACGCTTCCATCTCGTCAAGCGCCTGCCGGTTGCCTCGGGAATCGGGGGCGGCTCGGCCGATGCGGCTGCGGCGCTGCGCCTGCTCGCGCGCCTGAACGGCATCACTCCGGGCGATCCGATCTTGCGCGAAGTCGCCACGCAGGTCGGAGCCGACGTATCGGTCTGTCTCGATTCGCGCGCGCGGCTGATGGCCGGCATCGGCGAAAAGCTTGGTCCGGTGCTCAGGCTGCCGCCGCTCTTCGCCGTGCTGGTCAATCCCGGCGTTGGGGTCGAGACGGTGGGCGTATTCCGGGCGCTTGGTCTCAAGGCGGGTGAGGCGGTGTCGGAAGCGCGCGCGCAGAATCTTGCGGGTCCGGCATCGGCTGCGGATCTGCTGGGCTACCTGGCGACCACGAGCAATGATCTCGCAGCACCGGCGCAGCGGGGGGCGCCGGTGATCGGCGAGGCCTTGGATCGGCTCGCGGCGTTGCCCGGTTGCCGGCTGGCGCGCATGTCCGGCTCGGGCGCGACCTGCTTCGCGCTGTTCGACGATTGCGCATCGAGCGCTGCCGCTGCCAAGGCGTTGCAGCGCGAGCGGCCGGGCTGGTGGGTCAAGCCGACGCTGCTGAGCTAAAGCGGTGGGACCGTTCCACCGTCATTGCGCTCCTCGCAGTGACGGCGGTGCGTCAGCTCAATGCGCCCGCGCCACGCAGAAATCGACGGCGGCGTTGAGCGCCTGCTTCATCGGCGAGGCCGGGAACAGTCCGAGCGCGTCCTTTGCCATGCGCGCATAATGCTCGGCGCGGGCGATCGTGTCGTCGAGCGCCTTGTGCCGGCGCATGATCGCCTGCGCTTCCTCCAGATCGTCGTCGCGGATCTCGCCGTCCTGCAGCGTGCGCTTCCAGAAGGCGCGCTCGGCCTCGTCGCCGCGGCGGAAGGAGAGCACGACGGGCAGGGTGATCTTGCCCTCGCGGAAATCGTCGCCGGTGTTCTTGCCGAGCTTGGCGGCGACGCCGCCATAGTCGAGCGCGTCGTCGATCAGCTGGAAGGCGATGCCGAGATTGAGGCCGTAGCTGCGGCAGGCGGCGGCATCGGCCTTGGGGGAGCCGGCGATCACCGGCCCGACCTCGCAGGCGGCCGCGAAGAGCTCGGCCGTCTTGCCGCGGATCACCGCGAGATACTCGTCCTCGGTCGTTTCCGTGTTCTTGGCGACGGAGAGCTGGAGAACCTCGCCCTCCGCGATCACGGAGGCGGCGGTGGAGAGAATGTCGAGCGCCCTGAGCGAGCCGACCTCGACCATCATCTTGAAGGCCTGGCCGAGCAGGAAATCGCCAACCAGCACGCTCGCCTCGTTGCCCCAGAGCATGCGAGCGGCGAGCTTGCCGCGGCGCATGTCGCTCTCGTCGACGACGTCGTCGTGGAGCAGCGTGGCCGTGTGCATGAACTCGACGGAGGCCGCGAGCTTGACGTGGCCATCGCCGGCATAGCCGCAGAGGTCGGCCATCGCGAGTGTCAGCATCGGCCGCAGCCGTTTGCCACCCGACGAGATCAGGTGGTTGGCGACCTCCGGGATCATCGTCACGTCGGAGCCGGTGCGCGACAGGATCATCGCGTTGACGCGGGCCATGTCCTCGCGCGTCAGCGCGACCAGCGGCTCGATGCTGGCCTGATTCGATTCCCGTTCCTCGAGGGAGACGACGACACCCACTGGAGACACTCCGGAGTCAGATACCCGCGCCGGGCGGCGCGCTTGTGCCATGCCACAACCGTCGCATGGGACGCCAGCCCCTGCAAACCGGCGTGACGCCGCACCTTTGCGTGAACGGGGCCTGAAAGCCGACGGCTCTTGCACAAACCCGGGCGCTTGGGCTCCATGGAGCCATGCACGAACTCCTGCGCACCAACGACCTTATCCTGCTCGGCGCCGTCGAGGCCCTGCTGGCTTCGGCCAATCTCGACTGCCTGATCGCAGATCAGCATATCAGTTCGCTCGAGGGCATGATCGGGGCCTTCCCCCGTCGCCTGCTGGTGCGCGATGCCGATCGCTGGCGTGCGCGGGCTTTGCTGGTCGAGGCCGGCTACGGATCAGAATTGCGTGATGAGTGAGATCGAACCAGGCGCGGCACTGGGCGAGATCGTCGAGGATCGTTTGCTCGATGGCCGGCTGAGACTACTCCAGCCGCGCAAGGGCCACCGCGCCGGCAGCGATGCGGTCCTGCTCGCAGCGGCGCTGCCGGACCTGGGCGGCGGCGCGTTGCTGGATATCGGGGCCGGCGTCGGCACGGTTGGCCTCGCCGCGGCGCTGGCCCAGCCGGAGTTGCAGGTCACGCTGCTGGAGCGCGATCCGGAGCTTGCCGCGCTGGCCGCGCGCAATGCCGGACTCAACGACATGGCGGGTCGCGTGACGGCGATCGCCGGAGATGTCACGGCACGGGCCGGGATCCTCTCCGAGCTAGGTCTGGCACCCGCCTCCTTCGACGCGGTCGCGATGAACCCGCCCTTCTATCCCCCGGGCGGCAGCCGGGCCTCGCCTGTCCCGAACCGCAAGGCCGCCCATGTCGCCGAAGGAGCGCTCGCGCCCTGGCTGCGGACGGCCCGGCGCCTGCTCCGGCCGAGTGGATATCTCGCGCTTATTCATCGGGTCGAGGCGCTGCCCGAAGTTCTGGCCGGCCTCGAAACCGGCTTCGGCGCGGTCGCGGTCCGCCCGGTCCATGCCTTTGCCGACAAGCCCGCGATCCGCATCATCGTCACGGCCGTGCTGAACAGCAGAAAGCCGGCAGCGTTGCTGCCGGCTTTCGTGATCAATGGCGCTGATGGCAGGCTGACACCCTTGAGCGATGCGGTCCATCGCGGCCGTGGGCGCCTTACGCCCGATTACCAGTAATAGCGCGGCCCGTAGAACCGCCGCGGAGCATAATAGGCCGGCGGGCCATAGAAACGCGGCGGGCCGTAATAGCGCCGCGGCCCGTAATAGCGGGGGCCGTAATAGCGCGGCCGGCCGTAATAGCGGCGCGGACCGTAATAATACTGCGCCTGCTGCACCATGCCTTCGCTCGAGACCGAGGGCGCGGCCGCAATCGGGGCTGCCGCAATCGGGGCGGCAGAAGCAGGGGTAGCGGCGATGCCGGCTACGCCCAGCGCGCCAGCGGTCGCCATGGTGACGATCAGTGTCCGAAACATGAAAACCTCCATGAGATGGCGCCGGCAGTCCCTGCCGTCGGATGAAAACGCCGTCCTTGCGTTGAATATTAGGGCCTCGAACCTGAACGGCACGGAATCGCGTCGTTCAGCTTGCCTTCAGCCAACAGCCACATTGCGGCCATTCTTGGGAGCCGCTCAGCGGCAGATGCGCACCGGGCGAACCACCCAGCGCCAGCCGTTCCAGACGCGGCGGTCGGACCAGAAGCAGCGTGGGCGCCGGTATCGGCGCAGGCCGTAATACTGGGCCTGCTCGACGAGGCTTTGCCCGGCTTGCGCCGATTGACCGGCCGCGGCAGCGACAGGCGCGGCCGCAACCGGGGAGGCGGTGAGAGCAACTCCGCCCATAAAACCCGCCAGCGCGGCAGCAAGAAGCGTTGTCCGGAACATCCCTGGCCTCCATCGCGCCGCCGGCCCAGGCGGGGCCAACCCGTCATCCCCGAGGCGGATGGCGGGCTGTGTTGCACGGACGGCGCGAAACCGCGCCGTCCGCCCGTCTTCAGATATGTGCGTCCGCCTCAGCGGCGGCAGACGCGTACGGCCCGCCTGATCCAGCGATGGCCGTTCCAGATACGGCGGGACTCGGTCCAGCAGCGCGGACGGTAATGGCGGCGCGGGCCGTAATGCGGGCGGCCGCGATGCCAGGCCTGCTGGACGAGACCGGTTTCGGCGCCGGAAGCCAGCGCCGTGCCGGCGGAAATCGGCGCCGCCGAGGCCGGGGCGGTGCTCATGGCGGCACCGAGCAAGGTCGCAGCGCCGAAAGCGGCGGCAATGATGCGGGTTGTCAACATGGGCTTACTCCTTGGTTATGCAGCCGCCGGCCCGTCATCAAATGCTCGCCCCGAACATCGCGAGCCGTGCGGTTGGGATTGTCGATATCAGACCCGATATGAACGAAACCTGTCCGCTTTCGGTTCCGGCTCATGCTTGACCATGACTGGCCCGAACCCTAATCACCGCACCATTCCCTTGTTATCGGAAGGTTGCTGGCACTTGTCCGCCCCCGCGCCACTCTCGCACTCCACCATCCCGGCTTCTTCCCCGGCGATGGATCCGACCCGCTCCTTCCAGGGGCTGCTGCTGACGTTGCAGCGCTTCTGGGCCGAGCGAGGTTGCGTGGTGCTGCAGCCCTACGACATGGAGGTCGGTGCCGGCACCTTCCACCCGGCGACGACCTTGCGCGCGCTCGGGCCGAAGCCGTGGCGGGCGGCCTATGTCCAGCCTTCGCGCCGCCCCAAGGACGGCCGCTACGGCGAGAACCCCAACCGCCTCCAGCATTACTATCAGTTCCAGGTCATCCTGAAGCCGTCGCCGCCGGATCTCCAGCAGCTCTACCTCGACTCGCTCAAGGCGATCGGCGTCGATCTCGGCCTGCATGACGTCCGCTTCGTCGAGGACGACTGGGAGAGCCCGACCTTGGGCGCCTGGGGCCTCGGCTGGGAATGCTGGTGCGACGGCATGGAAGTCAGCCAGTTCACTTACTTTCAGCAGGTCGCGGGCGTGGAATGCGCGCCCGTCGCGGGCGAACTGACCTATGGGCTCGAACGCCTGGCGATGTATGTCCAGGGCGTCGAGAACGTCTACGATCTCAACTTCAACGGTCTCGATGGCGAGGACCGCATCTCCTATGGCGACGTCTTCCTGCAGGCCGAGCAGGAATACTCCCGGCATAATTTCGAGCATGCCAATACCGAGATGCTGTTCCGGCACTTCACCGATGCCGAGACCGAGTGCAAGGCCCTGCTCGCCGCCGGCGAACCGGCCGCTGGCGCCAACCAGCCCCGCCACGAACTCGCCCTGCCGGCCTATGACCAGTGCATCAAGGCCAGCCACATCTTCAACCTGCTCGATGCGCGCGGCGTGATCTCGGTCACCGAGCGGCAGAGCTACATCCTGCGCGTGCGCGAGCTCTCCAAGGCCTGCGGTGCGGCCTGGCTGAAGACCGCCGGCGGGGGAGCCATCTGATGCCCGATCTTCTGCTTGAACTGTTTTCGGAAGAGATTCCCGCGCGCATGCAGCGCAAGGCTGCCGATGATCTGAAGAAACTCGTCACCGATGCGCTGGTCGAGCGCGGCCTCGTCTATGAGGGCGCGAAGGCCTTCGCGACGCCGCGCCGGCTCGCGCTGCACATTGCCGGCCTCCCCGTTCGTGGCCGCGATGTCCGCGAGGAGCGCAAGGGTCCGCGCGTCGGCGCGCCCGATGCCGCCGTGCAGGGCTTCCTCAAGGCAGCGGGCCTGAATTCGCTCGACCAGGCGACGATCGTCAGCGATCCGAAGAAGGGCGACTCCTATGTCGCCATCATCGAGAAGCCCGGCCAGGAAACCGTCGCGGCCATCGCCGAGATCGTCCCTGCGATGATCCGGTCCTTCCCCTGGCCGAAATCGATGCGCTGGGGCAAGGCCTCGGCCGCTGGCGCGAGCCTGCGCTGGGTGCGCCCGCTGCATTCGATCCTCTGCACGTTCGGCGCCGAGACCGAAGACACCGAGATCGTGCCCTTCGAAGTCGACGGCATCGTCTCCGGCAACGTGACCTATGGTCATCGTTTCCACGCGCCTGCACCCATCACGGTGAAGCGCCTGGAGGACTATGTCGCCTCGCTGGAGAAGGCGAAAGTCGTGCTCGATGCCGACCGCCGCAAGGAGATCATCCTCACAGACGCCCGCAACCTCGCCTTCGCGCAGGGTCTCGACCTCGTCGAGGACGAGGGCTTGCTGGAGGAGGTCGCCGGCCTCGTCGAATGGCCGGTCGTGCTGATGGGCTCCTTCGAGGAACGCTTCCTCGACATTCCCGGCGAGGCGATCCGCGCCACGATCCGCGCCAACCAGAAATGCTTCGTGCTGCGCGATCCCGCGACGGGCGCGCTTGCCAATCGCTTCATCCTGGTCTCGAACCTCGTCGCCAGCGATGGTGGCGTGGCGATCACCGCCGGCAATGGCCGCGTGGTTCGTGCGCGCCTCTCGGACGCTGCCTATTTCTGGCAGACCGATCGCGGCTCGCTCCCGGACCTCGACACCTTCAAGGACAGCGCTGAAAAGCTCGGGCTCGATCTCGCCAAGCCGCTCGACCAGCGCATGGCCAAGCTCGACAAGCTCGGCGTCGTCTTCCACGCCAAGCTCGGCACGCAGGGCGAGCGCGTCCAGCGCATCGCGGCGCTGGCGCGGGAATTGGCCCCGATCGTCGGGGCAGATCCCGACAAGGCCGAGCGGGCCGCCAAGCTCGCCAAGGCCGACCTGCCGACCGAGATGGTCGGCGAGTTCCCGGAACTGCAGGGCCTGATGGGCCGGAAATACGCGGAATTGCAGGGCGAGGATGTTTCCGTCGCTGCGGCCGTCGAGGAGCATTATAAGCCGCTCGGGCCGTCGGATCGCGTGCCGTCTGATCCGGTCTCGGTCGCCGTGGCACTGGCCGACAAGCTCGACACGCTCGTCGGCTTCTGGGCCATCGACGAGAAGCCGACCGGCAGTAAGGACCCCTATGCGCTGCGGAGAGCGGCGTTGGGTGTGATCCGGTTGGTGGTCGAGAACCGGGTCAAGCTTGGATTAATTGAGCGTCTTATGTTCGCTTATCGTCCAATCGGGCTATATCTTGACCTTAATGGCCTTCAGGGGCGCGATTACACGCTGGAATTGCAAGAAATCCTCTATGATAAGCTCTTCAAAGGCGGAGAGGACGATGAGGAAGAATTTTACAAAGATCTGGCTGTTGGGTGGGATCGGCATTTTGTTCACCGAGCTGTTGCGTTCATCTCGGAAGAGGTTTCAGCCGACCTCCTCTCCTTCTTCCACGACCGCCTGAAGGTCATGCTCCGCGACCAGGGCGCGCGGCATGATCTCGTCGACGCCGTGCTGGGCGAAGGCGCTTCGGGGAACGACGACCTTCTCCTCATCACCCGCCGTGTCGCCGCGCTCGGCCGTTTCCTCGACACCGAGGACGGCAAGAACCTGCTCGCGGGCTACAAGCGCGCCGCCAATATCCTCAAGGCCGAGGAGAAGAAGGACGGGGAGGGCGCCTTCGCTGCGGCGCCTGAATTGCAATTAATTGCAGAGGCTGGCCTGATCGAGGAGAAGGCGTTGGCCGTAGCCCTCGCGCAGGCGACGCCGAAGGCCGAGGCCGCCGTCGCAGCCGAGGATTACGAGGGCGCCATGGCCGCGCTCGCCGAAATCCGCCCGGCGGTCGATGCCTTCTTCGACAAGGTCACGGTCAACGATCCCGATCCGGCCCTGCGCGCCAACCGCCTGAAGCTGCTCAACCAGCTCCGCCAGGCTACCCGCGCGGTCGCGGATTTCGATCGCATCGCCGGCTGAGCCGGGCGCAGGAACTGCGGAAAACCCCTCTCCCACCCGGGAGAGGGGTTTGCTGTTTGCGGCTCTCGCGTTCCTTCGAAAGCCCCTTTCGCCGGCAAACCCGCCTCTGGAACCAATCCCCGCCCTGCGACGTTCTCTCGCCGGGGCTGACAAGCCGCGAATGCGTCGCGGCTGGGCTCCGGGGGGCCGGCTACCGGCCGAGATAAAGGGCTGCAAGCATGTCCATTCTGATTTCGCTGCTGATCACCGTTCTCGTCATCGGCCTCGTGCTCTATCTCGTGCGGATGCTGCCGCTCGACGGGCAGATCAAGAACGTCGTGCAGATCATCGTCATCGTGATCGGCATCATCTCGCTGCTGCGCTATCTCGCTGTTTTCTAAGGCGATTGACGGCGCCACCGCGCTGGTTCAGACTTCATGAGGTCCAGAAGGCCCCGGACGATCCCGTCCCGGGGCCTTCTTCCGTTTTCAGGGCGTGACCGCGATGAATGCGCCGAACCGCAACGGCCATATCAGGCTGACTTCCCATCCCGAGCCGGGCGGGGCTGCCACGCGCTTCCCGATCAAGTGGGGAGCACCGACCGCCACCGAGCGTGGGCCCATCATCGCCTCGACCACCAATCCGGCCGACCGCAACGTCATCGGCGCCCATGGCGGCTCCTATTCGGTCTATCGGGCGCTCGCGATCTCGGCCCGCGCCATGAACCCGCAGCAGCGCCCGGACCTGACCAACACCTATCCGACGGCGGAAATCCTGCCCCAGCCGCAATGGGCCGACCCGAAGAGGATCGTCTCGCTCGATCCCTTCGGCCACACGGTCGCGCAGGATTTCGGCAAGCTGATCGGCGAGGGCATCGATATCCGCCCGTCGATCGCGATCACCAAGGCCAGGCTCAACCTGCCCGAGATCCTCGCCGCGATGGGCGCCCATCGCCTCGCTGCGGACGGGCATATCCTGCACGCCTCCGGCGATATCAGCGTCACCAAGATCGCGGTCGATCCGGTCTGGTACCTGCCGGGCATCGCCGAACGGTTCGGCACCACCGAGAGCGAATTGCGCCGCACACTCTTCGAGCAGACCGGCGGCATGTATCCCGAGCTCGTCACGCGGCCGGACCTCAAGGTCTTCCTGCCGCCGATCGGCTCGATCACGGCTTACGTCATGGGCGAGGCCTCGCGGCTCGCCGATCCGAAGGCGCGCATCGCCTGCCGCGTCCATGACGAGTGCAACGGCTCGGACGTGTTCGGCTCGGACATCTGCACCTGCCGGCCCTATCTCACGCATGGCATCGAGGAATGCGTGAAGGAGGCCCAGAGCGGCGGCGTCGGCCTGATCGTCTACAACCGCAAGGAGGGGCGGGCGCTCGGCGAGGTCACGAAATTCCTCGTCTACAACGCCCGCAAGCGCCAGGAGGGCGGCGATTCCGCCGCGACCTATTTCGAGCGTACCGAATGCGTCGCAGGCGTGCAGGATGCCCGCTTCCAGCAACTCATGCCGGATGTGCTGCACTGGCTCGGCGTCACCCATATCGACCGGCTGATGTCGATGTCGAACATGAAATACGACGCCATGGTCGAGAGCGGCATCACCATCGGCGAGCGCGTCGCGATCCCGCCCGAGCTGGTCCCGCCCGACGCCTCCGTCGAGATCGAGGCCAAGAAGGCGGCGGGATACTACTCGCCTGAAGGCGCGCCCGGCGACAACACCCTCAAGTCGACAGTCGGCCGCGACCTCGACAAGTTCTGATTCCGCCACGCCAACCGAGTTGACGATGCCCGATCGCGATCCCGAGGCGTTCCGCGCCCTGTTGAAACCCGCTGCCGTGCGCGAGCGCGCGCAGGAGATGCTGGAGCTCGGCCTCGCCGGCCAGCTTCTTCATTTCAGCGTCCATCCGGATCGGCTCGAAACCTGCGCGGATTATGTGCTGGAGACGATCCGCGCGAATTACCCGACGCTCGACATCCCCTTCCATGCGCGCTGGCGCCATTTCACTGTCGATGGTGAGGATCGCTGGCAGAAGCTCGACCGAGAGGCGAACTTCGCAAACCATGCCGCGCGCGGCCGCGCCGCCTATGATCTCGCCGTCGTCAGTGTCCTGCTCGATGCCGGCGCCGGCCCGGACTGGCGCTATCGCGATGCCGCGACGGGCCGCGAGATCGGCCGCTCCGAGGGGCTGGCGCTCGCCTCGCTCGACATGTTCGCCGCAGGGCTGTTCTCCAGCGATCCAGCCGATCCCTTGCGGGCCGATGCGGCCGGGCTGAAGCGCCTCGATGCGGCCGCGCTGGCGCACGGCTTCCAGGCTGGGCCAGGCAATCCGCTGCTGGCGCTCGAAGGCCGCGCGGCGCTGCTCAACCGCCTCGGCGAGGAGTTGGAACGGCAGGGTCTGTCGCGGCCGGGCGCGCTGTTCGATCGCTTCGCCAAGGCTGCCGATACCGGGACGCTGCGAGCCCCGCATATGCTGGGCGAGGTGCTCGGCACTTTCGGCGGCATCTGGCCGTCGCGGCTGACGGTCGCTGGCGTCGCGCTCGGCGACACCTGGCGCCATCCCCTGATCGGGCCGGGAAAGCCGACGGCGGGGCTCGTGCCTTTCCACAAGCTCTCGCAATGGCTGACCTATTCGCTGATCGAGCCGTTGCAATGGGCCGGCATCGCCGTGGTCGACATCGACGAGATGACCGGCCTGCCGGAGTACCGCAATGGCGGGCTCTTTCTCGACAGCGGCGTCATCGCGCTGAAGCATGAGGCGGACCGGACGAAGGCGCATGAGGTCTCGTCGCCGCTCGTGGTGGAATGGCGGGCGCTGACCGTCGCCCTGCTCGACGAGGTCGCGGGGCTGATCCGCCAGCGTCTCGGGCGCTCGCGCGAAGAACTTCCGCTCGCCAAGGTGCTCGAAGGCGGGACCTGGGCCGCCGGGCGCCGGATCGCGCGCGAAAAGCGTGTGGATGGCGGGCCGCCCTTGACCATCGTCAGCGATGGCACGGTATTTTGAGGGTAAGCCAAGGTCCGAGAGATAGAGGGGTAACCGGCGTATGACTTCGAGCCAGGACGGCGTCACCGTCGTCGACCACCCGCTGGTCCAGCACAAGCTCACGCTGATGCGCGAGAAGGACCGCTCGACCAAGAGCTTCCGCCAGCTCCTCAACGAGATCGGCATGCTGCTCTGCTACGAGGTGACGCGCGACCTGCCGACCGAACTGATCGAGATCGAGACGCCGCTGCAGAAGTCGATGCAGCCGGTCATTGCCGGCAAGAAGCTGGTCTTCGCCCCGATCCTGCGCGCCGGCGTCGGCTTCCTCGACGGCATGCTGGAGCTCGTCCCGGCTGCCCGCGTCGCCCATATCGGGCTCTACCGCGACCCCGACACGCTCCAGGCCGTCGAATATTACTTCAAGGCGCCCTCCGATATCGCCGATCGCATGATCGTGGTGATGGACCCGATGCTGGCGACGGCGAATTCCGCCGTAGCGGCGGTCGAACGCCTGAAGGAGCGCGGCGCCCGGGATCTGCGCTTCATGTGTTTGCTGGCTGCGCCGGAGGGCATCGCGCGCCTGCGCGGCGCCCATCCCGATGTCCGGATCTGGACGGCGGCCATCGACGAGCGGCTCAACGACCACGGCTATATCGTCCCCGGTCTGGGAGATGCCGGCGACCGCATGTTCGGCACGCGCTGAGCCTGTCCGACACGAAGCGGCCCGCCCCGTTTCCGGAGCGGGCCTGGCCTGAAGGACAGACGGCCTGGGGTTGAAACCGCCCGCCTTTCGGGTCGTGAGCGGTGTTATTCGATGATCTGCACGATGCGGCGCGTCTGCGGCTCGACGATCACCGTGCGGTCGTTCACGACCGTGTAGCGATAGTTCGAGGCGTTCGGCGCATAGTCGGCCGGCAGCTGGTGGTAGACGACGCCCTGCTGCGGCAGCACCGTGCCGACCGCGACCGGCTCGGCATAGGTGTAGGAGGGGACGCGCTGCTCCACCACATAGGTGCGGAACTTCGGCTCGGCCGCATCACCGATGATCGCGCCGACCACGGCGCCGCCGACACCGCCGACCACCGCACCGACCGGGCCACCGACAACGGCGCCGCCGACTGCGCCGGTCGCGGCCCCGCTGGTCGCACCGCCGACCGCGCCGCCCGAGGGCTGGCTCTGGGCAAAGGCAACCGCCGGGGTGATGGTCAGGGCGGCAACAAGAGCAAGTTTCTTGAACATGGTATGTCTCCTTTCGAAGCGAACCTTCGGCGAGGACAACCGCAACGTGCTCGATCAGTTCCCGGAAAGCGGGTCACGAGATGTTAACGTTCGGCAACCGGAAGCAGAAAGAGCTTCAGGAACAGAGGCTTGCCTGGTCATGACAAAGGCGTGCTCCGGCGCCCGAGGGACGCTGCCGGGCCTGAAACGCAAACGGCGGGCCCGAAGGCCCGCCGCATGATCATTGGCGTCTCGCGTCGGTTTACTGCTTCGATGCGGCCGAGAGGGCCGGCGTCAGCTTGTCGGCGTCGCGCTTGATCAGGGCGGCGAAACCGGCCGGCGTCCGCTCCTCGGCGGTCGGCAGCACGGCGCCGAGGTCGAGCAGGCGCTTCTTGGTGCCTTCGTCGTTGAGGGCCTTGTCGAGCGCATCGACCAGCTTGTCCACGGCCTCCTTCGGCATGCCCTTCGGGCCGGCGATGCCGTTCCAGGCCTCGATCTGGTAGTCGGGCAGGCCGGCTTCCTTGGTGGTGGGCACGTCGGGCAGCGCCGGCGAGCGCTGGGCCGAGGCGATGGCATAGGCCTTGATGGTGCCGGCCTTGACCTGCTCGGAGACCGAGACGATCTGGTCGCACATGAAGTCGATCTGGCCGGAGACGAGGTCGTTCAGCGCCGGGCCGGTGCCGCGATAGGCGACGGCGTTGATCTTCGGCGTGCCGAGAATGCCCTTGAGCAGGGTGCAGGTCGTCCAGGAGACCGAGCCGAGGCCGGCATGGGCTTCGTTGAACTTGTCCGGGTTGGCCTTGACGGCGGCGACGAAGGCCTTGAGGTCGGGCGCTTCGAGATTCTTGCGCGCCACGATCAGGATCGGCGTGCCGCCGGCGAGCCCGATCGTCTGCATGCCGTTGATCGGGTCGTATTTCAGGCCGGGATAGGTGGCGGGGGCCGCCGAGAAGGTGCCCAGATGCCCCATCGCGATGGTGTAGCCGTCCGGTGCTGCGGTGACGGCGCGGGTGATGCCGGTCGTGCCGCCGGCGCCGGCGACGTTCTCGATCACGATCTGCTGGCCGAGCGTCTTCGACATGTGGTCGGCGACGACGCGGGCGATGATGTCGGTCGGGCCGCCGGCCGCGAAGGGCACGATCATGGTGATCGGCTTCGTCGGGTAGCCCTGCGCCTGCGCGGTACCGGCGAAAGCCAGCGTGGCGGCGGCGGCAAGGCCGAGAGCGAGCTTCTTCATGCGTATTCCTCCCTGGAGATTGCGTGAAATGAAACTGGAGGCGGGCCGCCGGGGCGGCAACCCCGTCATTCGGTGAAGACCTCGTCGCGCTTCTTCGAGATCGCGGGCAGGAGCGCGATGGCGAGCACGATCGCGGCGACGATGAGCAGCCCCAGCGAGATCGGCCGGTTCTGATAGTCGATGAAGGTGTAGAACGAGCCGCGCGAGATGATCAGCGCCTGCCGGAGCTTCTCCTCCATCAGCTTGCCCAGCACGAAGCCGAGCAGCATCGGTGCCGGCTCGAAGCCGAGCTTGATCAGCGCGTAGCCGAACAGACCGAACAACGCCGTGAAGGCGACGTCGGCCGGCTGGTTGTTCACCGAGTAGATGCCGATGCAGCAGAAGATCAGGATCGCCGGGAACATCAGCCGATAGGGCACCTGCAGCAGCTTCACCCAGAGGCCGACCAGCGGCAGGTTGATGACGAGCAGCATCAGGTTGCCGATCCACATCGAGGCGATCATGCCCCAGAACAACTCCGGGTTCTTGGTCATGACCTGCGGGCCGGGAATGATGCCGTGAATCGTCATCGCGCCGACCATCAGCGCCATCACCGCATTCGGCGGGATGCCGAGCGTGAGCAACGGGATGAAGGCGGTCTGCGCGCCGGCGTTGTTGGCCGATTCCGGCCCCGCCACGCCCTCGATCGCGCCCTTGCCGAAGCGGGACGGGTCGTCGGCGATCTTCTTTTCGACCGTGTAGCTGGCGAAGGGGCCGAGCACCGCGCCATTGCCCGGCAGGATGCCGAGGATGGCGCCGATGCCGGTGCCGCGCAGCACCGGATTGATCGATTGCTTGATGTCGCTCCAGTTCGGCAGCAGTCGGCCGATCTTGGCGCGGACGACGTCGCGCGCCTCGGGGGTTTCGAGGTTGCGCAGCACTTCCGCGAAACCGAAGACGCCCATGCCGAGCACGGCGACGTCGATTCCGTCCGAGAGCGAGGCGATGCCGAAGGTCAGGCGCTCCTGCCCGGTCTCGAGGTCGGTGCCGACCGTCGACAGGAGCAGGCCGAGCGCAATCATGCAGAACGCCTTCAGGATCGAACCGCGTGCCAGAACCACGGCAAAGCACAGGCCCATCACCATCAGCGAGAAATATTCGGCAGGCCCGAACAGCAGCGCCAGCCGCGTCAGCGGCGCGCCGAGCGCTGCAATGACCATGGTGGCGACGGTGCCGGCGAAGAAGGAGCCGAGGGCGGCCGTGCCGAGCGCGATGCCGGCCCGGCCCTGCTTGGCCATCTGGTGGCCGTCGAGCGTGGTGACCACGGCGGTCGCTTCGCCGGGAATGTTCACGAGGATCGCCGTGGTCGATCCGCCATATTGCGCGCCGTAATAGATGCCCGCGAGCATGATCAGCGCGCCGGTCGGGTCGAGGCCGAAGGTGATCGGCAGCAGCATGGCGATGGTCGCGGTCGGGCCGACGCCGGGCAGCACCCCGATCAACGTCCCGACAAGGCAGCCGGTGAAGCAGAGCAGGATATTCTGGAACGTGAAGGCGACGCCGAAACCGACCGCCAGATGAGACATCATTTCAGCCATGGCGTCAGATTCCAAGCAGCCAGGGGGCGAGGGGAATTGGCAGTCCCAGCCCGTATTTGAACAGCAGCGCGCAGCCGAACGTCATCACGGCCGCGAAGATCACCAGCTCCTTCAGGCTGCGGTCGCTCGCCGCCATGCCCGAGAACAGCACGACCAGCGGCCCGGCGATGACGAGGCCGAGCGAAGGCACATGGATCGGCCCGAGATCGAAACCGCGGATCGCCAGCGCGAAAAGGACGGTCCCGCCGAGGACGTGAACGACGGCGCGCCACGACCAGGGCGTCAGGGCCTCGCCGTGAAAGCGCAGCGAACTCAGCGCCAGAACCACGCCCAGCGCGCCGCAGATCGTGGCGATGGATTTCGGCAGCATGCCCGCCCCGATCTGCCGCAGGCTGCCCATGGGCAGGTCCCAGGCCATGATCACGGCCACGCCGGCGAACACGATCATGAACACCCCTGCCCACAGGTCCTGCGTCGATCTCACGCGCAGACCCTGCGCCCGCTCTATCTGGTTCAAACTCATGAGGCTCCTCCGATTGGCGACCCGGTGCGGGCGGTTCGTTTCTGCGGTTTCGGTGCCACGAAGGGCAGGACGTGGCGTTCGTCGAGCAGCGTCACGCTTTCCCTGAGGATCGCGAGGAAGTCGTCGCGGGAGGGCAGCTTCTGCTGCGGGCGCCAGGAGACGCCGACAAGCGCGCCCGGCGGCGGCGGATCGAGCAGCGCGCCGCGCAGGCGCCGCATCGTCACGCCGGGGAAGGACAGGCGCGAGACCCAGTCAGGCGCCAGCGCCATGCCGAGCCCGGCCGCGACCGCCGACATCATCGCCGGCTTCTCGGTCGCCTCGATGGTGACGTTGGGGACCGCGCCGACGCTCTCGAAATAGGCCATCACCAGATCGTAGGCATAGGGCCGGATGCGTTTGGACGGCACCACGAAGGGCTCGCCGACGAGATCGAGCATGGTCAGGTGCTCGCGCGCGGCAAGCGGATGGTTCTCGTTCAGCACCACGATCGGGCGCTCGACCCGCAGGATCTCGAAGGCGCAGTCGGTCGGTTTGCGGGGCGGGCGAGTGAGCGCGAGATCGAGCTTGCCCGCTTCCAGCATCTGGACGAGCGCGGCCGTCATCGCCTCGACGAACTTGATCTCGATGCCGGGGAAGCGGGCGCGGAAGGCCATCAGCGCCTCCGGCACGAAGCTCGACGAGGCCGCGTCGATCGCGCCGACGCGCAGCACCTTGCCCGAAGCGAGCGAGGCCTCGCGCACGGCACGCGAGGCATGCTCCATCTTGACCAGGATCCCCTTGGCTTCCTCGAGCATGATCAGCCCGGCGCGGGTCATCGCGACCTGCCGGGTCGTACGCGTCAGCAGGGCGACGCCGAGTTCGTCTTCGAGGGCGCTGATCTGCCGCGATAGCGCGGGCGGCGCGACGCCGAGCCGCTCGGCTGCCCGGCCGAAGTGCAGCTCTTCCGCCACCGCGATGAAACATCGCAGTTGCCGCACATCCATGAGCCGTCCCCTGTCCCGTGTATCGCTTGCCGCGATATCTCTATCGGTGGCCGTCGCCAATAGCGGTTCCGACCAAGGTGTCGATCCTACAGAAATTCATAATCTTTTGACAACAAAGCCTTTCGGCTGAGTGCCGTCAGGGCGCCCGGCTGATGAGAGGCCCGGAAAAGATATGCGGGATCAGGCGGTTGGGGCGGGTCTGGCCTGGGCGATGCGCGCGATGCGGCCATCGATCAGGGCGAGCCCGACGAAGATCGCAGCCATGCCGGCGAAATGGCGCGGCAGCAACTCCTCTCCCAGGAGGCCGGAGCCGAGCAGGATGGCGCTGACAGGGATCAGGAAGGTGACGAGCATGACGTTGCTCGGCCCGGCCGTGCGCATGATCCGGAAGAACAGGAGATAGGCGAGCGCCGTCGAGATCAGCGCCAGTCCGACAAGGGCGAGAAGAGCCTGCTGGGACGGCATCGGCAGCGTCCAGGGCGGATGCATGACGAAGACGATCGGGATCATCATCAATGTCGAGGCCGAAAGCTGACCGGTGGCGGCGACCAGCGGCGACACGCCCCTGAAACGCCGGCCGAGCAGGCCGGAAAAGGCATAGGAGACCGCGGCGAGGATGCAGGCGAGCTGCGCCGCCAGATTGGAGCCGAGGCCGCTGAGCGCATCAGGCCCCATCAGGATGGCGACGCCGATGAGGCCGGCCAGCACGCCGCCGAGCTTCAGTCCTGTCGCCTTCTCGTTGCCGAAGCAATGCATCACCAGCACTGCGAAGATCGGCGTGGTCGCGTTCAGGATCGAGGCCAGACCACTCGCGATCTGCTGCTGGCCCCAGAGGAACAGGCTGAACGGGATCAGGTTGTTGAGGATGCCCATCCCGAAGAAGGCGAGCCAGAGTTCGCGCCCGACCGCCATCGACTGGCCTGCGATTCGCACGACCAGAAGCAGCGCCAGTGCCGCGAGGCCGACGCGCACCTGCACCACGGCGAAGGGCGGCCATTCCGCCACGGTCAGCTTGTTGAAGAAGAACGAGCCGCCCCACAGGATCGACAGGACGATCAGCAGGAACCATTCGAACGGGCCCATGCGCAGCGCGGGAGCGGAGGTCGGCGGTGTCATGGCGGAAGCTCTGCTCGCTGGCCGGGTCATCCCGCGTCAGTAGGCGGCCGGGCAAGGCCCGGCCACCCGGATTCTGCGCGCTCAGGCAGCTTCGGCGTCGCGCGCCTGCCACATCGCCTGGAAGGCCGGCCGCGCCTGGCAGGCTTCGAGCCAGGCCTTCACGCGTGGATTGGCATCGAAGAGCTGCGTCGCCGGCTTGGCGTAGCGGATCACCTCCGCAACGTTGATGTCGGCGACGGTGAAACGGTTGCCCATCACGTAACCGCCATTCTCGGCCAGCGTCTTGTCGAGCACGCCGAAGGGACCGGGCAGGGCGGCAAGTGCGGCCTCGACCAGCTCAGGCTTGCGCTTCTCCGGCGGATAGGCGGCGAGATGGAACTGCAGGTTGAGCGCATGGCTCTCGCATTCGGTTGCGGCCCAGAGCGACCACATCACGGCCAGCCCTTCCTCCTGCGCGTCCTTCGGAGCGAGCGGGCCGCCATGCTTGCGGGCGAGATAGAGGTTGATCGCCAGCGATTCGTGCAGCTTGAAGCCGTTGTCGTCGATGCTGGGGATATGGCCGTTCGGGTTGATCTTCAGGAAATCGGCGCTGCGGGTGTGCAGCGGCACGCCCGGCGCCTTCGGATCGGGCAGGCGATAGGCCTGGATCACCGGCACATGATTGAAGGGCAGGCCGAGCTCGTTGGCGAGCCAGATGACGCGCGTCGCGCGCGAGCGGTAACAGCCATAGATGGTCAGGGACATCGGCGGAATCCAGCGAGAGAGGGCGGACGACGACGAGGCCGACTGAAAGCGCCGGTTCGTCACCTGTGACAATAGGCCGGGCAGGCCGCATCGGCCAATGCCAATGATCGGCCCGCGAGCGAGGTAAAAACCGTTTGACGCGGGCGCTTTGCGGGTGCATTGGCCTCGTGCCTCCGGCCCCTGCGGCCGGCTGCTCACAGGAAACCCCGACCCGATGCCAAGCGACAGTCCCAGCCGACAGTCGAAGCCGTCCGCCGCCGCCTCGCGCGCCTGACCGGGTCCCCCGGCTCGCCTGCGATCCGGCCACGACGGCCCGATCGCAAGGAATAGAGCCATGAACGATACCGCCGCCACGACGGACCTCCTTGCCGTGACGCTGGCCCAGACGCTGGCGCAGGAACACGTCGCCGACATCGTCGAGACGTTGAACGACCAGGACGACGCGACCATCGCGCATGTCCTGGCCGAACTGCCGTTCGAACGTGCCGTCGAGGTGCTCGACCAACCCGAGCTCACCGCCGCCGCCGAGGCGGTGGCGCTGCTGCCCGACCAGCGCGCCGGTGCGCTGCTCTCCGCCATGTCGGCGGACCGGGCGGCCGACGTCTTCCAGGAGTTCGACGAGGAGACGCGCGCGCGCGTCAGCGGGCGTCTCGATCGCCAGACCCGCTCCGATCTCAAGAAGCTGCTGGCCTATCCCGAGCACAGCGCCGGCTCGATCATGACGACCGAGTTCGTCAGCGTGCCCTCGAACTGGACGGTGCAGCAGACGCTCGACCATATCCGCCGCGTCGAGCGCTCGCGCGAGACAGTCTACGCGATCTACGTGCTCGATTCCGTGACGCGCAAGCTGGTGCGCGCGGTCTCGCTCAGGCGCCTGATCAGCGGTGATCCGGAGGCGCCGGTCGAGTCGGTCGTGCCGGCGCACAAGCCGATCTGTGTGACCCCGGAAATCGATCGCGAGGAGGTGGCGCGCCTCATCACCAAATACGACCTGCTGTCGGTGCCTGTCGTCGACGCGGAGGAACAGCTCATCGGCATCGTCACCTTCGACGACGTCATCGACGCGATGATCGCCGAGACGACCGAAGACGTGCAGAAGCTCGGCGGCATGGAGGCGCTGGACCAGCCCTACAACGAGATCGGCTTCGTCGCGATGATCCGCAAGCGCGCCGGCTGGCTCTCGATCCTGCTGGTCGGCGAGATGCTGACAGCATCCGTCATGCAGTTCTTCGAGGGCGAGCTCGAGAAGGCGATCGTGCTGACGCTGTTCATCCCGCTGATCATGAGCTCGGGTGGCAATTCCGGCTCGCAGGCGACTTCGCTGATCATCCGAGCGCTGGCGCTGCGCGAGGTCACGCTGAAGGACTGGTGGCGGATCGCGCTGCGCGAATTGCCGACCGGTCTCACGCTCGGCAGCATCCTCGGCGTGATCGGCGTCGCCCGGATCGTCGCGTGGCAATGGCTCGGCTTCTACGATTACGGGCCGCACTGGATGCTGATCGCCGCAACGGTCGGTGGCGCGCTCGTCGGCATCGTTACCTTCGGCTCGCTCGCCGGCTCGATGCTGCCTTTCGCGCTGAAGCGGCTCGGCTTCGATCCCGCCAGCGCTTCGGCGCCCTTCGTCGCGACGCTGGTCGATGTCACCGGCCTGGTAATCTATTTCGGCGTGGCGGCGCTCATCCTGACCGGGACGCTGCTTTGACCAAATGAAAAAGCCCGGGACATCGGTCCCGGGCTTTTTTAGTGTCTATCTCGCCGTTCGATCAGCTCGCCAGCACGCGCTGCGGCGGGAAGGTGATCTCGACCAGCGTGCCCTCTTTCTTGACGCTGGTGATCGCCATCGCCGCTCGGTTGGCTTCGACCAGCGCCTTGGTCAGCGGCAGGCCAAGGCCCGTGCCGCCGGCACGCCGCGTCGTCGGGACCTGGCGGAAGGGTTCGAGCGCGAGGCGGAGTTCGTCGTCGTCCATGCCGATGCCGGTATCGCGCACTCGCAGGATCGCCTCGCCCTGGTCGCCGAGCGCGGTTGAGATGATGACCTGCCCGCCGGCATCGGTGAACTTCACCGCGTTCGAGAGCAGGTTGATCGCGATCTGCCGGATCGAGCGCTCGTCGGCGACGACCGGCGGCAGCTTCGGTGACAGCCCCGAGCGCAGCACGACGCGGCCGCGTTGCGCCTCCGGCTGAAGCAGCGACACCGTCGACAGGGCGATCTCGTTCAGGTTGACGCTGACGAAGTCGAGATCGAGCTTGCCGGCTTCGATCTTGGCGAGGTCGAGCAGGTCGTTGACGAGGCTGATGACGTAGCCGCCAGACTGGTGGATGTCGCGCAGGTACTCCTTGTAGCGTTCGTTGGCGATCGGCCCGAAGCGCTCTTCCGCCATCACCTCGGCGAAGCCGATAATGGCATTGAGCGGCGTGCGGATCTCGTGGCTGATCTTGGCGAGCACGTCGGATTTCTGCGCGCTCGCCATCTCCGCCGCCTTGCGGGCATCGACCAGCTCGCCCTCGGTCTTCTTCCAGGCGGTGATGTCGCGCAGCACGGCGCAGAAGCGCGGCTCGTTGCCATGGGCGATCTGGCCCATCGTCATGAACAGCGCGATCTTGCCGCCCTGCCGTACGCGGCCCTGCACCTCGCGCCCGTCATTCATGACCGAGGCGACACCGCCGCCCTTCAGTCCTTCGAGATAGTCGAGCGCCGGCGCGTGGCTCTCGCTGGCGAAGAGCAGGGTGAACAATTCGCCGGTGACCTCGCGCTGGTCGTAACCGAACAGCGCCTCGGCGGCCTTGTTCAGCGACAGGATGCGGCCGCGATCGTCGACGGTGACGACGCCATCCGTCGCGGTGTCGAGCATGGCGGTGAGCTCGCCGATGCGGGCATCGCGCGCATCGGCATCGAGCCGGAGCGCCTCGACCCGGGCCGCCGATTCGGCTTCCTCCGCCGCGAATTCGGCCGCAAGCTCGGCTTCCTCCGCTTCTTCCGGCGTCAGGACCGGCACGTCGCTGCCATCGCCGTTGGGATGGCGGAAGGCCATCAGCGTGGCGGGCTCGTCCTGCCAGCTCACGCTCGACAGCACGGCATCGACGCTGACGAGATGGCCGAGCCGGTCGAGCAGCGTCATCGTGCCGCCATCGGCGCGGGCGGCTTCCTTGATCAGGCGGCTGACCTTGCCGCCGGCCTTCAGGTCGGCGAGATCGGCATAATCCAGCAGCTCGAGCAGCGTGCGGTTGGCATAGAGCGCCTCGTCGCCGCGATTGACGAGAACGGCGATCGGCAGCCGGTCGAGCACGTCGGCGTGGGAATTGCGGTGGCGCGCCGGGGCGGAAGCCGCTTCGGCCTCCCCGGCCAGCTTCGCCGCCGGGGTCTCTTCCTTGTCCTTGACCTGCAATGGCGCGACCGGGGGCAGGCGCGGCGTGCTCGGCTCGTCATCGCCGGCCAGTCGCGCGCCCAGTGCCTTGGCGATCTCGCGGAAGGCGTTGCGCTCGGCCGAGCTCAAATGCGCCTTCGACGGTTCGAGCACCGGTCTGATCGCGGTCAGATGCCCGTTGCGCAGCGGCACGATCTTGCCGGGCAGACGCTCGGGCTCTGGTGCAGCGGGCGCTTCGGAAGCAGGCTCTGCCGCAGCATCGTCCTGCGGCTGGTCCAAATCGATCGAGGCGGCGGCTTCGTCTGCCTCCTCCTCGCGGTCGTCCTCTGGCAGATTCGAAAGATCGTCCGCCTCGGACATGCTGACCGCCGGGACTTCCTCGCCGGCCGAAGTGGCCGCGATCAAGTCGTCGGTGACAGGCAATGCGGCTGGAGCATCCTCCATTGCGGCAAGATCGGCCGCAGGTTGCGCATCGTCGTCCTGAATGGCTTCGGCGGTCGCGCCATCCTGTTCCACCTCGACCTGCGCGTCCGCTGCCGCGGTATTCGCCTCGGGGATCGGGAACGGGCAGCGCTCGTTGAGCCGGGCGATGCCGAAGCCGCGGAAGCCCGCGAGCTGGCGCCCGGCATCGAGCACCGGCACGCCCGAGAGCTCGACCGGCGCGGCCTCGCCAGGCGAATCGGTGCGCCACAGCAGGCCATGGCCGCTCCAGGTCGCGGGATTGGCGAAACGTTCGATCAGGCCGCCATCGCTGTCGGCGAAGACGGAGCCGAGCAGGTCATGCCAGCGCTGGCCGATCAGCCTGGCCGCAGCCGCCTGCCCGGTCAGAGTGGCGATATTGTCGGAGAGCTTGGTCAGCCTGCCCTCACGATCACTCTGCCAGAGGAAGCGGACCATGGCCGGCCTGGCGGGCGCAGGGGCCTCGCCCTGGGGTGCAGCCGGGGCGGGGGCGGCGACCGGCGCAGCTTCGGCGGGGGCGGCCTGCGGAACGGCGACGCCGAGGCGGCGCAGCTCGGAGGCTTGCACGGCGATGGCCAGAACGGAGCGCCCGTCGGGTAGCGAAACCAGCTTGCTGCCGCAGGTGACGGGAACTGCGGCGAAGCTTGCGGTCAGACGCAGGCGCTCCAGCCGGATGCCATTGGCGGAGGCCATGCCGCCGGCCAGCAGGTTCAGGCGCTGCCGGGTCGGTGCCGGCAGGCTCGTCTGCCCGCCGAGCAGCGCTTGTGCCGCGGCGTTGGCAAAATGCGGCTTCTCGGCAGCCGGGTCCCACAGCAGCAGGGCGCCGCCGGCAGCAAAGGCTGCAAGGGCTGCGTCTTCAGCCGCTGCCATGCTCCACCTCGCCCAGTCCTCTCCGGCCTCGCTCATGCCTGCCTGCTCGTTCGATCCGCGCCCGTTATGCCTAACAAAGCCTTAATAGACCCCAAACGGCGGCAAATCCATGGAACCGAAGATCGCTCTCCCGCTTCTCATGGAAACAGCGTTAACATGGCGGCTGTCGCCAATTGTCACGCTGTTGTCATTGCAGCGCAACAATGATATTGCAGTGCACAATGATCTAGGGATGGATCACCACACGACAGGAGGATTCGATGAACGGCAAGCTGCCTTATGAAGTGCCCACAGAAATGCGCGAGTTCGCCGAGCGCAGCGTCGAACAGGCCCGCAAGGCGTTCGACGGCTTCATGGGCGCTGCCCACAAGGCTGTGGACAATGCCCATGGCTCAGCCGAGAACGCCCGCGCCAACACGCAGGACGCGACCCGCAAGGCTATCGCCTATGCCGAGAACAATGTCGCGGCCGCGTTCGATTTCGCCCAGAAGCTGGTGAAGTCGAAGGATCTCACCGAGGTGATGCAGCACCAGTCGGACTTCCTGAAGTCGCAGGTCGCCGCCTTCCAGAGCCAGATCAAGGATCTCGGCACCGCCGCGCAGGATGCCGCGACCAAGGCCGCCGAGACCGTCAGCAAGGCGACCAAGGGCCGCTGAGGCCTGCTGATTCGGCGCCTGATGGCGCCGATACCGCTTTTCGGCCGGACCGCGTGGGTCCGGCCTTCGCCGTTTGCCGCTGAAGGAGAGCCGCCATGGTCAAGCCTGCTCCGACCCGGACCAAGTCCAAGGTTCCGGTCAGCCTGTCCCCGGTGAAGGCGCTGACGCCTGCACCCGCCGTGACGCCGCCCGCTGCCGCGCAGGCCGAGAGGCCGAAGGTTGCCGCTCCCGCGCAACCTGCCGTCACCGCTGCTCCGGCCAAGCCCGAGCCCGTCAAGGTCACCGCTCCCGCGCCGTCGCCGGTCGCAGCGGCCAAGCATGCTCCCGTGGCCAAGCTGGCTCCTCTGGCCAAGCCGGCTCCTCTGGCAAAGCCCGCCGTCGCGAGCACCCCGAAGAAGGCGGCGCCGGTCAAGATCCGCGTCGAGAAGCCTGTCGCGAAGGTCGCGGGGCGGAAGGTTGCCGCGAAAGCTATCAAGCCTGCCGCAGCGGTGTCCAAGGCTGTAGCTGCCGAAGTGAAGCCGGCGCTCGTCAAGCCAGCAGTCGCTGAGACGGCACCCGCCAAGCCCGTCGTCGCAAAGCCCGTCGTCGCCAAGTCGGCGCCTGTCGCGGCCGCCCCGGTCGCCCCTGCCGCAAAGCCGGCGGAGCCCGCTCCCGCGCCGGCTGCCAAGGCGCCGCCGCAACCCGCTTCGCTCGATTCGCTGCCCTTGCCGCGCCCGCCCGAAGCGGCTGCCGTCGTCACCGCGACCGCGATGAGCCAGGCGCTCACCATGGCACGCGCCTTCGGAGCCCTGCAGGCCCGCATGCTCGACCATGCCTGCGCCGAGCTGGAGGCGACGCTGGGCGACGCGCAGACGCTGGCGCGCAGCAACAGCGCCTCGGAGGCGATCGCGTTGCAGGCCAAGGCGGTGCGCCGCAGCTACGAATCCTATGCCGAGCACCTGAAGGAGCTCGCCCGGACCGCCAACGCGGCCCTGCGCAAGGATTGATCCGGCGGCCGGATTCGGCGCGCGCCATCGCTGCGCCGAATTTCCGGAGCCGGAGTTGAATTACGCGGTTGCAAAAGCCGAGACTCGGCACTAGGGTCCGCGCCGCTGACGACCCCGCCGCGGCGGCCGGTCGCGAAGCCCTCGGTACGGGCAGCCATAGCTCAGTTGGTTAGAGCGCTAGATTGTGGATCTAGAGGTCCCCCGTTCAAGCCGGGGTGGCTGTACCATTCTCCTTCCGGACATCGTCGGAATTCCGCATCGCCTGGCGGGCTGCCGGCTACCGGCCGCTCCTCTTGAAGCGGCCTCTGCTCTTCGCCATATCTTGGTCAAGCGGAAGGGTTCGCCTTTCGCCCGCGGGGTGCTGCCGGCGGCGGGTCCCGATGTCTGTGAGGCGCCTTTCGAGGGCCTGGAGCGATGACGCGTACGCCTAGCCTGTCTCACCCGTTCCTGCTCGGCTTCGACGATATCGAGCGTGCGCTCGATCGCGTCGCCAAGGGCGCGAGCGAGGGTTACCCGCCCTACAATATCGAGCGGCTGACCCGGACGGAGGACGAGCCCGATCGCCTGCGCATCACGCTGGCCGTCGCGGGCTTCGCCCGGGAGCAGCTCGAGATCACGCTGGAGGAGAACCAGCTCACGATCCGTGGCCGCCAGGGCGACGACAAGAATCGCCAGTTTCTGCACCGCGGCATCGCCGCCCGTCAGTTCCAGCGCAGCTTCCTGCTGGCCGACGGCATGCAGGTTCTCGGCGCCGATCTGTCGAATGGCCTGTTGGCGATTGATCTCGTCAGGCCGGAACCGGAACGGCTCATCCGGCGTATCGATATCATGAGCCGGGAGTAGAGGACGGAGACCCGTCCAGCTTTTGAAGGATGCGTCAGCGGTTTTCGCATCTGTTCATAATTGAAGGCGCAGTATCAGAACCGCATTCGCACTGCTCTGAAGGAGGGCGCGATGAAACAGGACAGCAATCTTATCCAGACCAACCCGCTGACCCCCGCGGAATTCGCCGCGCTCGGTGCTGGCGAGGTCGCCTATATCAAGTCGATGAGCTCGGACGAGCTGATGCGGATCTTCCCGCAGGCTCCCAAGATCGAGTCCGGCTTGCAGCTCTTCACCCTGCTCTCGGCCGACGGTGCGCCGATCCTCGTCACGGATTCGCGCGAGGCCGCCACGGCCAATGCCTGGGAGCACGATCTGAGGATGGTCAGCGTCCACTGACGCCGGCCATTCCGATCTTCAGGGCGCGGTCGCCATCCCGGCGACCGCCGACTGCAATCTCACGATATCGTCCGGCGTGGACAGGCGGTGATCGCCATCCTTGATCAGCGTCAGCACGACCGGGTCGCCGCTGAGATGCTCGACCAGCTTCAGCGCCTGGCGCCAGGGCACGTCAGGGTCGCGCATGCCCTGCAGGATATGCACGGGGCAGCCGGCCTTGATCTCGCCGCCGAACATCAGGTGCTGGCGCCCGTCCTCGATCAGGGCGCGGGTGATCGGCGTCGGATCGGGCGAGTATTCCGAAGGCCGCAGCCAGACGCCCTCGTCGAGGATCGTCCGGCGGATAGAATCGGGCATCTGCGCCCACATCAGGTCCTCGGAGAAATCCACCGCAGGTGCGATCAGGACAAGCCCGGAAGGCTGCATGGGTGTGCCGAACAGGCGGCGTGCCGCGAGCAGCGCGATCCAGCCGCCCATCGACGAGCCCACCAGGATCGGGCGCTGACGACACTGGCTTTCGATCGCAGCGATCGCGTCGTCGAGCCAGTCCGACAGGGTGAAGCTGCCGAAATCGCCATCGCTCTCGCCGTGGCCGCCATAGTCGAAGCGCAGGCAGGCCCGGCCGTTGGTGCGGGCCCACTCCGCCAGAGCCTCGGCCTTGGTCGCACGCATGTCGGAGCGGAAGCCGCCGAGCCAGACGATCGGGGCGCCGGTTCCCTCCTGCAGGAGATAGGCGAGGCGGCGCTTTGTGGGGCCGTCTCCGACCTCGAGCCATTGCGGCGGCTGGCGCTCCAAGGCAAATCTCCTGTGACGAATCATCCGGCCGCGGCGATTAAAGGCTGCGGCTAGCAATCGATAGGGGCATATTCGCCCTCGTTTACGAAAGTCCAGACCGAGAGCGAATGTCCTTCAAGCCGGGTGCCCACCTTTCACTGCCTTCGACCGAAACGCATCCGCTGGCGGGGCGGACGATCCTGCAGATCATTCCCGAGCTGGAAGCCGGCGGGGCCGAGCGCACCGCCGTCGATATCGCCAAGGGACTGACCGATGCCGGCGCGCGTGCGCTGGTCGCGACCGAAGGCGGGCGCCTCGTCGCGGAATTGCAGGCCAAGGGCGGGGTCTGGCTGCCGTTCCCGGCGGCCTCGAAGAACCCGGTCGCGATGCTCCTCAACATCCGCAAGCTCGCACTGCTCTGCAAGCAGGAAGGGGTGGAGCTGATCCATGCCCGCTCCCGCGCCCCGGCCTGGGTCGCGTTGGGTGCGGCGAGGCTATTGAAGCTGCCCTTCGTCACCACCTATCACGGCTCCTACAACAGCCGCTCGACGGTGAAGACGCTCTATAATTCGGTGATGGCGCGCGGCGACGTGGTCATCGCCAACTCCGTCTATACGGCCGGCCTGATCATGGCGAAGCATCCGGTGGCCGGCGACCGCGTCAGGGTCGTCAATCGCGGTACCAATTTCTCCGCCTTCGCGCCGGCTGCGGTCGGGGCGGAACGGGTGCAGGCGCTGCGCAACGCCTGGGGCGTCGAACCGCATCAGCGCATCGTGCTGCTGCCCGGTCGCCTCACCAACTGGAAGGGCCAGCGCGTCCTGATCGAGGCCGCACGCATCATGCGCGACGGCGGGGACACCGATACGGCCTTCATCCTTGCCGGCGATGCGCAGGGGAGGGACGGCTACGTCAAGGAACTCGATGCGCTGATCGCCAAGGCCGGCCTCGAGGGCCGTGTGAAGCGTGTCGGCCACTGCAGCGACATGCCAGCGGCGATGCTCTCGGCGGCGGTCGTCGCGGTGCCCTCGACGGACCCCGAAGCCTTCGGTCGCGTTGCGGTCGAAGCGCAGGCGATGGGCACACCCGTCGTGGTCTCGGATCTCGGCGCCGTGCCCGAGACGGTTCTGGCACCGCCGCAGGCTCAGCCTGGCGAACGAACCGGCTGGCGCGTGCCTCCGGGTGATGCTCCGGCTCTCGCGGCCGGCCTGAACGAGGCGCTGGCGCTCCGGCCATCCGCCAGGGATGCGCTGGCGCGACGCGCGCGGGTGCATGTCGAGCGGCATTTCTCGCTGGAGGCGATGGTCTCCGAGACGCTCGACGTCTATTGCGCGCTGCTCGGAGGCTAAGCCGGCGGGAATGCCCGCCATCGCGGTGTCATGCATTGACAACGCGCATCATTGTGCAATGTGTCTGCAACAACGGCGCGAAGCGCGCCAGATACAGGAGAATACCCCATTCGTCGTCCGTACCGCGCTGCCCCGACCCCGACCAAGGAAGGTCCCCGCTCGAACCGCGACATTCGCGGAGTGCGTGATGTTCAGCTCATCGACGATACCGGCGCCAACCGTGGCGTGGTCTCGTTCTTCGATGCGCTGAAGCTCGCCGAGGATGCCGGTCTCGACCTTGTCGAGATCGCCCCGAACTCCGTTCCGCCGGTCTGCAAGATCCTCGATTATGGTCGCTTCCGCTTTCTCGAGCAGAAGAAGGCCTCGGAGGCGCGCAAGAAGCAGCGCACCATCGAGATCAAGGAAATCAAGCTGCGTCCCGGCATCGACACGCATGACTACGACGTCAAGATGAAGGCCATGCACGGCTTCTTCGAGGAAGGCGACAAGGTGAAGGTCACCCTGCGCTTCCGCGGCCGCGAGATGGCGCATCAGGATCTCGGCGTGAAGGTGCTCGAGCGCGTCAAGGTCGATACCGCCGAGGTTGCCAAGGTCGAGAGCGACTGGCAGCTCGAAGGCCGCCAGATGGTGATGGTGCTCGCGCCGCGCTGAGGCGCAAGCGATCGCTTCTCAGGCGAGATGCAGAAAAAGGGCGCCTCGGGCGCCCTTTTTCATGTCGGCTTGCTCAGAAGGCCGTCGAGCATCGCGTCGAAGGCGTCGGTCGCGCTTTTCAGGGCCGCCTCCGGCTCCGGCGCATGCGCGATCCACTGCGCCGCATGCTGGGTCGCGCCGAAGATCAGGCGCGCCACGGCCTCGGGATCGAGCGGCGCCAGCACGCCCTCGGTGACGAGCTCGTCCAGACCCCGGGTCATCATCCGGATGCAGTCGTTCTGGATCGGCCAGCTCCAGGGGTCGCCGAGCACGGCCGGCCCGTCGCGCAACGTGATACGCTGAATTTCCGGCTCCAGAGCCATGGCGAGATAGGCGGCGCATTCGTCGCGGAAGCCGGTCCAGCGATCCTCGGCCCTGGCCGAGACCGCGCGCAGCCTGACCGTCATCTCCGCATCGATCTGGTCGAGCACGGCGGCGAACAGGCCCTTCTTGTCGCCGAAATGGTGATAGAGCGCGCCGCGTGTCAGCCCGGCTGCCGCCGTCAGCTCATCCATCGAGGCTGCCGCATAGCCGATCGTGCCGAACGCCTCGCGCCCGGCGGCGATCAGGCTGGCGCGGGTTTCCGCGATCATGTCGGCACGAAGTCTGCGGGCCATCATATCCTCTTCACATACGCCCCGTATGTTAATTGACATACGAGGCGTATGCAATTACCCACTGACATACGCGGCGTATGTCCGCCTTATCCGGTCCGAGCCATGCCTAACCCCTATCGCGAGATCTTCCAGGCGCCCGGCGCCTTCGCCTTTTCCTCCGCCGGCTTCATCGCCCGCCTGCCGGCCTCGATGGTCGGGCTGGGCATCGTCACCATGCTGTCGGAGCGACGCGGGGAATATGCGATCGCTGGCGCGGTGGCCGCGACCTTCGCGCTCGCCAGCGCGCTGATCACGCCGCAGGTCTCGCGTCTGGTCGACCGCTACGGCCAGCGTCGCGTGCTGATGCCCGCCGCCGCGGCCGGGGCGTTGGCGCTCGGCGGGCTGATGGTCGCGACCTGGGCGGGCGCGCCGAGCTGGCTGCTCTTCGTCTTTGCATTGCTCGCCGGTCTGATGCCGAGCATCGGCGCGATGGTCCGGGCGCGCTGGACCGAATTCTATCGCGACACCCCGCAATTGCGCACGGCCTTCGCCTTCGAATCGGTGGTCGACGAGGTCATCTTCATCGTCGGCCCGATCGTCGCGATCGGGCTCAGCGTCAGCGTGTTTCCTGAAGCGGGGCCGCTCGCCGCCCTGATCTTCCTGGTCGTCGGCGTGCCCTTGCTCTGCGCCCAGCGGCGCACCGAGCCCCCGGTTCGCGCCGATATCGCAGGACTGGATACCTCGGTCATCCGGCTCGGCGGCGTCCAGGTCGTCGTGCTCGCCATGATCGCGATCGGCGCGATCTTCGGCACGGCCGAGATCACCGCGGTCGCCTTCGCGGAAGCGCAGGGCCAGAAGGCGGCGGCAAGCCTCGTCCTCGCCGTTTACGCGGCAGGTTCGTTGATCGTCGGCCTCGTCTTCGGGGCGCTCAGGCTCAGGGCCTCGCTCGCCACGCAATTCCTCGCGGCGGTTGCACTCGCGGCAGCGACGACCTTGCCGCTGCTCGCCGTGACCGGGCTCGCCTCGCTGGCACTGGTCTTCTTCATGGCGGGCGCGGCGGTCTCGCCGACGATCATCATCGCCATGGGCCTGATCGAGCGTCTGGTGCCGCCGCGCCAGCTCACCGAGGGCATGACCTGGGGCATCACCGGGATCGGCATCGGCATGGCCGCGGGCGCTTCGGCCGCCGGCGTGCTGATCGATGCCTTCGGCGCCCCTAGCGGCTTCTGGATCTCGGTGGGCGCGGGGGCTGCGGCGCTGTTTGTGGTCCTTGCAGGCTACAGCCGCCTGCTCGGCCTACGCGCCGAAGCCCTGGTCTGCGAAGCCGCCTGAGAGCCGCCGGCGACAAGGGCCGCCCCCCCCAAAAAAGGAGCGGCCCGATTTCAGTCGGTCCGACCTCAGCGGATCGGCGGGGCGTATTGCAGGCCGCCCTGGGTCCAGAGCTTGTTGACGCCTCGCGGCAGCGAGGTGCGGGTATTGGCGCCGAAATGCCGCTCGAAGCTCTCGCCGTAATTGCCGACGGCCTTGATGATCCGCACGACCCAGTCATTGCTGAGGCCGAGGGATTCGCCGAACTTGCCCTCGCTGCCGAGCATGCGGCGGATTTCCGGGTTCTGCGAGGACTTCGCCATCTCCTCGACATTGGCCTGGGTCACGCCGAGCTCCTCGGCATTGATCAGGGCGAAGACCGTCCAGCGCACGAGGTCGAACCAGGCCGCGTCGTTCTTGCGCACCCAGGGGCCGAGGGGCTCCTTGGAGATGACCTGCTGCAGGAGGATGTGCTCCTCGGGGTCCTTGAGCCGGCTGCGGGTCCCGGAGAGCGCCGAGAGATCGGTGGTATAGGCGTCGCAGCGGCCGGCCTCGTAGGCCTGGACGGTGTCGTCGAGCGTGGCGAAGGCGACGGTCTCGAACTTGATGCCGTTGGTGCGGCCGTAATCGGCGAGGTTGAGCTCCGTCGTGGTGCCCTGCGCCACGCAGACCGAGGCGCCGTTGAGATCCTTGACGTTGGTCACGCCGAGCTTCTTGCGCACGATGAAGCCCTGGCCGTCATAGTAGTTGACGGCGGTGAAGGTGAGGCCCTGGCCGATGTCGCGGCCGAGCGTCCAGGTCGTGGTGCGGGCGAGCACGTCGATCTCGCCGCTCTGCAGCGCGACGAGCCGGTTCTTGCTCGACAGCGAGAGATAGCTCGCCTTGTTCGGGTCGTTGAAGATCGCCGCCGCCAGAGCGCGGCAGAAATCGGTGTCGAAGCCCTTCCAGACCCCGCCATTGTCCTGCAGCGAAAAGCCGGGGACGCCCTCGCTGGTCCCGCAGATGATGTTGCCGCGCGCCTTGATCTTGTCGAGCGTCGACTGGGCAAGCGCGGGAGCGGAGGCGGCGGCCGTCAGGGCAAGGCCTGCGGCGAGATTGAGCAGAAGCTTCTTCACGGAACTGTCTCCAGATGCGGAACACGCCTGTTGACCTTACGGCGTGACGATCGTTTGAAGAAGGCAGACGAAGGGCTGCTGCTTTTCCGGGCAGCCTCACCGGTTATTGCCGGCTTCGCACTTGCAATAGCGGTCATTTTCTGCGATAGGCCCGGCCTTCGATCGCCCGGCTGATAAGGGCTGCCGTGGCGATCGTGCTTTGCTTCCTGAAAGCAAGACATTGGCAACGCGTTCGAAAGACGCGCAGCCACGACCATTGAGGAGCTCAAATGCCCAAGATCAAGACGAAGTCGAGCGCTAAAAAGCGCTTCAAGATCACCGGAACCGGCAAGGTGATGTACGCCCAGGCCGGCAAGCGTCACGGGATGATCAAGCGGACCAACAAGCAGCTCCGCAATCACCGCGGCACCACCGTCCTGTTCGAGGGCGATGCGGCCAACGTGAAGAAGTTCTTCCTTCCCAACGGCTGACGCCACCTGACATTCCGGAGATCATGACATGGCTCGCGTGAAACGGGGCGTAACAGCCCACGCCAAGCACAAGAAGACGTTCAAGGCCGCCAAGGGCTTCTATGGCCGCCGCAAGAATACGATCCGCGCCGCCAAAGCGGCCGTCGATCGCTCGATGCAGTACGCCTATCGCGACCGCAAGAACAAGAAGCGCACCTTCCGTGCGCTCTGGATCCAGCGTCTCAACGCTGCGGTGCGCGAGCACGGCCTGACCTATTCGGCCTTCATCGGTGGCCTGATCAAGTCGGGCATCGAACTCGACCGCAAGACCCTGTCGGCCATGGCCATCGACGATGCAGCCTCGTTCGCTGCCGTGGTCGAGACGGTCAAGGGCGTGCTGGGCGCCGAAGCCAAGGCCGCCTGAGCAGCCTTGCATCGCTGAATTGGAAGAGGCCGGCGGTGACGCCGGCCTTTTTCTTTGGCTCCAACGTCATGCTCGCCCTTGTGGCGAGCATCCACGTCTCGAACACGCTTCGACCGGCGAAGACGTGGATGGTCGGGACAGGCCCGACCATGACGGCACAGCGCGTGTTACGTCTGCACGCTGCCGTTCTTCGGCGGATTCCAGCCTTCGCCGGCGCCTTCGACGATCCGATCATAAGCCTCCTCGGGCGAATCCGCGTAGCTGAACAGCTTGAGGTCATCGGGCCGGATGAAGCCGGCCGCGGCCATCGCATCGAGGTTCAGCAGGCCTTTCCAGTAGCCGGAATCGTAGAGCACGATCGGCACCCGCCCCATCTTGCCGGTCTGGACCAGCGTCATGATCTCGAACAGTTCGTCGAGCGTGCCGAAGCCGCCGGGAAACACCACCAGCGCCGCGGCACGCATCGCCAGATGCATCTTTCGCATCGCGAAATAGTGGAACAGGAAGGTCAGATCCGGAGTCGACCAGGCATTCGGCTCCTGCTCGTGCGGCAGGGTGATGTTGAAGCCGATCGAGATCGCGCCGGCTTCGGTTGCGCCGCGGTTCGCGGCTTCCATGATGCCGGGGCCGCCGCCGGTGGCGATGACGTGATGGCGGCCGGCCTCGCCATCCTGCAGCGCGCCGCCGCGTTCGGAGGCGATGTGGCCGAACTGCCTGGCGGCCTCGTACCAGGGATTGCCCTCGCGCACCCGCGCCGAGCCGAAGACGACGATGGTCGAGACGACGCCGCGTGCCCTGAGCTGGTCCTCCGCCTTCTGGTATTCCAGCATGAAGCGAGCACCGCGGGTCGAATCGCCCAGGATGAAATCGGGGTCGAGCGCGGCCAGCCGATAGGACGGCGAATCCTTCTGGGCGGTATTGTCGGTCAAGGCATCCTCCTCAAGTCGTCGCTTCGCTCTGGCATAAGCCGGCCGTTCCCGCTAGAACGCGCCCGTTCCCACGCCTTCAAACGCTTGCGACTTAAATTCATGACCGATATCGCCATTCTGGAACGCGACGTCCTCGCCGCGATCGATACTGCCGCCGACGAAGCCGCCGTCGAGGATCTGCGCATCGCCGCGCTCGGCAAATCCGGCTCGATATCGGCCCTGCTCAAGACGCTTGGCGCGATGACGCCGGACGAGCGCAAGGAGAAGGGCCCGCAGATCAACGGCCTGCGCGACCGCGTGCAGGGCGCCATCGCGGCCCGCAAGGAAGCGCTGGGCGAGGCCGCTCTGGAAGCCCGGCTCGCTTCCGAGCGCGTCGACGTGTCGCTGCCCGTGCAGGAGGGTCCGGAAGCGCGCGGCCGCATCCATCCGATCAGCCAGGTCATCGACGAGATCACCGCGATCTTCGGCGATATGGGCTTCGCCATCGCCGAAGGGCCGGATGTCGAGACCGACGACCTCAACTTCACCAAGCTGAATTTCCCGGTCGGCCATCCCGCGCGCGAGATGCACGACACCTTCTTCTTCGCGCCGGATTCGAATGGCGAGCGCAAGCTGCTGCGCACCCACACCTCGCCGGTGCAGGTCCGCACCATGCTGGCGCAGGAGCCGCCGATCCGCGTGGTCTGCCCGGGCCGGACCTATCGCAACGATTCCGACCAGACCCACACCCCGATGTTCCATCAGGTCGAGGGGCTCGTCATCGACAAGTCGGCCAATCTCGGCCACCTGAAATGGGTTCTGGAAGAGTTCTGCAAGGCCTTCTTCGAGATCGACGACGTGAAGATGCGCTTCCGCCCGTCCTTCTTCCCCTTCACCGAGCCCTCGATGGAGGTCGACATCCAGTGCTCGCGCAAGGGCGGCGAGATCCGCTTCGGCGAAGGCGACGACTGGCTGGAGATCCTCGGCTGCGGCATGGTCCACCCGAACGTGCTGAAGAACTGCGGGCTCGACCCGGAGGTCTATCAGGGCTTCGCCTGGGGCATGGGCATCGACCGCATCGCCATGCTGAAATACGGCATGGCGGACCTGCGCCCCTTCTTCGAGGCGGATGTGCGCTGGCTCGCCCATTACGGCTTCCGTCCGCTCGACCTGCCGACGCTGACGGGCGGCCTCTCCTCGTGACGGCACGGGCCGGACAGGGGAGGGCGCGATGACGCCTGCGGGCTGGGCGGCGGCGATTGCCGTGCTGCTGGTCGCGATGAACCTGGTCAGCCAGGCCATCGCGCTCTGGCGGCTGCGCCGGCCCCTGCAAGGCTCGGCCCTGCTCGATACCTTACCGCCGGTCACCATCGTCCGTCCGTTGCGCGGCATCGAGGCCTTCAGCCGCGAGACGGCCGTCTCCGGTCTCGAGCTCGACTATCCCCGCTACAGCACGATCTTCTGCGTCGCCGACGCGCATGACCCGATCATCCCGCTGATCGAGGAATTGATCGGCATCCACGGCGCGGAGAAGATTCGCCTGATCGTTGGCGACGTACCCGTCAGCGCCAATCCCAAGCTCAACAACTGCGTGCGCGGCTGGGAGGCAGCAACGACCGACTGGGTCATCCTCGCGGATTCCAACGTGCTGATGCCCAGGGACTATATCCAGCGCATGCTGGCCGCCTGGCAGCCGACGACCGGTCTGGTCTGCTCGACACCGGCCGGCTCCCGGCCGGCATGCTTCGGCGCCGAAGTCGAATGCGCCTTCCTCAACGCCTTCCAGGCGCGCTGGCAATATGTCGGCGAGGCGCTGGGCCTCGGCTTCGCGCAGGGCAAGTCGATGCTCTGGAACAAGCCCTTCCTCGACGCGAACGGCGGCATCGCCGCGCTCGGCGCCGAGATCGCCGAGGACGCGGCCTCGACCAAGCTGGTGCGCAATACCGGCCGGCAGGTCCATCTCGTCGGCCAGCCCTTCGAGCAGCCGCTCGGCCGGCGGCGATTGAGGGACGCCGTGCAGCGCCAGTTCCGCTGGGCGCGGCTCCGGCGCGTGACCTTCCTGCCCTTCTTTGCGCTGGAAATTCTGGCGACGCCCTTCCTGGCGGCTCTGCTTGCCGCTTTTGGGGCTTCCGCTCTCGGCCTGCCGGTCTGGCTGGCGCCGTTGCTCGTGCTGCTGGTCTGGTATGCCGGTGATATCGTGCTCTCGGCCAGCGTCGGCTGGTTCTTGAACTGGCGTTCGCCCTTCGCCATGCTGGCGCGCGACATCGCCTTTCCCGGCATCTGGGTTTATGCCTTCGTCGGGGGCGAGGTGAGCTGGCGCGGCAACGCCATGAAGATCCGCACCGACGGCGCCAACAAGCTCAACGATGCGGTGCCGGCTGCACCAGCACAGGCAGGGCGCGATGGCCACTGACCTGACCGCGTCCCTGCCGGAGCGCTATCGCGGCTGCCCGAGCTTTTCCTTCGGCGACAGTCCGGAGCTGGCGACCGAACTCGCGGCGCTGGTCGTCAGCGGCCGCAAGATCGCGACGGTGAACACGCTCGATGCGCCCGATTGCCCGAAGCTCAATGAGCTCTGGATCGTGCTCGATGGCTCGGGCTGGCCCGTCTGCGTCATCGAGACGCTCGAACTCATCCCGCGGCGCTTCGACGAAGTTGACGAGGCCTTCGCCTTCGACGAAGGGGAGGGCGACCGCACCCTTGCCTCGTGGCGGGACGCCCACGAAACCTATTTTCGGCGCATCGGTGTCTTCAGCCCCGACGTGCCCTTGCTTTGCGAACGCTTCCGTCTGGTGGAAGTGCTCGCCCCGATGGACGTAGACGCATGAAGTTCACGATTTCCTGGCTCAAAGAGCATCTCGACACCGACGCCTCCGTTACGGAGATCACGGATGCCCTGACCCGCGTCGGCCTCGAGGTCGAGGCGATCGAGGATCGCGCGGCGGCGCTCTCCGCCTTCACCATCGCCTATGTCATCGAGGCAAAGCAGCATCCGAACGCCGATCGCCTGCGCGTCTGCATGGTCGATACCGGCGCGGGCGAACCCGTTCAGGTCGTCTGCGGCGCGCCGAATGCCCGCACCGGCATGAAGGGCGTGTTCTCGCCGCCGGGCAGCTACATCCCCGGCAAGAAGGTCACGCTCGGCAAGGGCGTGATCCGCGGCGTCGAATCGAACGGCATGCTGGTCTCGGAAGCCGAGCTCGAACTCTCCGACGATCATGACGGCATCATCGATTTGCCAGCCGATGCGCCGGTCGGCCAGCCCTACGCTCCCTATGCCGGCCTCGACGATGCCGTGATCGAGATCGCGGTGACGCCGAACCGCGCCGATGCGCTCGGCGTGGCTGGCATTGCCCGCGACCTTGCTGCCGCCGGTATCGGCAAGCTCAAGTCGCAGGTCATTCAGCCGGTGCGCGGCTCCTTCCCATGCCCGGTCAAGGTCACGCTCGACTTCGCCGAGGAAGACCGCAAGCTCTGCCCGGCCTTCGCGCTGCGCCTGGTGCGCGGTGTCAGGAACGGCCCCTCGCCGGACTGGCTGCAGGCGCGCCTGCGCGCCGTGGGCTTACGCCCCATCAACGCGCTGGTCGACATCACCAATTTCATGACGCTCGACCGGAACCGGCCGCTGCACGTCTTCGACGCCGCCAAGGTGAAGGGCAACCTCACGGTGCGCCGCGCGAAGCCCGGCGAGACCATCCTCGCGCTTGACGGCAAGACCTATACGCTGACCGACGAGCAGGTCGTGATCGCCGACGAGCATGGCGTTGAATCGCTTGCCGGCATCATGGGCGGCGAAGCCTCGGGCAGCAGCGAGGCGACCACCGATGTGCTGATCGAGAGCGCGCTCTGGGACCCGCTGAACACGGCCCGCTCCGGCCGTGCGCTCGGCATCAATTCGGATGCGCGCTATCGCTTCGAGCGCGGCGTCGATCCCGATTTCACACGCCCCGGCCTCGACCTCGCGACTGCGCTGGTGATCGAGCTCTGCGGCGGCGAAGCGTCCGAGATGGAATTCGTCGGCGACCTGCCGGATAGCCCCGGCGCGATCGACTTCCCCTGGTCCGAGGTCAAGCGCCTGACGGGGCTGGAGTTGCCGCAGGCGGAAATGAAACTGGCGCTGACCTCGCTCGGCTTCCACGTCTCGGGCGCTGGCGACCGCGTCAAGGTGGCGGCGCCGTCCTGGCGTGCCGATGTCGGCGGCAAGGCCGATCTCGTCGAGGAGATCGTGCGCATTGCCGGCCTCGATCGCGTCGCCTCGACGCTGCTGCCGCGCATCAAGGGCGAGGTGATCAAGCCGGTGCTCACCGTGCTGCAGAAGCGCACGCGCGTCGCCAAGCGCACGCTCGCGGCGCGCGGCCTCGTCGAGGCCGTGACCTGGTCCTTCATCTCGCATGATCAGGCCAAGCTCTTCGGCGGTGGTTCGCCCAGGCTCGCGCTCGCCAACCCGATCGCAGCCGATCTCTCGGACATGCGCCCCTCGCTGCTGCCGGGCCTGATCCGCGGCGCACAGAGCAACGCCGATCGCGGCTATCCCGATGTCGCGCTGTTCGAGGTCGGCCAGATCTTCAAGAGCGACGAGCCGGAAGGCCAGCTCATCGCGGCGGCTGGCCTGCGCCGCGGCAGTGCCCGTCTCGACGGCGTCGGCCGCCGCTGGGATGGTGGCGCCAAGCCCGTCGACCTGTTCGATGCCAAGGCGGACGTGCTCGGCCTGCTCTCGGGGCTCGGCATTCCGACCGGCGGTCTCCAGATTGTCGCCGGCGGTCCGGCCTGGGCCCATCCCGGCCGCTCGGCCACGCTCCAGTTCGGCCCCAAGGGTGTCATCGGTGCCTTCGGCGAGGTTCATCCCAAGATCCTCAAGGCGCTCGACGTGAAGGGGCCGCTGGTCGCCTTCGAGATCCATCTCGATGCGCTGCCGCTGCCCAAGGCCAAGCCGACCAAGGTCAAGCCGAAGCTCGCGCTGTCCGACTTCCAGCCGGTGACGCGCGACTTCGCCTTCATCGTCGACAAGGCGGTGGCGGCCGGCGACATGGTCAAGACGGCGCAGGGCACCGATCGCGCGCTGATCGCCAATGTCGGCGTCTTCGATCTCTATGAAGGCGCGGGCGTCGAGGCCGGCAAGAAGTCGGTCGCGCTGGCGGTCACGCTGCAGCCGACCGAGAAGACGCTGACCGAGGCCGAGATCGAAGCCGTCGGCAGCAAGATCGTCGCCGAGATCGGCAAGCGCTACGGCGCGACCCTGCGCGGCTGATAGCGTCATCCAATAACGTGCGTCATGCTCGGGCCTGACCCGAGCATCCCGTGCCGGATGAGGCTCCCGCGCTCGTTTCGGCCGGAGATTCTCGGGTTACCGCTTCGCGGCGCCCGAGAATGACGCCGCGCGGGGGCGCCCTTCCCACCATTGATCAGGATTGTGTAATAATCCGTGCGCGAAATCCCTGCGCTTTCGGGGTAAGCGCTGACGCATTCTTGCATCTTCGCGGTCCTATGGTTCTCACCGAACGTCCCGCCACGGACAATCTGTTCTCCGGTTTTCGCCTGCTCGACGTTCAGACGTCGGGCGCGCGGATTCGCGTGCGGGCGGGCGGGGAGGGGCCGCCGCTGCTGCTGCTGCACGGCTATCCGCAGACGCACATCATGTGGCGCCGGGTCGCCCCGCTGCTGGCTGAGCGTTACACCCTGATCTGCCCGGACCTGCGCGGCTACGGCGATTCCGACAAGCCGCCGACCGCCGCCGATCACGCGCCCTATTCGAAGCGCGCCATGGCGCAGGACATGGCCGAGGTCATGAGCGCGCTGGGGCATGAGCGCTTCTTCGTCGGCTCGCATGACCGCGGCGCCCGCGTCGCGCATCGTCTGGCGCTCGACCATGGCGAGCGCGTGCTGAAGCTTGCGACCCTCGACATCGCGCCGACGCGCGAGATGTATCGCAACACCACCGATGCCTTCGCCCGCGGCTACTGGCACTGGTTCTTCCTGATCCAGCCCGCGCCGATGCCGGAGCGCATGATCGAGAGCGATCCGGATTTCTACTGGACGAGCCGGCGCGCCTCGGACATGCGTCTGTTCGAGCTGGAGGCGCTTGCCGAATATCTGCGCTGCTTCCGCGATCCTGCGATGATCCATGCGAGCTGCGAGGATTATCGCGCGGCGGCGACGATCGACATCGCCCATGACGATGCCGATGGCGGCAGAAAGCTCGCCTGTCCGCTGCTGGCGCTGTGGGGCGAGCGCGGCATCATCGGGAAATGCTTCGACCCTCTGGCCTTGTGGCGCGAGCGTGCGCAGGATGTGCGCGGCCATGCCTTGCCGGGTGGTCACTATCTCGCGGAGGAGGTCCCCGATCTCGTCGCCGCGGAGTTCAAGGCCTTCTTCGGAGAAACCGCATGACCGGGACCAACCGCGTTTACCGCATCGCCGTGATCCCCGGCGACGGCATCGGCAAGGAGGTCATGCCCGAGGGCCTGCGGGTGCTCGAGGCCGCTTCGAAGAAATACGGCTTCGAGCTGCGCCTCGACCAGTTCGATTTCTCCTCCTGCGACTACTACGCTAAGCATGGCAAGATGCTGCCCGACGACTGGAAAGAGAAGATCGGCGGCCATGACGCGATCTATTTCGGCGCCGTCGGCATGCCCCAGCAGGTGCCGGATCATGTCTCGCTCTGGGGCTCGCTGCTGCTGTTCCGGCGCGAGTTCGATCAGTACGTCAACCTGCGCCCCGTCCGCCTGATGCCGGGCGTTCCCGGCCCGCTCGTGGGTCGCAAGCCCGGCGATATCGACTTCTTCGTCGTGCGCGAGAACACCGAGGGCGAATATTCCTCGGTCGGCGGGCGCATGTATGCCGGCACCGAGCGCGAGATCGTCATCCAGGAGACGGTGATGAGCCGCGTCGGCGTCGACCGCGTGCTAAAATACGCCTTCGAGCTGGCGCAGCGCCGCCCGCGCAAGAAGCTGACTTCGGCCACCAAGTCGAACGGCATTTCGATCACCATGCCCTACTGGGACGAGCGGGTGAAGGAGATGGCGAAGAACTATCCGGATATCGCCGTCGATCAGTACCATATCGACATCCTGACCGCGCATTTCGTGCTCAATCCGGACCGCTTCGACGTGGTCGTCGCCTCGAACCTCTTCGGCGACATCCTCTCTGATCTTGGCCCGGCCTGCACCGGCACGATCGGCATCGCGCCCTCCGGCAACATCAACCCGACGGGCGATCATCCCTCCCTGTTCGAGCCCGTCCACGGCTCGGCGCCCGATATTGCCGGGCAGGGCATCGCCAACCCCGTCGGCATGATCTGGTCGGGTGCGATGATGCTCGACCATCTCGGCGAGCACGAGGCTGCGAAGGGCATCGAGGCCGCGATCGAGCGCGCGCTCGGCGATGCCCGGACCCGCACGCGGGATCTTGGCGGCACGCTGGGTACCGAAGCCGCCGGCAAGGCGGTCGAGCAGGCGCTTTGAGCAGGAATTTGAACTTAAAGGTTTGAAGACATGGATTTGTCGTCGGTTTCCATTGTCGACCCGCTTGTCTGGGGCAAGCTGGCCGAGATCATCCTGCTGAATATCGTGCTCTCGGGCGACAACGCCGTCGTCATCGCGCTCGCCTGCCGCGCGCTCGCTCCGGCGCAGCGCACCAAGGGCATCGCGCTCGGCGCCGGCGTCGCAGTGGTCTTGCGCGTCCTCTTCACGGTGCTGATCGCCTCGCTGCTCAACACGCCCTTCCTGCGCATTGTCGGCGCCGGCCTGCTGATCTGGATCGCGGTGAAGCTCATCGTCGAGGACGAAGGTCAGGACGAGGATTCGATCACCGCCAGCAGCAAGCTCTGGAAGGCGGTGCAGACGGTCGCCATCGCCGACATCGTCATGAGCCTCGACAACGTGCTGGCGATCGCTGCCGTCGCCAAGGATTCGATTCCCTTGCTGATCGCCGGTCTCGTCATCTCGATCCCGCTGATCGTGCTCGGCGCCTCGCTGATCACGAACCTGCTGACGCGCTTCCCGATCCTGGTCTGGGCGGGTGCGGCGCTGCTGGGCTGGGTCGCGGGCGAGATGTTCGAGAGCGACCCCTGGCTGATCGCCCGCTTCGGCGAGGAACTGCTCCACAAGCTGGAATACCCGGCCGCGATCCTGGGCGCCCTGCTCGTGGTCGGCCTCGGCTACCTCATCAAATCGCGCCGGCCCGATCCGGCCCACTGACCATCCGGCAAAAGGGCAAGAACAACGATGGATTTTTCCTCCTCCACCTTCTGGGTATCGCTGCTGCAGATCATCTGGATCGACCTGCTGCTCTCCGGCGACAACGCGATCGTCATCGCGCTCGCCTGCCGCTCGCTGCCGGAGAACCGCAGGAAGGTCGGCATCTGGCTCGGTGCCAGTGCGGCGGTCGGCCTGCGCATCCTCTTCGCGCTGGTCGTGACCTATCTGCTCGGCGTGCCCTATCTGAAGGTGATCGGCGGCATCCTGCTGTTCTGGATCGCGATCAAGCTCGCCGTCGGCGAGGAGGAGGCGCACGGTAACATCGAGGCGAGCGAAAGCCTCTGGAAGGCCGTGCGGACCATCGCCATCGCCGACGCGGTGATGAGCCTGGACAATGTCATCGCCATTGCCGCCGCCTCGCGTGGACATGTCGAGCTCTTCGTTTTCGGCCTGCTGCTCTCGATCCCGCTGATCATCATGGGCGCCCAGCTCCTGACCTCGATCATCGAGCGCTTCCCGATCCTGGTCTGGCTCGGCGCGGCGCTGCTCGGCTGGATCGCGGCCGAGATGATCCTCGGCGACATCGCGGTGCTGCGCTGGCTGCAGGCGAACTGGTCGACCTGGGTGGTGCCGGTTCCCACCGACGTCAGCCCGCTCGGCATCGGCCCGGCGAATGTGCCGCACTACGCGGCGGCGGTGATCGGCGCGGTCTTCGTCTGCATCGTCGGCTATGTCCTGAAGAAGAAGCCGGCCGACCAGCCGGGCTGAGCCTCAGGCTCAATCGAGAACGATCGCAGCGGCGGCCAGGACATCCTGGCCGCCGTTTTTCATGAGACGGAGCTCACCCTGGTGATCCGTCCCCGACAGTGGGTCGAAGACGTTGAAGCGCGTCTCTGACGGCAGCGAGACGCAAAAGCTCTCGGGTGGCCGGACGAAGCCGGTGCCGATTGCCTTCACATAGGCTTCCTTCGCGGCCCAGAGGCGGGCGAAGACGAGGGGGCGAATGGAGGGGGCGGTCGCTTCCAGAAACCGCTGCTCGTCCGGATGCAGCAGGTCGAGCGGCGCAATGGCCCTGGCCTCGACGCTTTCGACGTCCACCCCAAGCGGATGCCGTGCCAGACCGATGGCGACCCCTCCGGCTCGCGTCGCCAGCGAAACGTGAAGGCCTGGCGTTTCAGGAAGGGCAAGGAGCGGCCGGCCGGCCTTGTCGTGATCGATGACGACATCGTCTTCCCGGCAACCCAGCTGGCGCGCCAGCACCTGCCGCGCGGTGCCGCGCCGCAGCGCTGCGCGTTCGGTCAGGTTGCGCGGATTGACGCCCGTCCGGACGAGCCAGATCGCGGGCAGGGCAGGAGCGATGGCATCGGCGTTGTCGAACCAGTGCATGGCCCATCTGTAGTGCTCCCGCCGCATGCTGTCGCGTCCTGCGCGGAATTCATGCAGCCGCGCTGTTCATGCGCGTTGACGTTCAAGCGGGCTTTCCGCTTCTGGAGAGTGATGTCAGCCGAACCAAACACGCCGCCGGCCGCCGGGGAAGCGCCGATCACCGCAGCCGGAATGATGCTCGGACTGCGCAAGGTCTCCGTGCTGATGCCGGGCATCGTCGTCTTCGCCGTCGCCTTCGGCGCGGCCGCGGCTGCGAAGGGGCTCTCCCTGTTCGAGACCTTGCTGATGAGCGGTTTCGTCTATGCCGGCGTCGCGCAGCTGGTTTCGTTGGAGCTGTGGCGTCCCGAATGGACATGGGGCGCCATTGCCGGCATCGCCGTGGTCACCGCGACCGTCAATGCGCGCATGGTGCTGCAGGGCGCCTCGCTGCAACCCTGGTTCGCGAAATATCCCAAGGCGCTCAATGCCTTCCACCTCTTCTTCTTCACCGATGCCAACTGGCTGATCGGCACGCGCTACCGGGCCGAGGGCGGGCGCGATCTCGGCGTGCTGGTCGGCGCTGGCCTGGCGCTGTGGCTGGTCTGGGTCGTCGCGACCGGTGGCGGCTACATGCTCGGCGCGCTGGTCAGCGACCCGCGCCGCTACGGCATCGATCTGGTCATGCCGATCTTCTTCGCCGCGATGATCGTGCCGCTCTGGCGCGGCAAGCGCGGCATGGTGCCCTGGGTCGTCGCCGGCCTCGTTGCGCTGGTCACGGCCCGGCTGGTCGATGGCTACGCCTTCATCATCGTCGGTTCGCTTGCCGGCGCGATCACGGGGGCGTTCCGCGATGACGCTGCCTGACCTCGGCACCTGGGGGCCGCTCATCGCCATCACCGCGATGGCGGCGGCGACCTATCTCTGCCGCATCTCCGGCGTGGCCCTGATGAGCATCATCCCGCTGACGCCCCATGTCCGGCGCGGGCTCGCGGCCTTGCCGGGCTCGATCGTGGTGGCGACGGTGCTACCGCTCATCGAGCGACTGGGCTGGGCTGCGGCGCTCGCGCTTCTCGCGGCGGTCGGTACCATGATCCTGCGGCGCAGCGAGCTCCTGGCGCTGCTCGTCGGCATGGTCGCGATCTCCGGTCTGCGCGCGCTCGGCTACTGATCCATCACCCCTTCCGATTGCTTCCATCACATCCCGTCATCGCGATATGCGTCGCGGCATGTTGACGGCGGGCGGTAGGGGGAGGACGGTGCGGCTGAGTTAAATCGCCTATAATGGAGCGCCGTCATGGCATGGTATTCTCAGACGTGGACCTGGTTCGATGGCTCTTGGCATGAGGGCAATCCCGGCATCGTCGGTCCGCGCAGCCATGTGCTCTGGCAGGCCTCCTCGGTCTTCGATGGCGGCCGCTATTTCGACGGCGTCGCGCCGGATATCGACCTGCACGCCGCCCGCGTGAACCGCTCGGCCACCGCGCTCGGCCTGAAGCCGACCGTCGAGGCGGACTTCATCGTCGGCAAGATGTTTGAGGGCGTCAAGAAATTCGCGCCGGGCACGGCGATCTACGTCAAGCCGATGTATTGGGGCGAGGCCGATGGTCCCTCCACCATCATGGCAGATCCGGAATCGACCCAGTTCGCGCTCTGCCTGTTCGAGGCGGCGATGCCGCAGCCGACGGCCGGTTTCTCGGTGACCAAGGGCGCCTTCCGCCGCCCGAGCTACGAGACCGCCCCGACCGATGCCAAGGCAGGCTGCCTCTACCCGAACAATGCCCGCGTGCTGAAGGTGGCGAAGGCCGCCGGCTTCGATAACGCGCTGGTGCTCGACATGCAGGGCAATGTCGCGGAGACCGCGACCTCGAACATCTTCCTCGCCAAGGACGGCGTCGTGAAGACACCCGTGCCGAACGGCACCTTCCTGAACGGCATTACCCGCCAGCGCGTCATCAAGCTCATGCGCGAGAGCGGCATCCCGGTCGAGGAATGCAGCCTGCGCTACGAGGATTTCGAGCAGGCCGACGAGATCTTCATGTCCGGCAACTATTCCAAGTGCATGCCGGTGACCCGCATCGACAACCGCACGCTCCAGCCGGGCCCGCTCTTCCGTCGCGCCCGCGAGCTCTACATGGACTACGCCCACAGCAAGCCGAAGGCCGCCTGAGCCGGAAGGCCTGATCCATGGCGCGCCTCGCCACGCGACTGACCGAACGTCTCGGCATCGCCCACCCCATCCTGTCGGCGCCGATGGCGCTGGCAGGCGGCGGGGCGCTCGCCGCGGCGGTCACGCGTGCCGGCGGCCTCGGCCTGATCGGTGGGGGGTATGGCGACGCCGGCTGGATCGCGCAGGAATTCGCTGCCGCCGGCAATACGCAGGTCGGCTGCGGCTTCATCACCTGGTCGATGGCCAGGAAGCCTGAGCTGCTGACGCAGGCGCTGGCTCACAAGCCGGCCGCCCTGATGCTCTCCTTCGGCGATCCGCGCCCCTTCTCTGCGGAGATCGCAGCGGCGGGCGTGCCCCTGATCTGCCAGTGCCAGACGCTCGCCCATGTCCGTCAGGCCATCGAGGCCGGTGCCGCGATCATCGTTGCGCAGGGCACTGAAGCAGGCGGTCATGGTGCCAGCCGCGCGACGCTGCCCTTCGTGCCCGAGGTGGCTGACCTCATCGCTCGTGAAAGCCCTGATACGCTGCTTCTCGCTGCCGGAGGCGTAGCCGATGGGCGAGGGCTCGCCGCAGCGCTGATGCTCGGCGCCGATGGCGTGCTTGCCGGAACGCGCTTCTGGGCAAGCCGCGAGGCGATGGTCCATGAGCGTCATCATGCCGCTGCGATCGCCGCGACCGGCGACCAGACGGTGCGCTCCTCATTGCCGGACATCGCCCGCCAGCTTGATTGGCCGAAGCCCTTCGACATCCGCGTCTCCGCCAACGCCTTCATCGCCAACTGGGCCGGCCGCGACGCCGTGCTCAAGGACGCCATCGCCACCGAGGGGCCCGCTTATCGCGAGGCCTTCATGGCCGGCGATCCCGACAAGGCCGCCGTCATCTTCGGCGAGGCTGCCGGGTTGATCACGGATATCCCGAGCGCCGGTGAGATCGTCGAGCGCATGGTGGCGGAAGCTGCCGCGTTGCTCGGCGGGGCGCAGCGCTTCCTCGCCTGATCAGCGCAGCAACCTGAGCAGCCCCGTCGCCTTTAGCAACCCGCCGGCAAGCACGGCGTAGACGATTGCCGCGACGCCGGACACCAGCAGCACCGTCATCAGCAGCGGCTCGAAGGGCAGGGTGGCGGTGAGCTGGAGCGCCAGCGGCTTTCCCCACCAGGCCAGCAGGCCGCAGATCGCCGCCGCAGCGCAGACGATCGCCGCGAAGCCCGGCAGGCGCCGGTCCGGCTCGGTCCATCCGCGCCGCCTTGCCAGCACGAACAGCGTCAGCAGATTGACCCAGGCGCCGGCCGCGGTCGCGAGCGCCAGCCCCGGTGCGCCCCAGTCGCGCCAGAGCAGGAGCTTTAGCGCGAGGTTGCAGGCGATCGCCGCCAGCGCGATCAGCATCGGCGTCGTCGTGTCGCCGCGCGCCTGGAAGGCCGAGACCTGCGCGCGGATCATCACGATCGCCGGCAGGCCGAGCGCATAGGCGAAGAGCACGGCACCCGCCGCCGCGCTCGCCTGCGCATCGAAGGCGCCGCGCTGGAACAGGCCTGCGACCATCAATTCCGGTACGGCGACGAAAGCCGCGACGAAGGGCGCGCTGGCGACGAGCGAGATCGCGATGGCGCGGTTCTGCGCGCGGTTGGCCGCCGCATCGTCGCCCTTGGCGATGGCGCGGCTCATCGCCGAAAGCGCGACGGTGCCGACCGCGATGGCGATCAGCCCGAGCGGCAACTGGTAGAGCCGCTCGGCATAGTAGAGCGCCGCATAGCCGCCGCGCGGCAATAGCGAGGCGATGATCGTGTCGGCGAAGATCGAAATCTGCACGCCGGCCGAGCCGATTACGGCCGGCCCGAACATCTTGAGGAAGCGCCGGACCCCGGCATCCGCGCGCGGCCGCACCAGCTTGCTGGACACGCCGGCCCGCTTGGCCGCGACATAGAGCACGATCCATTGCGCCACGCCGGAGATCGCGACGCCCCAGGCCGCGGCATGGGCCGCGCTCGGAAACAGGAAGGGCACGGCCAGCGCGGCGACGATGAAGACATTGAGCAGGATCGGCGCAGCGGCGAAGGCGGCATAGCGCTCGACCGCATTGAGGGTCGCGCCGAGGAACGTGACCATGGTCACGAACAGCAGATAGGGGAAGGTGATCCGGGTCAGCGCGACCGCGAGCTCGAACACCGCCGGGTCCTTGGCGAAGCCCGGCGCCAGCAGCCTGACCAGCCAGGGCATCAGGGGCAAGGCGAGCGCCAGCAGCACGACCTGCACGATCAGTTGGACGGTGAAGAGCCGGTCGGCGAAGAGGCTGGCCGCTTCCGGCCCCTCCTTCTCGGCGATCTGGGCATAGGTCGGCACATAGGCCTGGTTGACGGCGCCTTCGCCGAAGATCGCCCGGAAATGATTGGGCAGCCGTAGCGCGACCGAAAAGGCGTCCATCGTCGCGCCCGCGCCCAGCACAGCCGCGAGCGCGATGTCGCGCACGAAGCCGGTGATGCGCGAGATCAGCGTGTAGCCGCCGACCGACAGGATGTTTCTGAGCATGAAGGCCTAGCGGATCAGCGGCGGCAGGGCGTCGCCGCGCGGGTGGTCGACGGTGCGGGCGTCGAAGCCGACGCGCTCGCCGATCAGATAGAGCGGCCGGCGCTTCACCTCCGCGAAGATGCGCCCGACATATTCCCCGATCATGCCGAGCGAGACGAGCTGGATGCCCGAGAAGAACATGATCGAGACGATCAGTGAGGGGAAGCCGGGCAGGTCGGTGCCGAAGAGCAGCGTCCGCAGCATGAAATAGACCGCCGACAGCGTTGCGATCACCGCGATGATCGCGCCTGACCAGGTCGCGATCTTCAGGGGTACGGTCGAGAAGGAGGACAAGCCGTCGAAAGCGAAGGAGAACAGCTTGCGGTATTTGAACTTGGACTGGCCGTGCTCGCGCTCGGCGACATGGAAGGGCACGCCGGCCGAGCGGAAACCGACCCAGGCATAGAGCCCTTTCGAGAAGCGGGCGCGCTCCGGCAGCGCCCGCAGGGCATCGACGGCTTTGCGGTCGAGCAGGCGGAAATCGCCGGCGCCTTCCGGCAGAGGGGTTTCGCCGAAATAGCCGAAGATGCGGTAGAACAGCTTGGCGAAGCCGCGCTTCATCCGGGTCTCGCCTTCGCGGTCGGTGCGCTGGCCGTAGACGTTGAGATAGCCCTCGCGCCATTTGGCGAGGAAGGCGGGAATGGTCTCCGGCGGATGCTGCAGGTCGGCGTCCATGATGATGACGGCATCGCCCAGCGCATGGTCGAGCCCGGCTGCGATCGCGATCTCCTTGCCGAAATTACGGCTGAACGAGACGGCGCTGATGCGCGGGTCGGCCGCATTTAGGTCGCGGATCACGGCAAGGGTCTCATCGCGGCTGCCATCGTCGACGAAGACGATTTCCCAGGACGCGACCTCCCCGGTGAGCGCCGTGCGCAGGCGCTCGACGAGCAGGGCGAGGTTATCGGCCTCGTTGTGCACGGGCACGACGATCGAGAGTTCGGGCCAGCGGGAGGCCCGAGGCGTACGCTGAACCGGCTGAGACCCGATATCCGTCACGAACGACCTTTCAAACTGCGGGTGCATACGCCTCTCCGGCGAGGCGCGACGCACAGAACCGCAAAGCTTGCCGGGCGACAAGTCCGGCACGGTAAAACTGCCCTGGTAAAACGCGCGACTTTATGGCGGTGCGTTCCCATCGGGAAGGCATCGCGCTATAGCGCGAGCCCGGTCAACGAGGGACGATACGCGCGATGGCGAAGGGCTTCATCCTGTGCGCCGATGATTTCGCCCTGACGGACGGCGTCAGCCGCGCCATCCTCGACCTTCTCGAACGTGGCAAGCTCACCGCGACCGGCGCGATGACCAATCGCCCGCATTGGCGCCGGCTGGCGCCGGAGCTCGCCGTCTTCGCGGGCGAGGCCGATCTCGGCCTGCATCTCAACCTCACCTGCGCGGCGCCGCTGTCAGCGATGCCACGGCTGGCGCCTGGCGGTGCCCTGCCGAAGCTGAAGGAGGTTGCGCGCGCAGCCTCGATGTCACCGGCGGCGCGGGCCGAGATCGCGACCGAGATCGCGTGCCAGCTCGATGCCTTCGAGGACGCGCTCGGCCGGCGGCCGGATTTCGTCGACGGTCACCAGCATGTGCATGTTCTGCCTGGCGTGCGGCGGGCGCTGCTCGATGCCCTGGCACGGCGCTATCCGGCGGGGGCGCTCTATGTGCGCGATCCGGCGGATCGTCTGGCCGCAATTCGCGCACGCGGCGTCGCGGTCGGCAAGGCGCTCGTCATCGCCGGTCTCGCCGCCGGCTTCCGCAGCGCGGCGCTGAAGCGGGGCCTGCGCGTCAATCGCGGCTTTTCCGGCGTGGCGCCCTTCGATCCGCAACGGGATTTCGCAGCGGATCTAGCCCGTTTCCTGATCGAGCCGGGGCCGCGCCATCTCGTCATGTGCCATCCAGGCTTCGTCGATGACGAGCTTGCCACGCTCGATCCGGTGGTCGCGCCACGGCCTGTCGAGCACGCCGCCATCGCTGCCTTCGTGCCGCCGCCCGGCTTGCCGCTGCGCCGCTTCGCCACCTTGGAGGACTGATCGCGAGACGGCGCGCCGCAAGCGATTTGTTTACCGGAACCGGCCATTGTGGCGTCGGGTTGGAGGCGCCGCTCTTCGCAGCAGTTTGCGCCGGTTCTGGAGATGGTCGGCTCGATGAAGGTGTTCAGGCGCGCAGCCGGCGCGGGAGAGCCGGCGCAGCCGGGCAGGCAGGCCCTTGGCTCACTCAGCCGGCAGATCGCAACCGCAGCCGTGGCGATCGTCGCTATCGCCATCGTCTTCGTGGTGCTGGCGATCGCCCGCTACAACGATGCCCGCACGCGCGCCGATCTCGATCAGAAGGTCACGGCGCTGACCTTGATGGTGGTCAACGCCGCGCCGTCCCTGATCCTGTCGCGGGACAACAACACGCTCGGTTCCATTCTCGCTTCGTTGCAGCGCGACCCCGATTTCGATGCCGGCATCGTCGGAGACGACATGGCCGCCCTGGCTTCTGCCGGGCGTACCGTGGAAGCGCGCCTGTCGCTGACGCCGCGCTGGCTGGCCGAGAGGCTAGGTGAAGAGCCTTGGAAGGCGCTGCAGGCGCGCACCGAGATCGAGGTCGAGGACGATGTCTATTTAACGAAGATTCACGCTGTTAGCGTCGGTAGCCAGCAGAAGCAGATCGGCTACGTCGCCTTGCGCTTCGACAAGACGCGCCTCGTGGCGCGTGCCGCCTGGGAGCAGTTCGTGACGATCGGGCTCGGCCTGCTGATCCTGCTGGTGCTCGGCCCGCTGCTCTGGCTCTCGTTGTCGCGGGCGATGCGGCCGCTGCGCAGCATGACGAAGGCGATCGTCAGCATTTCCGACGGCAATCTCTCGACGCCGATCGACGCGCTGGGCCGGCGTGACGAGATCGGCGCGATCGCGCGTGCGCTCGGCGTCCTCAAGATTCGTCTCGCCGAGCGGGCGACGCTCGAGCAGCAGCAGAGCGTGGCCGAGGTCGAACGGCGCTCGCGCCAGCAGGGCGTCGACCATGCGATCACCTCTTTCCGCAGCGAGGTCGGCCTGGCGCTCGAAGCGTTCAAGAGCAATGCCGAGCGGATGCGCGAGGCTTCCGACGGGCTTGCCCGCGTCGCCGCCGAATCGTCCGGGCGTGCCGCCCGCGCCGCCGACAATGCCCATGGTGCCTCGGGCAATGTCGAGAGTGCCGCGCAGGCTGCCGAAGAGATGGGCGCGGCCATCCGCGAGGTCGAGTTCCAGGTGCGCCGCGTCCGCACCGAGATCGTCGAGGCGGCTTCCGTCTCGCGCGATACCGCAGGCTCCGTGCAGGCGCTCGACGAGACTGCCCGCGCCATCGGCGAGGTGGTCAACCTGATCCGCGACATCGCTGCCCAGACCAACCTGCTCGCTCTCAATGCCACGATCGAGGCGGCGCGTGCCGGCGAGGCGGGCCGCGGCTTCGCCGTGGTGGCCTCCGAGGTCAAGTCGCTGGCGGCGCAGACCGCGGATGCGACCGACCGCATCGTGGCGCAGGTCGCCGCGATCCAGGGCGCGACCGGACAGGTCGTCGGGGCGATCCAGAACATCGCCGAGCGGATGAACGCCATCGAGAAATTCGCGAATTCGGTCGCGACCTCGATCGAGCAGCAGGCCATCGCGACCGGCGAGATCGCCAGCGGCGTCGCCATGGCCAGCACCTCGGCGCTCTCGGTCTCGAGCGATCTCAGCGTGCTCGCCGACAGCGTCGAGGAGACCGGGCGCTCGGCCGAGCAGGTGCGCGGCGCGGCCGGTGAGGTCGCCGACCAGGCCCAGCGTCTCGACTCGACCGTGGACCAGTTCCTGCGCAACGTCGCCGCCTGAGATGGCAGCCCCGCATCTGCGCAGCGGCACTTCGCGCCGCAGCGCCTGCGGGAAGACACCCGCGAATAAAAAAACGGGGCCGTGAGGCCCCGTTTTCGTATCCGGAAGACCGCCGAATTACTTCGCGGCGTCGAAGCGCTCGGCGACGTAGTCCCAGTTCACCAGGCTCTCCAGGAAGGCCTTGAGATAGTCGGGGCGACGGTTGCGGTAGTCGATGTAGTAGGAGTGCTCCCAGACGTCGACGCCGAGGATCGGGGTCGCGCCGTGGACGAGCGGGCTCTCGCCGTTCGGGGTCTTGCTGACGGCGAGCTTGCCGCCCTTGACCTCGAGCCAGGCCCAGCCCGAGCCGAACTGGCCGACGCCGGCGGCGACGAAGTCTTCCTTGAACTTGTCGACCGAGCCGAACGAATCGACGATCGCCTTTTCCAGCGCGCCCGGGATCTTGCCGCCGCCATTCGGCTTCATCCACTTCCAGAAATGGAGGTGGTTGTAGTGCTGGCCGGCATTGTTGAAGATCGCGGGGTTCTTGCCATAGGAGCCCTTGACGATCTCCTCCAGCGACTTGCCCTCGAACTCGGTGCCCTTGATGGCATTGTTGCCGTTGGTCACATAGGCGAGGTGATGCTTGTCGTGATGGTACTCGAGCGTCTCCTTCGACATGAAGGGCTGGAGCGCATCATGGGCGTAGGGAAGATCGGGAAGGGTAAAGGACATGAGGCCTCTCCTTGGGCTGTGAAATCGCTTGAAATGAGAATGGCCTGTACGGGACAGGCGGAGCCGCGGAGGCCCTGTCATTCCCTGCGATAGTTAAGCGCCTCCGCGCCGGTCGACAACCGCTGCCATCGCGAAAAGCATATGTCTTCTCGACAGGCCGCCACATTCGCGCCAGATTTCTCCCTCTAAGCGGTCCGGATTGGAAACTCTCTCTTATTCAATACGTTAGATAGTGACGCAAAGGCCGGCTCTGGTCCGGCCCTGCCAAGGATATCGATTTGATCGCGATTTTTACCATTCTGGGTCTGCTCCTGTTCGGTGGTGGCGCCTATGCCATCTATGACGGCTGGCCCTATCTGGTGCTGGAACGCGGCTTCACCGAAGTCATCATGGGCTCGATCGCGAGCAGCGCCGGTCTGATCATGCTCTCGCTCGCCTGGATCCTCAGGGAAGTCAGGACGACCCGGCGCGCGCTGGTCGAGGCGATCGAGCTTCGTTCGGCCATGCCGTTACCTGCGGCCTCGGCGGTGGAAGCCCCGCCCGTGTCGCTCCCGCGCGACGACGCCACCGCATTCGCGCGCTCCGTGGCCCCGGTTGCGATCGGCGCGGTCGCCGGTGCTGCGGCGACGAGCGCCGTAGCGCAGGCCCTGACCGGGCCCGAAGACGAAAACGCAACGTCTCCCGCCGAGGTGCCCGCTTCATCCGGGGACCGGGACCTGTTCGGCGCGCCCGTCGCGCATGACTTGCAGGAGCCGGAACCGGCTGCGGAGAACGAGCCCGAGGCGGCATCTGAAGCGGCACAGACCCAGGCTGAAGAAGCCGAGCCGCTGCCCGACATGTTCGAGGAGGCGCAGCCGACCGCGTCTCCCCAGCCGGTCGCCTTCGAAGCGGATGAGCATGAGCCGGCAGAGCCCGCTGCGGCCGATATCCAGCCGTTGGCCGATGAGGAAGCCTTCGCCGCGCATGACGCGCCGGTTCCCTTCGGCGACCGGCCTTCGGTCGAGCCGCCGGCCGACGAGCCCGCGGTGGATCCTGCCGAGGCGAGGGAGGCCATCGCGGCAGCCGGCGACGAAGCCGAGCGTGACGAGTTCAGCGCCCTGCGCGAGAGCCTGGCGGGCCACCTGAACGAGCCGGAGCCGGCAACCGGGCGCGTCGAGCCGTCCTTCTCGCAGGAGCCCGACCCCTTCGCCGAAGCCGAGACCTGGATGGACCGCGCTTTGCCGCGCCGGGAGCCCTGGCTCGATACGTCTCCCGCTGCCGAAGAGGTGTCCGCCGAAGTGCAGGCTCCGCTCTGGCCGCCGCGGACGGAGCCTCACGCCTTCGATGCACCGGCCGAGCCTGCGGCTGACGATGCCGAAACCGAGGCTGTTTCCGATGCCGTCGATCCGCCGCTTCAGGATGACGAATCCGACGCAGGGAACGTCGAGCCGGAATCGGCGTCCGAGCCCGTCGAGGCGGTCGAGCCGCAGGCTGAGGCGGCTTCGGCCGCGACCGACAGCCGTCCGGCCTCCGACGAGGGTATCGTGGGCGCCTATCAGGTCGGCGATGCGCATTTCACCATCTTCGCCGATGGCTCGATCCGGGCACGGACCCCCGATGGCGAATACAGCTTCGCCTCGATGGACGAGCTGAAGGTTTATCTCGCCAGCGAGAAGAGCCGGCTGGGCGTCTGATCAGGCGCCCTTTGCCGCGTCCCAGCCTTCGCCCACCGTATGGATGGCGAAGGCATAGGCCAGGGCGGTCTCCTTCAGCGAGTCGAAGCGCCCGGCCGACCCGGCATGGCCGGCTTCCATGTTGGTGTGCAGCAGGACCGGCCCACCGCCGGTCATGGTGGCGCGCAGGCGCGCAACCCATTTCGCCGGCTCCCAATAGGTCACCCGCGGATCGGTCAGCCCGGCCATGGCGAGGATCGGCGGATAGGCCTGTGCCGTGACATTGTCATAAGGCGAATAGCTGCGGATGGTCTCGAAGGCCTTCACGTCGCGGATCGGGTCGCCCCATTCCGGCCATTCCGGCGGCGTCAGCGGCAGGGTGTCGTCCAGGATCGTGTTGAGCACATCGACGAAGGGCACCTCCGCGACGATGCCGGCGAAGAGTTCGGGGGCCATGTTGGCGACCGCGCCCATCAGCATCCCGCCGGCGCTGCCGCCTTCGGCGACGATGCGGCCGCGCTGGGTGAAACCGGCATCGGCCAGCGCCCCGGCGGCGGCGATGAAATCGGTGAAGGTGTTGCGCTTGTTCTCGCGCTTGCCGTCGAGATACCAGCGCCAGCCCTTGTCGGTGCCGCCCCGCACATGCGCAATCGCATAGACGAAGCCGCGATCGACCAGGCTGAGCGGCCGCGTCCGGAACGAGGCTGACATCGCGGAGCCGTAGGAACCGTAGCCGTAGAGCAGGCAGGGCGCGCTGCCGTCGAGCTTAAGATCGGTCCGGTGCAGGATCGAGATCGGCATGCGCGCGCCGTCCGAGGCGGTGGCGAAGATCCGGCGCACCTTGTAGCGGTCCGGATCATGGCCTGACGGCACCTCCTGCCGCTTCAGCAAGGTTCGCGCGCCGGTGGCAAGGTCGTAGTCATAGGTTTCGGCCGGCCGCGCCATCGAGGCATAGATGAAGCGCAGCGTATCGGTCTCGAACTCGTAGCCCGCATCCATGCCCAGCCCATAGGCTTCCTCGTCGAAGGCGATGCTGCGCTCTGCGCCATCGGCGAAATCGCGGATGACGATGCGCGGCAGCCCGTCCTCGCGCTCCAGCCGGATCAGCCGCCCCTTCAGGCAGACATGATCGAGGATGAGGCGGCCCGGCTTGTGCGCGATCAGGTCGCGCCAGTTCGCCGGAGCGGGCGTGTCGACGGGGGCTGTGACGATCTTGAAGTCCTCGGCGCCACCGGCATTGGTCAGGACCGCGAAGACGTCGCCGTGGTGCTCCAGGCTGTACTGGCGCCCCGGCTCGCGCTCCGCGACGAGGACGGGCTTCGCCTCCGGCCGGTCCAGGTCGAGGATGCGCGTCTCCGAGGTCTCGTGATCGCCAACCGTGATCAGCAGGAAACGCCCGGACTGGGTCTTGTCGATATCGACGAACATGCCGGCATCGGCTTCGTCATGCAGCAACGCGTCCAGCTCGGCCGGCTCGCCGAGCCGGTGGCGCTTCACCCGCGACGGGCGGTGATCGTCATCGAGCGCGACATAGAAGAACGAGCGGGAATCGCTGGCCCAGATGATCTCGCCGGTCGTGTCCTTGACGAGGTCCGGCAGATCGTCCCCGCTCTCCAGGTCCTTGACGTGGATCGTATGCAGTTCCGAGCCGGCTTCGTCGGCGCTCCAGGCGAGCAGGCGATGATCCGGGCTATGCGCGGCATCGCCGAGATCGAAGAAATCCTTGTCTTCAGCAAGGGCATCGGCATCGAGCATGATCTGCTCGCCCGCCCGGCCGGTCTTTCCCGCCATGCTGCGCGGCTTGCGGCAGATCAACGGATGCTCGGCTCCCTTGCGGTAGCGAGAATAGTATAGGAACGGCCCGTCCGGCTGCGGGACGCTCGCATCGTCCTCCTTGATCCGGCCGCGCATCTCCTTGACCAGTTCCTTCTGCAATGCGCGCGTTGGCGCCATCAAGGCCTTGCAAAAAGTGTTCTCGGCTTCGAGATAGCTGCGGATATCGGCCGGCAGGACGTCGGGTTCCCGCAGCACATCCTTCCAGTTGCCCGCGCGCAGCCAGCCATAGTCGTCGCGCAAGGTGACGCCGTGGACCTGCGTTTCCGCGGTCCGGATCTCGGCGCGCGGCGGCGGGGGTATCCGGCGGGACCTGCGTGGCGCGGCGCTTGGGGAGTGGCGATCCTGATCCAGGCGCATGACGATCTCCGATCTGGGGCGCTGACACGTAGAGGCGGCGGGATCAGCTTGCAAGACATCGAGGCCATCTGCGGCTTTGATTTTCGCATTCAGTGCAACGCAGCATCCGGATGGCGAAATATTGACGTTTCAATACATTAATTGTTGGAATTTGCTGACTTGCGTAACTAAACAGCATGGAATAAACGCATATCTCGATCAGTCCGCGTTGTCTGATTCTGGGCCGATGGTGCTTGACCCACTATTGGTAATATTCATCAGGCTATCGGGCGCAAGGCGGTGGACGGTCAGCGCATAACGCCAGCAAGAACGATAAGGAGAAACATCGCCATGGCCGAGAACGACGGAGCGGACTTCATTGAGCTGACGGCGGATATCGTTTCCGCCTATGTCTCCAACAATTCCGTGCCTGCCTCGGATTTGCCGGCACTGATCAGCGAAGTGCATTCGGCGCTGAGCCGGGTCATTGGTGGCGCCGCGCCTGTGGTGCAGGCCGAGGCTCCCAAGCCCGCCATCCCCGTGAAGAAGTCGATCACGGCCGATTACCTGATCTGCTTGGAAGACGGGAAGAAGTTCAAGTCGCTGAAGCGGCATCTGCGTACGCAGTACAACATGTCGCCCGAGCAGTACCGCGAGAAGTGGGGCTTGCCGCCGGACTATCCGATGGTCGCGCCGAACTATGCCGAGGCGCGCTCGCAGCTTGCGAAGAAGATGGGCCTCGGCCAGCAGCGCCGCAAGCGCCGCTGAGCCGCGTGCGATAGAGCATTTTCGAGCGACGTGAACTTCGGTTCGCGGGAAGAAGATGCTCTGGCTACGCCGACCCCGGAGAAAGCCGCCGATGATCTCGGCGGCTTTTTTCATGCGTCTCGTCGGGAGGGGCGGGGATAAAGCCGGCTCCGGGGTTGCCAGTCGGAATATAAGAATATAATCCTATATCGGTCACGCCTCGCGGGGAGGGGCGGCTGACTCCGAATAGGAACATATCATGAACAAAGAGCGCGACCAATCCCAAACTGCCCTGCGTGCCAGCGCCGTTGCGCGCCTGGCGGAAGTGGCCATCGCAGCCGCGACCCGGATTCCGCTGGCCGGCCTGCGGGCCGCGCATCGAGGCCGGAAGTCGATTGCGGTGGCTCGCCAGACGGCGATGTATCTCGCCCATGTCGCCTTTGGCCTGAGCCTCACCCGCGTCGGCATCTGCTTCGGCCGGGACCGCACCACCGTTCGCCATGCCTGTGCCCTGATCGAGGATCGCCGCGACGACCCGGGGCTGGAGTTCGGGTTGACCGCCCTGGAAGCCGCACTTCTGGCCACGATGACGAGGCTGGTCGACCAACCGGCGGAGGCCCGCCGATGAGCGCTGAAATCGAACGCAAGGAACGCGGCCGGCTCCTGAGGCATCTCGCCGAACCCGGATGTTACGGCTTGGTTTCCCCGCTGGGATGTGAGCGCATCGCGCTCTACCGGACGGTGAACGGCACAAGCCTGGGTGCCGGCTATGTCGCGTCGGAAACCGTGCAGGCCTTGGCGGCGGAGGGGCTCGTCGCCTGGTCGAAAGATGCCAAAGCGGCCCGCCTCGGCCTCGCTCCATCGGTGCCGGACGCGCCGGTCGTGGAAAAGCCCCGAGCCGAGCCGGGCGAGCCGCCTGCTCCCGCGATGGACGATCGCGAAAGTCCACTGCTCTGGCTCTATCGCCGTCCGGGCAAGGACGGCACGCCCCAGATCGGCGATGAGGAATTCGCGGCCGGCGAGCGCTTCCGCGCCGATATCACCCTGGCCGGGATGCTGCCGCGCGTGACGATGAACTGGGATGCGGCGCTCACCCCGGAGCAGGCGGGGGCGGGCCCGCGCGACGTCGCCGGCTCGTCCGACACGGCGCTCGCCGCGCGTCAGCGCGTCAGGCTCGCCTGTGACCGGCTGGGGCCGGAGCTGTCAGGTCTCGCGATCGATATCTGCGGCTTTCTCAAGGGGCTCGATCTCGTCGAGAAGGAGCGCCGCTGGCCGCCGCGCTCGGCCAAGGTCGTGCTGCGGGTCGCGTTGGCGACCCTGGTGACGCATTACGGCCTGGACCGCCGCACACGGCAGAGCGGGGTGCGCAGTTGGCAGGCAGCCGATGCCCGGCCGAGCGAATTCCCGGCCACCGGCTGAAGCGGCTCAGGTTGCGGCGGCAGCCTGGGCATCGCGCTTGATCCGGTCGATCATGGCGCGCACGCCGTTCGAGCGCTGCGGCGTGAGATGGGCGGCAAGGCCAAGGCGCTCATAGATGGCGAAGGCGTCGGTCGCGAGGATCTCCGCCGCTTCCCGCCCGGAGAAGATCGCCAGCGCCAGCGCGACGAGCCCGCGCACGATATGGGCGTCGCTGTCGCCGACGAAGCGAAGCCGCGTCTGCGGGCCGCTGCCGCCATCGCGATGGGCAACGAGCCAGACCTGGCTCGCGCAGCCGCGCACCTTGTTGGCGTCGACATGCGCCTCCTCGGGCAGGGGCTCCAGGCCCTTGCCGAGTTCGATGAGATAGCGATAGCGATCGTCCCACTCGTCGAGCAGTTCGAAATTCGCGACGATGTCGTCGAGGCTTGTCGTCATGACCGGCGTCTTCCCGCGATTGCGGGAGAGCGTCAAGCGTTCAGCGCTGCGGCGCCTGCTTCCCGATCACCGCCGTCGCCGCGGCATGCAGGATGCGCTCGCGGAGGGCCGGGTCCATTCCCGCGAGGATCTCGGCCGCTTCGCGCGCGGCGGTCAGGTTGCCCGCGACCGTGCGCGTCTCTGTCCGGACCGTTTCGGCCGCCTGCCACATGGCCTGCGGCAATGCGGCGTCGGCCGGCTTGCCGCTATGCACGGGCGAGTTCACGGCGATCAGGCCGATGATCGCGATCTTGCGCAGCAGGTAGGCCATGTCGGTCTCCATCGTCGGCGCCTCTCTTGCGCCGCGAGAACAACCTAGACCGGGATATCGAAAAATCGCGTCATTCCAAACGCTCAAATGCGAGTCGAATGCCGCAAGTGATCTTCAGCTTCCGTTCACCTTGCCGCGAACATCGGCTCGTGCCGAGAAAACGCGATGATTTTATCTAACTTCATGAAAAGTCGACAGAAAAAATCGCTTTCCGCCGCTGGCCCGGGCTTTCGCCGCGCTTCGCCTTAAGCCCCGCTTAAACCGGCCATGGCGAGATTGGGCCAAGCGGATCGGGGTATCCGCGAAAGCAAGGCGTTGCGTTCCGTATGGCGATGACAGCATTGAGGACACAGGCGGCAGCACTGGTGCATGCATCGGTGCAGTCGGACCCGGCGAAAAGGCGGCGTCACGAACGTTTCGTTCTGTCGCGCCTGCTCGTCGGTGGCGGCATGCTCGGCCTTGCTCCGGCCTATCTCGCCTGGCGCGGCGCGCCTGGCGTCTTTGAGGCGGCCGTGATCGTCGCTGCCGCGCTCGCTGTTCTCTCCGTGGCGCTGGTTTCCCGCACGGGCCGTCTCGATCGGGCGCATGCGCTGTCCTCCGCCGCGCTGTCCCTCTTCATCGTGGCGCTTGCGGGCGCGACCGGCGGTCTGTCCTCCCCCTTGCTGCTCTGGCTGGCGGTCGTGCCGGTCGAGGCGGCCTTCTTCGGTTCGCGCGGCTTCATGCTGCGGGCCGGCTGGATCGCGGTCGGCGCGCTGTTCGCCGCCATCGGGCTGCAATGGCTCGGCCTTTTCTCCGAAACGATGGTGTGGACCGGCGAGGCGATGCCGCTTCTGGCGATGTCCGCGCTGGCCCAGGCCCTGGTCGTGACGGCGGTTCTGCTGCGCCGGCGCCATGCCGAGGAGCGCGAGCAGCGCGTCTCGGCTGCGCGTTCTCAGCTTCTGCTCGATCATGTCGGCGATCTCGTCACCTGGCATGAGGCCAACGGCGCGGTCGTCTTCGCCAATGCCGCGGCGCGGGCGCTGGCTGGTGCCGATCCGCGTGAACTGCTCGGGCGCGGCCTGTTCGAGCGCGTCCACATTGCCGACCGGCCGCTTTTCCTGAAGGCGCTGAGCGATGCCGCTCATGGCGGGGAGGGCGTGACCGCCTGCTTCCGGACGCTCTTCGTGCCGCGCGAAGGTGCGGGCGAGGCCAGGTTGCCGGTCTCGCTCTGGCTGGAGATGCAGGCCTGCCGCGTTGCCGGCGCCGCTGCCGCCGATGGCGCGGCCGTGGTTTGCGTGATGCGCGACGTGACCGAGCGCCGGGCCGCCGAGGAAACCCGCGAGCGCGGCCATGCCGAGGCGCTGCGCGCGAACGACATCAAGGGCCAGTTCCTGGCGACGGTGAGCCACGAGCTGCGCACGCCGTTGAACGCGATCATCGGCTTCTCCGAGATGCTGAGCGCCGAGGACAATGGCTGGCTCGATGCGCAGAAGCGTCTCGAATATGCCCGCATCATCCACGCCTCCGGCCATCACCTGCTCGATGTCGTGAACACCCTGCTCGACATCTCCAAGATCGAGAGCGGCGCGATGACGATCGAGCGCGAGCCGCTCGACCTCGCCGCCATGGTGCAGGATTGCTGCGCGCTGATGGCGCTGCGGGCCGAGGCTGGCGGCATCGCACTGGAGCGCGTGACCGGGCCGGCCCTGCCTGCGATGGAAGGCGATCGGCGCGCGCTGAAACAGGTCGTGCTCAACCTCCTGTCGAACGCGATCAAGTTCACGCCGGCCGGTGGTCGCGTGACGCTTGCCGTCGTGCGCGACGGCGACACGATCGATCTCTCGGTATCCGACACCGGCATCGGCATCGCCGCTGCCGACCTGCCCCGGCTGGGCGATCCCTTCTTCCAGGCCAAGGGCGCCTATGATCGCAGCCATGAGGGCACTGGCCTCGGGCTGTCCGTGGTGCGCGGGCTCGTCGGCCTGCATGGCGGCCGCCTGACGGTCGAGAGCGCGCCGGACATCGGAACGCGCGTTTCGGTCCGGCTGCCGGTCGGCGGCATCGAGGGCGTCGAACAGCCGGCCAAGATCGTGACTTTCGCCCGGGCTCCGCGCCGGGGCATCGATACCAAAGAACCTCTCCGCCTGACCGCCTGAAGACGAGCTGACCGATGTCCGTGACCATGGCCGCCCGCGCCCATTCCGGCGCTTCCCTGTCCGCCCCCGTGCGCCGTGCCCAACCGGCGCGACGCAAGACATCCTGGCTTGGCCGGGTCGCCCGCACCGCCGGGCAGCGGCCGGGCAGGGCGCTCGTCCTGCTGACCTTCGGTATCGTCTCGATCGCCATCGTCGCCAATGCGCTGCTGTTCCAGAAGGCGCGCCATCCGGCCCCGATCCTCTCTTCGTCAGCGCCGGCCTCGCAGCCGCGGGCGACGACCGAGCGCCGCGCCGATCATCCGGCGCCTGCTCCCGCCGTCGAGGCTCCCGCAGCGCAGCCGATCCGCCCGCCGGCGCGACCGAACGATCTCTCCCAGGCGCAAGCCACGCGCGAGGCGCAACCCCGGCCGCCGGCGCCGGTTCAGGCCGCGCCGCGGGCCGCTGCACCTGCGCCGCGCGCTGCAGCGGCTCCCGCGCGCGATCCGATCGCCGACCTGATCAACGGCGACCTGCGCCCGCCTGCGGATGTCAGAGCGGCCAGCCGTTCAGCCACAGCCCCGCGCACCTGATCGGCGGCGCCTGACATGGCGCGGCTGACCAGCGATTTCTGGGTTTCCGCCTATCTGCGGCAGGCGGCCTTCGATGGCCTGGTCGCCGTGCTGCGCCGCCGTGGCGCGCGTGAGGCCGGCGCCATCTTCGTCAAGCTCGACCGGCTTGACGGCACCGCCGCGCTCTACGCCCCGGCGCCGCAGGCGCTGGCCGAGGAGGATGGCGAGCGCCGCTTCCAGCTTCTGCTCGATTCCGATCCGCTGGCGATCGAGGATCGTGTCGCGCGGGAACTGCGCTTCGACAGCGATCTCTGGCTGGTCGAGATCGAGAACCGGGCCGGCGATCCGCGGCTCGCACTCGTGAGCGGCTGATACGGCCCACCGAGGCGAGGCGGCTCAGCCGCGCTCGCGCCTGGCGCCGATCTTTCCGAGAACGTCCGACATCGCCGGTTGCGCTTCCGGCCGGGCATGACCGGCGCGCGAAGGCGTCCCGCTCGGGTCCATGGACGGCTGGTGCTGGCCGCGCCGCTGCGGTGCCGCGACGATCGTGCCGGCGATATGCATGGCCAGGCGGAAGGCGATGGCAGGCCTGACCGAGCGCATCAGCGCGACCAGAGCGAAGATGCGCTCGACCGAATGAGCCGTATCGTCGCCGAGCCGGATCAGGAAGCGCGTCGCTTCCTCGACCGTCGTGCCGCTCGCCGTGAGGACGAGCGCCGCCAGATCCCGCGACGCGTCGGCCGCTATGGCGGCGGCCAGCGCCGCACCACCGCCGAGATGGTCGGCGATGGCGGCGAAGGCGATGTCCCGATCCTCGGCCGCGAGGTCGAGCCAGCCGGAGAACGTCGCAGCGGACAGGGCAGGGCGCCTCTCGCTGGGATGCAGGGCTTCGCGCGCCATCAGCGATTCGAGGATCGCGAGGCGCCGTTCCGGCCCGGCATGGAGGAAAAGCGGCGCGAGTTCGAGGTTGGACAGGTCGGGGCGCGCGAGCAGGCCGGGCCGATAGGTCGGCTCGGTCCGGGCCCGCGCGATCAGGCTGTCGACGGCGGCGCGCGGCATCGGGGCGCTGTGATTGGCGATCAGGGCAAGGTCGAGCGCGCGATTCGCGCTCGATACCAGCATGATCACGGCCTGGGCGGTGAGGTCGCTGCGGACGGCCAGGGCCGCGCGCATCGCCTCGTCGCCGGTTTCGACCAAACCTTCGAGCTCGGCCTCCGATACCGGCATGCCATGGCGAAGCAGCTCCGCCAGCACGGCGCCGCCCTTCGCGGCAAGCCCGGCGAGGACCGGCGCGGGTGTATGCGGCCAGCCGGCAAGCTTGCGCGCCAGGATGAGCGCCGTCGCCTCGTCGATGCCCGGTAGAAGCGCCTCGGCCATCTCGTTGAAAGCGGCGAGGTCGGTGGGCGAGGGATGCGACGTCGAGAGCAGCAGGTCCGCTTTGACGCGCAGCGAGATCGGGCTGAGGTCGAGCCCGCCCTCGCGCGCCAGGCGAGCGAGATCGGCGAGTTCCTTGGAGACGGATGCAGGCATGACGGACTCGGGGGGACCGGGAAACTGATAATGAAACAGCATTAATCCCCGACCGTTAAGGCTGCGTTAACCATGTCCGGGCCTGATGGGCTTGCGGGGCCTGCGACTCGGTGCTGCCCGCACCTCGCCGCCCCTCGCGTTGCAACTCTGGCGCTGGATAAGGAGGCGCATCATGGCCATCGTCATCCCCTTTGCGCCGCAGCGGCGCCTGCAGCAGGCCTCGGCCTGTTCCCTTCCGCCACGGACGGCGGACATCCTGTTCTTCACGGGCGTGCGCTACGAGCGCCCGTCCGAAGCCCGGCTGCGGGGTGCAAAATCATCCGCCAATGCCCGGCCCCGGAAGGTCGCTGCGCGGAAAAGTGCCCGCAGGCAGCCTGCGTGACACGAAGCCCGGCCAAGCTGCTGCTCGCCACGCTGGCGGCTGTGTCCGTTTCCGCCTGCACCGCCACCACGGGCGATCTCGGCCGGCCGCGCCCGACGGTCTGGTCGCAGCTCATCGCCCCCGAAACGGGCTTCTGGTCCGCGACCGCCCGCGGCGAGCAGAGTTCCTATTTCCGCCTGACCGACGACGAGGAACAGATGCGCGACCGCGCTTGGCGCTTCGTCATGCCGGCAAGCCCGAACAGCGTCTTCCAGGGCGAGGTCTCCAACCTTGCCCATACGCGCATCCTGCCGGTCGCGGCCCAGTCGACCGATGTCGGCGACTATTTCCGCGGGCTGACCTCGATATCCTTCGCCTCCCAGGCCTCGCGCTACAACCGGCTGGCGGAAGATGCCAATGCCGATCGCCTGCTGATCGGCCCGTTCCGTGCCAATGCGGCACGGGTGGTGAGCATGGACCGGGTGCGGATGCGCACCGTCGAGGCCTCTCCCGATGTGCCCGTCGACAAGCAGGAACCGGCCTATGCGCGCGTCGTCGAAAACGAGGGGCTGGTCTTCTGGGTCTGCGAACGCCTCGATTTCCGCCTCCGCAGCTACCGTCACGCGCTGGTCAACCTGGTCGTCGAGATGCCCTCGCGCGAAGCCGTGAAGGCCGAGCGTGCAATCATGGCGCTGGAGATGGAAGCAAGGCCCCTCTGCCAGATGCCGCTCATCGGTACCTTCGGCGAAGGCGGCAAGCGGCCGGTGGTCTACAAGGGCTAACTCAATTCGCCAGCCCGCAGGCGACGCCCGTCGCGAGGCCCTCCGCGTCGGCCCGGTCGGAGGGCAGGCGCATCAGCACGCGCGCCACGATCAGCCCCTGCTCGGTATCGGAGACGATGCGCAGCTCCCGGCTGGTCTCGCCCTCCTCGTCGGCCGCGATGCGTTCGTCGCGCTGGGTCTCCGTCATCACCAGGAATTCGAGCGTGCCGCGGATCGCCGCCCGGTCGGTGATGGCATAGAGCACGCCGCCGCCCTGCCGGTGCAGCGTCAGGCCGAGCGGCAATGTGCCCGTGCGGGCAACCACCCGCATCGGGCCGGCGGAGAGATCGTAGCTGCAGATCGCGGTGACGACATTGGGATCGGCCTCGCGCAGGGCGGGCAGGCCGCGGGCATTGCCGGGAGAGGGGATCGGCTCGGCATGCCCTTCGATGCCAAGTTCGCGATAGGCATGAGCAGCGTCGCGCAGCGAGAGCGCCGGGATCGCCAGGATCGTGACGATGTGGACGATTCCCGCAAGGATCAGGCCGGCCAGTGTCGTGATCGCGAAGCGCGCGAAGCCGGTGCGGAAGCGCGGCCGCCAGCCGGCGAAGGGCGCGCTGCGCTTTTCCGTCGGATCGCGGCTGAGGGCGCTCATCGGCAATCGAGGCGCGTGACGCGCGGCAGGTTGGCGACCCGTGTCTCGCCGGTCTGGCTCGAGATCGGCGTATCGTAGAGCCGCAGGCGAAACTGGAAGCGCCCGCTCGCCGGCAAGGGCAGCCAGTTGCCGGCTTCAGGGGTGGCTGCGGCGATGATGGCGAGCCCGCCATCCTCGGGGCGGACGATCTCCGAATCGGTGAAGCCGGTACGCTCCAGGGGCAGGCGGAACGGCAGGCCGTCGCCATCGGTGATGCCGATGGTCCAGCCGCGCGTCGGCGGCGTCGCGCCGGACAGCCGGTAGCGGCAACGCCCGTCCAGCGCCTGTCCCGCATCGTCTCGCTCGGCGATCAGCTCGAGCCCTTCGCCCGAGCCGAACGGCAGATGGACGCCGCGGGCGAGATAGGCGCGCATATAGGGATCGACCTCGCGGCTGCCGCTGCGTGGCCAGGCCGTCCAGGCGCCGACCTCGACCCGGCCGATAGCCGGGCGCCCGGCCACCGCCCAATGGGCCGAGCCCAGCCCGAGGCCGGCGCCGAGGGCGAGGATATAGGCGAGGTCGAGAATCCGCACGCTGCCCTTCCGCCTGGGAGAGGAGTTCCGGGCGGAGTTGAGCCACCGCACCGGTCGTCGTCAATCGCCTGCCTCTCAGCGCAGCCGTGGTTCGCTGCCCGAGATCTCGCGGATGCCGACCTGGACGGGGCGGCCGGCGCTGCGCCGCGGCTCGACGGCTTTGAACATCGAGCCGACGGCCGAGAGCACCTCGAAGGACTGGCGCGGCATATGACCGGCCGTCGCGCCAGCCGGCCTCGGGGCGCTGCCGGCCCTGGCCACCGCCGCACCCTTCGGGTCGGTTACGGGCACGCCCGGAATCGGCTTCAGCTCCAGGCCCTGATGGGCGAACTGCATGATCTCCTTCCACGTCATCGCAGGCAGCGAGCCGCCGGTCATGTTCGCGGTTTCAGTGGAATTGTCGTTCCCGAACCAGACGGCGCCGACGAGATTGCCGGAATAGCCGACATACCAGGCGTCCTTGTAGCCGTTGGTGGTGCCGGTCTTGCCGGCGGTGACGACGCCGTCGAGCGCGGCGCGACGGCCGGTGCCCTCGGTCGGCACCTTCGAGAGCATGAAGTTCATGTCCTGCGCGACCTGGGAGCTCAGCACCTGCTTCGGCTCCGGCTCGTCGCGGTCATGGCGATAGATCACCTCGCCCTGCGAATTGGCGATCTCGATCGCCGCATAGGGCTTCGCCCGGCGCCCGCCATTGGCGAGCACGGAATAGCCGGCGGCCATGTCGATGACGGTGACCTCGGCGGCACCGATCGGCAGCGAGACCGTATCGGTCAGCGGCGTCGTCAGGCCCATGGCGCGGGCCGTCTCGACGATCTTCTTGCGCCCGATCGCGGCCGCGCGCGCCTCATGGGTCTCGCCGGTCGCGCGGCCGATGGCGATCGACATCTGTACCGGGATCGTATTGATCGACTTCGCCAGCGCGACGGTGAGCGGCATCGAGCCGGCATAGGAGCGCCCGTAATTGTTCGGGCACCAGTTGCCGATGCAGACCGGCCGGTCGGTGACGATCGTATTCGGCTTGTAGAGCCCGGCCGAGAGCGCGGCGGCATAGACGAATGGCTTGAACGAGGAGCCGGGCTGGCGCAGCCCCGCGGTCGCGCGGTTGAACTGACTTGCACCATAGTCCCGGCCGCCGACGATGGCGCGCACGGCCCCGTCCGGGTCCATGACCACGGTCGCTGCCTGCTTCACCCGATAGGCCGGGCCATGCTGGCGCAGGATCGACTCGATCGCCTCGTCGGCGCGTTCCTGGATCGCGGTGTCATGCGGCGTCTTCACCGTCAGCACGCGGTCGGCGCCGAGCTTGCCTTCGTTCGCAAGCTCCTTCACCGCGTCGAAGGCCCAGTCGAGATAGTAGTCGGGACTGGAATCGCGCTTGCGGTCGACCGGCGTCGCCGGATTGCGCTTGGCGCTGTCGACCTGGCCGGCGGTCATGAAGCCGGCATCGACCATGGCGTTGAGCACGTCATTGGCCCGCGCCCGGGCGGCCGGCAGGTTGACATGCGGGGCGTATTTCGTCGGCGCCTTGAACAGGCCGGCGAGCATCGCGGCCTCGGCCAGCGAGACGTCCTTCACCGACTTGCCGAAGTAATACTCGGCCGCGGCGGCCGCGCCGAAGGTGCCGCCGCCCATATAGGCGCGGTCGAGATAGAGCTTGAGGATCTCGTTCTTGCTGAGCCTTGCCTCCAGCCACAGCGCCAGGAAGGCTTCCTTGATCTTGCGGTCGAGCGAGCGCTCGTTATTGAGGAAGAGGTTCTTGGCGAGCTGCTGGGTCAGCGAGGAGCCGCCCTGGACGACGCCCGAGGCCCGCGTGTTGACCAGCAGGGCCCGCGAGGTGCCGATCACGTCGATGCCGAAATGGTCGTAGAAGCGGCGATCCTCGGTCGCGAGCACCGCCTTGAGCAGGTGGTCCGGCATCTCCTCCAGCTTCAGGGAATCGTCGTGCCGGGCACCGCGATGGCCGATCGGCATGCCGTAGCGGTCGAGGAAGGTGACGGCGAAGACCTGGTTCTTGAGCGCGTCGTCATTGCCGATCCGAAAGGCCGGCAGGGCCAGCATCAGCAGGATCAGCGCGCCGACTATGCCGATATTCAGGCCCTCGCTGGCGAATTCGGCAGCGATGCGCTTGCCGCCGGTGACGGTCAGGCGGTCGGCGGTGCTGCGGATGCGTTCATGGATTTCGCCGGCGCGGCGCCCGGCGCCCCACAGGCCGGCATCGAGCCATGAGTCTGCGGCGAGCGCGAAGCGCTTCAGCCGCGTCCTCCAGCCTGCCTTCCTGAACTCCATGGCCTTATCCAGGCTTCCTGAATGGCCCCGGCTTAGTCCTGCCGCGTGCTTGCCATCTTGGCAACAGAAGAGCGCCGGGGAATGGACACATAAGGACGTCTCGCTGCCGGATAAGAGGCGAGACGGTAAATTTCATGGAGAAGGCGGGACGTCCGCCATGTGGCTGTGCCGGCCCGAGACATGAACGGGCGGCAGGCAACGGCCTTCCATCTTGTCGCCTGCGGGCGCATAAGCCTGCCATGACGCAAACCCCGCCGAAACAGCAGCCGTTCTGGCTGACGACGCCGCTGGAGGCGATGTCGACGGAGCAATGGGAATCGCTCTGCGACGGCTGCGGCCGCTGCTGCCTCGTCAAGCTCGAGGACGAGGATACCGGGCGCATCTTCGCGACCGATGTCGGCTGCCGCCTGTTCGAGGCCGGCACCTGTCGTTGCCGCGATTATCCGAACCGCTCGGTGAAAGTGCCGGATTGCGTGACGCTGACGCCCGAGGATGTGCGCACGCTGCCCTGGCTGCCGCCGACCTGCGCCTATCGCCTCGTCGCCGAAGGCAAGGACCTGCCCTGGTGGCATCCGCTGGTCTCCGGTGACCCCGAGACGGTGGTCGCGGCCGGTGTCTCCGTGCGCGGCCGCGTCTTCGCCAATGAGGACGAGGTGCCTGAGGAGGAGGTCGCCGAGCGCATCGTCAATTGGCCGCTGCGCTGGCCGCGGGCTGCGCGCGGGAAGGGAGCCTGACGCAACCCGGCCGTGCTATTGCGCTGCATCAGTCGATGCTGCACACGCTCATTGATCGTTCATGTCGGTTTGGGCATGAGCGCCTCATCCCCGCTGCCGGTGACCAATGGCCATCGACGGCACGCACACGAAACTTTCAAGCCGGCGCGGCGTTTGCCCTGTCCGGTTGAACAGAAGAGGCTATGTGATGGCAGGTGGGAAGTGGGTCTATACCTTCGGCGACGGCAAGGCCGAGGGTGAGGCAGGCATGAAGAACCTGCTCGGCGGCAAGGGCGCGAACCTCGCCGAGATGAGCAATCTGGGCCTGCCCGTTCCGCCCGGCTTCACCATCACCACCGAGGTCTGCACCGCCTATTACGATAACGGCAAGAGCTTTCCGGCCGAGCTGGACGGGCAGGTCCGGACTGCGCTCGCCGGCATGGGCAAGCTTACCGGCAAGACCTTCGGCGATCCCGCCAATCCGCTCCTCGTCTCTGTCCGCTCGGGCGCGCGCGCCTCGATGCCGGGCATGATGGACACCGTCCTCAATCTCGGCCTCAACGACGAGACGGTCGAGGCTGTCGCGAAGGCCTCGGGCGACGAGCGCTTCGCCTGGGACAGCTATCGCCGCTTCATCACGATGTATTCCAACGTCGTGCTCGATATCGACCACGGCCTCTTCGAGGAGGCGCTGGAGGACTACAAGGAGCGCAAGGGCCTGCATCTCGACACCGATCTCTCGGCCGCCGACTGGAAGCTGCTGGTCGGGAAATACAAGGAGATCGTCAGGAAGGAGCTCGGCTCCGACTTCCCGCAGGACCCCGAGAAGCAGCTCTGGGGCGCGGTGGGCGCCGTCTTCTCCTCCTGGATGAACGCCCGCGCCATCAAGTATCGCGAGTTGAACAGCATCCCGGCGAGCTGGGGCACGGCGGTCAACGTCCAGTCGATGGTGTTCGGCAACATGGGCGACACCTCCGCGACCGGCGTCGCCTTCACCCGCAATCCCTCGACCGGCGAGAACGCGCTCTATGGCGAGTTCCTGATCAACGCCCAGGGCGAGGACGTCGTCGCCGGCATCCGCACGCCGCAGGACATCACCGAGGCCGCCAAGAAGGAGGCCGGCTCCGACAAGCCCTCGATGGAAGCGGAGATGCCGGAGGCCTATGCCGAGCTTTGCCGAATCTACGGCATCCTCGAGAAGCACTATCGCGACATGCAGGACATGGAGTTCACCATCCAGGAGGGTAAGCTCTGGATGCTGCAGACCCGGTCCGGCAAGCGCACCGCCAAGGCGGCTTTGCGCATCGCGGTCGAGCTCGCGACCGAGGGCCTGATCACGCAGGAGGAGGCCGTCGGCCGCGTCGAGCCCGGCGCGCTCGACCAGCTCCTGCACCCGACCATCGACCCCAAGGCCGAGCGCCGCGTGCTGACCACCGGCCTGCCGGCCTCGCCGGGCGCCGCCGCCGGCGAGATCGTGTTCAATTCCGACGATGCCGAGGCGGCGAAGAAGGCGGGCCGCAAGGTCATCCTCGTCCGCGTCGAGACGAGCCCTGAGGACATCCACGGCATGCATGCCGCCGAGGGCATCCTGACCTCGCGGGGCGGCATGACCTCGCATGCGGCGGTCGTCGCGCGCGGCATGGGCAAGCCCTGCGTTTCCGGCGCCGGCCAGCTCCGCATCGACTATGCCAAGGGCACGCTCTCCGTCGGCCCGAACACGCTGAAGGCCGGCGATTTCGTCACCATCGACGGCGGTACCGGCCAGGTCCTGCTCGGCGAGATCAAGATGCAGAAGCCGGAGTTGTCCGGCGAGTTCGCGACGCTGATGGGCTGGGCCGACAAGGTCCGCCGCCTCAAGGTCCGCGCCAATGCCGAGACGCCGGAGGACGCCAGGACCGCGCGTGAATTCGGCGCCGAGGGCATCGGTCTTTGCCGGACCGAGCACATGTTCTTCGAAGGGGATCGCATCCAGGCGGTGCGCGAGATGATCCTCGCGCAGGACGACAAGGGCAGGCGGGCTGCGCTCGCCAAGCTCCTGCCGGTGCAGCGCCAGGACTTCGTCCAGCTCTTCAGCATCATGAGCGGCCTGCCGGTGACAATCCGCCTGCTCGATCCGCCGCTGCACGAATTCCTGCCGCATGGCGAGAAGGAGATCGGCGAGGTCGCAGCCGCGCTCGGCGTCACGCCCGAGGCGCTGAAGCACCGCGCCGCCGAACTGCACGAGTTCAACCCGATGCTCGGCTTCCGCGGCTGCCGTCTGGCGGTGGCCTTCCCCGAGATCGCCGAGATGCAGGCCCGCGCCATCTTCGAGGCGGCGGTCATTGCCGCCAAGGAGACCGGCAAGCCGGTGATCCCCGAGGTGATGGTGCCGCTCGTCATGGGCAAGCCGGAGCTCGACCTGGTCAAGGCTCGTATCGACGCCATGGCTAAAGCGGTGATCGAGGAAAGCGGCACGAAGATCGACTATCAGGTCGGTACGATGATCGAACTGCCGCGCGCCGCGCTACGCGCCGCCGAGATCGCCGAGAGTGCCGAGTTCTTCTCCTTCGGCACCAACGACCTGACCCAGACGACGCTCGGCATCAGCCGCGACGACGCCTCCTCCTTCCTCGGCTCCTACACCGCCAAGGGCCTGCTCGACGCCGATCCCTTCGTCACCATCGATCAGGACGGCGTCGGCGAACTGGTGAAGCTCGCCGCCGAGCGCGGCCGCAAGACCCGCTCCGGTATCAAGCTCGGCATCTGCGGCGAGCATGGCGGCGACCCGGCCTCGATCGGCTTCTGCGAGAGCGTCGGGCTCGATTACGTCTCCTGCTCGCCCTTCCGCGTGCCGATCGCCCGCCTTGCCGCCGCGCAGGCGGCGCTGGGCGCGATCAAGCCGAAGGACGGCTGAGCCGTGACGGGCGGGCGGTTCATCGGCTTCGGCGGGCTGCTGCTCGCTTTGAGCTGTGGCTTTCCCGTCCCGTCCCAGGCGCAGGCGCCGGATCTCTGCAGCGGGCAGCCTGCCGCGATGCAGAAATCTTGCCGCGAAGCGTTGGAGCTGCTTGTCCAGGGCGGCAGGCCGGAGCCGGAACCGGCGCGCCGCATTCTGGCGACCGGTACTCCGGAAGGCTGGCGCTATGACTATCTTCAGCCGGGCGGAGTGGGCTCCGACGATGAGTGTGTCGTCAGCGGAGCGCTGGTGCTTCCGGCCGACACGGCCGTGCGTCTCTCGGTGACGGCGAGCGATATCATCCGCCCGTGGCGGCTGCCGCAGTTCGATCTGGACCTGACCGGGATTCCCGGCCGGATCGAGGACAAGATCATCAAGCTGCCGCCGGGTGAGGTCGGCGACCAGGCCGCGGCGCCCGCGGGCGATGAGAAGCCGGTGGCGGTTCGGGTGCTGCCGCCCGATGCCTATGCCGAATGGGAGGGGCAAACGCTCCCTCCGTCCTGCTTTGCCTCCGGCTGAGGGCGCGAGCGATGCCGAAGCTCACCACCATCGGCTTCGACGCCGACGACACTCTCTGGCAGAATGAGCAGTTCTTCCGGATGACGGAGGATCGCTTCGTCGCGCTGCTCGGCGAGCACGGCGAGGCGGCCGAGATTTCTGGGCGCCTTCTGGAAGCCGAGAAGCGCAATCTCGGGTTCTACGGTTTCGGCATCAAGGGCTTCGTGCTCTCGATGGTCGAAACGGCGATCGAGGTCACGCGAGGGCAGGTGCCGGCTTCCGTCATCGGCGAGATCCTCGCCGCCGGCCGCGAGATGGCGGCCCATCCGGTCGAGACCTTGCCGCATGCCCGTGAGACGCTGGCGGCACTCTCCGGCGATTACCGGTTGGTCCTGATCACCAAGGGCGACCTCTTCGACCAGGAGCGCAAGCTCGCCCAGTCCGGCCTCGGCGATTTCTTCCACGCGGTCGAGATCGTCAGCGACAAGAAGCCGGATACCTACGATCGCATCTTCGCTCGCCATGGCGATGGGGCGGGGCAGGCGATGATGGTCGGCAATTCGCTGAAGTCCGATATCCTGCCGGCGCTGGAGGCCGGGTCATGGGCGGTGCATGTGCCGCATGAACTGACCTGGGTGTTGGAACATGCCGCGGAGCCCGTGGGACATGGCCGCTACCGCGCGATCCCGGATCTCGGCCCGCTGCGCAGTCTCATCGAACAGCTCGTTCGCTAATCTGTTCGTAGCAAGCTACCTCCGCGGGCCGCGGGATCAATCGACCCACAGGCCGCGTTTGCGGTGCCAGTCCTCGATCGATTCCTCGGGATACTCGTCGAAGCTCTGGTCGTTCGGCCCGATCGCCGGCTCGACCCAGCCGGCCTTGAAGCGCAGCATCAGGTGGGTCTTTTCGGGTGCGCGCGGCAGATGGCTGTCGATTGCGGAAGCGAAGGGGTGGAGCAGCTCCGGCCAGCGCGGGTCGAACAGCCAGAGAGCGGTGCCGCAGCTGGTGCAGAAGCGGCGCTCCGCCTGCGAGCGCTCGCAAGCCCCGTCATCGCTCTCGATCTCCGCGCTGAAGCTGCCGATCTTGTCCTCGCCTTCGACCTTCAGCGTCGCGGCGTCGGCCGAGAGGTTGATCGCGAAGCCGCCGCCGCCCGCCGTCTTGCGGCAGATCGAGCAGTAGCAGAGCTGGTAGGGGACCGGGGCATGGCTTTCGACCGAGAAATGCACGGCTCCGCAGCGGCAGGAGCCCTTGAGCGTGATCGGCATGATGTGGCCTCCTTTTCCTGCCAACCATCTGCCTGCCGGCTCGGTTCCAAGCGGCGATGGCCCCCTTGCTGGACGGTTCTTGCATTTCGTGCTACCCATGCCGATGTATGACGAGATGCGGCCGGGTTCTGGCCAATCCTCCGCGCGGGCAATCCGGTCGGCGGGCACGATTCAGATCCACCACACATCGCTACAAGACCATTGCAAGGCGTCCGCGCGTCGAGCTCTGGGTCGCAACGATACGCGGATCTGAAACGTAAGGATTCTACGCCATGGAAAAAGGCACCGTGAAGTGGTTCAACGCCACCAAGGGCTACGGCTTCATCACCCCTGAGAACGGCGGCCAGGACGTGTTCGTCCACATCTCCGCCGTCGAGCGCGCCGGCCTGCGCGAGCTGCATGACGGCCAGGTCGTCTCCTTCGAACTCGTTGCCGATCGCAAGACCGGCAAGACCTCGGCCGGCAACCTCGTCGTCGCCTGAGCCAATACCTGATCGACCGGGCGGGCCTTGAGCCATCCCGGTCCACGACAAGCCTGCCGGCGCTGTGGCTAGCGGTTCGCCGGCAGGTCCGACTATCTTTGAATTCAGGCCGGATGCGGGCCTGCGGCGCAGCCGATTCCACATGCGCCCCCCGCGATCACGGCGCCCAGAAAGCCCTTTCTTGACCAAGTTTACCGATCTCGGCCTTGCCGAGCCCCTTCTCAAGGCGCTCGCAGCCGAAGGTTATGAGACGCCCACGCCCATCCAGGCGCAGGCCATCCCCCCCATTCTCCAGGGCCGCGACCTGCTCGGCGCCGCCCAGACCGGCACCGGCAAGACCGCTGCCTTCTCGCTGCCGATGCTGCATCGGCTGCTCGGCAAGCCGCGCCAGATGCCGGCCCGCGCCGTGCGGGCGCTCATCCTGTCGCCGACGCGTGAACTCGCCGCCCAGATCGAGGCGAGCATCCGCACCTACGGCCAGTTCACCACGCTGCGCTCGACGGTGATCTTCGGCGGCGTGCCCGTCGGCAAACAGATCCGCGCGCTCGGCGACAAGGTCGACATCCTCGTCGCCACGCCCGGCCGCCTGCTCGACCTCGTCGACCAGCGTGCCGTCTCGCTGCGCGAGATCGAGTTCCTCGTCCTCGACGAGGCCGACCAGATGCTCGATCTCGGCTTCATCCACGCGCTGCGCCGTATCGCGACCCTGATTCCGAAGGAGCGCCACACGCTGCTCTTCTCGGCGACCATGCCGAAGCCGATCCGCGAGATCGCCTCCGCCTATCTCACCGACCCGGTCGAGGTCGCGGTGGCGCCGGTCGCGACCACCGCCGAGAAGATCGACCAGCGCGTCATCTTCACGGAAGCCCACGACAAGCCGGCGCTGCTGGCGAAGACGCTGAACGTGCCCGAACTCGAGCGCGCCATCGTCTTCACCCGCACCAAGCACGGTGCCGACAAGGTCGTGCGCCAGCTCGGCGCGTCCGGCATCGAGGCGGCCGCTATCCACGGCAACAAAAGCCAGAGCCAGCGCGAACGGGCGCTCGGCGCCTTCCGCGACGGTAGCTTGCGCATCCTCGTCGCCACCGACATCGCCGCCCGCGGCATCGATGTCGACGGCATCAGCCATGTCGTGAATTTCGACCTGCCGAACGTGTCGGAGACCTATGTCCACCGGATCGGCCGCACGGCGCGTGCCGGTGCGGCGGGCATCGCCATCGCCTTCTGCACCCCGGAAGAGCGCGGCGATCTCGCTGCGATCGAAAAGCTGACCAAGGTCGCGATCACCCCGATCGGCGAGGTTCCCTACTGGGACGGCCGTACGCCGAAGAAGCCGCCGCAGAACCAGCGCGGCGGTGGGCGCGGCCAGCAGCAGAACGGCGGCGGACGTGGCGGTCCAGGCCGCCCGCAGGGCCAGCAAGGTGCCCGCCCGCAGGGCCAGCAGCAGGCTCGTCCGCAAGGACAGCAGCCGCGCGGCGGCAAGCCCGGCGAGGGCGGCCAGCGTAGCCAGCCTGCCAATGGCGGTCCGCGCCAGGAGCGTCACGAACGCCCGCGTCATCCCGAGCGTGCGCCGCGCCCTGAGCAGGCCGCACAGCGAAAAGACGGCGTTTCGGCAAAAGAAGGGCTTGGCGGCGTCGCGTTCTTGCAGCAAAGAACACAGCAACCACGCACCAACGGCGCCCGGCGGCGCGCGCGCTGACGCGCGATCGGCCAGAACAGGGCGAGCCTCTTTGACGACGGCTCGCCCACGCGCCCTAGGGCTCACGAAGGACGACAGATGGCGAAAGAAGAACTGCTTGAATTCGACGGCACCGTGGTCGAGGTGCTTCCGGACGGCAACTATCGGGTGAAGCTCGATAACGAGCACATCATCCTGGCCTATGCAGCCGGCAAGATGAAGAAGAACCGCATCCGCACCATCGCGGGTGACCGCGTCATCGTCGAGATGTCGCCTTACGACCTCGATCGTGGCCGCATCAATTTCCGTCAGAAGACGGCTGGTCCCGCTCCGGGCGGCCCGCCGCGCCAGAACTTCCGCCGGCGCTGACACCATGCGCCCGTCGCGAAACGAGCTGCTGTTCGTCGCGCTGGGCGCTGCCCTCGGCGCCGTGGTCGCCTATGGGGTCAAGGCCGGCTTCGTTGCATCCGACGGAGCCCTGCCGCCCTTCGCCATCGTGCTGCTCGGGCTGGGCTTCGTCGAGTTGCTCGTCGGCTATGCAACGGGCCGTTCGCCCGGAACGCTGGTCGGCATGCCCGCCCGCTTCCTTGCCTTCGTCGTCGGCGTCTGCGTCGTCCTGCTCGGCGGCAAGTTCGCCTGAGCGGGCAGGGCGCGAGGCGTCCTTGCGTCATGCTCGGGCTTGACCCGAGCATCTCTGGCCAAAAGGCCCCCGACCCTGCGAGAGATTCTCGGGTCTGCGCTTCGCTCCGCCCGAGAATGACGGCCCCTTCCCCGCAAAGCCGCTCAAGAAAAAACCCCGGCGCGAGGGCCGGGGTGAAAGTGGTCGTTCCGTGGTAAAAAGGGTCTGCGTGAAACTCTGTCCCGATCCGCTCAGTAGCGGGAGCGGGACCAATACTGCGAGCCGGGGCTGACCATCACCTGGCGCTGCCTCGTCTCGTAGACGGCGGGGATCTCTTCCCGCACGACTTGGGTCGGACGCACCATCACCTGGCGCTGACGTTGCGTATAGACGGCGGGGACCGTCTCGTAATCGATGGTAGCCGGCGATACCTCGACGCGGCGGCTCTGGTAGCCGTAGCGGGCGGGTACATCGACCCAGCAGCCGACCGTATTGCCATAGGCGTCGCGGGTCACTTCCCAGCGGCGGCCGGCAGCCGAGATCAGCACCTTCTCCGTCACGGTCTCGTAGACGGCGGCGCGGTGATGCGGGATGCGGCGCTCGGGAGCGATCATCACATTGTCGGTCACGGTCTCGTATTCGGCCGGGACGACGCGGCGCTGCACCTGTGCCGGGCGAACCTGGTAGGTCTCGTTGATCGAGCCATAGACCGGCGGCGCGGTAACCAGGTTGTAGCAGGCGGAGCCGCGGCAGCCGCCACCGGCCTGGGCGACCGAGGTGCCGAGCAGAAGCGCCGTCGCGAGGCTGGAAGCGGCGATGAACCCTGAGGAAAGCGAGCGCACCATGTTGGACCTGACCTGTCGGTTTCGGCGCCAGGCGCCGTTCGTTGAGGACAGGAAGCCCGCTCGAAGTGATGAACGCAAGGTAAACGCTAAAACAAGGTAAAATTAACCAGTTCGGCGCGGCCCGCGCATTCATGCAGATTGCGTTCAAGTAAAGGGAAACGCTTGCTTTTTAGGGATCCGGAGGGCAGCCCGCGGGGCGGCTGGAGGCGCTCCCGGTATTAACGGCGGCGATCGAAGCGGCCTGCGGCCTGCTCGATCCCGTGCCCTTCGAACGAAGGATGCCGAGCCCGTGATCGTCCCGCTATGACACCCGAAAGGCATGGCTCGAACGCATGCCGCAGCCTCGGGCTGGCTCGTTGAGGGAAAAGGTCGCTGCGTCGCTTTTGCCGGAAGGTCACATGGACGATCTCAAGGACAACGCGTTCGTCGCGCTCTGCCTCGGCCTGGCTGGGGTCGTGACGCTCGCTTGGATCGGTGTGGTCGGTTACGGCGTCTGGCATTTCCTGTTCGGATAGCTCATCGCCTGCCGTGCCGTTTCAGGGAAGGCGATGGTCCGGGCCCGCCAATGGCTGGCAGCGGCCGTTCGGGGCGATCAGGTCTGCCCCGGCCGCAGCTGATAGAAGACGTGCTGGCCGATGGTGTCCATCTTCTTGAGCTTCTTCGCCCAGTACGGACGCACGTAGTTCGCGTGGTAATGGGTCGAGGCCCCGACATCCGGCAGGTAGGTCGTGCCGTCATAGACCTCGCGCGCGATCCTGACCGCATCGCGCCAGGAGGCGGGCTCGGTGATGCGCAGCGACTTGCCCTCGCAGGTGAAGGTGAACTGGCAGGCGAGATAGCGGTTGCTGTTCTGGTAGACCACCCCGCAGACGCTGCTCGGATAGAGCCCGCTCTTGACCCGGTTCAGCACGACCTGCGCCACGGCCGCCTGGCCGAGGAGCGATTCCGAGCGGGCCTCGAAATAGACGGCTTCCGCGAGGCAGCGCTGCTCCTTCGCCATGCTCTCCGGCGCGATCAACTGGGTATAGTCCTGCTTCACGCCGGGCTCGGCCAGGCGCAGGTCGCGGCCGGCCGGCGCCGAGGCGAGCGCGATGCGTGCGCGCTGCTGCTGGGGTGCGGAATGAGCGGGCAGGGCCGGCGGCGTGAGCGTGCCCATGACGGAGCCGACGAGCGGCGTCGACGACGAGACCTGGCTTGCCGTCGGCACCAGGGGCGAGGAACCGTCGATGCTTTCCAGATGCAGCTCGGCCTGCCGCGCCGAATGGATCTTCGGCTTCAATGGCGATACCGGCGACGAATCCGACAGGGCCGGATCGGTCAATCCCTCGTCATTGGCGTCGAGCTCGAAGCCGATCTGAGGGCCGTCGATGGCTTCGGCGGCGCGCATCGCGTCGATCGAGAAGCCGCCCGAGATCAGTTTCGGCTGGGTCTCGCCGAAGACCACGCGCTCCAGCTCGACGGAAGGATGTTCGGTGAGGCCCGGCCGCAGGCTCGGCAGCATGTCGCCCTTGGCGGTGCGGTCGACCTCGGGGAAGGTCGCTGCGGCGGAGCGCTTCATGTCCTCGCGCGGCGCGCGCGGGTCGACGACGATGCGGCGCTCCGGATCTTCGAAGGAGAGTTTCGCCTGCGTCACGGCCGAGGTCAGGGCGAGACCGGGCAGCCGGAACGCGCTGGCGGCAACCAGCATGGACGGACCTTCGGCCAGTTCCGAGACGGGGCCGGGCGCGACCCGGGCAATGGCGCTCGACGGCATGCCGTTGGGCCCGAAATTCTGGCCGGCGGAGGCGGTGAAGGACACGAGCATGCCGACGGACAGGGCCCAGGGCGCGACGGTGCTCGCGGCCCATCTGATGCCGAGGGGGCGCGCATTCCGCCCATGCCTGTGGACACGCCAATGACTCAAAGCGACAAAACCCGTCCCGATCGCACGGAACGAAAAGCGCAGCCGAACCCGCGCGCCTTCGTTGGATTCCGTTATCGCCTCGGTAAGGTTGAGCGCCGGTTAACGGCCGCCGCGCCTCTTGCCTTTCATCTGTCGCCGTGATGCGAGATTTCACGAAATCGCGCTGGTTGCCGTGCGGGCAGGGCGCTAACGTGTAGGCACACATTCGATGCTTCGGAGACATCCATGACGTCCACTCCAGCGCGCAGCTATGCTCCGGAGATCATCGTCGCTGCCGGCTGCCTGATCGCCCTGATCACCTTCGGCCCGCGGGCCAGCGCCGGCCTGTTCCAGATTCCGATGACGGTCCAGTTCAACTGGGGCCGCGATACGTTCAGCCTGGCACTGGCGATCCAGAACCTGCTCTGGGGCCTCGGAGCCCCGTTTGCCGGTGCGATCGCGGACCGTTACGGCACAGTGCGTGTGCTCTGCGTCGGCGCGCTGCTCTATGCCGGCGGTCTCGTCATGATGGCCTATGCGACGACGCCGCTGGAGCTCCATCTCGGCGCCGGCGTGCTGATCGGCTTCGGCCTCTCGGCCTGTTCGTTCAACCTCGTGCTCGCTGCCTTCGGCAAGCTCCTGCCGGAACAGTGGCGGCCGATGGCCTTCGGCGCCGGCACGGCCGCCGGCTCCTTCGGCCAGTTCCTGTTCCCGCCGATCGGCAACATCCTGATCGACACGCTGGGCTGGCAGCAGGCGCTCGTCGTCTTCGCCTTCACGCTGCTGCCGATCCTGCCGATCTCGATCGTCATGGCGACGCGCAAGACCGGCGCTGCGGCCGGTGCCGCCGCGGCCAATCTGCCCAACCAGACCATCGTTCAGGCGCTGGGCGAGGCCTTCAAGCATCGCAGCTACGTGCTGCTCGTGCTCGGCTTCTTCACCTGCGGCTTCCAGCTCGCCTTCATCACCGTGCACATGCCGGCCTATCTCAAGGATGCCGGCCTGCCGGCCTGGGTCGGTGGCTGGACCTTGGCCGTGATCGGCCTTGCGAACGCCGTCGGCTCGCTCTCCTCGGGCTGGCTCTCGACACGGATGCCGAAGCGCCATCTCCTCGCCTGGATCTATCTCGGCCGGGCGGTGGCGATCGCCGCCTTCATCCTGTTGCCGCCCAGTCCGACGACGGCGATCACCTTCGGCGTCGTGATCGGCCTGTTCTGGCTCTCGACCGTGCCGCCGACCTCCTCGCTGGTCATGCTGATGTTCGGCACGAAATACATGGCGATGCTTTATGGCTTCGCCTTCTTCTCGCACCAGGTTGGTGGGTTCCTCGGCGTCTGGCTCGGCGGCGTGCTCTACGAATCGATGGGCAATTATCAGTTCGTCTGGTGGCTCTCGGTTGCGCTCGGTGTCGCCTCGGCCCTGATCAACCTGCCGATCGTCGAGAAGCCGGTGAACAGGCCGGAGGCGCAGCCGGCCTGATCGGGAAGACGGACCTACACACGGCCGATGGGGTTGCGGTGGCGCCACGCCGCTGCAACCTTGTCGGCCTTCGTGTCTGTGCATTTCGGAGATGGTGATGACGACGTTCAAGGCTCTCGTGGCGACCAAGGGCGAGACGGGGACCAATCTCGCCTTCACTGATTTCGCTGAGAGTGACCTGATGGAGGGCGACGTCACCGTCCGCGTCACGCATTCGACGGTGAACTACAAGGACGGCCTCGCCATTACCGGCAAGGCCCCGGTGGTGCGCCGCTGGCCGATGATCCCCGGCATCGACTTTGCCGGCCGGGTCGAAGCGTCCGACCATCCCGATTTCAAGCCGGGCGACCTCGTCGTGCTCAATGGCTGGGGTACCGGCGAGACGCATCTCGGGTCCTACGCCCAGAAGAGCCGGGTCAAGGGCGACTGGCTGGTGCCGCTGCCGGCGGGGCTCACCCCCGCCGAGGCGATGGCGATCGGCACTGCCGGCTATACCGCGATGCTCTGCGTGCTCTCGCTCGAGCGGCACGGCCTCAAGCCCGCCGACGGTCCCGTCGTCGTCACCGGCGCGGCCGGCGGCGTCGGGTCGGTCGCGATCGCGCTGCTGGCCAAGGCCGGCTGGCATGTCATCGCCTCGACCGGGCGGGCCGAGGAAGCCGATTACCTGAAGAGCCTCGGCGCCGCCGAGATCATCGACCGCAACGAGCTTTCCGCGCCGGGCCGTCCGCTTGGCAAGGAGCGCTGGATTGCCGGCGTCGATGCCGTCGGCTCGCACACCCTCGCGAACCTGCTCTCGATGACGAAATATGGCGGCGCCATCGCCGCCTGCGGCCTGGCGCAGGGCATGGACCTTCCGGCTTCGGTCGCACCCTTCATCCTGCGCGGCGTCGCGCTGCTCGGTGTCGATTCGGTGATGTGCCCGAAGCTGCGCCGGATCGAGGCGTGGGCGCGCCTCGCCAGCGATCTCGACCGCGACAAGCTCGCTCTGATCACCACGACGATCCCGCTGGACGCCGTGATCGAAACCGGCAAGGCCATCGTCGAGGGCAAGGTCAAGGGCCGGGTGGTCGTCGAGATCGGCTGAGGCCTACCCCTCGAACAGCGCGCGCTGCCGTGCGAGCTCGTTGCTGCAGAAATCCATGAAGGCGCGCACCCGCGGCACATGCCGGATATCGGGATGGGTCAGCACCCATAAGCCGGTGGCGAAATCCGGATTGGGCGGCAGGAGCCGGATCAGGTCCGGCCGCTGGTCGGCGATGAAGCAGGGTAAAGGCCCGATGCCGAGCCCCTGCGCGACCGCTTCCGCGATGCCGAGAACGGCCGAGCTCTTCAGCGCGATCCGTTCCGGCGCGACATGCTCGCGCACGAAGCGGGCCGCCTTCACATGCGAGAGCTGGTCGCCGAGCGCGACCCAGTCGCGCTGGTAGAGCAGCGCCGGGCTCGCTTCCTCCTCCGTCGTGATGCCGTCCTGCGCGCGGCCATAGATCGCCCAGGCGATGGTGGCGATACGCCGGCCGACCAATGTCTCGCCCGGCGTGTCGCTGGCGCGGATCGCGATATCGGCGTCGCGTTTCGACAGGTTGAGCGCCTGGTTGCCGATGACGACATCGAGCCGGATCAGCGGGTGCGCCCGGCGAAACGCCGCGAAGATCGGCAGCAGCACGTTCTGGTAGAGCGTGTCGGTCGTGGTGATCCGCAATTCGCCCGATGGAGCGACGTCACGCCCGGCGAGGCGCCGGGCGAAGGCGGTGACATCCTCGTCCATGCGGCTGGCCAGCGCCGCCATCTCTGCGCCGGCGACCGTCGCGACATAGCCGGTCTTGCGCCGCTCGAAGAGCGGCAGTCCTACCAGTTCCTCGATCTGCCCGAGCCGCCGGAACACGGTGGAATGGTTGACGGAGAGCGCCGCTGCCGCCCCGGTCAGCCCGTCATGATCGGCAATGGCCTTGATCAGTCGGAAATCGTCCCAGGCAAGCTTGGCATTCATCGGCAAGGCGTCCTCCAGCCGGCACGCAAGCCGATATCTTGCATCGTTGCAAGCTGGAGGAATTCAAATCCCGGAGAGCAGGGCTCAGCGTGGCGCGGCGGCGCGCCGCAAACGGTCGTTGATCGCCTCGCCGAGCCCATGCTCGGGAATGCGGGCGACTGCGATGGTCTTCCGCCCGATCTCATCGAGCCGGCGCATGTATCCAAAGAGATGGGCAGCTGCCTCGCGGAGGTCGGCGGTGGGGCTGAGATTGAGCGAGGCCGGGTAAGCGCGCTCCTCGGGGCCGAAGCCGAGCCAGGCCTCGCCGTCATGAGGTGCGTCGGCGTCGAGCCTCACGCGCGCCGCGGGCGCATAATGCGAGGCGAGCATGCCGGGCGAGATCGGCGCATGGCCGGCATCGCCCGCGATGACGAGCGGCCGGCCGATCACGTGCTCGATCGCCTCGCGCGGCACGCCGCCCGGCCTCAGCAGGCGCGGCGCGCCGTCAAGGCAGGCGACGATGGTCGATTCGACGCCGACCTCGGTCGGGCCGGCATCGATGACGGCGTCGATGCGTCCATCGAGATCGGCCATCACATGGGCCGCGCTGGTCGCGCTGATCCGGCCGGAGCGGTTGGCGGAGGGCGCCGCGATCGGCCGCCCGGCCGCCTCCAGCACTGCATGTGCGACCGGATGGGCCGGAACGCGCAAGGCGACGGAGGGAAGTCCCGCCCGCGCCAGATCGCTCACCGTGCAGCCCGGCGAGGCCGGCACGACAAGCGTCAAGGGCCCTGGCCAGAAGGCTTGCGCCAGCGCCAGCGCGTTCGCATCGAACAGGCCCTGCCGGCGCGCGCTCATGAGATCCGGCAGATGCGAGATCAGCGGGTTGAAGCTCGGCCGCTCCTTGGCGGCGTAGATGCCGGCGACGGCGGTGCCGGAGGTCGCATCGGCCGCAAGCCCGTAGACGGTCTCCGTCGGCAGCGCCACGAGCCCGCCCGCCTGCAGCAGCGCCGCCGCCTCAGTGATGCCGGAGGCATCGGCGGCGAGCAGCTTGGTCGGGCGGGAGGCGAGCATCTGATGGTTCACGACGAGATTGACCGAAGATAGTTTATATATAAACTAATCGGCGAGCTGGCCTTCGAACGAAGGTCGCGCTCGCTTGCGCGTGGCTTAGGCGATAGTTCCTCGCTACCATCGCGGCAATGGCAAATGCAGGTTGCGGCTGCCCTTGCGGGTTAAGGCCGGCCTTGAGGAGAGAGAGATGAGCTATCGCGCCCCGGTTTCGGACATGCTCTCGACCATGCGCCATGTCGCGGGCCTCGATCGACTGATCACTGACGGACTGGCGCCGGAGCTCGAAGGCGGGGTCGCTGAGGCCGTGCTCGACGAGGCTGCGAAGTTCGCCGCCGATGTGATCGCACCGCTGAACCGCGTGGGGGATGCCCACGGCTCCAAGCTGAAGGACGGCGCCGTCACCACGCCGCCAGGCTGGAAGGAAGCCTACAAGGCCTGGGCCGAGGCCGGCTGGAACGCATTGCCGGCGCCGGAAGCCTATGGCGGGCAGGGCCTGCCGACGCTGCTGCAATCGGCCTGCATCGAGATGTGGAACTCCGCCGCCTTCGCCTTCGCGCTCGGCCCGCTGCTGACCGTCGGTGCCATCGAGGCGATCCATGCCCATGGCTCGGACCATCTCAAGGAGACCTATCTCGCCAAGCTCGTCTCCGGCGAATGGATGGGCACGATGAACCTGACCGAGCCACAGGCGGGCTCGGACCTCAACGCGCTGCGCAGCAAGGCCGAGCGCGTCGGTGACGGCACCTATCGTATCACCGGCCAGAAGATCTTCATCACCTATGGCGAGCATGATCTGACGGAGAACATCATCCATTTGGTGCTGGCGCGCCTGCCCGATGCTCCTCCCGGCACGCGCGGCATCTCGCTCTTCCTCGTGCCGAAATTCATGGTCAATGCCGATGGTTCGCTCGGCGCGCATAACGACCTGCGCTGCTCCGGCATCGAGCACAAGCTCGGCATCCATGCCTCGCCGACCTGCTCGATGGCCTTCGGCGATAAGGACGGGGCGATCGGCTGGCTGATCGGCGAAGAGAACCGCGGCCTCGCCTGCATGTTCACGATGATGAACAACGCCCGCCTCAACGTCGCGCTGCAGGGCGTCGCCATCGCCGAGCGCGCCTATCAGCAGGCGCTCGCCTTCGCCCATGAGCGCAAGCAGGGCGCTGCGCTCGATGCGCCCAAGGGTGCGCCGATGAGCCCGATCATCGTCCATCCCGACGTGCGCCGCATGCTGATGGACATGCGCGCCAAGACGCAAGGCGCTCGCGCCATTTCCTATCAGGTCGCCGAGGCGCTCGACCGCTCGCATCGCGAGACCGACGAGGCGAGGCGCAAGGCCGCTTCCGAACGCGCCGCGATCCTGACGCCGATCGCCAAGGCCTATGCGACGGATATCGGCATCGATGTCGCCTCGACCGGCGTGCAGGTCCATGGCGGCATGGGCTTCGTCGAGGAGACCGGGGCCGCCCAGCATCTGCGCGACGCCCGCATCGCCGCGATCTACGAGGGCACCAACGGCATCCAGGCGATCGACCTCGTCACCCGCAAGCTGCCGCTGTCGCAGGGCGATGCGGTGCATGCTCTGATCAACGAGATGCGCGGCATCGTCATGGAAGTCGAGCGTGCCAACACGCCGGGCTTCGGCCATGCTGCCGCCCGGCTCGGCGCGGCTGTCGATGCGCTGGAGCGCGCGACCGAGTGGATGCTCGGCGCACTTGGCGGCAAGCCGGCCGACGCGCTGGCGGGTGCCACCCCCTATCTCAAGCTCTTCGCACTGGCACAGGGCGGCACAGGCCTCGCCAAGAAGGCGCTCGCCACTCGTTCGGAAACCGACGGCACCGCCGATCTCGCCACCGCCCGCTTCTATGCCGAATGCATCGCGACCGAGGCTCCGGCCTTGGAACTCGCGGTCACGGAAGGTGCCGGCGCCATCGCCGACGCGGCTGCGGTCTTCGCCGCGTGAAGGCAGCGGCGCCCCGTTCAGGCGGTCGCGCCCTTGCGGGCGCGAATATGCAGGAACAGCGGGACGATATGCGTATCGGCGAGATAGGGGATGGCCCGCGCCGTCTGCGCATCGACATGCGGCTCGGCCATGTGCTCGATCGTGAGCCCTGCCGCAACGATCATCGCCACCCATTCGCTCAATGTGCGATGGAAGCGCGGCACGCGGAAGGGCTCGACGCTGGCCTTGACCTCGGCTGGGGCGGCGCCGAAGCGCCAGGTCTCGATTTCGCCGTCGATGCCGTCGAAATAGCGCCCGACCTCGATCGCACGGATTTGGCCGGCATCGTCGCGCAGAACCTTGCGATAGGGCGGCGCAAAGCAGGGATGCAGGATCGAGAACTGGAGGAAGCCACCGGACTTCAGCACGCGCGCCGCTTCCACCAGCGCCCTGTCCTGCCGGGGCATGTCCATCATCGACATGAAGGCAGTCGCGAAGTCGAACTTGGCGTCCGGGAAGGGCAGGGCGGTGCCGTCTCCGAACCGGTAGTCGATGCCGAGCGGCGCTGCGGCTTCCGCCTCCTGCGCATGGCGGATGAAGGTCGGGGCGATGTCGACGGCAACCATGCTCCCGCCGGCTTCGGCCAGCTTGCGCGTGTTCGAGCCCTCGCCGCAGCCGATATCGAGACCGTTCAGCCCCGTGATATCCGGCAGGTTCGCCAGGAAGACCGGCGTGTTCAGCGCATCGCGATAAAGGTCGTAGCCGGCCCGCGCATGCCGGGTCCAGGTCTCGGCATTGGCCTCCCAGCAGGCGGCGACATCGGTGCTGTCCATGGTGCGGCTCCGTTGCGAGGGGAGCGGGGCTATAGAGCAGGGGGTCGGCTCTGGCCAGCGGCGATTCGCCGGGAATGCTCATGACCCCCATGCAACCATCGCTCTCCGGCCGCATCTGCCTCGTCGCGGGCGCCTCGCGCGGGCTCGGACGCGGTGTCGCCAAGGCTTTGGGCGATGCCGGCGCAACCGTCATTGTCACCGGCCGCTCCAGCGAGGCGGGTCCCCGCACCGACCAGCGCCTGGAGACCTTCGAGGATGCCGCCCGCGAGGTCGAGGCGGCCGGCGGCAAGGGCTATCCGTATCGCTGCGACCATACCAGCGAGCGCGAGGTCGACGGGCTCGTGGCCTGGTCGTTACGTCGTTTCGGCCGGCTCGACTGCGTCGTTGATGCGGTCTGGGGCGGCAATGAAGGCTATGACGGCGAGCGCTATCCCGACGGCTCCGGCTTCGGCACGCCGTTCTGGCGCCGTCCCGTCGCAAGGCTGGGCGAGAGCTTCGAAAGCGGCGTCTATGCCCAGCTTTTGCTGGCGCGAGCGGTGGCGCCGGCCATGGTGCAGACGCGCTCAGGGCTCATCGTCACGCTGAGCTTCGACATGGCCGGGGGCTATCTCGGCGATGTCTTCTACGACCTCGCCAAGGCGGCGATGAACCGCTTGAGCTTCGCGATGGCCGAAGAGCTGAAGCCCTTCGGCGTCACTGCGCTCGGCCTGTCGCCGGGCCATGTTCTGACCGAGCGCGTCCGCGATGCGGGTCTCGGCGCCGAGACCACCGAGACACCGCTTTATGCCGGCCGTGCCGTCGCGGCATTGGCTGGTGACTCCGACGTCGCACGCCATGCCGGCCGGATGCTGCATGTGGCCGATCTCGCGCGTGCCTATGGCTTTACCGACCGGGACGGTTCGCAGCCGGCCCGCTACGTCATCAGCAATGAACAGGGAGGCGGGGATGTCGCTCAAGGGTAAGACGCTTTTCATCACCGGCGGCTCGCGCGGCATCGGCCTCGCCATCGCGCTTCGGGCGGCGCGGGACGGCGCCAACGTCACCATTGCCGCGAAGACCGCGGAGCCGCATCCGAAGCTGCCCGGCACGATTTATACCTCCGCCACCGAGATCGAGGCGGCCGGCGGCAAATGCCTGCCCTTGATGGTCGATGTCCGCGACGAGCAGAGCGTCGCTGATGCGATCGCGAAGACTGCCGAGACCTTCGGTGGCATCGACATCGTCGTGAACAACGCCAGCGCGATTTCGCTGACCAATACCGAGATGACCGACATGAAGCGCTACGATCTGATGAACCAGATCAATACGCGCGGCACCTATATGGTCTCCAAATACGCCATTCCGCATCTGGAGAAGGCGGAGAATCCGCATATCCTGATGCTTTCGCCGCCGCTCGACATGAAGACGCAGTGGTTCGCGCCGCATCTGGCCTATTCCATCGCCAAATACGGCATGAGCCTGTGCGTGCTGGGGCTTGCCGGCGAGCTGGCGCGCAAGGGCATCGCGGTCAACGCACTCTGGCCACGCACGACCATCGCGACCGCGGCCGTCCAGAACCTGCTCGGCGGCGACAAGATGGTGCAGGCGAGCCGCACGCCGGAAATCCTCGCCGACGCCGCCCATATGATCTTCTCGAAACCGTCCCGCGCGTTCTCCGGCAACTTCCTGATCGACGACAGCTTCATGGCCGGCGAGGGCGTCACCGACTTCACGCCCTATCGCGTCGATCCGTCGGTGCCGCTGATGCCGGATTTCTTCGTGCCGGCCGACAGCCTGCCGCCGCAGGGCGTGAAGGGCGGCGTCTGACAGCGCGGCAACGTTTCGATCCACGTTGTCATCGGTTTGACACGCGCCCCATATCGGAGTTCCTGCCGGTTTCCATCCCGACCGTGCAGCGAGATTCGCGCCCATGCTGACGATCCACGGCACATGCCCCGATTCGCGCGACAAGCTCCGCCCCGGCACGCTTGGCACGGAGGGCGCGTTTCCCGACGATATCGTCTGGATCGACCTGCTCAATCCGACGCCCGAGGAAGACAAGCGGGTCGAGCGGCATCTCGGCATCTCGATCCCGACACGCGAGGAAATGCACGACCTCGAGCCGTCCGAGATCATCTATACCGAGAACGGCGCGCGCTACATGACGGCGCGGGTGATCTGCCAGTCAGACACCATCGTGCCGGTGCTGGCGGACGTCACCTTCATCCTGACCGACAAGGCGCTGGTGACCGTGCGCTATGACGAGCCGGGCGCCTTCACCATCTTCCTCAACCGCGCGACCAAGCCCGGCGGCTGCGGCCAGCAGCCGGAAGCGGTGCTGGACGGGCTGATCGAGGCGATCGTCGACCGCGCCGCCGAGGTGCTGCGCGGCGTCGGCGACAAGATCGACATTGCCTCGCGTCGCGTCTTCGCCGGGCGCGGCCAGGATGTCGAGCGCGGCGGCGTCTATCAGCTCGTGATCCAGAAGATCGGCCAGTACGAGCACATCATCTCCAACGTCCGCGAGAGCATGGTCTCGGTCGAGCGGGTGCTGCTCTTCCTTTCGGCCAACTACACGCGCCCGAAAAAGGCGCAGACCGGCTTCTCGGCCGAATGGCGTTCCGCGGTCCGCGATGTGCAGGCGATCGAGGAGCACGCCGCCTTCCTGTCGAACAAGCTGCAATTCATGATGGACGCCACGCTCGGCCTCGTCTCGATCGAGCAGAACAAGATCATCAAGCTCTTCTCCGTCGTCTCCGTCGCGTTGATGCCGCCGACGCTGATCGCCTCGATCTACGGCATGAACTTCAAGACGATGCCGGAGTTGGAATGGCAGTGGGGTTATCCGCTGGCGATCGGACTGATGATCCTGTTCGCGGTGCTGCCCTATCTGTTCTTCCGCTGGAAGAAGTGGCTGTGAGATGAGAAGCGTGCGCGACACGTCGAAGACCGGATGACCCAGCCGCAGATTCTCTCCGTTCTTGTCGTCGCCGGCATGATGGCGGCGTTTCTATGGGGGCGGCTGCGTTACGACATCGTCGCGATGCTGGCGCTGCTCGTCGCCGTCGCGCTCGGGCTGGTGCCGGCGGCCGATGCCTTCAAGGGCTTTTCCGACGACATCGTCATCATCGTCGGCAGTGCTTTGGTCCTCAGCGCTGCGGTCGCGCGCTCACGCATCATTGAGCGGCTGTTCTCGAAGCTGGGCACGGGCCTGACCTCGACGCAGCTGCAGGTGCCTCTGCTCGTTTTCGTCGTCGCGGTGATGTCGGCGATCATCAAGAATATCGGCGCGCTCGCGATGATGCTGCCGATCGCCTATCAGCTCGCGCGCAAGAGCGGGAAATCGCCCTCGGTCTTCCTGATGCCGATGGCCTTCGCCTCGCTGCTCGGCGGCATCGTCACGCTGGTCGGAACCTCGCCCAACGTCATTGTCGCGCGCGTCCGGCAGGAACTCGGCGGCGAGCCGTTCCGCATGTTCGATTTCGCACCCGTAGGCATCGTGGTGGCGCTGGCGGGCTGCCTCTTCCTCAGCGTCGGCTACCGCCTGCTGCCGCGCGACCGTCGCGGCGCCGTCTCGCTCGACCAGGCGATCGACATCAAGGACTATCTGACCGAGGCCAAGCTCCGCGAGAAATCTCCGCTCGCCGGCAAGACGGTTGCCGATCTCAAGGCGATCGGCGGCGAGGCCATCGAGATCGTCTCGATCCTGCGCAACGAGCGCCGCGTCCAGGCGCCCCTTCCGGATGCCTCGCTGAAGGCCGGCGACATCCTGCTGCTGCGCGGCGACGCCGCCGTGCTGGAGCGGGTCGTCGCCGAAGGCGGGCTCGATCTCACCGGCAAGGACCGGCCGACGCAGAAGGAGGATGCGCTCGACCCCGATCGCATCGCCGAGGCCATCATCGGACCGGATTCGACGCTGATCGGCCAGTCGGCCGGCGATATCGCATTGCACAGCCGCTTCGGCGTCAACATGATCGCGATCAGCCGCTCGGGCGAGCGCTTCAGCCAGCGTCTGCGCGATATCCGTCTGCGGGCCGGCGACATCGTCGTGATCCAGGGCGACGAGAAGCTGCTGCCGGAGAAGCTGTCTGAGCTCAGCCTGCTGCCGCTCGCCGACCGGCTGGTGCCGCTGGGCTCGACGCGCCGCGTCGTCCTGACCGTGACGATCGTGCTGGCGGCCATCATTGCGCTGGCCGCGGGGCTGGCTCCGGTGCCGCTCGTCTTCTTCGCAGCCGCCGTGCTCCTGATCGCCTGCCGTTGCGTGCCCCTGCGCGAGGCCTATCACAGCATCGATGCGCCGATCCTGCTGATGCTGGCCGCGCTGATACCGGTCTCCGACTCTCTGCGGACGACCGGGGCCACCGATCTCTTCGCCTCGTGGCTGGCGATGATCGGCGGCGGACTGCCCGGCTGGGCATCCGTCGCGCTGATCCTGGTGGCGGCGATGGCGGTGACGCCGTTCCTCAACAATGCCGCGACGGTGCTGGTCATGGCGCCGATTGGCGCCGGTTTCGCGAAAAACCTCGGCTACAATCCCGATGCCTTCCTGATGGCCGTCGCAATCGGCGCGGCCTGTGACTTTCTCACGCCCATCGGGCACCAGTGCAACACGCTGGTAATGGGACCGGGCGGCTATCGTTTCAGCGACTATGCGGGACTTGGTGCCCCGCTCTCCCTGCTGGTCATCCTGCTCGCGGTGCCGATGATCCTGATGGTCTGGCCGCTGAGATAGGGCTCGATTGAGGAAATTTCTAACCCGATTCGGAGTGTCAAGTTTGAAGATCAGTATCTTCCGCCGCAGAAGATAGGTACATCTGAGGGCTCACTGGGTTGCTTCCGACTTGGCTGGCTTGAGATTGATTCGCTAATCAATCGAAGTGTTACATCAATAAGATATGCGCGAATGATAAAAACGACCAGCTTTCAGTCGATGAATGCAAACAATCCGGTTTTAGATCGGGAGTTTAGTGTGCGCTTACCGAGGGCGGAAACAGTCGATTTTTATTTTTCAGCAGATATCGAGACAGATGGGCCCATACCGGGGCCTTTTTCCATGTTATCTTTTGCTCTTGTTTATGCGGGGTCATTTGATGGCGAAAATTTTCAACGCCCAAGTGCGTATGATAAAATATTCTATTCAGAGCTAAGGCCAATATCTAACTCTTTTGAACAAGAGGCTTTGGCCGTTAATGGCATCGATCGCGATCGGTTGGTTCATTTTGGGTCAGACCCATCTGCAATTATGACCGAGGCTTCTCGTTGGGTGAAGCACGTGGCGGGGAATGCTCGACCTATATTGGTAGCCTACCCTGTTAGTTTTGATTGGGCGTGGTTATATTGGTACTTTACGAATTTTTCGGCAGACGGCTCACCCTTTGGTCATTCGCAGTGCTTTGATATTAAAACAGCACTCGCTGTAAAAGCGAAGACAACAATAGCGAATTCTGGTCGCTCTAAGGTTCCTTCTTCGCTTGCTTCGCGGCGCCCCCATACGCATCACGCGATAGACGATGCGGTAGAGCAAGCAGAGATTTTTGCTAATATTTTCGAGTGGGAGGGAAGAATTGATTGAAATAGAGAGGCGCCGAGCAGGTACGATAAAACGTATTGAGGTGCTGCGAAAAAAATTAACTGCGGCAGAGGAAATTGTTGCAGGAAAAGCCTGCGTCTACGCAACTGGATCATTCGGTAGGCGGGAGGCGGGTGAGGCTAGCGATCTTGATTTGTTCATTGTTGGGCTTCGAAATGGGTCGAAGGATAGGTCCGGCGTAGAGGGTAGTAAGCTTAAGAGACTTGATGATATTTGTGTTAAAGCTGAATTGATAAGCTCTGTTCGTTCTATGGGAATTCCTGATTTTGATGGGGACGGAAGGTATCTGGTTCATTATTCCGTTGGTGAATTTACTAATACTCTCGGAACGCCGGAAGATGATGTAACCAACACGTTTACTGCCAGACTTCTTCTTTTGTTGGAGAGTACGCCGCTTATTGGATCTCAGGTTAGATCTGAAGTGATTGAGGAGGTCTTGGCTGCATACTGGCGGGATTATGAAGATCACAAGAATGATTTTGTCCCTGCTTTTCTGGCGAATGACATCCTTCGACTGTGGAGGACGTTTTGTATAAATTATGAGGCGAGAACCGAGCGGGAGCCGGACGAGAAAAAGATAAAAGGGAAAATAAAAAACTATAAACTAAAGCATAGCCGCCTTTTGACGTGCTACTCTGGGCTGCTTTATTTGCTTGCGGTGTTTGGGGAGAAGGGTACGGTGTCGCCATCGGATGCCATGCCGATGATCGATATGTCGCCAACCGAGCGCTTAGAATGGCTTTTAGGGCGAGAAAGTATTTCTGAATCTCATTGTTACATACAGGCGTTATTGTCGGGGTATGATAGATTCCTTGAGAAGACTTCGGTGTCCGAGGAGGAGTTGATGAAGATTTTTGAGGATAAGCAGCGATCTATAGAGTACATGAAGAGCGCATATGAATTTGGTGACGCCATGTTCGACGCTGTAAGCTCTGTCGGCCAAGGAAATCGTTTTCATCGGATTCTTGTTGTCTAAAGCCATCCGTTCTGCTTGAAACGCCAGTGCAGCACGACGCAGGTCGTCACGATCAGCGCCAGCACGCCGTAATAGCCATACGGCATCTCCAGCTCCGGCATGTTCTTGAAGTTCATGCCGTAGATACCGGCCACCGCCGTCGGCACCGCCAGAATGGCGGCCCAGGAGGCGAGGCGCTTGGTGATCAGGCTTTCCTGGCTCTGCCCGACCAGCAGGCTCGCCTCGAAGGCGAAGGCCAGAACCTCGCGCAGGCTGTCGATCTTCTCCTGCACGGTGCGGACATGGTCGGTCACGTCGCGGAACATCGGGGCGAGCGTCGGCCGAACCTGCGGAACGGTGCCGTTCATCAGGCGCTGGCAGACATCGACCAGCGGCGCCACCGCATTGCGCAGGCGGAGCAGGTCACGCCTGAGCATGTAGAGCCGCTCGATATCGGAGCGCGCCATCGGCCTGGCCAGGACCTTGTCCTCGATCTCCTCGACCTCGTCATGGATCGCTTCCAGCACCGGCATGTAGTTGTCGACGATGAAATCGAGGATCGCGTAGAGGATGAAATCCTCGCCCTTCGCCAGCGAGGTCGGGCAGGTCTCCCAATGCTGCCTGACCGACTTGTACGAGGTCGAGGCGCCATGCCGGACGCTGACGATATAGCCGCGGCCGACGAAGATATGGGTCTCGCCGAAGGCGATGCGCCCGTCGATCAACTGGGCGGTGCGGGCGACGACGAAGAGCGCGTCGCCATATTGCTCGAGCTTGGGCCGCTGATGCGCGTTGGTGGCGTCCTCGACGGCGAGCGGATGAAGGTTGAACTGCTGCTGCACGCAGCGCAGCAGCGCGGGCTCAGGTTCGAGCAAGCCGATCCAGACGACATGGTCATCCTTCCGCGCCCATTCGCCGGCTTCTGTGACCGGGATATCGGCGACACGCACGCCATGGACATAGACGCCCGACGCGATGACGCCGTCCTGCTGCAGATGGTCCTGTTCGGGCGGGACGGCCGCAGGGGGTGTTGCCCGCGCGGCAGGGGAGGTAAACCGGACTTCCGACACTGACATGCGACCACCTCGCCGATCGCTGGATCATCGGAGTGCAGGCTAGAACTGTTCGATCTCCGTGGAAATCACTTTTCCGACAAGCGAGAGCGCTGCTGCGCGGCAGTTTTGGTCCTGACGAGAACATCATTCGCGCGGCAGCCGGCCTTCTGCTTGGGATGGGTAGCGAAAGAGAATATTTTTATCGCACAGTGGTCAAAAAACGAAAATATCCGCTTTTGCGGAGGCCGGATCGGACAGTGTATAGGAACATTCATCTACGGCTAGGGGCCGAGCCATAAGAGATCCTGTCATGACCACCGCAATTCCCCGGACCGGCACAGCCGGAGCCGGTTCGAAACCGTTCTACTCCAGCTTCGGCTTCCAGGTTCTGACGGCCATGGTGATCGGCCTCGTCCTCGGCTGGGTCGCCCGCAACATGGGGCCGGTCGCGCCGGGCCAGCCGAACTGGCTCACCGTCACGCTCGCGACGACCGGCTCGATCTTCGTGCAGCTCCTGCAGGCGCTGGTGCCGCCCCTGATCTTCACCGCCATCGTCGCCTCGATCAGCAACCTCCGCCAGCTCTCGAACGCCGCCGCGCTGGTCTGGCAGACGCTGCTCTGGTTTGCGATCACGGCCTTCATCGCCGTGCTGATCGGCATCGCGCTCGGTCTCCTGATCCAGCCCGGCATCAATGCCGGCGTCGCAGCCGCCAGCGCCAAGGCGCCGGGCAATGTCGGCTCCTGGCTCGATTTCCTCAAAGGCCTCGTGCCCGCCAACATGTTCGGCCTGCAGGCGACGACGCGCGTCGAGGGTAGCGGCGCGACCACCCGTCTCGGCTTCAACGTGCTGCAGTTGCTGGTGATCTCGATCGTCGTCGGCGTCGCCGCGCTGAAGGTCGGCGAGCGCGCCAACAGCTTCCTCGCGCTGAACGAGTCCTTCCTGGCGATCGTCCGCAAGGTCCTGTGGTGGGTGATCCGGCTGACGCCGATCGGCACCATCGGCCTGCTCGGCAATGCCGTCGCGCAGTATGGCTGGCAGACGCTTGAGCAGCTCTCCTGGTACGCCTTCGCGATCTATCTCGGCCTCGCGATCGTGCTGCTCCTCGTCTATCCCGCGCTGCTGGTGCTGCACGGCCTGTCGCCGGCGCGCTTCTTCGCGGGCGCCTGGCCGGCGATCCAGCTCGCCTTCGTCTCCCGCTCCTCGATCGGCACCTTGCCGGTGACCGAGGCCGTGACCGAGAAGAGCCTCGGCGTGCCCCGCGAATACGCCGCCTTCGCCGTGCCGCTCGGCGCGACAACCAAGATGGACGGCTGCGCCGCGATCTACCCGGCGATCTCCGCGATCTTCGTCGCGCAGTTCTACGGCGTGCCGCTCGGCATCCAGGAATACGTGCTGATCGCCTTCGTCTCGGTCATCGGCTCGGCCGCGACGGCCGGCCTCACCGGCGCGACGGTGATGCTGACGCTGACGCTCTCGACGCTCGGCTTGCCGCTCGCCGGCGTCGGCCTGCTGCTCGCCATCGACCCGATCCTCGACATGGGCCGCACGGCGGTGAATGTCGCCGGCCAGGCGCTGGTGCCGACGCTGGTCGCCAAGCGTCAGGGCCTGCTCGATCAGGCGCAGTACGACCGAGCCGGCGATATCGAGGCGATTGACGCGACGCCGCGCGCGGCGTGATCTCGAATGGCCTGGGGCGGCTGCGGCCTCAGGCCATTACCTTGCTGACGACCTGCTTCAGCGCCGAGCTGTCCCGTTCCAGCCAGCCGGGAACCGGCAGGTTCTTCGAACGCAGGAACTCCGGATTGAACAGCTTCGACTGGTAGCGTGTGCCGTAGTCGCAGAGCACCGTCACGATGGTATGGCCCGGTCCCATCTGCTGCGCGAGCCGGATCGCCCCGGCGACATTGATGCCGGACGAGCCGCCGAGGCAGAGTCCCTCATGCTCCAGCAGGTCGAAGACGATCTGCACGGCTTCCGCATCCGGGACCTGGAAGGCGGTATCGACCGGCGCATCGACCAGATTGGCGGTGATCCGCCCCTGGCCGATGCCCTCTGTGATCGAGGAGCCTTCGGCCTTGAGCACGCCCGCCGTGTAGAAGGAATAGAGCGCCGCGCCCATCGGATCGGCGAGCCCGATCGTCACCTTGGGATTGCGCGCCTTCAGCGCCATGCCGACGCCGGCCAGCGTACCCCCTGAGCCGACCGCGCAGATGAAACCGTCGACCTGGCCGGCCGTCTGCTCCCAGATTTCCGGGCCGGTCGTGTCGATATGGCCCTGCCGGTTCGCGACATTGTCGAACTGGTTGGCCCAGACGGCGCCGTTCGGCTCGGTCTTCGCCAGTTCCTCGGCGAGGCGGCCCGAGACCTTCACGTAGTTGTTCGGATTGGCGTAAGGCGCCGCCGGCACCTCGACCAGCGTCGCGCCGGCCAGCCGCAGCATGTCCTTCTTTTCCTGCGACTGCGTCTCCGGGATGACGATGACCGAGCGATAGCCCAGCGCGTTGCCGACGAGCGCGATGCCGATGCCGGTATTGCCGGCCGTGCCCTCGACGATGACGCCGCCGGGCTTCAATTGCCCCTTCGCCTCGGCGTCGCGGATGATCGCGAGTGCGGCGCGGTCCTTCACCGACTGGCCGGGATTCATGAATTCGGCCTTGCCGAGGATGGTGCAGCCGGTTTCCGCCGAGGCGCGCTCGAGCTTGATGAGCGGGGTGTTGCCGATGGCTTCGATGACGCCGTCTTTAATGGCGCTGCTTGCGCGGATGGTCATGGCCGGATTTCCCAATTCGTCCCTGACCTGATAGGCGAAAGCCTTGCTTAGGTCATCAGTGAGCGGGCTCTGCGCCCCGAGTTCGGAACAATGTCAGTCGCCAAGCCGCAGGCCGGAGAAAATTCTTCTCCGAAGCTCGCCATGAATGAAATCCTGACCGTCGATCACCTCGGCCAGCGCGGCGATGGCATCGTGCAGGCCGCCTCCGGCAGCATCTTTATTCCCTATGCATTGCCGGGCGAGACCGTGCGTGCCGTGGTCGATGGTGAGCGCGGTCAGCTCGTCGAGATCATCGCGCCTTCCGAATCCCGCATCGCGGCGATCTGCCCGCTCTTCACCCGCTGCGGCGGCTGCGCCGCCCAGCACATGGCGCCCGGCCTCTATCGCGAATGGAAGCGCCAGCAGGTCGTCACCGCCTTGAGCCGTGCCGGCATCGAGGCGCCGGTCGGCGACCTCGTCGATGCCCATGGCGCTGGCCGTCGCCGCGTCACCTTCCATGCCCGCCGGCAGGGCGAGACCATGGTCGTCGGCTTTATGGCGGCGCGCAGCCATGACCTGATTTCGGTCGAAGCCTGTCCGGTGCTGGCCTCGGGGCTCTATCGCGCGCCTGCCGTCGCCCTGATGCTGGCGAACCGCATGGGCGGTGCCAACAAGCCGCTCGATATCCAGGTCACCACCTCGGAAGCCGGGCTCGATGTCGATATCCGTGGCCACGGCCCGCTCGGTGACAAGCTCAGGCTCGCCCTGACGCAGCTCGCCGAACGGCTCGACCTTGCCCGGCTCTCCAACCATGGCGAGATCGTCGTCGAGCGCCGCCCGCCCTTGCAGCGCATGGGCAAGGCAGTTGTGGCCCCCGCACCGGGCGGCTTCCTGCAAGCGACGGCGGCAGGCGAGGAGACGCTCGCCGGGCTCGTCATGGCGGCTCTGCCCAAGGGCAAGCGCGCGGCCGATCTCTTCGCCGGCTGTGGCCCGTTCAGCTTCCGCATCGCGGAGAAGATGCAGGTGCTCGCCATCGAAAGCGACAAGGCGGCGATGCTGGCGCTGGCCAAGGGGGCCGGCGCGACGCAAGGCTTGAAGCCGATCGCGACCGAGACGCGCGACCTGTTCCGCCGCCCGCTGCTGGAGCATGAGCTCAACGGCTTCGACGCCGTCGTGCTCGATCCGCCACGCGCCGGTGCGGAGGCGCAGGTCAAGCGATTGGCGGCCTCCAAGGTCAAGGACGTGATCTACGTCTCCTGCGATGCGGCGAGCTTCGCGCGCGACGCCGCGACCCTCGTCGCGGGCGGCTATGCGCTGGAGGCCGTGACGCCGGTCGACCAGTTCCGCTATTCCGCTCATGTCGAGCTCGTCGGCGTGTTCCGGCGGGGCAGGAAGGGCTAGGGCTTCAGGATGACCGCAATTCTCGATCGCATGGCCGGCATCGTCGGCGCGAAGAACGTCATCACCGATGCCGACGCGATGGTGCCCTATCTCAAGGAATGGCGCGATCTCTTCCGCGGCAAGGCGCAAGGCATCGTCCGCCCCGGCTCGACCGCCGAGGTCGCGGAGCTGGTGAAGCTCGCGGCCGAAACCGGCACGGTGCTGGTGCCGCAGGGCGGCAATACCGGGCTCGTCGGCGGCCAGATCCCGATCTCCGAGGGCCGGGAGATCATTCTCTCGCTGCAGCGCCTCGACAAGATCCGCGCGGTCGACACCGATGGCGATACGATGATCGTCGAGGCCGGCGTCACCCTGAAGCGCGCGCAGGACGCCGCGGAAGCGGCCGGCCGGCTCTTCCCGCTCTCGCTCGCCTCCGAAGGCTCCTGCACCATCGGCGGCAATCTCTCGACCAATGCCGGCGGCACCGCCGTGCTGGCCTATGGCAATGCCCGCGAGCTCTGCATGGGGCTGGAGGTCGTGCTGCCGGACGGGCGCATCTGGAATGGGCTGCGCCAGCTCCGCAAGGACAACACCGGCTACGACCTGAAGAACCTCTTCATCGGCGCCGAAGGCACTCTCGGCATCATCACCGCCGCGGTGCTGAAGCTCTTCCCCGCGCCGGCGGCCCGCGCCACTGCCTTCCTCGCCGTGCCCGATCCGGCGGCGGCGCTGGAACTGCTGAACGCCGCCAAGGCTGGCGCCGGTGGCACGCTCACCACCTTCGAACTGATGCCGCGCATCGGCATGGACTTCGTTCTGCGCCATGCGTCCGGCACGCGCGATCCGCTCTCCGAGCCGTCGCCCTGGTATGTGCTGATGGAGGTCTCTGCCCAGCAGGCCACGGGGCTCGACGAGCATGTCGAGACCTTCCTCGGCGAAGCGCTGGAGAAGGGCATCGTCACCGATGCGGCTTTGGCGGGTTCGCTGACCCAGCGCGCCGATTTCTGGAAGCTGCGCGAGATGCTCTCCGAGGTGCAGACCTATGAGGGCGGCTCGATCAAGCACGACATCTCCGTGCCGATCCATGCAACGCCGGAATTTTTGGCACGCGCCATCGCGACGGTGGAGGCGATGGTGCCGGGCTGTCGTCCCGTGCCCTTCGGCCATCTCGGCGACGGCAACATCCATTTCAACGTCAGCCAGCCGGTCGGCGCCGACAAGGCCGGCTTCCTCGCCCGCTGGAGCGAGATGAACGAGGCGGTCCACGCCATCGTTGCCGAACTGCACGGCTCGATCTCGGCCGAGCACGGCATCGGCCGCCTGAAGCGCGACCTGCTGCCGGGCGTGAAGGACCCTGTCGAGCTCGACCTGATGCGGACCATCAAGCAGACGCTCGATCCGAAGGGCATCCTGAACCCGGGCTCGGTCCTTCAGGCCTAAGGCACCGTCATTCTCGGGCGAAGCATGGCTTCGACCCGAGAATCTCCTGAGAAGAAGCTGGTTTCCGTCATGCTCGGGTCAGGCCCGAGCATGACGGCCTCCGCCTCAAGGCGTCGCGACATAGCCATCGCGGCGCGGATCGGCGGCGCCGGTGAACACGCCCGTCGCCGGATTGACCGCTACCGCCTGCATGCCGCCGCAGCGCATCGTCCAGCCGACATCAAAGGCGCGTGCCTCGTGCCCGCGCCTGACCAGCTCGGCGATCGTCTCCGGCGTGATCCGGTTCTCGATCTCGACGAGACGCCCGTCCCAGAGCCGGGCGCGCGGCGCCTCGATCGCCTCCTGCAGCGGCAGGCCGTAGACGAGATGCTGGACCATGGCCTGCGCCTGCGTCTGCATGATGCCGTAGCTGCCGGGCGTGCCGAGCGCGAGCACCGGCTTGCCGTCACGGGTCGAGAGCGAGGGCGACATGCACATCGGCAGTTCGTCGCCGGGCTTCGAGCGGTTCGGGCTGCCGGGCTGGACATCGGCCCAGTACAGGAAGTTGTTGAAGCAGAGCCCCGTGCCGGGCACGACGACGCCGCTGCCGAACGGGCTGCCGAGGCTCTGCGTGATGCAGATCAGATTGCCCTCGCTGTCGGCGACCGAGAGCGAGGTCGTGTGCGCCAGATCTTCCTTATCCTGCGGCACCCATTGTTCGGTTGGCCCGGTCACCGGCTTGCCGTCGGTCAGGCGCTGGCGCAAGCGCGCGACCGAGGCCTCCGACATGATCTCGGCGAGCTTTTCCGGCGAGGGATTGTTATGCGCGATGCGCTCGCCGGCCGCGAGGCGGATCGCGCGATAGACGAGGTCGAGATGATCCGCCCCGTCCCGCGGCTTGGACGCGAGATCGACCCCGTCGAGCAGCTTGAGCGTCAGCAGGAACTGGAAGCCTTCGCAGGGCGGCGGCGGCACATGCACCGACAGCCCCTTGAAGCTCACGGCCATCGGCTCGCGCCAGACCATCTTCACTGCTGCGAGATCAGCCATGGTCAGCGAGCCGCCGAGCGACTGGAGATGGGCGATGACCTTCTCGCCGAGCGCGCCATGGTAGAAATGCTCCGGCCCCTTCTCGGCGATCTCGCTCAATGTCTTCGCGAGATCGGATTGGACGAGCACGGAGCCGAGATGCATCGCGCCGTTGGGCTGGTAGTTCTTCGACCAGGCCGGATAGAGCGCGGGAATCTTTTCCAGCAGCGGGTCGTTCTCCTCGAACTCCGCCGCGCCGAACTCGGCCAGCGCGAAGCCGTCCCGCGCCAGCGCGATCGCGGGCGCGAAGACCTCGGCCAGCGATTTGCGGCCATAGGTCTTCACCAGCTCGCACCAGCCGGCGAGATTGCCGGGCGAGGCGATGGCGAGCGCGCCGCGCTCCAGATCGGTGCGCTTGCTGAAGCGGTCGGCCGGGAAGCTCGCCGGAATCGGCGGCACGAAATCGAGCACGCGCACCCGCTTCTCGGCCGCGACCCACATCGTCGAGAGGCCCATGCCCGCAAGCCCCGACATGAAGGGCTCGACTACGTTCAGAGCAGCGGCGGTGGCGGCAGCGGCGTCGAAGGCGTTGCCGCCCTGCGCGAGCAATTTTGCGCCGGCCTGTGCCGCCAAGGGATGGGCCGCGGCAACCATGCCGTGGCGAGAGGTCATCGTGGGGCGGCGGCCGTGCATCTTCAATCTCCTCCTCGTCGTCTTCTGGCGACGATCAGAGCACGAATCCGGCGCTAGAACAGGCTGCCTTGCCCGTCATCTGCGGGAGGCCGGGTCGCTTTGCGCGCATGGCGCTTCGGTTCCTCAGGCGCCTCCTCTTGCGGAAGGTCAGCCAGCGGCAACTGGATCTCGGCGGTGTCATTCGCAACCTTGTTGACGGCATTGCCTATGGCGATGGCCTCCAGCAGGTCGTCGGGCGGCGGCTTCAGCAGGCGCCCGGTCTGCTCCTGTGTCGCCTGCGGATCGAGCCAGGCGTCGTGATCGCGGGGATCGAGGATGATCGGGCTGCGATGATGGATCGGAGCCATCGTGCCGTTCGCCGGCCCCGTCATCATCGCGACCGTGTCGATCTCGGACCCATCCGGTGAATGCCAGGTCTCCCACAGCCCGGCGAAGGCGAAGAGGCTGCGATCCGGCTTGCGGAACAGGAAGGCTTCGCTGCGGGCCTGCTTGCCGGTGCCGCTGCGCCGCCATTCGTAGAAGGCATCGGCCGGCAGCAGGCAGCGCCGCCGCGTCAGAGCGTTGCGGAAGGATGGCTTCTCGGCGGCGCTCTCCATCCGGATATTGATGACGAGCGGGAAATCCTTGGGATCCTTGACCCAGCCGGGGATGAAGCCCCAGCGCATCAGCAGGAATTGCCGTGCTCTGTCATGCAGCCTGACGATCGGCACGGGCTGCGTCGGCGCGATGTTGTAGCGCGGCGGGAAGTTCGGCTGCTCGCGATAGCCGAAGGTCTCGCGCATCGCCTCGGGGGGCAGGGTGATCGCATAGCGTCCGCACATGCCCGCTGTTTACGTCGAGACGAGCGTTCGGAATCAACACTTTATTTGCGGTTGGGCCAACATAGTCGCCCCGGTTTGGGGTAGCGGATGAGCGTCATCGCGACGGACATGCTGGCTGGAACGGCGGCCTATCGGCTTGACGCCGGCCCTTCTCCACGCCTGTCGACCGACTTTCTCAACCGCTACAGCGAAGCCCTGATGCTGATCGAGATGGTCGCGATGGACGAAAGCGTCCTCGCCGATCTCCAGGCCTGGCAGGCTGTCGGCTATCGCGAGCATTTCGCTGCATCGGCCCTGCGCTGTGCTGCTTCTGCGCTCGCCGCCTATGACGAGCTGAATCCGAACAGGGCCCGTGCCTTCGACGAAGCTTGCCGTGCGATGACGCGCCTGATTCGTACGGTCACCGCGCTGCTCACGGAAACGCCGCCTCCGCCGGAATTGCCGGCGATCATCGAGGTCGCTGGTGAAGCGCTGCGCCGACAGATCGCCCGCGCGACCCAATTCATCAACGCGAATGGCGCGATCGATATCGGGCTGTTCGAGGATACGGCCCTGCAAGCCGAGATCGACGCGCTGTTGGCGCGCTGATCAGGCTGGCCGACGCGCCCCGACCAAAAACTCGCGATTGCCGTCGCCGCCCTCGATCGGTGAGGGGATCGGCCCATCCACTGCAAAGCCAAGTGTCTTCAGCACCGCGACGATCTCCTCGCAGACCTGAAGCTGGATCGCCTCGTCGCGCACGATGCCCTTCTTGAGCGCGGCGCGGCCGGCCTCGAATTGCGGTTTGATCAGCGCGGCGATGCGGGCTTCAGGCGCAAGCAAGGCAGCGACCGCCGGCAGCACCAGCCTGAGCGAGATGAAGCTGACATCGATCGCGGCGAGGCTCGGCTGCTCCGGCAGTGCCGCGGCGTCCAGTGTGCGGATATCCTGCCCCTCGAAGCTGGTGACGCGCGGATCGGTGCGCAGCGAGGCGTGCAATTGCTCGCGCCCGACATCGACGGCGACGACATGGCGCGCGCCGCGTTGAAGCAGCAGGTCCGTGAAGCCGCCGGTCGAGGAGCCGACATCGAGGCAGGCGAGCCCCCGCGGATCGAAGCCGAAGGCATCGAGCGCGCCGGCGAGCTTCAGCCCGCCGCGCGAGACGTAAGGGTGCGGCGCCTGCGCGGTCAGCTCCGCATCGTCGGCCACCATCTCCGAGGCTTTGCGTACGGCTGCGCCATTGACGGTGACCAATCCTGCCGCGATCGCGGCCTGCGCACGCGCCCGGCTCTCGAAGAAGCCGCGCTCGACGAGCAACTGGTCGGCCCGGCTCTTCATGGCAGGGTCGTTAGGCCAGTTTCACGGCGCTGGGCCGGCCCAGCGCGGTTTCGACGGCCTTGACGATGCCGGCGGCATCGAGCCCGGCAGCGGCATACATCGCATCCGGCTTGTCATGGTCCTGGAAGACGTCCGGCAGGGTCAGGCTCCTCACCTTCAAGCCGGCATCGAGCGCGCCATTTTGCGCCAGCAGGTGCAGGACATGGCTGCCGAAGCCGCCGACCGAGCCTTCCTCGACCGTGCCCAGAACCTCGTGCTCGCGGGCGAGCTTCAGGATCAGCGCCTCGTCGAGCGGCTTGGCGAAGCGCGCATCGGCGACCGTCGTCGACAGGCCGCGCTGCGCCAGCAATTCCGCTGCCTTGAGACTTTCACCGAGGCGCGTCCCAAGCGAGAGCAAGGCGATTCGCGTACCCTCGCGGACGATGCGGCCCTTGCCGATCGGGAGGGGCACGCCGACATCTGGGATCTCGACGCCGACGCCTTCGCCGCGCGGGTAGCGCAGCGCGATCGGCCCGTCGTCATAAGCCGTGGCGGTCGCGACCATATGGGTCAGCTCGGCCTCGTCCGCCGCCGCCATCACCACCATGTCCGGCAGGCAGGCGAGATAGGCGATGTCGAAGGAGCCGGCATGGGTCGCGCCATCCGCGCCGACGAGCCCGGCCCGGTCCAGCGCGAAGCGCACCGGCAGCTTCTGGATCGCCACGTCATGGACGATCTGGTCATAGGCGCGCTGCATGAAGGTCGAGTAGATCGCGACGAAGGGCTTGTAGCCTTCCGTGGCGAGGCCGGCCGCGAAGGTCACTGCGTGCTGCTCGGCGATGCCGACATCGAAGGTGCGGCCCGGGAACTCCTTGCCGAAGGCGTCGAGTCCGGTGCCGGACGGCATCGCGGCCGTGACGGCGACGACCTTGTCGTCTTCCCGCGCCTGCTTGATCAGCGCGCTGGCGAAGACATTGGTGTAGCTCGGCGCGTTCGCCGGCGCCTTGGCCTGCAGGCCGGTGACGGGGTCGAACTTGACCACGCCATGGTACTTGTCGGCGCTGGCCTCGGCGGGGGCATAGCCCTTGCCCTTCTGCGTCACGACATGGACGAGGATCGGCCCGCTCTCGGCGTCGCGGACATTGCGCAGGACCGGCAGCAGATGGTCGAGATTATGCCCGTCGATCGGCCCGACATAGTAGAAGCCGAGCTCCTCGAACATCGTTCCGCCGGTCCAGAAGCCGCGGGCATATTCCTCGGTGCGCTTGGCCTTGTCGTGGAAGAAGCGCGGCAGCTTCTCGGCGAGTTGCTTGGCGACCTCGCGGATCGAGCGATAGGTCCGCCCCGAGACGAGCCGCGCCAGATAGGCCGACATCGCGCCGACCGGCGGGGCGATCGACATGTCGTTGTCGTTGAGGATGACGATCAGCCGCGAGCCGAGCGCACCGGCATTGTTCATCGCCTCATAGGCCATGCCGGCCGACATCGCGCCGTCGCCGATCACGGCGATGACATTGTTCTTGCCACCCGCAAGATCGCGCCCGACGGCCATGCCGAGCCCGGCCGAGATCGAGGTCGAGGAATGGGCGGCGCCGAAGGGATCGTAGGCACTCTCCGAGCGCTTGGTGAAGCCGGAGAGCCCGCCCGGCTGGCGCAGCGTGCGGATGCGCTCGCGCCGCCCGGTCAGGATCTTGTGCGGATAGGCCTGATGGCCGACATCCCAGATCAGCCGGTCGCGCGGCGTATCGAAGACATGATGCAGCGCGACGGTCAGCTCGACCACGCCGAGCCCGGCGCCGAGATGGCCGCCGGTGACCGAGACGGCGTCGATCGTCTCGAGCCTGAGCTCGTCGGCGAGCGCGTGCAGCTTCGCGTCGTCGAGGGCGCGCAGATCGGCGGGCTCGTGGATCGTGTCGAGGAGCGGCGTGGCGGGACGGGGCACGAGGCTGTCTGATCCTTCACTGGGGCGCTCCCGAAATAGAGCCTGCGCGGCGCGCTGGCAAACCGTGCTTGCGTTTCCGCGTCGACCGACGGCGGTCGTCCCGTCTTGCCACGAAACGGGTGGTTCCGGTGCCGGCAAGGCGTTTCAGTACGCTGACGACTGTTTCCAAGGACGCCAGGTCATGCAATCGACCGATATGACGCCCCTGCCGACGGCATTTCGCCGCATCGGCTGGTCCAATCTCTTTGCCCAGTTCTCGGAGCAGATCGCGCTCGCCGCAGCGCCTCTGGCCGCGGTTCTGCTGCTTGCGGCCGGGCCGGCAGAGACAGGCTGGCTGCAGACGGCGCAGACCTTGCCCTTCCTCCTGCTGTCGATTCCCGCCGGCCTGATGGTCGACCGCGCCTCGCGCCGCCGCCTCATGGTCGGCACCGAGGCGCTGCGCGCGGTCTCCCTGCTGGCGATCCCGCTGCTGCTCGCCGCCGGCAGTCTCAACCTGACCTGGCTCGCCCTGCTCGGCGCGCTCGGCGCCATCGGCACGGTCTGCTACAGCGTCGCGGCGCCGGCTTTCGTTCCCTCCGTGGTGCCGCGCGAGCGGCTTGCCGACGCCAATCGCTGGCTGGAACTGGCGCGTAGCGCCGCCTATGCCGGCGGGCCTGCGCTCGGCGGGGCGCTCGTCGGCTGGATCGGCGTCTCCACCGCTTATGGGCTGGCGGCCGGGCTCTCGATCCTAGCCGTGCTCATGCTTTCCGGCCTGCCGAAGGACGAGGCGCCGTCCGGTCCACGCCGCGACCTGCTGCATGATCTGAAGGAGGGCGCCCGCTTTGTCGCCGGCCATGATCTGCTCCGGCCGATCCTGATGACGGCCGTGTTCTTCAATGTCTCCTGGTTCATCTTCCAGGCGGTCTATGTCGCCTATGCCGTCCAGAATCTGGGCTTGAGCGCCACGCAGGTCGGTATCACGCTCGGAATCTACGGCGCGGGCATGATCGTCGGCGCTGTCCTCGCGCCGGCCATCGCGAAGCAGGTCACCTTCGGGACGCTGATCCTGCTCGGGCCCTTCGCCGGGCTTTGCGCAGCCGGCGTGATGTTCGCGACGCTCTGGATGCCCTCGGTCTATCTGGTCGCGGCGAGCTTCTTCCTGTTCGGCGTCGGGCCGATCATCTGGACGATCTCGACGATGACATTGCGCCAGGCCGTGACGCCGAACGCCATGCTCGGCCGCGTCTCCGCCCTGATCATGACCGCGACCTTCGGCGCACGGCCGATCGGGGCCGCGATCGGCGCCTCCGTCGCGGCACATCTCGGCATCGCCGCCTGCCTGGGCCTCGCGGCCACAGGCTTCCTGGTCCAGTTGCTGGTGATCGGCTTCTCGCGGGTCCCGAAACTGCGGGACATCTCCGAGGCCGTCTGAGGCGGCCTCAGCCCTCGGGCAGGGGGATGAACTCGCTCTCGTCGCCGGGCACGGTGTCGAAGCGGCCGGTCTTCCACTCCTGCTTGGCCTGCTCGATTCGCTCCTTCGAGGACGAGACGAAGTTCCACCAGATGTTGCGCGGGCCGTCCATCGGCTCGCCGCCGACGATCATCACGCGGGCCTGGTCGATAGCGAGGATCGAGATGCGGTCGCCGGGCTTGAAGACGAGGAGCTGGCCGGCGCCGAACTCGTCGCCGGCGATGTCGACCTTGCCGGAGACGATGTAGATCGCGCGCTCGTCATAGTCGGGGTCGAGCGGCAGGATCGCGCCGGGCGAAAGCACCGCCTCGGCATAGAGCGCGTCCCAGGGGAATTGGACCGGCGAGGTCTGGCCATAGGCCGAGCCCATGATCAGGCTGATGCGCTTGCCGCCCTCGACGATGCGCGGCAGATCGCCGGCGCCGTGGTGTTTGAATTCGGGCGCGACCTCCTCATGCGTCTTCGGCAGGGCGAGCCACGCCTGGATGCCGTAGAGCTTCGGGCCGGTGGCGCGGGCTTCCATCCCGGTGCGCTCGGAATGGACGATGCCGCGGCCGGCCGTCATCAGGTTGACCGCGCCCGGCTTGATCGCGAGCGCCGTGCCGAGCGAGTCGCGATGCATGATCTCGCCGTCGAAGAGATAGGTCACGGTCGAGAGCCCGATATGCGGATGCGGGCGCACGTCCAGCCCCTCGCCGAGATGGAATTCGGCCGGGCCCATCTGGTCGAAGAAGATGAAGGGGCCGACCATGCGCTGGCCGATTGCCGGCAGCGCCCGGCGGACCTGGAAGCCGCCGAGGTCGTGGGAGCGGGGCACGATCACCTTCTCGATCGCCTCGCAGGAGCGGGCATCGCCCAGGATCGGATCGTCGGCGGGGAGTTGCGACATGATGGCCTCCTTGGTTGAGGCAGAATCTGGCCCCCTGGAAGCGCGCAGGCAAGCGCCGGCTCGCAACCGGTCGCTGGCAGAAATGCAATGCCGCGACACCAGGGGCGCCGCGGCATTGCGTATTGATCTTGCGAGGCGCTAAAGGCGCCGCCGGGGTCGGTTCAGTTCTCGACGTCGAGCGGGGCAGCGCCCGTCGGCTTGCCGTCGGCGCCGAGCGTGATGCGCTCGATGCGGGCTTCCGCCTGCTTCAGCAGTGCATCGCAACGCGCCTTCAAGGCCTCGCCGCGTGTGTAGATCGCGATCGATTCCTCAAGCGGGACGTCGCCGCGCTCCAGCCGCGCAACGATGCCTTCGAGCTCCTTCATCGCTGCCTCGAAGGGCAGGGTGGCGACATCAGTGTTGGTCTTCTCTTCGCTCACAGGCCTGATTCCTCTTTGCGCTGAGCTTATCGGCTGGAGCGAGCCCGGCCGCAACCCGCTTCGCGGCGCTGCTGACTCAGACCGGCAGGGCGGAGGTCTTCTTGATCGTGCGCAGCGTCAGCGTCGACTGCACGCGGGTCACGCCTGGCAACTGGGTGAGAATGTCGGTGTGGATGCGCTCGAAATCGGCGCTGTCGCGGTAGATCACCCGCATTAGATAATCATGCGCGCCGGCGAGCAGGTGACATTCGAGGATCTCGGGCAGGCTCTGCACCGCCTGCTCGAAGCTTTCCAGCGAGGCGCGGCCCTGCTGGTCGAGTGTGACGAAGACGAAGGCCGTGCCGGGGAAGCCTGCGATCTTGTCGTCGAGCATCATCGCATAGCCGCGGATCAGGCCGCTGTCCTCAAGCTGGCGCACGCGCCTGAGGCAGGCCGAGGGCGAGAGATGCACCCTCTCGGCAAGGTCCGAATTGGTGATGCGCCCGTCCTGCTGGAGAATCCGCAGGATGGAGCGGTCGCGCGAATCGAGCTCGATCGTCATGGTCACGGTGAAGGCCTCCCGCGCGATGCATCGTCGCAAAATTCGTCCGATGCAAGCAATCTTCTGCAGCGATCTGGCGCGAGCGCCGTCGTTTTCACAGCGCAGGCGGCGAAAGCCTGCAGGAAGCTGCGCGGCCTGAAATGGGATTTCAGGCGAGCGGCATGGCGAAAGGCGTGCCTTCGAAGGCGTCGGCGCCGCGTCCGATTCGCTCGATCGCGCGGATCATCCGGCCGCGCCGCCCCAGCGTCGTATCGGCCAGGGCGACGAGCCGGGCATTCGGCGTGGCGGAGGGCGCGACGCTGCGCAGCACGTCCGCTACCTCGTCTTCGTCACGCTCGGGTCCAAGCGCGCAGGCTGCGATATAGGCCGCCGCCGTCGAGCGGCTGATCCCGGCCCAGCAATGGACGACCATCGGCGCGGCGCGGTCCCAATCGCGAAAGAACGCGAGGAGCCGCGTCATATGCTCTTGACCGGCGAGGACATGACCGTCGAGCGTCTGGCTGATGTCGGACATCCCCAGGAAGAGATGCCGCTCGGGCGCGATCCCGGCCGGACGGGGAACTGTCGTGCCGACATTGATCAGCGTCACGAGATGTTGGGCGCGGACGGCGGCAACGGTCTCATCCAGCCGTGACAGCGGGGAAACGTGAAGGGTGGGCAAGGGCCGGCTCCGTGACGGTGGGCAGACGATAGCATGATCGACAGTGCCGGCGTCTCCATGACATGGAGGCGCTGCCCCGATCGATCCCGCGCAAAAAAAGCTCCCCATGAATCTCTGGTTCCGCCTGATCTGGCTTCTGCTGACGACGCGCTTCCGCAAGCGGCTCGACCTGCCGGCCGACGCGTCCGTCCTGCCCTTCCGGGTCTGGTTCCACGATCTCGACACCAGCCTGCACATGAACAATGGCCGCTACTGGTCGCTGATGGATCTCGGCCGGCTCGACCTGATGCTGCGCAGCGGCCTGTGGCGGGCGGTACTGCGGCATCGCTGGCTGCCGGTGGTCAATGCGGGCACGATCCGCTTTCGCCGCGAGATGCGGCTGTTCCGGCCGTTCCGGGTCGAGACGAAAATCCTGTGCTGGAGCGAGAGCTGGCTGGTGATGCAGCACCGCATGCTGATGGCGGGCCGCGATGGCACCGAGATCGTCGCGGCGGTCGCGCTCGTCCGGGCGGCGCTCTACGACAAGAAGGCGCGGGCCTATGTCCCGGTGGCGCGTTTGCTCGGCGAGATCGGCGTCACTGCCGAGAGCCCGGAGCCGAGCCCGGAAATCGCGGCTTTCCTCGCCTCCGAGGACGCCATGCGCAGCGCCGCTTCCGCCGCAGGCTAATCGGTTATTCCGCCGCCAGCCGCGTCGCCCGCCATTGTGCGAGCAGCGCGCGAAGGGCAGCGGGCTTCAGCGGCTTGTTGAGCAGGTGCACGTCGAGCGCGTTCGCTGCCTCGCGCACATGTTGCGTCCGGTCGGCGGTGAGCAGGATCGCCGGCATCGGCGTGCGGGCGCGGGCCCGGAGCGCGCTGATCGCGGTCAGGCCATTGCCGTGGTCGAGATGGTAGTCGGCGATCAGGACATCGGCCTCGCCCTTGCTGCCGACATGCGGCAGTGCCTCTTCGAGGCTGGCGGCGATCGTGACCCGGCAGCCCCAGCCTTCGAGCAGGCGCTTCATGCCGTCGAGGATGGCGGGCTCGTTGTCGATGACGAGAAGTCGCATGCCGGCGAGCTGCCCGGCAGGCGCGCTGCGCGCCGCTGTCGCCGTCGTCATCGCCGGCAGCGGCGCGGCGCGCGGGACCGAGACCGAGAAGCGCGTGCCGCGGCCCGGCGCCGAATCGAGCGTGAGTCCGTGGTCGAGCGCCCGCGCGATGCGCTGCACGATCGAGAGGCCCAGACCGAGGCCGCGCGCCACCTTGGCGCCTTGGTCGAGCCGCTGGAACTCGCGGAACACGGTCTTCTGCTTGCTCTGGGGAATGCCGAGCCCAGTATCGATCACCTCGACCGCGACCTGGTTGCCCCGGCGCCGACAGCCGATCAGCACCTTGCCGCCCGGCGTATACTTGATCGCGTTGGAGATCAGGTTCTGCAGCAGACGCCGCAGCAGGCGCCGGTCCGAGCGCAACGTCAGGCTGGTCGGCATGAACACCAGCTTCAGGCCCTTTTCCTGGGCGCTCGGCTCGAATTCGCGCTGGAGCTGACGCATCAACTCGTCGAGCCGGAAGGAGGACAGCTCCGGCTTGAGCGCGCCACCATCGAGCCGCGATATCTCCAGAAGCGCGGTCAGGATCTCCTCGACGGCGTCGAGCGAGGCGTCGATGTTCTCGGCGAGTTCGGGCTGGCCACTGCCTCGGTCGCGCTCGACCAGCGAGGTCGCATAGAGGCGGGCGGCATTGAGCGGCTGCAGGATGTCGTGGCTGGCGGCGGCGAGGAAGCGCGTCTTCGAGGCGTTGGCGGATTCTGCCTCGGCCTTGGCGCGCTGGAGCTCGGCATTGACGTGCAGCAGTTCCTCGGTGCGTTCGGCGACGCGGCGTTCGAGGCCCTCGTTGGCGCGTTCGAGCTCTTCCTCGCCCGCGACCGTGTCGGTGATGTCGGTATAGGTCGTGACGAAACCGCCGTCCGGCAGGGCGTTGGTGCGGACCTCGATGACCTTCTTCGACGGGTAGAGCTTCAGGCGCACCGGTTCGCGGTCGTTGATGAAACTTTCCAGCCGCGCCGCCATCAGCTCGTCGCGTGCGCCGGTGCCATAGGCGCCGCGCGCCGCGTTGTAGCGCACGATCTCGTCGAGGCCGGTGCCGAAACGCACCAGCGAGGCCGGCAGGTCGTAGAGCTGGATGAAGGCCTGGTTCCAGGCGAGCAGCCGGAGGTCCCGGTCGAGCACGGTGATCCCCTGGCCGGCATGGTCGAGCCCGTGCTGGAGGATGTCGCGGTTGTACTGGAGCGCGGCCGAGGCGTCGTCGAGCAGCTTGAAGGCGGCCTCGGTCGAGAGGTTCCGCCGCTTCAGCAGGAGCGACAGCACGAGGCGCGAGGAGGCCGCGCCGATCGCCGAGGAGAGCAGGTGTTCGCCGAAGCGCAACAGGTGGATATCGGCCTGGCGGCCGCTTTCGGAAGCCTCGCCGCGGCCGCTGTTGAAGCTCTCGAAGGCGCGCTGCGTGCGCTCCGCTCCGAGATAGCGCGCGATCGTCGATTGCAGCTCGCCCTCGGTGATCGTGGTGCGCCACAGCGAGAAGGACTGCGCCATCGTCGCCGGCTGGGACTCGACGAAGGCATTCGCCTGCAAGCGCTCCATCGCATTGGCCGGACGCAGCAGCGAGAAACCGATATAGGCGAGGATGTTGAGCCCGAGGCTCCAGAACACGCCATGCGGCAGCGACGGCCATTCCACTCCGAACAGGGCTTCGGGCCTCAAGATGCCGGCTCCGAACGGGCCTGATGCGACGACGCTGCTCCACCAGCCGCCGGGCAGCGCCAGGCTCGGCATCAGCAGCGTATAGGCCCAGACCAGCGTGCCGATCGTCAACCCGGCAACGGCGCCGAGCGCCGTGCCGCGCCGCCAGAACAGGCCCCCGAAGAAGGCGGGCGCGATCTGCGCCGTTGCCGCGAAGGACAATAGGCCGATCGAGACCAGGGCCGCCTCGCCGGAGGCGCGATAATAGACATAGCCGAGCAGGATCACGAGGAAGATGCTCAGCCGCCGGATGATCACCACCTGGGAGCCGAGATCGCCGCCGAGATTGCTGTCGCCCGCGCTGCGCCCGCCGAACAGCCTGACCGCGCGACCGGGGTCGCTGAGGCCGCGCCGGCCACGTAGCAGCAGCGGCATCACGAGATGGTTCGAGATCATGATCGCCAGCGCGACCGAGGCGACGATCACCATCGCCGTCGCGGCCGAGAGTCCGCCGACGAAGACGAAGAGGGCGATCACCCCGGCCTCGCGCTGCAGGGGCAGCAGCAGCACGGTCATGTCGCGGTCGACGCCGCTGCCGGGGATCAGGATCTCGCCGGCCGCCGCCAGGGGCAGCACGAACAGGTTGATCAGCACGAGATAGAGCGGGAACATCCAGGCCGCGCGGCGCACGTCGCGGACATCGCGGTTCTCGACGATCGTCATGTGGAACTGCCGCGCCAGCAGCAGTGACGCGCAGCTCGACAGTAACGTCAGCGTCAGGAAATTCGGCCAGCTCGATGTGCGTTCCCAGATCGGCAGGGCGCCGTCGGCGGGTTTCGCCGCCTGGGCGAGCAGGTCGCCGGGGCCGCCGAACAGCCCGTAGACGATGAAGAAGCCGAGCACGAGGAAGGCGACCAGCTTGATCAGGGATTCGACCGCGATCGCCAGCACGAGCCCGTCCTGGTGCTCGGTCGCGTCGATATGGCGGGTACCGAAGGCGCAGGCGAAGCCGGCGAGCACGATCGCGACCAGGAAGGGCAGGTCGCTCAGCACCGGCACGTCCGGCGTCGGCGCATGGCCGCCGGTCGCCGCCAGGAAGACCGAGAGCGAATTGGCGACCGCCTTCAGCTGCAGCGAGATATAGGGCAGAGCCCCGATCACCGCGACGATGCAGACCAGCGCTGCCACGCGCTCGCTCTTGCCATAGCGGGCGCCGACGAAATCGGCGATCGAGGTGATGTTCTGCGACTTGGCGATGCCGACGATGCGGCCGACGAAGCGGTTGCCCAGCCCGATAACGAGGATCGGCCCGACATAGATGCCGAGGAAGTCGAAGCCGGCGCGATTGGCGAAGCCGACCGAGCCGTAGAAGGTCCAGGAGGTGCAGTAGACGCCAAGCGCCAGCGCATAGATCGTCGTCCGCGCCCGCCCGGTCATCAGCTTGCGCCCGGAGGTATCGGCGACATGGGCGACGGCGAAGAGCCCGCACAGATAGGCGAGCGCGACCAGCACCACGGACCAGGCGGGGATCATGCCGCCCTCATGGGGGTTGGGTGCGAACGGGGCCGGGATGCAGGCGCCATAGTGCTCGGTTTCCGGATTTTGCGCAGAGTATCGGACGGCCTGTCGGCTCGCCATAGGCCATTGGCGCAAGCCTTCAAACGCGTTTCATCCCCAACTCTTTGCGTTTCAGGTGCCGTTGGGCCGGCTTTGGTGTGTTTTCGGGCTTTCCCTGCTCTGTACGGCTGGTTTAGCGTCCGGCCCAGGCTGTTGGGGTAGCCTTGCCGATTCTCAAGGGGTGCAGCATGTTGGAAGAATTCAAGAAATTCGCCCTGAAGGGCAATGTCGTCGATCTCGCCATCGGTGTCATCATCGGTGCGGCGTTCGGCAGGATCGTCGACTCTCTCGTCACCGATATCATCATGCCGTTCATCGGCGCGCTCGGCGGCGTCGATTTTTCAAACTATTTCTTCGGCCTCAATAGCGGCGTCACCTCGCCGATCCTCTCGGAAGCCCGGAAACAGGGCGCCGTGCTGGCCTATGGCAACTTCGTTACGGTCGCGATCAACTTCCTGATCATCGCCTTCGTTCTCTTCCTCGTGGTCAAGGGCATCAACAAGCTGCAGAAGAAGCCGGCGCCGGTGGACGAAGCCCCCGCGCCCAAGGCGGAAGATGTTGTCCTCCTCGGCGAGATCCGCGATCTCCTCAAGCAGAAGCAGGCCTGATCCCGCTATCCGTGCGGCCGTGATTCATCACGGCCGCCGATCGACCCGATCTCGCGATTTCATGCCTCGCCGCGCTGCAATCGGCTAAAGGTGGAGCACTGATTTTCGCGAGGTCGATCCCGATGAACACCGCCATCCTGCCGGGCAGCACCCTGCTTGCCGAGCTTCGCCCCGAAGCCCGGAATGCGCCGGAAAGCGGCATCGTCGAGGTGGTCAACCACGGCCGGCTCAAGCCGGGCCTGATCCCGCTCTGGGTCGGGGAGGGCGATCTCTCGACCCCCTCGTTCATCGCGGACGCTGCGGCGCGTTCGCTCGCGGCCGGCGAGACCTTCTACACCTGGCAGCGCGGCATCCCGGAACTGCGCGAGGCGCTCGCCCGCTACCACCAGCGCCTCTACGGCCGTGCCTTCTCGCCCGAGAGCTTCTACGTCACCGGCTCAGGCATGCAGTCCGTCCAGATCGCGGTGCGGATGATCGCCGGCCCCGGCGACGAGATCCTCATCCCGACGCCGGCCTGGCCGAATTTCGGCGCCGCCGTCGGCGTCAGCGGTGCGGCGACCGTCTGCGTCCCGATGGATTATGCGCAGGGCCGCTTCACCCTCGATCTCGATCGGCTCGCGAAGGCGATCACGCCGCGCACCCGCGGCATCCTGGTGAACTCGCCGTCCAACCCGACCGGCTGGACGGCGACGAAGGCTGAGCAGGAGGCATTGCTCGCGCTCTCGCGCAAGCACGGCATCTGGCTCGTCGCCGACGAGATCTACGGCCGCTTCGTCTATGACGGCGCGGAGCGCGCTTCCTCCTTCCACGACATCATGGAAGCCGAGGACCGCGTCATCTTCGTCCAGACCTTCTCGAAGAACTGGGCGATGACCGGCTGGCGCATCGGCTGGATCGAGGTGCCCGTCGCCTTCGGGCAGATCGTCGAGAACCTCATCCAGTACTCGACCTCCGGCTCGCCGGTCTTCGTCCAGCGTGGCGCCATCGCGGCTCTCGACGAGGGCGAAGGCTTCGTCGCCGAGCAGATCGCGCGCGCTGCCGAAGGCCGCCGGATCGTGTTCGAGGGGCTGAAGGCGACGAACCGCGTCACGCTCTCGGCCCCGGTCGGCGCGTTCTACCAGTTCTTCTCGGTCGATGGTCGCGAGGACTCGCGCAAGCTCGCGGTCGATCTGGTCGACAGCGCCAATGTCGGCCTCGCTCCCGGCACCGCCTTCGGCCCCGGCGGCGAGACCGGGCTGCGCCTCTGCTTCGCCCGCAACTCGGCCGATCTGGTCGAGGCCGTGGCGCGCCTGCAGAAGGCCCTCGCCACCCTCTGATCCCGCAGCGGGTGGCGCAACGCCGCCCTGCGCCCGGCGGGCAGCCGGTCGGTTGACCCGCCGCCGGACCATCGCCATGAACGCCCGGCGCCTCCTGTCCTCGGCGCGGCGGGAAGGCGATGAAAGCGTTCGGCTATCCTTCGAACCGGCTGACGCTGCTCTGGCGGGAAACTCTGGTCATCGCGCTGGCGGCGGTCGGGGGCGGGGCCTTCGCCCTGCTCGGCATGCCCGCCGCCTGGCTCTCCGGTTCGATGCTGCTGAGCGCGGTGGTGGCGCTGATTCGCCCGTTGCCGAACCTGCGCCGGCCCTGGTTCGATTCGACCATGGTCCTGTCGGGCGCGATCCTCGGCTCGGCGGCGACGCCCGAGGCACTGGCGGCGGCGGCGCGTTATCCCGCCTCCCTCGTCATTCTTCTCGTCGGCGTCGCGGTGATCATGCTCGCGACCGGCGCCTATCTGCGCCATGTCGCGCGCTGGCCCTGGATCGATGCCCTGCTGGCCGCGGCGCCCGGCGCCTTGTCGACCGTGCTCGCCGTGGCACAGGCGAAGGGCGCCAATATCGGCCGAATCTCGGTCGTCCAGCTCTTTCGCCTGCTCGTGCTGGTCGCGCTCCTGCCCAGCGTGATGCAATTGAGCGGCGCCGCCACCGGCATGCCGACACCCGCCGTCCAGGAAGTCGATGCGGGCACGATGTTCGGCGTGACGATGGCGGGACTGACGCTCGGGCTGGTCTTCGAACGGCTCGGCCTCTCTGCCCCGCTGATGTTCGGTGCCACTTTCGCCAGCGCCGCCCTGCATGGCAGCGGCCTCGTCGAGGGCGCGTTGCCCATGCCGATCCAGATCGCCGTGCAGGTCCTGCTCGGCACGACCATGGGCGGGCGCATCGCGCATATCCCACGTAACGAGCTGAAGGGACTGTTTCCGCTCGCTATCGGCGGCTTCGCCGTCTCGATCGTCGTGGCCTTCCTGTTCGCCTGGCCGGCAGCCTGGCTTGCCGGCGTCTCCTACGCCAGCGGCATGGCGGCCTTCGCGCCCGGCGGCCTGGAGGCGATGGCGATGCTGGCCTTCGCGATGGGCTTGGATACGCTTTATGTCGGCGCGCATCACCTCGTGCGCTTCGTCATCATCGGTCTGGCGATGCCGCTGGTCCTGGGCCGCATGAAGAATGTGCCGCCGCGCTGATCTGCGGCCGGGCTGGGCTTAACGATCCCTTATATTCGGGCTCGACGATTGCGGCTTTTCCGCAAATCCGAATTCATTCGCTCCTGCTATATATTGAGCCGTCGACATAGGTCGATGGACGCGGAGCGACCGCCATGACCACCGCCGTGCAGGCTCCGAACGTCTGGCGCCGCTTCGCCAAGCCCGTCGCGATCGTCGGCGCCGGCATTGCCGGCCTGACCGCCGCCCTCGACATCGAGCGCCGGGGCTTGCGCGCCACGGTCTTCGAAAGCGGCCGCGCCGTCGGCGGCATGGCCTCCTCCTTCAAGGATGCCGAGGGTTACACCTACGATTTCGGGGCGCATTTCGTCAGCAATCGCCTGGCCGATGCCATGGGAGCGAGCGCGGTCTCGCGCACCGTCCGTCATTATGGCGAGGCGGTCGCACTGGGGCAGAAAAGCTACAGCTATCCCTTCGGCCTCGCGCTCTCGCCGCGTTATGCCGCGAGTGCAGTGTCCGCGCGCCTGAAACCGAAGCCGGTCGCGAGCGCGGCGGACTGGTTCCGCAACGCCTATGGCGAGGCGCTCGCCGAGGATGTCGCGATCCCGCTCGCCGAGGCCTGGTCGGGCGCGCCGGCGAGCGAGCTTTCGCCCGCCGTCGGCAACAAGCTCGCGGCCGGGGTGATGAAGACCTTTCTCCTGAAGGCGGCGTCGCGCCTGTCGGGCCGCGCGGTCTGCAACGGCTACTCGCACGAGATGCCGGAGAGCCCGCGCGTCTACCATGTCTATCCGGAAGGCGGCGTCGCCAAGCTGCTCGAGCCCACGGTGGCTCGCCTCGGCGACAGCATCGCGCTGGAATCGAAGGTCGAGCGCATCTTCGTCGAGAACGGCAAGGTCGCGGCCGTCAAGGTCAACGGCCGCGAGATCGGCGTCTCCGCCGTGATCAGCACGGCGCCGGTCCATGTCCTGCCCAGGCTCGTCGAGGGCACCGATGCGCTCGAGGAACTCGGCGGCTTCCGCTACCGCCCGATGATCTTCGTCAACCTGCGCTTCGAGGGGCGCAACCTCCTGCCGGATACGATGCTCTGGGTGCCGGATCGCTCGCAGCCCTTCTTCCGTGTCACCGAAGCTCCGTTCTCCATGCCCTGGCTCGCGCCGGAGGGGCGCACGCAACTGACCTTCGATATCGGCTGCGAGGTCGGCGACGCCTGGTGGACCATGTCGGACGAAAAGCTGGCGCAGGCCTGCCTCGACGGCCTGTGCCGGATCTACCCGCATCTGCGTGAGCGCTATATCGGCGCCGGCGGCATGCTGAAGACGCCCTTGGCCTATCCGGTCTATCTTGCGCGCTACGAGAAGCGCCGTCAGGATTTCGCCGAGAGGACCGGCGTCGCAGGTCTCTACAGCATCGGCCGCAACGGTGAGTTCGCCCACCTCCTGATGGAGGACATCTACTGGCGCACGCTGAAGCGCATGAGCGACGTCGCCAGCTATGTCGGGCAGGATGTCTGAAGAGACGCCCTAGGACGGCCGCACCGCCCCGTTTGTATGCGTCATCACCGAATACAGCGAGGTCGTGCCGCAGATGAACAGGCGGTTGAGCTTGGGGCCGCCCCAGCAGACGTTCGCGACGATTTCCGGGATCGCGAGCTTGCCGACCAGCGTTCCGTCCGGGTGGTAGATGTGGACGCCGTCGGCAGCGCTGGTCCAGATCCGGCCTTCGATATCGAGACGGAAGCCATCGAACAGCCCGGCCGTGCAGGTCGCGAACACCTTCGACTCGCCGAGCGCGATGCCGTCCCGCCCCATCCGGAAGCTGCGGATATGCCGAGGGCCGTTCTCGGGATCGTGGCTCGCGCCGGTATCGGCGATGTAGAGAATGCTCTCGTCCGGCGAGAAGGCGAGACCGTTGGGCTTGACGAAATCATCAGCGACGATGGCGATCTCGCCGGTCCGCCCATCGATCCGGTAGACGTTGCAGGCGCCGATCTCCCCGGCGGACTTGTCACCTTCGTAGTCGCTGAGGATGCCGTAATCGGGATCGGTGAACCAGATCGAGCCATCCGACTTCACCACGGCGTCGTTTGGTGAATTCAGGCGCTTGCCGCCGAAATGGCTCGCCAGCACGGTGATCGACCCGTCATGCTCGGCCCGCGTCACCTGTCGTCCGCCATGCTCGCAGGTAACGAGCCGGCCTTGCGCGTCGACCGTGTTGCCGTTGGAATTGCGCGCCGGCTGGCGGAACGTGCCGACCTGACCGCTCAGCGCGTCGTAGCGCAGCATGCGGTCGTTCGGGATATCCGACCAGACCAGCGTGTTATGGGCCGGGAACCAGGCAGGACCCTCCGACCAGCGCGCGCCGGTCCACAGCCGCTCGACACGGGCCGAGCCGGGAATGACGCGATGAAACCGCGGGTCGAGGACCGTAACCCCCGTGCCTTCGAGCACGCCGAACATGCCAAATCTCCCTGAAGCTTCGTCTGGAGCATCCTCGCCCGCACGGGGCAGGGCAATGCCTTACAATGCAAGCCCCGCATCCCAATAGGGCGTGGCGCCATAGAGCTCGCCGAGATAGTCGACAAAGGCGCGGACCTTCTGCTCCATGTGCCGGCGGCTCGGATAGACCGCATAGATCGCGACGCGCGAGCCGACGGCATAGGCCGGCAGGACCCGTTGCAGAGCGCCCGACTTGAGCTCCGGCCCGACATCCCAGGTCGAGCGCAGGGCGATACCGACGCCGCCGAGCAGCGCCTCGCGCACGACCTCGCTCGAATTGGTGCGCAACGGCCCGTTGACGCGCACCGAGACCGGTCCTTCCGGCCCGTCAAGCCGCCAGTGGTCGGCGTTATGGGCGATCAGCGTGTGGCGTGACAATTCGGCGATATCGGCCGGCATGCCATGCTCCGCCAGATAGCCCGGCGTCGCGCAGAGCACCCGGTGGTTGGGGGCGAGCCGCTTGGCGACGAGGCTCGAATCCTGCAGGTCGGCGATCCGGATCGCCAGGTCGAAGCCCTCGCCGACCACGTCGACGAAGGCGTCGCTCAGCACGAGCTCGACCGTGACCAGCGGATTGGCGTCGAGGAAGCGCTTGAGATGCGGCGCGACATGCATCCGGCCGAAGGAGGTCGGCGCCGAGACCCGGAGCGTGCCGCGCACCTGTCCGGCCCCGCTCGACACCCAGGATTCGGCCTCCTCGATCGAGGACAGGATCGAGACGACGCGCTCGTAGAAGCCCTGCCCGGCCTCGGTGAGGGCGAGCTGCCGTGTCGTGCGCTGGAGCAGGCGCACGCCGAGCCGTTCCTCCAGCCGGCGGATGCGCTTCGAGATCACGGCCGGCGACAGGTTGAGCTGCCGGCCGGCCGCCGACATGCTCTTGGTCGTCACCACATGTGCGAACACGTCGAGATCGCCGAACCGGTCCATTGGCACGCCACCTTTTCCAATCTGGAAATAATGGCTGGCTTTGGCCGCGCTGCAAGTGCCATTGAATTGATCTAATCTGCCGCGCAGACAAATGCCCTGTGAGTGATGTGGATGAGTCGTCGAGAGTGGAGGGAGAGATGAGCGCGATAGCCTTTCCGGTGCCGGATGCCGGCATTCTCGCCCGTCGCGAATCGATCATCGCCGGCCTTGCGCGCCTCGTCCCGCCGCAGGCGCTGATCACCAGCGACGACGAGCGCCGCCCTTATGAGACCGATGCGCTGACCGCCTATCGCCGCATGCCGCTCGCCGTCGTGCTGCCGTCGACCACGCAGGAGGTCGCGGCCGTCCTGCGCTATTGCCGGGAGGAGGGCGTGCCGGTGGTGCCGCGCGGCTCGGGCACCTCGCTTGCCGGCGGCGCGATCCCGCAGGAGGACGCGGTCGTGATCGGCGTCTCCAAGATGAACCGCATCCTCGAGATCGATTATGCCAACCGCGTCGCGCGGGTCGAAGCCGGCGTGACCAACCTCGCGGTCACCGGCGCGGTCTCGGCCGAGGGCTTCTTCTATGCGCCCGATCCGTCCTCGCAGCTCGCCTGCTCGATCGGCGGCAATATCGGTATGAACTCGGGCGGGGCGCATTGCCTGAAATATGGCGTCACCACCAACAATGTACTCGGCGTGACCATGGTCATGCTCGATGGCAGCATCGTCGAGATCGGCGGTGCCCATCTCGATTCGCCGGGCTACGACCTGCTCGGCCTGATCAACGGCTCGGAAGGCCAGCTCGGCATCATCACTGAGGCGACGGTGCGCATCCTGCGGACGGCAGAAGGCGCGCGGCCCGTGCTCTTCGGCTTCCCGACCAGCGAGCAGGCGGGCGCGGCGGTCGCCGCCATCATCGGCGCCGGCATCATCCCGGTGGCGATGGAGTTCATGGACAAGCCGGCAATCGAGATCTGCGAGGCCTTCGCCAAGGCCGGCTACCCGATGGATGTCGAGGCGCTATTGATCATCGAGGTCGAAGGCTCGGACGACGAGATGGATGCCCAGCTTGCCCGCATCGTCGCGATCGCCAGGGAGCACGGCGTCTCGACGGTCAAGGAATCGAAATCGGCGATGGAGGCCGCGGCGATCTGGAAGGGTCGTAAATCCGCCTTCGGCGCCACCGGCCGCATCGCCGATTATATCTGCATGGACGGCACGATCCCGACCGGGCAGTTGCCCTATGTGCTCAGGCGCATGGACGAGATCGTGAAGGGCTATGGCCTGCGCGTCGCCAATGTCTTCCATGCCGGCGACGGCAATCTCCATCCGCTGATCCTCTACAATTGCAACGACCCCATCGAGGCGCAAAAGGCCGAGGATGCCGGCATGGACATCCTCAAGCTCTGCGTCGAGGTCGGTGGCTGCCTCACCGGCGAGCACGGCGTCGGCATCGAGAAGCGCGACCTGATGACCTTCCAGTTCAATCCCGAGGACCTCGCCCAGCAGATGCGGGTGAGGGCGGTCTTCGACGAGCGCTGGCTGCTCAACCCGGCGAAGGTCTTCCCGCTGGAAGGCAGGGTGGCAGCGTGATCGTCCATACCCCCACCACCGAGGCGCAGGCCTGCGCCGTCGTGAAGTCGGTCGTCGACAGCGCCACGCCGCTCACCTTGCGCGGGGGTGGCACGCGCGCCGGCCTCGGCCGCCCGGCCCAGGCCGCGAGCACGCTCTCCAGCGCCGGTCTCACCGGCATCACCCTCTACGAACCCGCCGAGATGGTCATCGCCGCCCGCGCCGGCACGCCACTCGCGCTCGTTCAGGAAACCCTTGCCGAGCGCGGCCAGATGCTGCCGTTCGAGCCGATGGACCATCGCGCCCTCTATGGCAGCGAGGGCGAGCCGACGATCGGGGCCGTGGCCGCCTGCAACATCTCCGGCCCGCGCCGGATCAATGCCGGTGCCGCCCGCGATTCCCTGATCGGCGTCCGCCTCGTCAATGGCCGCGGCGAGATGATCAAGTCTGGCGGACGGGTGATGAAGAACGTCACCGGCCTCGATCTGGTGAAGCTGCTCAGCGGCAGCCATGGCACGCTCGGCTTCCTCACCGAAGTCACCTTCCGCGTGCTGCCCCGGCCGGAGCGCCTTGTCACGCTGCAATGGAGCGGCCTGTCCGACAGCGACGGCGTCGCGCTCCTGTCGAAGGCACTGGGCTCGCCCTTCGAGCCGATGGCGACTGCGCATCTTCCCGCAGGGCTCGCGGGTGACACGGCGCGGACCCTGCTTCGCCTGGAGAATTTCTCGGACTCGATTGAGTACCGTGCCAGTGAACTCGCCTTGCTGCTGGGCGAATATGGCGTGCCGGAGCGCCTCGAAGGAACGGCACCCACCGAACTCTGGCGCGATATCCGCGATGCCGCTTTCTTTGCCGGGAGCGATGAGGCGGTCTGGCGCCTCTCGCTCGCGCCGACCAGCGGTCCGAAGGCCGCCGCCGCGATCGCCCGCATGGTCCCAGGCGCCCGCTGCTTCTACGACTGGGGCGGCGGGCTGGTCTGGCTCGCGGTTCCGGCCGACAGCGATGCCGGCGCTGCTGCCATCCGCGCCGCGCTGAAGCCGCTCGGCGGCCATGCCACGCTGGTGCGGGCCCCTGACGCGGTGCGCGCCGCCGTCGATGTCTTTCAACCGCTGGCCGAACCGCTGATGCGGGTCACCGCCGGCATCAAGAAAAGCTTCGATCCCGCCGGCATTTTCGAGCCCGGCCGGATCTATGCGGGGATCTGATGACGCTCGCTGACACGCTTTCCGCCGAAACCCGCGATAGTCGCACCAGCTGGGCACCCAACCGGCTCGGCCCCGTGACGCTCGTGCTTGTCGCCGCGCTGCTGATCGCGGGTGTCGCCGCGATCCTGCTCTGGATGGGCCGCGAGCCGATCTGCAAATGCGGCACGATCAAGTTCTGGCAGGGCACGGTGGTCTCCTCCGAGAACTCCCAGCACATTGCCGACTGGTACAGCTTCTCGCACATCATCCACGGCTTCCTGTTCTACGGCCTGTTCTGGTTGGTGCGCCGCCTGACCGGCCTCCCGATCTCCTTCGGCCTCGCGCTCCTGCTCTCGATCCTGCTCGAAGGCGCCTGGGAGATCACGGAGAACACCAATGGCGTGATCGAGCACTACCGCTCGGCGACGATCTCGCTCGACTATTACGGCGACAGCGTCCTGAACTCGGTCAGCGACATCCTCTCGATGGTGCTGGGTTTCCTGATCGCCCGCCTCGCGCCGGTGTGGCTGACTGTCACCAGCGCGCTGGCGATGGAGCTGATCGTCGGCTGGCTGATCCGCGACAACCTCACCCTCAACGTCATCATGCTGCTCTGGCCGATGGACTGGATCAAAGCCTGGCAGGGCGGGGCCTGAACAATGCAGACTAATTTCACTCCCGAGCGCCTCGCCTCCGATCCGCGCATGCCGGCCTCGGAGAAGATCCTGCGCACCTGCGTGCATTGCGGCTTCTGCACCGCGACCTGCCCGACCTATCTGCTGCTCGGCGACGAGCTCGATTCCCCGCGCGGGCGCATCTACCTGATCAAGGACATGCTTGAGAACGGCAAGCCCGCCACCCCCGAGGTGGTGAAGCATGTCGACCGCTGCCTCTCCTGCCTCTCCTGCATGACGACCTGTCCCTCGGGCGTGCATTACATGCACCTTGTCGACCACGCCCGCGCCCATATCGAGGAGACCTATACGCGCTCCCTGCATGATCGTTTGCTGCGCAAGGTACTGGCGGCGATCCTGCCCTATCCCGGGCGCTTCCGCGCGGCGATGCTGATGGCGCTCATCGGAAAACCCTTCGTGTCGGTGCTGGGCGTTCTCCCGGTCGTCGGCTCGCGCCTGAAGGCGATGCTGGCGCTGGCGCCCGCGCGCCTGCCGACGCGCTCTGCCATGGAAGGCCCGCAGAGCTTCCCGCCGCCGGTCGAGCGCAAGCGCCGCGTCGCCTTGCTCTCCGGCTGCGCCCAGCCGGTCCTCGACCCCGCCATCAACGAGGCGACGATCCGCCTGCTAAACCGCCACGGCGTCGAAGTCGTGCTGCCGAAGGGAGAGGGCTGCTGCGGCGCGCTCGTCCACCACATGGGCCAGGAACACGATGCGCTCGCCTTCGCCCGCAAGAATATCGACGCCTGGATGGCGGAGATCGATGGCGAGGGGCTCGACGCCATCCTGATCACGGCCTCCGGCTGCGGGACGACGATCAAGGATTACGGCTTCATGTTCCGCAACGAGCCTGATTATGCCGAGAAGGCGGCGAAGGTCTCTGCGCTGGCGAAGGACGTCACCGAGTTTCTGGAGACGATTGAGCTTGCGACCGTCCGCGATGTCGCGATGCCGATCGCCTATCACTCCGCCTGCTCGATGCAGCATGGCCAGCAGCTCAAGGACGGGCCGAAGCGCCTGCTGTCGGGCGCCGGCTTCAAGGTGAAGGAGGTGCCGGAGGGTCACATCTGCTGCGGCTCGGCCGGCGTCTACAACATCCTCCAGCCCGAGATCGCGGGGAGGCTGCGCGAGCGCAAGATCGGCAATATCGAACGGACCAAGCCGATGCTGGTCGCGACCGGCAATATCGGCTGCATGACCCAGCTCGCGAAGGGCTTTGCCGACAAGGGCGCGACGACGCCGGTGGTGCATACGGCCGAACTGCTGGACTGGGCGACCGGCGGGCCGCTGCCGGAGAAGCTGGCACGGGCAGGGATCGAGGATCGGCCATTGCGGGAGCCAAGGCTGGCGGCGGCTGAATAATCAAGGTCGTCATGCTCGGGCTTGACCCGAGCATCTCGGAAACCAGTGCCTTCTCGTCATGAGATTCTCGGATCTGCGCTTCGCTTCGCCCGAGAATGACGCTCGGTGACTTGCTCCATGGGTCGCGGCGGTCTAACCCGCCATGCATAATCCGTTATGCACGCTCCCCATTCCGATCGAGTTTCGCACGCCATGTCCGCCGACAAGACCGCCCCTGCCAAGCTGAAGGCCCGCCAGCCGCGCGGCTTCGTCGATCGTGGCCCGGCCGATGTCGCCGCCACTGAGCGCATGCTCTCTGTCATCCGTGAGAGCTTCTCGGTCTATGGCTTCGATCCGGTCGAGACACCCTTCGTCGAGTACACCGATGCGCTCGGCAAGTTCCTGCCGGATCAGGACCGGCCGAACGAGGGCGTCTTTTCCTTCCAGGACGATGACGAGCAGTGGCTCTCGCTGCGCTACGACCTGACGGCGCCGCTCGCCCGCTATGTCGCCGAGAATTTCGATGCGTTGCCGAAGCCCTATCGCAGCTATCGCGTCGGCTATGTCTTCCGCAACGAGAAGCCGGGTCCGGGCCGTTTCCGCCAATTCATGCAGTTCGATGCCGATATCGTGGGCAGCGGCACGGTCGCGGGCGATGCGGAGATCTGCATGCTCGCCGCCGACACGATGGAGAAGCTCGGCATCAAGCGCGGCGACTATGTCGTGAAGGTCAATAACCGCAAGGTGCTCGACGGCGTGATGGACGCGGCTGGCATCGACCCCGCCGCGCGCCTCACCGTGCTGCGCGCGATCGACAAGGCCGACAAGTTCCTACTGGAAGAGGTCCGCAAGCTCCTCGGCGAAGGCCGCAAGGACGAAAGCGGCGACTTCACCAAGGGCGCCGGTCTCTCCGACGCGCAGTCCGACCGCATCCTGCGCTATCTCGAACTCGGCCAGAAGCTCGCCGAGCTGGGCAAGACGAACGCTCAGGACAGCGAAGGCTCGGCCAAACTTTCGGCTGCTGCGCTCACCGATCTCAGTGGCCTCGTCGAGGGCGCCGAGAATGGTCAGGCTGGCATTGCGGAGCTTGAGCAGATCCGCGAACTGATCACGGCGGCCGGCTATCTCGGCCGTATCATCATCGACCCCTCGGTCGTCCGCGGCCTCGAATACTACACTGGCCCGGTCTACGAGGTGGAGCTGACCTTCCCGGTTACCAATGATGACGGGCAGGTCGTGCGCTTCGGTTCGGTTGCGGGCGGCGGGCGCTATGACGGCCTTGTGGGCCGCTTCCGGCCCGAGCCGGTGCCGGCGACCGGCTTCTCGATCGGCGTCTCCCGGCTCTTCTCGGCTCTGAAGGCGGTAAAGTCGCCGATCGTCGATACGAAGAATGAGCTGCCCCTCGTCGTCGTCACTGCCATGGACAACAAGTCGCCGGAATTCATGCCGGGCTATCAGGCGATGGTCTCGGCCCTGCGTCAGGCCAAGGACGCCAACGGCAAGCCACTGCTGCGCGCCGATCTCTATCTGGGTAGCTCCGGCTTCAACGCCCAGATGAAATATGCCGATCGCCGCGGCGCGACCTGCGCGATCATTCAAGGCTCGTCCGAGCGTGAGGCCGGAACGGTCGTCATCAAGGACCTGATCCTCGGCGCCGAGCTCGCCGCCGCCAGCCGCGACGTCAAGGATTCCGCCGAGCACAAGGCCAAGCAGGCCGAGGCCCAGTTCGCCGTGCCGGTCGCAGAACTGGTCGAGGGCGTGAAGCGGGTTCTGGCGCGACATTCGTGAGGCAGTGAAAATCCTCTCTCTCTGAGAGAGGCTTCCGGTCAGCCTCTCGATTCCCGTTCACCCATTTCCCTCAAATCCCTCGAAAATGCGCCGCATCGCTGCTAGGACGGCGCTCGCAACAGGACAGGACGAGCCGTGCCCGCAAGCCGCGCCAGCATCGAGACCGTGATCGCGCTCTTCGCCGGCGAGGGCTATGCGCATGCCGAGCCGGCGATCCTCCAGCCGGCCGACGTCTTCCTCGATCTCTCCGGCGAGGATATCCGCCGCCGCATCTTCATGACGCAGGATGCCGATGGCCGCGACTGGTGCCTGCGTCCCGAATACACCATCCCCGTCGCGCTCGATCACATCGCTTCGGGCAAGACCGAGCCGGCGGCCTATGCCTATGCCGGCCCCGTCTTCCGCATGCGGGCCAGTGAGCCGGGCGAGTTCCTGCAAGCCGGCCTCGAATCCTTCGGCCGGGATGATTTCACGGCCGCCGATGCCGAGATCATGGCGCTGACCATCGACGCGACAGCCATGCTCGGCCTCGCCGAGCCGCGCATCGTCATGGGCGATGTCGCCGTGCTCGGCGCATTGCTCGACGGACTGAACGTGCCGCAGGGCGCTCGCCGCCGTCTTGTCCGTGCCGTGGTGCAGGGCAAGGGCGCGGACGCGGTCGACGCGCTCGATCCGCCCGCTGCCGAGGGCGATGCCGCTCATGCCGGGCTGCTCAAGGCGCTCGAAGGGCAGGACCCCAAGGCCGCCCGCGCCTTCGTCGAGGACGTGCTCTCGATCGCCGGCATCTCGACCGTCGGGGGCCGCTCCGCCGCCGATATCGCCGAGCGCTTCCTGGCGCGCGCCGCCGAACGGGAGAACCCGGTCAATGGCGACGTCAAGGCGCTGCTGGCGCAGGTGCTCGCCGTCTCCGGCGATCCCGATGCGGCTTCCGCCTCGCTGCGTGGGCTCGCCGATCAGGCTTCGCTCGATATCGGCCGCCAGCTCGACGCCTTCGACGAGCGCACCGGCTTCCTCGCCGCGCGCGGCGTCGATATCGGCGCGATCCGCTTCTCGGCCGGCTTCGCCCGCAACCTCGATTATTATACCGGCTTCATCTTCGAGCTTCACGACACGGCCCGCGGCGACGGCAAGCCTGTCGCCGGCGGCGGCCGCTATGACAATGTCCTCGGCCGTCTCGGCGCGCGCCAGCCACTTCCTGCTGTCGGCGCTTCACTCTGGCTCGACCGCCTGACGGGAGACGCCACATGAGCCAGATGCCAGATAACGACGCTCCGCTTGTCCTCGCCGTGCCTTCCAAGGGCCGGCTGCAGGAGAACGCCACGGCCTTCTTCGGCCGCGCGGGTCTGAAATTCGTTAAGTCGCGCGGCGAGCGCGACTATCGCGGCGCCATTGCCGGTGTCGATGGGGCTGAGGTCGCATTCCTCTCGGCCTCCGAGATCGTGGCGCAGCTCTCCTCCGGCGCCGCCCATATCGGCATCACCGGCGAGGATCTTGTTCGCGAGCAGCTCTCCGACGCCGATGCGGCAGTCGAGATGTTGACGCCGCTCGGCTTCGGCCATGCCAATGTCGTCGTCGCCGTGCCGCAGGCCTGGATCGACGTGCGCAACATGGCCGATCTCGACGACGTCGCGTCAGTGATGCGGGCGCGCCATGGCAAGAAGCTGCGCGTCGCGACGAAGTACGTGAATCTGACCCGCCGCTTCTTCGCCGAGCACGGCCTCGCCGATTACCGCATCGTCGAAAGCCTCGGCGCGACCGAAGGCGCGCCGGCTGCCGGCACCGCCGAGATCGTGGTCGATATCACCACCACTGGCGCGACGCTTTCTGCCAATGCGTTGAAAGTGCTCGACGACGGCGTGATGCTGGCCTCCGAAGCCAACCTCGTCGCCTCGATGCAGGCGCCCTGGGGCGCGCGGGCGAAGGCGGCGGCGAAGACCATCCTGTCGCGGATCGCGGCCGAGGAGGAAGGGCGCACGCTCCGCGAGGTCCGCGCCAGGCTCGACCTTGCCGCCGATGCGCTGGCCGTACTGGAAGAGCGCTTCGGCGCCCGCCTGCCGTTCGGGGCGCCGGCAACGGGTGCGCCGCTGACGCTGCATTGTCCGGAGAAGGCGGTCTTCGCGCTGGTCGAACATCTCGACGGGCTTGGCGCCGACGACATCACCGTCAGCGCTCCGGCCTATGTCTTTCGCCGCGCGAACCGTTTGCTGGAGCGGTTGAACGCCCGCATCTGATGCCGCGCGGCCGCATCGGAATGACGCGATTGCCAGCGGTTCAGCCTTGATCCCGAACCAATTGGCCTCTAGGCGTGTTAACCGGTTTGGCGGCACGTCGCGTTGCCGTGCGAGTGATGAATGCGGGTAAGACGATCATGATCCGACGCCTTGGCCTTGCGGCCGTTCTTGCGACCCTGGCCGTGCCGATGCTGATGCCGGGCGAAGCGATGGCGCAGCGCCGCCAGCAGATGCCGTCTCGAGAGGAACTCGGCGGCGGGACAACGGCGATTCCGTTGCCGCAGCAGGAGAAGACCTTTCCGCTCGGCGCGAGCTGGAGCGTCGTGGCGATGAACGGCAAGCCGGTCCAGGACCGGCGCGCGACCCTGATCGTCGACCAGAATCTGCGCGGCACCGGCTTCGGCGGCTGCAACACCTTCTCGGCCTCCGCCTATCCGCTGCGCCAGCAGGGCTTCGCGGTCGGCCCGATCGCCATCACCAAGCGCAGTTGCGACAAGGGCACGCTCGATTTCGAGAAGGCGTTCCTGATGGCGCTGCGCGCGACAAACAAATGGGATCTCGTCAACGGCCGCCTCGTGCTGAAGGGCGGGGCGGGCGAGTTGACCCTGAGCCGGTCGCTTTGACCGAGGCGCTTTCTTCCCTTTGAGGGGAGAAGGCTCCTGCGCAGCAGATGAATCGGAAAAGGGTCGCGCGAGCGACCCTTTTTGTTTCGGCAAGCGGAGGGCGCGCCGGGGTTAGGCTGCCGGCGTTTTCGCGGTGGGCGTCGGCGTGAAGGTGCCGTCCGCATTGGGCTCCATGGTGACGATCGCGTCGTGCATGCTGCGCAGCGTCGCGCGATGGCCGATCGAGACGATCCGGGTCTGCGGCAGCTCGCGGTCGATCGTTTCATAGATCTCGCCTTCCAGCTTCTCGTCGAGCGAGGCGGTGGCCTCGTCGAGGAAGAGCCAGTCCGGCTTGCTCAGAAGGGCGCGCGCCACGGCCAGGCGCTGCTGCTCGCCGCCCGAGAGGCGCTGGCCCCAGAGGTCGACCTCGTCGAGCTTGTCAGCGAGGTGGCCGAGCTTGACCTTCTCCATGGCCGCTCGGGTCGCGGCGTCGTCATAGGCGCCTTCCTCGGCCGGATAGGCGAGCGCTGCCCTCAGCGAACCCTGCGGCAGATAAGGGCGCTGCGGCAGCAGCATGATCTGCGCCTCCGCGGGAATCCCGACCTTGCCGTCGCCGAAGGGCCAGATGCCGGCAATAGCGCGGAACAGCGTCGACTTGCCCGAGCCGGAGGGGCCGATCAGCAGCGTCGAGCGTGTCTTGCCGAGATCGAGCGCACCGAGCTTCACGATCGGCTTGCCGTTGGGCAGGAGGAGCGTGGCGTCGCGGAGATGCAGGCTCTCGTCATCAGAGGTCTCGCGGCCGAGCGCCTCCTCGCTGATCGCGCCGTGCTGCGCTTCTTCGACGGCGGTCTCGAAGGAGGTCAGGCGGTTGATCGAGGCGAGATAGGAGGCGATCGAGGAGTAGCTGTTGATGATGAAGGAGAGGGCCGTCTGCACCCGGTCGAAGGCGCCGGCGACCTGCATCATGATGCCGAGCGTGATCGTGCCCGCGAAATAGTACGGAGCAAGGATGATATAGGGCAGGACGACGCTGAGCTGGTTGTAGGACAGGGTGAAGCTGGTCAGCTTCAGCCGGCGCCAGACCAGTCGGTAGAAGTTCTCGACGATATCGCGGAAGCGCTGGGCGAGATGGCTGCGCTCTGTCGGTTCGCCGACCATCAGCGCGATCTGCTCGGAATATTCGCGCAGGCGCGCCAGCGAGAAGCGGAAATTCGCCTCGCGCTTCTCCTGCTCGAATTCGAGCCGGATCAGCGGGCGGCCGATCACATGGGTGAGCCAGGTCGCCGCCACCGCATAGAAGAATGCCACCCAGAAGATATAGCCGGGGATCGCAAGCGAGGTGCCGGGCAGGGTGAAGCTGACCTGGATATTCCAGAGGATGATCGAGAACGAGACCAGCGTGGAGACCTGCGAGAGCAGGGGCAGCGCGAAGCCGTAGGTCGAGTTGACGAAGGACCGCGTGTCCTCGGCGATACGCTGGTCGGGGTTGTCGACGCTGCCGGCAAGCGCGATCCGGTAATGCGTAGCGTGGTCGAGCCAGCGCCGCGTGTACTCGTTCGCCATGAACTGCCGCCAGCGGATCAGGATCGTGTAGTTGGCGAACAGCTCGATCAGGTTCGAGGCGACCCAGAGCACCGCCCAGACGCAGAAGACGTAGAAGAGCTGGTACCAGAACGCCGTCGCATCCTTGTTCTGCAGCGCGTCGTACATGTCGCGGTTGAAGAAGGAGAGGCGCAGCGTGATGCCGACCTGAATCTGGTTGAGGACGATCAGGAAGACGAAGAGCGAGACCGCCAGCGTGCCGAGCCTGATCTTGAACGGGCCGATCGGCCAGAGATTGGCGGTGGTGATCTGGTCGGATTCGAAATAGGGCGAGGCGATGCGCGCGATGCGCGCGATCACCGGCACGAAGGAGATCGCGTAGATCAGGATCGCGAAGACGCCGACCGTCGTCGGCAGGCTGGTCGGTATCGGTGGAACGCCAAGCGTCGCAGGCCACCAGCCGAGATGGGCTGCGATCGCGGCCGCACCGAACACCAGGTACTCGATGGCGAAGACGCCCGAGAATATCCGCAGGAAGAAGGGCAGGGCCGGCGAGCGAAATGTCACGACCGCCAGCAGCAGGCCGACGACACCCATTCCGATAAGGGCAGCCGAGCCGGCTTGCTGGCCGACGATCAGCGTGGCCGCCGCCAGCACGGCGACGAGGATGCTCAACAAGCGCATAGACGGGAATCCTGGCGGGAGACGGTGAAAGCCACGATTCGGACCATGTCGCAGCGGGAGTGGCCTTTCAATGGCGACGCGCCCGGATGAGCAAATTGTCATCTGCCGGAGAGGTCGCGGCGAGCCGTCCACGATCCAGCGGACCCTGAAGCGAAACGCCCCGGACGAGCAGGGCTCGTCCGGGGCGCAAAGCTCGAAAAGACGGGCGGTTCGACCGCCGGCCGATCACTCGGCGGCGACGATCTTGCCGGCGTCCCACTTGTACATCGAGAAGCTCGGCGAACTCAGGTCGCCGGTCTTGCCATAGGTCAGCGTGCCGATCGCGGTCTTGACCGGCATGCCGGAATGCAGGGCCTTGGCGGCGCCATTGGCATCGCCCGGCTTGCCGGCCTTCTCGATCGCGGCCTTGAGCACCTCGACCGCGGCGTAGGCGTTGAGCGTGAAGGCCTCCGGCGGGATGCCCTTCTCCTTCAGCGCTGCGACGGCCTGGGCCGAGTCGGGGTTCTTCAGCGCGTCCGTCGCGTTGGTGAAGAGCGTGCCGGTGGCACGGTCGCCGCCAATCGCCGCGAACTCGGTGTTGGAGAGGCCTTCGCCACCGATGATCGTCGCCTTGACGCCGGCGTCGGCTAGCTGGCGCGCGAGCAGGCCGCCCTCGGGATGGTAGCCGCCGAAATAGATGGCGTCGACATTCGCAGCCTTCAGGCGCGTCACGACGGCCGAGAGGTCCTTGTCGCCGGGATTGACAGTCAGGGCGATCACTTCCTTGAGCCCGCCGGCATTGATGCCCTTCTGGAAGGCGTCGGCGAGGCCCTTGCCGTAGGTGCCCTTGTCATGGACGATCGCGATCTTCGCGTCCTTGAAGTTCTTCAGGACGTAAGCGGCGGCGATGTCGGCCTGCTGGTCGTCACGGCCGCAGGTGCGGAAGACATTGGTCAGGCCGCGGGTGGTCAGCGCCGGCGAGGTCGCGGTCGGCGTCACCATCAGCACGCCGCTCTCGGAGAACACGTCCGAGACAGCCATGGCGACGCCGGAGGTCACCGGGCCGACCACGAATTTGATCTTGTCGCCGACGAGCAGGTTGGCGGAGGAGACGCCCTGCTTCGGATCGCCGGCATCGTCGGCGAGCTTCAGCACGAGCTTCTCGCCGAGCACGCCGCCATTCTTGTTGATCACGTCGACGGCGGTCTGGGCGCCATTTTTGACCTGGTCGCCATAGGCGGCGACCGGGCCGGTCAGCGGCGCGACGAGGCCGATGGTGATGTCAGCCTGCGCGGCCTGGGCGGAGAGGAACAGCGCGGCAGCGAGGGCGGCGCCGGACAGAAGTTGTGACTTTTTCATCTGCATCTCCCTACGACATGCAACTTTGGCGCGCGAACCCGACAGGGATCGCTTGCCGCCTGTATAAGCCAGGAAGCCGGCGGAAGGCACTGCCCAAGCTTTCATCAGTCCTGTCGGGAAATGCATGGCGGTGCGGCAGGCGGTATCGCGAGGCTGGACAAGGCCCCGCCCGCGCTCAGCCGCTGCGCGCCTTGCGCTGGGCTTCCAGCTCCTCTGTAACGGCGATCACGTCGAGATAATCCTCGTGCCGGGCCGGCGCATAGTGCGAGACATGGCCGTCGGTGAAGCTCTTCCAGGCCTCGGGGGCCGCCTCCTTCATCCCGTTCATGGCGGCGACGAAATCGTCCTTCAGCCCCTGCGGCAGGTTGGCACGGGTCGAGAACGGGCTCGCCGGGATCAGCGGCGAGGTCCAGATCACGCGGGTCGAGCCGGCCGGGATCATCCCGCGATCGGCGAGCCTTTGCGCGACGCCGTGCTCTGCATTGGTCTGGTGGGTCGCGACGATATCGAACTGGCCGCGCACCAGCGCCAGAACCGAATTGTCATGGCCGCCGGAGAAGACCGTGCCGCTGAAATGGGTCTTCGGGTCGATGCCCTGCTTGCGCAGGAAATAGGAGGGGAAGGCGTAGCCGGAGGTCGAGTTCGGATCGGCGAAGGCCATCACCTTGCCCTTGAGATCGGCGAGGTTCTGGTAGGGGCTCTCCGATCGCACCAGCAGCACGGAGTAATAGCCTTCCTGCCCGTGGTTATCGACATCGCGCAGCAGCGGCTGGAGCTTGTCGCCGAGCACGCGGCGGCCGAGCGCGTAGACCGCGGGGCCGAAGCGGGCGAAATCGACCTGGTCGGCGCGCATCGCCTCGACCAGGCCGGCATAGTCGGCGACCCGGAAGAAGCGCACGGGCACGCCGAGGCGCTGCGACAGGTAATCCACCATCGGCTGGGTGCGGGCGATAGCGCCGGCCTCGTTCTCGGCGGATGAGACGCCGAAGCGCACCTCCTTGATGCCCTGCCGCCAGTCCGGCGCCTGCGCGAAGGCGGGGGCGATGCTGCCGGCGGCGAGGCCGGCAAGGACGAGGCGGCGTGTGGGCATGATCATCTCTGTCGCGGTGAAGTTGAAGGCGCCTCGATGCGCGCCCGCGACGACAGCCGGATGGCCGGCGGATGACAGTGCTGTGAAACGAGAAAAGGCCCGGCTTGCGCCGGGCCTTCCGTAGTCTCGGTAGGTGGATGGATCAGAAGTCCATGCCGCCCATGCCGCCGCCGCCCATCGGAGGCATCGGGGCGTCCTTCTTCGGCTGCTCGGCAACCATCGCCTCGGTGGTGATCAGCAGGCCAGCGATCGAAGCCGCGTCCTGGATCGCCGTGCGCACGACCTTGGTCGGGTCGATGATGCCGGCCTTGACCAGATCGCCGTACTCGCCGGTCTGGGCATTGTAGCCGTAGGAGTAGTCCTTGGCCTCGAGCAGCTTGCCGATCACGACCGCGCCGTCATCGCCGGCGTTGTCGACGATCTGGCGGGCCGGAGCGGCGATCGCCTTGCGGACGATCTCGACGCCGGTCTTCTGGTCGTCGTTCTGGGTCTTGATGCCCTTGACCGAGGACAGGGCGCGCAGGAGCGCGACGCCACCGCCGGGAAGGATGCCTTCTTCGACCGCAGCGCGGGTCGCGTTCAGGGCGTCGTCGACGCGGTCCTTCTTCTCCTTGACCTCGACCTCGGTCGCGCCGCCGACGCGGATGACCGCGACGCCGCCGGCGAGCTTGGCCAGACGCTCCTGGAGCTTCTCACGGTCGTAGTCCGAGGAGGTCTCCTCGATCTGGGCCTTGATCTGGCCGACGCGAGCCTCGATGTCCTTCTTCTTGCCGGCGCCGTCGATGATCGTGGTGTTCTCCTTCTCGATGCGCACCTTCTTGGCGCGGCCGAGCATGTTGAGCGTCACGGTCTCGAGCTTGATGCCGAGGTCTTCCGAGATCATCTGGCCGGCGGTCAGGATCGAGATGTCCTCGAGCATGGCCTTGCGGCGATCACCGAAGCCCGGAGCCTTGACGGCCGCGACCTTCAGGCCGCCACGGAGCTTGTTGACGACGAGCGTGGCCAGGGCCTCGCCCTCGACGTCCTCGGCGATGATGAGCAGCGGCTTGCCGGTCTGCACCACGGCCTCGAGGATCGGCAGCATCGCCTGGAGCGAGGACAGCTTCTTCTCGAAGATCAGGATGTAGGGGTCTTCCAGCTCGGCAACCATCTTCTCCGAGTTGGTGATGAAGTACGGCGACAGGTAGCCGCGGTCGAACTGCATGCCCTCGACGACGTCGAGCTCGGTCTCGGCGGTCTTGGCTTCCTCGACGGTGATGACACCCTCGTTGCCGACCTTCTGCATGGCGGTCGAGATCATCTTGCCGACCGACTCGTCGCCGTTGGCCGAGATCGTGCCGACCTGCGCGACTTCCGCGTTCGACGTGACCTTCTTGGAGTTCTTCTTGAGGTCGGCGACGATGGCCTCGACGGCCAGGTCGATGCCGCGCTTCAGGTCCATCGGGTTCATGCCGGCCGCAACCGACTTGGCGCCTTCACGGACGATCGCCTGGGCGAGAACGGTGGCGGTGGTGGTGCCGTCGCCGGCATGGTCGTTCTGGCGCGAAGCGACTTCGCGGACCATCTGGGCGCCCATGTTCTCGAACTTGTCGGAAAGCTCGATTTCCTTGGCGACGGTGACGCCGTCCTTGGTGATGCGCGGGGCGCCGAACGACTTCTCGATCACGACGTTGCGGCCCTTCGGACCCAGCGTGACCTTCACGGCGTTGGCGAGGATATCCACGCCGCGCAGCATCTTGTCGCGGGCATCGGTGCCGAACTTGACGTCTTTAGCAGCCATGAGAGCTACTCCTTGAACTGGAAACGGAAGAGAGCGGTCAGGCGGCTATCAGCCGACGACGCCCATGATGTCGGATTCCTTCATGATCAGGAGGTCCTGACCATCGATCTTGACCTCGGTGCCCGACCACTTGCCGAACAGGACGCGGTCGCCCTTCTTGACGTCGAGGGCAACGAGCTTGCCGGCCTCGTCACGCGCGCCGGAACCGACGGCGATGACCTCGCCCTCTTGGGGCTTTTCCTTGGCGGTCTCGGGGATGATGATGCCACCCTTGGTCTTCTCTTCGCCATCCAGGCGACGGACCACGACGCGGTCATGCAAAGGACGGAACTTCATGGTTCTGTCTTCCTCTCGGTCTTATTCGTTTCGGGTGCCGCTGAAGGGCTCCCGGGGGAGGCTGTTAGCAGTCACCCGATGGGAGTGCTAACAGATGGCGGGGAGATAGGCGCGGGCGTCCGGAGAGTCAAGGAAGCGCCCCGCGATAAAGTGAACGCCGGCGGATGCGATGTCGCAGGTCGCAGCAGGCCTGCTGGCAGCAGCGCTTGAACACGCTAACATGGCGGAATGACGACGCCCTCGCCCGACCCGCGCCTCGACGCCATCGCCCGCTCCTGCGTCGCGCTGCATGTGCGCATGACCGCACGCGCCGTGACGCGGGCCTATGACGAGGCGATGCGCCCGAGCGGGCTCAAGATCACCCAGTTCGTCCTGCTCTCGGCGCTCAGCACCGGACAATGGAAATCGGTCACGGAGCTGGCGGAACGCTTCGCGCTGGAGCGGACCTCGCTGACGCGCAACCTCCAGCTTCTGGCGACTGAGGGCATGGTCGAGCCGGTCGAGTGCCGGGGGCGGGCCTCGGTCTACGCCGTGACCGAAAAGGGCAGAGCCGCGATCGAGGCCGCGATCCCCTATTGGCGCGCTGCACAGGACAAGATCGAGGGCGGTTTCGGCGAGGAGCGCTGGCGCGAAACCCGCGACGGGCTTAGGGCGCTGCGCCGGGCTGCGCGCGGCGAGCGCTGAAGTCGCGCTCACCGGTTGACCATCGCCCGACCCTATCTCTATCGTGCAGATACACGAATGGAGATCGATACGATGCGCGCTGTTGGGGTGGTGTCTCGCGAGGAACTGGTCGCGGGCGATGGCTTGAGCTTTCTGCGCGGGATCATCGCCGGCACCAATCCGGCGCCGCCCTTCGCCGACGCCATGGATTTCGAGCTGGTCGAGGCCGATGAGGGCAGGGTGGTTTTCACAGGTCAGCCCTCTGCCCGCTTCTTCAATCCGCTGGGTACGATCCATGGAGGCTGGACCGCGACGATCCTCGATTCCGCCATGGCCTGCGCCGCCCACGCGACGCTGAAGCCGGGCGAGGGCTACACCACGCTGGAGATGAAGCTGAACTATGTCCGCCCGGTCATGCCGGACAGCGGCAAGGTGCGCTGCGAAGGCAGGCTGATCCACCGCGGCGGCACGGTGATCACGACGGAAGGCAAGTTGGTTGACGCGCGGGGAAAGCTGCTCGCGCACGGCACCGAGACCTGCCTGATCTTGCAGACTAAGCCCTAGCGCCGGCTGACGGCGACGGCCCCGGCGACGATCAGCAGCGCGCCGGCATAGGTCGTGTAGAGCGGCACCTCGCCGAACACGAAGAAGCCGAGCAGGCTCGCCCAGACCAGCGCCGTGTATTCGATCGGCGCCAGGCGCGAGGCGGCCGCGTGGGCATAGGCCGAAGTCAGCGTGAGATGGCCGGCGACGCCGAGCGCTCCCGCGAAGAGATAGGCGGCGAGGTCACCGAAGCTCATCGGCACGACGGCGTACCAGGCCGGAATGGCGAGGCACAGCGCCGGCCCGCAATTCTGGAAGGCGACGATGACGGTCGGGTGCTCGCGCACGGCGATGCGCCTGAGCAGGATCAGATTGAAGGCGTAGCTGACGGCCGAGAACAGCGCGGCAGCGACGCCGAGGCTGGCCCCGCTGACATGGCCCTGCAGGCGCGGCCAGACCATGACCAGCATGCCGGCGAGCCCGAAGCCGAGCGCCTGCAGGATGCGCCTGTCGATCTTCTCCTTGAGGATCAATCCCCCGAGCAGCGCGACGAAGACCGGCGCGAGGAAAGACAGCGTCAACGCTTCCGCCAAGGGCAGCACCGAGACCGAGTAGAAGAAGCTGCCTGCCGTCAGCACGACGATCGGTACGCGCACGATATTGCCGATGAGGCTGGCGCGGGTCGGGCGTGCGGGGCGCGCGATCGCCAGCACCGCAAGGGCACAGAGCCCGCCCATCAGGAAGCGCATGAACAGCGCCACGATGAAGGAATGCTGCTGCATCTGGCCCTTGATGACCGCATCCATGGCAGTCAGCAGGGCGATGCCGAGCGCGGCCCGGAAGGCGATGGACAAGGTCATGGGCCGGGGCGCAGCCGCTTGCGGAAATGATACTCCCAGCTTTCCGAGGCATCGCCGAGATAGCGCTCGCCCGGCCAGCGCATGAAGCCGAGCTTCTCGTAGAAACGATGACCGCGGGTGAAGCGCGTGTCGGACCAGAGCGTCATCTCGGCGAAGCCGCCCTGTTCGGCGAAGTCGATCGCCCTGGCGAAGAGGGCCTGTGCCAGCCCGGCGCCCCGGAACGCGGGGTCGACATAGACCTTGGCAAGCTCGGCCGCGTTCTGCTCGGGAACCGGCACGATGCCGAGGGAGCCGGCAATGCGTCCGTCCGGTCCATCCACGATCCAGAGCATGCCGCCTTTGGCCGCGAAAGCGGTCGCGGGCCGGCGCAGCTCCGGAAGCTCCGCCTCGACGAAAACGCAGCCCGGATATTCCGCGAAGCTCGCCGCGATCAGGGCGGAGAGCGGACCGGAATCGTCGTCATGGGCAAGCCGGATGGGCGGGGTCATGACGCCTGCCTTAGGGTCAAATCCTCCCGCCGTACAGGTGTGGGAACGGCGTTGCGCAATGCCGTGGCAGCAGGGCGGGGCGGGAGCGCCTTCGCAGCTTCCCCTTGGAAATATCGCCCCGTCCGGCTACCCCCGATCCGAAGGGCGGTGCGGCTGGTTTGAGTCGCGCGCTTCAACCGTGGCAACGCAGAGATCGGGACGAGGCGGCGAAGGCACGATGACCGTTCTTCTGCCCTTCATCGTCAATGCCGGGCTGAATTTCGTCCTCGGGCTGCTCGTCGCCCTGTTCCTCGGCCCGGAGGCGTTCGGGCTCTACGCCATCGGCGCCGCCACCGTCGTGCTCGTCAACACGGCGCTGCTCGACTGGCTGAAGCTCTCGGTCGTCCGCTTCTACTCCCTGCAGAGCCGCGAAAGCGACCCCGGCATTCGCGCGACGCTCGATCTGCTCTTCGCCGGTGTCGCTCTGTCGCTCTCGGCCCTTCTGGCGGCGGCGATGCTCGCCGGGGTCGATACCGGATTGCCGTCCACGCTGCTGGTGGCTGCGGTCGCCGGCGGTATCGCTGCCGGCTGGTTCGATTATCACGCCGCCATCGCCCGCGCCCGCTTCCTCGATGCAGCCTATGCCCGGCTCGTCCTGGTCAGAAGCGTGGCGGCCCTGCTGCTGATGGTCGGCGGCGCCTGGTGGACCCGCGATCCGACCATCGTCCTGCTCGGCGGCGTCCTCAGCGCGGGCGCTGCCGTTCTCGCCAACCGCGGCCGTCTGGCCGATGCGAAGCCGGCACCGGGCGCACCGCGGACGGATTTGATGCGCAATTTCGTGCGCTATGCCCTGCCGCTGGTCGCTGGCAATGCGGTCTACGCCGCGATCCCGCTTATCAACCGCGCCATCCTGGCTGATCGCCATGGCTTCGCCGAAGCCGGCTATTTCTCGCTGGCCTCCGATATCGGCTTGCGGCTTTTCCCCGTGCTGGCCTCGATGCTCGAGATCGTGCTGCTGCGCGAGATCATCCGCCTCGACGAGACGCGTGGACGCATCGCCGCGCAGAAGCGCATCGCCCGCAACATGGTCGTGGTGATCGCCTGCGTGCTGCCGGTCGCGCTTGGCTTCTGGCTGATCCTGCCGGCCTTCGAGCGGCTCTTCGTTCCCCAGGGCTTCCGCGGCCATTTCGCCGATCATATGGCGCTGTTGCTGCCCGGCTTCGCCGCGATCGCACTGTTCCAGGCGGCGCTCGCGCCCGTCTTCCTGCTGGCGAAGCGTACGCTTATTGCCGCGCTTGCTGCCCTGACGGGGTTGGCCGTCGACCTCGTCATCATCTTCGCCCTGCCGGGCGCGCTCGCCCCGACGACGGTCTCGATCGCGCAGAGCGCCGCCTATCTGACGGCGCTGCTGGTCACCGCGGTGGTGGCGCCGCGCGCGCTTCCGGCATCGCCGCCTTGGCGCGAGATCGCATGCGTCCTCGCCGCCGGCGCCGCGATGGGGCTCGCGATCTGGCCGCTGCGCGGCACGCTGCCGGCGCCGCTCGAACTGCCGCTCCAGGTCGCGCTCGGCGGGCTGGTCTATGCGGCGGTGATCCTGGCGTGTGATGTCGGCCGCTGGCGCACGGGCCTGAAGCTGCGCTGGCTCGCCCGGCGCTCCGCGCGCCGGTGAAGCTGCGCTGGCAAGGTTTCCTTCACCCTGTCGCTTGACCGCCTGCTAAGGTTAATTCCGCGAATTCAGCGGCTTCGAGCCGGTTTCTGCGCCCGAGAGTCAACGATTCACCATTCCTTTGAAGGCAAGCCGCAGGCTTCCGGCAGTTGATGTCGAGAGTGCTTGCGTCATGCGTCGAAAGATCCTTCTCCCGCTCCTCGCCGTTGTCGGGGCCACGGCCGTTGCCGCTCCGGCTGCCGCGCAGGGCACTCGCCAGAACTACGGCTATGCCGCCCCGGGGGACCCGATGGCCGCGAGCCGCGGGCACGGCAATTATGGCGGAGGCTTCATCGAGATGCTGATGACCGGGCGCGATCCGACGCCTTATGGTCGCGGTGGCGCGGTCTATAACCGCCCCGGCGGCTATGCCTATGGCCAGCGCATGCAGCCGCAGGGCGGCTACGAGCCGGACCCGTTCGAGGCGGCGCGCCAGCCGCGTGCCACACGCCGCATGGCCGCGCTCGGCGAGCCGGTCGAGCCGCAGCAGGGCATCCAGCAGATCGTCGATCCGCGCTTCCGCAAGCAGGAAGTCGCCTATGACGGGCCGCACAAGCCGGGCACGATCATCATCGACACGCCGCAGCGCTTCCTCTTCCTGGTGCAGCCGGGCGGCCGGGCCATGCGCTATGGCATCGGCGTAGGCCGGCCGGGCTTCTCCTGGGCCGGTATGAAGACGATCACCCGCAAGGCGGAATGGCCGAGCTGGACGCCCCCGTCCGAGATGCTGAAGCGCCGGCCCGATCTGCCGCGCTTCATGGCCGGCGGCCCCGACAACCCGATGGGCGCGCGCGCCATGTATCTCGGCTCGACGCTCTACCGCATCCACGGCACCAACGAGCCGAACACGATCGGGCAGGCGGTCTCGTCGGGCTGCATCCGCATGACCAATGACGACGTCACCGATCTCTACGAGCGTGTCCGCGTCGGCGCCAAGGTGCTGGTGATCTGAGGCACAGCCTCATCTGACACCGATCGACAAAAACGGCGGCCTCGCATCGCGGGCCGCCGTTTGCATTCTATCCCGGTGACAAGACGGGGAAGGCGCTCTCAAACCCAGCTGTCGTCGTCCCCGCCGCCATCGTCGAAGCCGGGATCGGCGTCGTCATGGCCGGCGTTCTGGTAACTGGCCTCGCCGTCATAGCCCTGGCCGTAGCCGCCATCCTGCGCGGTCTGGTCGGTGGCAGGTTGGGCTGCGGCTGCCTGGTCGGCAGCCGGTTGCGGCGTCGCCGCCGCGTTGCTGCCGGAGCTGGCGGTGTCGCTCGCGGTCTGGGTTGCGGGCTTGCTGCCGCCACCGAAGGCATTGGTCAGCACATTGCCGAGCATCATGCCGCCGGCGACGCCGGCCGCGGTGGTCAGCGCGCTCGCCATGAAGCCGCCGCCGCCAGCTTGCTGCTGCGGCTGGTTGCTCCACGGGCCGGGCTGGGCTGCCTGCTGCATCGGCATGGCCTGGCCGGGAGCTCCTTGCGCCTGCGGCTGCGTGTTCCAGGCGGCGGAGGGTGCGGCTGCGTCGGCGCGCTGCGGCACGGGTGGAATCGAGCCGGTGCGCGGCACCGACCCGCCGCCGAAGATGCCGGACAGGAAGCCGCCGGCCTGCGGCTGGGCCGCCTCGCTGGCGCGCGTCTGCGCCTCCCGCAATTGCGCCTGCAGGCTCTCGACCTGCTGGTTCAGGTTGGCGAGCGCCTGCTCCTGCACATAGACCGCCTGGGCCATGGCGTAGGGCGCATAGGGCTGCTCGCGCAGCCGCTCTGCGATGAAGGTCTCAGCCTCGGGGTCGCGGGGCTGATTGGCCGCCTGCTTCAGGCGGTCGAAAATCCCGGCGATCACGTCGCGTTCCTGCGGCGTCATCGTCATCTCCTCTCGTTGCGCGGTGCGGATGCACCGCGCTCAAGAGGTGGGATCGGCCTGTGACGGTATCAAGGCGGCGCCGTGACCGCATCGGACCGAGAAGCGAATTTCACTTTTCGGGAGTCCGGTGCGGCATCAGGCAGGCTGTTCGGCCTCAGATGCTGCCGAAATCGTCGTCCGGCGGCGGCGCCTCGTCGATCTCGGACGGTGCCTGCAGCGTGCCGCGGTTGAGCACAACGACGGTCGTGCCGGTCGGGACGCGGCCATAGAGGTCGATGATGTCCTGGTTGAACAGGCGGATGCAGCCCGAGGAAACGGACTTGCCGATCGACCACGGCTCGGAGGTGCCATGGATGCGATAGAGCGTGTCGCGGCCGCCCTGGTAGAGATAGAGCGCGCGGGCGCCGAGCGGGTTCTCGAGGCCGCCGGCCATGCCGCCGGCCCAGGGGCGGTTCCGCTCCGGCTCGCGGGCGATCATCGCCGGGGTCGGGGTCCAGCGCGGCCACTGCGCCTTGCGCGCGACCGTGGCGCGGCCGCGCCAGGACATGCCCTGCTTGCCGACGCCGATGCCGTAACGCACGGCGCGGCCGCCTTCCATCACGAGATAGAGATAGCGGTTGTCGGTATCGACGACGATCGTGCCGGGCTGCTCGCGGGTCGGGTAGGAGACGATGCGGCGCAGGAACTGCGGCTCGACTTCGGAAAGGTCCGTCGCGGGCAGCGGGTGCTGCTCATCCGGCCGCTCGCCATACATCGCCAGATATTCGGCGCTGATATGCGGCCCCTGATGCGCGACCTCGAACGGCTCCGGGCGTCGGTTCGCGACGCAGGCGGCAAGGAAGAGCGGGCTCAGCGCAGCGAAGACGCGGCGGGTCGGCCGGGCGAGGGGGGAGGCGGATGGGCGGTCGGGGGACATCGACAGACAACTCGGTGTTACGGGCGAAATGAACGGCGGGGCGGCGCCTTGAGTTCCATGCGCCGTTGCTCACCCTCGTTCAAGGTTGCCGAGATGGCCGTGGGGTGAACAGGAGATGGCCAAATTGTGTCCGTGCAACGCTGTTGCCGTTCGGCAACAGGGCGGATGGCCGCCTCGCCGGCTCAGGTGGCTTCCCGCAATCCCCATTTGAGCAGGCCGAGCTTCTCGCGAGCCCACCAGCGCCAGAGCATCATCACGGCGACGAGCGAAAGCCCGATCACCAGCCCGATCCAGATGCCGCTGCCGGCGAGCGGGGTCAGGAAACCCAGCGCCGCGGAGAGCGGCAGTCCGATGCCCCAGTAGCCGATGCCGGCGAGAATCATCGGCAGGCGCGTGTCGCCGAGGCCGCGCAGGATCGACGACCCGATGACTTGCGCCCCGTCCGCGATCTGGAAGAGGGCGGCGTAGAACAGGAAGGCCACCGCGATCTGGGCCACCGCTTCCGCACCGGGCTTCGAGCGGTCGAGGAAGGGGGCGATCAGCCAATGCGGCACGGTCGCCATCAGCAGCGCCGTGAAGCACATGAAGCTCAGCGCCAGAATGAGCGCCATCATGCCGGCGCGCCGGATGCCCTCCTTGTCGCCGGAGCCGAAGGCGCGCCCGACCCGTACGGTCCCGGCCTGGCCGATGCCGAGCGGCACCATGAAGGCGAGTGAGGCGATCTGGATCGCGATGGCGTGGGCCGCGAGCGCGGTCGAGCCGATCAGCCCCATCATGAAGGCGGCGCCGTAGAAGATCAGCGATTCGAAGGAGAGCGTCAGCGAGATCGGCAGGCCCATGCGCCAGAAGGCGCGGTAGCGCGGCCAGTCCGGCACCCAGAAGCGGCCGAACAGCTGATAGCGCCGGAAACGCCTGTCCCACATGACCACGAGCGCGAGGCCGAGGAACATGAGGGTTGAGGACAAGGCCGTGGCCATTCCGGAGCCGGGCAGGCCGAGCGCCGGAAAGCCGAGCCGCCCGAACATCAGGCACCAGTTGGCGAAGGCGTTGAACGCCACCGCGAAGAGCACGACGATGAAAGCCCAGCGCGGCCGCTGCAGCGCGGCGACGAAGCCGCGCAGGCACAGATAGAGGAAGAAGGGCAGCAGCCCCCATTGCAGCGTGTGGAGATAGGACGCGGCGGCCTTCGACAGGGCGGGGTCCTGACCCATCGCTCTCAGGATGAATTCGGCCTGCCAGAGGAAGAGCCACATCGGCCCGACCATGGTCGCCGCGGCCCAGAAGCCCTGGCGGACCGTGCGGCGCAGGTCGCGCACCGCATGCCGGTTGCGGCCGAGCTCGATCGCGATCATCGGCGAGACCGCGCCCATCGCGCCGATGCCGAAGATCAGGGTTGCATTGTAGAGATTGGTGCCGAGCGCGCCGGCTGCCAGCGCATCCGGGCCGAACTGGCCCATCATGATGACGTCGGTGGCCGTCATCGCCGTCTGCGCGACATTGGTGAGCACCATCGGCCAGCTCAGGGCCAGCATGGCGCGGGCTTCCCCGAGCCAGGAATGATGCGGGCGGGATTCGGCGATCTCGGACATGGGGCGCTGCTTCTACCCCCGATCGGCGCATCGAAACAGCCGCCGCTACGCGCTTCACCGTTCGGAGCCGATGCGCTGGACGCGGGTCGACAACCGTCGCCGCGGTCTGCATCTTGCCTCGGAAATTGCTGGAGGGCCTGAACCGATGAGCACCAATCTGAGGATCGACGGCGCGAGGTTGACCTCGCGCCTCGCGGAACTCTCGAAGATCGGCGCGACGCCGGAAGGTGGCTGCCGCCGGCTTGCCCTGACCGATGAGGACAGGCAGGGGCGCGACTGGCTCGTCGCCCAGATGAAGGCGCTCGGCCTCGATACCCGCGTCGATGCCATCGGCAATATCGTCGGCATCCTGAAGGGCCAGCAGGACGGTCCGGCCGTCATCATGGGCTCGCATATCGACACGGTCGGCACCGGCGGGCGCTTCGACGGCGCGCTCGGCGTCGTCGCCGGCGTCGAGGTGCTCGCGGCGCTGCGCGATGCCGGATTGACGCCGAAGCGCGACATGGCGGTGATCGCCTTCACCAACGAGGAGGGCGCGCGCTTCCACCCCGACATGCTCGGCTCCTATGTCTGGGCCGGCGGCATGAGTGTCGAGGCGGCGCACAGGGAAGTCGATTCAGACGGCATCGGCCTCGGCGCCGAATTGAAGCGCATCGGCTACGAGGGCGCCGAGAAGCCGGGCTTCCTGCCGGCCCATGCCTATATCGAGATGCATATCGAGCAGGGGCCGATCCTCGAGAATGAGGGCGGCGGGCTCGGTGCCGTCACCGGCATCCAGGGCATCTGCTGGCTGGAACTCACCCTGAAGGGCCGCCCGAGCCATGCCGGCACGACGCCGATGGCCTATCGCAAGGACCCGGGGCTCGCCGCCGCGCGCATCAACATCTTCGCCAACGAACTGACCAAGACGATTCCCAACCAGCTCGCCAATAGCGGCGTCATCCGCGTCCAGCCCGGCAACGTCAATGTCGTGCCCGAAACCGTGGTGATGACGCTCGACCTGCGCAACCCGCTCGATGCGCCGCTCGCAAAGGCCGAGGAAGCTGTGCGCCGCTTCTGTGCCGAGCTCGCCGAGCGCGACGGCATCGAGGTCTCCTTCCGCGATCTCGCCCGCTTCCCGGCGACGCCCTTTGCCGAGGAGATCATCGCCGAGGTCGAGCGCAGCGCCGGCGAATTCGGCTTGGCCGTCCGGCGCATGATCTCCGGCGCCGGCCACGACGCGCAGATGATGGCGCGGCTCTGCCCGACGGCGATGGTGTTCATCCCCTCGATCGGCGGGCTCTCGCACAACCCGGCCGAGTTCAGCACCGATGACGACATGATCGCCGGCGCGAACATCCTGCTCACCACCGCCTGGCGTGTCGCCAACGCCTGAGAGGTCCCCAGATGACGACGATCGCCTCGCTTTCCGCCGCCGAGCTCGGCCCGCTCTATGCCAGCAAGCAGCTCTCCCCCGTCGAAGTCGCGAAGGATACGCTCGCCCGCATCGAGCGCTTCGAGCCCGCGGTCAATGCCTTCGCCGTCCGTGATGAGGCGGTGACGCTGGCCATGGCCGAAGCCTCGCAGGGGCGCTGGCTGAAGGGCGAGGCGATCGGCCCGCTCGATGGCGTGCCCGTCACCATCAAGGACAATCTCGGCGTCGCCGGCTGGTCGATGCAGCGCGGCTCGGCCATCGCCTCCGATGCGCCCTTCGCCGAGGATTCCCCCATTACCGCGCGGCTGCGCGAGGCCGGAACGGTCTTCCTCGGCAAGACCACCATGCCGGAATATGGCTGGAAGGGCGTCGGCGATTCGCCGCTCACCGGCATCACCCGCAATCCCTGGAACACCGGCACCGGGCCGGGCGGCTCCTCGTCGGGTGCGGCCGTCTGTGCCGCGCTCAATCTCGGCTGCCTCCACATGGGCACCGACGGGGCGGGCTCCATCCGCATTCCCGCAGCCTTCACCGGTGTCGTCGGCCTGAAGCCGAGCTATGGCCGCGTCCCGGCCTGGCCGATCTCGGTCATGGGCTTCCTCGCTCATCTCGGCCCGCTGACCCGCACCGTCACCGATACGGCGCTGGCGATGAAGGTGATCGGCCAGCCCGACGCGCGCGACATGACGGCGCTGACCGATCGCCCGCCGGATTATGTCGACGGGCTCAAGGGCGGCCTGAGGGGTCTGCGCGTCGCCTGGTCTCCGCGCCTTGGCCAGGACGTGACCGTCGATCCCGAGATCGCGGCGCTGACGGCAGCCGCCGCGCAGGTCTTCGCCGAGCTTGGCGCGACGGTGGAGGAGGTCGATCCCGGCTTCGACGATCCGATCGAGATCCTGATGACCCTCTGGGCCTCGGGCGCGGCGCTGGCATTGAAGAGCATCGACGCCGCTGGCCGCAAGCAGATGGACCCCGGCCTCGTCGCGGTGGCGGAACAGGGCGAGCGTATCCCGGCCTCGGATTATGTCGACGCGCTGCTGAACCGGCGCAATGCGCTTGCCTATCGGATGGCGCAATTCCATCAGACATACGACCTGCTGCTGACGCCGACACTGCCGCTGCCAGCCTTCGCTGTGGGCTGCGATACGCCCCAGCATGGCGCCTATGGCGAGGACTGGACGCGCTGGACGCCCTTCACCTACCCCTTCAACATCACCGAGCAGCCGGCGATCTCGGTGCCCTGCGGTCTGACGAAGGCAGGCCTGCCGGCCGGACTCCAGATCGTCGGCGCCTTCGGCAAGGACGCGCTCGTGCTGCGGGCTGCGGCGGCGTTCGAGCTGGCACGGCCCTTCGCGCGCGTCGATGAACCGGTCAAACCGATTTAATCGCGATTTTTCATTCTTTCCGGAACCGGGCCCGAAATGGCCCGTCCGGAACCGAAACAGCGGGCTCCCGCGCGAAAGTTCCGTCTGGCACGAACCGTGCAGGCGGCGAGGTGGCCCTGGTCGGGTGCTGCTGCGAGTTGTCAGGCGGAGTTTTTCTGCCCAAACTCGCGCCAAGGCAGCCCGTCTAGAGGCGCCGTTCCAGGGGAGAGCAAGATGGATCGCAGGACGTTTCTGAAATCCGCGACGGGTGCCGGCATGGCTGCCGCGACCGGCGGGCTGGCGATGCCGGCCCTCGCGCAAAGTCCAAGCAAGACCCTACGCTTCGTACCGCAGGCCAATCTCGCCAATTTCGACCCGATCTGGGGGACGCAATACGTCGTCCGCAACGCAGCGGCGCTGGTCTGGGATACGCTTTACGGCATCGATTCCAAGTTCCAGCCGCAACGCCAGATGGTCGAGGCCGAGGAGGTCTCCTCCGACGGCCTGAACTGGACCTTCAAGCTGCGCTCGGGCCTCAAGTTCCATGATGGCACGCCCGTCACCTCCAAGGACGTGGTCGCGAGCCTCGTTCGCTGGTCGGCGCGCGATCCGATGGGCCTGATGCTCCGGGCCATCCAGGTAGAACTGGCGCCCGTCGATGAACTGACCTGGAAATGGTCGCTGAAGCAGCCCTTCCCGAAAATGCTGCTGGCGCTGGCCAAGAACAACGCGCCCTGTTCCTTCGTGATGCCCGAGCGCATCGCCAAGACCGATCCCTTCACCCAGATCACCGAATATATCGGCTCCGGCCCGATGAAGTTCCTCCAGAAGGAATGGGTGCCGGGTGCCAAGGCGGTGTTCGAGAAATTCGCGGACTACAAGCCGCGTTCGGAGAAGGCCGATTGGCTCGCCGGCGGCAAGAACATCCTCGTCGACCGCGTGGAATGGGTGATCATGCCCGACCCGGCGACGGCCGCCGCTGCCCTCCAGAATGGCGAGGTCGACTGGTGGGAGACGCCGCTCGCCGACCTCGTGCCTGTACTGAAGGGCCACAAGGACATCAATGTCGATATCGGCGATCCGCTCGGCAATGTCGGCGCCTTCCGCATGAACCACCTGTTCCCGCCCTTCAACAACGTGAAGGTGCGCCAGGCCGTGCTGACGGCCATGAACCAGGAAGACTACATGCGGGCCGTCGTCGGCGATGACGACAAGCTCTGGAAGCCGCTGCCCGGCTTCTTCACCCCGGGCACTCCGCTCTACACCGAGGAGGGCGGCGAGATCCTGAAGAAGCGCAACGTCGCCGAGGCCAAGAAGCTCCTCGCCGAGGCCGGCTACAAGGGCGAGCCCGTGGTCTGCGTCGTCGCGCAGGACATGGCCGCGACCAAGTCGATGGGCGACGTCACGGCGGAGCTGCTCAAGAGCATCGGCATGAACGTCGATTTCGTCGCGACCGACTGGGGCACGGTCGGCTCCCGCCGCGCCCAGAAGACGCCTCCGGGGCAGGGCGGCTGGAGCATGTTCCACACTTGGCATGCCGGTGCCGACTGCATCAACCCGGCCGCCTATACCGCGATCCGCGCCAATGGCGACAAGGCCTGGTTCGGCTGGCCCGACGTGCCCGCCGTCGAGACCGAGGTCACCAACTGGTTCAACGCCAAGGACCTGGCCGAGGAGAAGGCGGCGATGGGCCGCCTCAACAAGGCCGCCGTCGAGAACGTCGTCTTCGCGCCGACGGGCTTCTATCTCGGCTACCAGGCCTGGCGGAAGAACGTCACCGGCGTGGTCAGCGGGCCGCTGCCGTTCTTCTGGGACGTCAAGAAGGACTGATAGCCCCGCGCGGATCGGCTTTGCCGCTCCGCGCTTCCGGAGCCGCCCGGCTCTGTTGCCTTGCTTCGTCGCGACCCGGGAGAAGTCCGGGCCGCGATCCCTGGTACCGCTGTGAACGAGGTCCGACTGCCTTATGCTTGCTTTCGTCGTCAGACGCATTGTCACGACCATCCCGGTGATGGCCTTCGTGGCGCTGTTCGTCTTTTCGCTGCTCTACATCGCGCCGGGCGATCCCGCCGCCATCATCGCGGGTGACCAGGCGTCCCCTGCCGATGTCGAGCGCATCCGCGCCAGCCTGGGCCTGGACCGCCCCTATCTCGTGCGCTTCGCCGAATGGTCGTTCCGCGTGATCCAGGGCGATCTGGGCACCTCGATCTTCACCAACCTGCCGGTGACGCAGCTCATCGCCCAGCGCATCGAGCCGACGCTCTCCCTGATGGTGCTGACGCTGATCTTCGCCGTCGTGATCGCCGTCCCGATGGGCGTGGTCGCGGCCTGGAAGGCGGGCAGCTGGGTCGACAAGGCGGCGATGGGCTTTGCGGTGCTGGGCTTCTCCGTGCCGGTCTTCGTCGTCGGCTATCTCCTCGCCTATCTTTTCGCGCTCAAGCTCGACTGGCTGCCGGTGCAGGGCTACACGCCGATCTCGCAGGGCTTCTGGCCCTGGCTCCGGAATCTCATCCTGCCGACGGTGACGCTGGGGCTGGTCTATGTCGCGCTGATCGCGCGCATCACCCGCGCCACGATGCTGGATGTTCTCCAGCAGGACTATGTCCGCACCGCCCAGGCCAAGGGCGTGGCGCAGAAGGACGTGCTCTTCCTGCATTCCCTGAAGAACGCGGCCGTGCCGATCGTCACCATCATCGGCATCGGCATCGCCCTCCTGATCGGCGGCGCGGTCGTCACCGAGAGCGTCTTCGCCATCCCCGGCCTCGGCCGGCTCACCGTCGATGCGATCCTGCGCCGTGACTACCCCGTCATCCAGGGCGTCGTGCTGATGTTCAGCCTGGTCTACGTGCTGGTGAACCTGCTGATCGACCTGACCTACACCCTCGTCGACCCGAGGATCCGCTATTGACCGCTCCATCGCTCACTGCGGCTCCTGCCGCTGAAGCGGTGCAGGCCGAACTCGGCCGCGCCGCCCGCTTCCGTCGCTATCTGCGCCGGCACCCTTCCGTCGCCATCGGCGGCGGACTCCTCATCCTGATGGCGCTGATCGGCATCTTCGCGCCGCTGCTCGGCACGGTCGACCCGACCGCGATCGCGCCGTCGAGGCGTACCCGCGTGCCCTCCGAGCTCTACTGGTTCGGCACCGACATGCTCGGCCGCGACATCTATTCGCGCGTCGTCTATGGCGCCCGCGTCTCGCTGCTCGTCGGCTTCAGCGTCGCGATCCTGTCCTCGATCGTCGGGCTCACCATCGGCCTCTTCGCCGGCTTCGTCCGCTGGTCCGACGGCATCATCATGCGCATCATCGACGGCATGATGTCGATCCCGCCGATCCTGCTCGCCATCGCTCTGATGGCGCTGACCCGCGGCTCGGTCCAGAACGTGATCATCGCGATCACCGTCGCCGAGATCCCGCGCGTCGCGCGGCTCGTGCGCGGCGTCGTGCTCTCATTGCGCGAGCAGCCCTATGTCGAGGCGGCCGTGGCCAATGGCGCGCGGGTACCGCGCATCATCTTCCGCCACATCCTGCCCAACACCTTCGCGCCGATGAGCGTGCAGGCGACCTATATCTGCGCCAGCGCCATGATCGTCGAGGCGATCCTGTCCTTCATCGGGGCGGGCGTGCCGCCGGCGACGCCGTCCTGGGGCAACATCATGGCCGAGGGCAGGGCGCTCTGGCAGGTCCGGCCGCATATCATCCTGTTCCCGGCCGTGTTCCTCTCGATCACCGTGCTCGCGGTGAACATGCTTGGCGACGGCCTGCGCGACTCGCTCGATCCGCGGCTCGCCAAGACGCTCTGAGAGCTTGCCCCGCAGCTGGGACAACCCACGCCCCGCATTGCCGGCGCTTGACGCGCCGGCTCAGCACATCGAAGCCTTGCCCTAAAGGGTGATCTTCATCCGGAGCCTCTGACGTGACCCGCATCCTCACCGTCGCCGCCGCCCAGCTCGGTCCCATCCAGCGCGATGAGAGCCGGGCTTCGGCGGTTGCCCGCATGATCGAACTCATGCGGCAGGCCAAGAGCCACGGCGCCGATCTGGTGGTTTATCCGGAGGCCGCGCTCACCGCCTTCTTCCCGCATTGGTGGATCGACGACGAAGCCGAGATCGACAGCCATTTCGAGGCGGCCATGCCCTCGAACGAGACCGCGCCGCTCTTCGAGGAGAGCAAGCGCCTCGGCGTCGGTTTCCATCTCGGTTATTGCGAACTGGCTTTCGAGCAAGGTCGCAAGCGCCGCTTCAACACCGCGATCCTCGTCGACAAATCGGGCGCGATCGTCGGCAAGTACCGCAAGATCCATCTGCCCGGCCATCCCGAGCACCGTCCCGCCGCGCCCTTCCAGAACCTGGAGAAGCGCTATTTCGAGACAGGCGAGCTCGGCTGGCCGGTCTGGCGGACGATGGACGCCAATATCGGCATGATGATCTGCAACGACCGCCGCTGGCCGGAGAGCTATCGCTCGATGGGCCTGCAGGACGTCGAGTTGATCGTGCTCGGCTACAACACCCCCAAGCACAACCCGCCGGCCCCGGACCATGACCGGCTCGGCAATTTCCACAACCAGCTCGTGATGCAGGCCGGCGCCTACCAGAATGCCACCTGGGTCGTCGGCGTCGCCAAGGCGGGGCTGGAGGCTGGCGTCGACCAGATCGGCGGCTCCTGCATCATCGCGCCGACCGGAGAGGTCGTGGCCCAGGCCGTGACCGAGGATGACGAGCTCATCGTCGCCCGCTGCGACATGGATCTCGGCAAGAGCTACAAGACCTCGACCTTCAATTTCGCCAGGCATCGCGAGCCCCAGGCCTATGGCCTGATCGTCGAGCGCAAGGGCGCCGTCTCCCCGGTTTGATCCGTATCCAGAGGACTAGACATGACCCACGATCTCATCCTGAAGGGCGGCCGCGTCATCGACCCCTCCCAGAAGCATGACGGCATCCTCGATGTCGCCTTCACGGACGGCAAGGTCTCCGGCTTCGGCAAGGACCTGAAGGGCGCCAAGGAAGTCCGCGACGTCTCCGGCTATATCGTCTCGCCCGGCCTGATCGACCTGCACACCCATGTCTACTGGGGCGGCACCTCGCTCGGCATCGATGCGGACGAATTCTGCCGCGTTTCCGGCGTCACCACTTCGGTCGATACCGGCTCGGCCGGCCCCGGCAACTGGGCCGGCTTCCGCAAGCACGTCATCGAGCCGAGCCAGGCCCGCATCCTCGCCTATCTCCATGTCTCGCATGCCGGCATCTACGGCTTCGACCACCGCGTCATGGTCGGCGAGAGCGGCGACATGCGCATGATGAACCCGATCGACTGCGCCAAGGTCGCCGACGAGAACCGCGACTACATCGTCGGCATCAAGGTCCGCGTCGGCCTGCATGCCTCGGGCGACCAGGGCACCAAGCCGCTGAACATCGCGCTGCAGGTCGCCGACGAGGTCGGGATGCCCCTGATGTGCCATATCGACCATCCGCCGCCGTCCTATGAGGAAGTCATCGGCATGCTCCGGCCGGGCGACGTGCTGACCCATGCCTTCCGTCCGTTCCCGAACGCGCCCGCGACCGCGCAGGGCACGGTGAAGCCCGAAGTGCTGGCCGCCCGCAAGCGCGGCGTCATCTTCGACATCGGCCACGGCAAGGGGTCGTTCTCCTTCAAGACCACCCGCGCCATGCTGGCCAACGGCTTCGAGCCGGACGTGATCTCGTCCGACGTGCACAAGCTCTGCATCGACGGGCCCGCCTTCGACCAGGTCACCACCATGTCGAAGTTCCTCTGCATGGGCATGAGCCTGAGCAACGTCATCGCCGCCTCGACGGTGAACGCCGCCATGGCGCTGAAGCGCCCGGAATACGGCTCCCTCAAGGTCGGCTCGCTCGGCGACGCGACGATCCTGACCGTGAAGGAAGGCAAGTTCGACTATGTCGACGTCGTCGGCGAGCACCTGATCGGCGACAGGAAGTTCGTCTCCGAGGGTGTCGTGCTCAAGGGCAAGTGGTGGCACCCGAAGCGGACCGGCAAGTTCCCGAAGGTCGCGGCGTAGGCTTCCATGTCACGCGAAACGGGCTGGCGCCGCATGGCGCCGGCCGATCTGCCGGCGGTGATGGCGATCGCGGCCGTCGTGCATCCGGACTATCCCGAGGACGAGGCGGTCTTCGCCGAGCGGCTGAAACTGGCGCCCGAGGGGTGTCATGTGCTGTCCGGTGAAGGCGGGGCGTTACAGGGCTATCTCGTCAGCCATCCCTGGCCGGCCGGCGCCGTCCCGGCCCTGAATTCCCTGCTGGGAGGCATCCCGCCTGGCGTCGCCAACTGGTATCTTCACGACCTCGCGCTGCTGCCGGCAGGGCGCGGCAGCGGCGTGGCGGGAGCGATCGTCGCGGCGATCGCCCGTCATGCCACCGGAGCCGGCTATACGAGCCTGGCGCTGGTCGCGGTCAACGATTCGACCGGCTTCTGGCGCCGGCAGGGTTTTCGCGAGGTGCATGAGCCCGCGCTTGATCGCAAGCTTGCGAGCTATGACGATGCGGCCCGCTATATGCGCCGCGATATCAACGGCTGATGCGACAGGCATCGGCGAGAAAAGACCGACGTGAGGAGAGAAACGCCATGAGCGCCGAAGACAGGCTGAAGGAACTGGGGCTGACCCTGCCGGACGTGCCGACGCCGGTCGCGACCTATGTCAGCTTCAAGCAGGTCGGTGATCTGGTCTATCTCTCGGGCCAGGGTCCGAAGCGGGCTGACGGCACCTATCCGACCGGCAAGGTCGGCAAGGACGTCACGATCGAGGAAGCCTACCAGCACGCGCGCCAGACCGGCCTCGGCCTGCTCGCCGCGATGAAGAAGGCGGTCGGCTCGCTCGACAAGGTCGAGGTGGTCAAGCTGCTCGGCATGGTCAACGCCGTCCCGGATTTCGCCGATCAACCCAAGGTCATCAATGGCTGCTCGGACCTGTTCGTCGCCGTGCTCGGCGACCGCGGCCGCCACGCCCGCTCGGCCGTCGGCATGGGCTCGCTGCCCAACAACATGACCGTCGAGATCGAAGTCATCATCAAGGTGCTGCCATGACCGTGACCGCAACCACCTCCAAGGCCGTCGACCAGCCGGCCGCCACCCCGCTCGCGGCCGAGATAGCCCGCGTCTACGGTACGCCCGCCGTGGTGATCGATCTCGACAAGGTCGATGCCAATATCGCCCGCCTCCAGGCGGCCTGCGACGCCGCTGGCGTCGCCAATCGCCCGCATATCAAGACGCATAAATCGCCCGAGCTGGCGCGGCTCCAGATCGAGGCGGGCGCGCGGGGCATCACCTGCCAGAAGCTCGGAGAGGCCGAGGTGATGGCGGATGGCGGCATCGACGACATCCTGATCAGCTACAACATCATCGGCGAAGAAAAGCTGGGGCGGCTGGGGGCCCTGCAAAGGCGCGTCCGGATGATCGTCGCCGCCGACAACCCGGTCACCATCTCCGGCCTGCCGCGGGCCGGCGAGATCGCGGGCCGCGATCTGGAAGTCGTCATCGAATGCGATACCGGCCGCAAGCGCGCCGGCGTCGAGACGCCGAACGAGGCGATCGAGCTGGCGAAGATGGTCGCGGCCTCGCCCGGCCTGCGCTTCGCCGGCTTGCTGATGTACCCGCCGGAGGATGGCTGGGAGCGGACGCAAGCCTTCCTCGACACGGTCAATGCCGGCCTGCGCGATGCCGGCCTCAAGGCCGATATCGTCTCGACCGGCGGCTCGCCGAACATCCCCAACATGGGCAAGCTGAAGGGCTCGACCGAGCATCGCTCGGGCACCTCGATCTTCAACGATCGCATGCAGATCGCGGCCGGCGTCGCCACGCTCGAGGATTGCGCGCTCACCGTCTACGCGACGGTGGTGAGCCGGGCAGGTCCGGAGCGCGGCATCCTCGATTCAGGCTCGAAGACGCTGACCAGCGACAAGGGCAATCTCGACGGCCACGGCTATATCCTCGAATACCCGGCGGCACGGATCGCGCAGTTCGCCGAGGAGCACGGTTTCCTCGACCTCTCCGCCTCGAACAAGCGCCCGCTCGTCGGCGAGGTTGTCCGCGTCGTGCCGAACCATGTCTGCGTCGTCGTCAACATGGTCGATCGCCTGATCACCGTGCGCGGCGACAAGCTGATCGGGGAACTGCCGGTCGCGGCGCGGGGCAAGCTGACCTGAGTCAGTTCTGCAGGATCTTCGATCCCTTGATCGTGACATTGCCGGACGCCTTGGCCTCAATGCGTCCGGAAGCCTTGAGGGCGATATCGCGCCCCTGCAATTCGATGCTGCCATCCTTCTTCATGCCCAGCCTGGCATCGCCGCTTTTCAGCGTTGCCGCATCGGCACTTTCGATCGCAAGCGTCTTGCCGACATGGACGGCCATGCCCGCTCCGACGCTCATGGCCATTTCCTTGCCAGCCGTGATGGCGAAGTTCTGCCCGCTGTCGATATCGCAGCCCACCGCCGCAGCGACGTTGAAGCTCCGGGTTTCGAACGAGGCTTCATGACCGCTGCTGACGCGCAGGCGGTTGCCGACGACCATGGTGGCGTTGGCGCCTGCGGTCACGGCGAGGTTGGCGCCCGCGGTCAGCGTCATCACGCTGCCCGCGGTGAGCGCAATGCCCATCCCGCAATTGATGGTCAGCGAGCCCGGCGCGTTGATCACGACATTGCCGCCGCGATCCGCCGATATCGCCTGCAGCAGGGCTGAGACCTGCGCCTCCAGGGTGGCGATGCGCTTCTGGAGGGCTTCGGTGTTCGGATCGGCCATCGCATTCCCCGCTCGTCGGCATGGCAGGATGACGAAGCGTCACCCTATCACGGGCCAAGCGCGGCGAGAATGCAATTGGCCGGTCAGCTTTCCGGGTGCCGGGCGTTCCAGGCAGCCGCATATTCCGTGCAGAGACGATCGAGCTCGGTCCGGTCGGTGACACCGGCGGGGCGCCCGCGCGAGGGCGAGGCCTGCTGGAACGGCACCGAGCGCTGATGCGCCACGCGCCAGAGCCGCCTTAGCTCCTTCAGCGGGTCCGTGTGGTCGTCGACGCGGATATCGATGCTCGGCACCGGTTCACCGGCCCAGATGCGGATCGCAGCGGACTGCTTGCCGCGCTTGTCGCCGCCGGCCTTCTCGCCGGCTTCCAGCGCCACGAGAAGGCGCTCGTCGAAATCGAGTGCCGAGGAGGCGATATAGACCTTCAGGGTCTCCTGCACGACCTCAGGCCCGGCGAGCATGTTGCCGGCGACCGAGACCTGCGGCCCGTCGACGGCGCCGCACCAGTCGATGCAGGCCGCGCCCGTATGCGAGGCGATCTTGCCGTCGCGGTCGATGACATGGAGCTGGCGATGCGCGCGGCCCTCGTCGGCGGCCGTCAGCGTCGCGATGATCTCGACCGCCGATCGGCCTTCCTGCAGTAGCCTGAGGCCGTCGATGCCGTAGAGCGGATTGACGAAGGCCTGTGTCGCGATCGCCCCGATCCGCCCGCCGCCATAGGGCACGCGGGCGCCGACGGCGAAGGCGCAGGTCGAGACGGCGACGCCATAGGCGCCGGTCGCGGCGTCGCGGGCGACGATGGACCAGGTCATGCGGTTGCTTCCTCAGCGGCCGGCGGCATAGGCCTGCATCAGACGCGGCGTCGCGGCGGCGCGCAAGAGCCCGTCATTGCCGCGTTCTGCCGCAGTCAGGCGTCCGACCGTCCAGGCGGGCGCCTTCTCGACCGCGTGGCCACGGCGCTCGAGCTCGGCGAGTGCCGCAGTGCCGATGCTCTCCTCGATCATCAGATGGCCGGGCCGCGACGAGCGCGGATAGAAGGAGGAGGGGAAATGCTGCGTATGGAACAGCGGCAGGTCGATCGCCTCCTGCAGGTTGAGGCCGTGATGGACCCGGCGCAGGAACAGGCCGAGCTGCCACTGCTCCTGCTGGTCGCCGCCCGGCGTGCCGAAGGCGAGACGCGGGCGTCCGTTCTCGAAGGCGATCGTCGGCGTCAGCGTCGTGCGCGGACGCTTGCCCGGCGCGAGCGAGGCGGGCAGGCCCTCTTCCAGCCAGAACATCTGGGCGCGCGAATTCAGCGGGAAGCCGAGCTCCGGAATGACCGGCGAGGATTGCAGCCAGCCGCCGGACGGCGTCGCGGCGATCATGTTGCCCCATTTGTCGATGACGTCGATATGGACGGTATCGCCCTTGCGGCCGGCGGCGACCATCGAGGCCATGGTCGGCTCGCCGACGCTGGCGCCGCCCTGGGTCGGTTGGGCGATGGCGCCGAGCGCCTTCATCGCATGCGCGACCTGCGCCTCGTAGCCCGAGACGATGCCCGGACGCAGCTCCAGCGAGGCGCGCTCGCCGATCAGCCCGCGCCGCCCGGCCGCGTAGTCGTCGGAGAGCAGCGTCGCCAGCGGCACCTTCACGAAATCCGGATCGCCGTAATAGGCTTCGCGGTCGGCGAAGGCGAGCTTCATCGCCTCGACGACGTGATGCACGAAGTCCGGGCTCGCCGGTCCCATCCCGGCAAGGTCGACGCCTTCGAGAATCTTCAGCGTCTGCAGGAAGGCCGGGCCCTGGCCCCACGGCCCGATCTTGAAGACCTCCCAGTCGTGATAGCTGACCGAGGTCGGGGTCTCGTAGGTCGGCTGGTAATTCGCCATATCCTGCGCGGTCAGCAGGCCCTTGTTGCGCCGGCCGGAGGAATCCATCACCTCGGTCGTGCGGCAGAAGCGGTCCATCGCCTCGGCAACGAAGCCCTTGTACCAGGCGTCATAGGCGCCCTGGATCTGCTCCTGCCGGTCGCTGCCCTTGGCTTCCGCCTCGGCGAGGATGCGCTTGTAGGTCTCGGCTGCCGCCTTGTTGGCGAAGAGTTTACGGGCTTCCGGCACATGCCCGCCGGGCAGATATACCTCTCCCGAGGTCGTCCACTCGTTGGTGAAGAGGTCGGTCAGCTCGCGGATCGAATCCGAGACGCGCGGCAGCATCGGGTGGCCGTTCTCGAAATAGCCGATCGCCGGCTCCAGAACGTCGCGGAGCTTCAATCGGCCATGGTCGCGCAGCAGCGTCATCCAGCCGCCGAAGGCACCCGGGATGACGGTCGCGAGCAGGCCGGAGCCGGGGATCAGGTCGAGGCCGAGCGCCTTGTAGGCTGCGATGGTGGCAGCCTGCGGGGCCGGTCCCTGCGCGCAGAGCGTCTCGACCTTCCCGGTTTCGGCCGAATAGAACACGGCGGGCATGTCGCCGGCCGGGCCGACGAGATGCGGCTCTACGACTTGCAGCACGAAGGCGGCGGCGGCGCAGGCATCGAAGGCGTTGCCGCCCTTTTCCAGCATCGCCATGCCGGATGCGGTGGCGAGCCAGTGCGTCGAGGTCACGACGCCGAACGTGCCGAGGATTTCGGGGCGGGTGGTGAACATGGGCGTATCCCTGAAGCCTAGTTTTCTTTTGGATCGAGCGCGTCGCGCAGGCCGTCGCCGAGCAGGTTGAAGCCGAGCACGGCGAGGAAGATGCAGATGCCCGGCGCCACCGACATCCACGGCGCCTGCTCCATGAAGTTCTTGGCGACGTTGAGCATCTGGCCCCAGGAGGGTGACGGCGGCTGCTGGCCGAGGCCGAGGAAGGAGAGGGCTGCTTCCAGGATGATCGCCTGCGCCATGAACAATGTCGACTGCACCACGATGGGGGACAGGGTGTTGGGCAGGACATGGCGGAACATCAGCCGGAGGTCGCGGGCGCCGACCGCCCGTGCCCCCTCGACGAAATCCTCCGCCTTGACGCTCATCACCTGGCCCCGGATCAGCCGGATGAAGATCGGCACCGCCGACAGGCCGATCGCGATCATCGCGTTGGTCAGTGACGGGCCGAGCACCGCCGCGAAGGCGATGGCGAGGATCAGGAACGGGCAGGCGAGCAGGGCCTCGGTGACGCGCGAGATCACGATGTCGATCCAGCCGCCATACCAGCCCGCCAGCAGCCCGAAGGGCAGGCCGATCGCGACCGCGATCAGCACCGAGACGATGCCGGCGAGGAGCGAAGCCTGCGCGCCGTAGAACAGCCGCGTGACCTGGTCGCGGCCGAGCTCGTCCGTGCCGAACCAGTAGAGTTCCGAGGGCGGCTTGCGGATGGCGAGGAAGTTCGACTTGAACGGATCGGCCAGGGGCAGCACTGGCGCGAGCACCGCCATCAACAGGAAGGCCAGCACGATGCTGCCGCCGATCAATGCCGATTTGTTGCGGATCAGCCGGGCGAGCACGCCGGGGCGGGCGCTGACGCCGCTTGCGGCGCCGGTCGATGAGATGGAATCGAGCGATGCCATCAGCCAGCCCTCAGACGCGGGTTGACGACGACGTAGAGGATATCGGCGATGAGGTTCATCAGGATGAAGCCGATGGCCGTGCACAGCACCACGCCCTGCACCACGCCATAGTCGCGGTTGAACACGGCATCGACGATCAGCTTGCCGAAGCCGGGAATGGTGAAGACCTGCTCGGTCAGCACCGCGCCGGCCAGCAACTCGCCGAAGAGGAGGGTGGTCAGCGTAATGATCGGCATCAGCGCGTTGCGCAGGGCGTGGCGGTGGATGACGGTATCCTCGTCGAGCCCCTTGGCGCGGGCGGTGCGGACATAGTCCGAGCGCAGCACCTCCAGCATCGCCGAGCGGGTATGGCGCATCAGGAAGGCGGCGAGCCCGTTGCCCAGCACGAAGGCCGGCATGATCAGCCGCTGGATCGCCTCCCAGGGATGGACGAAGATCGATTCATAGCCCGAGGCTGGCAGCCATTTCAGGTGCACCGAGACGAGCAGGATCAGCATGATCCCGAACCAGAAATTCGGGATCGACAGCCCCGACAGCGCAACCGCGCTGGCGGAGTAGTCGACGACCGTGCCCTTGTGCCGCGCCGCGAGGATGCCGATCGGAATGCCGATGACGATCGCGACGAGGATCGAGGCCGTGGCGAGCTGGATCGTCACCGGCAGCTTCTGCAGGATCAGCCCGAGCACCGGCTCGCCGGTGCGCAGCGAGCGGCCGAAATCACCCTGCACGACCTGCCCCAGCCAGGCGAAGAACTGGACGATCACGGGATCGTCGAGGCGGTAGATCTCGCGCAGCCGCGCGATCACCTCGGGGTCGCGCTCCTCCCCGGCGATGACGAGGAAAGGGTCGCCCGGCAGCGCGCGCTGCAGGGCGAAGACGAAGAGCGATACCAGGAAGAGCGTCGGTATCGCGATCAGGATGCGGCGGAGGATGAGCGTGGCCATGGGCCACCCGTCACGGCATGAGCGCCCTCACGAGCGCTTCAGCCCGGCCAGCCGGATCATCCCGTCCGGATTGATCGCGAAGCCCTGGATATTGGAGCGCATCGCGAAGAACACCGTCTGGTTGTAGAGATAGATGATCGGCAATTCGTCCTGCAGGATCTTCTGCGCGGCGTCGTAGCGCTTCTTGCGCTCGGCCGGCTCATAGATCGTGCGGGCCTCGTCGAGCAGCTTGTCGACTTCCGGATTGGCGTATTTGCCGTCGTTCTGGTTGCCCTTGGAATGGGCGAAGGGGTGGATGTTGCCGTCGGGGTCGATGCGGCCGGACCAGCCGACGCGGCTCATCTGGAACTTGCCCTGCTGCTGGTCGCGCAGCTGGCTGGCGAATTCGGTCGAGCGGATCTGGATGTCGATGCCGGCTTCCTGCGCCATCGCCTGGATCACCTGCCCGAGCTGGGCGTCGACCGGGTTGTTGGTGACGAAGAGCTCGACCGAGACCTTGGGCTGCCCGGCCTCCTTGAGCAGCGCCTTCGCCTTGGCGAGGTCGCGGGCCGGAATCGGCAGATCGGCGCTGACGTAGAAATTGCCGGGGTTGAAGGGCTGGTTCGATGGCGCATAGAGCCCCTCGAACACGACCTGGCTCAGTACCTTGCGGTCGATCGACAGCGAGAGCGCCTGGCGCACGCGCTTGTCCTTGCCCATCGGCTGGTTGGCAGCCTCGCCGTTGTTGGTGTTGATGGTGATGCCCTGGTAGCCGAGATTGGCGACGCTCTCGACCTTGAGCGACTTGTCCGATTGCGCGGATTTCACGTCGGTGGGGGCCAGCCGCTCCAGCATGTCGAGTTCGCCGGAGCGCAGATTGGCGAGCCGCACCGTCGTGTCGGGAATGGCGCGGTAGAGGATGCGGTCGAAGCTGTATTTGTCGGCCTCCCAATGCTCCTTGAACTTCTCCAGCACGATCCGGTCGTTCTGGACGCGCTCGACGAATTTGTAGGGGCCGGAGCAGATCGGCTTGGCCGCGACGTCGCCGGAGAGGCTCTTGGGCGAGAGCATCATGCCGGCGCGGTCGGTGAGCTGCGAGAGCAGCGTGGCGTCCGGGCGCTTGAGCTTCAGCACCAGCGTGGTGGCATCGGGCGCCTCGATTGTGTCGACCGAGGCGAGTTCGGCCTTGCGCAGCGAATCGGGCAGGGTACGGGCACGCTCGAGATTGGCCTTGGCGGCCTCGGCGTTGAAGGCTTCGCCATCGTGGAACTTCGCATCGCTGCGCAGCTTCATCGTCAGCGTCAGACCGTCGGAGGAGAAGTTCCATTCGGTCGCCAGCCGCGGCACCAGCTTCAGCTCCGGCGTGATGTCGACCAGCCGGTCGCACAGCCCCATGAAGACGATGCGGCCCACGAAGGTCCGCGCCTTGTGCGGGTCGAGCATGTCGGGGTCTTCCTGCAATCCGATCCGCAGGGTCGACGGGGCCTGTGCCAGTGCCGGCAACGTCGCGAGCGCGAGCGCGGCAGCCGAGATCGCAACCTTCAAAAGCTTCATCTTTTTCCCCTCGTTCCGGACGTTGTCGGCGAACGTTCCCGCCGCGTCATCAGCGGGTCGTCCTGCTCAATTCGTTCCTTGTGGCACTAACCTGACTCAGATCGCGCGCGCCGTCGATGATGCGCCGCATCAATTCGCAGGCAGCCTTGCCTGTCCCGTGGGCAGGCGCGGCTTCGCCGGGAAACGGGGTTCCATGTCCGGGGCGGACGTGCACGATGCGGCCATGGCGGTCGTCACCTGCATCGGCAGAGGCTAGAACGCGTTCGACAAGGCAAGGCCCGCGCGGGCAGGGGAGATTGGGCATGCTGCTGGGCGTGATCGCCGACGATATGACAGGCGCGACCGATGTCGCGCTGATGCTGAACCGGGCGGGCATGCGGACCGTGCAGGTCATCGGCGTGCCCCCGGCCGGCTCCGCCCTGCCGGAGGCCGATGCCGTCGTCGTCGCGCTGAAATCGCGGACCAACCCGGTCGCGGAGGCCGTCGCGGATTCGCTCGCCGCCTGCGAGGCGCTGCTGAAGGGCGGCGCGCGCCAGATCCTGTTCAAATACTGCTCGACCTTCGATTCGACGGCCGAGGGCAATATCGGGCCGGTGGCGAATGCGCTGGCGGAGCGCCTCGGCGCGAAGCTCGCCATCGTCTGCCCGGCTTTTCCCGCGAATGGCCGCTCGATCTATCAGGGCTATCTTTTCGTCGGCGCGGTGCCGCTCCACGAAAGCTCGATGAAGGATCACCCGCTGACGCCGATGCGGGATTCGAACCTGATGCGATTGATGTCGGTTCAGGCAAAGACCGATGTCGGCCTCGTCGACTACGCCACCGTGCTCGCCGGCCCCGCCGCGGTGAAGGCGCGCCTCGCCAAATTGCAGGCCGACGGCGTCCGTTATGCCGTGACCGACGCCCTGACTAACGAGGACCTGATGACGCTCGGCCACGCCGTGTCCGAGCATGTCCTGCTGACCGGAGGCTCCGGCATCGCGATGGGCCTGCCGCAGAATTTCCGCCGCGCCGGCCTGCTGCCGGAGCGGCCCGGCCCTGTGGAGCTGAAAGCACCGGCCGGCCGTGCCGGCATCATTTCCGGCAGCTGCTCGACCGCGACGCGCGGCCAGATCAAGGCGGCGCTGGAGGCCGGCTATCCCGCGCTCAAGGTCGCTCCCTTCGCTCTGGTCGATGGCAGCCAGAATGCGGAAGGCCTTGCCGCCTGGGCGCTGGCGCAGCCGGCCGACAAGCCGTTCCTCGTCTATTCCAGCGACGACCCGGCCGAGGTCGCGGCGGTGCAGGACAAGCTCGGCCGCGAGAAGGCCGGCAGCATCGTCGAACATGCCTTTGCCGAGGTCGCGCGGCTGCTTGCCGAGGGCGGCGTGACGCGGCTTCTCGTCGCGGGTGGCGAGACCTCGGGCGCGACCGTGCTGGGCCTTGGCATCCGCACGCTGGAAATCGGCCCTGAAATCGATCCCGGCGTGCCCTGGACGCGCGTGGTCGACGGGCCGGAGATGGTCGTGGCGCTGAAATCCGGCAATTTCGGCACGCCGGACTTCTTCCTGAAGGCCTGGAGCCTGCTGCGCTGATGCCCGATTTGCCTGCGCTGAATCTCGTATAGGATCAGCCTTCCGAACTGGGAGCCGGCATGGATATGGCATTTCTCGGCGAACTCCTGACCAACGTGGCGGATCGCGGCCGCGCGCTGATCGGCTTCGAGCGTTTCCTCGGCAACCGCTCGCGCCCGATCGACAAGCTCTGCGAGGACCTGCTCTCCGGCCGCGGCGAGGCGTCGGGCATGGCGCTGGCGCAGGCCGTGCTGGAAGCCTTCCAGCGGCTCGACAAGCCTGGCCGGCTCGCCTTCTTCACCATGCTGCGGGAGCGCTTCGGTCCCGATCACGAGCGGCTCGACGCGGCGATCGAGGCCTATCGCGCCAAGCCCTATCCGGCGACCGTCGCTGCCCTGCATCAGGCGTCCGAGCCGCGCCGGCAGGAGCTGTTTCGTCGCCTGAACCTCGCCCCCGAGGGCACCCATGTGCTGGTGCGGATGCGCGAGGCCCTGTTCGAGGCCATTGCGGCCGAGCCGGAGCTCAAGGGCATCGACGAGGATTTCCGCCATCTCTTCGGCTCCTGGTTCAACCGCGGCTTTCTCGTCCTGCGCCGCATCGACTGGCGCACGCCCGCCAACGTCCTGGAGAAGATCATCCGCTACGAGGCGGTCCATGAGATCCAGGGCTGGGATGATCTGAGGCGCCGGCTGGAGCCGGCTGATCGTCGCTGCTTCGCCTTCTTCCATCCGCAGCTCGTCGACGACCCCCTGATCTTCGTCGAGGTCGCGCTGACCGGCGATACCCCGCGCAGCATCGGCGAAGTTCTGGAGCCCGAGCGCGAGGTCCTCCCCGCGCAGCAGGCGACGACGGCGGTGTTCTATTCGATCTCGAACTGCCAGGAGGGCCTGCGCGGCATCTCCTTCGGTAATTTCCTGATCAAGCAGGTGGCCGAGGACCTCAAGCGCGAACTGCCGGGGCTCGACACCTTCGTCACGCTCTCGCCGGTGCCCGGCTTCGCGCGCTGGCTCGCCGGCGTTGCGGAAGAGCCGGGCGATCTCGTTCTCACTAACGAAGAGCGCGCCGAACTGGCCCGCCCGGCCGGCGAGACGATTTCGCTCGACGAGGCCACACGCGCGCGCCGCGACAAGCTGCTCGGCCAGATGATGGCGCAGTACATGCTGCGGGCGCGCACCGCGTCTGGCCGCGTGATCGATCCGGTCGCGCGCTTCCATCTCGGCAACGGCGCACGGTTGGAGCGGATCAATGTCGGCGGCAATCTCTCCGCGCGGGGCCTGCGCGAGTCGCATGGCGTGATGGTCAATTATCGCTATGACCTCGACGACATCGAGACCAATCACGAAGCCTTCGCCACCCGCAACACGGTGGTGGCCTCGTCGAGTGTGCGCAAGCTGCTGCGCCCGGCCACAAGCTGATACGGAAACGCCTGAAAGGACCCGAAATCATGGGCAATCATCTCTTCGACCTGATCCGCTCGCGCATGCCGGCGCCCGACGCGCCCTTCGCGCTGCTCGATGACGGCAGGCGTTTCTCCTATGGCGACATGGTCGCGGTCTCAGCGCGCTTCGCCGATGCGCTGGTCGGGCTCGGCGTCAAGCCAGGCGACCGCGTGGCGGTCCAGGTGGAGAAGAGCTTCGAGGCGCTGATGCTCTATCTCGGCACGGTCCGGGCCGGCGCGATCTTCCTGCCGCTCAACACCGCCTATACCCCGGCCGAGATCGAGTATTTCCTGGGCGATGCCGAGCCGGCCGTCTTCGTCTGCGATCCCGCCAAGGCCGAGCCGTTGCGCCCCTATGCCGAGAAGGCCGGCGCGAAGCTCGAGACGCTCGGCATCGGCAACGGCAGCCTGCTCGACAAGGCCAATGCCGCGTCGAGCGACTTTACCGACGTCGCGCGAGGGCCGGACGATCTCGCCGCGATCCTCTACACCTCCGGCACGACGGGCCGCTCCAAGGGCGCGATGCTCAGCCACGACAACCTGTCGTCCAATGCGCTGGCGCTGGTCGACTACTGGCGCTTCACGAAGGGCGACGTGCTGCTGCATGCCTTGCCGATCTTCCACACCCACGGGCTCTTCGTCGCGACCAACGTGATCCTGCTCGCTGGCGCCTCGATGATCCTGCTGCCGAAATTCGATCCTGAGCAGGTCTTCAAGTACCTGCCGCAGGCGACGAGCATGATGGGCGTGCCGACCTTCTATGTCCGCCTGCTGCAGGACGTCCGCCTCAGCAAGGAGGCGACGAAGCATATGCGCCTCTTCGTCTCCGGCTCGGCGCCGTTGCTGGCCGAGACGCATCGTGAATGGCGCGACCGCACCGGCCACGCGATCCTCGAGCGCTACGGCATGACCGAGACCAACATGAACACCTCGAACCCCTACGAGGGCGATCGCGTCGCCGGCACGGTCGGCTTTCCGCTGCCGGGAGTCTCGGCCCGCGTCACCGAGCCCGAGACCGGCAAGGAGATCGCCCGCGACGAGATCGGCATGATCGAGGTCAAGGGCCCGAACGTCTTCAAGGGCTACTGGCGCAATCCCGAGAAGACGGCCGCCGAGTTTAGGCCCGACGGCTTCTTCATCACCGGCGATCTCGGCAAGATCGATCCCGCCGGCTACGTCCATATCGTCGGGCGCGGCAAGGATCTGATCATCACCGGCGGCTACAACGTCTATCCCAAGGAAGTCGAGACCGAGATCGACGAGATGCCGGGCGTGATCGAGAGTGCCGTCATCGGCGTGCCGCATCCGGATTTCGGCGAGGGCGTCACCGCGTGCGTGGTCTGCAAGCCCGGCGCCGAGATCACCGCGAAGGGGATCGCCGCGGCGCTGGAGCAGCGTCTCGCCAAGTTCAAGCAGCCCAAGCAGGTCTTCGTCGTCGCCGAGCTGCCGCGCAACACCATGGGCAAGGTCCAGAAGAACCTGCTGCGCGAGCAGTACAAGGATATCTACGCCAAGCAATTGAAGGCGGGGGAGTAAGCCCCTCTACCTTCATCGCGTGTCATCCCGGCCGGAGCGAAGCGAAGAGCCGGGATCCATGCCTGAACTGTTCCGGAATGGATCCCGGGTCTCCCTGCGGTCGCCCGGGATGACGGCATGTGCGGGGTGATTCACACCAGCGCCGGCACGCCGAGTTCGATCGTCTCGCCATCGGCGGGGATGCGCAGGCGTCGCGTGTCGACGCCGCGTGCCTTCGCCGCCTTGCGCAAGGCGGCACGGCTGACGGTGGCGTGGTCGAGCGCCTCCATATGCGTCGCGATGATCGTCGCGAGCGGGAAGGCCTCGGCGAGGTCGAGCGTCTGCTCGTCATCCATCACGATGAGCGTGTTGTCCCACATCGCCCCGCAGGAATGACTGACGATCACGTCGGGGCCCGTCGCCGTGGCGGCGTCGCGCAGCGGCGGATAGAGCACGCTGTCGCCGCACCAGTAGAGCGTCGGCTCGCCCGGCGCCTCGAAGCTCAGGCCCATCACCGGCCCCATTTTCTCGACGACCGAGCCGGTGCCGTGCTGAGCCGCATGCCGCTTCAGGATGATCGGTCCCAGCCTGACATAGCAGTCGACCGCCGTGATTGAGGAGAAGCCTGCCTGCGCAATCGCCGCCTCGTCGCCGGGCCGGCAGATGATCGGCAGGTTCTTCGGGATGCGCTCCTTGGCGACCTCGTCGAAATGGTCGGCATGGAGATGCGAGACGATCACGGTGTCGACGCCGGCGATGATATCCTCGATCGGTTCGGGCAGGTCGACCATCGGGTTCTGCGACCGCCCGGTGAAGGAGCGGCGGCTGTGCCGCGGCCCGAAATCGGGGTCGATCAGGAAGGTCCTGCCGCCGAAATCGAGTTTCAGCGTCGCGTTGCGGAGAAGTTTGAGCTTCATATCCGTTCCTCGTCCCAGGGGCAGGCATTGTTCCGCATCCCGCCACGGTGAGACCAGTTCGGATTTGTGAAGCTCTTTCCACGTTCGCGTGACGTATCAGGCCGCGGCGAACTGGCCGTAGGGCACGCTTTCGCGCGCCTTGCGCAATGCGCTTGCCCACCAGTGGAGTTGCGCCAGCATCGTCGCCATCGCCTGTTCGGCCCGGTCGGCATCGCGCAAGGCGCCCTCCGCGTCGAAGCGACTCCAGACATCGGCGAAGGCGACGCCGTCGCGGATCGGCGCGGCATGCAATTCCCCGAAGACGAGGCGCAATTGCTCGACGGCGCGCAGGCCCCCCGAGATCCCGCCATAGGAGACGAAGCCGACCGGCTTGCCGCGCCATTCCGGCCCGACGGCGTCGATCAGGAACTTCAGAATCGCCGGATAGCCGCGGTTGTACTCGGGCGTCACCACGACGAAGCCGTCGGCCCAGCCGATGATGCTCCTGAGCTCTTCAAGCGCTGGGTGCTTGCCGCTGACATGGCGCGGGGGCAGGTCGATCTCGCCAGGGTCGACGACCGCGAGGTCGAACGGACCGTCGCCCGCGATCTGGGAGATCGCCCAGCCGGCGACCTTGTCGCAGAAGCGGCCTTCGCGGCTGCTGCCATAGATCAGGGCGAGCCTGATCCGCGTATCGACCTTCTGGTGCATGGAAACGCTCCGGTTTGCATCACGGGAGCGGGGCTTATAGAACCTCAAGTAAGGTTAAGGTCAAGAGGCGTTTCCGATGTCCCTGCAGGCGCGTTTGCCGGGCGAGTTGAGTGTCGGCGATGTCGCGCGCCGCAGCGGGCTCGCCGTCTCGGCATTGCATTTCTACGAGGCGGAAGGGCTGATCCGCAGCCACCGCACCGCGGGCAACCAGCGCCGCTATGCCCGCGAAGTGTTGCGCCGGGTCGCGATCATCAAGGTGGCGCAGCGCGCCGGCATTCCGCTGAAGACCATCCGCGAGGCCTTCAAGGCGCTGCCGCAGGAGCGCACGCCGACCGTCGCCGACTGGACGCGGCTCTCGTCGGCCTGGAAGCAGGAGCTGGAACGCCGCATCGACCGGCTGACGCGGCTGCGCGATCAGCTCAACGGCTGCATCGGCTGCGGCTGTCTCTCGGTGCGGGATTGCCCGCTGCACAATCCGTTCGATCGCCTGGCCGAGGAGGGGCCGGGGCCGCGCCTCCTCGATCCGGAGTGAGGCTCAGCCCGCCTTGTAGAGCGTATCGAGCGGCATCCGCGCGACATCCGCCATCAACTGGGCGAAGCCCTTCGCCTGCAGCGCAGCCGTCGCCTTGCCTTTCGCCGCGGTCGCGAGGCTGGCATCGCCGGCCGCACCGGCGCGGTTCACGTCCTGCGCCATCCAGGCGAAGGCATGCGGGCCGGTCGGGCGCAGATGGGTATAGCCTTCTTCGGCCATGGTCACGGTATGCGGCTTGAACAGCGCAGCCCGGCTCATGTCGACGAGGTCCGGCCGGAAATGCAGCATCAGCGAGGTCTCGACATCGCCGCCATGGATGCCGTGGCGGATGTCGAGTTCGCCATAGAGCCCGTCGGGCAGGCCGAAGGACATCCAGGCCGTGCAGACGGCGAGCATGCCGTGGTCGACGCGCAGCTCCCGTGCTGCGATCTTCATCGGGTCGACATTGCCGCCATGGGAGGTGATCAGCACGAGCTTGCGCAGGCCCGCCCGCTTCACGCTCTCGCCGATCTCGATCCAGGAGCGGACGGCGCTTTCCCAGCCGATCGTGACCGTGCCCGGCGAATGCAGATGCTCGTTCGACTTGCAGACGGCCTGCGTCGGCAGGATGAGCACGTCGAGATCATCAGGCACCAGCGGCATCGCCTCCGCCAGCATCCCGTTCATCACGGTGGTGTCGACCGAGACCGGCAGATGCGGGCCGTGCTGCTCGATCGCCGCCAGCGGCAGCACCGCGACGGTGCGGTCAGGCGAAAGCGTGGCGAAGTCGGAGCTCTTCAGGTCGCCCCAGAAACGTGCGGTCATGATCAGGCCTGTCAGGAGCCGGTGCGATCGCCTTGTTTCTGTGCAGAAACCCGGCGGCACGGCGTTGCATTGTCCCGTCGTCCTATCGCATGGGATAAGGAGACGGGCCAGTGGCCGGGCCGGCCGCAGCGTGAGGGGAGAGAGCGAGATGACGACGATGAAATATCGCGTGAACCGGCGCGCCGCGCTCGGGCTGATCGGCGGCTCCACCGCGTCCCTGCTGATCCCCGTGCCGGGCGCGCGCGTCAACGCGCAGACGCTCGACAAGGTCAGCTACCAGACCAATTGGCGCGCCCAGACCGAGCATGGCGGCTTCTATCTCGCCGCCACCAACGGCATCTACAAGAAATACGGGCTCGACGTGGAGATCCGCCCCGGCGGCCCGCAGCAGAACCCGACCCAGCTCCTGCTCGGCGGCCGTGTCGACATGATCATGGGCAACTCGCTGGAGGCGCTGAGCTTCGCCCACGAGAACCTGCCCTTCCTCTGCATCGCCTCGATCTTCCAGAAGGACCCGCAGGTCCTGATCTCGCATCCCGGCCAGGGCAACGACACGCTCGCCGATCTCAAGGGCAAGCCGATCCTGATCGCGGCGCAGGCCCGCGTCGGCTTCTGGCCCTTCCTGAAGCTGAAATTCGGTTTCCAGGACGAGCAGATCCGCCCCTACACCTTCAACATGGCGCCGTTCCTGGCCGACAAGAAGCTGACGCAGCAGGGCTTCCTCTCCTCCGAGCCCTTCGTCATCCGCAAGGCGGGCGTCGATCCGGTGGTGCATCTCCTCGCCGATGCCGGCTTCGAGAACTACAACACCACGATCACGCTTTCCCGGAAGATGGTGCAGGAGAAGAAGGACGTGGTGCAGCGCTTCACCGACGCGACGCTGGAGGGCTGGGCCGAGTACATGAAGGGCGGCCCCGGCAACGAAGCCGCCAATGCCCGGATCCTGAAGGACAATCCCGACATGGATCAGGAGAAGATCGATTACGCGCTCAAGGTGATGAACGAGCGCGGCATCGTCGTCTCCGGCGACGCCAAGACGCTCGGCATCGGCGCGATGACCGATGCGCGCTGGGCGAGCTTCTACAAGACGATGAGCGAGGCCGGCGTGGTTCCGGCCGGCGTCGACGTGAAGAAGGCCTATAGCCTCGACTTCGTCAACAAGGGCATCGGCAAGGGCTGAGCCGGACGAGCGCTGCTGAAAAGATGACTGCGACGATGGACGAGACGAAGCCGCAACCCGCCGCGAGCACTCCGCTGGTGGCGGTCCGGCATGTCTCCAAGCAATTCGCGAACGGCACGCTTGCCGTTCGCGACGTCGATCTCGAACTGGGGGCAGGGCAGTTCATCAGCCTGCTCGGCCCTTCCGGCTGCGGGAAATCGACGCTGCTGCGCATGATCGCAGGGCTGGGCGCGCCTAGTTCCGGCACGATCACCTGGCCGGGCGAGACCGGCGAGGCGCAAGGGAACGCCGGCCATGGCGCGCGCGATCTCGGCTTCGTCTTTCAGGACCCGACGTTGATGCCCTGGGCCAGCGCGCTGGCCAACGTCATGCTGCCGCTGAAGCTCAAGGGCGTTGCAAGGGCCGAGGCGGAGGCGCGCGCCGCCGAGATGCTGGCGCTGGTGGGGCTCAAGGGTTTCGAGAAGTCATACCCACGCGAACTCTCCGGCGGCATGAAGATGCGGGTCTCGATTGCGCGTGCGCTGGTGATGCGGCCGAAGATCCTGCTGATGGACGAGCCCTTCGCGGCGCTCGACGAGATCACCCGCCACCGCCTCAACGACGACCTGCTGGCTTTGTGGGAGCGCGAGCGCTTCACCGCCGTCTTCGTCACGCATTCGGTCTTCGAATCCGTCTATCTCTCGCAGCGTATCGTGGTGATGGCGGCCAGGCCCGGCCGGGTCATGGCCGACCTTTCGGTCGACGCCGCCTATCCGCGCGACGACCTGTTCCGGACCTCCGGCGAATACGCCCATCTCTGCCGCGTCGCCTCCACCAAGCTGAAGGAGGCGATCGGCCAATGAGCGTGCCTGTCGAAACGCAGAGGTCCGGTGGCACGGATGCGCAGGCGCTGCCCGTCGCCATGGCAGAGGCTCGCGTCCTCGGCCTGCCGGTCAGCGTCTGGCCGCGCATCCTCGCCCCGCTGGTGATCGGCGTCGCCGTGCTGGCGCTCTGGGAGTTCGCGGTCCGCTGGAACGAGATTCCGCACTATGTCCTGCCGGGGCCGATCCTGGTCGGCCAGACGCTGGTCGCGGACTGGGGCACGCTCTCCGGCTCGCTCTGGGTCACGCTGAAGATTACATTCATGGCGCTCGCCGCGGCGGTCGTCGTCGGCGTGACGCTAGCGGTGCTGTTCAGCCAGTCGAAATGGCTGGAAATGGCGCTGCTCCCTTATGCCGTCATCCTGCAGGTCACGCCGATCGTCGCCATCGCCCCGCTGATCATCATCTGGGCCAACGATATCGACCTGTCGCTGCTGATCTGCGCCTGGATCGTCGCCTTCTTCCCGATCCTCTCGAACACCATCCTCGGGCTGAATTCGGCCGACCACAATCTGGTCAACCTGTTCGAGCTCTACGGCGCCTCACGCTGGCAGACGATGCGCTATCTCAAGCTGCCGGCGGCGCTACCGTACTTTCTGGCGGGGTTGAAGGTATCCGGCGGCCTCGCGCTGATCGGCGCGGTGGTCGCGGAGTTCGTCGCCGGCACCGGTGGCAGCGCTTCGGGGCTGGCCTATCGCATCCTGGAGGCGGGCTATCAGCTCAAGATTCCCCGTGTCTTCGCGGCACTGGTGATGATCTCGCTCTCGGGCGTCGCGATCTTCCTGGCCACGAGCCTGATATCGCACCTGCTGCTGCATCGCTGGCACGAAAGCGCGATCCGGCGCGAGAACTGAGCTGCTGGCAGCCGGACCTAGACGAAATAGGCGAGCTTGCGATCAGCCGGCAGAGCGTCGATCTCGCGCAGGGTGGTTTCCCGGGGGCTCGCCGCCGGGCGTGCGGGTTCCGGTTGTGTGTCGGCCGGATCGCTGAAGACGATATCGTCGTCGAGCAACGGAACGGTGGCGAAACGCGCTTCGGCCGCCATCCGGCCGGTGAACTCCAGCGGGACCGGCTCGCGGCCTCCGGTTGCGACGTCGATATCCTCATAATGGCGCGGCGCGGAGGAGGGAGCCGGCACGGTCATCGCTTCCGCGGTGGCAGCCATCGCCTCGAAGCTCACGCTGCTCTCGCGCGCGGCTTCACCGAAGGCCCGCAGGCTCGAATCCAGCATGGCGATGGTGTCGGCGATCTTGTCGATGCGCTGGACCACGCTGTCGACGATGCCGATCGCAGTCGAGATTTCGGCGGCGCGGCGGTCGAGCGCGTCACAGGCCTCGTCGTCCGCTCCAGTCTCGCGCAGGCCCCAAGCGGCCTCCTGGATGCTCTCGGTCGCGGCGAGCACCGAGCCGGCAGCCTTCTCGATCTGGGCGGCGAGCCCGGACGAGCGGGCCTCGGCCTTGCCGCTGATGCGTTCGAGATCGGTGCGCAGGTCGCTGATCAGCGCGGCCGCCTCGATCAGGTTGGTTTCCCGGCTCGTCTCCTGCACGCCGAGCCCGACGACCCGTTCGATCCGCTGGATCGCGCCGAGCAGTTGCAGCGTATCCGCCTGCCGGTTGCGCTTGGCATATTCGACCATGAACCAGCGGCCACGCGCCGTCTCCATGACCGCGGCTTCGATCGCCTCGTAATCCGCTTCGGTCAATGGTGTCAGCGAGCGCGCGTCGCCCATGACGAATCTGCCTTCGAAGGACCGGCCGAATCAGCAAGGCGGTCGTGACGGGATCGCCCGAGCCTGCCTTGCGATTTCTTAAGGAATTGCTGCCTGCGCCCCGATCTGGAGCAAACCGCCGGCGAAGCGGCCGGTTCCCCTGCCGCCGGGGCTTTGGCAACGGAGCGGAAGCTGCTGGAATGCCCGATGCTTGCCAAGTGGGCGCGGCACGGCAATACAGGGCACGGGGTGGAGGATGGTGCGGCCGGCGACGCGCGGTCGCACGAGGCTGTTTTGGCCAGGGACAAAGGACCTCACGGCGACATGGCGAGCCTCGATACCGCCGAACCGCAGGCGACCTTCCGCGATGATGCGGGCACGCTCGCGGTGGCGCTCTCGGGCTCGTGGAGCGCCGACCGCGGGCCCCGCATCGAAGAGCTGGTCGGCGAGATCACCGAGCGCCTGAACGAAACGCCCGGAGCCCGCATCGACCTGTCGGAGGTGACGCGGCTCGACACGCTCGGCGCCTATGTCCTCAATCGCCTGAAGGCACGGCAGGAGAGGGACGGCGCAGCGGTCGAGCTCGTCAGCAGCAGGCCCGAGCACGGTATCCTCCTGTCCGAGGTCCAGGTCCATGATGACGACCCTCCGAAGCCGCATCGGCATTTCAGGATCGTCGATGTCCTCGTCGATATCGGCGAGGGGGTGGTGCGCTTCGGCCGCGACATGGTGGGCGGTGCCATGTTCCTCGGCGAGGTCGTGGTCGGTTCGGCCAGCGTCGTCCTCGGCCCGCGCAAGTTCCGGGGGCCATCGCTGGTCAACCAGATCGAGCTGATCGCCTTCAACGGCGCGCCGATCATCATGCTGATCTCGTTCCTCGTCGGCTGCATCGTCGCGCAGCAGGGCATCTTCCAGCTCCAGCAATTCGGCGCCTCCGCCTTCGTCGTGAACCTGACCGGCATCCTGATCCTGCGCGAACTCGCAGTGCTGTTGACCTCGATCATGATCGCGGGGCGTTCGGGCTCGGCCTTCACCGCCGAGATCGGCTCGATGAAGATGCGTGAGGAGATCGATGCCTTGCGCGTGATGGGCCTCGACCCGATCGAGGTGCTGATCGTGCCACGCATCCTCGCACTGATCATCTCGCTGCCGATCCTGACCTTCATCTCGGCGATGTCGGGACTGGTCGGCGCCGGGCTGGTGGCCTGGCTCTATGGCGGCATCGGTGTCGATACCTTCCTCGCCCGGCTGCAATCGGTCATCACCTGGAAGCATTTCGCCGTCGGCCTGATCAAGGCGCCCTTCATGGCTTTCGTCATCGGATTGATAGCCTCGATCGAGGGGCTCGCGGTCAAGGGCTCGGCGGAATCGCTCGGCCGTCAGGTCACGGCCTCGGTGGTGAAGGCGATCTTCATGGTCATCGTCGTCGACGGGCTCTTCGCCATGTTCTTCGCCTCGATCGAGTTCTGACGATGGTGCAACAAACCACGCCGTCCCCCGATCGGATTCAGGCGCCCGGCGAGCCCGAGACCGTCATTCGCGTCCGCGACCTCAAGGTCGCCTTTGGTGACAAGGTCATCATGGACGGGCTCGATCTCGACGTGCTGCGCGGCGAGATCCTTGGCTTCGTTGGAGGCTCCGGGCAGGGCAAGTCGGTGCTGACGCGCACGATTCTCGGCCTCGTGCGCAAGCGACGCGGGACGATCGAGGTCTTCGGCGAGGATGTCGACGATCTCAACCTGCAGCAGCGCCGCGTGCTCGAGCGGCGCTTCGGCGTGATGTTCCAGCAGGGCGCGCTGTTCTCGGCCCTGACGGTCAAGCAGAACATCCAGGTGCCGATGCGGGAATACCTTCACCTTTCGCCCGATCTGCTCGACGAGCTGGCGATGGTGAAGCTCGATCTCGTCGGCCTGCCGCGCGACGCCGCCGACAAGGCACCCTCAGAACTCTCGGGCGGCATGATCAAGCGGGCGGCGCTCGCCCGCGCGCTGGCGCTCGATCCCGAGATCGTCTTCCTGGACGAGCCGACATCGGGGCTGGACCCGATCGGCGCCGCCGAATTCGACGACCTCATCATGACCCTGAAGCAGACGCTGGGGCTGACCGTCTTCATGGTAACCCACGATCTCGACAGCCTGTATCATGCTTGCGACCGAATCGCCGCTCTGGCGGACAAGAAGGTGATCGCGGTCGGCACGCTGGCGACGATGCTGGCGTCCGATCATCCATGGTTGAAGGCCTATTTCGGCGGGGAGCGCGCCATGGCCAGGCTGCCGGCGGGAGAGCAGGGACAAAGCAGCTAGACGATGGAATCGCGCGCCAACTACGCACTCGTCGGTCTGTTCACGCTCGCGGTCCTCGCGGCGGCTTTCGGCTTCGTCTACTGGTTCAACAGCGGCGGGACCGGGCGCAAGGAAAATGTCCGCGTCATCTTCACCGGCACGGTGACGGGGCTGGGCCGTGGGTCGAGCGTGCTGTTCAACGGCTTGAGGGTCGGCGAAGTCACCAATATCGAGCTGCAGCCGGACGATCCGCGCCGCATCTACGCGGTGATCCAGGTCGCCAGCACGACGCCGCTGCGCGACGACACGCGCGCGCGCATCGAGGCGCAAGGCCTGGCCGGCGTGGTCGCGCTGCAGCTTATCGGCGGCGATCCATCTGCGCCGGTGCTGATCGCCAAGCCCGGCGAGCCGATGCCGACGATCATCGCCGAGCGCTCCGAACTGCAGGATATCATCGAGACGGTCCGCAACGTCGCGCAGAGGGCCGATGGGATGCTCACGTCGCTCGACGGGTTGATCAAGCAGAACGCCACGCCGATCAACAACACCGTCCGCAACGTCGAGAAGTTCTCGCAGGCGCTCGGCAACAATGCCGAGGGTCTCGACAAGCTGATGGCCGGCTTCGGCAACATCGCCGAGACGATCCAGCCGCTTTCGCAGAAGTTGCAATCGCTGAGCGAGGAGCTGACCGCCGTGGTCCGCTCGGTCGATCGCGAGAAGGTCAGCAACATCATCGCGAATGTCGACAAGTTCACCGGCGCGCTCGGCGGCTCCAGCGCCGACGTCGCGAAGGTGGTCAAGGACGCGGCCTCGATCTCGGCCAAGCTCGACAAGGCGGCCGATCAGGTCGAGGGCGTGCTGCAGGCGGCGAAGGGTTTCCTCGAATCCGGATCTGGTCCCGATGGTCGCAGCGCCTTCCAGGAGGTCGCGGATGCCGCCAAGTCGATCCGGACGCTGGCCGACAACCTCGACAAGCGCACGGCCGAGATCACGGCCGGCATCAGCCGCTTCACCGGGCCGGGCCTGCGCGATGTCGAATCGCTGGCTGCCGACGGCAAGAAGACCCTGACGGAACTCAACCGCACCTTGCGGAATTTCGAACGCAACCCGCAGCAGTTCATCTTCGGCGGCAAGCCGCCGCTCCCCCAATATAACGGATCCCGCTAGCGTCATGACCACCGAGGTTCAGCTTCCTCCGGTCCGCCGGACTCGCCGCTTCCTCCCGGCCCTGGCCCTGGCTGCGGCCGCTCTCCTTGCCGGCTGCGGTGGCGGGGCGACCCCGACCACCTTCGACCTCTCGGCGCCCGGAGGCTTCGGCAAGGTCGGCGGCTCGCGGGGCGCGATGGTCGTGGCCGAGCCGACGGCGGTCCAGGCGCTCGATTCCGACCGCGTCATCGTCAAGGATTCGAGCGGTGCGCTCTCCTTCGTCGGCGGCGCGCAATGGGCAGACCGGGTTCCGGCATTGGTGCAGGCCCGCCTGATCCAGACCTTCGAGAATGCCGGCCGGGTCGGGTCGGTCTCGGGGCCCGGCCAGCGCATCTCGCCCGATGTCCAGCTCAACACCAATATCCGCAGCTTCAACATCGACGCTGCAACGGGAACGGCTGTCGTCGAAATCACCGCCCGGATCGTCGGCGACCGCACGGGGCAGATCCAGCGGGCGCGGCTGTTCTCCGCCCGTGTCGCTGCCGGCGCGGTTGACGGGCCGGGCGCGACCCAGGCGCTCGACCGGGCACTGTCGCAGGTGCTGGTCGAGATCGTGCGCTGGGCGCGCTGAGCGCGTCTCGCCGGCAGGCCGCGATTTCCTTCACTGCGCCTCTGCGCTAGGCTCTGATTCCGGCTCGGCCCGAGCCTCCCCCCTCCAGCCGGGGCAGCATCATCATGCGGGGCATTTCCGACGACCAGACCGACTGTCCGGGCATCACGCATGAGGAGGGATTGCGCCAGCTGCTCGCGATAGGAGGTTCACGTCATGAATTTGTCGGCCCCGATCCATGAGTTGAAGCGCAAGGCCAAGCTGCAGAGCCGCGCAGAACGCATTCCGCTCCACGTCGCGCTTGATCGCATCGCGGCTCAGGAAGGCTATCGCAGCTGGAGCCTGCTCACGGCGAAGCAGCCCGGGATGACATCCGTCCGCGAGCTGTGGCCTCTGCTGGAACCGGGCGATCTCGTCCTGATGGCGGGGCGGCCTGGGCAAGGCAAGACGCTGGCGAGCCTTGCCCTGCTGGCGGAAGCGATGCGGGCAGGGCGCCGGGGCATCTTCCTCACCCTCGAATACACGCCGGCGGATGTGCTGTCCCGTTTGCGCGCGATCAACATCGAGCCGCGTGAGTTCGCGGACCGGTTCGACTGCGATTGCTCCGATGCGATCAGCGCGGACTATATCGTCGCGGCCCTCGGCAACGCGCCGCGCGGCACGGTAGCGGTGATCGATTATCTGCAACTGCTCGACCAGCGCCGCGACACACCGGAGCTGGCGCTTCAGGTGAAGGCGCTGAAGGCCTTCGCGCGGGCGAGGGGCCTGATCCTCGTCTTCATCTCGCAGATCGACCGCTCCTATGCAGCCTCGGGCAAGCCGTTTCCCGAGATCGCGGATGTGCGATTGCCCAATCCGCTCGACCTTGCCTTGTTCGACAAGACCTGCTTCGTGAACCGGGGCGAAGCGCGTTTCCAGGCAGCGGCTTAGGCGGCCGTTCGGCGCTTTCGGCGCGCCCCTGAAAAGCAAAGGCCGCCCTCTCGGGCGGCCTTTCTCGTTTCGATCGGGAAGCGGACGCCTACTCGAAGCGCCCGCTGGCATGGGCCAGCATCGTGTAGACCTTGCCGGTCTCCGAGGTCAGGTAGGTCTTGGCCACCATCGAGTCGCGGTCGTCCTTGGCGGCTTCGCCGAGCAGGCGCTCGAACTCGTCGATATAGCGGTCGACCGTATCCTTGAACTCGGCATCGCGGCGATACTTGCGGCGGATCTCGTCGAAGGTCTGCTGGCCCTGCAGCGTGTAGAGCCTGCGGGTGAAGACGTTTCGTTCGCCGCGCTTGTAGCGGTCCCACAACTCGACCGCGGCATCATGGTCGATCATCCGCGCGATATCGACGGAGAGCGAATCGAGCTTCTCGATCGAATGCGTCGTCGTCTTGCTCGGCTCCGGCTGCTTGTCCTCGCGCGAGGCGCGGGTGAGCAGATCGGAGAGCCAGCCCGCCTTGGGCGGCTGCGCAATCGGCTCCGGCTGGCGGCGCGGCGCTTCCTGCACCGGAGCCGTGCGGCTTGGCGCAGGCGCCGGCTCGGCGCGCGTGCTCCCGCGCGGCGTGGTGGGCTGTTCGGGCTCGCTTGCCGTGGCATCGAGGGACGGCCGCAGCAGCGGTTCCTCCGCGGCCGGGGCGGGCTGGGTTACAGGCGAGAGCACCTGGGCAGGCCGGGCCGGAGCTACCGGGGCAGGGGCGGCAACGGCGGCGGTCACAGCCGCAGTCGCGGCCGAGCGCCGGTTGGCAGCATGGTCGATCGGCAGCGAGACATCGCCGCGCCGGCCGGCGCGCGTCACGATCTCGGTGAGATCGTTCAGTGCCTTGATCTGCTCGGCCACGACCCGGCGCATGGCCGAGGTCGATTCCTGGGCTTCCGCCGGCAGTTCGAGCACGCCGCGCTTCAGTTCGGCGCGGGTCGCCTCCAGCTCGCGCTGGATGTCGCCGGTGATCCCGCGCATGTCCTGCGCCGCCTTCTGGAAGCGCTCGGTCACCTTGGCGATCTCGCCGCCGATCTCGGTCGAGACCTGGGCATAGGCCGCACGCAGGGCCTCCGCTGTGCGCTCGCGCTCCTGGCCGGTGGCGGAACGGATCGCCTCGAACTGTTGAGCGATCGCGTTCGTCGTCGATTCCGCCGAGTCGGACAGGACCGTGCCGATCTGACGGGCCCGCGATTCCGCTGTGTTGAGGGAATCGTCGATCAGCGAGGCGAAGGAGCGGGTGATCGCCTCGACATCGTCGGTGCGGTTGGCGATGAGCCCGTGCAACTGCTCCAGCGCCTCGCGACGCTCGGACAGCGCCTTGCCGACGCGGCCCTCGATCTGCTCCAGCCGGCCGGCGACGGCGTTGAGCGCCGCGCTGCTGGCCTGGGTCGCCTCGTTGAGCGAGGTGCCGCGATCGTCGAGCTGGCCGATCAGCGCGGTCGTCTCCCGCAGCGTGCCTTCCGAGAAGCTCTTCAGCTCGGCGATCTGCGTCGTGACCTGCTGCGAGGCCGAGCCGGCCTCGGCCATCACGGTGCCGATGACGGTCTGCAATTCGCCGACGCGGGTCGACAGGCTGTTCTCGACAGCGGCGAGGTTCTTGTTCGCGCCGTTGACGATCTGCTGCATCAGCTTGTTGGCCTCGCCGAGACGCCCGAGCATGCCGCCGAGTTCCTCGCGCAGCTGCTCGTTGGTGCCGACCAGCGCGTCGACCGATTGCTTCGAGCCGGATTCCAACGTTTCGCGCAGCGCGTTGGACGAGGCTTCGACCGCGTTGGCGATGGCGGCGCCGCGATCGCGCAGGCCGGCGACAAGCGCATTGCCGCGGCTTTCGAGTGCGCGCACCACCGTCTCGCCGACCGTGGCGAACTCGTTGGCCAGCGCTTCGCCGCGCTCATTCAGCGCCTCGACGGCACCGTTGCCCTTGGCATCGAACACGGCGCGGAGGGTCTCGACGCGCTCGTCGATCGACTGGGTGAGCGTCGCACCCTGCTGTCCAAGCGCAGCGACGAGACCGTTGCCCTTGGCGTCGAAGGCGGCGCGCAGTGCCGCGATGCGCTCGTCGATCGACTGGCTGAAGGTTGCACCCTGCTCTCCGAGAGCGGCGACAAGGCCGTTGCCCTTGGCGTCGAAGACTGCGTGGAGAGCATCGACGCGCTGGTCGAGCGATTGCGTGATCGTCTCGCCCTGGCGGCCGAGGGCAGCGACGAGGCCGCTGCCGCTGGCGTCGAAGGCTGCTTGCAGGGCGCTCGTCCGTTCCTCCAGCGACGAGGCCACGGCCGCACCCTGGCGCTCCAGCGCCGTGACGAGGCCGGCGCCCTGGCCCTCGAAGATCTCGCGCAGTTGCTCAGCACGCTGGTCGAGCGCGCCGGAGATGGCGTCGCCACGGCGGCCGAGCGCCGCGACGATGCCGAGTCCGCGATCGTCGAAGAGGGTGCGCAACTGCTCGGCCCGCTCGGTGAGCGCGGCCGCGATGGCCTCGCTCTGGCCGGCGAGCGCCGAGACCATGCCGCCGCCCTGGTCGTCGAACAGGGCGCGCAATTCCTGCGCGCGCTCGGCGAGCACGGAGGCGATGGCCTCGGACCGGCCCTGCAGCGTGGTGGCGATCTCGTCGCCGCGCGTGTCGAGCGTATGCGAGACGGTGTCGAGCCGGTTGACGACGCGCTCCTCGAAGCGCGCGACGCTCTGGTCGAGCGTGTCGGCGATCTGGAGGGCCCGGCCGCCCAGCGTCGCGTTGATCGTATCGGCCTTGTCGCTGAGCGTGCGGGTGAGCGACTCGCTCTTGGAGGTGACGACCTCGCCGATCTCGTCGGCCTTGGCAGCGAGCGCCTTGGTCACCTCGCGTCCGCCTTCGGCCAGCACGCGGGCGATGTCGACCGTGCGCTCGACCAGCGCCTCGTTGAGGGCGGTGGCGCGCGAGCCGAGGCTGCCGTCGATGCGCGCGATCAGGCTGTCGAGCGTGCCGGCGATCTCGGCGCTCTTGGCGCCGGAGCGATCCTCGAACAGCTTGATCTGGCTCTCCATCGCGTCAGCGGCCTCGCGGGTGCGGCTGGCGAGCAGCTCGGCCGCTTCGAGGGCACGCGTCCCGGCCTTGTCGGCCAGCGCGACGCCGTCCTCGGAGATCAGCTTCTCGACCTGCGCGATTCCGGCATGCAGCGCGGTGGTGAGCTGCTGAGCATCGCCGGAGATCTTGGCGGTCAGGGTGCCGCCCTGGACGACGATCAGGTCCTCGAAGGCACCGAGACGCGCGGCGAGCGCATTCTCGACGTCGCGGCCCTGCGTGTCGAACAGCGCCGCAAACGCCGAGAGGCGTCCGCCGAGCGCGGTTTCGATCTCATGTCCACGCTCGTCGAAGAGCTTGGTCAGCGCGTCGTGGCGCAGCGCCAGCGCCTCGTTGAGCGCCTGGGCCCGGCCCTCGACCGAACGCAGCATCGACTCGGCATTGGCCGAGAGCGCCTCGTTCACGCGCCCGCCCTGCTGGGTCAGCGCCAGCACGATCTCGCGGCCGGTGCCGGCGAGCAGGGTGCGCGCATCCTCGGCATGGACGGTGAAGGTGTCGCGCAGCCCCTGCGTCGCCTCGGTGACGCGGTCGGCGACATGGCGGCCGTCGACATTGATCGTCTCGGTGAGCGTGCGGGTGGCCTCGGTCATGCGGCGCGCCAGATCCTCGCTCTGCTCGCCGAGCAGGGTGTGGACCTCGCGGCCGGTGCTGACGAGGTCGCGCACCATGGTCTCGCGCTGCTCGCCGAGCAGGGAGCCGACCTTCTCAGCCGTGTCGCTGACGCTGGCGAGGAAGCCGGTCTGCTGCTGTTCGAGGGCGTTCTGCGCCGCCTCGATGCTGCCGGTGATGCGGGAGGCCAGATGGGCGCCGCGCTCGTCCAGCTGCTGGTCGATGCTGGCGCCGGTCTCGGCGAGGCGGGAGATCAGGGCGTTGCTGCGCTCCGACAGGATGCCATGCACCGAGCGGCCGACATCGGCGACGCGGCTGGCCAAGGCCTGGCTCTCGTTCCCGAGCAGGTCCTTGATCTCGAGCCCGGCCTGCGAAACCTTGACGGTCATCGCGCCGGCCTGCTCGTCGAGCAGGGCGCTGACGCGCATGCCGGTCTCGGACAGGCCGGTGATCAGGCGCTCGCTCTCGTTGCCGACGATGGTGCCGACCTCCTGGCCGGCCTGGGTCAGGCGGCTGACGAGCAGCTCGCTCTCGTCGCGCAGGCGCGTTTCGACGGTGTTGACGGCGCCCGAGACGCTGGAAACCAGAGCTTCGCTGCGCTCCGACAATAGCTTGGCGACATCGGCGCCGGCATTGGAGACGCGCGAGACCGTTGCGTCGCTGTGCTCGCCCATCAGGCTGGCGAGGTTGCGGCCGGCTTCGGCGACACGCTCGACGACGCCGTCGCTCTGCTGGCCGACGAGATCGGCGAGCTCGCTGCCGGCGCTGGAGACGCGGCCGACCAGCTTCTCGGCCTGCTGGTCGAGCAGGGTATGGACGGTCTGGCCGGTTTCGTTGAGGCGGTCGACGAGCTTGCTGCCCTGGTCGGTGAAGAGCCCGTGGACCTGGCCCGCGACGTCGGTGATGCGGCCGGTGAGCGCGTCGCCATGCTGCGCGACAGACTCGCTGAGGGACTGGCTGGCATCGTTGACGCGCAGGATGATCGCCTCGCTGCGCTCGCGCAGCACGTCGTCGACGGTGCGGGCGGTCTCGTTGAGGCGGCTGACCAGCGTATCGCCATGCGTGCCGATCAGGCCGTGGACGTTCTCGCCGACCTCGGTGAGGCGGGTGGCGATGGCTTCGTTCTGGCGGTTGAGCAGGCTGTTGACCCCGCGCCCGACCTCGGCGAGGCGGGTGGTGACGCTCTCGCCCTCGTCGGAAAGCGCGCTGCGCAGCGCCTCGCCGGATTCCGCCAGACGCGCCTGCAGGGCCTCGCTCTGGCTCTCGATCAGCGCGACCATGCTGCGGCTGCTGACCTCGAAGCGCTCGGCCGCTTCCGTGCCACGCGCCGAGATGTCGCGGGCGAGCGTCTCGCCGGTGTTCTTGAGCAGTTCGTTGACGGTCTCGACGCGGCCGGTCAGCGTTTCGGCGACCTGGTTGCCGGTCTCGCTGATGGCGCGGGTGACGTCCTGGGCGCCGGTGGTCAGGCCCTCGGTGAGGACGGCGCCGGTGCGCTCCAGCGAACCGGCGATTTCCTTGGCCCGGCCGTCGAGCATGGTCGAGAGATTGTCGCTGGCTCCTGCCAGCCGCTCGGAAACCTCGCCGGAGGTGACCTGCAGGCGCTCGACCAGGTCGTGGCTGCGTCCGCTGATCTCCTCGATCATCTTTTCGCCGGCGCGGCCGAGCGCCTGGGTGATCTGGTCGCCCTTGGCGCCGAGCGAACCGGTGACGCGGTCGCCGGCCTGCGAGACGGCTTCCGCGATGGCGCGGCTGGCGCTGTCGAGGTCCTTGGCGAGCCCGTCATGGGCGCCGCTGATGGCGATCTTGACGCGCTCGGCATTGCCGACCACGGCCTCGCGCTGGGTGACGAGCTCGTCGATCAGCGAGCGCAGCCGGATCTCGTTATCGGCATAGGCGCGCTCCAGCGTCGAGATTTCGCCGCGCACGATGGTTTCGAGTTCGCCGGCGCGCGCAACCGCGCGCTCGATGCCGTCGCCCATGGCGGCGACCTCGCGGCGGATGGTCTGGCTCAGCGACAGCACGGAATCGGCGCCGGCGACCTCGGGCTCGGCCAGGCGCAGCGCAACCTCGGTCATGGCGCGCGAGATCAGGCGCATCTCCTGGGTGCGGCGATAGAGCGCCGCCAGGACGAAGAAGAACACGACCGGCGCGCCGATCGAGAGCGCGAGCAGCGTCCATTCGCCGATGCCGAAGCTGGCGACCGGCTCGGGCAGGCCGTTGCTGAACGAGCCGTAGCGGCCGAGCAGGACGAAGGCGGCGCCTCCCAGCCAGGCCAGCGACGACAGCGCGGCGAACCAGTAGGGCTTGCGCGACGGGCGCACGGCGAAGGCCTGGACCAGCGAGCTGGAATCGCGGCGGTCGTCATTGGCGACGCGGCTGGTATCGGGCGCGATCGCGGCACGCGGCTGCGCCGGCTGCTGGGGAGGAGTGGCAAGGGCCGGCGGAGGCGACGCCGGAGCCGGCTCGACGCGCGGCAATTCGAGCTTCAGGTCGTTCTCGCTGGTCGAGGGCAGTCGCGGCTCGGTCTCGACCGGCGTCTCGGCGCCGTCCTTGGACTGGTCAAGGCGAAGAGCCTCTTCGATCGCCGACATCGCAGCTTCAGTGGGGTCCTGGAGCTTCTTGGGTCGATTCATCGTTGCCGCCTCGTCACGCTACTGACGATGGGCGCGTACGATGACCACCGTCGCCCCATGCCGCCTCTGGCCGGGTGAACGGAGACACTGCGCCCATCATTTACCAATTGGAAGGGTAGTGGACCCCTGGACCCTTGGAAACCCATTTGACCACGTGATTCACAAACGTCGTTAACGCCTCGTTCACCATCCGGGCGCTTCCTGAAGGGCATGAGACCGGCCCGTGCGGCCATTTGATGACCGATGTCGAAGAGTTCCTGACATGACCGAGAAGGCCATCGATTTCGCCTATCTCTCCCGCCAGACCGCAGGCGACCACGAGCTGGAGCGCGAATTGCTGGTGCTCTTCGCCCAGCAATGCGTCGTCCATCTGCGAGCCATCCACGGCAGCACCGACCGGCAGGTGCGGATGGATGCCGCCCACAGCCTGAAGGGCGCGGCGCGGGCCGTCGGCGCCTGGCAGGTCGCCGAGGCTGCCGACCGCATCGAGGAGGGTCTTGCCGGGCCGGAGCAGAAGGCGAGCGAAAGCGCTCTCGATGCGCTCGCCCTCGCGGCCGCCGAGGCGAGGGCGGTGATCGCACGCTCCGATTGCGCCGCCTGAGCACGCCTGCGGCGGGAAAACCCGTTCCGTGCCGCTTTGAAATGCTCTAAGCGGTGCCGGAGATCGCGCCGCCGGAGTTTCCCATGCCTAACATCACCTTCATCGACGCTCATGGAGAGAGCCGCACCGTCGAGGCCGAAACCGGCTCGACCGTGATGGAGACGGCGATCCGCAACGCGGTTCCTGGCATCGAGGCGGAATGCGGCGGCGCCTGCGCCTGCGCCACCTGCCATGTCTATGTCGACGATGCCTGGACCGCGGCGGTCGGCCCTGCCGAGCCGATGGAGGAGGATATGCTGGACTTCGCCTTCGACGTTCGCCCGAATTCGCGCCTCTCCTGTCAGATCCGCATCCGCGACGATCTCGACGGGCTGATCGTCCGTACGCCCGAGCGCCAGGGCTAGACCCGCGCGGCATCGCACCGCATCCGGCATTTTGCGCTGGATCATGGCGCCGATGCTGGCAAACTCCATGATGGTTGCACACCCGTCTGGATCGGCGCGCATTCCACCGGGCGCGGCAACAGCGATCCAGGCATTTGTGATATCATCCGGACTCCCGAAAAGTGGCGCCCATTTTTCGGCCCGATGCCTAGGAGGATGCGATGTACAGATCGATCATGGTCCCCGTAGATCTCGCCGAAGCCGAGCTTGCCCAGCCGGCGCTCGCAGCGGCCGTCTCCTTTGCGAAGGCTTCGGGCGGGAGGCTGCGTCTGGTCTATGTCCGCTCGCTCATCCCGGTCACCTACATGGAGTTCGTGCCGGCTGATTTCGATTCCGAGCAGCAGGAAGATGCCGAGGCGAAGCTCGCCGAGATCGCAGCGAAGGTCGATCTCCCAGCCGAGCAGGTCTCGGCCAAGGTCCTGATCGGCTCCGTCCATGGCGAGGTGCTGGCCGAGGCCGACGCCAGCGGCGCCGATCTCATCGTCATCGGCTCGCATGAGCCCGGCATGCTCGCCTATGTCATCGGCTCGAACGCCTCGGCCATCGTGCGCCGGGCGAAATGCTCTGTGCTGGTCGTCCGCTGAGCCTCAGCTCGTCCCACCCGGGACGAGGCTGTCGGGCACCTCGCCGGTCGCGAGTTCGCGCGGCCGGTTGAGACTGACCAGCGGCCAGACCTGCCAGAACGAGGCGGCGATCAGCAGGATGCCGAGCAGCCCGGCACTGTTCGCGCCCTGCTGGAAGGCGCGCAGCGTGAAGGCCGCGAGCATCAGCAGCGACAGCGCGCCGAGGGCGGCGACGCCGAGCCAGATCGGCCTGGGTCGTCCGGCGACGAAGCGCGCGCGCGGATTGGCCCGCGCGATCGCGGCCGACAGCGCGGTGACGAAGCGGCGATAGCGCGGATCGTCGCGGTCGAGATCGGTGAGCGAGCGCCAGGACAGGTTGCCGAAGGTCACGGTGCGGCCGTCGCTGAGCCGGAGTTGCGTCTTGTAGCCCTTCGACGAGATATTGCCGGGCGCATAGACGAAGCGGACCTGCTCGACCGCACTCAGGCGGATGCTGTCGACCCGGCGCGTCCGATCGACCTCGAGCGTATCGCCGTCGAGCTTGTAGGCGATCTCGAAGCCCACCGGCTTGGGGCGCTGGCGCCAGCTCGGGGCGGGGCCGTCATCGTCCTCGTCCATGATCGCTTTCGTCACCGTGCCAGAACCTTCATCGCGCCATCCAGTCCGTCGAGCGTCAGCGGGAACATGCGCCCGCCCATCAAACCGCCGATCTGGCGGATCGACTGGGTGTAGTTCCAGAGGTTCTGCTGCACCGGATTGAGCCAGACCGATATCGGGAATTTGGTCGCCAGACGCTCCATCCAGACCTCGCCGGCCTCCTCGTTCCAGTGCTCGACGGAGCCGCCGGGCATCGCGATCTCGTAGGGGCTCATCGAGGCATCGCCGACGAAGACGAGCCGGTAGTCGGAGGGATAGGTCCTGAGAACGTCCCAGGTCGCGATCTGCTGGTCGTGGCGCCGGCGGTTCTCCTTCCAGACCCGCTCATAGGGGCAGTTATGGAAGTAGAAATGCTCGAAATGCTTGAACTCGGCCCGCGCCGCCGAGAACAGCTCCTCGGCCAATTCGATATGCCAGTCCATCGAGCCGCCGACATCGAGGTAGAGCAGCACCTTCACGGCATTGCGGCGCTCGGGGCGAAGCTTCACGTCGAGGTAGCCGTGCCGGGCGGTCTCGGAAATGGTGTTGTCGAGATCGAGTTCCTCGGCCGCGCCGGTGCGGGCGAAGCGGCGCAGGCGCCTGAGCGCGATCCGCATGTTGCGAACGCCGAGCTCGCGCGTGTCGTCGAAATCCTTGAACTCGCGCTTGTCCCAGACCTTCACCGCCCGGAAATTGCGGTTCTTGTTCTGGCCGATGCGAATCCCTTCGGGATTGTAGCCATAGGCGCCATAGGGCGAGGTGCCGGCGGTGCCGATCCACTTGTTGCCGCCCTGGTGGCGGCCCTTCTGCTCGTCGAGCCGCTGTTTCAGCGTCTCCCAGAGCTTCTCCCAGCCCATCGCATCGATCTGGGCTTTCTCTTCGTCGGTCAGGAATTTCTCGGCGAGCTTGCGCAGCCATTCCTCGGGAATGCCGGCTTCCTCGATCGCCTGCTGCAGCGTCTCCATGCCCTTGAACACCTGGGCGAAGACGCGGTCGAACTTGTCGAGATGGCGCTCGTCCTTCACCAGCGTGGCGCGGGCGAGATAGTAGAACTCGTCGACCCTGTGTTCGGCCAGATCGGCCTCCACCCCTTCAAGCAGCGTCAGGTATTCGCGCAAGGTCACTGGGACCTTGGCGGCGCGCAGATCGGTGAAGAGACGGAGAAACATGCCGCTAATGTGAGGGCATGGGGCGCAGGGTCAAGCAGCGTCCACGTTTCATGCGCGAACGCTGCCTGAGCCCGATGATGGCCTTACGCCACCGCGTCGGCGAGGTCCTTGGTGACCTTGAACTTCACGACGGTCTTGGCGGGCACCTTGATGGTCGCGCCGGTCGAGGGGTTGCGGGCCTCGCGGGCCTCGCGCTTGGCGGCGGAGAGCTTGCCGATGCCGCCGAGCGTGACGTCGTCGCCCTTTTTGAGGGACTTGGCGACGGTCGCGCCGAGAGAGGCCAGGATGGCCGAGACGTCGGCCTTGGTCTTGCCGGTCTCTTCGGCAATGGCGGCGATCAGTTCGTTCTTGGTCATGAATTCCTCCTAGAGAAGGTGGTTCAGGCGTCGCGTGCTGGATGACGGCCGTTCATGCTCGTTTCCGACACGAGCGACCGCGACACATGGATGCCATTCGCGGCGCGCAACTCACGCAGTTGCCACGGTTACCGCGGAAAGACGATGGCCGCGGCGGTAGATACGCACAGGAAACGCCTTCGATCCATCGGTTTCAGGCCGGTAACGGCCCAGTTGAGAACGAAAACAGGTTGACGGGGTGGATTGACGGAGCGTCAGGCGGGTGGAGCCTGCGAATCGCTGCGGCGGCGCGAGCAGCCCGCCGCAGCGAGAATTCATCGTCAGGCCTGGATGCCGTCGACATACCAATCCATCTTCGAAAGCATCTCGTCGCTGGCCTTCTCGCCGGCCTTCAGGCGGACTTCACCCTTCTGGTCCTTGAGCTCACCGGTGAAGGGGTGGAGCGTGCCGGCGACGATGGCCTTGGTGACCTCGTCGGCGGCGGCACGGGCAGCCGGCGTGATCGCATCGTTATACGGGGCGAGCTTGACGAAGCCGTCCTTGATGCCGCCCCAGACCGCGCCGCTCTTCCAATTGCCGTCCATGACCTCCTTGACGCGCTTGATGTAGTAGCCCGACCAGTCGTCGACGATGGCCGAAAGATGGGCCTTGGGCGCGAAGGACTTCATGTCGGAGGCCTGGCCGAAGGCGAAGACGCCGCGCTGCTCGGCCGCCTGGAGCGGGGCGGCGGAATCGGTGTGCTGGGTGATCATGTCAGCGCCCTGGTCGATCAGCGCCTTGGCGGCGTCGGCCTCCTTGGCCGGGTCGTACCAGGTCGAGCACCAGACGACCTTGGTCTTGAAGTTCGGGTTCACCTTGCGGGCGGCGAGATGGAAAGCGTTGATGCCCATCACGACTTCCGGGATCGGGAAGGAGGCGACGTAGCCGGCCTGTCCGGTCTTCGACATGTGCCCGGCGATGGTGCCGATCACGGCGCGGCCCTCGTAGAAGCGCGCATCGTAGGTCGCGACGTTCTCGGCGCGCATATAGCCGGTGGCATGCTCGAACTTGATCTTCGGGAACTGCTTGGCGACCTGGATCGTCGGGTTCATGAAGCCGAAGGAGGTCGCGAAGATCAGCTGGTTGCCGGCCTGGGCGAGCTGGCGCAGCGCGCGGGCGGCGTCCGGACCCTCGGCGACGTTCTCGATGAAGCTGGTCTTGATCTTGGCGCCGTATTCCTTCTCCAGCGCCAGCCGGCCCTGGTCGTGGGTCCAGGTATAGCCGTGGTCGCCGATCGGGCCGACATAGATGAAGCCGACGCCGAGCGGGGCCTGCGCCGAGGCGCCGCGGCCGAGCAGCGGCAGGGTCGAGGCGGCGGCGGCGCCGAAGGTCAGCTTGCGGCGGGTGATGATGCTGGTCATGTCCTAAAACTCCCCGTTGTCGGTTGCGGCGTCAGGACGCCGAGAAGGGTTTGCCGAGGCAGGCGGGCGCGTCGAGCCGGCCGGTCTTTCGTCCTAGCGACATCATGGTCAGAACCGCAATCGTCGCAAGGTAGGGGGCCATCGCCAGAACCTCGGGCGCGAGCCAGCTGACGCCGGCCGCCTTGGCCTGCAATTCGAGCGTCATGACGGCGCCGAAGAGGTAGGCGCCGAGCAGGAGCCGCCCCGGTTTCCAGGCCGAGAAGACGACGAGCGCGAGCGCGATCCAGCCGCGTCCCGCTGTCAGCCGGTCCGCCCACATCGGCGTCAGCGCCAGCGAGAAATAGGCGCCGCCGAGACCTGCCAAGGCGCCACCGAAGGCGATGGCGCCGTAGCGGATGGCGATCACGGGATAGCCGATCGCATGGGCCGAGGCGTCGTTCTCGCCGACGGCGCGCAGGATCAGCCCCGGCCGCGTCCGGCGCAGGAACCAGCCCACGGCTGCAACGAGCGCAAGCGAGAGATAGACGAGGATGTCGTGTCCGAAGATCACCCGCAGCAGCGGATGTTCCGACAGCACTTCCGGAAACACCGGCTGAAGCCGCGTAACGGTGCGCCCGACGAAGCCCGCGCCGATCAGCGAGGAGGCGCCGATGCCGAAGATCGTCAGCGCAAGCCCCGTGGCGACCTGATTGGCCATCAGCGAGAGCGCGAGCACGGCGAAGACCATCGAGGCCGCGACGCCTGCGAAAGCCGCCGCGACCAGCCCGATACCGGTGCTGCCGGTCGAGAAGGCGACCGCGAAGCCCGCGACCGCGCCGCACAACATCATGCCCTCGACGCCGAGATTGAGCACGCCGGCCTTCTCTGCGACGAGCTCGCCGAGCGATGCGAGCAGCAGCGGCGTCGAAGCCGCGATCAGCGTCATCAGGATGGAGATGAACATGGCGGAGGTCATGCCGCCCTCCGCTTGAAACCGATACGCCAACGCACGAGCACGTCGGTTGCCAGCAGCATGAACAACAGCGTTGCCTGGAACAGGCCGGTCGCGGCCTGCGGCAGCCTCACCGTCGATTGCGCGATCTCGCCGCCGACATAGGTTCCCGCCAGCACGATGCCGCCGAAGACGATGCCGAGCGGGTTCAGCCGGCCGAGGAAGGCGACGATGATCGCGGTGAAGCCGTAGCCGACCGGGAATTGCGGCGTGAGCTGCCCGAACGGACCGGCCGCCTCGAACAGCCCGGCGAGGCCGGCGAGCGCGCCGCTGATCAGCATGGTCGCCCAGGTCGTGCGCGCCGCGCTGAAACCGCCATGGCGGGCGGCTGCGGGCGCAAGGCCGACGACCTTGATCGCGTAGCCTGCCGTGGTCTTCTCCATCAGCAGCCAGGCGATGATCGCGAGCACCAGCGCGGCCGGGATGCCGAGATGGACCAGCGTTCCTTCCAGCACTGTCGGCAGCGTCTGATCGGCGGTGAACATCCGCGTCTGCGGGAAATTGAAGCCGCCCGGATCCTTCCACGGCCCGCGCACGAGGAAGTACAGCAACTGCACCGCGACATAGGTCAGCATCAGGCTGGTCAGGATCTCGCTGACCTGCAGCTTGACGCGCAGGAAAGCCGGGATCGCGGCCCAGGCCATGCCACCGAGAATGCCGGCGAGCACCATGGCGGGCAGGATCCACCATCCCGTCATGTCATAGGTCAGGAGGGCGACGCCGGTGCCGGCGATAGCGCCCATGACGTATTGCCCCTCGGCGCCGATATTCCAGACATTGGCTCGGAAGCCGATGGCGAGCCCGAGTGCGATCATGACGAGCGGCGCGCCCTTGACCCCGATGTCGCCCCAGCGTTGCGGCTCCAGGAAGGGGGTCAGGAAGATGCTGCCGACCGCGTGGAAGCCGTCATAGCCCATGGCGGTGAAGACGATCATGCCGATGAGCATGGTGAGCCCGATCGCGATCACTGGGCTCAGGCCCAGCATCAGCAGGCTGGGCTCGCGGCGGCGGCGCCATTCAAGCATGGGCTGCCTCCGCGCCATGGACGCCGCCCATCATCAGGCCGATCTCGTCGATGCCGAGGCTCGCGACCGGGCGCGGCACAGAGAGCCGACCTTCGTTGATGACGCAGAGCCGGTCGGCGAGCTCCAGCAATTCGTCGAGATCCTGCGAGATCACCACCACGGCCGAGCCCTTGGCCGCGAGGTCGACAAGTTCCTGTCGGATCGCGGCGGCAGCACCCGCATCGACGCCCCAGGTCGGCTGCGAGACGACAAGAACGGCCGGCTGCTGGCCGATTTCGCGACCCATGATGAATTTCTGCAGGTTGCCGCCCGAGAGCGAGCGGGCGAGCGCGGCGTTGCCGGTGGTCCGGACGTCGAAGAGCTTGATGACGCCATCTGCAAAGCGTTTCACGCTGCTACGGCTGATGAAGCCGTGCGGCGCCAGCGGGAGCCGGTGACGCGCCGTGAGGATCCCGTTATCGGCGAGCGAGAAATCCGGCACGGCAGCGTGGCCGTTGCGCTCCTCGGGCACGCAGGCGAGGCCGAGCGTCCGGCGTGTGCCGGCGCCCTCAAGACCAACGGGTTTGCCGTCGAGTTTGATTGCCTCCGAGCCGGCCGCGAGTTGCTCGCCCGAGAGGGCGGTCAGCAACTCCGCCTGTCCATTGCCGGCGACACCGGCGATCCCGAGAATCTCGCCGGCCCGGGCTTCGAAGGAAACGCTCTCCAGATCCGTGCCGAAGGGGGGCTCACCCGGCAGCGACAGCCCTTTGACTTCCAGCCGGACGGCGCCGGAGCCAGCCGCCTTGCCGTGCTCGATCTTGCGCAGTTCCGCGCCGATCATCAGCTCGGCCATGCGCTTGGTCGTCTCGACCTTGGGGTCGCAGGTCGCGACGACGCGCCCGCCGCGCAGGATCGTGGCGCTGTCGCACAGTGCTTTGATCTCGTGCAGCTTGTGGGAAATGTAGAGGATCGAGCAGCCCTCAGTCGCGATCTGGCGCAGCGTCGCGAACAGCCGTTCGACCTCCTGCGGCGTCAGGACCGAGGTCGGCTCGTCCATGATCAGCAGCTTCGGCTTCTGCAGCAGGCAGCGCACGATCTCGATGCGCTGGCGCTCGCCGACCGAGAGCGTATGAACCTCGCGCTTCGGATCGAGCGGTAGCGAATAGGATTGCAGGATCGCCGCGACGCGGGCCTTCAGCTCCTCGCGATCGACCGCCTCGTCGAGCCCGAGCGCGATATTCTCGATCACCGTCATCGCGTCGAACAGCGAGAAATGCTGGAAGACCATGCCGATGCCGAGCTTGCGCGCCGCCTTGGGCGAGGGGATCGAAACGGGCGAGCCGTTCCAGGAGATCGCGCCCTCGTCGGCCTGCTGGACGCCGTAGATGATCTTGACCAGCGTCGACTTGCCCGCGCCGTTCTCGCCGAGGAGGGCATGGATTTCGCCCGGAGAGACGCTCAGGCTGATGTCTTCATTGGCTTTGACGCCGGGAAAGCTCTTCGAGACATGGGCGAGCGCCAGCCGCGGCGGCACCTTCTGCTCACGCGGCTGATTCATGTCGCGACCGTCTCCCTTTCGCCGGCTCCCGGCGGCCAAGCAAGCAACGCACCAGCTCGGCTGCCGTCAAGGCCGCGATCACCTCCGGGCGCTTGTCGTCCACATCGCAGCCGCCAATCGGGCAGGTCAAGCGCGCCAGAGCCTCGCGCCGGCCACCAGCGCGCAGGAAGCCGGATTCGAAGCGGGCGCGCTTCGTGGCCGAGCCGATCATGCCGACATAAGCCGCATCACCACGGGCCAGCGCCGCTTCCGCCAGCCGGTAGTCGAGCGCGTGGCTATGCGAGAGCACGACGAAGGCGGCTTTTGCCGGAGCGCTTGCGATCGCATCGACGGGATCGGCCATGCGGATGCAGGTGACGGCTGCCGGCAGCCCGCTCATGACGTCGTCGCGATCGTCGATCAGGGAGACCGAGAGGGGCAGCGGTGCCAGTGCCTTTGCCAGCGCGCGGCCGGTATGGCCGGCGCCGAAGATCAGGGCGGGCGGCCGCGCCGCGGCTTCCGCCTTCTCGCGGGCGCTGAACAGGGCGATCTCGGCCGCTCCCGCATGGCGGAGCGACACACGCACCCGCCCACCGCAGCACTGCCCCATCTGGGGGCCGAGCGGGATGTCGAGCAACTGGTCCCCGGCGCCTTCGCCGAGCATGTGCCGGGCGAGGTCGATGCAGTGGAATTCGAGCTGCCCGCCGCCGATCGTGCCAGCGATCGCGCTGGGGCTGACCGCCATGCAGGCACCAGCCTCGCGCGGCGTCGATCCTTCGGCGGTCTCGATCCGGACGAGGACGATGCCGTCGTGCTGATGGGTGGCGAGAAAGGCGGCGAGGGTCATGATGCTGCCTCCGCCCTGACCCTCTCGACCGCATCCAGCAGGCGCTCGGGCGTTGCCGGTGCATCGAGGCGCGGGCAGATGCGGTGATCGCCAACGCTCGCCACCGCATCCGACAGCGCGTGCAGCACCGATATGGCCAGCATCAGAGGCGGCTCGCCGACGGCCTTCGAGCGATGGATCGTCGGCTCGCGGTTCGGCACGTTCTCCAGCAGATGCACATTGAAGATGCGCGGCCGGTCGGAGGCGACGGGGATCTTGTAGGTCGAGGGGGCATGGGTCCAGAGCCGGCCCTTCTTGTCCCAGACCAGTTCCTCGGTCGTCAGCCAGCCCATGCCCTGCACGAAGCCGCCCTCGATCTGGCCTTTGTCGATCGCCGGGTTCAGCGACCGTCCGCAATCATGGAGGATATCGACCCGCTCGACCTTGTACTCCCCGGTCAGCGTGTCGATTGCGACCTCGGCCGCCGCTGCGCCATAGGCGAAATAGTAGAACGGGTGGCCGCGTCCGGCCTTGCGGTCCCAGTGGATTTTGGGCGTCGCGTAGAAGCCCGTCGCCGAAAGCTGGACGCGCGCCATATAGGCGGCGGCGACCAGTTCCTTGAAGGCGATCTCGCGGGCGCCAATTTTCACGCGGCCCGGCAGGAAGGCGATGTCGTCTGCCTCGACCTGCCAGTGCCTTGCTGCGAATTCGGTCAGCCGCTTCTTGATCGCCTCGCAGGCATCGAGCGCCGCCATGCCGTTGAGATCGGAGCCGGAGGAGGCAGCGGTCGCCGAGGTGTTCGGCACCTTGCCGGTCGTCGTCGCCGTGATCTTGATCTGGTCGAGCCCGATGCCGAAGGCATGGGCCACCACTTGCGCCACCTTGATATAGAGCCCTTGCCCCATCTCGGTGCCGCCATGGTTCAGCGCGACCGTGCCGTCCGTATAGACATGCACCAGCGCACCGGCCTGGTTGAACCAGGTCGCGGTGAAGGAGATGCCGAATTTTACAGGCGTCAGCGCGATGCCGCGCTTGACGATCGGGCTCGTCCTGTTGGCCTCGCGGATCGCGGTCTTGCGGGTCTGATAGTCGCAGCGCTGCTCCAGTTCGGTGATGACATCCGCTGCGATATTGTCCTCGACCGTCTGGTGATAGGGCGTCACATCGCGACCGGCGCCATAGAGATTGCGCCGGCGCACCTCCAGCGGGTCGAGCCCGGTCGCGTAGGCGACCTCCTCGATGAAGCGCTCTGCCCCGACCATGCCCTGCGGGCCGCCGAAGCCACGGAAGGCGGTGTTCGAGCAGGTGTTCGTGAAGAGCGGCTCCGAACGTGCGCGCACCGCCGGGTAGAAATAGCAATTGTCCATGTGGAACAGGGCGCGGTCGGTCACCGGCCCGGAGAGATCGGCGTTCCAGCCGCAGCGCGCCGCATAGACGGCGTCGACCGCATGGATGCGGCCATCATCGTCGAAGCCGACCTCGTAATCGCAGATGAAGTCATGGCGTTTTCCCGTGATCGCCATGTCGTCGTCGCGGTCGGGACGCAGCTTCACCGGGCGCTTCAGCTTGCGGGCGCAGAGCGCGGCGATGCAGGCGAAGAGATTGGCCTGCGTCTCCTTGCCGCCGAAGCCGCCGCCCATGCGCCGGACCTCGACGGTGACCGCATGCGACCCGACGCCGAGCACGGCCGCGACCATGTGCTGGACCTCGCTTGGATGCTGGGTCGAGACCAGCACGGCCATGTCCTCGTCCTCGCCGGGGATGGCGAGCGCGACCTGGCTTTCGAGGTAGAAATGCTCCTGCCCGCCGATCGCCATCGCGCCTTTCAGCCGGCGCGGGCTCGCTGCCAGCGCGGTAGTGACATCGCCCCGTTCGAGCTTGAGCGGTTCGGTGACGAGTTTCCCCCCGGCTTCGCGCGCCGCAGCGATGTCGATCAGCGGCGGTTCCTCGGCATAATCCGCCTTCGCCAGCGTCGCGGCATGGCGCGCCTGCTCGCGCGTTTCAGCCACGACCGCGAAAAGCGGCTGGCTGTGGAACAGGATAGCCTGCGTCGCGAAGAGCGGCTCGTCATGGAGATGCGTCGAGGAAATGTCGTTGGCGCCGGGGATGTCCGCTGCGGTCAGCACGGCGACGACGCCCGGCGCGGCGCGGACAGCATCGAGGTCGAGCGAGAGCAGCCGGCCATGGGCGATCGTGCTCGTGCCGAGATAGGCGTGTAGTAGTCCATCGGGCGCGGCGATGTCGTCGATATAAACAGCTTCGCCCGCGACATGCTTGGGCGCGGAATCATGGGTGCGGGAGCTGCCGACCGGCCCGCTCTCCAGTCCGATATCGAGCTTGCGGCGTGCGTCAGCCATGGGCGACCTCCGCCAGCAGGCCGGCGACCCGCGTTTGCGTCTCAGCTTCCGTCGTCTCGATCAGGAAGCGCAGCAGCAGGTTGCCGGCGATCTTGAGTCGATAATGCGCCGAGGCGCGCATGTCGTCGAGCGGCGTGAAATCCTGTGGGAGGGCGGCGATGGCGGCTGCGATGGCCTTGTCGTCCCAACGTTGGCCGACGAGCGCAGCTTCGGCCGCCGCCGCGCGCTTCGGGATGCCGGCCAGGCCGCCATAGGCGAGGCGGGCGTCGCTGACCCGGCCATCGGGGGCCAGCGCGAGCCGGAAGGCGCCGCAGACGGCGGAAATATCCTCGTCGAAGCGCTTCGAGACCTTGGAGGCATGGAACAGCACGCCCTCCGCCAGCTTCGGCACCAGCACAGCCTCGACGAATTCCCCGGGCCGCCGGTCCTGCTTGCGGTATTCGATGAAGAAGCTTTCGAGCGGGATGCTACGGCGTTCGAGGCTGGTTTCCCCGCGCCTTGCCAGGACCAGCGTGGCATCGAGCGCGATCAGGGCAGGCGGCAGGTCGCCGATCGGCGAGCCATTGGCGATGTTGCCGCCGATCGTGCCGACATTGCGCACCTGCTCGCCGCCGAAGCGCCGCATCAATTCGTCGAGCTGCGGCGAGAGGGCGGCCAGCGCCGTGCGGACGTCGATATGGCTGGCCATCGCGCCGAAGCGCAGATGGTCACCCTCGTCGGCGATGGTGCGCAGCGCCTCGATCCGCCCGAGATAGATCACGGGGTCGAGCCGCCGCATCGCCTTGGTGACCCAGAGCCCGACATCGGTCGCGCCGGCGACGAGCGTCGCCTGTGGGTGGGCGGCGACGAGTTCGGCCAGCGCCTCCACCGTCGTGGGTGCATAGAAACGTCGGCTTCCACCTTGCAGGGACAGCGTCTCGTCATCATCCAGGGCGGCAAGCCGCGCCGCAACGGCCTCCCGTTCCCGCAGGAACCGATCGGCCTCGCGCGGCGCGATCTCGTCCATGCGGCGGCCGGCGGCGATGATCGGCTCGTAGCCGGTGCAGCGACAGAGGTTCCCGGCCAGCGCATCCTCGATGCGGCCGATGCTGGGCTCTGCCTCGTTGAGCCTCAGCGCCAGCAGCGACATCACGAAGCCCGGTGTGCAGAAGCCGCATTGCGAGCCATGGCACTCGACCATCGCCTGCTGGACCGGGTGCAGGCTGCCGTCGGCGCCCTTCAGATGCTCGACTGTGAGAAGCTGGCAGCCGTCCAGCGTCGGCAGGAAGCGGATGCAGGCATTGATCGCCTCGTAGCGCAGCCGCCCGCGATCCAGCCGCCCGACGACGACAGTACAGGCGCCGCAATCGCCCTCGGCGCAGCCTTCCTTGGTGCCGGTCATGCGCTGGTCGAGGCGCAGCCAGTCGAGCACGGTGAGCGTCGGATCGCAGTGGTCGATCTCGACCAGTCTGTCGCCGAGCAGGAAGCGCAAGCTCTCACGCATCCCTCTCGCTCCACTCGCAAAGCCAAATCATGCCCGCAGATTAGGCATGATCCGGCCTTGGCCGGAAGCTTCGATTTGGTGCAGATGTGATGTGGAATTGTGCCGGAGCCGCCCGACGTGACCACCTCCACCCGATTGCGCGCCTTGCGCGGCCGCCTGCTCTGGTTCGTCGACGATCCGGAGACCGCGGGCGAGGCCGCGCATCGCTACGTCGAAGACGGTTTGCTCGTCATCGAGAACGGATTGATCAAGGCGGCGGGTGAGGCGCGGGACCTGCTGCGGACGCTGCCGGCCGATGCGGAGATCGTCGATCATCGTCCCCATCTGATCATGCCGGGCTTCATAGACGCCCATATCCACATGCCGCAGACGCAGGTCGTCGCCTCCTACGGCGCCCAGCTCATGGAGTGGCTGAACAAATACACCTTCGTCGAGGAGCAGAAGCTCGCTCAGCAGGGCCATGCCGAGAAGCTCTCGCGCTTCTTCCTCGATGAATTGCTCGCCAACGGCACGACCACGGCGGGGGTCTATTGTTCGGTCCATCCGCAATCGGCGGAGGCCTTCTTCACGGAATCGGAGCGCCGCAACACGCGCATGATCGCCGGCAAGGTGATGATGGACCGCAATGCGCCGGAAGCGCTGACGGACTCGGCCGAGAGCAGCTATCGCGATTCCAAGGCGCTGATCGCGCGCTGGCACGGCAAGAGCCGCCAGCTTTATGCGATCACCCCGCGTTTCGCGATCACCTCGACGCCGGAGCAACTGGCGGCGGCGGGGAGGCTGGCGGCCGAGCATCCCGACTGTCATGTCCAGACCCATATCGATGAGAACCGAGCCGAGATTGCCTTTGCCCGCGAGCTTTATCCGGAAGCTGCGGACTATGCGGATATCTACCGGCGTTATGGCCTGCTCGGTGCGAAAAGCCTGATGGGCCATTGCATCCACATGACCCACAATGAATGGCAGGCCTTTGCGGACACCGGCGCGGTCGCGGTGTTCTGCCCGACCTCGAATCTCTTCCTCGGTTCAGGTTTGTTCGACTGGGCGCATGCCCGGCAGCGCGGCGTCAAGGTCGCGGTCGCGACCGATATCGGCGGCGGCACGTCCTATTCGATGCTCCGGACCATGGCCGAGGCCTACAAGGTGCTGCAGCTCCAGGGGCAAAGCCTGTCGGCTTTGGGCGCCCTGCATGCGATCACGCGCGGCAATGCGGTGGCGCTCGGTATGGATCACCTGATCGGCGGCTTCGAGACGGGCCGCGAGGCCGATGTCGTCGTGCTCGATACGGGCGCGACGCGGGCGATGGCGCACCGCCTAGAGACGGTGCGCGATCTCGCGGAGGAGTTGTTCGTGCTCGTCACACTCGGCGACGAGCGCAATGTCGCCGCGACCTATGTGATGGGGGAATTGGCTGCTGGCACGTCATTCTCGGGCGGCGCGTAGCGCCATCCGTCATGGTCGGGCTTGTCCCGACCATCCACGCTTTCGCCTATCGAGGGCGCTATCCAAGACGTAGATGCTCGCCACGAGGGCGAGCATGACGCCGTTGAACGGGCCCGATGCCTCAGCCCAGCACGCCGCCCTTGCGGGCGTAGTCGATATAGATCTCGCGCAGGCGCAGCGCCGTCGGGCCGGGCGCGCCGTTATGGATCGTGTGGCCGTCGATCGTGGTCACCGGCATGACGAGGCTGGTCGCAGAGGTGATGAAGGCCTCCTCGGCGTCGAGCGCCTCTTCCAGCGTGAACTCGCGCTCCTCGAAGGTGAAACCGGATTCCGCGAGATAGGCCAGCACCGCCTTGCGGGTGATGCCCGGCAGAACCTTGTTGGAGAGTGGGCGCGAGATCAGTGTCTTGCCCTTGACGATCCAGGCGGTGGAGGAGGCGCCTTCGGTCACCACGCCGTCCTCGGTGAGCCAGGCTTCCTGCGCGCCGCTTTCCAGCGCGAACTGCTTGGCCAGCACCGGGGCGAGCAGATTGACGCTCTTGATGTCGCGGCGGGCCCAGCGCAGGTCCGGCGTCGAGACGACCTTGATGCCGGTCTTGGCTGTCGGCGCATTCACGAAGTTGCGGGCCTGGGTGAACATCACCAGCGTTGGCTGGACATCCTTCGGGAAGGGGAAATCGCGATCGGAAGCGCCGCGCGAGACCTGCAGATAGATGCCGCCCTCATCGAGATTGTTGCGCTTGATCAGCTCCTGATGGATCGCGACGAGCTCGGCCTTCGACCAGGGCAGGCCGAGGCGGATTTCGCCGCAGGAGCGCTCGAGGCGCGCGAGATGCGCCTCGCAATCGACGAGCTTGCCGCCGATCACGGCCGAAACCTCGTAGATGCCGTCGCCGAAAATGAAGCCGCGGTCGAAAACGGAGATCTTGGCCTCTTCCTCGGGAAGATAGGCGCCATTGACGTAGACGATGCGGCTCATCGATGCGGACTCGCTGATTGGAAGGGAACGCCGGACCTTCCTAGCGAAGCTTGGCGCCGGTTGCGAGCCTCAAGGCGTGGAAACGGCCCGGCGTCTGGTGCAGGGCCGGGCCTCAGGCCTTCAGGCTCAGGAACCGCGTCGGGATCGCGCCGCGCAGGTTCTGCTCGAAGCCGGTCAGCTTCGGCGAGACCAGGTTCTTGGTCGAGTAGTGCAGGACCGGAATCCACGGCTCGTCGCGGATCACGATGCTGTCGGCCTCGCGCAGGATCGCGGCGCGCCGGGCGATGTCGAGTTCCTCGGTCGCGAGCTTCATCAACGCGTCGAATTGCGGATTGCTGTACTTGCCGATGTTGAAGCCGGCATTGTCGCTCTCGAACAGGAAGAGGAAGTTCTGCGGGTCGGAATAGTCGCCGATCCAGCCATAGCGGGCGACGTCGAAATCGCCGCCATCGCGCAGATAGGCGAAATGCGTGCGGAAATCGGTCTGGACGAAACGGGTCTCGACGCCGATCGCGCGCCATTGCTCTGCGATAGCCTCGGCCGTGTGACGGTTGTTGTCGGTGGTGTTGAAGCGGAACTCGACCTGAAGCGGTATGCTGCCGAAGCCGGCCGAAGCGAGCAGGCGCTTGGCCTCGTCCTCGCGTTCGAGCACTGAAGCGTGGCGGAAATCGAGTTCGGCACGCTCGCCGTAATTGCCGATATGCGGAGGTATCACGCCATAGGCCGGCAGCATCGTGCCGCCCCAGATCCGGTCGGCGATGAATTCGCGATCGATCTGCAGCGATAGCGCCCGCCTGACGCGCTCGTCGTCGAAGGGCGGCTTGGCGCTGTTGATGATCAGGAAATAGGTCGCGAGATAGGGGCCGATCCGGACCTGGTCGCCGAGCTTTTCCTTCAGGGTCTTGAACTGGTCGGCCGGGATGTCCGTGGTGAGATGCAGTTCGCCGGCCTGGAAGCGCCGCACCGCCGCCGCGAGGTCGGATGCCGGATAGAAGATCACGGTATCGATCTGCACATCGGCGGCCGCATGGAAATGCGGGTTGCGGTCGAGCCGGATATGCGAGTTCGGCGCCAGTTCCCTGAGCATATAGGGGCCGTTGGTGATCCAGTTCTCCGGCCGCTCGGGCTCCTGCGCCGCCCTGGCCACGCTGGGTGGGTGCACGGGCAGGGCGCTCTGATGGGTCAGGAGCTCGAGCAGGTAGGGCGTCGGCTGCTCCAGTGCGATCTCCAGCGTGCTCTCGTCGGGAGCGGTGACGCCGAGCGTTTCCAACGAGGAGCCGGCGGCGGCCTTGTGGATCGCCTGGGCATTGCGGATCGGGAAGAGCAGGTTGGCGTATTTCGCGCCGGTTTCCGGATTGACGATACGCCTGAAGGAATAGACGAAATCCGAGGCCCTGACCGGGTCACCGTTCGACCATTTCGCGTTGCCGCGCAGCTTGAAGCGCCAGCTCTTGCCGTCCGGACTCATTGTCCAGCTTTCGGCGACGCCGGGTACGACCTCGCCCATCATATTGTGGATGACGAGGCCCTCGCGCAGGTCCCGCAGCAGATGCGCTTCGGCGACGGTGGAGGTCTTGTGCGGATCGAGCGTCTCGGGATCGCCGTCATTGCCGCGGTGGAAGACAATCCGGCCCTGGGCGGCGGCGCGGGTCGCGGCCAGGATGGCGGCGAAGGCCAAAGGGGCATGGCGGCGCGTGACGTCGAGCATGGCAACCTCCCTCAAGCCGGGCGTCGTTGCGAGCGATGCCCGACTTCAGAGGGAGTAGACCCTGTCGAATTGAGTCTGCCAAGCGCGAAAACGACGGCAGGGCCGTGGTTTTCGCTCGTTGTTTGTCAGGGGGTGGCTATAGGCTCAACGGCTGGCCGCTTCCGCCGCGCTTTCCTGGGCTTCGACCACCGCGACGGCCGTCATGTTGACCACGCCGCGCGCCGTCACCGATCCCGTGAGGATATGGGCGGGCTTGGCCGTGCCGATCAGGATCGGGCCGACCGGCAGCGCATCGGCCATTACCTTGGCGAACTGGTAGGAGATGTTGGCCGCGTCGAGATTGGGGAAGATCAGGACGTTCGCCATCTCCTTCAGCGTCGAGGAGGGCAGGACGCGCTCGCGGATCAGGGGCACGAGGGCGGTATCGGCCTCCATCTCACCGTCGCATTCGAGATGCGGCGCCCGCTCGCGGATCAGCTTCAGCGCCTTGCGCATCTTGAGCGAGGAGGGTGTGTCGGCCGCGCCGAAATCGGAATGCGACAGCAGGGCGATCTTCGGGTCGATGCCGAAGCGCTGGACATGGCTCGCCGCCAGCACGGTCATGTCGGCGATCTCCTCCGCCGTCGGATCGTGCTTCACATGGGTGTCCGACATGAAGAAGGCACCCTTGTTGGTGATGATCAGGGTCATCGCCGCAAGGTCGCAGACGCCGGGCGCCATGCCGATGATGTCCTTGATATGCCGCAGGCGCGACATGAACCGCCCTTCGAGGCCCGAGATCATCGCATCGGCCTCGCCGCGGGCGACGGCGAGCGCCGCGATCACGGTGTTGTTGGTGCGCACGAGCGAGCGGGCGGCCTCCGGCGTGATGCCGCGCCGGCCGGCGATATCGAGATAGGTCTGGACATAGTCGCGATAGCGCGGATCGTCCTCGGGATTCACCACCTCGAAATCGACGCCGGGCTTGAGCGACAGGCCGAAGCGCTGGATGCGCGTCTCGATCACGCTCGGCCGGCCGATCAGGATCGGCACGGCGAGCCCTTCCTCCAGCGCGACCTGGGCGGCGCGCAGCACGCGCTCGTCCTCGCCCTCGGCGTAGATCACGCGCTTGGGGTCGGCCTTGGCCTTCTGGAACAGCGGCTTCATCAGGAAGCCGGAGCGGAAGACGAAGCGCGAGAGCTGCTCGCGATAGGCCTCGACATCGACCAGCGGCTTGCGGGCGACGCCGGTCACCATCGCTGCCTCAGCGACAGCCGGCGCGATGCGCATGATCAGGCGCGGGTCGAAGGGGTTCGGGATCAGCGAGTTCGCTCCGAAGGTCGAAGCCTCGCCGCCATAGGCGCGGGCCGCGATGTCGGAGGTCGCCTCGCGGGCGAGCGAGGCGATGGCGCGCACCGCGGCGAGCTTCATCGCCTCGTTGATCGTCGTCGCCTGCACGTCGAGCGCGCCGCGGAAGATATAGGGGAAGCACAGGACGTTGTTGACCTGGTTCGGATAGTCCGAGCGGCCGGTGCAGATCATCGCGTCGGGGCGCACGGCAAGCGCATCTTCCGGCGTGATCTCGGGATTGGGGTTGGCCAGCGCCAGGATCAGCGGCTTCGTCGCCATCTGCTTGGCCATCTCGGGCTTGAGCACGCCGGCCGCGGAAAGGCCGAGGAAGACGTCGGCGCCGCCGATGACGTCGCTGAGCGTCCGGGCATCGGTCTCCTGCGCGTAGACCTCCTTCCAGCGGTCCATCAGCGTGTTGCGGCCCTTGTAGACCACGCCGTCGATATCGGTGAGCCAGATGTTCTGGCGCTGCGCGCCGAGCTCGACCAGCAGGTTGGTGCAGGCGAGCGCGGCGGCACCCGCGCCGGAGACGACGATCTTGACGTCGGCGATCTTCTTGCCCGCGAGGTCGAGCCCGTTCAGCACCGCGGCGGAGACGATGATCGCCGTGCCGTGCTGGTCGTCATGGAAGACGGGGATCTGCATCCGGGCCTTGAGCTGCTCCTCGATCTCGAAGCATTCCGGCCCCTTGATGTCCTCGAGATTGATGCCGCCGAAGGTCGGTTCCAGCGCCGCGACGACCTCGACGAATTTCTCGATGTTCTTCTGCTCGACCTCGATGTCGAAGCAGTCGATGCCGGCGAATTTCTTGAAGAGGACGGCCTTGCCCTCCATCACCGGCTTGGAGGCGAGGGGACCGATATCGCCGAGGCCGAGCACGGCGGTGCCGTTGGTGATGACGGCGACGAGGTTCTGGCGCGAGGTGAGCTCGGCGGCTTCCGAGGGATCGTCGACGATCGCTTCGCAGGCGGCGGCGACGCCGGGTGAATAGGCGAGCGCCAGGTCGCGCTGGTTGCCGAGCGGCTTGGTCGCCTGGATCTCGAGCTTACCCGGCCGAGGCTGGCGGTGATAGACGAGCGCGCCCGAGCGCAGATCAGTGGAGAGCGTGCTTTTCATGGCGCGAGGATCCCTGCAGTCCGAAGGATGCTGGTCGCGCGAAAGCCCCCACGCCGTCAAGCCGTCGGCGCCGCCAGCAGTTTCGCCGGGGCGGAAAGGATGAGGCGGGCGCGAACTTGAATCAATTTGGCAAGATGCTGAATCGGCATGCGAGAATCCGCACGCAAGCGCCGGAAACGATTCGATAAATCCCCAGCGCCGTCGGCGCGAAATTCAGAACGCTTTGAAGGTGATGATCGTATGGGTGTCGGCGATCTCGGGGATCGACTGCACCTTCTGCGCGACGAAATGGCCGATATCGACATCGGCCGCGACGTGGAACTTGGCCAGGATGTCGTAGTTGCCGGCGGTCGAATAGATCTCCGAGGCGATCTCGCGATCGGCCAGTTCGCTGGCGACCTCATAGGTCTTGCCGAGCCTGCATTTGATCTCGACGAAGAAGGTCTGCATCGCGCGCTCCGAAACTCTGTTGGGTCTGGATAGAATCCTCTGCGTGGTAAGATCAAGCGCCGGCGAGCGCGGCGATCCGTCGGGTCATCGCATTCTCCGGATCGGTCAGTCCGGCGATCACGGTGAAATGGTTGGCTCCGGGGATTTCCTCGTAGCGCGTCGTCACGCCTTCCAGCCCCCAGACATCGGTGAGGCGGCGGCTCTGCCGGTGGTACTCGTCGCTCTCGGCGCCGCCGACCACGGCATCCATGGTCAGCCGCGACGGTGCCGGCCAGAACAGCGGGCTTTCCAGTTCCGCGGCAGCCAGGTCGAGATTCAGCGCCTTGTTGATGCTGGTCTCGGTCAGGGGCTTCAGGTTGTAGAGGCCGGAGATGCCATAGGCTGCCGGCACGAGCTGGTCTGGCAGGTCCGGGTCGACATTCTTCCAGTCGGTGGCAAGCGTGCAGGCGCTGAGATGGCCGCCGGCGGAATGCCCGGTCGCGATCACCGGCAGGCCGAAACGCCGCCACAGCGCCGCAGCCGCCTGCTGCAATTCCCAGACGATGTGGCCGAGATGGACCTGCGGGCAGAGATCGTAACCGACGACCGCGACCGGCAGGCCGAGCCGGTTCAGCCCGCGCGCCATATGCGAGAAATAGCTGCGGTCCAGCGCCTGCCAGTAGCCGCCATGGATGAACATCACCAGCGCGTTGCCGCGGATCGTCTCGGGCTTGAACAGGTCGTAGGCCTGGCGCTCGCCCTCGCCATAGGAGACGTCCAGCTCGCGCAGGGCCTCGGCACGGTAGGCGGCGGCATCGGCCTGCCAGCCGGCGATGATTCCCGGATGTTCCGGCACGCGGGCGCGGTTGTTGTACTCGGTCTCGTAGTCCGGCGACATCGATCTTCCATCGCTGAAGGGCGTGGGTTGGCTGGGCCGCACCGTGGCAGCCCGGCGCCCTTCGCGCCAGCGCTTTTGACAGGACCCCGCTCCGGCTCCAAAAGGCGGCAAGCCCGGCGCAAAGGGCAATGGAGGTCGCCATGGAAAATCCCGTTCTCGCCGAGGTCACGCGCGGCAATGTCGTCGAATCGCGCCATCGCGGCGCGGCGATCGTCGTCGATGCCGATAGCGGCGTGGTCTTCTCGGCGGGCGATGTCGAGCGCCCGGTGTTTCCGCGTTCGGCCGTCAAGGCGATCCAGGGACTGCCATTGATCGAGAGCGGCGCCGCCGACCGCTACGGGCTGACCGAGGCCGAGATCGCGCTCGCCGTCTCCTCGCATTCCGGCGAGCCGCTCCATGCCGAGACCTCGCTGGCGATGCTGCGCAAGGCCGGCCGCGATGCCGGCTGCCTCGAATGCGGCGCGCATTGGCCGTCGAACGAGGTCGTCTCCCGCGCCCTGGCAAAGTCTGGCGCCGAGCCGAGCGCCCTCAACAACAATTGCTCGGGCAAGCATGCCGGCTTCGTCTGCCTGTCCTGCAACATGGATGAGGACCCTGCCGGCTATGTGAAGGCGAGCCACCCCGTGCAGCAGGCCGTGCGCGGCGCTCTGGAAGCCGTGACCGGCGCCGTCCATAGTGCCGATCGGATGGGCACCGACGGCTGCTCGATCCCATCCTACGCCGTGCCGCTGTCGGCGCTGGCGCTGGGTTTCGCCCGGCTCGGCACCGGCCGTGGCTTCGGGCCGGAGCGGGCAAAGGCGGCGGCGCGCATCCGGGCGGCCGCTGCAGCCCACCCCTTCATGGTCGCCGGCACGGGCCGCTACGACACGCGCCTGATGGATCTGCTCGGCGCGCGCGCCTTCACCAAGACCGGGGCCGAGGGCGTCTATTGCGCCGCGCTGCCGGAACTCGGCTACGGCATCGCCCTGAAATGCGACGATGGCGCCGGTCGTGCCGCCGAGATCGCGCTTGGCGCCCTGATCGCCCGCTTCCTGCCGATGGACGATGCCACGCAGGCAGCCTTCGCGCCGCTGCGTGAGACCGTACTGAAGAACTGGAACGGCATCGAGGTCGGCCGGATTCGCGCGCCGGCGGCCTGAGGCCTCAGCGCACCGCGTTGTTCGCGACCACGATGCCGGAGGCTCTCGCGTCGGGAGCCTTCGTCAGGTCGCCGGTGACCGGTTTGCCGTATTCGGTGCCGATCACGGCGCCGTCGCGAGCCTCGGAAATGACGTTGTTGGCGATCAGCGCGTTGCGTTCCTTGGGCACCAGCGAGACCGAGATGCCGATCCCGGTCTTGCGGATGACGTTGCCGGTGGCGGCGAGATTGCGCATGCCCCATGACCAGCCGAGCGCGATGCCGATATCGCTGGCGTCCTCTATGACATTGCCGGTCACTGCCGCTTCCGCCTCGACATGGATGCCGTAGCCTCCGGTCGGCTCCTTGCTGTAGGGCACAGCCTTGCGCGTCGCCTTGCGGATGATGTTGTTGGCGCAGACCGCCATGCGCCCGCCCTGGTCGAGATTGGTCATCGAGGCGCCCGACGCGCAGTCCTCGACATGGTTGTTGGCGATGATCGCGCCCTCGAAGGCGAATTCGCTGTAGAGAGCGACCTCGCCGCAGCGCCGCCCCTGGTTGCCGAGGATCTGGACGCCGGAGCCGGAATTGTTGCGGATGAAGCTCAGCGCGCAGTCGCGCAGCTGGTTGCCCTCGATGATCACGCCCCCGGCGCGGAAGACGCTGATGCCGTTGCCGTTCTGGCCGCTGCCGCCACCATCGGTCCTGATCCCCAGCACACGGTTGCCGCGAACGATCGAGCCGTCGTCGCCCGGCTGGCTGCGCCAGATCTGGATGCCGTTATTGCCGCAATCCTCGACCTGGTTCTGCTCGACCGTGAGGCCCTTCGAATCGATCGCGAACAGCGCTGCCTCCCGCATGTCGCGGAACCGGCTCGCGGTGACACGCCCGCCGCAGCGGTCAAGCGTCAGGCCGACCGAGCCGGCCTTGGCAAAGGCGCAGCCGGAAATGGTGATCTCGCCGACGTTCTCGGCCATGAGCAACCCGCTTCGCTGGGCAGCGGGGATGTCGAGCCCGTCGAAGCTCAGGCCGGTAAGCGCGGCCCGCCCAATATTGCGTGCGATCAGGAGGGGCTGGCCACTGGCCGTGACGAGATGCGTCTCGCCGGGCACGCCGATCATCCTGGCGCTCTCGGGCAGGGCGACGCCGCCGATCCGGTAGCGGCCGGGCGGCAGGAGAAGCGGCGCGCCGCGCGCAGCAGCTTGCTTGAGGGCAGCTTGGAGTTGCCGCGACTGATCCTCCGCGGCACCGGGGCGCAATCCGAGTTGGCCGGCGTCTAGGCCAAGCTGGCCGAGCGGGCCGGTGGCCGCGCCGCGCGATTGCGCAGCGGCGGGCAGAACGACCGAGGCCGTGCCGAAAAGGCCCATCGCGAGCACGTTGCGTCGGGAAAGCGCCATGGAAGCTCCTGTTCGGCCGGCGCGGGTCAAGCACTGTGCCAGCTTCACCTGTGTCGATCTGGCACCGAGGCTCGCTGCGCCGGGATCACAGCCCCAGCGCCCGCGCGATCTCGTCGGCGGCGGATGTCGGGGGGAGCTTTCCGGCGGCGACGGCCGCCTCCAGCTCCGGCGTGCGGGCTTTCAGGGCCGGGTCGTGCCGGAGCCTGGCTTGCAATCGATCCTGCACCATCGCCCACATCCATTTCACATCCTGCCGGCGGCGCTTTTCGGCGATCAGACCCTTGGTCTCGAAGCGGGTGCGGTGGTCCTCGATCCTGGCCCAGAGCTTGTCGAGCCCGAGCCCCGTCAGCCCCGAGATCGTCACGACCGGCGTGCTCCACAGGGGCGAGGCGGGGGCGAGGATATGGAGCGCGGCCTTGTATTGCGCGGCGGCTGCGCGCGCGGCCATGGCGCCGTCGCCGTCCGCCTTGTTGACCGCGATCATGTCGGCGAGCTCGATGATGCCCTTCTTGATGCCCTGCAATTCGTCGCCGGCATTGGGCAGCATCAGCACGAGGAAGAAGTCTGTGAGGTCGGCGACGGCGGTCTCCGACTGGCCGACCCCGACCGTCTCGACGAGTATCACGTCGAAGCCGGCTGCCTCGCAGAGCAGCATGGTCTCGCGCGTCTTGGCCGCGACCCCGCCGAGCGTGCCCGAGGAGGGGGAGGGGCGGATATAGGCGTTGGGATCGACCGCGAGTCGGGCCATCCGCGTCTTGTCGCCGAGAATCGAGCCGCCGGTCCGGGAAGACGAGGGGTCGACCGCGAGCACGGCAACCTTGTGGCCCGCTGCGGTCAGGTGGCTGCCGAGCGCGTCGATCGTGGTCGACTTGCCGACGCCGGGTACGCCGGTGATGCCGACCCGAATCGCTCGGCCGGTGTGAGGGAGCAATTGCTGGATCAGGGTCTGCGCCTGCTCGCGATGATCGGCGCGGCGCGATTCCGCCAGCGTGATCGCACGGGCCAGCGCAGCGCGCTCGCCGGCAAGAATGGCATCGCGCAGGGTGTCGGATGGGGAGCTGCTGCTGTCGACCATGCCGCCAGTTAGCAAGCTGCCGGCGCGGGCGACAAGGCGTCCTTGCACCACTTGCTTCATCACTGTGTCATGTGCGCATCTTGTGAATTCGCTGTTGCAGTGAGACGACTTGGCGATGATGTGCGTGGCGATGCGGCTTCGTGTTTTCCTGTTGGTCCTGCTTTTGCCGCTGGCGCTCGCAGCCTGCGGCACGCCGCGCGTGCTGGAGCTGAGCTCCGCTCCGAAGGCGGAGGTCGCAGGGACTGTCCAGATTTACGTCGCGACGACGCGCGAGGCCTCGGCGCAGCCGGTCTATTTCAGCGGCGAGCGCGGGCCGAAGCTCTCCTTCGCCCGCCTCGACATCACCGTGCCGCGTAATCACAAGCCCGGTGAGCTGGAACTGCCCGATTCGGGACCGGGCGACCCGGCGAAGCATTTCACCGCGACCAACCTCCAGAAGCTCGATCTCGCGCCGATCGTTTCCGACGTGCGCAAGGAACTGGCGCGGCGGCCAGCCTCCCAGCGCGACGTGCTGGTCTTCGTCCACGGCTACAACACGAATTTCGCCGATGCGGCCTATCGCTTCGCCCAGATCGTCTATGATTCCGGCTTCAAGGGCGTGCCGGTGCTGTTCACCTGGCCCTCGCGCGGACAGCTCCTTGCTTATCCCTATGATCGCGAAAGCGCCTTCTACTCGCGCGATTTCCTCGAGCTGAACCTGCGGGCCATCGCCCGGGATCTCGGCCCGTCGCGCATGGACATCCTCGCCCATTCAATGGGCACATTGCTGACGCTGGAGACGCTCCGCCAGGCTGCAATCCGCGGCGACGGGACCTTTGGCGGCAAGCTGCGCGATGTCATGCTCGCAGCGCCCGACGTCGATCTCGACGTTTTCAAGACGCAGATGCGCGAAATCCGGCGGCCGGTGACGGTCTTCGTCTCGGCCGATGACCGGGCGCTCGATTTCTCCCGACGCTTCGCCGGCGACAAGAAGCGGCTGGGCGCGGTGTCGAGCAAGGATACCGAGACGATCGCGGAGCTGGAAAAGCTCGGCGTGAGGCTGATCGACCTCTCCGAGGTCTCCTCCGGCGACAGCCTCAACCATGCGAAATTCGCATCCTCGCCGAAGGTCGTGCAGATGATCGGCCAGCGGCTGCAGCAGGACAAGGGCATTGGCTTCGCCGGGCCGCAATTCGGCGACAGGCTGGGCGACGTCGCCGGCGGCGTGATGGGCACGGTGGGATCGACCGTCGGGCTCGTCGTCACCGCACCGATCACCATCATCTCCGGCGCCACGCAGTGATGTCGCCTTGATGCAACGCGGGTGCTGCTTCGTGCAGGCGGCAGCACTCTCGCCCCATTCTGGCCGCGTTGGCCTGCCTTTAGAGGTGCGGCTGCCAGTTCGGCCCCTCAAATTCTGACCGGATGCCTCTCTCCATGCCCGTTACAAGGCGCGCCTTCTCATGCCGTTCGCTGGCGCTCGCCGCGTTCCTCCCGCTCGGGCTTGCCGCCTGCGCGCAGAGCGAGGCGAGCGTGTCGCCCTTCTCCGAGCCGGAACGCGCCGATATCTCGGCGCTCGGCAAGGACCCGCGGCTGCTCGTCATGACGACGCGCCGCTCGACCGGCAACGCGACGCCTTATTTCAATACCGATCGCGGCCCGCTGACCTTCGCCGAAGCGCAACTGTCGCCGCCCGGGCGCGGCATCGCGGGGCGTGTCTCCTCGGCGGTGAGCGGCGACTGGGCCGTGCTCGGCATTTCGCATGAAACGACGGCGGACGCGACGCGGGCACTCTCGGACGCCGTGAACGGGCGCGATGTGCTGCTTTACATCCACGGCTTCAACGAGAGCTTCGAGACGGCCGCCCGCAGCGCCGGCCAGTTGTCCCATTCGCTGGAGTTCCAGGGGCGCACGGTGCTGTTCACCTGGCCCTCCGGCGGCAAGCTCTTCGACTACGCCTACGACCGCGAGAGCGCGCTCTGGTCGCGCGACGGTTTCGTCCAGTCGCTGCAGGCGCTTGTCGCCAACCCGACCGTCGGCCGCATCCACATCGTTGCCCATTCCATGGGAACCTTCCTGACGCTGGAAGGCTTGCGCGAGCTGCGCGATTCCCGGGAAATCTACGCCCGGATCGGTTCGGTCGTGCTGGCCTCGCCCGATGTCGATATCGACGCCTTCGAGCAGACGGTGAAGAAGATCGGCCCCCTGGCCCAGCGCATGACCGTGATCATCGATCCCGGTGACCGGGCACTGGCCGTCTCCGCCCGCATCGCCGGCGGCGTCGCGCGGGCCGGCGCCGCGGATCGCTCGCGGCTGGAAGCATTGGGCGTCCGGGTCGCGGACACCTCCGGCCGGGGCTGGAGCATGCTGCGTCACGATCTCTTCCTGTCCAACAGCGAAGTCACCCAGGTCGTGCGCCGCGCCATGGACCGTGGCGGCGCCTGAAGGAGCGCAGAATGCTGCGGCTGATCGGGACATTGGCGGTCGTCGTGCTTGCGCCGGGCTTCGGCCTCTCCTCGGCCTTTGCCGAGACGCCGCCGCTCTTCGCCGGGACCGGGCCGGCCGAAAGCAGCTATGTCGATCCGCTGCCGGCCACGGTCGCGGTTTCGACCTATGCGCCGCCGGCCTGCGCGGCCAAGCCCTGCCCGCTGCTGATTGCGATCCACGGCATGGGCCGCAATGCGAGAGGCGCCCGCGACGCCTGGAAGACCGCTGCCGACCGAGGCGGTTTCCTCGTCCTCGCCCCACGCTTCGACAAGGAGCAGTTTTCGAGCCGCCGCTTCCAGCAAGGCAATGTGCGCGGCGAACCCGACAAGGCGAAATGGACATTCGGCCTGATCGAGAGGCTGTTCGATGTCGCCCGCGCCAGCGGCCGCGTCGCCGGAGGTAGCTACACGATCTTCGGCCACTCCGCCGGTGCCCAGTTCGTGCACCGCATGGTCATGCTGATGCCGGATGCGAGGATTGCGACGGCGGCCGTGGCGAATGCCGGCTACTACACGCTGCCGGTTCTCGCTGGCGAGCGCGCTTATCCCTATTCGCTGAAGGGCACCCCGGCTGTGGACGCCACGCTCGCAGCCGCGCTGTCCAAGCCGATGCTGGTGATGCTCGGCGACCGCGACACCGATCCCGACCATCCCCAGCTCAACAAATCCCGCGGTGCCGAGGAGCAGGGGCCGACCCGCTTCGCGCGCGGCGAGCATTTCATGGCCGCGGCCCGCGACGAAGCGCGCCGCCTCGGAGTGACGCTTCGTTGGCGCGAGGTCGTCGTACCGGGCGTGGCACATCAGCAGAGCGGCATGGCCGAGGCTGCTGGAGCCGAGCTGTTCGGCGTCCGTTGATAGCGTCTAGACCGGGGGCAGGCCGGAGCGCTTCTTGATCGTCGCCAGCGCGAAATTGGATTCGACCGACTGGATGCATTTCAGCCGCGTCGCCTTTTGCTTCAGGAAGCGCTCATAGCCCTCGATGCCGTCCGTGACGACGCGCAGCAGGTAATCCTGCGAGCCGGTCATCAGATAGCATTCGGCCACTTCGCTCCAGCTTTCGACGGCTTTTTCGAACTCGGATATCTGCTCCTGGTTCTGCTGGGTCAGCCGCACCGAGACGAAGACGCTGAAGGGCAGCCCATAGGCCTTCGGATCGACCACGGCCGTGTAACCCTGGATGACGCCGGTCTCCTCCAGCCGCTTCAGGCGTCTGAGGCAGGGCGTCGGCGACAGCCCGACGCGCTGTGACAGGTCCTGGTTGGTGATGCGCCCGTCCTCGCGCAGCACGGCGAGAATCCGGCGGTCGATGCTGTCGAGCACGATATGCTCCATCCCTGTCAAAATTGAGCAGAAAGCTGCTCAACGCATAGTAGGATGATGCTGATCGGCCAAGCAATGGCGCGCTGATCGGAATAATCTGGCGGCAGAAACCGGCCTGCGTTGCAGGATCTAAAGGGAGACGGCCATGAGCGCAGACAACTACCACAAGGACCGGATCGCCAACCGCAAGCTCCATCCCGAGACGCTGATGATGGGCTTCGGCTATTCGCCGGCCATGTCGGAGGGGTCGTTGAAGCCGCCGGTCTTCCTGACCTCGACCTTCGTTTTCGAGAACGCCCAGCAGGGCAAGGACTTCTTCGACTTCACCTCCGGCCGGCGCCAGCCCAAGCCTGGCGAGAAGCCCGGCCTGGTTTATTCGCGCTTCAACCACCCGAACATGGAAATCCTCGAGGACCGTCTGGCGATCTGGGACGAGGCCGAGAAATGCGCCGTTTTCGCCTCGGGCATGGCCGCGATCGCGACGACCTGCTTCGCCTTCCTGCGCCCGGGCGACACGATCCTGCATTCCCGCCCGCTCTATGGCGGCACCGAGACGCTGCTGAAGAACCAGATGGGCGCTTTCGGCGTCACGCCCTTCGGCTTCACCGATGGTCTCGATATCGAGCAGATGCGTGAGGTCGCGCGCGCCGCCGCCGCCAAGGGCCGCGTTGCGATGATCCTGGTCGAGACGCCCGCCAACCCGACCAACGGCCTCGTCGACCTCGCCGCCTGCAAGATGATTGCGGACGAGCTGGAGAAGTCACAGGGACATCGCCCGCCGGTCGTCGTCGACAACACCATGCTCGGCCCGAAATACCAGAAGCCCTTGAAGCAGGGCGCCGATCTCTCGCTGCTCTCGCTGACCAAATATGTCGGCGGCCATTCCGACCTCGTCGGCGGCTCGATCAGCGGCTCGGAAGCCCTCGTGCGGCAGGTTAAGGCCTGGCGCGGCTCGCTCGGCACACAGGCCGATCCGAATTCCTGCTGGATGCTGATGCGCTCGCTGGAGACCCTCGACATCCGTATGAGCCGGGCCAACGAGAACGCCAAGCTGGTGGCGGAATACCTGGAGAGCCATCCGAAGGTCGCCCGGGTCCATTATCTCGGCAATCTCAAGGACGGCGACCCGCGCAAGGCCGTCTTCGACCGCCAGTGCACGGCGGCGGGCTCGACTTTCGCCTTCGACGTCAAGGGCGGCGAGAAGGAGGCTTTCGCGCTGCTCGACAACCTCCAGATCATGAAGCTTGCGGTCAGCCTCGGCGGCACGGAGACGCTGGTCTCTCACCCGGCCGCGATGACCCATTCCGGCGTCGCTCGCGAACTGCGCGAGGAAATCGGCCTGACCGATGCGCTGATCCGCATTTCGGTCGGTATCGAGAATATCGAGGACCTGATCTCGGATCTGGCGCAGGCCTTCGAGGCGGTCTGACCGCTTCGAAGCCCTAGACCCCGATCCGTCCCCAGCCCGGCAGCTTCAGCGCCGGGCTGCGCAGGTCGAGCCCGGCGACGAGGCCGAGCAGGTTGATCTCGACGCCCTCGACCCAGCCCACGGTCACGCCGGCGAGGCCATAGAGCGAGGCCTGGATGCCGGTGCGGCTGGCGGTCAGCCCGGCGAAGAGGCCGTCGTCGCGCCAGTCCTTGCCGAGCGCTGTCGGCGGCAGCGCCTGATGGAGCTCGGGCACCTCGGCCAGGACATGCTGGACGAAGCTGTTCGAGTTCGGGCCCGGCCAGGCGAGATAGCTGCCGGGGCTGGAATAGGCGTAATCCGCCACGGCTGCCCTTATGCGCGGGATCAGGCGCTCCGCTGCCTCACCCCGGATTTCGACGACGGATTCCGGCATGTTGCCGAACCAGCGGCCATCGGCCTCGCGATGGTTGACCCTGAGCGGCGCACCCCAGCCGACGACGTCGAAGCGCGTATAGGCGCTGGCGCCGCGCTCCTTCACTACGATCCAGGAATGATGGGCGAAGATGCCGCGCCAGCGGCCAACGCGGGCGGCGAAGACATGCACCGTCGCTTCGGGCTCGACGGAAGCCGCGGGCAGCAGCTTTGCGCTCGTCCAGTCGGCGCGTCGCCAGTCCGGCGCGTGCGTCTGCCAGTACCACCAGCCCGCATGGCTCGCGAGCGGCAGCAGGAAGGCGATCGCGAAGAACAGCAGGAAGCGGCGGAACAGGCGCATGCGGTACGGTATGTGTATGGCGGCGCGAGCCGGCAAGGATGCGGTCGTTCACGCTTGCGTCAGGCGCAGCTTGCCTGTGCGCGGGCGTTCCGTCGCGCCCCGCTGGCGGTTGATGCCTGGGGGAAAGCTGGTAGCGTGCGCGCGCCAACACGATGGAGGGGCGGATTGGGTAGGACGGCGAAGCGACTGACCGAGGCGATTGCGGCTTGCGCGATCGGACTGGGACTTCTGGCCACACCAGTGGCCGCGCAGGACAAGCAGCTGCGCATCTTCAACTGGTCGGACTATGTCGATCCGGAGGTGCTCGACGCCTTCAAGAAGGAAACCGGCATCACCGTCGTCTACGACACCTTCGACCAGATGGAGACGGTGGAGACCAAGCTTCTCGCCGGCAAGACCGGCTACGACCTGATCGTCGTCACCGCTTCCTTCCTGCCGCGCCATATCCCGCTGGGCCTCTACCAGCCGGTCGACAAGGACAAGGCGCCGAACCTCAGGAATATCTGGCCGGAAATCCAGACACGGCTCGGCAAGTACGATCCCGGCAACAAATACGCCGTGAACTACATGTGGGGCACCACCGGCATCGGCTACAACGTCGCAAAGGTGAAGGAGCGGCTCGGCCCCGATGCGGTGGTCGATTCCTGGAAGATCGTCTTCGAGCCCGAGCAGCTCAAGAAGCTGTCGAACTGCGGTGTGCATGTGCTCGACGCAGTCGAGGAGATGTTCCCGGCGGCCCTGCGCTATCTCGGGCTCGATCCGGACTCGAAGAAGGAGGCCGATCTCAACAAGGCCGGCGAGCTCCTGCGCAAGATCCGCCCGCATATCCAGAAGTTCCATTCCTCGGAATACATCAACGCGCTGGCGAACGGCGACATCTGCCTGGCCGTCGGTTATTCCGGCGACATCCTTCAGGCGAAGAAGCGCGCCGAGGAGGCCAAGAACGGCGTCCAGATCGCCTATTCCATCCCGAAGGAAGGCGCGCTGATGTGGTTCGACTCCTTCGTGGTCCCGAAGGATGCCGGCAATGTCGACGCAGCGATGAAGTTCATCGACTTCGTCAACAAGCCGGAGATGGCCGCAAAGAACTCGGACTTCATCCAGTATGCCAACGGCAACCTCGCTTCGAAGCCGTTCCTGTCGGCGGCGGTGCGCGACAATCCCGGCATCTATCCGTCGGACGAAGTGATGGGGCGGCTCTACACGATCACGCCCTATGACCAGAAGTCCCAGCGGCTGGTGAACCGGCTCTGGACCCGCGTCAAGACCGGCAAGTGACCGGCTCCGGACAGGTCGCGAGCACCATGAAGAAGACCTCGCCCGGCAGCGTGCGCCGGGCCTTCCAGCCCTGGAACGACCCGGCGGCGAAGCCGCTGGTGGAGTTCCGGGGCGTGACCAGACGCTTCGGCGACGTTACCGCCGTGGGCGATCTCTCGCTCGCGCTCTACCGCAGAGAGTTCTTCGCGCTGCTTGGGCCTTCCGGCTGCGGCAAGACCACGCTGATGCGCATGCTCGCCGGCTTCGAGACGCCGGATGCCGGCACGATCCTGCTCGATGGGCAGGACATCACCGGCATTCCGCCGCATCTGCGGCCGATCAACATGATGTTCCAGTCCTATGCGCTGTTTCCGCATCTCAGCGTGGCCAGCAACATCGCCTATGGGCTGAAGCGCGAAGGGCTGCCGCGCGCCGAGATCGAACGGCGCGTCGAGGAGATGCTGGCGCTGGTCAAGCTCTCGGGCCTGGGCGGGCGCAAGCCGCACCAGCTCTCCGGCGGCCAGCGCCAGCGCGTCGCGCTGGCGCGGTCGCTGGCCAAGCGCCCGAAGCTGCTGCTGCTCGACGAGCCGATGGCGGCGCTCGACAAGAAATTGCGCGAGCAGACCCAGTTCGAATTGATGGACCTACAGAGCGAGCTCGGCCTCACCTTCATGGTCGTCACCCACGACCAGGACGAGGCCATGACCATGGCCGACCGCATGGCGGTGATGGACCATGGCAAGCTTGTCCAGATCGGTCCGCCCGACGTGATCTACGAGGCGCCGGCCAACCGCCACGTCGCGGAGTTCGTCGGCGACATCAACATTTTCGAGGGCCGGATCGCAGCCGTCGACGGCGAGCTGGTCCGGGCCGAGATGCCGCATGTCGGCACCGTCGAGCTCGATGAGGAGGCGCTGGCGCTGAAGCCGGGTGAGCCGCTTGTCGTCGGCATCAGGCCCGAGAAGATCGAGATCGGTCATGACGAGCCGGGGCAGGCCGTCAACAAGGTCGCGGGCGAGATCTGGGATATCGGCTATCTCGGCGACTTCACCATGATCCAGGTCATGCTCGGCGGCGAGGGTGGCCAGCTCGTCAAGGTCGCGCTCGCCAACCGCACGCGCCGGATGGCCCGCCCCTTCGCCTGGGACGACAAGGTCTGGCTCTCCTGGGATGTCGAGGCCGGCGTAGTGCTGCCGCCATGAGCGCGGTCGCTTCGCTGCAGCGGCTTCGCCGGCTCGTCGTGGCCGTGCCTTATCTCTGGCTGGCGCTGTTTTTCCTCGCGCCCTTCGCCATCGTGCTGCGCATGGCCTTCTCGCAGTCTGCGATGGCTCTGCCGCCCTATGCGCCGCATTGGGAAGGCCTCGCCCGGCTCGGCGAGTTTCTCTCGCAGCTCGACCTCACGAATTTCAGCCTGCTGGGCGACGATCCGCTCTACTGGCAGAGCTATCTCTATTCCTTGCGCATCGCGGCGCTGACGACCGTCTTCGCGCTCGCGATCGGCTATCCGCTCGCCTATGCCATGGCCGCGGCTCCCGCGCGCTGGCGCGGCCTCCTGCTCGTCTTCGTCATCTTGCCGTTCTGGACCTCCTTCCTGATCCGCGTCTACGCCTGGATCGGCATCCTCAGGCCGGAGGGGTTGCTCGATGCGACGCTCGGCCTGCTCGGCTTCGAAGGCGAACCCCTGCGTCTGCTCAATACCGAGACGGCCGTGCTGCTCGGCATGGTGTATTCCTACTTGCCCTTCATGGTGCTGCCGCTCTTCGCGACGCTGGAGAAGCTTGACCGCGGCCTGCTGGAGGCGGCTGCAGATCTCGGCGCCACGCCGGTCACGGCCTTCCTGACAGTGACGCTGCCGCTCTCGCTGCCGGGCATTCTGGCCGGTTCCGCGCTGGTCTTCATTCCGGCGGTGGGTGAATTCGTTATCCCCGACCTGCTCGGCGGCCCCGACACCGTGATGATAGGCAAACTGCTCTGGAGCGAGTTCTTCTCGAACCGCGACTGGCCCTTGGCCTCGGCCGTGGCGGTGGTGCTGCTCGTCGTGCTCGTCCTGCCGCTCGTCCTGCTCCAGCGCGCGCGGTTGCAGCGGGAGGTGGCGGCATGAGCCGGCTCGGTCCCGGATTGATCCTGGCGCTGATCGTCGGCTTCGCCTTTCTCTACCTGCCGATCCTGACGCTCGTCGCCTACTCCTTCAACGCTTCGCGGCTGGTGACGGTCTGGGGCGGCTTCTCGACCCATTGGTACGACGCGCTGATGCAGAACCAGCCGCTGCTTGATGCCGCCTGGCTCTCGATCCGCCTCGGTTTCGTCTCGGCGACGCTGGCGACGATCCTCGGCACGCTGGCGGCACTCGCTCTGGCACGGCATGGCCGCTTCCGCGGGCGCATGCTGTTCTCGGGCATGGTGCTGGCGCCGCTCGTCATGCCCGAGGTGGTGACGGGGCTGTCGCTGCTGCTGCTCTTCGTCGCCGTCGATGTCGAGCGCGGTTTCTGGACGGTGACGATCGCCCACGCGACCTTCAGCCTCGGCTTCGCCTGCATCGTCGTGCAGTCGCGGCTCGCTGGTTTCGACCGCTCGCTGGAAGAGGCGGCGCAGGATTTGGGAGCCACGCCCTTCGTCACCTTCTGGACCGTGACCCTGCCCTTGATCTGGCCGGCGGTCGCGGCAGCCTGGATGCTGGCCTTCACGCTCTCGCTCGACGACCTCGTCATCGCGAGCTTTACCACCGGGCCGGGCGCGACGACGCTGCCGATGCGGCTCTATTCGGCGGTGAAGCTCGGCGTCTCGCCCGAGATCAATGCCGCCTGCACGATCATGATCGGGGCCGTCGCCGTCGTCGTGATCGCGGCTTCGCTGCTTTTGAAGCGCGAGCAAGCGTCGGGCAGATAAACGACGGCTGAACGGCGCCCTCAAAGCCCGTTCAGCCACGACCTGCGAATGTCCGATCCGTGGCAGGGTGATCCCTGCCGGAACAGGACATGAGACCATGTTTGGCAATCGCGCCCGGATCGGTTTGGCAGCCCTTGCGCTTAGCGGCGCGGTACTCGCAGTTTCGGCATTCGCCGGGGTGGGCGAGGCGCAGGCCTTCGGTGGCCGCTATGAGCGCTCCTACGAGCGCCCGGCCTACGGCTATGGCTGGCGCCCGGCGCCGCCCGCCGTCCACGGCTTCTGGGGCCAGCGCCGCTGGCATCGCTATTCCGACAGTTACGGCATGCGGCAGCCTGCGCCGCGCTACGGCTATGGTTACGGCTGGCGGTAAGTGTCGCCACGTCGGTCGTAATCATGGGGCGGGCGCTGCCGGCTGGCAGCGCCCGCCTTCTTTTATTCAGCCGCCGTCCGCTGGGCGTAGCCGAGACGCTCGTTCAGTTCCTGCAGCAGCTTCTCGGCGGCGTCGGCAATGACGGTGCCCGGCGGGAAGATCGCCGAGGCGCCGGCCTCGATCAGCGTATCGAAATCCTGCGGCGGGATGACGCCGCCGACCACGATCATGATGTCCGGCCGGCCGGCTTTGGCCAGCGCCGCCTTCAGCTCCGGCACCAGCGTGAGATGTCCTGCCGCGAGCGACGAGACGCCAACGATATGGACGTCGTTCTCGACAGCCTGCCGTGCCGCCTCGTCGGGAGTCGCGAAGAGCGGGCCGATATCGACGTCGAAGCCGAGATCGGCGAAGGCCGAGGCGATGACCTTCTGGCCGCGATCGTGCCCGTCCTGGCCCATCTTGGCGACGAGGATGCGCGGGCGGCGCCCATCCGATTCCTCGAAATCCTGGCAGAGCAACTGGACGCGCGTCACGGCTGGGTTCATGTCGCCGACCTCCCGCTTGTAGACCCCCGAGATCGCCTTGATCTCGGCCCTGTGGCGCCCGAAGACCTTCTCCATCGCGAGCGATATCTCGCCGACCGTCGCCTTGGCGCGGGCGGCCTTCACCGCGAGGTCGAGCAGGTTTCCGTTGCCGGACGCGCCATTGGTCAGCGCGGTGAGGGCAGCTTCGACCTCGGTCTCGTTGCGCTCGGCCTTGAGGCGCCTGAGCTTGTCGAGCTGCTGGGCACGGACCGCGGCATTGTCGACCTTGAGCACATCGATCGCCGCTTCGCTTTCCGGCTTGTAGCAGTTGACGCCGATGATCGCCTGCTGGCCGCCATCGATGCGCGCCTGCGTCTTGGCGGCGGCCTCCTCGATGCGCAGCTTCGGGATGCCGGCTTCGATCGCCTTGGCCATGCCGCCGAGCTTCTCGACCTCCTGGATATGGCCCCAGGCCTTCTCGGCGAGCTCGGCGGTGAGCCGCTCGACATAATAGGAGCCGCCCCAGGGATCGATGATCCGGGTCGTGCCGCTCTCCTGCTGGAGCAGGATCTGGGTGTTGCGGGCGATGCGGGCCGAGAAATCGGTCGGCAGCGCCAGCGCCTCGTCGAGCGCGTTGGTGTGCAGCGACTGGGTATGCCCCTGGGTCGCCGCCATCGCCTCGATCATCGTGCGCGGCACGTTGTTGAACACGTCCTGCGCCGTCAGCGACCAGCCGGATGTCTGGCAATGCGTGCGCAGAGGGAGGGACTTCTCGTTCTCGGCGCCGAAATCCTTGACCAGCTTCGCCCAGATCAGCCGGGCGGCCCGCATCTTGGCGACTTCCATGAAGAAGTTCATGCCGACCGCCCAGAAGAAGGACAGGCGCGGCGCGAAGACGTCGACGGAGAGGCCAGCGCGCTGGCCGGCGCGGATATACTCGACGCCGTCGGCGAGCGTGTAGCCGAGCTCAAGGTCCTGCGTCGCTCCGGCTTCCTGCATGTGATAGCCGGAGATCGAGATCGAGTTGAATTTCGGCATGTTCGCCGAGGTATAGGCGAAGATGTCGCCGATGATCCGCATCGAGGGCGAGGGCGGGTAGATATAGGTGTTCCGGACCATGAACTCCTTGAGGATGTCGTTCTGGATGGTCCCCGAGAGCTTGGCCTGCGGTACGCCTTGTTCTTCCGCCGCGACGATGTAGAGCGCCAGCACCGGCAGCACGGCGCCGTTCATCGTCATCGACACGCTCATCTGGTCGAGCGGGATGCCTGAGAACAGCGTGCGCATGTCGTAGATCGAGTCGATCGCGACGCCGGCCATGCCGACATCGCCGGCGACGCGCGGATGGTCACTGTCGTAGCCGCGATGGGTCGCGAGATCGAAGGCGACGGAGAGGCCCTTCTGCCCGGCGGCGAGGTTGCGCCGGTAGAAGGCGTTGGAATCCTCGGCCGTGGAGAAGCCGGCATATTGCCGGATCGTCCAGGGCTGGTTGACATACATGGTCGGGTAGGGGCCGCGCAGATAGGGCGCGATGCCCGGCAGGCTGTCGACGAAGGGCAGGCCGTCGCGGTCGGCCGCCGTATAGACCGGCTTGACCGGGATATCCTCGGGCGTCTGCCAGGCTTCGCCCGTGGGCAAGGCACTGGCGGCGGGGCGAGCCCCTGCGAAGGCGAGCTTCGTGAAATCCGGGATCGCGGTCATGACTGGCTCCCCTCGGTCCTGTCCCACCAATGGTGGAAATGATGCACCGGTCCGTGGCCTTGGCCAACCGCAACCTGATCGGCGGCAGCGATGGCTGCCGAGATATAGGTCTTGGCATGGCCGACGGCCTCCGGCAGCTCCAGTCCCTTGGCCAGATTGGCGGCAATGGCGGATGACAGCGTGCAGCCGGTGCCATGGGTGTTGCGCGTTTCGAGCCGTGGCGCGTTGAAGCGCTGGCGCGCGCCGCCTGCGAGCAACAGAAGGTCGCTGCTGATCTCGCCGGTGCCGTGCCCGCCCTTGACGAGAACGTTCGCTGCGCCGAGCGCCGCGAGCTTCTCGGCCTGCTCGTCCATCGCTTCATCGGTTTCGGCCGGGCTGGTGCCGAGCAGGGCGGCGGCCTCCGGCAGGTTCGGCGTGATCAAGGTCGCAAGCGGGAATAGATGCGTGCGGATCGCCTCGACGGCCGCGCTTTCCAGCAGCCGTGCCCCGGAAGCGGCGATCATCACTGGATCGAGAACGATGTTCTTCGCGCCGTGGCGCTTCAGCCCGGCCGCGACGGTCTCGATCAGTTCGGCCGTTGCCAGCATGCCGATCTTGACCGCCCCGACGTCCAGATCCTCGAACACCGCGTCCATCTGCTGGGCGACGAAATCGCGCGGCACGGCATGGATGGCCCTGACGCCCCTGGTGTTCTGCGCGGTCAGCGCGACGATGACGCTGGCGCCATAGACCTGATGCGCCGCGAAGGTCTTGAGATCGGCCTGGATGCCGGCGCCGCCGCTCGAATCCGAACCGGCGATGGTGAGGGCGATGGCAGTCAAACTCTTAGTCTCCGGTCAGGCGCCTGCGATGGCCTGCGCTTGCGTGAGCGTCTCGACCACGTCGCAGCCCATATAGATGAACGTGGCGACGCCCGCCTTGTTCAAGGCCTCGGGCTCGGTCGGTCGACCGGCGAGCCAGACCGTCGCGCCAGCCTTGGCGAGCGCCTCGGCCGCCGCCGCGCCTTCGGCGGCATAGGCCGCATCCGAGCCGCACAGGCAGGCGAGCTTCGCACCCGAAGCGCGGAAGGCGCCGGTGAGGGCGTCGAGATCGGTTGCTCCGTCCTTGGCGAAGCCGTCGCCGCTTGGCGCGGCGAGCCCGCCTGCCTCGAACAGGTTGCGGGCGAAGCCGGCGCGGGCGGTGAAATCGGCGATCGGGCCGAGCGTCGCCAGGAACACGACCGGGCGCTTCGATTGGGCGTCGGCCTTGTCGCGCAGCGCCTCGAACGGCTCCGACAGCCTGAGCGAAGGCAAAGGCTCCGCTTGCAGGGCCGTGCCGGGCGCGGCCAGCGCATCGGCCCGGCCGGCTCCGCCGGCGAAGGAGCGGATAATCTCGCTCTGGTTCCGCTCGGCGAGACTGCCCTGCGTGCGCTGCCTGTCCAACCTGATTGGCGTGACGGCGAGTACCGCAGCGACGTTTTCGTGGATATTCGGGAATTCGCTGGTGCCGGTGATCGGCTCGCGCCGCGTCGCCACGGCCTTGGCGCGGGCCGCGCGCTGCTCCGCCAGCATCTTCTGGAGATGACCGTCGACCAGGGCTGCGACGATGCCGGCAAGATCGCCGCTGCGCTGCTGCTCGATCTCCTGGAAGATCTGCCAGGCCTGCTCGCAGAGCGTCTGCGTCAGCGTCTCAAAACCGCCGGCGCCGGCGGCGGGATCGGCAACGCGCCAGAGATTGCTCTCCTCCAGCAGGATGAGCTGGGTGTTGCGGGCGACGCGGCGCGCGAAGGCATCGGGCAGGCCGAGCGCGGCGGTGAAGGGCTGGACGGCGATCGAATCCGCGCCGCCGATTCCAGCAGAGAAGGTGGCGACGGTGCCGCGCAGCAGGTTGACGTTGGGATCGCGCTTCGTCAGCGAACGCCAGGCGGTCTCGGCATGAATGCGCGCCGGCTTCGGCGTGAGGCCGCAGGCCTGCTGGACGCGGTTCCAGAGCAGTCGCGCGGCGCGGAACTTGGCCACCGTCAGGAATTCGTCGGTGTCCGCGACCAGCGTAAAGGCCAGCGCATCGCGCGCCTCGGACAGCGTCATGCCCTGCGCTTCGAGCGTGCGCAGATAGGCGACGGCCGTGGCAAGCACCGCGCCGAGCTCCTGCGCCTCGCTGGCGCCGGCCTCGTGATAGGGCCGGCTGTCGACCTCGATGAAGGGCCCGGCGAAGCCGCGTTCCTTGAGCGTGCGGATCGTTGCCGCCAGACGGCGGCCAAGCTCGGGCCAGGGCGCCGCCAGCGAGCCGCGGCTGGCGAAGACGCCGATTGGATCGAGGCCGAAGGAGACGGAGAGTTCGCTCGGCGCATGCCCGCGCTTCTGGATCAGGGCCGCCAGCAGCAGCGCATTGATGCGGCCCTGCGGGGCCGGATCGAGCCGCAGATGGATGAGATCCAGCATCACGCCGTGGAGCGCGGCATCGAGCGTCGACACGTCGTCGGCGACGAGGCCGTATCCTCGCGCACCCAATGCTCCGGCGAAGCTGATGGTCAGGGTGTCGGCGCCGCCTTCGAGATCGGCGAGAGCCAGTGTCCGCGCCTCGTGCGGATGCGGATGGTCGAGACGGGCAGCGACATGCCAGCGTCCGGCCTCGGCGCGCAGCGCCCGTGCAGGCGCGGAGGCAGCGGGATAGAGCGGCTCGATGCGGATGCCGTCGGCGGTCCGGCCGACGAGCTTCTTCTCGAAATCGGCACCCTTCAGGACCTTGTCGACCGCCGCTCGCCAGGCGTCATGTGACGGCGCTGCGAAAGCGTCGAGATAGGGAAGGTCGGATGGGGCAGCCGAGTTCATGCGCGCCGATGCTCCTCTTCCGCATAATGTGCAGTCGTGGAACGCTGATTGCCATGGGGGCGCGCGCACCGCCACCCCTACTTCGTCGCAAGGCAGGTGCGAGAATGCAAAAACGCCGCGGCGCTATCCTGAGACAGCGCCGCGGCGTTCTGGGAATTCCAAGGGGATCAGACGAACTGGCCGAGGCCCGGAATCGCGCCGACGATGGCACCCATCGCATCCTCGCCGGCCTTCTCGCGACCGACCGTGAACATTTCCTTCGAGACGCTCTGGATCTGGCCCATCGTCAGGCCAGCGCCCATCAGCTGGCCGCCGAGGGCCATGACGCCGCCGCCGCCCATCAATCCGCCGATCGCGCCGAGCATGCCGCCCTTGGCGCCGCCTTCGGCATCGGCCAGCGCCTGCGCGCCGGGCAACGCCGCCATCAACTGGCCGATCTCAGCGGCCGGGCCTTCCTTCTGCAGGAAGGCGAGGATGATGCCGACCGCCTTGCGAGCGAGCTCCTCATTGATGCCGGCGGCCCCAGCCACGCGCGTCAGCAATTCTTCCATGGATCCAAAACCCCTCGTCAAATGGCTTCGCCACGAAGCCTCCAAAATAGTTTATATGTTTACGATCTGATTTCCAACGGCCCCGGGCTTCCGCCTTCTGCGTCGTTTGGTTACACCCTTGCCGGACCGATTTGAAACCTGATGGGCGAATTCAATGGCGAATGACGGCGCGATTCTGATCGGCAAGAGCGGCAAGCCCGAAAACCTCCTGCTCAAGCTCGCCAATCGCCATGGACTGGTGACGGGCGCCACCGGCACCGGCAAGACGGTGACGCTGCAGGTGATGGCCGAGGGTTTCGCCCGCAACGGCGTCCCGGTCTTCGCGGCCGACATTAAGGGCGACTTGTCCGGCATCGCGGCGCCCGGCGATTCCAAGCCGCCCTTCGTCAACCGGGCCAAGGAGCTCGGCCTGAAATACGAGCCTGACCAGTTCTCGACCGTGTTCTGGGACGTGTTCGGCGAGCAGGGCCATCCGGTCCGCGCGACGATTTCCGAGATGGGGCCGCTGCTACTGGCGCGCCTGCTCGACCTCAACGACACGCAGGAAGGCGTGCTCAACATCGCCTTCCGCATCGCCGACGAGCAGAAGCTGCTGCTGCTGGATCTCAAGGATCTTCGTGCGATCCTGAGCTTCATCGCCGAGAATGCGCAGGAGCTGACGACCAAATACGGCAACGTCACCTCGGCGACGGTCGGCACGATCCAGCGCGCCTTGCTCGTTCTGGAGAACCAGAAGGGCGATCTCTTCTTCGGCGAGCCGGCGCTCGACATCAACGACCTGATGAAGACGGATCGCGACGGGCGGGGCATCGTCAACATCCTCGCCGCCGACAAGCTGATGAACAATCCGCGGCTTTACGCGACCTTCCTGCTCTGGCTGCTTTCCGAGCTGTTCGAGCAGCTTCCGGAGGTTGGCGATCTCGACAAGCCGAAGCTCGTCTTCTTTTTCGACGAGGCGCATCTGCTCTTCAACGGCGCGCCTAAGGCGCTGCTGACGGCGGTCGAGCAGGTCGTGCGCCTGATCCGCTCGAAGGGTGTCGGCGTTTATTTCGTCACGCAGAACCCGCTCGATATCCCCGATACGGTGCTCGCCCAGCTCGGCAACCGCGTCCAGCACGCGCTGCGTGCCTTCACCCCGCGCGACCAGAAGGCGGTGCGTGCCGCCGCCGAGACCTTCCGCCAGAACCCGAAGATCAACACCGAGGAGGCAATCAGCCAGCTCGCCGTCGGCGAGGCCCTGATCTCGATGCTCGAAGGCAAGGGCTCGCCCGAGATGGTCGAGCGCGCGCTGATCGCGCCGCCGATGGCGCAGGTCGGCCCCTGCACCCCGCAGCAGCGCCAGCAGGCGATCAACGCCTCGCCCGAGAAGGGCAAATACGACACCATGGTCGACCGGGAGTCGGCCTATGAAGTGCTGATGAAGCGCAAGAACCTCAACCCGGATGGCTCGCCGGTCGAGGCGTCGACGGATGGCGGCGGGGGCGGCGGCATCCTCGACACGATCGGCGGCTGGCTCGGTGGCGGGGCGCCGCAGCAGCGCCCGAAGACGGGGCCGGGCTCGCGTGGCGGTCCGCTGCCGCAGAGCATGACCGAGAAGATCATCACCTCGGCCGCCCGCTCGGCCGCGACCTCGATCGGTCGGCAGGTCGGCAGCGCGATCCTGCGGGGTATTCTCGGCTCGATGTCGGGGAAGCGCTGACGGTTTTTCGTCATGGTCGGGCTTGTCCCGACCATCCATGTCTTCGCTGATCGCGGGCGGTGTTCAAGACGTGGATGCTCGCCACAAGGGCGAGCATGACGCCTGTCGGGGCAAGTGGCACTATCGCCCCTCACGCCCCCGTGGCGAAATCGTAGATCAGCTTGAGGTTCAGCACGATGATGATCGCGGCGATGATGCCTGCGGTCAGGCTGAGCCAGCGGGGCGCGACGAGCGCACCCATCTTCTGCTTCGAGGCCGTGAACATCACGAGCGGCACCACCGCGAAGGGCAGTTGCAGGCTGAGCACGACCTGACTCAGGATCAGCAGCTTCGCCGTTTGGCTTTCGCCATAGATCAGCGTGACCGCGATCGCCGGTACGATCGCGACCAGGCGCGTCACCAGCCGACGCATCCAGGCGGGCAGGCGGATGCGGAGGAAGCCCTCCATCACGATCTGGCCGGCCATGGTCGCGGTCACCGTCGAGTTCAGGCCGCAGCAGAGCAGGGCGATCGCGAAGAGCGAGGGCGCGATCGAGGCGCCCAGCAGCGGCTGCAGGAGCTCCTGCGCCTTGCCGAGTTCGGCGACGTCATGGTGGCCGGCCTTGTGGAAGGTCGCGGCGGCCAGGATCAGGATCGAGGCATTGATCAGCAGCGCGAAGCAGAGCGCGACGGTGGAGTCGATCGTCGCGAATTTCAGCGCCTCGCGCTTCTCCGGCAGCGTCTCGCCATAGGCGCGGGTCTGCACGATGCCGGAATGCAGGTAGAGGTTATGCGGCATCACGGTCGCGCCGATGATGCCGAGCGCGATGTAGAGCATGTTCGGGTTTGTCACGATCTCGGTCGTCGGCGCGAAACCGCGGATGACCTCGCCCCAGTTCGGATCGGCGAGCGCGATCTGGATGCCGAAACACAGCGCGATGACACCGAGCAGCGTGATGATGAAGGCTTCGATACAGCGGAAGCCGCGCGTCTGCAGCCAGAGGATGATGAAGACGTCGAAGGCGGTGATCAGCACGCCGATCTCGAGCGGGATGCCGAAGAGCAGGTTGAGGCCGATCGCGGTGCCGATCACTTCGGCGAGGTCGGTCGCGCAGATCGCAAGCTCGGCCAAGAGCCAGAGCGGCCAGGCCATATAGGGCGGATAGGCATCGCGGCAGGCCTGGGCGAGATCGCGGCCGGAGGCGATGGCGAGCCGCGCGCAGAGCGACTGCAGGATGATCGCCATCAGGTTCGAGACCAGAGCGACGACGAGCAGCGTGTAGCCATACTGGGCGCCGCCGGCGAGCGATGTAGCCCAGTTGCCGGGGTCCATATAGCCGACGGCGACGAGATAGCCCGGCCCGAAGAAGGCGAGGAACTTGCGCCAGGTCGACGAGGTCGGCGTGACCTTGATGGTGCGGAAGACATCCGTCAGGGACGGCTCGCCCCGCGATCGAAGCCAGATCGACGAGGATTCGGGGCCGCTTTGCGTCATCACGATGCCTTGCTGCAACTTGGTTGCAATAAGGGGTATCGGCTTCCCATCGCTGTGTCAACGCAATTGCGAATGATTGGCAATTAGCGATCTGGACGTCATTGCGAGGAACGAAGCGAAGCAATCCAGAGGGACTGGATTAAACCTCTCACCCGGTCCCCCGGGATTGCTTCGCTGCGCTCGCAATGACGGATGGCGGGGAGGGCGCCGGGCGGCAATGCGCGAATAGAGGCTGACGCCCGCAGCGGGGCTTGCCATGATGGCGTCATCTGAATCGCATCCGATGGCTGTCATGACCAAGCTTCCCGCTATTCTCGCTCGCCTTGACGACGGGCTCGATGCCTCGCTCGACCGTCTCTCCTCCTGGCTCGAGATCCCCTCGATCGGCACCGATCCGGCCTACAACGCGCAGACGCGCGCCGCGGCCGAATGGCTGCGGGCCGACCTGGAAGGCCTCGGCTTCAAGGCGGAGCTGCGCGAGACCGGCGGGCATCCCGTTGTCCTCGCCCATCGTCCCAAGCCCGGCGCGCCGCATGCGCTGTTCTACGGCCATTACGACGTGCAGCCGGTCGACCCCGTCAGCCTCTGGGACACTGACCCGTTCAAGCCGGTGGTGCGCGAGCTCGAGCCCGGCCGCAAGATCATCTCGGCGCGCGGCGCCTGCGACGACAAGGGCCAGGTGATGACCTTCATCGAGGCCGTGCGTGCGACGCTGGCCGAGACCGGCGACCTGCCGATTGGCCTGACCATCCTTGTCGAGGGCGAGGAGGAATCCGGATCGGTCAATCTGCCCGGCTATATCAAGGCCAATGCGGCCGAGCTGAAGGCCGACTATGCGCTGGTCTGCGACACCGGCATGTGGGACCGCGAGACCCCGCTGATCACCTCGACGCTGCGCGGCATGGTCTATCAGGAGGTCACGCTGACGGCCGCCGATCGCGACCTGCATTCCGGCCTGTTCGGCGGCGCGGCCGCCAACCCGATCCATCTCCTCGCCCGCATCCTCGGCGAGATTCATGACGAGACCGGCCGCATCACCATTCCCGGCTTCTACGAAGGCGTGCGCGAGCCGACCAACGCGCAGAAGGCCGAATGGGCCGATCTCAACCTGACGGAGAAGGACTTCCTCGGGCAGGTGGGGCTGAAGCATTCCATCGGCGAGAAGGGGCGGATGCTGATCGAGCAGATCCAGTCGCGCCCGACCTGTGACGTCAACGGCATTTGGGGCGGCTATACCGGCGAGGGCAGCAAGACCGTCATTCCAGGCCAGGCCTCGGCCAAGGTTTCGTTCCGCCTTGTGGGCGACCAGGACCCGGCGAAGATCGCCGCCGCTTTCCACCAGTTCATCCGCGAACGCCTGCCGGAGGATGTGACCGCCGAATTCATCAGCCATTCCGGCTCGCCGGCGCTGGCGGTTCCCGTGGATTCGCCCGTGCTCCAGAAGGCGCGCGTCGCGCTCGCCGAGGAATGGGGCGGGCGCGTCGTCTCGATCGGCAGCGGTGGCTCGATCCCCGTCGGTGGCGATTTCAAGCGCACGCTCGGCATCGACACGCTCTTCGTCGGCTTCGGCCTCGACGATGACCGGGTCCACTCGCCCAACGAGAAATACGACCTGTCCTCCTTCCACAAGGGCCAGCGTTCCTGGGCCCGCATCCTGCAGGCTCTCGGTTCATGAGATCGGTTTGCGTCTTCTGCGGCTCCAACCCCGGCAATGACCCCGTCTATGCGGCAGGCGCCCGCGCCATGGGCGCCGAGATTGCCCGGCGCGGCCTGACGCTGGTCTATGGCGGCGGCGCGGTCGGCCTGATGGGTATCGTCGCCAATGCCGCGATGGAGGCCGGCGGCCAGGTCCATGGCGTCATTCCGCAGGCGCTGAAGGACAAGGAGGTCGGCCATGTCGGGCTGACCCGGCTCGAGGTCGTCGACACCATGCATACCCGCAAGGCGCGCATGGCCGAACTCTCGGACGGGTTCATCGCCATGCCCGGCGGCATCGGCACCTTCGAGGAATTGTTCGAGATCTGGACCTGGGGCCAGCTTGGCATCCATGCCAAGCCGCTCGGCCTGCTCAATGTCGCTGGCTTCTACGATCCGCTGGCGACCTTCCTCGATCGCACCGTCGAGGCCGGTTTCCTGAAGCAGAACCACCGGGCGATGGCGATGACCGATACCGAGCCGGCGACGCTGCTCGACCGGATGGAAACCTACGTTCCCGCGGCGACCTACAAGTGGATCGAGAAGGAACAGGCCTGACAGCTCTGAGGCGATGCCTCTCAGGATTGTAGGAATTTTATCCTTGACATCGTGACGCTGATCCGGTAGAGATCAGGAACGCTCACGAAATCTGCCCGAACGAAGCCGCCGCGCTCTGCAGCCGGCGGCTTTTTCGTGCCTGTCATCCGAGAGGGACGTCATGGCCGAACAGGACTGCGCCCCGCCGCAATCGCCCTCCGAGCCGAAGCCGAAACGTACGACGGTGTCCCGCAAAGCGGTTGTGGGTCAGCTCTGGCGTGCCGCCAAGCGCCAGATCGACACCCACGAGGAACATCTCGCCGACCTGCCGAAGGGCACAACCGCGAGCGAGGCCGACGCCAAGGCGCTGGCGGTGCTCGCTCGCACCGTCCGCGAGCTGGTCGCGATCGAGGAGCCCCCGGCCGCAAGGAAGGACAAGCATACGGATGAGCCTTCCGCTGCCGACGATCTGCGACATGTCGCACAGCTCCGTCAGGATCTTGCTCGACGTCTTGAGGCCCTTGCCGCTCGGGACGCGAGTGAGAATTCTCAAGAAGCTGATGCCGACGGCGACGCCGGATGAGGTCGAACTCATCCGGAATACCTGGGACATCTGGGCGCGCCCCGACCAATTGCCGCCCGAACCGCTGAAGCCGATCTGGCTGGTGCTGGGTGGGCGCGGTGCCGGCAAGACCCGCACCGGCGCCGAATGGGTCAAAGGCATGGCGCTGGGGCATCCGCCCTTCGCGGATGCGCCGACGGAGCGGATCGCCCTCGTCGGCGAGACGCAAGCGCAGGTCCGTGACGTCATGATCGAGGGCGTTTCGGGATTGCTCTCGATCCATACGCGCTGGGAGCGGCCGGTCTGGCAGCCCTCGCTGCGACGCCTGCAATGGACGAACGGCGCGATCGCGCAGGTCTTCACGGCCGAGGACCCGGAAGGGCTCCGCGGCCCGCAATTCGGCGCGGCCTGGTCCGATGAACTGGCGAAATGGCCGAACCTCGGGGAGTGCTGGGATATGCTGCAATTCGGCCTGCGCCTCGGCGATCATCCCCGCCAGGTGGTGACGACGACGCCGCGCCCGCTGCCCTTGGTGAAGCGCCTCCTGGTCGAGCCGCATGTCGCGGTGAGCCGGGCACGGACGCAGGACAACCGCTACAACCTCGCCGCCGAATTCGTCCGCACGGTCACGCAAACCTATGGCGGCACGCGGCTCGGCCGGCAGGAACTCGACGGCGAGATCGTCGAGGAAAGCGCCGACGCGCTCTGGACGCGGGCGATGATCGAGGCGGCCCGCGAGCGCGAGAAGCCTGCACTGGCCCGCATCGCGGTCGCGGTCGATCCGCCCGCCACCTCCTCGCAGCGGGCCGACCGCTGCGGGCTGGTGGTTGCCGGTGTCGATCATGACGGCATCGGCCATGTGTTGGAAGACGCGACCTTGGCAGGCGCCCGGCCGCAGGAATGGGCGGAGAAGGCGGTCGCGCTCTATCGCCGCCACGAGGCGGATGCGCTCGTCGTCGAGGTCAACCAGGGTGGCGAGATGGTCGAAAGCATCATCCGCGAGGTCGATGCCGGCGTGCCCGTTGTTTCCGTGCGGGCGACGCGTGGCAAGTATCTCCGGGCCGAGCCGGTGGCGGCGCTTTATGCGCAGGGTCGGGTACGCCATGCCGGGGCCTTTCCCGCGCTCGAAGACGAGATGTGCGCCTTCGGTCCGCGCGGCCTCGAAACCGGCCGCTCGCCGGACCGGCTTGATGCGCTCGTCTGGGCGCTCACGCATTTGATGCTCGCGCCAAAGGCCCGGCCGCGGGTGAGGGGGATCTAGCCCTCGCTTCTTTCACGCTCCAACAGCGAGATATCCATGTTCGATTTCCTTCGCAGCCTGCGCGGCCGAGCCGCGCCGGGCCAGAAGCGCTCGCGCGTCGGGCCGCTGATCGCGCTGCATGAGACAGGGCGCGCCGTCTGGACGCCGCGCGACTACGTTGCTCTCTCGCGGGAGGGTTATGAGCGAAACCCGGTCGTGCATCGCTGCATCCGCCTGATCGCGGAAGCGGCGGCGCAGACGCCGTTCGTCGCCAAGCTCGGCTCGCGCGAGGTGCCGGAACATCCGGCGCTCGCGCTGATCGAGCGGCCCAATCCGCGCCAGGGCGGCATTGCCTTCCGAGAGATGCTGGTCGGCCACCTGATGGTCGCCGGCAACGCCTATGTCGAGGCGGTCAGTGCTGGCCGCGAGCCGCGCGAGCTCTATGCGCTGCGGCCCGACCGGATGCGTGTGGTGCCCGGCCGCGACGGCTGGCCCGAGGCCTACGATTATACGGTCGGAGGCGACACCGTGCGCTTCCGGCAGGACGAGGGCGGCCTGCCGCCGATCCTGCATCTGACGCTGTTCCATCCCGTCGACGACCATTACGGCCTGTCTCCGATCGAGGCGGCGGCGGTCTCGCTCGACATCCACAACGCCGCCGGGAGCTGGCACAAGGCCCTGCTCGACAACGCCGCGCGGCCGTCCGGCGCCCTGGTCTATGATGGGCCGGAAGGCGCGACGCTGACCGAGGCGCAATTCGAGCGGCTGAAGCAGGAGCTGGAGGACTCGTTCCAGGGCGCGCGCAATGCCGGCCGCCCCTTGCTGCTCGAAGGCGGGTTGGACTGGAAGCCGCTCTCGCTGACGCCGGCGGAACTCGATTTCGTCGCCGCCAAGGGCGTCGCCGCCCGCGAGATCGCGCTCGCCTTCGGTGTGCCTCCGTTGCTGCTCGGCCTGCCCGGCGACAACACCCACGCGAATTTCGCCGAGGCCAACCGTGCGCTCTGGCGCCAGACCGTCATTCCGCTGGTGCGCCGGACGGCGCAGTCGCTGGCGCAATGGCTCGGCCCGGCCTTCGGCGATGAACTCGTGCTGGAGCCCGATCTCGATGCCATCGAGGCGCTTGCCGAGGAGCGGGAATCGCTCTGGCGCCGGCTCGGTGCTGCGAGCTTCCTCGACGAGGACGAGAAGCGGGAGGCCGTCGGCTATGGCCGGCGCGCCTCCGGGAAGGAGGTCTCATGAACATGCTCGAACAGGTCGTCGCGGCCTTTGTCGGCCGTGCCGATGTCGGCCATCTCGGCCTGCTGCTCTGGGCGGCGAGCGCCTCGGGGCTGGCATGGCTCGTCCTGCGTGAGCTGACCGCCGCCAATCGCCGCTTCGACGATTTCGTCCGCGAGCTCAACCGCTTCAACGCACGCCACGAAGGGGACCCGTCATGAAAGGCAGAAACGGTGTGGCCAAGCCTCCGCCCAAGGCTCCCGCGGCGGCCGGTCGCGCGGGGAGGGCGCCGCGCAACGGCGCGCCGGTCGAGACCTTCAGCCGCTTCGTCAGCCAGCTCGCCAAGCTCGAGAGCGAACGGACGAAGGGCGGCCGTGACGGTGCGGAGGGAGAGCGATGACGCCAGCCCGCGCCTCGTTCGAATCCAAGCTGCTGCCGGTCCAGCCGGCCCGGGTCGGATTGGACGGCCTGTTCGAAGGCTATGCCAGCCTCTTCCGCATTCCCGACCTCGGCAAGGATATCGTCGAACCCGGCGCCTTCTGCGAGAGCCTGCAGCGGCGCGGGCCGGGCGGCGTGCGGATGCTCTGGCAGCATGATCCGGCCGAGCCGATCGGGCGCTGGTCGAGCCTCATCGAGGATGGTCGCGGCCTGTTCGTGCGCGGCCGGCTCTCGCTCGCCGTCGCCCGCGCCCGCGAAATCCACGCGCTCATGCTCGACGGCGCGGTCGACGGGCTGTCGATCGGCTTTCGCCACGAGAAGGCCCGTACCGAACCCCGCACCGGCCTGCGTCGACTCGAACGCATCGATCTCTGGGAAGTGTCGGTCGTGACCTTCCCCATGCTGCCCCAGGCCCGGATCGCCGCCGTCAAGGCGATGCGGCCTTCCGCCTTCATCTGACTGATCACCCCGAGGAGAGACCATGAGCCATCTCAACACCGCGCCTGAGACCAAGGCTGCCGGCGCCGATCTCGCACTGGCTTTCGAGGATCTGCGCTACACGCTGGAGAATTACCGCGCCACCAACGAGGAGCGCCTTGCGGGCCTCGAAGCGCGCCAGGGCGCCGACCCGCTGACCGAGGAGAAGCTCGTCCGCATGGACGCGGCGCTCGACGACACCATGCGCCGCATCGACCGGCTGACGCTGGAGCGCGCCCGTCCGGCGCTGGGCCAGGACGGCCCGCGCGATCCGCTGACGGCGGAGCACAAGGCAGCCTTCGCCTCCTATGTCCGTACCGGCGAGGCCGGCGGGCTGAAGCGGCTTGAGGCCAAGGCGCTCTCGGCCGGTTCCGGTCCGGATGGCGGCTACCTCGCGCCGGCGACCGTCGAGGGCGAGATCCTGCGCCGCCTGGCGAATGTCTCGCCGATCCGCTCGCTCGCCACGGTCCGCACGATCTCGTCGGGCACCTACAAGAAGGCCTTCTCGACCACGGGTCCGGCCTCCGGCTGGGTGGCCGAGACGGCGGCGCGGCCGCAAGGGTCTTCGCCGACCCTGGCCGAGCTTTCCTTCCCGGCCATGGAACTCTACGCCATGCCGGCAGCGACGCAGACCCTGCTCGACGACGCCATCGTCGATATCGACCAGTGGATTGCCGAGGAGGTCGAGAGCGCCTTCGCCGAGCAGGAGGGCGCGGCCTTCGTCACCGGCGATGGCGTCGACAAGCCGAAGGGCTTCCTGGCCTATCCGACGATCGCCGACGCGAGCTGGAGCTGGGGCAATATCGGCGTGCTCAACACCGGTGTGGCCGGGGCCTTTCCGGCCTCGAACCCGGCCGACGTGCTCATTGATCTCGTCTATGCGCTGAAGGCCGGCTATCGCCAGAACGCTTCCTTCGTGATGAACCGCAAGGTTCAGGCGACGGTCCGCAAGTTCAAGGACGCCAACGGCCATTACCTCTGGCAGCCTCCGGCCTCGGCCGGCGCGCCGGCGACGCTGCTCGGTTTCCCGCTGGTCGAGGCGGAGGACATGCCGAATATCGCGACCAGCGCGGTCTCGATCGCTTTCGGCGATTTCCGGCGCGGCTATCTCGTCGTCGACCGGGCGGGGGTGCGCATCCTGCGCGATCCCTATTCGGCCAAGCCCTATGTCTTGTTCTACACGACCAAGCGCGTCGGCGGCGGCATCCAGGATTTCGCCGCGATCAAGGGGCTGAAGTTCGCGGTTTGAGCTATTTCAGCGCGAAAACCACCAGCTGAAGGCGGCGCGCGGCTCGGCCGCCTGCTCCGGCGGCGGCTCGCGGCCGAGCGAGCGCAGTCGTGCGCTGCCCTCAGCGATCCAGTTGCGGTATTCACTGACGGGCGTGATCGCGGTGAAGCCGCCGCAGATCCGCTTCGCCCGTGTCTTCAGCGGGCCGCTCGACCAGCTGACGATGCCGACGAGTTCGCGCGAGCGGGCTCCGCCCCGCAGCACCGGTCCGCCGGAATCGCCACGGCAGGCGCCGGCCCCCTCCGTCTCGCCGCGGGCTTCGGCGTCGACCGCGACCTTGACCGTGTTTTGCGTGGTGTAGTTGCCGGCGTTGACGAGCTGTGTCTCCCGCAGGCGACGGGCCGTGCGCTTGTTGTTCTCCGCCGACAGCCCGTAGCCGGCCATGGTGATGGTCTCGCCCTGCCAGAGGCCGCTGCCGAGCGTCAAAGGCTCGATATCCCCGGGCAGCGGTTGCGCCAGGCGCAGCAGGGCGAGGTCCGTACCGGGCTGGGTGCGGGGCGTCGTCCCGGGCACGAAGCTCGGATGCGGCAGCACCGCGACGACGAGCTGACGCCGCGCCCGGAAGCGGGCGTCGAGGCTGACGACGCTGATCGAGCCGCCGCCCATCAGGCAATGCGCCGCGGTGAGGACGATCTCGGGCGCGATCACCGCGCCCGAGCAGAGTTCGCCCCGGCTCGTCTCGATCCTGACGGTCGAGGCGCGGGCGCCGAGCGCATCGCGCGAAACGACGCCGCCGACCACGGCGCGTGCCGGATGAGCGGCACCGACGACAAGGAAACAGGCAAGGGCGAGCAGTGAGCGAGAGATCATGAAGCAAACCAATGGACCGGCCGATCAATCTAGGGAGTGGCGCGCCACAGTCCAGCCTTTCCGTCAGCGGTCACGAGTCCAGCGGGCAGCTTCGCCCCATTTCGACAGGGTCTTGTCGATCCAGCCGCGCTGCGGCGCGACCAGGACGCCCTGGCTGAGCAGGCCGCATTGGCGCCCTGCCGGCCCGGTCGACCAGCTCGTGACCGCGACGATTCCGCCTTCGTTGAAGATCGGCCCGCCCGAATCGCCCTGGCAGGCGCCGGCGCCCGGCCGCTTGCCACCGCCGGCATTGTCTGCCGCCCAGAGCAGGATGCGGCCGGGTCCATAGGGCTCCACGGCGGTCAGCGCCGCCGAGCGATAGGTGCCGGTACTGCGGGCCTCGCCCTCGCGGGACACGCCGTAGCCGGCCAGCGTGATGCTGCTGCCGGCGCGTGGCAGCGAGCCGTCGACGAGGCTAGCCGCGCTGAACCGGCCGGGCAGGGGCTCGGTCAGGCGGATCAGCGCAAGGTCGATCGTGCGACGGCGGCTGCGAATCGCGCCCGCGTCGAATTCCGGATGCAGTGCGACCGAGGCGGGCACGATCAGGACCGGTTCGCCGGCGTCACGCCAATGGACGCGCAATTCCGCACCGCCGGCCGCGCAATGGGCGGCGGTCAGGATGGCGCGCGCCGACAGGACGATGCCTGTGCAAACCCCGCCGCGGGCATTGAGCACCATCAGGGTCGAGGCGGCTGCCGGTCCGCCCTCCTGCCCGGCCACAACAGCTTGCGCGGGGCTGGGACCGAAGCTGCTGGCCGCGGCACAGGCGAAGCCGATGGCGGCGATCCGGTTGGCGATGTGCATCGGGGGCTCCTCTCCGAGAGAGCGCTGATAGCGCGCCCGGCGCCCCAGATGAACCCTCTCGGCTGCTTCTTTGCAGCCGTTCCATGAAATCGAACCGATGAAGGGAGCGCTCATGACGCCGCTTGCCCTGGGCCCGCCGGCGATGGAGCCGGTGACGCTCACTGAAGCTCGCCAGTTCCTGCGCCTCGACCAGACCGACGAGGACGCCCTGCTCGCCACCCTGATCACGGCCGCCCGGTTGATGATCGAGGCAGCGTCGGGCCGCTGCCTGGTCGAGCAGCCCTGGCGCATCGTGCTCGACCGCTGGCCGGCCGGCGGCGAGATCCGCATGCCGCTCTCGCCACTGCTGCGGATCGAGGCCGCGCGTGTCTACGACGTGCTGGGTGCGGCGCAGGAGGTGGCGACCGCGTCCCTGACCTTGGACGAGGCCGCCGACCCGCCGGTCATTCGCCTGACGGGAGAGGTGCCCGAGATCGGCCGTGCGCATGGCGCGATCGAGATCGACGTCGCTGCCGGCTACGGGGCGACCGCCGTCGCCGTTCCCGCGCCGTTGCGGCAGGCGGTCCTGCGTCTCGCCGCCCGCTGGTTCGAGCAGCGCGGCGATGTCGCCGGGCGCGATGCGCAGGCGCTGCCGGCTGCCATTGCCGCGCTGGTCGCGCCGTTCCGCCGTGGGAGGCTGTGATCATGGCGGAGCAATCTGCCGCCGTTGGCCGGATGCGGCGCCGGCTCGTGCTAGAGGCGCCGGTGGCTTCGCCTGATGGCCTTGGTGGCGAGACGCAGAGCTTCGAGACTGTTGCTGCACTTTGGGCGCAGGTCGAGTGGATTTCGGGCGCCGAGGTCTGGCGTCAGGGGCGGCCGGAGCAGTCCCGCAACTACCGCATCACCATGCGCTGGCGCAGTGATGTCGATGCCGGCCGGCGCTTGCGCGATGGCGATCGCCTGTTCGATATCCGCTCCGCCGCCGATCCCGATGGCGCGCGCCGGCGGCTGGTCTGCCTAGTCGAGGAGGTGACGCCATGAGTGACGCCATCCTTGCGCTGCGTGCCGCCGTTCAGGGGCGCCTCGTCGCGGATTCAGGCCTGACCACGCTGATCGGCTCCGATCGGATCTTCGACGAAGCCCCGCGCGCGGCGCGCGGGCTCTATGTCGTCCATGGCGAGGTCGAGGCGCGCGACTGGTCGACTGGCAGCGACCGGGGCTGCGAGCAGGACTTCGCGCTCGTCGTCTGGGCCGCACAGAGCGGCTCGTCGCGCCAGGCGCTCGAGGCGGCCGGCCTGATCGTCGCGGTGCTCGATCAGGTCGATCTCCCCCTGGACGGGCATGCGCTGGTCAATCTGCGCTGGCTGTCGAGCCGGCTCGCTCGCGAGACGCGCAACGGCCTCCCCCATGTGACGATCCGCTTCCGCGCCGTCACCGAAACGCTTTAGGGCCCTGTTTTATCGCATTTTCTTCACGCGAACCGGTTCCCACTTCGCTCGAAAATGCTTCAGATACAAAGGAGAGCCGCATGACGGCACAGAAGGGCAAGGATCTGCTGCTCAAGGCGGCGGATGGCGCCGGCGGCTTCGTCACGGTCGCCGGCCTGAGGGCGCGACAGATCGCCTTCAACGCCGAGACCGTCGACGTGACGCATTCGGAATCGGCCGGGCGCTGGCGCGAATTGCTGGCGGGTGCCGGGGTGCGCCGTGCCAGCATCAGCGGCGCCGGCATCTTCAAGGACGAGGCCTCCGACGCGCTCGTCCGCCAGACCTTCTTCGACGGGTCGATCCGGGACTGGCAGATCGTCGTGCCGGATTTCGGCACGATCGCGGGTCCGTTCCAGCTCACGGGCCTCGAATATCGCGGCGACCATGCCGGCGAGGTCACCTTCGACCTGTCGCTGGAATCGGCCGGGCTCCTGGCCTTCGCGGCGCTTTGAGGAGGCGGACATGGTCAATCGTCATCGCGGCGAAACCGCGCTCATGGTTTCCGGCGAAACCCTGCCGATGCGGCTCACGCTCGGCGCTCTCGCCGAGCTCGAACATGCTTTCGCCGTCGACAGCCTGCCGGCTTTGGGCGAGCGCTTCGTCGAGGGCAGGCTCTCCGCCCGCGACATCATCCGCATCATCGCCGCCGGCCTGCGTGGAGCGGGCAGGGCGATCCGTGACGAGGATGTCGCGGAACTCTCCTTCGACGGCGGCCTGAACGGCGTGATCAAGGCGGCGGTCGCCTTGCTCGAAGCCACTTTCGGCGAGGGCGATGAGCCCCGCCCTCCGCAGCCGCCGGCGTAGGTGCGCCGGCGGGTTTTCCCTGGGACGAGGTGATGGCCTTCGGCTTGGGCCGGCTGGCCTGGCCGCCCGAGTTTTTCTGGGCGGCAACGCCGCGCGAGATCGCGGCGGCGCTGCGGGCCCATCAGGGCGGGTCCCGAGGCTTCCCTCCGGAGCGCCCGGCACTCACGGCGCTGATGGACGCCTTCCCCGACGCCTGAGGCGGCAATTCCAACCAACCTATCGAGGTGATGGTCATGACGGATGATGACGGCATCGATGCGGGACACCTTTCCGATCTCAGGACGATGGACCGGCTGACCCAGTCATTGAACCGATCCTCGGAGAGTTTCGGGAAGTCGATCGTCAGCGCCTTCTCGCGCGGCGCCGTCGAGGGCAAGCGCTTCGAGGACGTGCTGCGCAGCGTCGGCCGCTCGATGACCGACAGCCTGCTCAAGACCGCGCTGAAACCGCTGCAGACCGGGCTGTCGAGCCTGCTCGGGAGCAGCATCAAGGGCTTGAGCGGCCTGTTCGGCGGCATCGGGTTGGGTGGGGCCAGTGGCAGCGTTCCGGTCGCCCCTTTCGCCGAGGGCGGCATCGTCGCCTCGCCCTCCTATTTCCCGACTGGGCGCGGCCTCGGCCTGATGGGCGAGCGCGGCGCCGAGGCGATCATGCCGCTCGCTCGCGGCCCGGACGGGCGGCTCGGCGTGCGTGCCGGCGGCGGCGGGCAGGCCCGGCCGCTCAACGTCGTCGTGCAGGTCTCGACGCCCGATGCCGATAGTTTCCGCCGCTCGGAGGCGCAGGTCTCGGCCGCTATCGCCCGCGCGGTCGCACGCGGCAGACGCGCGCTCTGAAGGAGCAAAGCATGCCGGATTTCCATGAGGTTCGCTTCCCGCTCGATGTCGCACGCGGGGCGCGCGGCGGGCCGGAGCGCCAGACCCAGATCGTGACGCTCGCCTCCGGCCGGGAGGTGCGCAACAGCCGCTGGGCGCATTCGCGCCGCCGCTACGATGCCGGGCTCGGCATCCGCAATCTCGATGCCCTGGCGGCGGTGGTGAGCTTCTTCGAGGAGCGCCGCGGCCGCCTCCATGGGTTTCGCTGGCGTGACCAGCTCGACTGGAAGAGCTGTCCACCCTCGCAGGAGCCGGCGGCGACCGATCAGATCATCGGGATCGGCGATGGCGTCACTGCCGTCTTCCAGCTTTCCAAAGCCTATGGGAGCGGCGCGTCGGCCTATAGCCGCGAGATCACCAAGCCCTGCGAGGGCACGATCCGGGTCGCCGTGGATGGTGTCGAGCTGGCGGGCAGCGCCTTCTCCTGCGACCTCTCGACCGGGCAGGTCACCATCGCCGCGGGCTCGATTCCGCCATCGGCGGCCGTCCTGACCGCCGGCTTCGCCTTCGACGTGCCTGTTCGTTTCGACACCGATGCGATCGAGGTCGACCTCTCCGCCTTCGCGGCCGGCGAGATCCCGCGCGTTCCCGTGGTCGAGATCATCCCCTGAGGCTGCCCCATGCGTGACATTCCATCCGGCCTCGCTGCCCATATCGAGACGGCCGCGACGACGCTCTGCCATTGCTGGAGCCTGACGCGCCGCGACGGCCTTGTGCTCGGCTTCACCGATCACGATCGCAGGCTGTCCTTCGACGGTATCGATTTCGCAGCCACGACGGGCCTGGAAGCGGCGGAAAGCGCGGCGGAGCTCGGCTTCGCGATCGGCGGCGGCGAGGTCGCCGGCGCCTTCGCCGCCTTCGGGCTGAATGAATCCGATCTGGCGCGCGGGCTCTATGACGATGCGCGGGTGCGCATCTGGCTGGTTAACTGGGCCGTTTCCGACCAGCGCGTGCTGATGGAAGAGGGGTTCGTCGGCGAGATCAAGCGGGGCGAGGCGAGCTTCACCGCCGAGATCCGCAGCTTTGCCAAGGCGTTCGACGAGGAGCGGGGCCGGCTCTACCTGCGCTCCTGTTCCGCGGACCTTGGCGACGCGCGTTGCGGTGTCGCGCTCGCCGCGACGGAAGGCCATGTTGTCGAAAGTGACGGCCGCCTCTCGCTCTTGGCCGGGGGCATGGTCTCCTATGCCGATGGCCATTTCACCGGTGGCCGGCTGATCTTCACCAGCGGCGCGAATGCCGGCTTCGCCGTCGAGGTGAAGCGCCATGGCCGGGAAGGCGCGCAGGCGCTGTTCCAGCTCTGGCAGGCGCCGGCGGCGGAGATTCTCCCCGGCGACGGCTTCAGGGTGACGCCGGGCTGCAACAAGAGCTTCGCCACCTGCCGCGCCAAATTCGCCAATGGCGTGAATTTCCGCGGCTTCCCGCATATGCCGACGAACGATTTCATCATCGGCGGCGTACGACCCGGCGACGGGGCGCTCGACGGCGGGAGCCTGTTCCGATGACGCGCGACGAGATCGTCGACGCCGCGCGGCTCTGGCTGGGCACGCCCTATCATCATCAGGCCTCGCTGCGCGGCGTCGGTTGCGATTGCCTCGGGCTGGTGCGCGGCGTCTGGCGCGATCTCTGTGGCGACGAGCCGGAAACGCCGCCGCCCTATTCGCCGAGCTGGGCGGAAAGCCTGCGGCAGGAGACGCTGGCGTTGGCGGCTGCGCGGCATCTGCGATCGCTCGCGGCGATCGAAGCGCGGCCGGGCGACGTCCTGCTTTTCCGCTGGCGCGAGCATCTGCCGGCGAAGCACTGCGCGATCCTCGCGGGGCCGGACCGCATCATCCATGCCCATGACGGCGCGGCCGTCGCCGAGGTCGCTTTCACGCCCTGGTGGCGGCGCCATCTCAGCCATGCCTTTTCCTTCCCCGGAGTGACCGACTGATGGCGACGCTTCTTCTCCAGGTTGCCGGCGCTGCCCTCGGAACGGCCTTGGGCGGGCCGGTGGGCGGCGTTATCGGCCAGGCTTTGGGCGGGCTCGCCGGCGCGAGCATCGACCAGGCCTGGCTCGGCAGTGCCGGTGGCAACAAGGTCGTCGACGGCCCGCGCCTCAAGGAGGTGAATGGCCTCGCGGCGACCGAGGGCGCCGCGATCCCGCGCCTCTACGGCCGCGCGCGGCTCGGCGGGCAACTGATCTGGGCGACGCGCTTCGAGGAGGAGGTCACCGTCTCGGTCACGCGCTCGAAGAGCGGCGGCAAGGGGGGGCGCTCGAAGAAGACCTACGAGACGATCTACAGCTACCACGCCAATCTCGCGATCGGCTTGTGCGAAGGACCGATCGCCTTCATCCGGCGCATCTGGGTCGATGGCCGCGAACTCGACGTCCAGACTGTCCAGATGCGTGTGCACCATGGCTACGAGACGCAGGAGCTCGATCCGTTGATCGCGGCGAAGGAGGCGGGCGAGGCGCCGGCCTATCGCGGACTCGCTTATGTCGTGTTTGAGCGCTTTCCGCTGGCCGATTACGGCAATCGCGTGCCGCAATTCGATTTCGAGGTGGTGCGCGCCGTCGACGGGCTCGGCAGCATGATCCGGGCGGTCGCGCTGACGCCCGGTGCGGGCGAATTCGTCTATGATATCCGCCCGGTCAGCCATGAGCCGGAGGCCGGCGTCACCGAAAGCTTGACGCGCCACCAGCTCTATGGCGGCAGCGACGTCGATACCGCGCTCGGCCACCTCGTGGCGCTTTGCCCCAATCTGCGCCGTGTGTCGCTTGTCGTCTCCTGGTTCGGAGACGATCTGCGCGCCGGGACGTGCAGCGTGGCTCCGCGGGCCGAGATCGCACACAAGCCGACGGTCGGGGCGCAGTGGTCGGTCGCCGGGTTGACGCGGTCGTCGGCTCGCATCGTCAGCGCGGTTGACGGCCGGCCTGCTTTCGGCGGGACGCCTTCGGACGAGAGCATCGTCGCGCTGATCAGGCGCCTGCGCTTCGATTACGGGCTCGAGGTCGTACTCTACCCCTTCCTGATGATGGATATCCCGGCTGGAAACGCGCTGCCGGACCCCTATTCGGTCGCGGCGAGCCAGCCGCGCTATCCCTGGCGCGGCCGCATCACCTGCGATCCGGCGCCTGGCCGCCTGGGAAGTCCGGAAGGCCGTGCGGCCGTTACCGCACAGATCGAAGCCTTCGTGGGGACGGTTGTTACGGCCGACATCTCCGTCGTGGGGGAGGCCGTTGTTTGCGCCAAGCCGGATGAATGGTCCTATCGTCGCCTCGTGATGCATTGCGCCGCTCTGGCAAAGGCCGCCGGCGGCGTGGAGGGCTTCGTCATCGGCTCCGAGATGGTCGGGTTGACGCATCTGCGCGGCGCGGCCGGTTATCCGATGGTCGACCAGCTTGCCGCCATCGCGCAGGACGTAAAGGCGATGCTGCCGAGCACGGTGGCGACCTATGCCGCCGACTGGACCGAATATGGCGCGGCTGTCCGCGAAGGCGGAGATAGCGTCGATTTTCCGCTCGACCCGCTTTGGGCCTCTCCTGCGATCGGCGCGATCGGCATCGATTTCTATCCACCACTCTCGGACTGGCGCGATTCCGCGGGCCATGCCGATGCGACCATCGCGCGTGGCCCCGCCGATCTCGCCTATCTGCGCCAGCGCCTGACCGCAGGCGAGGCCTATGACAGGCGAGGCCTATGACTGGTATTATGCCGACGAGGCCGGCCGGGCCGCGCAGACGCGCTTGCCGATCGAAGACGGCGCCTATGACAAACCGTGGATCTTCCGGCCGAAGGACCTCTGGGGCTGGTGGAGCCAGGCTCATATCCGCCGCGCGGGCGGCGTCGAGACGAGTGCGACCCCGTTTGTGCCGGGCGCAAAGCCGATCTGGCTGACCGAGATCGGCGTGCCGGCCGTCGACAAGGGCGCCAATGCGCCCAACATGTTCCCCGATCCCAAATCGGACGAGGGCGGCTATCCGCCGTTTTCGAGCGGCGCGCGCGACGATCTCGTGCAGGCGCGGGCGCTGGAGGCGATCATCTCCGGCTTCGACCCGGCGCGGGTGGGGTTCGATGCCACGCGCAACCCGGTCCACCCGGTCAGCGGCATCCGCATGGTCGATCCCAACAGGATCTTCGTGTGGAACTGGGATACGCGGCCTTTCCCCGCCTTTCCCGATCTCTCCGGCATCTGGGCCGACGGCGCGAATTTCGAAACCGGTCACTGGCTGAACGGGCGCCTCGAAGGCACGCCGGTCGATCGGCTCGTCGCGAAACTGCTGGCTGATTTCGGCTTGCCTGCGGCCGACGCGATCACCGTCGACGGATTCGCCGATGGCTATGTGCTGGATCGCCCGCTATCGGCCCGGCAGGCGTTGGAACCGCTGGCCCAGAGCTTCGGCTTCGACGCGATCATGAGCGCGGGCATGCTGCGTTTCGAGGGCAGGGGCGGCAAGGTCTCGCGCCTGCTCGGCCCCGACGATCTCGTTCCCGATCGCGATGGCGAGCCGTTTGCGCTGCGGCGCAGCCAGGAGACGGAGCTGCCGCTCGAACTGCGCCTTAGCTTCAGCGACAGCGAGGCCGATTATCGCAATGCTGCCGCGCGCTCGCGCCGGCTGGCCGGGGCGGCCCGGCGCGAGGTCGCTGTCGAAACCGCGATCGTGACCCGCTCCGCTGAGGGGCGCCGCCTGGCCGACCAGCGCCTGCAGGAGGCCTGGGCGGCTCGCGAGAGCCTCGAATGCGAACTCTCGCCACGTTGTATCGTGATCGAGCCGGGCGATGTCGTGTCGGTTTCGACCGAGGCCGGCAACCGCCTGTTTCGCGTCACCCGCATCGCCGACGGCCCGACTCGGCGGGTCAGTGCCCGGGCTGTCGAACCGGCGATCTATGTCTCGACCGGAGCGACTGGTGGTACGCGCCCGCCGCGAACGCCACCTGCATTGCCCGGGCGTCCGCTCGCGGTGCCGCTGGCTCTGCCGATCGTCACCGTGCAGCCGCCGCCCTTGCTGTCGCTCGCCGCCTTTGCGGCACCATGGCCCGGCGCGCTGGCGATCTGGCGTGCCGACGAGGCGGGGCTGTTCGCGCTGGACGGCTTCGTCGAGGCGCCCTCGATCGTCGGCGAGACCTTGACGGCATTGCCGCCGGGGCCGCTCTGGCGGACGGATCGGCGTGCCGTGCTGGAGGTCAGGCTGCGCGGCGGCGTGCTGTCCTCCGTTTCGCCGGAAGCAGCCCTGGCCGGCGCGAATGCACTTGCGCTGATTGGGGCTGACGGCGCGATTGAGATCGTAACGGTGTCTCAGGTCGACCTCATCGGACCGCAGCGCTTCCGCCTGTCCGGCCTGGTTCGCGGGATTGGCGGCAGCGAGCCAGCGGCAGGCCGCCTTCTGCCGGCCGGAGCCCGGGTCGTGGTGCTGGACGGAGCAGCCGTCTCGCTGACGAGCGATCTGGCCGATCTTGGCCGGGCGCAGCTTTATCGCGTCGGGCCGGCTCGCGACGATGTCGGTGATGCGACGATGGTCGAGTTCGAAACCTCGGTCGCCGGGGAAGCGCTTGTCCCGCGATCCCCGGTTCGGCCGACGGCGGTCCGCACCGCGGGCGGCATTGCGCTGGCCTGGCTCAGGCGGACGCGAATCGACGGCGATTCCTGGGAGTTGGCGGAGGTACCCCTGGGCGAGGAGAACGAACGCTATGAAATCGGCATCCTCGATGGCGAGAATCTGCTCCATGCCGAAATCGTGAATACCCCCGCCTGGTCCTATCCGGCCGCGCAGGAGCTCGCCGATTTCGGCGCGCAACAGCAGGAAATCGGGCTCTCGCTCCGCCAGCTCAGCACCACTGTCGGGCGCGGGCGCGAATGGCGTGGACGGATTCCCGTGCGCTGATCTACTGTAGCTTGTGAACGAGGCGATGCATTCATGGCGCATTCACGCGGGCAGGCTTAGCCATGTCGACGATGCTGGTCGAACCGATCCTTGCTTTTGCGCTCATCGCCTCTTCGCCGATCGTTCGGGTCGACGATGCGACGCCGATCTCCTGCCTGTCCTCCGAAGAGACGCGCGATGCCGTGGCCGACGGTCGCGTCATGCAACCGGCGGAAGCCTCGCGCCACGCCCGCCATGCCGCTCCCGGCGAGGTCGTCCGCATCAGGCTCTGTCGCCAGGGCGAGGATTTCGTCTATGTGGTGACGACGCTGAAACGTGATGGCCGCGTCGCAAGGGTGACGCTGGAAGGACAATCCGGCAAGATCGCCACCATCCGCTGACAGCCGTCGCGGCCATCCGACAACTGGAGTTAGCCGACCGTGAGATTGCTCGTCGTCGAGGACGACAAGGACCTCAACCGCCAGATCGTGACCGCGCTTGAGAATGCCGGTTATGCCGTCGACAAGGCCTTCGACGGCGAGGAGGGGCTTTATCTCGGCGAGTCCGAGCCCTACGACGCGGTGATCCTCGATCTCGGCCTGCCGAAGGTCGACGGCGTCGCCGTGCTGCAGGGCTGGCGCCGCGCCGGCAAGACCATGCCGGTGCTGATCCTGACCGCGCGCGACCGCTGGAGCGACAAGGTCGGCGGCTTCGATGCCGGCGCCGACGATTATGTCGTCAAGCCCTTCCATATCGAGGAACTGCTGGCCCGCGTCCGGGCGCTGCTGCGCCGCGCCACCGGGCACGCGACCTCGGAACTGGTCTGCGGCCCCGTCCGGCTCGACACCCGCGCGAGCCGCGTTGTCGTCGATGGAAACCCGGTGAAGCTCACCTCGCATGAATACCGCCTGCTCTCCTATCTGATGCACCATCAAGGGCGGGTCGTCTCGCGGACCGAGCTGGTCGAGCATCTCTACGATCAGGATTTCGACCGCGATTCCAACACGATCGAGGTCTTCGTCGGCCGCCTGCGCAAGAAGCTGGGCGTCGATGTCATCGAGACCGTCCGGGGGTTAGGCTATATCGCCGCCGCTCCGGAAAAGGTCTGATCGCGGGCGATGCCGCTCAAATCCCATCGCTATTCGCTGGGAGCGCGGCTGTTCTTCTCGGCGGCCGTCTGCTGCGTGCTGATCCTGGTGCTGGCCGGCGTCGGCCTCACCACCTTCTATCGCCGCTCGGCTGAGCGCGGCTTCGACGAGCGGTTGTCGGTCTATATCAAGCAGCTGGTCGCCGACCTCGCCGCGCCGCCCGAGACCGAGCGCCAAACGGTCGGCGATCTCGGTGAGCCGCGCTTCGACCTGCCGCTGACAGGCTGGTACTGGCAGATCACCAGGCTCGACGGCGAGCGGCCGAATGTCCGCGCCTCGCGCTCGCTGGTCGGCGGGCAACTCCCCAAGCTGCTCGACCAATCGATCGTGCCGAACAGCCGGGGCTTGCGCGAAAGCTATGTTTCTGGGCCCGACGATCGCCGCCTGCGCGTGCTGGAGCGCGAGATCGACGTCGGCGAGGACGGGCGCTTCACCGTCGCGGTCGCGGCGCCCGCCGACGAGATCGAGGGCGACATCCAGGATTTCCGCTTCGCGCTGGCGATGACCTTCCTGCTGCTCGGCATCGCCCTGGTCGCCTCGACGCTCGTGCAGGTGCGGTTCGGCCTGCGCCCACTGGTGCGGCTGCGCGCTGCTGTCGGGGCGGTGCGGACCGGCGAGAATCCGCGGATCGTCGGGCAATACCCGCCCGATCTCGCGCCGCTCGCGAGCGAGCTCAACCAGCTCATCGACGCCAATCACGAGATCCTCGACCGCGCCCGGACCCAGGTCGGCAACCTCGCGCATGCGCTCAAGACCCCGCTCAGCGTGATGATGAACGAGGCCGGCACGAGCGGCGACGGCCAGCTCTCCCAGACCGTCCGCGCGCAGGCTGCGATCATGCGCGACCAAGTCCAGTACTATCTCGACCGCGCCAGGGCCGCGGCCCTCTCGGGTGCGCTCGGCGGCGTGACCGAGATCGCGCCCTCGCTCGATGCCTTGCTGCGTACCTTCACCAAGATCTCGCAGGGGAGAGGTATTTCCGGCTCGCATGCGATCCCGCCCGGCCTGCGCTTCCGTGGCGAGAAGCAGGATCTGGAGGAGATGCTGGGCAATCTCCTCGACAACGCCTTCAAATGGGCGTCCTCGGCAGTCGAGGTTTCCCTTGCCAGTGAGAAGACGGCCGATACCGAGCGGATCGCGCTCCTGATCGACGACGACGGTCCCGGTCTGCCGGCCGAGGCCATGGCCGAGGTTCTGAAGCGTGGCCGCCGGCTCGACGAGACGACGCCGGGTTCAGGCCTCGGGCTCTCCATCGTCGTCGATCTCGCCAAGCTCTATGGTGGCGGCCTGAGCCTTGATCGCTCTCCGCTGGGCGGATTGAGGGCGCGGCTCGAATTGCCTTCGGTTTAGAGGAATTCTTTGTCGCGTGACCCTTTGTCACCATGAACCCGAGCGGACGATTGAGTAAGAACGCCGCATGATGATTTGGGCCATCTTTGCAGCGATGACGGGAGCAGCGGTTTTCGCCTTGCTCTGGCCGCTCAGCCGTGGCCGGGCGCAGGGTTTCGCTGACGCGGCCGATGCCCGCAGCCTCTACCGCTCTCAGCTCAAGGAGATCGACCGCGATCTCGCCCGCAAGCTGATCGGCGAAGAGGAAGCGCAGGCCGCCCGTACCGAAGCCGCCCGCCGCCTTCTGCGCGCCGCAGGCGACGAAGCCGATCCTACCGGCGAGACCGAGCCGTCGCTGCGCCGTCGCCGGGCAAGCTCCGCGCTGATGCTCTCGGTCGTGCCGCTGCTGGCGCTGCTGATCTACGGCCTCTACGGCTCTCCCGGGCAGCCCGACCAGCCGTTGGCGGCGCGATTGGAGAAGGCCGGGCCGCAGCAGGATTTCGCCATCGTGCTCGCGCGGATGGAGGCCCATCTCGCCGCCAATCCCGGCGATGCGAAGGGCTGGGGGCTGCTGGCGCCGATCTATCTCCGCCAGGGCCGCTACGACGAGGCCGCGAAAGCCTTCGCCGCCGCGGTCCGCGCCGGAAAGCCCGATGCCGAGCTTTACGCCGGCCTGGGCGAAGCTCGCATCATGGAAACCGGTGGCATCGTGACCGCCGCGGCGCGCGAAGCACTTTCCGAGGCCGTCAAGCTCGATCCGAAAAGCCCGCGAGCCCGCTACTATCTCGCCCTCGCCAAGGAGCAGGACGGCGACGGCGAGGGCGCGCAGGCGGCGCTTGCCCAGCTCCTCGCCGAAGCGCCCGCCGATGCCGACTGGTCCGGTGCCGTTCGCGCCCGGCTGGAGCGGATGCAGGCCGATACCGGCCGCAAGGCGGTCGCCGCCCTTCCCGAAGCCGAGCGCCAGCAGGCGATCAAGGGGATGGTCGACGGGCTTGCCGAACGCTTGAGCACCGGGGGCGGCAGCTTGCCCGAATGGAGCCGCCTGATCCGCGCCCGCACCGTCCTCGGGGACAAGCCTGCGGCGCTTCAGGCCGTGAAGACGGCACGCGAGCGTCTGGCTGAAGACAAGGCGGCGCTTGCAGCCATCGACGCTCTCGCCGATGAATTGGCCTTGAAGGAGGCCGCGCCATGACCCTAGCTCAGCCGACGCGGCCGCTCCCCGCAAAACGCCGCCTCACCCGCAAGCAGCGCAGATTGACCCTGATCGCGGCGGCCGGTGCCGTCCTGTTCCTGGCGGCCGGACTCGTCCTCTTCGCGATGCGCGACACCATCGTCTTCTTTTACGGGCCGACCGAGATCGCCGAGAAGGGCGTCCAGCCCGGAACCCGCATGCGTCTCGGCGGGCTGGTCGAAGCCGGCTCGGTCCAGCGCAATGGCGGCCAGCGCATCAGCTTCAGCGTCACCGACGGCAAGACCTCGATCAAGGTCGGCTATGATGGCCTGCTGCCCGATCTTTTCCGCGAAGGGCAGGGCGTCGTCACCGAAGGCGTTTTCGAGGGCGCCGGACGCTTCAAGGCGGATTCAGTGCTGGCGAAGCATGACGAGACCTATATGCCGCGCGAGGTCGCCGACGCGCTGAAGAAGCAGGGGCATTGGCAAGCTGGGGGCTCCGGCTCACCCGCTGCCGCGCCGGCGAAACCGTGAGCCGTTCATGATTGTCGAGATCGGCCATTACGCGCTGGCGCTCGCGCTCGGCGTTTCCGTGATCCAGGCGGTGGTGCCGTTCTGGGGCGTGTTCCGGCAGGATCGGACGCTGGCCTCGGTCGGCAGCAGCGCGGCGCTGGTCTCGTTCGCGCTGGTCGCTCTGTCCTTCGCCGCCCTGGTGACGTCCTATGTCCGCTCCGATTTCTCGGTCGGCAATGTCGTCGCCAACTCCCATTCGGCGCAGCCGCTGATCTATAAATTCACCTCCGTCTGGGGCAACCACGAAGGCTCGATGCTGCTCTGGGTGCTGATCCTGACGCTGTTCGGGGCGTTGGTCGCATTGTCGCGCCGCTCGCTGCCACCGCGCCTGCGGGCCGGCGCGCTTGCGGCGCAGGGGCTCGTCGCCGTCGCCTTCATCGCCTTCACCCTGCTGACCTCGAACCCGTTCCAGCGGCTGGTCCCGGTGCCGGCCGAGGGGCAGGACCTCAACCCGATCCTGCAGGATCTCGGCCTCGCGATCCATCCGCCGCTGCTCTATATCGGCTATGTCGGCTTCTCGATCACCTATGCCTTCGCGGTCGCCGCCCTGATCGACGGGCGCATCGACGCGATGTGGGCGCGCGCCGTCCGGCCCTGGACGCTGCTGGCCTGGACCTTCCTGACGCTCGGCATCGCGATGGGCTCCTACTGGGCCTATTACGAGCTCGGCTGGGGCGGCTGGTGGTTCTGGGACCCGGTCGAGAACGCTTCCTTCATGCCCTGGCTTGCCGGAACGGCCCTGATCCACTCGACCGTGGTGATGGAGAAGCGCGACGCGCTGAAGGTCTGGACGATCCTGCTCGCGATCCTGACCTTCTCGCTCTCGCTGCTCGGCACCTTCATCGTCCGCTCGGGCGTGCTGACCTCGGTGCATTCCTTCGCGACCGATCCGGCGCGCGGCCTGTTCATCCTCTTCATCCTGATCTTCTTCGTCGGCGGCTCGCTCGCGCTGTTCGCCTGGCGGGCGCCTCTGCTGCGGCAGGGCGGATTGTTCGCCCCGGTCTCCCGGGAAAGCGCGCTGGTCGTCAACAACGTCTTCCTGGCGACGGCCTGCGCCACCGTCTTCGTCGGGACGCTTTATCCGCTGCTGCTGGAGATGGTCACCGGCGACAAGATCTCGGTCGGCCCGCCCTTCTACAACGCGACCTTCGTGCCGGTGATGGTGCCGCTGCTGCTGCTGCTGCCGATCGGCCAGTCGCTCGCCTGGAAGCGCGGCGACCTGCTCGGCGCGGCCCAGCGCAATGCCTTTGCCTTCGGCGTCGCGGTGCTGGCGGCTCTGGCACTGCTGTCCTTCACCCGTGGCGGGCCGGTGCTGGCGCCGCTCGGCGTGGGCTTGGGCGTCTTCCTTGTGCTCGGTGCCGGCTTCGACCTCGCCGAGCGCATCGTCACCCGCGCCAGCGGCTGGCGGGCGATGCTGTCGCGGGCGCGCGGGCTGCCGCGCTCGGCCTGGGGCACGGCGCTGGCTCATGCGGGCGTCGGCTTGAGCATCATCGGCATCGCCGCCCAGGCCTGGAGCAGCGAGGCGATCACGGTTCTGAAGCCGGGCGAGCGCCTGACCAGCGGCCGCTACACCATCATGCTCGAAGGCATGTCGCCTCGCACGGGGCCGAATTTCCGCGCCGAAATCGCCCGCTTCCAGGTTTTCTCCGGTGATCGCGAGCTGGCGCCGATCGAGGCCTCCAAGCGTATCTATACGGCGCGCGCCATGCCGACGACCGAAGCGGGTATCCGGACGGATGGTCTGAGCCAGGCCTATGTCAGCCTCGGCGAGGCGCAGGATGGCGGCGTCGCGGTGCGCCTCTACGACAAGCCGTTGATCCTGCTGATCTGGATCGGCTCGCTCGTGATGGCGCTCGGCGGCGGCCTGTCGCTGACCGACCGGCGCTTCCGGCTGGCGGCACCGAAGCGCGCCGCGCCCGCGGCCGCCGTGCAGCCGGCGGAATAGGCCGATGCGGCGGATCGCTCTCATCCTCGGTCTGATGCTGCTGGTCGCGCCGGTGGCTCAGGCCGTGCAGCCCGACGAGATCCTGCCCAACGCCGCTCTTGAGCAGCGTGCGCGCAACATCTCCGGCGGATTGCGCTGCCTCGTCTGCCAGAACCAGTCGATCGACGATTCCGACGCGCCTCTGGCCCGCGACCTGCGCATCCTCGTCAGGGAGCGTCTCGTCGCTGGAGACGACGACAAGGCCGTCGTCGATTTCGTCGTCGCCCGCTACGGCGATTTCGTCCTGCTGCGCCCGCCGCTCAACGCGCATACGCTGCTGCTCTGGGGCGCGCCTTTCCTGATTTTCCTGGCCGGAGCCGCTTTCGTCTGGCGTCGAGGCCGGCAGCGCGCCGGCGAGGAAAACGTCACGCCAGCGCCCCTGACGGACGAGGAGCGCAATCGCGTCGACAAGCTGCTGCGGGACGAGCAGGGGTAAGGCGCGGCCAGCCGGGCCAACCTTACGAAATCGTCATCTTCAGGCCAAAGCCACGTAAGGCGGCGGGTCTCATGGTCCTCGTCACGAGCAGGGGAAAGCACCCTGTCGCTCCACGAGGTTCCCGCCATGACGACACACACTGAAAATCGCAAGTCCATCCTGAAGCGCGGCGCTCTTCTTGCCGGCACCGCCATCCTCGGCATCGGCCTCGCCGCCGGCATCGCCGACAGCGCCCTGATGCAGAACCACAATGCCATCGCCCAGCCGATCCAGCTCTCGGGCGCGCAGACGGCGCTGCCCTCCTTTGCCGACCTCGTCGACAAGGTGAAGCCCGCCGTCGTCTCCGTCCGCGTCAAGACGCAGACCGCCGCCGCCGGCGACGATCAGAGCCTCGAAGACATTCCCCCGCAGCTGCGCCGTTTCTTCCGTGATCAGGAGGGGGCCCGCCAGGGCAGGCCGAAGCCGCAGGTCGGCATGGCCCAGGGTTCGGGCTTCTTCGTCAGCCAGGACGGCTATGTCGTGACCAACAACCACGTCGTCGAGAACGCTGTCGAGGTCCAGCTCGTCACCGATTCCGGCAAGACGCTTGATGCCAAGGTCGTCGGCACCGATCCGCGCACCGACCTCGCCCTGCTCAAGGTCAAGGACGCCGGCAACTATCCGTATGTCCAGCTCTCCGATGCCAAGGCGCGCATCGGCGACTGGGTGCTGGCGATCGGCAACCCCTTCGGCCTCGGCGGCACGGTCACGGCCGGCATCGTCTCGGCGCAGGGTCGGGATATCGGCTCCGGTCCCTATGACGACTTCATCCAGATCGACGCGCCGATCAACCGCGGCAATTCGGGTGGCCCGACCTTCAACCAGAACGGCGAGGTCGTCGGCGTCAACACCGCGATCTACTCGCCCTCGGGTGGCAATGTCGGCATTGCCTTCGCCATCCCCGCCTCGACCGTCCGTCAGGTCGTGGACTCCTTGAAGAAGGACGGCACGGTGGCGCGCGGCTTCATCGGCGTGCAGATCCAGCCGGTGACCAGCGAAATGGCCGATGCGATCGGCCTGAAGGATGCCAAGGGTGCGCTCGTCGCTGAGGCACAGGGCAACGGCCCCGCCGCCAAGGCCGGCATCCGTCGCGGCGACACCATCACCGCCGTCAATGGCGAGGCGATCAAGGACGCTCGCGAGCTTTCGCGCAAGATCGCGACCTTCGCGCCGGGTACCAAGACCACGATCACTCTCTTCCGCGAAGGCAAGTCGCGTGACGTGACCTTCGAGGTCGGCCGCCAGCCGGCGGCCTGATCGGAGCTGGCGGGTCCCTCGGTTCCCTGTCGCCCCAGCCCAGGGACTTCGCCGTCGCGGCGGCAGGCCGGATGCGTATCCTCCGGCCTGCCGTTTTCGCGTTTCTTGAGATAGGGTTGGTCTATGCGACTCCTGATCGTCGAAGATGATGCCGAGGCTGCGGCCTATCTGACCAAGGCTTTCCGCGAAGTCGGCCATGTCGCCGACCATGCCGCGGACGGGCTGGAAGGCTATGCCATGGCCGAGGGCGGCGGCTACGACGTGCTGGTCATCGACCGCATGCTGCCGCGCCTCGACGGGCTCTCGCTGATCCGCTCCCTGCGCGAGCAGAAGGACGATACGCCCGCCCTGATCCTCTCCGCACTTGCCCAGGTCGACGACCGGGTGAAGGGCCTGCGGGCCGGCGGCGACGACTACCTGCCCAAGCCCTATGCATTCTCCGAGCTGCTCGCCCGCGTCGAGGTGCTGGCGCGACGCCGCGGTGCTCCAGCCGCCGAGCCTACGACCTATCGCGTCGGCGAGCTGGTGCTCGACCGGCTTGCCCATCGCGTCACGCGCGAGGGCCAGGAGATCGTCCTGCAGCCGCGCGAGTTCCGCCTGCTCGAATATCTGATGAAGCATGCCGGGCAGGTCGTGACACGCACCATGCTGCTGGAAAACGTCTGGGATTATCATTTCGATCCCCAGACCAATGTCATCGACGTGCATGTCAGCCGCCTGCGCGCCAAGGTCGACAAGGGTTTCGAGCTGCCGATGATCCACACCATCCGCGGCGCGGGATACATGGTCCGTGACAGCGCCCGCTGACGCCTCCTCGCACAAGCGCCAGCGCTTCCTGCCCACGCTGTTCCGCACGACCGCCTTCAAGCTGACGGCGGCCTATCTCGTCATCTTCGCGCTCTTTGCCGCCTTCGTCCTCGGCTATGTCGCCTGGAACGCCAAGCGCCTGCTCGACGACCAGATCCGCTCGACCATCGATGCCGAGATCCAGGGCCTGGCCGAGCAGCAGCGCCAGGGCGGTATCCGCCGTATCGTCAACATCGTCGAGCGCCGTTCGCGCGCGCCGGGCGCCTCGCTCTACCTTGTCACCACGCCGGTGGGAGAGCGCATCGCCGGCAATGTCGAAGCGATCCCGCCCGGCACGCTCGATCGCACCGGCGAGAGCGAGATCGAATATGCCCGCTCCAGCGAGACGGTCGACACACCGAGCCGCGCGTTGGTGCGCGTGTTCTTGCTGCCGGCCGGGTTCCGCCTGCTCGTCGGCCGCGACCTCGAGGAGCGCGATCGGCTCGGCATCGTCATCCGGCGCGCCGCCGGCTGGTCGCTGGCGCTGGTCCTTATCCTCGGCTGCTTCGCCAGCTGGTTCGTGGCCCGGCGTGTGCTGAAGCGCATCGACGGCATGAGCGAAACCGCGCATGGCATCATGGAGGGCGACCTGAAAGGCCGGCTCGCCATCACCGGCACCGGCGACGAGCTCGACCGGCTCGCGCTCAACCTCAACGCCATGCTCGACCGCATCGGTGAATTGATGGCCAGCATGCAGCAGGTCACCGACAATATCGCCCATGACCTCAAGACGCCGCTGACCCGGTTGCGCAACCGGGCGGAGGAGGCGCTGCGGACTGCGAAATCGCCGGATGAATTGCGGGCGGCGCTCGACGGCTCGATCGAGGAGGCGGACAACCTCATCCGTGTTTTCAACGCGCTCCTGATGATCGCGCGGCTGGAGGCCGGTCGCGTCAGCGACAACATGAGCGAGCTCGACATTTCCGAGATCGTCTCCGGCCTCGCCGAGCTCTACGAGCCGCTGGCCGAGGAAGCCGGCCTGTCGCTCGCCAGCGACGTCGCCCCTGGCCTGAAGGTCCGCGGCAATCGCGAACTGATCGGGCAGGCCCTGAACAACCTGATCGACAACGCCCTGAAATACGGCGCGCCGGAGCAGGGCGGCGACGGCACCGTGGCGGTCTCTGCCCGGGCGATTGGCGATCAGGTCGAGCTCTCCGTCGCCGACCATGGCTCAGGGATTCCGGAGGCCGATCGCGGCCGCGTCTTCGACCGCTTCGTCCGGCTCGATACCAGCCGCAGCAAGCCGGGCTTCGGGCTCGGCCTGTCGTTGGTGGCCGGCGTGGTGCGCCTGCATGGCGGTAGCCTCACGCTGGAGGATAATGCGCCGGGCCTGCGCGTCGTCATCCTCCTGCCCGTCGGCAGCCCCAAGCCTGTGGACACGCCGGCCCTCGCCGAGCCTGCCGCCTCGACAGCGGCGCCAAACCCTGCTGGCGTGCCGATCCACTGAGGCAGGACGATGAACGATGGCGGAACGGCTCTGTGACAGGCTCGAGGCTGCGCCGGTCCTGCCAGCGAAGGCCAAGGCCGATGCGCTGCTGAAGCGAGAGCTGATCGAGCGCCTCCATGACGAGGAAGCGGCCGAGGCGCTCAAGGCGCATCTGGCCGAGCATCCGCGCAGCGCGGCATTGGTCGCCGGCATCCTCGCCCATTCGCCCTTCCTGACGCAGATCATGCGCTTCGACCCGGCCGGGCTGCTCGCCAGCCTGACGGAAGCGCCGGAAGTCCGTCGCGACGCGCTGCTGGCCGGGATCGCGGCCTTCGCCGAGGCGGGCTGTGAAACTGCGGACCTGATGCGCGAATTGCGCCGCTTCCGCCGCGCCATGGCACTCCTGATCGCGCTCGCCGATATCGGCGGTGCCTGGGATGTCGAGACCGTGACGGGCGCGTTGACCGAAACCGCCGACATGGCGGCGCGCCTCGCCACCGACCATGTCCTGCGGCAGGCCGCCGATCTTGGCCGGATCAACCTTGCCGACCCGGCCGATCCCGGCCCCGGCTCCGGCCTCGTCGTGCTGGCGCTGGGCAAGCACGGCGCCGGCGAGCTGAACTATTCCTCCGATATCGACATCGTCGTCTTCTTCGATCCCGAGGCAGCGGAGGCCGCCGGCGTCGGCGAACCCACCAGCTTCTTCGTCAAGCTGACCCAGCAGATCGCGCGCATCATCCAGGAGCGCACGCCGGACGGCTATGTCTTCCGCGTCGACCTGCGCCTGCGGCCCGATCCGGCCTCGACCCATGTCGCAGTCTCGCTGCCCTCGGCCTATTCCTATTACGAGACGGTCGGCCAGAACTGGGAACGCGCCGCCATGATCAAGGCGCGGCCGATCGCGGGCGATATCGAGCTCGGCCGGCGCTTCCTTGGGGATCTCGCGCCCTTCATCTGGCGCAAATATTTCGACTTCGCGACCATCGCCGACATCCATGCGATGAAGCGCCAGATCCAGACGGTGAAGGGCCACGAGACCATCGCGGTCGCCGGTCATAACGTGAAGCTCGGGCGCGGCGGCATCCGCGAGATCGAGTTCTTCGTCCAGACGCAGCAGCTCGTCTTCGGCGGCCGCCGCCCGGCCCTGCGCGGCCCGCGCACGCTGGAGATGCTCGGCGAACTGACCACCGAAGGCTGGATCACGCCGCAGGCCCGCGACGAACTCTCCGAATCCTATCGCTGGCTGCGCACCATCGAGCACCGCCTGCAGATGCAGGCCGACGAGCAGACGCAGACCCTGCCCAAGGCGGCGGGCGATCTCGAAGCCTTCGCCCGCTTCTGCGGCTATCCCTCGACGGCCGCCTTCGGCAAGGCGCTGACCGCGCATGCGAAGTGCGTCGAAGGGCATTACGCCCTGCTCTTCGAGGAAGGGCCGAGTCTTGCCTCCGAGGCGGGGACGCTGAGCTTCACCGGCTCGGAAGCCGATCCCGAGACGATCGAGACGCTGGGCAAGCTCGGCTTCCGCGATGGCGCGACCGCGGCTGAGACGGTGCGCGGCTGGCATTTCGGCCGCCGCGCCGCCGTGACCAGCGCCCGCGCCCGCGAGGTACTGACGGAGCTGACCCCGGCGCTGCTCGTCGCGCTCGGCCGCACCGCCGACCCAGACGGCGCGCTCGCGCATCTCGACAACGCCTTCGTCCGCATGCCGGCGGCGGTCGAATTACTGACGCTGCTGCGCTCGCATGATTCCCTGCTGACGCTCTTCGCCGAGATCCTCGGTAGTGCGCCGCGCCTCGCCAAGGTCGCGGCCTTGCACCCGCATGTGCTCGACGGCGTCATCGACCCGGCCTTTGGGCAGGCGGTGCTCGATGTCGAGGCGCTGGAGCGGCGCATCCGCAATCATGTCGGCTCGCCACCGCCCAGCGTCGAGGACGGGCTCGACCGTCTGCGCGACGCGGCCCGGCAGGAGAATTTCCTGGTCGGCGCGCGCCTCCTCTCCGGCGTCTACCCGGCGCAAGGGGCGGGGCAGGCCTATTGCGCTGTCGCCGAGGCCTGCCTGCGCGTCGCTTTTGCCGACACCCGCCGATCCTTCACGGAAGATCATGGCGCCATCGAAGGGGCGGAGACGGTCGTGCTCGGCCTTGGCCGGCTCGGTGCAGGCGAACTCACGCCTTCATCCGATCTCGATCTGATCCTGCTCTACGACCGGCCGGAGGATGCCGGCGCGAGCGACGGCGCCAGAAGCCTCGATCCCGTCACCTGGCATGTCCGCTTCACCCAGCGCCTCGTCGCGGCGCTGACGGTGCCGACGCGACGCGGCACGCTCTATCAGGTCGACATGCGCCTGCGCCCGACCGGCAACAAGAGCCCGGCTGCGACCCAGTTCGCCGGCTTCGAGGCCTATCATCAGGGCGAGGCCGAGATCTGGGAGGAGATGGCGCTGACCCGCGCCCGCGTCGTCGCCGGTGATGCCGGATTGGCGAAGCGTGTGGAAGCTTCGATCCGCGCGATCCTGTCGCGCAAGCGCGAGCCGGCCAAGGTCGCGGCGGCGGTCGCCGAGATGCGCGCACTGATTGCCAGGGAGAAGGGCGAGAAGGATCCCTGGGACCTGAAGCTCGCGGCCGGCGGTATCACCGATCTCGACTTCCTCGCCCAGTTCCTGCTGCTGGCCTATGCCAGCGAACACCCCGGCCTGATTGTCAACGACACGGCCTCGGTCTTCGCAGCGGCCAAGGCGGCTGGCCTGCTCTCGGACGGAGATGCCTCTGTTCTGCTCGAAGCGCATCGCCTGATCGGCGACGTCCAGCTCTGGCAGCGTTTCACCGTCGAAGAGGCCTTCGATCCCAAGGCCGTGCCGCCCCGGGTGCTCAGGAGAATCGCGACGGCCGTCGGCCGGCCCGATGCGAAGGTGATGAAAGCGGAGCTCGACGAGGTTCGCGGCGCGGTGAGGGCGATCTTCACCCGCGTGCTGTCGAAGGCGAAGGCTGGCTGACGCTCAAGCCGCCTGCGCGGTGATGCGGTCGGCGCCGCCGTCGAGCGGCAGGTGGATCATGACGATGGTGCCGGCGCCGATCGCCGAGCGTAAGCGGAGCGAGCCGCCATGCAGCTCGACGAGCGAGCGGGCGATGGCGAGGCCCAGGCCCGAACCCTTGTAGCTGCGCACCAGATCGCCCTCGACCTGCTCGAACGGGCGGCCGACGCGGTCGATCTTCTCCTTGGGGATGCCGATGCCGGTATCCTCGATGAAGATGTTGAGCGCGCCGGGGACATGGCGGGTGCGGACCGCGATCCGCCCGCCTTCCGGCGTGAACTTGGCGGCGTTGTCGAGCAGGTTGCCGAGGATCTGGTAGAGCGCGTGCGGGTCGGCTTCGAGATGGGTGTCGAGCGGGCCTTCGATGGCCAGCACGAGCTGCTTGCGTTCGACCTCCGGCTGGACCTTCCGCAGCGCCTGGTCGAGCACCGGGCCGAGAGCGATCTCGCTCTTCTCCAGCCGCAGCCGGCCGGATTCGATGCGGGACATGTCGAGGATGTCGTCGATGATGCTCAGGAGATAGCCGCCACTGGAGCGGATATCGCGGACATAGTCGGTGTACTTCTCGCCGAGCGGGCCGAACAGGCCGTTCTCCATGATCTCGGAGAAACCGATGATGGCGTTGAGCGGCGTGCGCAGCTCGTGGCTCATATTGGCGAGGAATTCGGACTTGGCGCGGTTGGCGCTTTCGGCGGAAGCCTTCTGCTCGAGATAGCGCTCCGCGAGATCGGCGAGCTGCTGGGCCTGGGCTTCGAGCTTCTGGCGCGAGGCCTTGAGGTCGGTGACATGCATCAGGAGCTGGTGCTCGGACTGGGTCAGCCGCTCTTCCTGCTGCTTCAGCTTGGTGATGTCGGTGCCGACCGAGACCGAGCCGCCATCCTTGGTGCGGCGGCCGTTGATCTGCAGCCAGCGGCCATCCGAGAGGCGGGCCTCGTAGGAGGCCCCGGCCATGCCGCGTTGCACCCGCATCGGCTCGCGGTCGATCTGCGGCTGGGCCGAGAGCTCCATGATCTCGTCGTAGGAGGCGCCGGATTGCAGGGCGTCGGCCGGGAGCTGGTGGAGCTGCTGGTACTTGGCGTTGCAGAGCACGAGGCGGTTGTCGGCATCCCACAGCACGAAGGCTTCCGAGATCGCCTCGACGGCGTCGCGCAGGCGGGCATCGGAGGTGGCGGTGCGCTCGGCCATGCGGCGCTGCTCGGAGATGTCGACGACGATGCCGACGAGATGGCGCGCGCGGGTGCGGCGGTCGATGACGAGCTCGGCGCGGGCCTTGAGCCAGATCCATTCGCCGGTGGCGGAGCGGACGCGGAACTCGCGGTCGAGATGGTCGGCCTCGCCGCGGCTGATCGCGTCGGCGAGCGCATAGAGGTCGACATCGTCCTGGTTGATGAAGCTCGAGACCTCGCCGAAGGACATGTATTCGCCGGTGCGGTCATAGCCGAGCAGGGCGTACATCGAATCCGACCAGTAGATCCGGCCCCGCGCGAGGTCCCAGTCCCACAGGCCGCAATGGCCGCGGTTGAGCGCGGTATCGATGCGTTCGCGGACGCAGTCGCAATCCTGGTCGGCGGCGCTCGCCCGCTTCGACTGGAGCATGAAGGCGAGCGTGGTGACGCCGAGGATAAGGCCGGCGGAGCCGAACAGGATGATCAGGCCCGAGCGGCGGATCTGCCAGGTCGAGAGCGCCCGCGAGACCGGCTGCAGCACCGCGACCTGCCCGAGGGGGGCGGCGAGGTTGCGCACGCTGGCGAAGGCGTCGGCGCCGTTCGGCAGGGTAATGCGCATCACGCCGGCGCGGTCGCCGAATACGGTGAGAGGCTGGGTCTGGCCGAGGAAGTCGACGAGCGTGCGCTGCGTCTGGCCGATCACCGGTTCGCTGGCGATCACGCGGCCATCGGCGCCGCTGACATGGACGAAGCGGCCATGGGCCGCGAGGTGGCGGGCGGTGAGTGCTGCGAGGACGGCGGTGGGCTCCTTGCCCGCCAGCGTGGCGGCGTCGAGCTCCCGGGCGACCAGAGCCGACACCAGGTCCATGTCGCCGGCCGCGTCGATGAGGGCGTCGTCGCGCATGGCCGAGGTCTGGATCAGCGCGCCGGCACCGAGAATGATGAGGAAAAGTCCCACAAACGCAGGGATTGCGGTGCGAAAGGCAGGTTCGAAGCTTTCGAAGCGATGATACAGAGGGTGCGTCAGCGAGCGCGCCACACCCAGAATCGTATCGGCGCGCACAGGTGCGCAGCCCGCGTTTGCACGCGACATGCCCGGTCCCCCTTCGGAACTTTACCGTCAGTAAGATCGGGAGACGTGCCGCATCCCCGCGAATCACCGTCAGTTGAATCCGGGCGCCACGGTTTGTCTAGCCCTGAGTTGAGTCAGGAGTGTCGAATTCTCCTTTAGGTTGCAGTGCTTATGCCGATGAATCCTGCGCGGGTAATGAAACGTTAATCTTTTGGACAGGTCGGCGTTAACGATTCCCGGAGAGCGCTCAGGCGAGCGCTCTTTCGGCGATGTCGGCGACGTCCCGCGACAGGTTCGGCAGGGCCGCGACGGTGCTCAGCGCCTCCCGCGCCAGGCGCTTTCGGCCGGGCTCCAGCATGCGCCAGCTCTTGAACGAGCCGAGCAGTCGCGAGGCGACCTGCGGATTGGTCTTGTCGAGCGCGACGACGATATCGGCGACGAAATCATAGCCTGCGCCATCCGCCCGGTTGAACTGGGTCAGGTTCGCCGCGAAGCCGCCGATCAGCGCCCGCACGCGATTGGGATTGCCGAGCGAGAAGGCCGGGTGCTGCATCAGCGTCTTGACGCGTTCCAGCGTGCCGGGCTCGGCGATCAGCGCCTGCGCCATCAGCCATTTGTCGAGCACCAGCGGCTCGTTGGCATAGGCCTCGGCGAAACGCGCGATCAGCGACTCCCGGCGCTCGCCGGAGATAAGCGTCATCGCTGCGAGCGCGGCGAGGCGATCGGTCAGGTTGTCGCCATCGGCGAATTGCTGCTCACAGAGATCGGCAGCCTCGGTCGGAGCGGCCAGTGCGGCGAGCCCGAGCAATTCGTTGCGCAGCGCCCGCCGTCCCGCCGAGGCCGCATCGGGGCGATAGGCGCCGCTGGCTGCGAGCGCGCCTCGCAGGCCCGGCAATTCGCCGAGCAGGGCGGTGCCGATCGCGGTCGACAGTTTGCGATGGGCGGCGAAGATCGCATCGGGGTCGACATCCCCACCGATCTCACGAGCGATATCGGCCGGCGCGGGCAGGCGCAGCACCTGCGCCGCGAAGGCCGGGTCGGACAGCCCATCCGCCTTGAGGAAGCTGCGCAGTGCTTCGCCGAGCTTGCCGGCGGTCGCTGCCAGCACGTCCGCATCGGCACCGGGCTTGCCGGCAGCCACGAGCACGCGCGTCGCGACGCTCTGGAGCGATTGCCAGCGATTGAAGGAATCGCTGTCGGCCGAGAACAGCCGGAGCAGGTCCGCATCCGACAAATCGAGGTCGAGCCGCGCAGGCGCCGAGAAGCCACGCATCAGCGAGGGGATCGGCGCTTCCGCGACATCCTCGAAGGTGACCGACAGGGACGGCTGGTCGAGCACCACGAGCCCGTCGCCGGCATAGGCGTTCGAGGCCGTCTTCAGCGGCAGGTCGCCCTTCGCGCCGACGAGGCCGAGCTTGATCGGCAGCACGACAGGCTGCTTCTCGGTCTGGCCGGGTGTCGGCGGCGTGCTCTGCGCCAGGTCGAGCGTGTAGCGCTTCGCCGCGGCATCGTAGCGGCCGGAGGCGACGATGGTCGGCGTGCCCGCCTGCTCGTACCAGCGGGCGAAATGATCGAGGTTCTGGCCCGAGGCTTCGGCGAAGCAGCCGAGGAATTCCTCGATCGTCGCGGCCGTGCCGTCGCAGCGCTCGAAATAGAGGTCCATGCCGCGCTTGAAGGCGTCGTCACCGATCAGGACCTTGAGCATGCGGATCACCTCCGCGCCCTTCTCATAGACCGTCGGCGTGTAGAAGTTGTTGATTTCCTTGTAGGCGCGCGGCCTGACCGGATGGGCGAGGGGGCCGGCATCCTCCGAGAACTGCGTCGAGCGCAGGGTGCGGACATCGGCGATGCGCTTCACCGGGCGCGAGCGCTCGTCGGCGGAGAATTCCTGGTCGCGGAAGACGGTGAGCCCTTCCTTCAGGCAGAGCTGGAACCAGTCGCGGCAAGTGATGCGGTTGCCGGTCCAGTTGTGGAAATACTCATGGGCGATGATCGCCTCGATCGAGGCGTAGTCGCCGTCGGTCGCAGTCTGCGGATCGGCCAGGACGTATTTGTCGTTGAAGATGTTGAGGCCCTTGTTCTCCATCGCTCCCATGTTGAAATCGGAGACGGCGACGACGTTGAACATGTCGAGATCGTAGTTGCGGCCGAAGACCTGCTCGTCCCAGCGCATGCATCGCACCAGCGAATCCAGCGCCCAGCCGGCACGATCGGCCTTGCCCGGTTCGACATAGACGGCGAGCTCGACCTTGTGGCCGTCGGCGGTGACGTAATCCTGCCGGACATGGTCGAGCGCCCCGCCGACCAGCGCGAAGAGATAGGCGGGCTTGGGGTGCGGGTCGTGCCAGACGGCGAAGTGCCGGTCGCCGCCGGGCAGCTCCGCCGCCGCGACGAGATTGCCGTTGGAGAGCAACACCGGCGCTTCCGCCTTCGCCGCTTCGAGCCGGACGGTATAGACGCTCATCACGTCCGGTCGATCGAGGAAATAGGTGATGCGGCGGAAGCCATCCGCCTCGCACTGCGTGCAATAGACCTTCGAGGAGCGGTAGAGCCCCATCAGCTTGGTATTGGCGGAGGGGTCGAGCTCGGTCTCGATCGTCAGCGTGAAATCATGTGCCGGCGGGGCGGGGATTGTCAGCGCTTGCGGCGTCACCGTGTAGACGGAGGCGTCGAGCGGCTTGCCGTCGATGGCGAGCGACTTCAGCACGAGCTCGTCGCCATCGAGCTTGAGCGGCGCGCCGGGCTGGCCCTCCGGATTGGGCCGCAGCGCCAGCAGCGCGCGTACCCGCGTCTTCTGCGGGTGCAAGCTGACATCGAGATCGACGGTGTCGATCAGCCAGTCGCTGGGGCGGTAATCCTCAAGGCGGATCAGCGGGGCATCTTCGGTACGCATGGGAACCCTGATGGCGAGAGTCAGGGTGCGTGTGTAGCCTTTGCCGGACGGGGCCGGAAGCCTCGTCCGGCGCGACGGGTCAGTTTGCCCCGGCCGGAACCGCCGGTTCCGCATGGCTCACCAGCCGGCAGACCTGCGGGCGGGCGATCCGAACCGCGCGCTCGATCGCATCGACCGCATCATGCACGGCGGCGACGTTAAGCCCCGGGTCGACGCGGCAATGGTAGTTGACGACCAGCCCCTTGGCGGTCTGGCGCACGCGCACGCTGTGGATGTCGTGGATCGGCCCGGAGAGCTTCGCGGCCTCGCCGGCGAGCGCCTTGCCGATATCCTCGACCGTTTCCCAGGCGGCGTTATGGCCGGCGGGCTGGCCCGTCTCCATCGGCTCGATATGGGTCTCGACCTCGGTCTCGCCGCCGAATTCGGCCCGGATCGCGCTTTCCAGCCGGGTGGCGATCTCATGGGCTTCGCCGAGCGGCAGGCTCTGGTCGACCTCCATGTCGAGGCTGACGGAAAGCTTGTCGCCGATCGAGTGGACGGTGACATGGTGCACCGGGATCTTGAGCTTGAGCGCGATCAGCAGCACGCGCTCCAGCGCCGTCTCGTCGTCGACCTGCACGGGATCGGCCGTGATCGTGATCTCGGCATCGGGCTCGACCTTCACCAGCGCCTCGCCGAGCTGGGCCTTGATCGCCACCACCCGGTCGAGCGGCAGGGTGCGCGAGACGCTGATGCCGATCTCGCCATGGACGCGCCCGCCGGTCGGACGCACCCGGAGCCAGTTGACGCCGACCACGCCCGGCACACCACGCGCGATCTCGCGCAGCTTTTCACTCATGCCCTCGGGAGCTGTGTCCATCAATGTATCGAGGACGCGCCGGGCGAGGCGATAGGCCGAAAAGGCGGTATAGGCCGCGATCGCGAAGGCGGCTGCGGTGTCGGCCCGCTCGATGCCGTACCAGACGCCGATGAGGCCGACGAGCACCAGCGTCGAGCCGACGAAATCAGCCGAGAAATGCGTGGCTTCGGCGGCAAGCGCCTCGCTGCCGGTCTCCTTGGCGACCTTGGTCAGCGAGCGCCAGCGAATTGCGTCGACGATCATGGAGAGCACGAGCACGCCGATGACGAGCGGCGTCACCTCGACATGCGCGATGACGTTGGTCCAGAGCCGGTTGCCGGCCTCCCACAGAATCGCGCCGGCGAGCGTGAACAGGATCGCGGTCTCGACCAGCGCGGCCAGCGCCTCGACCTTGCCGTGGCCGTAATGGTGCTCGTCATCGGCCGGCTTGTCGGAGGCGCGGACGGCGAACCAGGTGAACAGCGTCGAGCCGACATCGACCAGCCCCTGCAGCGCGTCGGTGAGCAGGGCGAGCGAGCCGGAGATGATGGCGCCGACGATCTTCGCTGCCGTCAGCAGGATCGTCGCCATCACTGAGAGGATCGCAGCGCGCTGCTTGATCTGCGCGATCTGTGCGGGCGTGGCGCGCACGGCCGGTGCCGTTTCCGGCCCGTCTTGCGTTGTCGTCATGGCGCGTCCTGTTCGGATGGCTTGGCGAGTTGGTCTGAAGTGCCGATGCTCTTGCCTGATTTAGGAAACGGATCAACCCTGCCGCCACACAACGAGGACGACCGATGCGATATCTCCACACCATGGTGCGCGTGACCGATCTGGATCAGGCGCTGGATTTCTACGTCAACAAGTTCGGGCTGGTCGAAACCCGCCGCATCGAGAACGAGAAGGGCCGCTTCACGCTGGTCTTTCTCGCAGCCTCCGACGACCTGTCGGGAGCGAAGGCCGGTGCCTCGCGCGGCAGCCCGACGCTGGAGCTGACCTATAACTGGGACCCGGAAACCTATACCGGCGGCCGCAATTTCGGCCATCTCGCCTATGAGGTCGACGACATCTACGCGCTCTGCGACAAGCTGATGAAGGCCGGCGTCACCATCAATCGCCCGCCGCGCGACGGCAACATGGCCTTCATCCGCTCGCCCGACAACATCTCGATCGAGCTGTTGCAGAAGGGCGATCCGAAGCCGCCGGCCGAGCCGTGGGCGAGCATGCCGAATACCGGGAACTGGTAAGGCCTTGGCCGGCGTCTTCTGCCTTGGCATCGCGACGCTGGACTATGTCTACAGCGTCGAGACCATGCCGACCCGCGGCGAGAAATACCGCTCGCGCGGGCTCGCCGTGGTCGGTGGCGGCTGCGCCGGCAATGCCTCGGTCGCGATCGCGCGGCTCGGTGGCGCCTGCTGGCTGGCGACGCGCCTCGCCGATGACCTGACCGGCGACCAGATCGTCGCCGATCTCGCAGCGGAAGGCGTCGATGCGGCCTTCGCGCGCCGCGTCGCCGGCCTGCGCTCGCCCGTCTCTGCCATTCTGGTCGATGCCGAAGGCGAGCGCATGGTGATCTCCTATTCCGATCCGGCCATGCCGGAGGATGTCGCTTGGCTACCTTCGCGCTTGCCGGCGGGAGCAGGCGCCGTGCTTGCCGATACCCGCTGGGGGGAGGGGGCGCTTGCCGCCCTCAAGCTCGCGCGCGCTGCCGGTGTGCCCGGCGTGCTCGACGGCGATCGCAGGCCGCCGCATCCCGATCTGGTGGGCACGGCGAGCCATGTCGCCTTCAGCCAGCAGGCCCTGCGCGAGATTTCGGGCGAGGACGATCCGCGTGCCGGCCTCTCGAAGGTCGCGGCCGGCGTCCCGACCTGGCTTGCGGTCACGCTCGGCAAGGAAGGCGTGCTCTTCGTCGAGGGCGACGAGGTCCGGCACAGTCCGGCTTTCGTTGTCGAGACGGTGGATACGCTCGGTGCCGGTGATGTCTGGCACGGTGCCTTCGCGCTGGCGCTCGCTGAAGGGCAAGCCGAGCCGGCGGCGATCCGCTTCGCCTCCGCGGCGGCCGCGATCAAATGCACCCGCTTCGGCGGCCGCAGCGGCGCCCCGCGCCGCGACGAGGTCGAGCGCTTCCTCGCGTAGGCGGGCGCCTAACTGTTTCGCCGCTCTCTTCCCTCTTTCCTCCAGCGTCGCGCAGCCGTCACGCGCGTCGGGCATCTGACCCGGCGCGCGCTGCCGCGCATCGGTCGAGCTCAGGAGAGAGCATCATGCTGGCGATCCAGGGTCTGAAATGCATCTACGACACCACGGGGAAGGGTTGGTCGATTGAGCTCGTTCTCCGGGCCGATGGCGAGGAGGCCGTGCGCCGCTTCGATGTCGACGGGGCCGAGGATGCCGAATTGCTGATCGAGGCCTTCGAGGATTCCTCGGCCAGCGCCTTCGATCCGGAAACCGGCGAGATCGTCTTCGGCTACGAATATCTCGACCTCGACGAAGAAGGCGAGGAAGAGGATGAAGACGAAGACGAGGGTGAGGAGGAAGAGGAAGCCGACGAATCCGAAGAGGATGACGAGGATTCTGACGAGACCGGCAAGGACGACAAGCCGAAGGGCTGAGGCCCCGCCTGAAGAGGGCTCTTCCAGCCCCGCGACGATCATGAGCCCGGAGAGGCAGCCGCCTCGCCGGGCGAGCTGTTTTGGGTCGTGGCTGCCATCGGCGCGGCTTTTTCGGGTGCTGGTATCGGCGCGGGGATCAGGTGCAATCTGCGCAAGGCTCAAGACGCGATGACGGGCAGGGAATGACACAGGAACAGGATGACGATCGGGTCGCGGAGGCGTCGTCGGGCGCACTCGCGACCCTGGCCGATCCGGCGAGCCTCGCCGGCGCGGCCAGTAAGAAGCGCGGAATTTGCGCCATCAGCGGCCAGGAGATGGCGCGCCGGAACCTCGTCGAGGTCGGCACGCTGCGCCCGGCGCTCGCCGACCATATCCGCGCCGATTTCCCCGACATGCCCGATCACGCGCTGATCAGCCTGAAGGAACTCGCGCGCTACCGGACCCGCTATGTCGAGGAAATCCTGCGCGAGGAGCACGGCGAATATTCCGATCTCGATCGCGAGGTCGCCGAAAGCATCGCCCGGCAGGAGACCATCGCCGAGAATACCGAGGATGATTTCGAGGAGCACCGCACGCTGGGCGAGCGCTTCTCCGACAATCTCGCGAGCTTCGGCGGCTCCTGGGCCTTCCTGATCAGCTTCGGGTTCGTGCTCGTCGTCTGGATGGCGATCAACGGCCTGATGGGGGACGCCAAGGCCTTCGATCCCTATCCCTTCATCCTGCTCAATCTTGTGCTGTCCTGCATCGCGGCGGTGCAGGCGCCGATCATCATGATGAGCCAGAAACGGCAGGAATCGAAGGATCGGTTGCGCTCGCTCAACGATTATCAGGTCAATCTCAAGGCCGAGCTCGAAATCCGGCATCTGCACGAGAAGATGGACCATCTCGTCACTCGGCAATGGCAGCGCCTCGCCGAGATCCAGCAGGTCCAGCTCGAGATGCTGCAGGAAACGCAGCTGCCGAAGGCGCGGGCGAAGCGACGCAAGAAGCCGGTGGCCAAGAAGAAGCGTGCGAAGCCGGCCGAGACGGTCGTCATCGCCGCGGCCGACAAGCCGGAAGGCGAGGCTTAGTCGCCCCTCGCTTGACTCCCCATCCTCCCGCCGGTCATTTCGTCGGCAAACGAATCCGATCGGGAGGATCACCATGGTTGCTTCGCGTTTTGCGCCTCTTGGCGCGCTCTTGGCCGGCTTGGCTTTCACGGCCCCGGCCTTCGCCCAGGGTCAGGTCACGGTCTATTGCTCGATCCTCGAGGAGCAATGCCGCGAGGGCGCGGCGATGTTCGAGAAGGCGACCGGCATCAAGGTCGCGATGGTCCGCAAGAGCACCGGCGAGGTCTATGCGCAGGTCAAGGCCGAGGCGAGCAACCCGCGCGGCGACGTCTGGTGGGGCGGGCCGGGCGAGCCGCATCTCCAGGCGGCCGACGAAGGCCTGCTCGACGAGTACAAGTCGCCGAAGCTGCCGGAGCTGCATGACTGGGCGCAGCGCCATGCCGAGCAGTCCAAGTTCCGCACCAACGGCATTTATCTCGGCGCGCTCGGCGTCGGCTACAACACCGAGGTCCTCAAGAAGAAGGGCATCGCCGCGCCGAAATGCTGGGCCGACCTGCTCGATCCCAAGCTGCGCGACGAGGTCCAGATCGCCGATCCCAGCTCGTCCGGTACGGCCTATGTCTTCCTGGCGACGACGGTGCAGCGCCTCGGCGAGGAGAAAGGCTTCGAGTTCCTCAAGAGCCTGCACAAGAACATCAGCCAGTACACCAAGTCCGGCATCGCCCCGGTCAAGGCGGCAGCGCTTGGCGAGACGGCGGTCGGCATCGCCTTCATCCACGACATGCTGACGCAGAAGCTGCAGGGCGCGCCGATCGAGACGGTCGCTCCCTGCGAGGGCACTGGCTACGAGACCGGCTCGGTCTCGGTCATCAAGGGCGGCAAGAACCCCGAGGCGGCGCGCAAATTCGTCGATTTCACGCTCTCGCCCGATGCCCAGAACATCAACGCGAAGCTGAAGATCAACTCGATCCCGTCGAACAAGAACTCGCTGCTCTCGCCGGACGCGCCGAAATTCTCGGAGATGAAGCTGATTGACTACGACACCCCGCGATGGGGCTCGCCGGCCGAGCGTTCGCGCCTGCTTAAGAAGTTCGACACCGAGGTCAAGGCGCTGCCGCGCTGAGGCCCCTGTGACATCCGAGCTTGGTAGCACGGCCGCCGGTTTGTGCTACTAAGCTGCGATCCGGGCTCGGGCGCGTGGCGCCCTGGCCTCAAGCCATGGGATCGCCAACGATGCTCCGCGCCACCTCCGTCCTTCGCAAGGCCGCCGTCAAGGCCGAGCGCGTCGTCGATACGCTGGCCCTTGGTCACCGCGACCGCACGATCAATGGCGTCAGTGTCCGCGCGACGGGCGGGTTGGAATTCGCGATCTCGCTCGACAAGGCGGCGACGCTGAACGATGGCGACGCCCTGAAGCTGGAAGACGGCACGCTGGTCCAGATCAAGGCCGCGCCGGAAAGCCTGCTGGAAATCCGCGCCGAGAACCCGCTGCGGCTGGTGCGTCTCGCCTGGCATCTCGGCGGCCATCACGTCCCGGCCGAGATGGCGGCCGATGCCCTTTACATCCCGAACGATGCGGCGCTCGGCGAATTGGTGCGTGGGCAGGGCTGCTCCATGACGGTGGTCGAGCGTCCGTTCCAACCGGAGGCGGAAGTCCATCACCACGCCCATGGCGATGATTGCGGCTGCGGGCACGACCACCACGACCACCATCATGGCCATGACCACGGCCATGGGCATCATCACGACCATCACGGCCACGATCATGCGCATGGGCACAAGCACGAGCACGAGCATGGTCACGAGCACCAGCATGCCCATGGCGAGGGTTGCGGCTGCGGCCATGACCACGATCATCACGGGCACGGCCACCACGATCATGGCCACGGCCATGGCGCCGCCCATGGCCACAAGGGCCATTCCCACGATCACTGAGGCCGCGCGCGCTTCGATAGTTTAGCAAAGGCGGGCCTTTTGGCCCGCCTTTCGCGTCTCAGGCCGCGTAGCCCTTGACCTGTGCAAGGGCGGCCATGACGCCGCGCAGCTCGGCCAGCCCGCGCAGACGCCCGACGGCGGGATAGCCCGGGAAACTGCCCTTGCCGACATCGTCGAGCAGTTCGTGGCCGTGGTCCGGCCGCATCGGAATCTGCCAGGCGCTGAGGCCGGCAGCCTTCCGGCGCTGCTCCTCGGCCATCAGCGCATCGACCAGCGCGACCATGTCGGTGTCCCCGCCGAGATGCTCGGCCTCCATGAACGAGCCGTCCGGGTCCTTGGCGACGTTGCGCAGATGCGCGAACCAGATCTTGTCGGCGAAGCGCCGCGCGATCTTGGGCACGTCGTTCCTGGGATTGGCGCCGAGCGAGCCCGAGCACAGCGTCAGCCCGTTCGCGGGGGATTCCACCGAGCCGAGGATGTAGGCGATGTCCTCCTCCGTCGAGCAGATCCGCGGCAGGCCGAACAGCGAGCGCGGCGGGTCGTCCGGGTGGATGCACATCCGGATGCCGACCTCCTCGGCGGTCGGGATGATCGCCTCCAGGAAGCGCTTCAGATTGGCGCGCAGCTTGTCATGCGTCATGCCGGCATAGCGATCGAGGATGCGGGCGAGGCCGGGCAGGTCGTAGCGGTCGAACGCGCCGGGCAGGCCGGCCATCACGCTGGAGAGCAGCCGGTCGCGATCGGCCTGCGAGGACGCCTCGAACCAGGCCTTGGCCTTGTCCATCACCGCGGCGGAATGGCCCTCGTCGGCGCCCTTGCGCTTCAGCATGAAATGGTCGAGCGCGACATATTCATGCAGGTTGAAGCGCAAAGCCGTGCCGCCGCCCGGCAGCTTGTGGGCGAGTTCGGTGCGGGTCCAGTCCAGCACCGGCATGAAATTGTAGCAGATCACCTCGAGGCCGCAGGCGGCGAGGTTGCGCATCGACTGGCGGTAGTTCTCGAAGATGGTTTCGAGGTCGCCCTCGCCGATCTTGACGCTCTCATGGATCGGCAGGCTCTCGACCACCTTCCATTCCAGGCCGAGGCTCTTGTCGGCGCGCACGATCGCCTGGCGTTTCTCGATCTCCTCGACGCTCCAGACCACCCCGTAAGGGATCTGGTGCAGCGCGTTGACGATGCCGGTCGCGCCGGCCTGCCGGGCCTGCGCCAGAGTCACGACATCGTCCGGCCCGAACCAGCGCCAGCATTGTTCCATGGTGTGATATCCTTGCAAGAGATGTCGCTGGTCGGGGACGCGGGACGTCAGGAGGCTTCGTGGGCGAGGCGGGAATCGTCGAAGGCGTCCGCATGGTCTTTCGCGATCGTGTCGATCGTCGCGAAGACGGTGCGCAGATGCGCGCGCATCGCGGCCTCCGCGCCTTTCGCGTCGTGCTTCATGACGCAGGCCGCAATGATCCTGTGCTCGTTCAGGATCACCTCGGACCAGGACGGCGTCTCCAGCGAGAGGCAGCGCACCCGGTCCATCTGGGCCTTCATGCCTTCGATCATGCTCCAGACGGCACGATGGCCGGCAATGCGCGAGATCTCGGCATGGAACACCTCGTCAAGGCGGAAGATCTCGGTCCGGTCCCCCCGCTGCACGGCCTCCGCCTGCTCCTCGACCTGCGCCGCGAGCCGGCGGCAATCGGCGTCGCCGATGCGCTGCGCGGCCAGCACGACGGTGCGACACTCCAGCGTCTCGCGCACGAACTGGCTGTCATGGACGGCGGCGAGGTCGATCGGCGCGACGAAGGTGCCGACCTGCGGCACGGCGACGAGGAAGCCTTCGTCGACCAACCGCTTGAACGCCTCGCGCACGGGTGTGCGGCTGACGCCGAAGCGCAAAGCCATCCGCGCCTCCGACATCGCTTCACGCGGTTTCAGCGCGCCGCTGATCACGTCGGTGCGCAGCACGCTGTAGATCTGGTCCGTGCTATGACGGGTTGCAGGGTGGGCCATTGCCAAGCTCTCGACGACTAGTATACTAGGATACTGATCAACCGGGGGCTGCGTCAACTTGGCAGGTTCGTCGACTTGGTAAGTTCCTGGATCAAGGGGCAGGAACGGGATCGCGGCGGCCGGATCGGCGCAGCATAATAAAGTTCATAAGCGGGCATCCGCATCGGGAGGAGAAATCATGGCTCACGACAGCATCAATCGGCGTCATTTCATCGGCGGCGTCGCCGGACTCGGTGTCGCAGCGCATGCGCCGGGCGTGTTCGCGCAGCAGCTCAAGCTGCCGGCGGCTCCGCTCACCATCAGCGTCATCGACGTCGGCGGGGCGCTCGCCCTCGTCCAGACGCCGCTGGAGAACTATCCGAAGGCGAATCCCAAGGCCGTCTCGCGGATGGTCTTCACCAAGGCCCCGGCGCCAGAGCTGCCGGCGAAGATCAAGGCCCAGCAGAACGCTGGCCGCGTCGATATCGATCTCGTCATCGGCGGCCTCGACGTGCTTTCGGCGGGCATCGAGCAGAAGCTCTGGGTCGAGCTGCTGCCGAGCCACGCATCCGAGTTGCCGAAGCCCGAGGATGTCTTCCTCAAGCCGGCGCTGGCCATGCACAATCTCGGCCAGGGCCAGGGCATGGCGATGGTCTATTACCCCTCCGGGCCGCTGCTCGAATACATGCCCGAGCGCGTCAAGCAGGTGCCCACCACCGCCGAGGAACTGCTGGCCTGGACCAAGCAGAACAAGAATCGCTTTTTCTACGGCCGCCCGGCCAATTCCGGCCCCGGCCGCACCTGGATCATGGGCCTGCCCTACCTCCTTGGCGACAAGGACCCGAAGGATCCCGAGAAGGGCTGGGACAAGACCTGGGCCTATCTAAAGGAGCTCGGCGAGAACATCGAGTATTACCCCGCCGGCACCGGCCAGACGATGAAGGAGCTCGGCGACGGCTCGCGCGACATCATCATCTCGACCACTGGCTGGGACATCAACCCGCGCGTGCTCGGCATCGTGCCGAAGGAAGCCAAGATCCAGGCCCTGAAGGGGTTCCACTGGGTCACCGACGCCCAGTACATGATGATCCCCAAGGGCGTTTCCGACGAGAAGCTCAACGTGCTGCTCGACCTGATCCGCCACATGCTGACCCCGGCGCAGCAGGCCTACACCTATGACGAAGGCTATTTCTATCCGGGTCCGGCGGTGAAGGACGTGCCGCTCTCGATGGCGCCTGCCTCCAGCCAGAAGGCCATCGCCGAGTTCGGCCGCCCCGAATACGAGAAGCTGATCGCCGACAACCCGATGGAAACCCCGCTCAACCCCGACAAGATGGTGATCGCCTTCCGCATCTGGGACGAGCAGGTCGGCGGCGCCAAGAAGAAGTAAGACTGGTGCGGCGGCGGGCTCCGGCACGCGCCGGGGGACCGCCGCCGTCCTTCGATCCCGTTTCTCAGATCCATCCGGAAGCCATGACCATCAACGCAGCTTCGTTCCGCGAGCTTCGGCTCGACCGTCTGAGCCGTGACTTCGGCACCCATAACGCGCTCAAGGACGTCTCGCTGACGATCGGCAAGGGCGAGTTCATCGCGCTGCTCGGCCCGTCCGGCTGCGGCAAGTCGACGACGCTGAACCTGATCGCGGGGCTGCTTCCGGCGACCGGTGGCGGCATCTGGCTCGACGACAGGCGCATCGATCCGCTGCGCCCGGAAGAGCGCGGCTTCGGCATGGTCTTCCAGAGCTATGCCCTGTTCCCGCATATGAACGTGAACAAGAACATCGGCTTCGGCCTGAAGATGCGCGGCCTGCCGCGCGCCGAGATCGACAAGCGCGTGGCGGAAGCCGCTGCGCTGGTGCGTCTCCAGGGCCAGACCGAGAAGCTGCCGGGCCAGCTCTCCGGCGGCCAGCAGCAGCGCGTCGCCATCGCGCGGGCCATCGTGGTCGAGCCGCCGCTGGTGCTGATGGACGAGCCGCTGTCGAATCTCGACGCCAAGCTGCGTCTGGAGATGCGCGCCGAGATCCGCCGCATCCACAACACGCTCGGCGCCACCACGATCTACGTCACCCACGACCAGGAGGAGGCGCTCTCGCTCGCCGACCGGATCGTGGTGCTGCGCGACGGTCAGGTCCGCCAGGTCGGCGCGCCGGAAGACCTGTTCATGCGGCCGGACCACCTCGACGTCGCCGAGTTCATGGGCTTCCGCAACAAGGTCAAGGGCAAGGTCGCCTCCGTCGGCGAGGGCAGGGCGACGGTCGCTGTCGGCGATGCGCAGCTTTCGGGCCGCGCGCGTCACACACTCTCCGCTGGTGCCGAAGGCTATCTGGCGATCCGCCCGGAGGATCTGCATCCGGTCGCGGCCGGCCAGGCCGGCCTCAAGGCGCAGGTCGTCTCGACCGAGTTCCGCGGCCGCGAATTCGTCGGCTTCGCCCGCATGGCGGATGGCACGGATCTGTCCTTCCTCGCCCATGACAAGCTGGCGCCGGGCGAGACTGTGACACTCGCCGCCGATCCCGAGCGCGTCCTCGTCTATGGAGCGGCGGCGTGAGTGCGGACATCACCTCCATCCCGCTGAAGCAGCGGCTGGCGGCGCGCGGGCTGGACGGGCTGACGCTGCTCGTCGTCCCCGCGATCCTGTTCCTGCTGGCGCTGTTCATCTACCCGTTCCTGTACGGGCTCGTGCTCTCCTTCGAGCCGAAGCAGGGCGGCATCTTCGCCAACTACCAGCGCTTCTTCTCCGATTCCTTCCTCTACGGGACGATCGGCACCACGCTCTGGCTCGCCTTGCCGGTGACGGTCGCGACGCTGCTCTTGGCGATCCCGATCGCCTTCCGCGTCCGGCTCATGAAGAACCAGCGCCTGCTGACCACGATCCTGGTGATCCCGATCACGCTCGGCACCGTGCTCGTCGCCGAGGGCCTGCTGAACTATCTGGGGCCGCAGGGCTGGTTCAACCGCGTGCTGATGACCTTCGGCATCATCTCCTCGCCGGTGAAGCTGCTGCATAATTACTGGGGCGTGATGCTCTCGCTGGTCATCACCGGCTTCCCCTTCACCTTCCTGCTGACCTTGTCCTACCTCTCCGGCATCGATCCGGCGCTGGAACAGGCGGGCGCGACGCTGGGTGCCGGGCCGTGGGAGCGCTTCAAGCACATCCTGTTCCCGCTCCTGTTGCCGGGGCTTGCGATCACCTTCTGCCTGAGCTTCGTGCAGGCCTTCTCGGTCTTCCCCTCGGCCGTGCTGCTCGGCGCGCCCTCGGGGCCGACCCGGGTGATCTCGATCGCGGCCTATCAGGCGGCCTTCGAGGAATACGACTACTCCATGGCTTCGGCCGTCGCGATGATCATGGGCGTGGTTCAGCTCGCCATCGTCGTCGTGGTCCTGGCCGCGCGCGGCATGTTGTATCGCGGCCCTGCCGGCGGCGGAAAGGGCTGATCCGATGGTCAAGGATACCCGTCTCTCGACGAAGCTCTGGGCCGCCGCCAACTGGACGCTGATCGGCTTCTTCATCGTCAACCTCTTCGCGATGATCGCGACGGTGGTGACCTCCTCCTTCTCGACGCGCTGGCTCGGCACCTGGCTGCCGGCCGGCTGGACGACGCGCTGGTATGCGGCCGCCTGGTCGGAGTTCCAGCTCTATGAGGTGCTGCTCGTCACCTTCCAGATCGTCTTCCTGGTGGTGGCGCTCTCAGGGCTGATCGGCGTGCCCGCGGCCTATGCGCTGGCGCGCCGCGACTTCCCGGGCAAGAAGCTCGTCATGCTGCTCTTCCTGCTGCCGCTCCTGGTGCCGCCGATCACCTTCGGCATTCCGCTGGCGACGGTGCTCTACCAGGCGGGCTTCGCCGGCCAGATGTCGGGCGTTGTGCTGGCCAATCTCGTGCCGACCGTGCCCTTCGTCATCCTGGTGATGATCCCGTTCATCGAGCAGATCGACACCAAGATCGAGTCGGCGGCGCGCGTCTTCGGCGCCAACACCTTCAAGCTCTTCGTGCATGTGCTGCTGCCGCTGCTGCTGCCTGGTATCCTCGCCGCATTGCTGCTGGTGCTGGTGCGCACCCTCGCGATGTTCGAACTGACCTTCCTGACGGCCGGCCCGACCAGCCAGACGCTCGTCGTCGCGCTCTACTACGCTGTCTTCGCCTCCGGTGTCCGCGCCGTGCAGTCGATCGACGCGATGGCGGTCATCTACATGGTCACCACCCTGATCTGGCTGGTGATCGCGCTCCGCTTCGTCAATCCGACGCAGATCGTCGCCAGGGCGAAGAAATGACCCGGATCGGCGGCGCTTAAGACGAGCGCCGCCGTCACGGACTGTCGTAAGGTTCCGGGCGTTCGTCCTCATTGTCGGCGCCGCGGCTCCTGAACAGCCGCCACAGCGATTTCCGCAGGCGCCTGGACGTCATGTGAGCGCCCGCAGGCCTGCGCTCCAGCGTGATCTTCTGGTCGTGATAATCCTCGAGGCCGGGACGGTGGCCGACGCTGATCAGCGTCGCCGCCGCGAGTTCCTCCTGGAACAGGTTCAGCAACGAAGCCTGGCTCTCCTCGTCGAGCGCCGAGGTTGCCTCGTCCATCACGATGATGTCGGGCTTTTGCAGCAGCAGGCGGGCGAAGGCGACGCGCTGACGCTCACCTCCGGACAGGATGCGGTCCCAGTCGTCTTCCTTTGCGTCGAGCTTCTTTGCGAGATAGCTCAGGCCGCAGCGTTGAAGCGCCGCAAGGACAGCCTCGTCCGTCACGGCGCGGTCCGCATCCGGATAGAGCAGTATGGTGCGCAGAGTGCCCTTTGGGAGATAGGGCTTCTGCGGCACGAAGGCGATCGACTGGCCGGCCGGTACCCTGATCGAGCCGGAGCCCCAGGGCCAGATCCCGGCTATCGCGCGGATCAGCGTGCTCTTGCCGGAGCCGCTCTCGCCCGCGATCAGCGCCTTCGCACCTTGCGCAATGGTCACGGTGGCATCGGCCAGGACGACGCGGCCATTGCTGTGGGCGATGGACAGGTTGTCGAGATGGATCGCGCCGTCATCGCTTTCGCCGAGCTCGATGCCGGTGTCCTTGTCCATGATCGTGCCGATATCCAGCGCCTCGATCTCCTCCATCAGCTCGTCGACACGGGTGACCGAGGCGAACCATTCGGCGAGCCGCACGAAATTGTCGACGAACCAGATCAATGCGGCCTGGACCGCGCTGAAGGCTGCGACGACCTGCACGACCGCGCCCAGCGTGACGTCACCGGACAGGAATTTCGGTGCGATCAGCAAGAGCGGCACGATCGGGAAGAGCGCGGCGTTGGTGTTGAGCACCAGCGCGATCACACCCTGCTGGCGCACGATCCTGAGCCAGGCCGCAACGACGTGGCCATAGCTTTTCCCGGCGGAGCTGCGCTCGTCGGCATCACCCCGGATCAACGCGATGCTCTCGGCATTTTCGCGCAATCGCGTCATCTCCGCCCGGAACTGCGCCTCCATCTCGTTCTTGTGGGCGACACGCGCAACGAGGGGGCGGCCGGCAAAATAGGCGGCAAGCGAAGCGACCACGGCATAGACTACGGCTGCGAGCGCCATATAGCTGGGGATCACGATCGTGGTTCCGCCGAGCGCGAATTCGGCCGAGCCGGCGACCTGCCAGAGGATTGCGGCGAAGGTCGCCGCTGTGACGAAGGCGCTGATCAGCCCGATCGCGAGCTCGACCAGGGGCTCGATGGCGAGGCGGACATCCTCGGCGATGCGGTACTCCGGAGCGGTCATGTTGTTGGCCAGGAAGCCCAGGCGATAATAGCGCTGGTCGGCGATCCACCAGCCGGCGAGGCGACGCGTCAGGTTCTCGCGCCAGCGCACCTGCAGCAGCATCCGGCTGACCACGAGGCCGGACATCGACAGAGCGGCGGCTCCAAGGAGAAAAGGCAGCCAGCCGACTGTCGCCCAGACGGCGCCGACATCGCGCTTTTCCAGAGCATCGAAGAACCAGCGGTTCCAGCGGTTGATGCCGACCGCGGCGCCGGTTTGCGCTGCGATGAAGACGAGGACGGTGATCGTCAGGACCCAGGCACGCCACCGTGCCCTGCCGCGCCAGTAGCGCAGCGCGATCCCGAAGAACTGACGCATACGCGAGCGTCGCAAAACGCGCGGAGCTTCGGCCATACCAACTCCGCTTCTTCCAGGGCTGTGCGGGACGAGGTGACGCGCGACCTCTGCCCTTCCAACCGCAGGCCGGCGGCACAGTTCCATGGCGTTCGTCTCGGACGATGCTCCGGCCGGAGCCGGAGTTTCGCCGCGCCCCTCGCGCATCTCCGCGAATTGAGCCATATACGCCCAAGTTTCGCTGCCTCGGTACCGTTTGACGGCACGGTCGCCATGGCAGCGTCTCCGCATGAATGAACCAGGCACCGGCAGGCCACGCGCGTTGAATACACACATCCAGATCACCGCAGCTCGTGTCGAGGCGAGCTTCTGGCGCTTCTCCGTGGCGCCGATGATGGATTGGACGGACAGGCATTGCCGCGTCATCCACCGCCTGATGTCGCGCCACGCGCTGCTCTATACCGAGATGGTGACGGCGCAGGCCGTGATCCGGGGCGATCGCCAGCGCCTGATCGGCTTCGATGCGATGGAGCATCCCGTCGCGCTCCAGCTCGGCGGCAACGATCCCGCGCTGCTGGCGGAAGCCGCGAAGATCGGCGCCGATTTCGGTTATGACGAGATCAACCTGAACTGCGGCTGCCCCTCCGACCGGGTGCAGGGCGGGGCCTTCGGTGCCTGCCTGATGCGCGAGCCGGCTCTGGTTGGCGACTGCGTCGCCGCGATGAAGGCGGCGGTCTCCATTCCCGTCACCGTAAAATGCCGGATCGGCGTCGACGATCAGGACCCTGAAAGCGCGCTTGATGCGCTGACGGCCGCGGTGCGCGCGGCCGGCGTCGATGCCCTGATCGTCCATGCCCGCAAGGCCTGGCTACAGGGGCTCTCGCCCAAGGAGAACCGCGAGATCCCACCGCTCGACTACGAGCGTGCCTATCGCCTGAAGGTGGCCAATCCGGACCTGCCGATCGCGATCAACGGCGGCATCAAGGCGTCCTCCGAGTGGCCGGCGCATCTGGAGAAGCTCGACGGCGTGATGATCGGCCGCGAGGCTTATCAGAACCCGGAGATCCTGCTTCAGGCCGATCCGCTGCTCTTCGGGCAGGAGGCGCCGGTGACGGACGCCTTCGCCATGCTGGAGGCGCTGGAGCCGTACATCGCTGCGCATATCGAGCGGGGCGGGCGCGTGCATGCCTTCACGCGCCACCTCGTCGGCCTGTTCCCGGGCCGTCCGGGCGCGCGCATGTTCCGTCGCCATCTCGCCGAGCGCTGCGTCGGCGCCGAGGCGACGCTGGAAGACCTGCGCGCTGCCATCGCCCATGTGTCGCGCCACGAGGCCGCCGCGGCGGCCTGAACCGGCCCTGCTGGGAAAGGAAAAGCCCGCCGGAACTATCCGGCGGGCTTTTCCATATGGGCACGGGCAATGCCGCACGCCTGGTGAATGCGTCAGGTTTTCAGGCCCGGCGAACGTTCCAGAACAACGGAGACGACGCGGTCAGGATGCCTTGCAGGTTGCTGCGATAGGCCGTCTTCGGAATGATCTGCCCAAGTGGCACGACAGGCACGGTGTTGAGCGCGCTGCGCTGGATATCGTCGAGCAGCTTCTGTGCCTGCCCCTCGTCGGTGCTGGCCAGCCACTGCGCGGTGAGGCTCTCCATCTCCGGGCTGTCGTGCCAGCCGAACCAGCCGGATGCGCCGGCTCCGCGGATATAGAGGTTCTCCGCCGGATTCGTGACCGAGGAACCCGGCCAGTTGGTGTGGAAGATGCTCCAGCCGCCGCGTTCCACCGGCTCCTTCGAGGTGCGGCGCTGGACGACCGTGCCCCAGTCCATGGTCTGCACGTCGACATTCAGGCCGAGGCGCTTCAGCAGATCGGCGGTGATGTCGCCGAGCGGCGCGATCAGCGGATGGTCTGCGGCGTGCAGCATGACGATCTTCTCGCCCTTGTAGCCGGAGGCCTCGATCGCGGCCCGGGCAGCTTTCAGGTCCGGCGGCTGCTTCATGATCCCGGCGCCGAGCTCGTTCACGCCCGGCAGGCCGCAGGGGAACATCGCCCGGCAGACGCGATAGCTGTCGGTATCGCCCGCCATCACCGTCTGCATGTAGTCGTCCTGCGTGACGGCCGCGAGGATGGCCCGCCGCAGCGCAGGGTTGTTGAACGGCGCCTCGAGATGGTTGAAGCGCATCCCGAGGATGAGGCCGTAGGGATCGAGCGTGCTGGTGGTGACGTTCTTGTCCGAGGTGAGCGTCGACATGAGGTCGGGCAGGGGGCGCTCCCACCAGTCGACCTCGCCGCGCTGAAGCGCGCTCGCTGCCGTCGCCGCATCGGTGATGACATGCCATTCGAGGCGGTCGAAATTCACGCGCTTGCCGCCCGCCGTCCAGTTGGCGGGTTCCTGGCGCGGCACATAGCCTTCGAACTTCTCGTAGACGATCCGCGAGCCGGGGACGAATTCGTTGGCGACGAAGCGGAACGGCCCCGATCCCACCATCTCCTTGACGGGCGTCATCGGGTCGGAATTCGCGATCCTCTCCGGCATGATGAAGGCGGCCGAAGAGTGCGGCTTGCCGAGCGCGCGCAGGAATTGCGGGAAGGGTCGCTTCAGCCTGACGCGGATCGTCTTGTCGTCGACGGCCTGCCATTCGTCGACGACCGTGCCCAGCGCCTGGCCGAAGCTGTCGCGCGTGCTCCAGCGCTTGAGGCTGGCGACGCAATCGCGCGCACGGACCGGCTCGCCATCGTGGAATTTGAGGCCGTCGCGCAGCTTGATCTCATAGGTCTTGCCGTCGTCGGCGGTCGTGGCGCCAGCGGCCATCTGCGGCTGCGGCCGCAACTGGTCGTCGACCGCGAAGAGGTTGTCGAACACGCAGTAGCCATGCGTGGTCGAGACCGCTGCCGTTGTCACCACCGGGTCGAGGATGGCGAGGTTGGTTTCCGGAATGAACTTCAGCGTGCGTGCCGCCGTGCCTTGGGCGATAGCGGGGCGGGCGATGGCGGCAGCACCTGCCGCGCCGATGAACTGACGTCTGTTGAGCATGATGGTTCTACTCCGAGGCGAGGGCGGCGGGAACGGTGTAGTCGACGGGCTCGCCGAGCCAGCCATCGGCGCGGCGCTGCCAGTAGGCGGCGTGGATGCGGGCGGTGAACGGGCCGGGGCCGTTGCGGATGGCCTTGGCGTCGACCGAGGCGACGGGGAGAACCCCGCCGGCCGTGGTCGTGAGAAAGGCCTCATCGGCATCGCGCAGGGCGGCGACGGGCACGTCGGTTTCCTCGACCGAGATGCCGAGATCGGCGCAGAGTTCCATCACCGTCCGCCGCGTCATGCCGTCGAGCATGCCGCTGCGCGGAGTCAGCAGCTTTTCGCCCTTGCGGACGAAGATGTTGAAGCCGGGGCCTTCGAGGAGATGGTCCTGTCCATCGGTCAGCACGACGGTTTCGGCGCCATGGTCGAAGGCTTCGAGCAGGCCGAGCTCGAAGTCGAGCCAGTGATAATGCTTGACCATCGGGTCGACCGAGGTTGCCGGCACGCGATGGCGGCTGCCGATATGGACGTGGAGCCCGCGCTGCTGCACCTCGGGCGTCGCGATCCAGACATAGGGAATGCAGAAGGCCTGGAAGCGCTGGGTGCAGAGCCGGATGTCGCGGCTGCCGATCGGGGGCCGGCCGCGCGTCATGATGATCTGCACATAGGCGTTGTCGTAGCCGGCCGTGGCGATCAGGGCATGGATCGCGCCACGGATCTCGTCCCGGCTGAGCGGGGAGGTCATGCGCAGGCGCTCCAGCGAGCGCCAGAAGCGGTCGAGATGATCGTCGAGCCTGAACAGCAGCCCGTCCCAGGCGGAGATCGTCTCCTGGCAGGCATCGGAGCGCAGGAAGCCCCAATCGAGCAGCGGCAGGCTGGCTTCGGCGACGGGCACGATCCTGCCGTCGATCCAGGCCGTGCCCGCGGCGAAGCGGGCCTCGACCGGAGGAGCGTTCCGGCTGCGCGATGGCGTCGGCCAGGAGAGCAAGGTGTCAGGCGTCACGGTGGTTCTCCATGAAAACGGGCTGCTGCTGGTCGTCGCAGGGCCAGAAAGGGCGCTTCTTCACTTGCCAGGCGATGCTCGCGAGGTCCGGCGCTGTCGGGCCGGCGCCACCGACCATCACCCAGGAGGTGTCGGCATCGAGCAGGGTGCGGAAGTTCATCGGGTTCTTGAGGACGGCGATCTTGCAATCGCGGATATCGACGCCCGCCGCCCGATACTGCTCGTCGCCGTACTCGTAGGTCGCGTAGGTCGGCACCACGATCCGCAGCCTGCCCGCCCGCAGGACGGCGGTCGGCCCCATCTGGCCCGGCGTGCCGGCGCTGATGCCGCCTGTATAGGTGAAGTGGCCGTCATGCAGGCTCTCGACGACGACCTCCGTCTCGACCGGGGGGTGGAAGCGCGGGTCGAGCGAGGAGCCGATGCGCATGCGGGCGGTTTTGCCGATGCCGAGGTCGAAGGCCTCTGCCGCCGCGGCCGGATCGACGACAAGGACGGCCGACTCCGCATCGGGGCCGGCACGCAGCAGAGCCGCCAGCACGGCCGGCGCATCGCCGGGCGCCCCGCCCCCGACGCAGTCGGGCGCATCGGAAATCAGGACGCGGGCGGGTCGGTCGAGGGCTTCACGAACGGCTTCGTCGGGAGACAGGCACGCAAGCTCGAAGGTCCGGCGCCGGTCCCACATCGCCAGCACGATCTCTTCGGCGACAGCCGTTGCCGCGGCAGGGTCGGCGTCCGTGACCGCCACCCCGGCAATGCCGAGATCGTCGATGTCGAGCCAGGGCTGGACGGGGAAGTAGCTCGCGGCGAGCGCGCGCCCGTCCGCCTCGATCCGGCGAGCCAGTTCGCGGACCTGGGCCATCGGCGCATCGCCATTGGTGGAGCCACCGACGACGGGCAGCAGGGCGTCGATGCGCCGGATGCGCGTCACCGGCCTGATGCGCCCGTGCAGCGCTCCCGCGAGCAATTCTGCGGCGCGCCGCCCGGTGCCATGGGCGTCGACATGCGGATAGGTCTCGTAGCCGACGAGGATGTCGGCATTGTCGGCCATGCGCGGCGTGACATGCGCATGCAGGTCGAGGCTCGCGGCGATCGGGATGCCCGGGCCGAGCGCCGCACGCAGGGCCGCGATGAGGGCGCCTTCGGGATCCGTTTCGCCCTCGCAGATCATGGCCCCGTGCAGGGCGAGGAAGACGCCGTCGACAGGCTGTTTCAGGATGCCCGCGACGATCCTGTCGAAGGTCTCGCGGTAGAAGGCGCCCTCGACGACGCCGCCGGAACCGCCATGGGCGACGAGGATGGGGACGATCTCGAGCCCCTCCTTGCGCAACGCTTCGAGTGCGCCGGTGACCGCGAGGTCGCGCCCCTCGATCGCCGGGAGAACGCCGTCTCCTTCGACTAGCACCTTGCGGCTGAACGTATCCCGGCGGTTGATCTGCGACGAGAGCGTGTTGCCTTCGAATTCGAAGCTGGCCAATGCGACGCGCATGAACGTCCTTCCCTTTGATAGCTGGTTGGCGATGGACGCGATCCGGATCGAAGGCTGCCGGCTTCCCTTGTTTCTCGGCAGCTTCGGTTCTCGGTTCGCGAGGAGGGGCGCATCGCGCCACCCCGGTGTTTCGGTTCCCTTCAAAGGCGCTTGGCGATGCGCGGATCGAGCGAGTCACGCAGTCCGTCGCCGAGGAGATTGACCGCCAGGACGGTGATCGAGAGAAAGATCGCGGGAAACAGCACGATATGCGGCCGGACCTGCCAGAGCGCGCGGCCCTCGGCCATGATGTTGCCCCAGGACGGCGTGGCGGGCGGGATGCCAGCCCCGATGAAGGACAGGATCGCCTCGACGATCATCGCGCTGGCGCAGATATAGGTCGCCTGCACCATCATCGGCGCGACTGTGTTGGGGAGGATGTGTCTGACGAGGATGCGCGGCACCCCTGCGCCGCAGGCGACGGCTGCCTCGACATAGGGCTGCTCGCGCAGCGACAGCACGACGCCGCGGACCAGCCGGGCGACGCGCGGGATTTCAGCGAGCGTGATCGCCAGGATGACGTTGCCGACCGATCCCCGCGTCAGCGCCATCAGGGCGATGGCGAGCAGGATCGGCGGGATCGACATCATGCCGTCGATGGCGCGCATGATGACGCCGTCGAGCTTCCTGACGAAGCCTGCGAGCACGCCGATCGCCAGCCCGGCGACCGAGGCGAGCACCGCAACGGAAAATCCCACGACGAGCGAGACGCGGGCGCCGTAGACGACGCGCGAATAGACGTCGCGCCCCAGCATGTCGGTCCCGAACCAGAATTGCTCCGAGGGCATTCGCGTACGCCGGGCCGGGGAGAGCTGCGTCGGGTCTATCGTCCAGAGCAGAGGGGCGAGGATGGCGCCCAAGGCGATGGCGAGCAGCAGCCCGCCGCCGATCGCAACCGAGGGGTGCCGGCGCAGATAGTGCAGGAAGCGTTTTTGCCGCGTCGCGCTCGCGAAGAGCCGGGTCGCGCCCGCTTCAGTGCTGGAGAGCGCGGTCAATAGCTGATCCTCGGGTCGACGAGCGTATAGGCGAGGTCGATCAGCAGGTTCACCAGCACATAGACGAAGCTGAACATCAGAACGACACCCTGAATGACCGGGTAGTCGCGCTGCAGGATCGCATCGACCGTCAGCCGGCCCAGCCCGGGAATCGCGAAGACGCTCTCGGTGACGACCGCGCCGCCGATCAGGAGCGCGATGCCGACGCCGATGATCGTGATCACCGGCACGGCGGCATTCTTGAGGGCATGCAGGAAGAAGACCTGCCGATGGGCCAGCCCCTTGGAGCGGGCGGTGCGGACATAGTCCTGCTGGAGCACCTCCAGCATGGTGGCGCGGGTGATGCGGGCGATCAGCGCGATATAGACGAAGCCGAGCGTGAGAGCGGGCAGGAGCAGGCTGCGAAGCCAGGGCCAGAAGCCCTCCGCCAGCGGCGCATAGCCCTGTACCGGCAGCCATTCGAGTTTGAGCGCGAAGACATAGGCGAGCAGGTAGCCGATGACGAAGACCGGCACCGAAAAGCCGAGCACGGCAAAGCCCATCGCCGCCTTGTCGACGAGGCTTCCCGCCTTCCACGCCGCGAGCACGCCCATCGGGACCGCGACGAACACGGCGACGATCAGGGTCAGCACCATCAGCGACAGCGTCGGCTCGATGCGCTGGGCGATGAGTTGCGTCACCGGCCGGGCCGTGAAGATCGACGCGCCGAGATCGCCCTGCGCGACGCGCCCGGCCCATTCCCCGAAGCGGATCAGATAGGGTCGATCCAGGCCAAGGCTCTGCCGGATGCGCTCGACCTCGGCCGGTGAGGCCTGGTCGCCGGCGACCACGGCCGCCGGGTCTCCCGGGGCGATGTAGAGCAGCGAGAAGACGAGGAGGGCGACGAAGGCCATCACCGGGATGGTCGCGACGATGCGCCTGATCATGAAAGACAGCATGTCTGTTTCGCGTCGGTTACGGGGTTGTCGCTCCGGGGCCGTCGGCCGCCGTGCTCACGGCGGCGCCGTAAGGGACGTTGCGTCCGCCGAAGCGCCGGACGCGGATGTTGGCCTGCTCGGCATGGCCCACGAAGCCCTCCATGATGCAGAGCCGGGAGCAGACTTCGCCGATCAGAACGGAGGCTTCGTCGGTGAGCACACGCTGGTAGGTGCAGGTCTTCAGGAATTTCCCGACCCAGAGCCCGCCAGTGTAGCGTGCCGCCTTCTTGGTCGGGAGCGTGTGGTTCGTTCCGATCACCTTGTCGCCATAGGAGACGGTGGTGCGGACGCCGAGGAAGAGCGAGCCGTAGTTCTTGAGATGCTCGAGGAAATAGTCCGGGGCCGCCGTCATGACCTGGACATGCTCGGAGGCGATCCGGTCGGCTTCCTCGACCATCTCGTCGCGGCTGTCGCAGACGATGACCTCGCCATGGTCTTCCCAGGCCTTGCGCGCGATCTCTCCCGTCGGAAGGATGGCGAGCAGCCGCTCGATCTCTCGCATGGTCTCGCGGGCCAGCTTCTCCGAGGTCGTGAGCAGGATGGCGGGCGAATTGACGCCATGCTCCGCCTGTCCGAGCAGATCGGTGGCGCAGATTTCGCCGTCGACGGTCTCGTCGGCGATAACCAGCGTCTCCGTCGGGCCGGCGAAAAGATCGATGCCGACCCTGCCGAACAGCAGGCGCTTGGCTTCCGCTACATAGGCATTGCCGGGGCCGGCGAGCATGTCGACCGGCTTGATGCTTTCCGTTCCGAACGCCATGGCGGCGATCGCCTGGACACCGCCGAGGCAATAGATCTCGTCGGCGCCGCCGAGATGCTGGGCCGCGACGATAAGGGGGGCGATCTCGCCCTTGAACGGCGGCGCGCAGGTGATGATGCGCTCGCAGCCCGCGACCTTGGCCGTGACGACTGACATATGCGCCGAGGCGAGCAGCGGATATTTGCCGCCGGGGACGTAGCAGCCGACATTGGCGATCGGGATGTTCCTGTGTCCGAGGACGACGCCGGGAAGCGTCTCGACCTCGATGTCCCGGAACGCAGCGCGCTGGGCCTGCGCAAAATTGCGGACCTGAGCCTGGGCGAACTCGATATCCTCCCGCTGCCGCGTCGTCAGACTGTCGACGCAAGCCTGGATTTCACTGTCGCTGAGCCGATACGATGGACGGTCCAGCCCGTCGAGCCTGTTGGCTAGCGCGCGAACGGCCTGGTCGCCACCCGTCTCGACCTGCTCCAGCAAGTCCTCCACCGCCTTGGTGAGGGCCTTGTCCTGAACCGCATCGCCGGAACCTGCAGCCGTCTTCAAGCGCTTGATCATCTTGGCCTTCCGCGAAATCTGATCCGGCGAGTGTCCTGTGCCGATGCGTCGGCTGGCAATTTCGCAACGGCTTGATTGCTGACGCAAAGTGACGCAGTAGTTGCGTCGACCTGCTGCTGGGCAAAAAGGGGAGCGGGAACGCCTTGAAACCGCACGATGTGGAACGGTTCGCCGCGAACCTCAGGTTCCTCTGCGAGCGGCACGGCTCGATCACCGCCGTATGCCGCAAGATCGGGCTCAACCGGCAGCAGTTCAACAAATACCTCTCGGGTGTTCACTTGCCGTCGCCGGGCAATATCCGGCGGATCTCGCAGTTTTTCGGGCTGGGGCCGGCCGTCCTCTTCGCCGAGACCGACGAAGTCCGGATGCTCGTCGATGGCAATTATTTCCCGGTTCTGGATCGCTTGCGGGGCTCGCGCCAGTTCGACGATTTCATGAACGCCGCCGTCCTCGCCTCCAAGCAGGAATCCCTTGATATAACAGGTGTTTACGATCGATATCAGTATTCATCGATCTACAAGGGAGCGATCATTCGCTCTCTTCTGTGCATATACAACAATGAGAATCTCTATCAGCATTGCTATATCGAGCGATTTCCGAGCGTGGATTCTCCCCCGAGGACCGATTACATCTTCAAGTATCACGGCTTTACGTTTCCGCTCGCCGGCAGGATTTTCTTCATCGATTTCGAAAGCGTGCAGAAGAACGAGCTGACGACATCGATTCTGATGCCCGTCCAGCGCAGCAAGACGAGGTTCATGTTCGGCATCGCCAGCGGCGTCGCGGCGACGATGCTGCGCGAGCCCTACGCCACCAGGACAGCCTTGCACTATCGGCGCTCGGGACTGATCCGCAAGGAAGACATGATAGTCGCGACGACCTTGCCGCCGGACGATCCCTCCATCCCGCGCGACATCCTGCAATATCTGGGCGATGGAGGGGATATGTTGAGAGCCGGTTGAGGCATCCAGACCGCGTCGCATGCGCAGACGGGGTGGAGAAGCGATGCTGGACGATCTGCGCGCTGCCATAGCCCATGTGTCGCGCCACGAGGCCGCAGCCGCCGCCTGATCGCGCCGGTTCGTTGCGGGAAACGCGATTTGCTGCGAAGCCGTAGCAGTCTCCCGGAACATGGGGGCGATTCCAGCTTCGACGGGACGGGCAGGGTGATGGCGCAGGACTGGATCAGGCTGGTCAACGTGTTCACGCATCAGGGGCAGGGCGGCAATCCCTGTCCGATCGTGATCGATGCGGCGGCGTTGCAGGATGAGGACATGCGGGCGATTGCGGCCCGCTATGGCCATGAATCCGGCTTCGTCCGACCGCCCTCCGGCGCCGATTCCGATTTCACCTTCCGCTTCTGGGTGCCGCGCCACGAGATGGAGATGTGCGGCCATGCCACGATCGGCGCGCTCTGGTGCCTGGCGACGGCCGGCCGCCTCGATGCCGAGCAGATGCGGATCGAGACGCGCAGCGGCTCCGTGACCGGCTATGTCGAGAACCGTGAGACCGAGAACCCGACGGTCGAGATCAGCCAGCCGGTAGGCAAGATCGTCGACCTCAAGCGCGCGCAGGAGGAGGACGTGCTCGCAACGCTCCGGATTTCGCGCAGCGACCTGCTCGACCTGCCGATCCAGAATGCCGTGACCTCGCGCGTCAAGACGCTGATCCCGATGAAGAGCCTCGCGCATCTGCAGGCGCTGACGACCGATATGGCTCTCACCGAAAAATGCTGCGAGCGCATCGGCTCGACTGGGCTCTACCCTTACGCCGTCGCGGATCAGGCGCAGCGCCGCTTCGAGGCCCGGCAGTTCCCGAAATCCTCCGGCTATCCCGAAGATGCTGCGACCGGAATCGCCGCTGCAGCACTGGCCTTCGGACTGCTCAAGAACGATCTCGTCCCCCGCGACAGCGGCCGCATCACCATCCTGCAGGGCCGGGCGATGAATGCGCTCTCGGAAATCCGGGTCAGGATCGGCTTCGCCGACGGTCGGCCTGTCGGCTGCCTCCTCGGTGGCGAGGTCATGTCGGCGGACGACCACGCGGTCTGATCGCAATCTCTGGATTGTCGCTGGGCAGAGGCACAATCGCCCGTCCTTGACACGTGTGGTCGCGGCTGCTTAAACTTAACTCGATGGTTAAGTTTCAGGATGCGCAGCTCGACCGGACCTTCTCCGCCTTGGCGGACCCGACGCGGAGGGCCCTGCTGGCGCGGCTGGAGCGGGAGGACGGGCTGTCCGTCAGCGAGCTCGCGAAACCGTTCCCGGTTTCGCTGCCGGCGATCATGAAGCATCTCGACGTCCTCTCGGATGCCGGGTTGCTGACGCGGACCAAGGCCGGGCGCACCGTGTCCTGCCACCTGAATGCGGAGCCGATGGAGGAGGCGATGGGCTGGCTGGCGCGCTATCAGCGGTTCTGGACCGAGCGGCTCGATGCGCTGGAGGCGCTGCTCGAAGCGCGGCGCAAGGGCGAAGGTTGAGGACGGGAGAGGGACAGGGCGCATGCATCAACCGGTGACACCGAGCCTCACGATGAAGCGCCGCCTCAATGCGTCGCCGGCCGAAGTCTACAAGGCCTGGACCGACCCGGACCTGCTCGTCCGCTGGTTCGGTCCGGAGAATGTCGTGGCGCAGGAGGCGGAGATCGATCCGCGCGTCGACGGCGCCTATCATGTCGTGATGATCGAGAATACCGGCGAGCGCCACGAGGTTCTCGGCCGCTATCTGGAGGTGGTCGAGAACGAGCGCCTCGTCTTCAGCTGGTCATGGATCACGACACCCGAGCGCGTCTCGCGCGTCACCGTCACCCTGAAGCCGGACGGAGACGGCACGATCCTGACGCTTTTGCACGAGAAGCTCGCCGACGATGCCGCTGTCCGTGGTCACACCCATGGCTGGACCGGGACCATGGTCAAACTCGAGGCCTATTTCGCCTGAGCGATTGCGTGTGGGAGCACGCCGAAGAAGCCGCCGGCACCACGCCGGCGGACAGCAGAGGAGAGGAGACGATGGAACACAGGATCGTATCCCGTGAGGAGTGGCTTGCCGCGCGCAAAGCCCACCTCGCCAACGAGAAGGAGCTGACCCGGCGGCGCGACGCGCTTTCGGCCGAGCGGCGCGCGCTGCCCTGGGTCAGGGTCGAGAAGAACTACACCTTCGAAGGCTGGGATGGCGGGCTCTCGCTGGGCGATCTCTTCGCCGGCAACAGCCAGCTGATCATCTATCACTTCATGTTCGGGCCGGGCGCCCGGGAGGGCTGCCCGAGCTGCTCGTTCCTGGCCGATCATTTCGACGGCGCCAACCGGCATCTCAGGCACCATGACGTCAGTCTCGTCGTGGTCTCGCGGGCGCCCTATGCCGAGTTCCAGAATTTCCGGCACCGTATGGGCTGGGATTTCCCCTGGGTCTCATCGGCCAATAGCGACTTCAACTATGATTTCCACGTCTCGCCGAGCCCTGAGGAAAAGGCGGCCGGCCGCTACGAATACAATTACGCGATGCATGACGGGCAGGGCGGCGAGATGCCGGGTTTCAGCGTCTTCTATCGCAACGACGCGGGCGAGATCTTCCACACCTACTCGACCTATGCTCGCGGCGGCGACCTCCTGATCGGCGCCCATAACTTCCTCGACATGACCCCGAAGGGACGCAACGAGGTCGGAATCATGGACTGGGTCCGCCATCACGACCGCTATCCGAGCAAGCCGCTGGGCGCAGCGAGCTTCCAGCCGGAACTCGCGGTGAGTTCCTGCAGCGACTGACAGCGGTTTTACGGATCCATTCCGGGTCCGTAGGGTTGATATCAACATTTTGGATGCGGCCGCCGCCGGCGACTGCGAGCAAGGAGAGATGCAATGGCCTATGTCGATGGTTTCGTCCTCGCGGTTCCCGCGGCGAACAAGGAGGCCTACCGCAAGCAGGCTGCCGATGCGGCGCCGCTGTTCCAGGAATTCGGCGTCCGGCGCCATGTCGAGACCTGGGGCGACGATGTCCCGGACGGCAAGGTGACGGATTTCAAGGGGGCGGTGAAGGCGACGCCGGACGAGGTCGTGGTCTTCTCCTGGTTCGAGTATCCCGACCGGGCGACGCGCGATGCCGCCAACGAGAAGATCATGAGCGATCCGCGCATGAAGGCGATGGGCGAGGCCATGCCTTTCGACGGCAAGCGCATGATCTATGGCGGCTTCGCCCCGATCCTCGACGAGGGCGAGGGCGGCGCGATGGGCTATCTCGATGGCGTCCTCGTCGCCGTGCCCGACGGGAGCAAGGCCGATTACCGCGATTTCTCGGCCAGGCACGCGGAGCTTTTCAAGGAATACGGCGCCCGCCGCATCGTCGATGCCTGGGGCGATGATGTGCCGGACGGCAAGCTCACCGATTTCAAGGGCGCGGTGAAGGCTGAAGCCGGCGAAACGGTCGTGTTCAGTTGGGTCGAGTGGCCGTCCAAGGAGGTGCGCGCCGCCGCATGGGGCAAGATGATGGCGGACCCACGCATGGAGGCGCTGAAGATGCCCTTCGACGGCAAGCGCGTCGTCTATGGTGGCTTTGCGCCGATCTTCGATACCGGCCGCGGCTGAGCCCGCCGCCCAGGATTCACGCAACGGCCATGCGGAGGGCATCTTGCCCCCGCTGGTCAAATAGCCGAGAGATCGGGCGGCTTCACCGGATCTCTCGTCATGTTTGCTGGCATTCCCCTCGGCGATCTCGCCTTCCTCGCCGTCTCGCTCGTGCTGGCCGGCGCGGTTACCGGGCTTCTGGCCGGCGTCTTCGGCGTCGGCGGCGGCGCGGTCATCGTGCCGGTGCTCTACGAGATCTTCCGCGTCATCGGCGTGGCCGAGGAGATCCGCATGCCGCTCAGCGTCGGCACCTCGCTCGCGATCATCATCCCGACCTCGATCCGCTCCTTCAACGCGCACCGGGCCAAGGGGCTGGTCGATCTCTCGATCCTCAAGGTCTGGGCGGTGCCGGTGATCGTCGGCGTGCTTGCCGGCAGCTGGATCGCTCGCTTCGCGCCCGCCGATCTCTTCAAGATCGTCTTCGTGGCGGTGGCGACGGTCTCGGCGCTGCGCCTGCTCTTCGCGGCGGATCGCTGGAAATTCGGCGAGGACATGCCCGGCAAGCCGCTGATGGTCGCCTATGGCGGCATCATCGGCGTGCTTTCGGCGCTGATGGGCATCGGCGGCGGCCAGCTCTCCAGCCTGTTCATGACTTTCTATGGTCGGCCGATCCATCAGGCGGTCGCGACCTCCTCGGGGCTCGGCGTGCTGATCTCGATCCCCGGTGCCCTCGGCTTCATCTATGCCGGCTGGCCGCAGATGGCCCTGGGTACGCTGCCGCCGCTCTCGCTCGGCTATGTCTCGCTGATCGGCATGATCCTGTTCATCCCGACCTCGATCTGGACGGCGCCGATCGGCGCGCGGCTGGCGCATCGGCTCTCCAAGCGCCGCCTCGAGATTGCCTTTGGCCTGTTCCTGCTCGTCGTCGCCAGCCGCTTCGTCTGGTCGCTCATCCACTGAGGCCGCCGCCGATGAGCGAGATCGCGATCCGGCTGCTGCAGCCCGAGGACCACAAGCCGCTGGTCGCATTGATGGTCGAGATGCAGGGGCACTACAGCGTGCCGTGCCCGGCGTCCGCCGAAATTCTGGCCGGGCTCGCGGCTTTGCCGGCCGGCGTGGATATCCTCATCGCCGTCAAGGGCGAGACGGTCCTCGGCTTCGCCTCGGCCTGCAATCTCTATCCGGGACCGGGCCTGAAGACCGGCTATTTCCTCAAGGAGATCTATGTCGCCGATGCCGCACGGGGCGCCGGACTCGGCCGCAAGCTGATGACGGCACTGGCGGAGCTCGCCCTGGAGCGCGGTCATCGCCGCATCGACTGGACAGCCGATGCCGACGACGCCGCGCTGCTGCGCTTCTATGACGGGCTCGGTGCGGCTGCCTATCCGAAGAAGGTGTTCTATCGCCTGACTGGAGACGCGCTGGCCGACTTGGCGAAAGCCTAGCCGTCATTCTCGGGCGAAGCGCAGCTTCGACCCGGGGATCTCATGACCAGAAGGCACTGGTTTCCGAGATGCTCGGGTCAAGCCCGAGCCTGACGCGCATGTGGCTCGGACGGCTTTCCGGCGAGCCTCTTCGGCAACACCGCCATGATCGCCAGCCGCTCGGCCTCGCTCAGGCATCCCCATTGCGCGATCTCGGCGAGCGTCCGGCCGCAGCCCTCGCAGAGCTTGGTCACGGGATCGATGACGCAGACCTTGATGCAGGGCGTCGAGGCGCCGCTCATCGCCCCGGCCACCCGATCGCGAGCGCAAGGCCGAGATAGATCGCGATCTCGGCAAGCTGTTGGGCAGCACCGAGGATATCGCCGGTCTGCCCGCCGATCAGGCGCCGCGCCATGCGCGACAGCACCGCCGCCGCGCCATGCGCCAGTCCGAAGCCGATCAGCAGGCCGGCGATCGGCAGTTCAGCCGCAAGCCCGATCCCGGTCGCGAGGAAGAGGCTGAGGCCCAGCGCGATCCGCGCCGTCAGCACGGTCGGCTGGCCGACGGCGGCGGCCGCACCGCTGCTGCGTGCAGCCGGCTGGGTTGCCAGCATGAAAAGGCCCTCGGCGCGGGACCAGGGGGCCGCGACGAGCAGCGCCGCCGCCGCCGCCCAGGCGCCGGAGCGGTCGAGGATCATCGCGATCAGGCTCGCCCGCAGCAGCAGCGACAGCCCCAGCGCCAGCGCGCCATAGGAGCCGATGCGGCTGTCCTTCATGATCTCCAGCCGGCGCTCGGGCGTATGCCCGCCGAACAGGCCGTCGGCGCTGTCGGCGAGCCCATCCTCATGGAAGGCGCCGGTCGTCAGGGCGAGCGCGGTCAGCGCGAGCGCCGCGACGACGAAGCCGCTGAGGCCCGCCAGCCCCGCGCCCAGCGCGACGAGCGCGGCCGGCGCGGCGATGGCCAGCGCGGCGAAGGGCAGGGCGCGCGGCACCTCGCGGAAATCCGGGATGGCGTGGCCGTCGCTCTCGCCTGGCAGCAACGGCACCGGCAGGCGCGACCAGAAGCGCAGGCAGATCGCGGTCGCGATTCCCCAGCCCGGCCAGTTCGGCGGGGGCGTCTCGATCGTCGTTTCGGCCTCAGCCATGTCCGCCGCGCTGCTCCATTCGATTGTCTTCACGCCTCCGACCCTATAGCAGCAGCGTCAATCCTGCCGCCATGCCGATGCGCTGATGCGGCGCCCTCGCGTGATGGATTTGACCATGGCCGCCTCCGGATTGCCCTTCGACGATATCCGCGAGCTCATTGCCGCGATGCCCGGTCCCGATATGGAAGCCGCGAACGCGGTCCGCGCCCGCGATGCCAACCTGACCAAGCCGGCCGGCAGCCTCGGCCGCATGGAGGAGATCGCCGAATGGCTCGCGGCCTGGCAGGGCAAGGGGAAACCCGCGGTCGACCGGCCGCTGGTCTGCGTCTTCGCCGGCAATCATGGCGTGGTCGCGCAGGGCGTCTCGGCCTATCCGCAGGCGGTGACGCGCCAGATGCTGGAGAATTTCGCGGCGGGCGGCGCGGCGATCAACCAGATCTGCGCGGCCTACGATCTCGGCTTCAAGGTCTTCGATCTCGCGCTCGACCTGCCGACCGGCGATTTCACCCAGACCGATGCGCTCGACGAGCGCGCCTGCGTCGCCACCATGGCCTTCGGCATGGAAGCGCTTGTCGGCGGCACGGACCTGCTCTGCCTGGGCGAGATGGGCATCGGCAACACCACCTCGGCGGCGGCGATCTATGCCGCGCTCTATGGCGGCGAGGCTGCGCATTGGTGCGGCCGCGGCACGGGCGTCGACGACGAGGGCCTGAAGCGCAAGGTTGCGGCGGTGGAAGCCGGCCTTGCCCTGCATCGCGCCCATCTCAAGGACCCGCTCGAAGTGCTGCGCCGCCTCGGCGGGCGCGAGGTCGCGGCGATCTGCGGGGCGATCATCGCGGCGCGTTCGCAGCGCATCCCGGTCATCCTCGACGGCTATGTGGTGACGGCTGCCGCCGCGATCCTGCACGCGATCGAGCCGTCCACCATCGACCATTGCATCGCCGGCCATCTCTCGTCCGAAGGTGCCCATGCCGATGTGCTCACCCGCCTCGGCAAGGTGCCGTTGCTGGCGCTCGACATGCGCCTCGGCGAGGGTTCCGGCGCGGCGCTCGCCGCCGGCCTCGTCAAGGCGGCGGCGGCGGTCCATTCGGGCATGGCGACCTTCGAGCAGGCGCAGGTCGCGCGGAAGGATTAGCCTTCGTAGTCCGTCTTCAGGCCCGCCCGCTCGGCATGGCGCTCCTGCGCCAGCTCGATCAGGCGGGTGATGAGGGCGGGGTAGGGCAGGCCGGAGGCTTCCATCATCTTCGGATACATGCTGATCGCGGTGAAGCCCGGCAGCGTGTTGATCTCGTTGAAGAAGAAGGCGCCGCTCTGGCGGTCGAGGAAGAAGTCGACGCGCGCCATCCCGCTGCATTCCAGCGCCAGGAAGGCGTCGATCGCGAGCTGCCGCACGCGCGCCATCTGCTCGGCATCGAGCTTCGCCGGCAGGTCGACGCTGGCGCCGTCCTGGTCGAGATACTTGGCCTCGTAGGAATAGAACTCGTGCTGCGGGCCGGCATTGAGTTCGCTGGCGACGCTCGCCACCGGCGGGTCGCCGTCGAGCACGGCGACCTCGATCTCGCGGGCGTCGATGCCCTGCTCGATCAGAACCTTGGTGTCGTACTGGAAGGCATCGTCCAGCGCGGAGCCGAGCGCCTCCCAGCTTTTGACCTTATGGACGCCGACGCTGGAGCCCATGTTGCAGGGCTTGACGAAGACGGGGAGCGTGAGCCGCCCCTGCGCCGCCTTGGCAGAACCTTCCGGATCCCGCCGCCAGTCGCGCCGCGACAGGGCGAGATAGGGCGCTACCGGCAGCCCGGCGAGCGCGGCCAGCCGCTTGGCGATGTCCTTGTGCATGCCGACAGCCGAGGCCAGCACGCCCGAGCCGACATAAGCCGCGCCGGCCAGCTCCAGCAGGCCCTGCATGGCGCCGTCCTCGCAGAGCGGGCCATGGATCACCGGAAACACGACATCGACCGGCGCGATCGCCGGTGCCGTGCTGTCGGCCGGCAGGATGGCGGTGCGCCCGCCCTGCGGCTCCAGCCGGATCGCGGGTGAATCGGCGGGGATCGGCAGGCTCTCGGTATTGGCCGTCTCGATCCGGCGCAGGTCGTGGCATTGCCAGCGGCCCTGCTTGTCAATGCTGACCGGAACGGGCTCGAACCGGTCGCGGTCGATATAGCGCAGGACGGAGGCCGCGGATTTCAGCGACACCTCATGCTCGCCCGACTTGCCCCCATAGAGCACGGCGACGCGCGTTTTCCGGTTCATGGTCCGATAGTCCGAGAGGCTGGAGGAAATGCTTCGACGAGGCGGTGAAAGGATGTCGCCGACGGGTGGGGCGAGATTCGGGCGCTCGCGATCACGCCGCCCGGGTCTTCGGCTCGGGCAGGGCGGCGAGCGTGTCCATCACGCGCTCGGCCGGCAGCGTGATCGTGACCTCGGTGCCGGCGCGCGGCCTGGACTTGAGATGGAAGCCGCCGCCATGCAGGTCGATCAGCCCCTTGACGATCGGCAGGCCGAGCCCCGAGCCCTGCTCGGCGGTCTTGATCGCGAGCGAGCCGCGCCCGAAGCTCTGCATCACGATCGGGATCTCGTTCTCGGGGATGCCCGGTCCGGTATCGGCGACGGAGACATATTGCCCGCCGGTCGCGGTCCAGCCGACCTTGATCGTGATCTCGCCGCCCTGGGGCGTAAACTTGATCGCGTTCGAGAGCACGTTGAGCACGGCCTGCCGGATGGCGCGTTCGTCCGCCCAGACGCGCGGCAATTGCGGCTCTGCCAGCGCGCGGATGCTTTGGCCCTTCGCCTTGGCGCGCAGCGCCAGCATGTGCTGGCAGTCCTCCACGACGCTGGGCAGCGAGAGCGCCTCCTCGTTCAGCTCGTATTTGCCGGCCTCGATCCGCGACAGGTCTAGGATTTCGTTGATCAGGTCGAGCAGATGCTGGCCCGATCCGTGGATATCGCCCGAGTATTCCTTGTAGGCGGCATTGGCATGCTCGCCGAAGATCTCGTTCTTCATCACCTCGGAGAAGCCGAGGATGGCGTTGAGCGGGGTGCGCAGTTCGTGGCTCATCGTGGCCAGGAAGCGCGACTTGGCGAGGTTGGCCTCTTCCGCCTTGCGCCGCGCCTCGTCCGAATTGGCGTTGGCGGTTTCCAGTTCCGCGATCAGCGCGTCCTTCTCGGCCCGGAAGACGATCGAATCGACCGAGCTCGCATAGAGGCGGTTGGCGAGGAAGATGAAGAAGAGCTGGGCCGAGGCCGCCATCAGCGCCATGGTGACGCTGTCCATGTCGCGCCGGTCCCAGAAGAAGACCATGATCCCGGCGATGATCGGGGTCAGCCCGGCATAGACCGCGATCGGGATCGTCGCCGACAGCATCACGGTGAGAGCGCTGACGATCAAAAGGGCGGTGGTGACGAAGACCTTGGCGCCGGGCGCGTCGACCGGGACGAACAAGAGCAGCAGCAGCGACCAGGCCAGGCCGTGCAGGCCCTCGGCGAAGGCGAAGAGCCGGCGCCAGAGCTTCAGCCGGACGTCGTCGGGGACCTGGGCGAGAAAGCGCCGCGCGATCAGCACGATGATCAGCGTCGTGAGCAGCACCGCGCCGCTCCACACCGCGACGATCGGGGTCGGCAGCCAGAGGCAGGCGGCGGCGGCGATGCCGAGCACCAGAACGAACGTGCCGGCCGAGCCGGCGATCCGATACTGCGCGAAGACACGCAGCAATTCGTTGTCGAAGGCGCGTTCCAGCCCGGTCGACGAGGTCAGCCGTTCGCGCGCGGATCTGACCTCGCGCGTAACCAGCTTCCGGCGCGCCACGGCCGAGGGGTCGGGTCCGCGCCCGCGCTGCACCTGTTCGGCCGTCACTTCCGTCATGGTCGGGAGCGTGTATCCTCATTCGGCCGCTGCGACATGCAGGGGCCGGCTCGCCATCATGGACACCAAATCGTTAAGCTCTTCCTGATGGCACCCTTCGGATTCGGTCGCTCCCGCTATGGACCTTTCGGCTGGCGCCGTGTCGGCCGGCCGGTCGACTTCGTGGTCGCGCTCGGGCTGCTCGGTTTTCTCGGTCTCGCCGGCGCGATCCTGCAATATCGCCTCGGCCCGGCGAGGGAACTCGTCGGAGCGGCCCAGGCGATCGACGGCGATTCGGCGCGCCTGCTCGGCGAGGAACTGCGGCTGGAGGGGATCGACGCGCCCGAATACCGCCAGAGCTGCACCGCGCGCGACGGCAGACGGGTGGCCTGCGGGCGTGAGGCGCGGCGCGCCCTGCAGGCGCTGTTCGCGCGCGGGGTCACGCGTTGCGAGATCGGCAAGGCCGACCGCTACGGCCGCGGGCTCGCCCGCTGCTGGCAGGGCGAGACCGACATCAACGCGACGCTGGTCCGCGAAGGCCACGCGGTCTCCTACGGCGCCTATCGCGCCGAGGAGGACGCGGCGCGGGCGGCCGGTCGCGGCATCTGGGCGACGCAGTTCGAGCGCCCGGAGGCCTGGCGCCGCAGCCAGGGCCGTTAGGAAGAGCCCATCGCAAATCGTTCAAATGACGGACGTCCTGTTCCGCGGCAGTTGCGATCTTCCGATCAGGCGGAAGCGCCGGGCTGGGAGGATTGAAACATGGTCGCGCCGTTCACCTATAATTTCTTCGGCCACCCCGAATTCATCTTCAATCTGAGCGGCTCGGTCGGGTTGAACGGCGCCAACAAGAGCGAGGATGTCCAGTTCATCCAGTTTGCTTTCAAGATTCTGGCGAGGCGCAGTCCCTTCGCTGAGCTGAACGCCGCGATCAAATCCATCGCCGTCGGCGAGCCCTGCGCTGGCCGGGAAGGCGACAAGCTCGTCACGGCGATCCGAGCCTACCAGAAATGCCGGGCCGGCCTGACGGCTGACGGCAAGATCAATCTGGTTCCCGCCAACACGAACGGGAAGCTCTATACGATATACGCGATCAACATGGATCTCGTCGTTGAAGAGGGGGTGGACTACCCTCGCGTCGACCGGGTGTCCGGCTGCCCGGCCCTTGTGAAACAGGCGATCAGGGACATCTTTCACGACACCAAGGGAGATTGAGCCGCTCCCGGTGTCCGCCCACGCCGCATACGCTCAACATGGTTGACCGCTGCGCCGCCGTCGTGATCGGGTGCCCTCCGACACGGAGGCTGTTCGATGAAGCTCTATGATGGCGGACGGGCGCCGAATCCACGGCGGGTCCGCATCTTCTTCGCGGAGAAGGGTGTGCCGCTGCCGGAGCTCGTGCCGGTCGACATCGCCCGCAAGGAACACCGGACCGAGGCCTTCACCAGGCTGAACCCCGCCCAGCGCCTGCCCGTCCTCGAACTCGACGACGGCACCGCGCTCGCCGAGACGATCGCGATCTGCCGCTATCTCGAGGCGCTGCACCCGCAGCCGCCATTGTTTGGCCGGGATGCGAAGGAACAAGCCACCATCGAGATGTGGAACCGGCGCGTCGAGCTTGGCCTGTTCGCCAGCGTCGCCGCGATCTTCCGCCACAGCCACCCCTCGATGGCGGAGCTGGAGGACCAGGTGCCGGAATGGGCCGAAGCCAATCGTGACCAGATGGACGACCATCTCTGGCTGATCGAGCTGCAGCTCGCGGCCAATCCCTTCATCTGCGGCGAGGCCCTGACGGTGGCCGACATCACCGCCGGCATCGCCATCGACTTCATGAAGCCGTCGCGCGTGCCGCTGCCGGAGGATTTCGTCCATATCCGCCGCTGGCATGGCGCGCTTTCGGCCCGGCCGAGCTGGAAGGTCTGATGCTTCGCCTGGTCCTGGCCCTGCTTGCCGCCCTGGCCTCGTCCGTTCCGGCCTCGGCCGCCGAAAGGCTGAGCGGCGAGGCGATCGAGCGCGCCTTTCGCGGCAACACGGTCTCCGGCCGCTACACCAATGGCGGCTTCTTCACCGAGTATCACGACCCGAATGGCCAGGCGCTCGGCCACAATGGCTGGCAGGCCAATACCGATGCCTGCTGGATCACCAAGCCTGACCGCATCTGCTATTATTACGGTCCGCAGAGCGACCGGACGGTGCATTGCTTCTCGGTCGAGATGAGCGGCGATCTCTATGTCCTGCGCAACAGCGGCAACGGCATGGTCAATGCTCTGGCGAAGATCGAGCCCGGCAATCCCCGTGGTCATACCGACAACGGCACGCCGTGGTATTGCGACGGGCTGATCTCGCGGGGGACCGAGCCCCCGATGAGCCGGAAACTGGCGCGGCGCTGATGTCCCGGTTTGCAGGCCTCGCGATTCTTGCCTTGAGTCTGCTGGCGGCGGCCCAGGCCGCGGCCGTCGAGCGACTGAGCGGCGAGCAGATCAGGCAGCTCTTCGAGGGCAACACCGTCTCGGGCCGCTATTCCGGCAGCAACCTGCCGTTCAGCGAATATCATCACGCCGATGGCCGGGCGAGCGGGCATAATCGCAACGTGCCGAACACCGATGCCTGCTGGATCACGACCCCGGACGCCGTCTGCTATTACTACGGCCCGCAGGAGAAGCGCCGCACCTATTGCTTCACCATCGAGACCAGCGGTGACCTCATCGTCATCCGCAGCCGCCCGAGCGGCCGCATCAACGGCCTCGCCCGCGTCGAGAAGGGCGATCCCTACGGCTACGCCGCGAGGAAATCCGACTGGGTTTGCGACGGGCTGATCTCGCAGGTGCCGGGCCGGTCGCGGCTGGCGCGCCGATGAACGCGACGGAGCGGCTCGACGAGGTGCTGGCGGAGCTGCGTGCCTGCCGCATCTGCCGCGACGAGCCTCGCTACCTGCCGCCCCTGCCGCATCAGCCCCGCCCGGTCATCCAGGCATCGGTGACGGCCAGGATCTGCATCGCCGGCCAGGCGCCGGGCACGCGCGTCCATGCCAGCGGCCGGCCCTTCACCGACCCCTCGGGCGTGCGCCTCAGGAACTGGCTCGGCATCGACGAGACGATTTTCTACGATGCGGCGAAGGTCGCCGTGGTGCCGATGGGGTTCTGCTTTCCCGGCCTCGATGCCAAGGGCGGCGACAAGCCGCCGCGGCGGGAATGCGCGCCGACCTGGCGAACCCGCGTCTTCGCGGCGTTGCCCCGGATCGAACTCGTGCTGGCAATCGGGCGCTATGCCCAGAACTGGCATCTCGGCCCGAAGGAGGCCGCCAATCTCTCCGCCACCGTCGCCAACTGGCGCGAGATCCTCGCCAGGCCGGTCTTGCCGCGCGTCCTGCCTTTGCCGCACCCGTCCTGGCGCAACAATGCCTGGCTCAAGCGCAATCCCTGGTTCGAGGACGAGCTCGTACTGGTCCTGCGGGAAGAGGTGGCGCGGCTGCTGCGCTGACAGATTGGTTCAGTAGCGGAAGGGGCTGGAATCGAGCCCGCGATTGACCTGGCCGCGCACGCCGACGACCGAGCGGACGGGCCCCAGCGCCGTCTCTCCCCGGGTTTCCAGATAGACCAGCCCATCGGCCCGGCTGCCGTAGCCGTTGCGCGAACTCTTGCCGAACTCGGCGCGGATCGAACCGCCGGCCCGCACGCAGAATGCGGAGCCCTCCACCCGGACGAAGCCGGCACCGTATTCGGGGCAGGGGCGGGCGGCGGCGCCGGGCTTGGGTGCGGGCTTGGCGTAGGCTTCATGCGGCGCGGGCTTTCGCGGCAGCGGCTCGCCGATCGACTGCGCCGAGGCTGCGGACGCGAGGCCGGACAGAAGCAGGGCAAGGGCAGTGCGGAGCATGGCTGGAATCCGGGGCGACGATCCCTGCTACTGAGCCAGCAAGGCGCAGTTGTGGCAAGGCCGCGGGCTCTCGGCCCGCCAATAGAAAACCCCGGCTTGCGCCGGGGTGAGTGTCCCTCGCGCTACGGCTCCGTTGGATCAGAGCTGGTTCGAAACGCGCGAGCGGATCAGGAAATTGTCGAACGTGTATTCGGCGATCTGGAACCAGAGATATTCGTCGCCGCGGAACGCCGCCATCGAATCGTAGAGCTTCTTGAAGTCCGGGTTCTTGGCGGAGGTTTCGGCATAGACCTCCTTCGAGGACTTCAGGCAGGCTTCGAGGATCTCCTGCGAGAACGGCCTGAGCTGCGCGCCGCCGGCGACGAGGCGCTTCAGCGCGGCCGGATTGCGGGCATCGTATTTCGCCTGCATGTCGATATTGGCTTGGGCGGCTGCCGTGGTGAGCAGCGATTTGTAGGTCTTCGGCAGCTCGTTCCATTTCTTGTCGTTGATGAAGAAATGCAGCGCCGCGCCGCCCTCCCACCAGCCGGGATAGTAGTAGTAGGGCGCAACCTTGTTGAAGCCGAGCTTCTCGTCATCGGCCGGGCCGACCCATTCGGCGGCATCGATCGTGCCCTTTTCGAGCGCCGGATAGATGTCGCCGCCGCCGATCTGCTGCGGCACGACGCCGAGCTTGCTCACCACCTGCCCGGCGAAGCCGCCGATGCGCATCTTGATGCCTTGCAGGTCGGCGACCGTCTTGATCTCCTTGCGGAACCAGCCGCCCATCTGGCAGCCGGTATTGCCGCCGGGCAGGGCGTAGATGTTCGCCTTCTTGTAGAACTCGTTCAGAAGCTCGTTGCCGCCGCCATGGTAGAACCAGGCATTCTGCTGGCGCGAATTCAGCCCGAACGGTACCGCGGTGCCGAAGGCGAAGGTCGGGTCCTTGCCGACATAGTAATAGGATGCGGTATGGCACATCTCGACCGTGCCGTTGGTGACCGCATCTGCGGCTTGCAGGGCAGGCACGATCTCGCCGGCCGCGAAGACCTGGATCTGGAACTTGCCGTCTGTCGCTTCCGAGACCGCCTTCGCCAGCACCTCCGATGCGCCGAAGATCGTGTCGAGCGATTTAGGGAAGGATGATGTGACGCGCCATCTCACCTCGGGCATGGACTGCGCGATGGCCGGGCTGGCGATCACCCCGGCAGCAGCCCCGGCCCCGGCAACCTTCAGGAAATGACGACGACTCATCGATTTTGCCCTCCCCAAGGCCATGCGCGCCGGTTTTCCGGTCGTCGCGAACGCCTGTGAGGAAAGCAGGTCTGTTGGCGGGCGCAAGAGGAATTTGCATGGCAATCATGCAAATTCGTCATGAGTCGGCTGCGAACCTTTTCGAAGCGCGATCGATGAAGCCGCGCGTTTGCGCCGTTTCGATGAAAAAAGGCCCGGCTTTCGCCGGGCCTCCTGTCGATGAGCCGTCGTGGCGCCTGATCGCTCAGCGGGCGCGCGTGCGGACCTGGAAGACGTCGAAGCTGAGTTCGGCGACCTGCCACCAGAGATACTGGTCGGAACGGAAGGCGGCCATGGCCTCGATCGCCTTCTTGAAGTCCGGGTTCTTGGACGAGATCTCGGCATAGAGCTCGTTGGAGGCCTTGAGGCAGGCTTCCATCACGTCCTGCGGGAAGGGGCGCAGCTGCGTGCCGGCCGCGACCAAGCGCTTCAGCGCCGGCGGGTTCACCACGTCGTACTTCGCCGCCATCTGCGTGTTGGCATAGGTGCAGGCGGCGGTCAGCGCGGCCTGGTAGGCCTTCGGCAGGGCGTTCCACTTCTCCAGGTTGACGAAGGCGTGGACGGTCGGCCCACCCTCCCAGAAGCCCGGATAGTAGTAGTACGGCGCGACCTTCGCGAAGCCGAGCTTCTCGTCGTCATAGGGGCCGACCCACTCGGCGCCGTCGATCGTGCCCTTTTCGAGCGCCGGATAGATGTCGCCGCCGCCGAGCTGCTGCGGCACGAGGCCGAGCTTCTGCAGCACCGAGCCGGCGATGCCGCCGATGCGCATCTTCAGGCCCTGGATGTCGGCGACCGACTTGATCTCCTTGCGGAACCAGCCGCCCATCTGCGCGCCGGTATTGCCGCAGGGCAGGCCGTAGGCGTTGAACTTCTTGTAGAACTCGTTGAACATCTCGTTGCCGCCATGCTGGAACAGCCAGGCGTTCTGCATGCGGGCATTGAGGCCGAACGGCACCGAGGCGGCGATCGCGAAGGTCGGGTCCTTGCCGACATAGTAATACGAGACGGTATGCGCCATCTCGACGGTGTTGTTCGTGACCGCATCGAGGGCCTGCAGCGCCGGAACGATTTCGCCGGCCGCGAAGACCTGGATCTGGAACTTGCCGTCGGTCAGCTCGGAGACCATCTTGGCCATGATCTCGGCGCCGGCATAGATCGTGTCGAGCGACTTCGGGAAGCTCGACGCCAGGCGCCATTTGATTTCCGGGTTAGACTGGGCGACGGCCGGCATGGCGACGGCGGTCGCGGCAGCGCCAGCCGCGGCGGTCTGGATAAACTGACGACGCTTCATCTAGACATTCTCCTCGGATGTTTGGCGGATGCGGGCGTTTCGAAACAGGTTCTGCCGCCCGGCGTTCGGAATCGGGTTGTAGCGAATGGATTTTCGAAGTGCGAGGGATTTCATCGCCGATTCCTGCGACTTTCGGCTAGTTTTCATCCCCATCTTGGCGGGCTTCTGCGGCAGTGGTTAAAGCGGGCATGATCGAGACCGAAAACCTGCGCCTGCGCCGTCCCGAAATCGGAGATCTCGAAGCGATCCATGCGATGCGCAGCGATCTCGCCATCGTCCGCTTTCTCGGCGGCCGGGCGCTCAATCGCGAGGAAGCCTGGCATCGGCTGACCCGCATCGTCGGCCACTGGGCCCTGCGCGGCTATGGCATGTTCGCGGTCGTCGATAAGCGCAGCGGCGCCCTGGTCGGAGAGGTCGGCCTGTTCGACGGTTGCAGGGGTCTCTCCCCGGATTTCGACAATGCGCCGGAGGCCGGGTGGATTCTGGCCGGCGAGGCGCAGGGCAAGGGCTATGCGGGGGAGGCGGCGGCGGCTGCGCATCGCTGGTTCGCCGTCGCACATGGCGAGCAGCGCAGCGTCTGCATCATCGCGCCCGAGAATCTTGCCTCCTTCCGTGTGGCGCACAAGCTCGGCTACAAGAGCTTCGGACAGGTCGATTACCAGAACGGGCCGGTGGTGATGCTCGAACGCATTCCCGGCTGACGAAGCGGAGCGGGAAATATGGATCAGGACAGGCTCGCGAAGCTGCGGGAGCGCTATTCCGGCAGTGGCGGCGGCGAAATCCGCGACCCCCATTTCGCCAAGGTGGCTGCCGGCCAGTTCACCGGCGACCAGCGCAAATGGCCCTTCGCGGATGTCGCGACCTTCCTCAGCGCGCCCTATCGCCCTGACGCCCTTGCCGCGCCCGGCCTCGGCGGCCTCGATGTCGCGATCATCGGCGTGCCCATGGATCTCGGCGTCACCAACCGCGCCGGCGCGCGCCTGGGCCCGCGCGCCGTCCGCGCGATCGAGCGCATGGGGCCGATGGACCATGCGCTGGGCACCGCGCCCTTCACCATGCTCAAGGCGGCCGATATCGGCGACGTGCCGTTCCGCTCGCGCTATTCGCTGGAGAGCTGCCACGAGGATATCGAGGCGACCTTCAGGACGATCGTCGAGGCCGGCGTTTCGCCGCTTGCCGTCGGCGGCGACCACTCGATCACCTATTCGATCCTGAAGGCGGTCGGCGCGAAGCGTCCGGTCGGCATGGTCCATATCGACGCCCATTGCGACACCTCCGGCCCTTACGAGGGCTCGAAATTCCACCATGGCGGGCCGTTCCGGCAGGCCGTGCTCGACGGCGTGCTCGACCCGCAGCGGGTCATCCAGATCGGCATCCGCGGCGGTGCCGAATATCTCTGGGAGTTCTCCTACGAATCCGGCATGACCGTGATCCATGCCAACGAGGTCGACGATCTCGGCCTCGACGCGGTGATCGCCAAGGCGCTGGCCGTGATCGGCGATGGGCCGACCTATGTGTCCTTCGACGTCGATTCGCTCGATCCCGGCTTCGCGCCCGGCACCGGGACGCCGGAAGTCGGCGGCCTGAGCCCGCGCGAGGCCCTCGCGATCCTGCGGGCGCTGAAGGGGCGCGACATCGTCGCTGCGGATGTCGTAGAGGTGGCGCCGCAATACGACGCGACCAGCAATACGGCGCAATGTGCGGCCCAGGTGCTCTTTACGGAGCTCTGCCTGTTGGCTGAGGCGCGCGCTTCGGGAAAAGGAAGACCATGATTCGGATTCGATCGATCGCGCGGATCGCCGCGCTGAGCGGGTTGTGCCTGCTGACCCCGGCTGCGCGTGCAGAAGTGCCGGCCAATGGGCAGGCCTATCTGGATGCGGCCCTCGCTTCCGTCGAATCGCTGCTCAGGCTCTACGATGGCAAGGGAGCTCTGCCGCGCCTGTCCGATCCGGTCGATGGCAAGGTTCTCGCCGATGTCTGGAATGTGCCGGCGATTCTCGGCAAGGCACCCTATGGCGCCGCGGATCTCCCGGCGCTGCACGATATCGTGCAGAAGCAGACCCGCGTCCTTCAGGTCTACGCGCTGTTCCAGCCGGGGCAGGGCCGAAAGGAGCCGGACCTGGCCGCGAACGCCGTCGAATTCCAGGATGAATTGACCCGCGCGCGCGTCTTCCTGCTCAAGGCGGCCGGCGGCACCTTGTCGGCGATCAACGATTTCTCCTTCAGGCTGAAGGAGGAAGACAAGACCGAGGCGCGGGCGCAAGGCTTGCGGCAGATGCGGCTCGGCCTGCAGGAGATCGTCGTCGGCGCGGCGCTGGCGCTGCGCGGCGCCGGGCTGAGCGATGCGAATCGCCTGCTGATCGCGCAGGCTTTCGCGGAGAATGCCGGGGGCATCGCCGCCGCGCTCGCACCGCCGGACCGCAACGCCCTCGTCGGCGCGCTCCAGGCGGTGAGCCCGACCCTGAAGCCGGAAGCGCAGAAGGCGGTTGCGGAATTTGCCTCTGTCGTGGCCGCCGCTCCCTGCGAAGGCTTCTGCAAGGTCAATTGAGACAGGCCCGGCCCTTTCAGGGCCGGGTTGCCAGCCAGATCACGTGGCGCGCCCCGCCGCCGGTGCGGCGGGCGCGTGCCGTCACCTCTTCGGTGGCGAAGCCGGCCTGGCGCAGCCGCCGGGTGAAGCCGCGGTCCGGCCCCGAGGACCAGACCGCGAGAATGCCGCCGGGCCGCAGCGCCGCTTTGGCGGCCTGCAGCCCCGCCGCCCCGTAGAGCTGGTCGTTGCCGGCCACGGTCAGCCCCTCCGGACCATTGTCGACATCGAGCAGGATGGCGTCGTGGCGCCCTTTGCCGGCCGCGATGGCCGCGGCGACGTCGGTGACACGCATCTGCACGCGGGCATCGTCGAGGCTGCCGCCGAAGACTGCGGCCATCGGCCCCCGCGCCCAGGCGACGACGGCCGGGATCAACTCGGCCACCTCGACCTGCGCGTCGCCAGGCAGCTTGGCAAGCGCGGCCCGCAAGGTGAAGCCCATCCCCAGGCCGCCGATCAGGATGCTCGGCTGCCGGCGCTGTCCCAGCCGGTCGCAGACCAGGGTCGCCAGCGCCTCCTCCGAGCCGCTGAGGCGGCTGTTCATCAGCTCGTTGCTGCCGAGCATGATCGAGAATTCGCTGCCGCGCTGTTTCAGCCGGAGGTCGCCGCTGCCGTCCGGCAGCGCTGCGGTATCGAGGGTGGTCCAGGGTATCACGTTGCTCTCGCCTGTCTGGGAAGCCGCCTTATAGCGCATTCGGCTCGAACGCCTGGAAGCCAAAACGATATGCGCTGATTGCATGAAATATCGTCACGCACGACGTTGATCGGTCGATGCTGCATGGCTATCTCATGTTGCGGCGCAGCATTGCGCCTGCTTCTCCGTGAAAGCCCGTCATGACACTCGCCGCGAACGATCGCAGCCTGGATGCGCCGGTATCCGCCCGTACGCCCGCCTCGGTGGGGCTGGTGCTGTTCGCGCTGGCCATGGGCGGCTTCGCCATCGGCACCACCGAATTCGCGGCGATGAGCCTGTTGCCTTACTTCTCGGCGGGGCTTGGCGTCGACGAGCCGACGGCCGGCCACGTCATCAGCGTCTATGCGCTCGGCGTCGTCGTTGGCGCGCCGCTGATCGCGGTGCTGGCGGCGCGGATTCCGCGCCGGACGCTGCTTATCGGGCTGATGGGCCTGTTCGCGCTCGGCAACGGGCTGAGCGCGCTCGCCCCGAACTATCACTGGATGCTGGTCTTCCGTTTCCTGAGTGGGCTCCCGCATGGCGCTTATTTCGGGGTCGCGGCGCTGGTCGCAGCCTCCCTCTCGGCGCCGAACCGGCGGGCGCAGTCGGTGGCGCGCGTCATGCTCGGTCTGACGGTCGCGACGATCATCGGCGTTCCCGTCGCAAGCTGGATGGGGCAGGTCCTGGGCTGGCGCTCGGGCTTTGCCATCGTCTCCGCGCTCGCCTTGCTGACGGCCCTCCTGATCGCGCTGTTTGCGCCGCGCGATGCAGTGCAGCCTGGCGCGAGCCCATTGCGGGAGCTCGGTGCGCTGAGGCGCCGGCAGGTCTGGCTGACGCTCGCGACCGGCGCCATCGGCTTCGGCGGGCTCTTCGCCGTCTACGCTTATCTCGCTTCGACCCTGATGGCGGTGACCGGGGTCTCGCCCGCGCTGGTCCCGGTCGTGCTCGCAGTCTTCGGTCTGGGGCTGACGGCAGGTACGCTCGTCGCCGGCTGGGCGGCTGACAGGGCGCTCGTTCCCGCAACCGCAGGCATGCTGCTCTGGAGCGCCTTCTGGCTGGCGGCCTTTCCCTTCGCTGCCGGCAATATCTGGGCGGTGTCGCTGGTCATCTTCATGATCGGCAGCGGCGGCGGGCTCGGTGCCATGCTGCAGACCCGGTTGATGGATGTCGCCGACGACGCGCAGACGCTGGCTGCCGCGCTCAATCACAGCGCCTTCAACACCGCCAATGCGCTCGGCCCCTGGCTCGGTGGCATGGCGATCGCCGCTGGTTACGGCTGGACCTCGACCGGCTGGGTCGGTGCGGCGCTGGCGCTCGGCGGGCTCGCGATCTGGATCGTCGCGGTTCTCGACGCTCGCCGCTGAGTAGGGCGGCGGGTCTCCGCCCCGCCTATAGCCCTGCTTCTTTGGTCGCATCCCGGCTCCAGGCGCGGATTTGGACGCGCAAGCTGCGAAAAGCTGCATCGCTCCCTCTTGCGAGTGGAATGAAACTGCGCCCAATCTGTCGCCACAGAACCGGACCGGGACAACAGCAAGACCGGCCGGCTGAATCTGCGGAGGTCCCATGAAGAGTTTCGTTCGTTTTATCGCGGCGGCGGCGTTGACGGTCGTCGGCGCGACAGGGGCGCTCGCCCAGGCCAAGGAGTGGAAGGAGATCCGGATCGGCACGGAGGGTGCCTATCCGCCCTACAACAACCTGAATGCCAAGAAGGAGCTCGAAGGCTTCGAGATCGATTACGGCAACCTGCTCTGCGAGAAGATGAAGGTGAAATGCACCTGGGTCGTGCAGGATTGGGACGGCATCATCCCGGCGCTGCAGGCCAACAAGTATGACGTCATCTTCGCCGGCATGAACGCGACCGATGAACGCAAGAAGCAGGTCGACTTCACCTCGGTCTACAGCAAGACTCCGATCTGGGTGATCGGCCCGAAGACCACCAAGTCGGACGACATCTCGCCGGCCGCTCTCAAGGGCAAGTCGATCGGTGCGCAGGGCTCGACGATCCACGCCAACTACGTCGAGAAATTCTACAAGGATTCGACCGCGCGCCTCTATCCGACCCAGGAAGAGGCCAATCTCGATCTGCTCAACGGCCGTCTCGACTATATCGTCGCCGACGCGCTCGCCCTTGCCGATTTCCTCAAGGGGAAGGGCAAGGATTGCTGCAAGAAGATCGCCGAGGTGAAGCGCGACGACGCCATCCACGGTCCCGGCGTCGCCGGCGCGGTCCGCAAGTCCGACACGGCGCTGAAGGACATGATCAGCAAGGCCATCGCCGAGACCATGGCCGACGGCTCGCACAAGAAGCTCGAGGACAAGTGGTTCAAGTTCGACTGATCTGACATCGACGATGATCACCCGTCGGCCGTACCGGGCCGGCGGGCTTCAGTTCCTCGCGCGCCGGCCCTCCCATGTTCGACAAATTCGCTCTGCTTGGCTTCGGGGCCGGCGGCTGGGGCCTGGCCCTGCTGCAAGGTGCCGCCAACACCATATCCGTCGCGCTCGCGACCTTGCCGTTCGGCCTGGCCCTCGGCCTGATCATCGCGCTGTTGAAACGTTCCGACAGCGTGTTTTTGCGCGCGCTGGCGACGATCTACACCACCGTCTTCCGCGGCGTGCCGGAACTGCTGACGCTCTACATCATCTATTTCGGCATCCAGGTGCTGATGCAGCGAATCTGGACCGGCTTCTCGATCCCGCCCTTCGTCGCCGGCATGGTCGCGCTCGGCCTCGTGCTCGCGGCCTTCTCCAGCGAGGTCTGGGTCGGCGCTCTGAACTCGATCCAGAAGGGCCAGCGCGAGGCCGCTTCGGCGCTCGGCCTGTCGAAGGCGCAGGCCTTCCGGCTCGTCGTCTTCCCGCAGCTGATCCGCGTGGCGCTGCCCGGCCTCGGCAATAACTGGATGGTGCTGCTGAAGGAGACCTCGCTGATCTCGGTCATCACGCTGCAGGACATCATGTTCATCGCGACGCGGGCCAATGTCGTGACCAAGGAGCCGTTCCTGTTCTTCGGCACGGCGATGCTGCTCTATTTCTTTTTCTCGCTGGTTTCCGCCTGGGGCATCGATAAGCTCGAACAGCGCACCAATCGCGGCCAGGCCGCCTTCGGCGGAGCGACGCGATGAACTGGTGCGAATATCCCGGTTATCTCGTCGGCAGCGAGGTCCTGCAGAACTACGGCTGCCGGATGGCGAGCGGCCTCTGGGTCACCTTCGAACTGGTGGTGATCACGGTCGCCATCGGCTTCGTGCTGGCGCTCGGCCTCGCCATTGCCAGGCTCTATGGCCCGCGCTGGGCGCGGATGGCGGTCAGCGGCTACACCACCTTCCTGCGCGGCACGCCGCTGCTCTGCCAGCTCTTCCTCGTCTATTACGGCCTCGGCCAGTTCCGCGAGTTCTGGCAGGATACCGGCCTGTGGTGGTTCTTCCGCGAGCCGTTCTACTGCGCGGCCTTCACCTTCACGATCAACACGGCCGCCTATCAGGCCGAGATCCTGCGCGGCGCCATCCAGTCGGTCCCGCGCGGGCAGTTCGAGGGGGCGCTTTCGCTTGGCCTGCATCGCTGGGCGACCCTGCGCCGCGTCGTGCTGCCGCAGGCGATGATCCTGGCGCTGCGCCCGCTCGGCAACGAATTGATCGTGATGATCAAGTCGAGCGCGATCGTCTCGCTGGTGACCCTGTTCGACCTGATGGGGGCGACGCGGCTGGCCTTCGCCCGCTCCTTCGATCTTTCGATCTATCTCTATGCCGCGCTGATCTATCTCGTGCTGGTCGAGATCATCCGGCGTGTCTGGGACAGGCTCGAAATCCGGCTGAGCCGCCACATGGCATTGCGCTGACCCGGCCTCAACCCGGCAGGGTCAGCACCACCGCGCCGCGAGGCGTCGCGACGACGGTATGCTCGTACTGTACGGTGGGCGCGCAAGGATCGCTGTAGAGCGTCCAGCGGTCGCCGTCGCCATGCTCGGCCCAGTCCGCGCCCAGAGACAGGAAGGGCTCGACGGTGAAGACGAGCCCGTTCGTCATGGTCCGGCGCTCTTTGCGATCCGGCCATGTCGCGATCTCCGTCGGCTCTTCGTGCAGCGAGCGGCCGACGCCGTGGCTCGCGAGATTGCGCACCAGCGTGTAGCCGTTCTTCTCGGCGAAGCGCCCGACGGCCTGCCCAATCCCTGCAAGCGGCTTGCCGGCGCCGACCTGGCCGATGCCGGCCCAAAGGGCGCGGCGGCCGTCGCGGCACAGGCGTTCGAGCTTCGGCCTGACCGGCGGCACGGTGAAGGACGCGCCGGTATCGCCGAAGAAGCCGTTTTTCTCGGCGGAGACGTCGATATTGACGAGGTCTCCCGCGAGGATGCGGCGTTCGCCGGGAATGCCGTGGGCGACCTCCTCATTGACGCTGATGCAGGTCGCGCCGGGGAACTCATAGGCGAGTTCCGGGGCAGGGCGCGCGCCATGGCGTTCGAGATAGTCGCGGCCGATCGCGTCGAGCTCGGCCGTGGTCATGCCGGGTTCGATCGCCTTGCCCATGGCCGCGAGCGCGCGGGCCACGATGCCGCCGATCTCTTTCAGCGCCTGCAATTCGTCGTCGTTCGATATCGTCATGAGCCGGAGCTAAGCCGCTGGTCCTCCGGCCGCAAGGGAAAAGCCGCATGGGCGGATGGCGCGCAATCGCCTTCCCCGTCCGGCGTGCGCACGCTAAAGCGTGGACATCTTCGGAGAAAAGCGGGAGCTCGGCATGGCCAAAGTCGCATTCATCGGTCTCGGCGTGATGGGGTTTCCCATGGCCGGCCATCTCAAGGCCAAGGGGCATGAGGTCACCGTCTACAACCGCAACCCGACGAAAGCGCAGGAATGGGTCTCCCGCCATGGCGGCCTCTCGGCGCCGACCCCCGCCGATGCGGCCAAGGGCCAGGAGATCGTCTTCTGCTGCGTCGGCAACGATGACGACCTGCGCGCCGTGACGATCGGCGAGAACGGCGCCTTCGCCGGCATGGAGAAGGGCGCGGTCTTCGTCGACCACACCACGGCCTCGGCCAATGTCGCGCGCGAACTCTACGAGGCCGCGAAGCAGGGCGGCTTCGGCTTCGTCGACGCGCCGGTCTCCGGTGGGCAGGCCGGCGCCGAGAACGGCGTGCTGACCGTGATGTGCGGCGGCGAGCCCGAGACCTATGCCCGGGTTGAATCGGTGATTGCGAGCTTCGCCCGCATGTGCAAGCTGATGGGTCCGGCCGGCTCCGGTCAGCTCACCAAGATGGTCAACCAGATCTGCATCGCGGGACTGGTGCAGGGCCTGTCGGAAGGCGTGCATTTCGCCAAGCGCGCCGGGCTCGATGTCGAGGCCATGCTGGAGGTCATCTCCAAGGGCGCCGCCGGCTCCTGGCAGATGGAGAACCGCGGCAAGACGATGAACCAGAACAAGTTCGATTTCGGCTTCGCCGTCGACTGGATGCGCAAGGATCTCGGCATCGTCCTCGACGAGGCCCGCCGCAACGGCGCGCAACTGCCGGTCACCGCGCTGGTCGACCAGTTCTATGCCGAGGTCCAGAAGATGGGCGGCAAGCGCTGGGATACGTCGAGCCTGATCGCCCGCCTCGAAGGCTGAGATCACGCTGGCCCGGTCTCACATCAGCGACCGGGCCGCGTCCGCACGAAACCGACGGCGGCGAGGCCCGCCGTCGTCAGAAGCCAGATCATCAGGTTCATCGATTGTGGCCAGAGCGTCACGAGCCAGCTGATCAGCACGGTTAGCGCTGCGCTGAAGCCGAGCTGGACAGCCCCCAATAATCCCGCTGCCGAGCCGGCCAGTTCCGGGCGGGCCGACAGCGCTTCGGCCGTCGCGCCGGGGATGGTCATGCCGTTGCCCATCGCATTCACGGCCAGCGGCAGGAACAGCGCCAAGGGCGACCACCAGGGCGTGAACGACAGGGCCATCGCCACGGCCGTTCCGATGAAGGAAATCACGAGGCCGCGGCGCACCATCGTTTGCGTGCCGACGCGCACCGCCAGCCGCGACATCGCGAAATTGCCGAGCATGTAGCCGAGCGCATTCAGGATGAAATAGGCGCCGTAGACGTCCGAGCCGCGGCCCATCGTCTCGACGACGATATAGGGCGTCGCTGCGATGAAGACGAAGAAGGCCGAGGACGCAGACGACCCAGCCACGACGTTCAGCGTGAAGTCGCGGTTGCGCACGAGCTCCGGAAAGACGCGGAAGACGCCGAGCAGTGAGCTCTGCCGGCCGAGATTGGGCGCCGTCTCGGGCAGGCGCGCGAGCGTGAAGACGAGCACGGCGACGCCGAACAGCGTCATGAACCAGAAGATCGCGCGCCAGCCGAAGGCGGTCTCGATCTGGCCGCCGAGCCAGGGCGCGAGCATCGGCGCCACCACCATCACCATGGTGACCGTGGCGATCTGGCTTGCGGCATGGTCGCGGTCGGCGGTGTCGCGGATGATGGCGCGCGACAAGGCGAAGACCGCGCCGCCGCCGGCGCCTTCCAGCACCCGCGCGATCAGCAGGATATGGGTCGAGGGAGCGAGCGCGCCGAGCACCGAGCCCAGCACGAACAGGGTCACGCCGGCATTGACGCAGGGGCGGCGTCCGAAGCGGTCCGATAGCGGCCCGATGATGAGCTGCGTTACGGCGACGGCGACCAGGAACAGCGTCAGCGTTAGCTGGATGGTGGCGTAGTTCGTGGTGAAATGCCGGGCGAGCGCCGGCGTGGCCGGAGCGAGCAGGTTGAGTGCGATCGGCTGCAGCGCCGAGATCGCGACGAGGATCGCGAGTGTCGGCTTGACTGCCGCCGTCACGCCGCCGGCTTTCGCGTGAGCTTCAGGTTGGAATCCGGCCGCACGCGTTGGCGGTGCATGGTGTAGAGGCCGCTGCCGACGATGAGCGCGACGCCGATGGCGGCGTAGAGATCCGGAACGTCGCCCCAGACGACGTAACCCAGCACGGTCGCGAAGACGATGATGGCGTAGCGATATTGCGAGATCACGCCGACATCGGTGCGCCGGAAGGCGCTGATGATGAAGAAGGTGCCGATCGTCACCAGAACGGCGGCGAGCGCGATATAGACGGTTTCCAGCCGCCAGACCGGCAGCCACTCTTCGGTGAGGCCATAGGCGAGGGCGACGAGGCCGACGAGGATCGTCGTCGTCAGCGACACCACGGTCGAGGGGACTTCGGCGCCGATGGTGCGGGTCGTCAGGTCCCGGCCGGCGACGAGACAGGCGCTGATCACGGCGACGATGGCGGCGGCATTGAAGGATTCGGCACCCGGGCGCACCACGAACAGCACGCCGATGAAGCCGACGGTCAGCGCCATCGCGCGCCGCCAGCCAACGCTCTCGATCCGCAGCAGCACCGCCAGCGCGACGATGAGCAGCGGAGAGGCCATGTTGATCGCGGTGAGGTTGGCGAGCGGCATCAGGCCCAGCGACCAGCCGAAGGTCAGCGCGCTGAAGGCCTCGAGAACGCCCCGCTGCAGCACGCGCGGACGGAACGCAAGGTGCAGCCGGTCGCTTTCCCGCGCCGCGAAAACGAGCGCGAGTCCGACCACGACCGCGAAACCGGTCCTGAGTGCGATCGCCTGTCCGGCCGGATAGATCTCGCGAGCGAGCTTCATGAACACGTCGTTGACGACGAAAAGCGACATCGCGACGAGCATGAAGATGATGCCGCGGCGGTTTTCGGCAGCGCTGGCCAAGGGATGAAAATCCTGTTCGGGAGGCTTCAGGCCGGCAGCCTGTCCGTATGGCGCGGAAACCCAGCCATACAGGGGCTGGCGATGCGGGTCCAATGCGTCTCCGGCAGGGGCGGCGCGCGGCAGCGTGGAAGCCTTTGTTAACCAGCCGGGACCATAACCGGACCCGAGCTTGACCTATGGTGAGACTGGGTAGGGGATGCAGGGCAGGATTCGACGCTGGTTGGGCGCCCGAACTCCGGTGGAGGAAGTCCCCGCGGCGCCCTTGCCTGTGGAGGACGTCACGTCTCGGCAGGCCGCCGCGACCCAGCCTTATGACGTGTCCGCCCACGATGCCGTCGACGATATCGAGCGTGACATCCTGTTCGCGATGCAGCGACTGACGAAGGAATTGGGCGAGGTCGAGCAGCGTTCGACCGAGTCCGAAAGCGGCTCGCGTGCCATCCTCGAGAATGCCGGCAGCATGCGCAGCGCCGTCGGTGCCGCCAGCGAGAACGCCTCCGCTCTTGCTGCCGCGACCCATCAGGTTTCGCAGGCGGCGGAGCAGGTCGACGGAGCGATGGTCAGCGTTCGCGACAGGCTTGATGCCGCCGTGTCGCGGGCTGGCGAGGCTGCGGTGATGCTGGATGGCCTGGCCGACGCAACGGGAGAGATCAGGGGCATCGTCGATTCGATCGCCGAGATCGCGCGCCAGACCAATCTCCTTGCACTCAACGCGGCAATCGAGGCCGCCCGCGCCGGCGAGGCAGGGCGGGGGTTCGGGGTCGTCGCCCACGAGGTCAAGACCCTCGCCGTGGAGGTCAGCGACGCCGTCGGCCATATCCGCGAGCGTGTCGACCGGCTGACCCGTGCCGCGCAGGGTTCGACCGGTATCGTCAACGACACCCTGGAGATCGTCCGGGGCGTCAATCCGATCATGGCGACGATCGGACGGGCGTCCCAGGAGCAGGTGAATTCGACCGCGGAACTTTCCCGCAACGCGCGGGAAACGGCGCTCTTCGTCGAGGGCGTTGCGCGCCGGGCCGACGAGATCGACCGGGTCGCGCATGAGACGGTGGCCGAGAGCGAGCGCGCCCGCCGGGCCACTCAAAAGGGCAGTCGCCTGGTCGGCAACATGCTCAGGCGCTTCAAGCCCGTGCTGCGCCATTCGGCCTTCGCGGACCGGCGTCGCTTCGATCGCTTTCCCACGGCCCGCAGCGCACATCTTGCGCTCGGCAGTGCCGATGTGTCCGGCCGGCTGGTCGACCTTGGCCGGGGCGGGGCCTTGCTGGCCGGCTCGCATCAGGCCCGGTTGCCGATCGGTGGCGCCGGCGTGGTCACGATCGAGGGCTTGCCCCCGCTACCTTGCCGCATGACGGGCACCAGCGAATTCGGCCTGCACCTTGCCTTCGCGGGCGATGCCGCTGCCGGCTGCGGCGAACTGGCGGGCATGATCGAGGAGATCGAACGCTCCTGGCGTCCGCTGATCGAGCGCGCCCAGGATTTCGCACGGGATACCGCGGCGGCGATGGAAGACGCCATCGACCGCGGTTTGCTCTCCGAGAATGATCTGTTCGATCTCCGCTATGTGCCGGTCCCCGAAGTCGAGCCGCGGCAATATCTGAGCCCGAGCCTGCCGGTGCTCGAAACGGTCCTGCCGCCTTTGCTCGCCGATGCGCTCGGCTCCGACCGGCGTCTGGTCTTCGCCGTGCCGAGCGATCGCAACGGCTATGTCCCGGTGCATCATGCCGCCTGGTCCCAGTCGCCGCGCTCCGGCGATCCCGCCTGGAACGCCGCGTATGCCCGCAATCGCCGGATCGTCGACAGCCGCGCGGGCTTGAGCGCCGGGCGCTCCGTCCGTCCCTTCCTCGTCCAGCTCAGTCGGTACGAGCATGAGGATGGCCGCGCCGAACTGCTGAGCGAGATCAACGCCCCGCTGCGCGTCCGCGGCCGCCATTGGGGCGGCGTGCGGATGGCTTATCGGCTTTGATGGGACATCGTCGCGCTGAGGGCGTGACCCGGTCTCGCCTGTCTACAACCGGTCCCAGTTCACGCTGATATTGAGCTTCTGGAACACTTGTTTCCACAGCGTGGCGGTCTGCTCGAGCCGGGCCGGATCGTAGACGCCCTGGACTTGATGTACGCTCAGCTCCCAGGTCCCTGCGCCCGAATCCTGCCAGACCTTGCCGAGCAGCCGCCGCAAACGCTCCGGATCGCGCGCGCCGGCGGCATTGCCGAACATCGTGAACTGACCCGAGTTCTGCAGCATGTCGGAGACGAGCAGGAGCTTGCGGTCTCCGCTCGGGACGCGGTTCTCGCGGCGCGAGACGACATCCCCGATCGCCTCGACGATCGGGGACTGATTGCCCTTTCCGGGCTGGGTCAGCACGGTCAAGGCCTCGTCGAGCGGGCGGCCGAATTTCTCGACCCATTTGACGTATTCGCGCCGCGGGTTGCCGATCAGTTCGCTCGCGGTCTTGCCGGGATTGCAGAGCGAGACCAGCGCAGGAAAACCCGGCTCGAACACGTCGTTGAACACATAGATCGACAGCATCCTGTCCGTCGGCAATTCGTCACCGACCTGCTTGACCAATGTCTTGAGACGCCCGGCCTGCACCTCGCTCCATGGATCGCTCTTGTCGACGAGGATGAGGGTGTGCCCGACGGGCCCGCTCTTCGGGCACAAGGTTTCCTGGTCGCGCGGCGGGCCGCGCAGCAGGGAGGGCGCCGCGAAGAAGCCGACGAGGCCAAGCCCGGCGAGCACGGAGGCGACGATCGCCCAGTTCTCGGTCTTCATCTGTCGACCTTTAGCGCGGCATTGCGGCGAAATCCTCCGCCGCCTGCTTCTGGGCCGCCTCGTCCTGCTCGAAGGCCTCGCGCCCCGCCTGCGCCGCCCTGAGCTTCACCTGCTCGATCTCGCCGGCAAGGTCGACGCCGCGCAGCAATACCAGCCGGTCCTTGAGCTTGGCTTCGATCAGGGCCGGCATGCTGGTGAGCTGCTGCTCGAAGTCGTCGATCTGGCGGCGAGCGGCGACATATTCCGGCAGCTCCGCCGGCTGGTCGATCTCGGCCAGATTGAGCGATTGCGTGAAATAGGCCGGGGGCAGGTCGGTGCGGACCCTGAGATTGGCCTCGCGATATTGCATCATCGCGGCGTCCTTGGCGGCGCGCAGTTGCCCGAGGCGGGAGGTATAGAGGTCGCGCGCCTTCTCGGCTGCCGCCTTCACGCCCTGCAGCTTGCCGAGTTCGTCACGGCAATCCTCGCGGAAGCCGTCGACCTGGGTCCGGATCGCTTCCAGCTCCGGCAGCAATTCGGCATCGAGCCGGCGCCGCTCCTCCTCGACCGCGCTCCAGCGCTGGCGCCAGCGCTTATAGGCGGTGGCATGGCCGGGATAGGTGCCGAAGGCGGTATAGCCCTTCGTCGCCGAGATGAAGGCGACGAGGCAACCGATGATAACGAGCGCGACCGACTTGATGTCGTAGATCGCGAACGGGTTTTCCATCATTCGCGGCATGACCTGGAAGGAGCGCGCATCCGGGTTGGCGATCAGCATCTCGCGGTAATGCCCGACGGCGAGGTTGAACAGCACGATCAGCCCGATCATTCCGGCATAGGCCGGCAGGGCCCAGAACAGGTGCGAGCTCTTCACATGCTGGCAGTAGCGCGCCGGGCCGACACCCATGAAGAAGCCGAGCGCGATGTTGAGCGCCGAGATGATGACCGCGGTCGCAGCACCGCCGACCAGGCCGAAATCGCTGGCCTCGGCGAAGAAATTGCCGTTGAGCAGGCTCTCGATCACCAGCGGCACGACCAGGAAGAACAGGATGAACTGCCACTTGTCGAGCTTGGGATCGGCCCGGCGCTTGTTCTCGTAATTGAAGAAGGCGTATTCGCGCTTGGCCCGGAGAGCATCGTAGACGCGCTGCTCCAGCTCGCCGCCATGCTTGCTCAGCATCGCGCGCATCGTCGCCTCGACGCCGCGCACCCGCCCCTCGAAGCGCTGCTGCGTGAACAATTCGCGCCGGCTGGTAATCTCCGCCTGGATGGCATTGAGCCGCTCCGCCGCCTCCTGCCGCAGCGTGGCGAAATGCTCGCGCGCCCGGGCGACCAGCGTCTGCTCGGTCTGCGAGAGCATCGTCGCGTGGGCAGGCGGCTGGTTCTCGACCGCATCGCTCGCGCCGTGATGCCCGGCCTTGACCGACTCGGCCAGATGATGGGCCGTCGGAGCAGGCGTCATGCGCACGACCCGCGAAGTTGCGCCATCGTCATTCGCCATGGGCGGCTCGCATCAGGAAATGGCGGGCCTCGACGACATCGACCCAGAAGTCGCGGAAACCGGGATAGGCCGGGCGCAGATAGGCGCGCTTGAACCAGATCGTCAGTGCCACGAGCCCGCAGAGGCCGAGCGTCGGCAGGATCGCGCCGGCAAGAGCTGGAATTCCCTCGGCAGACAGATGCGAAGCCATCAGCGCCAGCCCGAGCGCGCTCGCGATCGCCAGCAAGGCGAGGACACAGTGGCGCCCGGTGTCGTAGGCGAGTTGCAGGGCCGCGGTCATGATGACGATGGCGAAGGCCGCGCAGAGTTCGAGCACGGCAAGCCCCGCAACGACAGCCGCGATACCGGCCATGATTCCGGTCGGGGAGGCTGGCGACAGCACGAAGAAGACGCTGCGCGCCGAAGACCAGGCCAGGAACAGGCAGAACAGCAGCGTCGCGAGAAGAAGCATGGCGAGAAGGGGCAGGGCGCGCCGCAGGCTAGCAGCCATGATGGCGAGCCGCGCCGCATGGGTCTGCCTGATGGCATCATCGATCGCGCTCGCGGCCGCCTTGATCCGGCGGGCCATCGCCTTGAACTGTGACCGCATGCAACTCCACCCGTCGCAGGGACGGTGACCGCATTCGCCCGAAGGGTCAAGCGAGGGGCGGGCGCCCCGGCGGGCTCAGCCGCCGGTGACGCTCATGTGACGGCCGACGGCCGGGCCGGAATGGCGGCGATCGATGATGAAATCGTGGCCCTTCGGCTTGCGCGCGATCGCCTCGTCCATGGCGCGGAAGAGCAGGGCGTCATCCTGCGAGGCCCGGACGGGTGCGCGCAGGTCGGCGGCGTCTTCCTGGCCGAGGCACATATAGAGCGTGCCGGTGCAGGTCAGCCGCACGCGGTTGCAGCTCTCGCAGAAATTATGGGTCAGCGGCGTGATGAAGCCGACGAGCCCGCCGGTCTCCTTGACGCGGACATAGCGCGCCGGTCCGCCGGTGCGGTAGGGATCGTCGACCAGCGTGTACTTGTCCATCAGCCGCCCGCGCACGACCGAGAGCGGCAGGTACTGGTCGACGCGGCCGACCTCGATCTCGCCCATCGGCATGACCTCGATCAGGGTCAGGTCCATGCCGAGCCCATGCGACCACAGCATCAGGTGCTCGATCTCGTCGTCGTTGACGCCTTTCAGCGCCACCGCGTTGATCTTGACCCGCATGCCGGCCTTGCGTGCCGCCTCGACGCCGTCGAGCACGACCTTGAGATCGCCTCGGCGGGTGATCTCGCGGAACTTGTCGGGGTCGAGCGTGTCGATCGAGACGTTGATGCGGCGCACGCCGTATCCGGCGAGTTCGGCGGCATAGCGATGCAGCAGCGAGCCGTTGGTGGTGAGCGTCAATTCGTCCAGCGCGCCGGAAGTGAGATGGCGCGAGAGCGAGCGGAACAGGCTCATGATATCGCGGCGCACCAGCGGTTCGCCGCCGGTCAGGCGCAGCTTGCGGGTGCCGCGCGCGACGAAGGCGCTGGCGATCCGGTCAAGCTCCTCGAGCGTCAGCAGTTCCTTGCGCGGCAGGAACTTCATGTCTTCGGACATGCAATAGACGCAGCGGAAATCACAGCGATCCGTCACCGAGATGCGCAGATAGGAAATCTTGCGGCCGAACGGGTCGACCAGGGGCGACCGCGTCAGCGGCTTCATGTCGTCGAGCAGCACGTCTGCCTCACGTTCCCGCATTGTGGAGCGGCCGGTCCGCACAGGATGCGGGCGCGCCTTCACATTGCTATAGCATGACATTGGCACTGCGCCCGTGAAGGTCAAGCGCCTGATCATGGTAGCCTGCGAAGGACGAATACCGCCCATGTCATCCTGGCCGACCGAACTGCGCCTCTCCAAGGACCGCCGGACCCTCCATGTCGCCTTCGAGGACGGTGCGCATTTCGCACTGCCGGCCGAGCTTCTGCGCGTCGAAAGCCCCTCGGCCGAGGTCCAGGGCCACCATCCCAGCCAGAAGACCATCGTGCCCGGCAAGGCCGAGGTCGAGATCCTCCGGGTCGAACCGGTCGGCCACTACGCCGTCAGGCTCGGCTTCGACGACATGCACGATACCGGCATCTATGCCTGGGATTATCTGCGCGATCTCGGCGAGCAGGGCGAGGAGAAGATGCGGGCTTATGTCGCGGCCCTGGCCGAGAAGGGGTTGTCGCGCGAGCGGCGGCGGTAAGGAAAGGCTCCGGCTTTCCGCCGACGCCGCTTCGGCGCCAGCTCAGGATGGTGCCACGCCGCCGGAGTGGAGATTGCGCTCGAAAGCGAGATTGGCGGGTTCGAAGCACATCAGCCGCTTCCACTCATGCAGGCCGGGCGAGCCGTGCTCCATGGCGCCATACATGAACCAGCGCAGGCCTTGGGTTTCCGGCGCCTGCCGGTCCAGCAGCCAGCGTGTGGTCTCAAGGAACAACAGCTTCATCGCGCCCGATTGCAGGTAGTCGCCATGGCACATGATGTCATGCGTGCGGCAGAGGTCGCCGACGCGCCGCAACGAGAGATGGGCGACCAGTCGCGGGCCGCTTTCTTCCTGCACGAAGGCGCCCCAGGCCATCGTCCAGTGGCTGGGACAGGGCGGGGACGAGGGCGGCTCCCGCGTATCGGCGATGACGGAAGCCGGGCGGAACCATGCGCTCAGCACCGGCCCGCCTGAGCGGAAGCGCTTGGAGGCGCCGATCGCCGCGATGCTCGTCCTGTAGCTTTCGGGGCGGATAGGCGCGCAGGTGATCCCGAGGCGCGCCGCCTTCTTTGCAGCCCGCGGGATATTGCCGTGCGAACGCTTGGACACGGCGCGCAGATAGGCCTCGGCCGTGGGATAGCGCCCCATGTCGAGGAGCATCGCCGTCGGCACGCCCCGGCGCCGAAAACCCGCCCGCGGGGCGTTGCGGCTGTGAAACCGGATCGCGTCGTCGACGAGGAGCCCGCAGAGCGGATGGTCGCAGCGGTGAGGCGCTTCCGCACGGATATGGGCAATCGGCAGGGCGGCGCCGGGCGAGAGGTCGAAATTCCGCAACCGCGACTTGCGCGCTGCGGATTGCCAGGGTTCCAGCAGCTTATGCAGCCGGCTGGTGAGAAAGCGGGCAAGCGCCATAGGATGGTCGTTCCGGGCAGGGGCGGCCAACGAAAAAGGCCGGCGTCGCCGCCGGCCTCGTTCCAACCGTGCGTTCCGCTCAGCGGGCGACCACGACGCGGGTGCCGACCTTGGCGCGTTCGTAAAGGTCGATCACGTCCTCGTTCAGCATGCGGATGCAGCCCGAGGAGACCGCCTGGCCGATCGTCTCCGGCTCGTTCGAGCCGTGGATGCGGTAGAGGGTCGAGCCGAGATAGAGCGCGCGCGCGCCCATCGGGTTGTCCGGGCCGCCGGCCATGAAGCGCGGCAGGTCGGGGCGACGCTTCAGCATCGAGGCCGGCGGCGTCCAGGTCGGCCATTCCTGCTTGCGCGAAATGGTCTGGGTCCCCGCCCAGTCGAAGCCCGGGCGGCCGACGCCGACGCCGTAGCGCATCGCCTTGCCATCGGCCATCACGAAATACAGGCGCCGCTCGGCCGAATCGATCACGATCGTGCCCGGCCTCTGCTTCGTCGGATAGTCGACGATCTCGCGCGGAATGGCTGTGGCCTGTGCCTTGGCCGGGTCCACATACTGGACCAGCGGCTGGCGGGTCAGGGGGTCGATTTCGGCTCGGGCGGCGGAGCCCAGAGCGAGCAGGCCAAGGCCCGCGAGCGAGGCCAGACGGAGGGAGCGAATCATCGGAGGAACCTCGGGCGGGTCGGGACGGCGGATCGCGAGAATGACGCAGAAAAGTCAACGTCTCATCAACGTCCTGTCAGCTTCCCCGTGACCGTGCAATCGTGCCGCAATCACATCGCCGGGAGCCATCGAGCTTTGCCGCGATGCGTTGCGCGCATGCAACATCGCTGGATTGCCGTCAGCTCCGCAATACGACGCAGGCACCGCGATCGGACTGGATGCGCCGGCACAAGGCGATCGCCTCGGCCCGCGTCGCGGCCGGCAGGCGCACCCGATAGAAGGCACGGGTGCCGCGGCTGCGCAGGCGCGTCCCGATCACCATCGGCGGCAACGCCCCGATGATGGCGCGGTGGCGGGCTCCGGCCCGCTGGAAGGTCGCCAGCGCCCGCGCCTTCGAGAAATTGCCGGCGAGCTGAACGCCCCAGGGTGCGAAGGGCGCTTCCGCGATAGCGGGAAGGGCAGGGCGAGACCGTCGGATCGCGACGAGCGTCGGCGCACAGCTCGCCTGCGCATCGCTGTCGCGCGTTGCCGGCGGCATCGGCGGCGAGCGCCCGTCGCCATTGGCGCGGTCGATCGCTTCGTCGGCCCAGTCCTCGGCGGTCCGGCCGGTGATGGCGAACACGTAGTTTTCGGTCTCGCCCGGCAGGAATCGGGCCTGCCCGGCCTTGCGCGCCGCAAGCCAGCCCGCGACGCGATTGGGCCCGCCGTTATAGGCTGCTGCGGCAAGGCCCCAGTTGCCGAAGCGGTCGCGCAGTTCCGCCAGGAAATGCGCTGCCTTGGGCACGGCCTGCTCGGGATCGAAGGGATCGGCGAGGCCGCGCTCGCGCGCCGTGCCGGGCATGAACTGGGCGACGCCCTGCGCGCCGGCCGGGCTGGTGACGCCAGAGCGGAAGCTCGATTCCTGGAAGATCAGGCGGGTCAGGAAGGCGGCGGGTACGCCTTGCGCCTTCGCGGCATCGTCGATCAGACGGCACAGCGCATCCTGGATGCCGGACGATGCCGGCAACGGCTCTTCCGCCGCCTGTGCGGGGCAGGACAGCGCGAAGGCGAGCAGCAGGGCTGCAAGCCCGCGCCGCAAGCGGATCGAACGGTGGAAACGGCCCGGCATCATCCGCCCTCTCTGCCATGTTCGGTCGCTTGCGGCCATCAGGCGCGCCTTTCGCGTTGTGACGAGGTGCCGGCCTGTGCGATGAGGACGCCGCGCGGTCGCCGGGTCATCGAGTGGCCGTGCCTCGGTTCGGTGAAGCTCGCAGCGGAAGGCCGGAATGGCGAAGGCCTGGATTCAGTGGTCGCGATGGTTCCTGGGGGCAGCGGTCGTCGGCGCAGGCGTGCTCTTCGCCTTCGTCGCGACGCTCGATCCCTTCGGCATGCGCGTTCATGCCGGGCAGGCGCCGCGGCCGATCATGGATATCAACCAGCGCTTCATGTACCCGCAGCTCGTCCGCTCCGGACGCTTCGACGCGGCGGTGGTCGGGACCTCGACGATGCGCCTGCTCGACCCGCAAGTCCTGTCGCGCGGCCTCGACGCCCGCTTCGTCAATCTCGCGATGAATGCGGCAACCCCCTGGGAGCAGGTGCAGATGGCGCGGCTCTTCCGGGAGCATGTCCAGGTGCCCAAGCGCCTGATCTGGGGCATCGACACGACCTGGTGCGAGGCGGACGCGACCGATGAGGCCAGGCGCCTGACACCGCGACCGGTGCCGGGCTGGCTCTCCCGCGAGGTCGGCTGGAGCGACTGGCCGAAACTGCTCAACCTGACCAATCTCGAGATCGCCGGCCGGCTGATGACCTATAAGCTCGGCTGGTCGCGGGAGCGCATCCGCGGCGACGGCTACGAGGTCTTCACACCGCCGGAGGCGAGCTACGATCTCGCCCGGGCGCGCAGCCATATCTATGCGAGCCATGGCGGCGCGATCGCCGATCTGGCGCCCCTGTCGCCTGCGGCCGCCATAGCGCCGGCCGAGAGCGCCGGCTGGCATTTCCCGGCCCTGTCCTGGCTGGAGGAGAGCATTGCAGCCTTTCCGAAGGCGACGCAGGTGATGCTGGTGCTGCCGCCCGCTCATCTTGCGGCCTATCCGCGCCAGGGCTCGGCCGCCTGGCAGCGCTATGTCCGCTGCAAGGCGGATATCGCCGCGCTGGCCCGCCGCCATGGCGCGGTGGTCGTCGACTACGCCCACGCCTCGCCGATCACGGCGCAGGATGCCAATTATTGGGACCCGCTGCATTTCCGGCTGGCGATCGCGGCTCGCTTCGGCGAGGAACTCGCGCAGATCGGCAAGGGTGGTACGGCGCGGGACGATGGCGCAGCGATCGTATTGCGCTGACCGGGTCGATCGGCAGGCCTGAGCTGCGGCGTTGAACCGGTTACCCTGCCGCAGCGACTACCTCACGGATGCACAATCCTGTTTTTGACTTTGCCCGCTGGCTCGCGCCGGCGGGCTTTTTGCGTTCGCGGGGAGCGGCCGGTATTGGAGCGTGATGGGTGGCGCATGCCGAACTCTGCCGTGCTGCCGTCGGACGCCCATCAGCACAGGATTGAAACCGATCATGCCGAAGCTCTGCAAGTTCACCTCGCCTGCCGATGGCAAGCCCGTCTACGTCAATCCGGAGCAGGTGGCGGTCGTCTATCAGTTCAAGGGTGAGCCGCCGGACACGATCATCGCCTTCCGGAAGGACTTCCTTCTCGGCGTCAGGGAGAGTGTCGACGAGGTCGTGGCGACCCTGGAGCGGGCGTCGTCGGATAAGGCCGGCTGACGCCGAGGCAGACTGCGGCTGGACGCCGCACGCCGATAGATGATGAGGTTTGGGAGCGTCCGGGAAAATGGTGGGCGATACAGGGATCGAACCTGTGACCCCTCCCGTGTGAAGGGAGTGCTCTACCGCTGAGCTAATCGCCCGAACCCGGCCTCTCCTAGTCGGCGCGCCTCATGCCGTCAAGGATGCGCGGGAAGGAGATTTGAGCACGCGGTCGACTGCCCCGGCCAGCTCGTCGAAATGCTGGATGACGAAATCCGGCTCCAGCGTCTCGATCGGCACATCGGTATAGCCGAAGGGCACGCAGATCGTCGGGATGCCGGCGGCGCGCGCGGTCGCGATATCCGTGCGGGAATCGCCGATCATCACGGCCCGCGCCGGATCGGCCTTGGCTGCCGCGATCGTCAGGGTGAGATGGCGCGGATCCGGCTTGAAATAGGGGAAAGAGTCGCGCCCGGCGACCGCGGCGAAGCGCCCGGAAATACCGAAATGGTCAAGGATAAGCCGTGTGTGCAGGATCGGCTTGTTGGTGCAGACCGCGAGCGCATACCCGTCGGCGGCGAGCGCATCGAGCGCTTCGAGCACGCCGTCGAAGAGATGGCTGTTTGCCGCGGTATCCTCGGCATAGATCGTCAGGAAATCCGCGAAGAGCCGCTCCAGCGTTTCGGCATCGAGCGGCCGGCCCGAAACCTTGAAGCCGCGTTCGATCAGGGCCCGGGCGCCCGCGCCGACCAGTTCGCGCGCCCGCTCCAGCGGCAGCGCCGCGAGGCCTTCGCGCACCAGGATCACGTTGAGGACCCGCATGATGTCCGGCGCCGTCTCGGCAAGGGTTCCGTCGAGATCGAAGACGACGATGGGAGGCAGGCTCATGGTCGGGACTTTCGAGGCGATGCGAGGGGGAAGAGCTTCGGTTAAAGGTCTTCGGCGCCGGGCTGGCAAGTCCCGTGATGACGCCTCCCCAAATTTGCCGCACGGGATGGTATCGTTGCCGCGATTCGTCGCGCGGCCGGCGACAGGGAAGATTGTCATGTCGAAGATTACGGGAATCGCAGGCGCGGTGCTGGGGATTGCGGGCACGCTGCTGGGCGCGGCGCCGGCCTGGGCCGGTCCTTTCGAGTTCGCGCCCGCGCCGCAGAACGATCTCAACCGCGTCTATCGGATCGACAAGGCGACGGGCGAGGTCGGCGCCTGCCAGTTCCAGCTCAAGGAGGGCGGTGTCGGCCTGACGGTCTGCTTTCCCTCGGGCGAGGGGGCCGGCCCGCAGGCGCCCAGCGATTACGGCCTGATGCCGTCGCGCCATGAGAAGGAAGGCGGCATCTTCCGTGTCAATATCCGCACCGGCGAGATGAGCATCTGCTACGTCTTCGACGACAAGACGGTGTGCACGCCCCAGACGAAATGAAGCCGGGAGCCCTCCGCGCGCTGGACTCGAACGCGGCCGCGGGGCAGGAGAGCGCCGTCGTCCGCCAAGGCTGCTAGGATGGGCGGCGGGTGTTTTCCACAAGTTGAGCCGGACGAAGCTGATGACTGCCGACGACCTGAAGAAGCTGGCTGCCGCCCGCGCGCTCGAGCTCGTGCGGCCGGGCATGCGCCTTGGCCTCGGCACCGGCTCCACGGCGAAGCATTTCGTCGATCTGCTTGGCCTGCGTGTCGCAGCCGGCTTCGAGGTTCTCTGCGTCTCGACCTCTGAGGCGACGCAGGCCCAGGCGGTTGCGCTGGGCATTCCGATGTCGACGCTCGACGAGACGCCGGAGCTGGATCTCACCATCGACGGGGCCGACGAGGTCGATCCCCAGCTGCGCCTGATCAAGGGCGGGGGCGCGGCGCTGCTGCGCGAGAAGATCGTCGCGGCGGCTTCCGCCCGCATGATCGTGATCGCCGATGACGGCAAGCTGGTGCAAACGCTCGGGCGTTTCCCGCTACCGATTGAGGTTGTGCCCTTCGGGCTCGAGGCGACGCGCCGGGCCGTGGCGGCGGCCATCGCCGCCGCGGGCTCGGCAGGCCGGCTCTCGCTGCGCCAGCGGGCGGACGGCACGACGCTCGTCACCGATGGTGGCCACTATATCCTCGACGCCCATCTCGGCACGATCGAGCGCCCTGAGTTGCTCGCACAATCGCTGAACGTCGTGCCTGGCGTCGTCGAACACGGCCTGTTCATCGGGCTGGCCTCGGGCGCCATCCTGGCCGGTGCCGATGGGCTCCGGCTGCTCGGCAAGATCGAATGATTCCATTCCGGCGCAAGACACGCTAAGGAACGCGCCACAATGACCGATTCATCGTTGTCGGAGGCGCAATCGCGCGCTCCGGCGGTGGGTCGCTGATAAAGGGGTTTCAACGCATGATCCGTCGTTCTCTCGCCCGGGCTGCCCTTGGTCTGGCGCTCATCTGCGCAGCGCCCGCCTTTGCCCAGGCGCCGGCGCTGACGCCGAGCCATCTGCAGGTGGCGCGCGAGGTCGCGGACGTGACCGGCGTCACGGCCGGCATCACGAACATCTACGGCGAGTTCGAGAAGAGCGTACAGGACATCCTCGCGACCCGACCCGAGATGAAGAAGGACGCGGACGCCGTCGTCGCCGCCCTGAAGCCGGAAGCCGACAAGCGCGCCGACGAGATGGCCAAGACCGCGGCCGAGGTCTTCGCCCGGAAGATGACCGAGGCGGATCTCAAGGAGATCGCGGCCTTCTTCAAGTCTCCGGTCGGCCAGCGCTACAATGCGCTGCGGCGCGAGGCGATGGACGATCTGCTGCTCGTCCTGCAGCCCTGGACCGTGCAGACCAGCCAGTATCTGTTCGACCGCTTCTCGCAGGAGATGCGCAAGCGCGGCCACACTTTCTGAGCCCAGGCGTGGCCTGAGCCGCACGATGTCGAAAAGGGCCGGCGAGCATGCGCCGGCCCTTTCTCGTTGCGGAGCGTCCCGCTTCGGTCAGTTGACCGGGCCGCGGCCGCCGATGTCTTCCATCAGCGGGTCGCTGGGCAGGGTTCCGGTCTTGCGGTTGACGATGACGGTCACGACCCACAGCACCACGCCGACACCGATCAGCACGCCGGCGATCGTGTACTGGACCGACGCGCGTCCGGTCCACGGCCCGGCCAGGAAGGCGCAGGAGATCGCGCCGACGATCGGCAGGAAGGTCGGCGTGCGGAAATGTCCGTGCTCGACCTTGTCGTTGCGCAGCACCAGCACGGCGACGTTGACCACGGTGAAGACGCAAAGCAGCAGCAGCGCCGTCGTGCCGCCCAGCGCCGGCACCTCGCCGACGAAGGTGATCAGCGCGAACGCAAGCAGACTGGTGAAGCCGATCGCGACATAGGGCGTGCGGCGGGTCGGGTGGACCTTGCCGAGGATGGGCGGCAGCACATGCTCGCGGCTCATGCCATAGACCAGCCGGCTCGCCATCAGCATGTTGATCAGGGCGCTGTTGGCGACCGCGAACATGGTGATGAAGCCGAAGATCCAGATCGGGAAGTTCGGCGCGCCGGCCTGCACCACCTTGAGCAACGGCGTCTCGCCCTCGCCGAGCTGCTCGGGCGGGACGAGCGTGATCGCCGAGACCGAGACCAGCACGTAGATCACGCCGGTGATGAAGAGGCCGGCGAGCAGGATCTTGGGGAAGATGCGGCTCGGGTCCTTGGTCTCCTCGGCCATGTTGACCGAGTCCTCGAAGCCCACCATGGCGAAGAAGGCCAGCGTCGTCGCCGCGATCACCGGCCAGAACACGCCACCATCGGCCGTCGTCTTGAACTGCATCACGCGCGAGACATCACCCTGGCCGGCGGCGATCGCCATCATGCCGATGGTGATGATGATCAGCAGGCCGGTGAGCTCGACGCAGGTCAGCACGACATTGGCCTTCACGCTCTCGCCGACGCCGCGCAGGTTCACGATCGCGACGATCACCATGAAGCCCAGTCCGATCAGCGTGATGCCGATGCCGCCGGAGAGCCCCAGCCCGAACGCGTTGGACATGTTGGCGGCAAAGGCGCGCGAGGCGGTCGAGGCCGAGGTGATGCCGGAGCACATCACCGCGAAGGCGACGATGAAGGTGATGAAATGCACCCCGAAAGCCTTGTGCGTGTAGAGCGCGGCGCCCGCGGCTTGCGGATATTTCGTGACGAGTTCGAGATAGCTGAAGGCCGTCACCATCGCGACCGCGAAGGCGACGAGGAACGGCAGCCAGACGACGCCGCCGACCTGGTTCGCGACCTGCCCGGTCAGGGCATAGATGCCCGTGCCCAGGATATCGCCGACGATGAAGAGCAGGAGCAGCCATGGCCCCATGACGCGGTGCAGGCTGGGCTCGGCGGCGGTCTGGCCTTTTCCGGCCGGAGCGCCAAGCGTGGTGTCGCTCATCGATAGTCTCCCTCTGCCGCGGCATCGATGGCGATGCCGGCTCTGGGACAACACAGTTTCGCCGCGATGGTTCATCGGCTGGCCTGCTCTGTCCACTGGCCGGTTGCGCTCTGGCGTCATGGCGAAGCGGGCGTTATGGCCGGACGCTCGAACTGAAACACCGGAGCCGGCGACATGACCCGCGATCTCGTCCTCGTGACCGGAGGCTCCGGCTTCCTTGCCGGGCACTGCATCCTGTCGCTGCTCGAAGCCGGCTATGACGTCCGCGCGACGCTGCGCGACCCCGCCCGCGAAGCCCCTCTCCGGGAAGCGTTGCGCTCGGCGGGGATGGATGCCGGCGACCGCCTGCAGGTCGCGGTCGCAGACCTGATGAGGGACGAAGGCTGGGACGAGGCAGCATCCGGTTGCGCCTATGTCCAGCACGTGGCTTCGCCGCTGGCCGCCGCCGCACCGAAGGATGAGGACGAACTGATCCGCCCGGCGCGGGACGGGACGCTGCGCGTCCTGCGGGCTGCGCACCGGGCCGGGGTGAGGCGCGTCGTGCTGACCTCGTCCTTTGCCGCGATCGGCTATGGTCGCGCCGTGAAGCGCCCTTATGACGAGCGCGACTGGACGAACGCGGCTGCGCCGGAGCTGGCTGCCTATCCGAAATCCAAGACATTGGCCGAACGGGCTGCCTGGGATTTCGTCGACGGCGAAGGGCAGGGGCTGGAGCTCTCGGTCGTCAACCCCGTCGGCATCTTCGGACCGCTGCTCGGTCGGGACCTGTCGGCTTCGATCCTGCTGGTCAAGACCATGCTGGACGGCCGGCTATGGGCGGTGCCGCGCCTGATGTTCGGCGTGGTCGACGTGCGCGATGTCGCCGACCTGCATCTGCGCGCCATGACCGACGCGGCGGCAGCCGGCGAACGCTTTCTGGCCACGGCCGGCGACTTCATGACGATGCAGGCGATTGCCCAGGCGCTGAAGGATGGCCTTGGCGAGAACGCGGCTCGGGTTTCGACCCGCGTGCTGCCCGATTGGCTGGTGCGTTTTGCAGCGCGCTTCAGCGCGACCGCGCGTCAGGCGGCGACGCCCGAACTCGGCCGCAGCAAGAATGCGACGAGCGCCAAGGCGCAGGCCATGCTGGGCTGGCAGCCGCGCCCGGCCGCGGAGGCTCTCGTCGCCACGGGCGAGAGCCTCATCCGGCTCGGCTTCGTCAGTCCTCGGAAGCCTTGAAGCGGTTCAGCCCCTTCATCGCGAACGGTGCCACCAGCGCCAGGAAGGCGATGCCGAGCAGCGTCGCCGAGATCGGGTTCTCCAGCAGGATCATCGGATCGCCGAGGCTGATCTGCAGCGCGCGGCGCAACTGCGCCTCCGCCATCGGGCCGAGGATGAGCCCGACGACCATCGGTGCCACCGGATAGTCGTAGCGGCGCATCAGATAGCCCATGAAGCCGAAGGCGAAGAGCATGCCGAGCTCGACCGGCGAGCTGTTGACCGCCAGCGTGCCCATCGTCGCGAAGACGATGATGCCGGCATAGAGCCAGGGCTGCGGGATCGCCAGCAAACGGACCCAGAGCCCGATCAGCGGCAGGTTGAGGATCACCAGCATGACGTTGGCGACGAAGAGCGAAGCGATCAGGCCCCAGACCAGGTCAGGCTTCTCGGCGAAGAGCAGCGGGCCGGGATTCAGCCCGTATTGCTGGAAACCGGCGAGCATGATCGCCGCCGTCGCCGAGGTCGGCAGGCCGAGCGTCAGCAGCGGCACCAGCGTGCCGGCGGCCGAGGCGTTGTTGGCCGCTTCCGGCCCGGCGACGCCCTCGATCGCACCCTTGCCGAACTCGTCCGGGTATTTGCAGAGCTTCTTCTCGGTCGAATAGCTCAGGAAGGTCGGCACCTCGGCGCCGCCGGCCGGCAGGGCGCCGATCGGGAAACCGAAGGCGGTGCCGCGCAGCCAGGGCGCCCAGGAGCGCTTCCAGTCTTCCTTGGTCATCCACAGCGAGCCCTTGATCGGAATGATCTCCTCGGGGTCGCGGAAGCGCTTGGAGGCGACGTAGAAGGCCTCGCCCACCGCGAACAGACCGACGGCGAGCGTCGTGACCTCGACGCCGTTGAGCAGTTCCGGCACGCCGAAGGTCAGGCGCGCCTGGCCGGTGAGCTTGTCGATGCCAATCAGGCCCAGCGTGATGCCGAGGAACAGGCTCGTCAGGCCGCGCAGCGGCGAGTCGCCGAATGTCGCGGAGACCGTGACGAAGGCGACGATCATCAGCGCGAAATAGTCCCACGGCCCGAATTTCACCGCGATCTGGACGAGCCAGGGCGCCAGGAACGCAAGGCCGATCGTCGCGATCAGGCCGGCGACGAAGGAGCCGATCGCCGAGGTCGCGAGCGCCGGTCCGCCACGGCCGGCCTTGGCCATCTTGGAACCTTCGAGCGCGGTCGCGAGAGAGGCGCTTTCGCCCGGCGCATTGAGCAGGATCGCGGTGGTCGAGCCGCCATACATGCCGCCATAGTAGATGCCGGCGAACATGATCAGCGACCCGGCCGGATCGAGCTTGAACGTCACCGGCAGCAGCAGCGCCACGGTCAGCGCCGGGCCGATGCCCGGCAGCACGCCGACGGCCGTGCCGAGGAAGACGCCGATCAGGCAGAACATCAGCTTGGCGGGCTCGAAGGCGACGCCGAAACCGTGCATCAGGGAGAGCATCGTATCCATGTCGGGCTCTCCTCAGAGGAACAGGCGCTCGAGCGGACCCGACGGCAGGATCAGCGTCAGGAGCTTGGCGAAGACGAGGTAGATGACGAGGCCGAGCACGAAGCCGATCACGGCGTCGACCAGCAGGCCCTGCCGGCCCATGCCGCGGGCGGTGCAGGCGAAGACCACGGCGATGGCGATGATGAAGCCGCCGCCGAGCCCGATGCAGGCGATCAGGAAGATCAGGCCGCCCGCGATCCAGAGCAGGGCCTTGCTGTCGGCCTCCTCGGGCCGCGGCAGGCCCTCGCGGAAGGCGACCACGAAATGCGCCAGGCCGAGGATGACGAGCCCCGCCGCGACGACATAGGGCATGGCCGTCGGGCCGACGCCGTATGTGGAGGTGATCGTCTGCTGGGAGGCGTCGTAGCCGACGAAGGCGGCGACGATCAGCAGCAGGACGCCCACCAGCAGGGCCGGCTTGTTGGCACCTTGCGTGCGCGTGTCGTTGGTCATGGCGTTCCCGCAGTGGTGGCCGGCGTCGTTCTTGGCGCTTCTGGCGGTTGGAAAAGGGGCCGGTTTCCCGGCCCCTGCTGGTTCTGGTGCGATGCTGGCTTACTTCACCAGGCCGACATCGACCATGACCTTGGAGACGCGTTCGATCTCGCCCTTCAGGAAGGTGTCGAAGGCGGCGCCGCCGAGGAAGGAATCGTCCCAGCCGCGGGCCTTGAGGATTTCCTGCCATTCCTTCGACTTGACCATCTTCTCGACCGTGTCGGTCAGGGCCTTGGTCTGCTCGGCGGAGAGGCCGGGAGGCGCCACGACAGAGCGCCAGTTCAGGAGCTCGAGATCGATGCCCTGCTCCTGCAGCGTCGGCGCGTCAGGAGCGTTCTCTAGGCGCTTGGGCGAGGAGACCGCGAGCACGCGCAGCTTGCCGGCCTTGATCTGACCCTCGAACTCGCCATAGCCGGAGACGCCGGCCGTGACGCGCCCGCCGAGCATCGCCGCCAGGGCCTCGCCGCCGCCCGAGAACGGGATGTAGTTGATCTTCTTGGCGTCGGCGCCGACAGCCTTCGCGAACAGCGCCGCGAGGATGTGGTCGGTACCGCCGGCCGAGCCGCCGGCCCAGGTCACCTTCGCCGGGTCGGCCTTCAGGCGCTCGGCCAGGTCCTTGGCGGTCTTGAGCGGCGATTCCGTCGGCACGACGATGACCTCGGCCTCGGCGGTGAGGCGCGCGATCGGCGTGACCTGGGTCAGGTTGACCGGCGACTTGTTGAGCAGGATGGCGCCGACCATGACGAAGCCGTTGACCATCAGCTGGTCGCCGGCGCTCTTGGCGCCGATCAGCTGCGCGAGGCCGATGGTGCCACCCGCGCCGGTCACGTTGTTGACCTGCACGCTCTTGACGATGCCGGCGGCCGTCAGCGCCTGCTGCATCGAGCGGGCCGTGCCGTCCCAGCCGCCGCCCGGCGCCGCGGGGGCCATGATCTTCAGCTCGGCGAGCTGGGCGAAGGCCGCCGTCGAGAGGGCAGCCAGGGCCACCGCCGTCAGGGCCGTGCGCTTCAGGATGGATGTCAGCATGAATTCCTCCGCTTGCGGGGCTTTGCCCCCGGGTTTCTTGAGGCGCTCCGCCTGTGGCACCTTGCCGCGCCGGTCGTCAATTGCGCCTGATTGCATAATCGGAAGTCAAGAATTTTCGACGACAGGGCGTTTTCGCCGCATCTTCTATGCCTTTGGTTCTACGACTCGATCGATTGTTCAGGGCGGCCACTGGCCGCGCCCGGCAGGATCGCGTAAGCGCAGGCCATGAGCCTCCCGATAATTCCCGGCTTCCCGCCTTCTGAGCCGATTCTGTCGCGGCGTCTCGTGCGTCTCGGCACGGGCCTGTTGATCGCATTGCCGCTGGCCATGTGGCTCGCGAACCGCTCCGCTCCGCTTGTCCTGGGATTGGCTGCCCTGTGCTTTCTCGCGTCGGTGATCGCGGCCGAGGGCTGGTCCTCGCTTCTGCCGCGTCTCCGGGCACGGCTGCTTGCGCCGGCCGGGCTGGCGCTCGGCGGTTTCCTGCTCTGGTCGCTGGCCACCATCGCCTGGAGCCACCGCATGGGGCCGAGCTTGGCGATGTGGGGCGAGCTCGCCCTGCCGATGGCGAGCGGCCTCGTCATCGCTGCCAGCGGCCGCTTCCATCCGGATCGGCGGGAAAGCCGCGCTCTGGCGGTTGCGATCGCCCTTGCAGGGGTCCTGATGATGGCAGAACTCGCAACCAACCTGTCCGTACGCATCGCGCTCGATATAGGCAAGCAGGTCACCTACATCTTCAACCGCCCCGTGCTGACCTGCCTTGTCCTGCTGCCCGTCGCGGTTGCGGGGCTCTCCTTGCGGTGGCGCGGCAGCGCGCTGGACTGGCTGCTGGCGGCGGCTGCGGTCGTGGTCGTCGCCATGATCTCCTTCGATTCCGAGAGCGGGGCGGCCGGCCTCGGTTTCCTGCTTCTCGCGCTGACCTGGCTCGCCGCCCGACTGCTGCCCCGCCTGATGCTCGCGCTCGTCGCCCTGGGTTTCGTCGCCACGATGGCGCTGGCGCCGGTGATGGGGCGCCTCGGTGATGAAGCGCTGCCGCAATCCCTGCATGAACGGCTCGCCAATTCCCATTCGCGCGACCGGGTCGACATCTGGCTGAGCTTCGGCGAGGCCATCCGGGCGCGCCCCGTGCTGGGCTCCGGTTTCGGCACGTCGCCCACACTGGATCGTCATCCGGTGGCGCTTGAAGTTTCGCCGCCGCGCCGCCAATTGCTCGCGGTCGGTCATCCGCACAGTGCGCCGGTCCAGGCCTGGGTCGAGACGGGGGCGATCGGTGCGGCCCTGCTGACGCTGGCTGGGCTGGCGCTGCTGTGGCGCCTGAGGCATCTGCCGGCGCGCGACCTCGCACCGCGCCTGGCGCTGGCCGCCAGCGCCTTCGGGGTGGCGACGGTGGCGCACGGGGCCTGGCAGGGGTGGTGGATCGCCGCGCTGGCGCTGGCGGCCGTCTGGTTTTTCTGCGGCGTGCCGTCTGCCGATCGGCACGATTGAGAGGATATCATGGCTGAGTTCGACGTCGATCTCTTCGTCATCGGGGCGGGTTCGGGCGGCACGCGTGCGGCGCGCATCACTGCCGGCCACGGCGCCCGCGTGATGATCGCCGAGGAGGACCGGATCGGCGGCACCTGCGTCATCCGCGGCTGCGTGCCCAAGAAGCTCTTCGTCTATGCCAGCCGCTTCGCCGAGGATTTCGAGGACGCTGCCGGCTTCGGCTGGACGCTGCCCCAGGCGCCCGTCTTCGACTGGCCGACATTGCGCGATGCCGTGGCCAACGAGGTCACGCGCCTGTCGGGCCTCTATCGCAAGGGGCTTGAGGGCGCCAAGGTCGAGATCCGCGAGGAGCGCGCCGTCGTCGAGGGGCCGCATCGGGTCCGGCTGGTGAAGAGCGGCGAGATCATCCGCGCCCGTCACATCCTCGTCGCGACCGGCGGCTGGCCCTCCTTCGACCCCCCGATCCCCGGTGGCGAGCTCGGCATCTCCTCCAACGAGATCTTCCATCTGCCGGCGCTGCCGAAGCGCCTGCTGGTCGTCGGCGGCGGCTATATCGCGCTGGAATTCGCCAGCCTCTTCGCCCGCCTGGGCGTCGCGGTGACGGTGCTGCACCGGGGCGACAACATCCTGCGCGGCTTCGACGAGGACATCCGCAACCGCCTGCGCGACGCGCTCGTCCATGCCGGCATCACCCTGCGGCTCGGCTGCACGATCGAGCGGATCGAGGAACTGCCGGACGGTGCCCGCCGCGCCCATTGCGCCAAGGGGGCGCCGATCGACGCCGATATCGTCCTCGTTGCCACCGGCCGCCGGCCGAACACGCGCGGCCTTGGCCTGGAGCAGGCCGGCGTCGCGATGGGCTCGCTTGGCGAGATCAAGGTCGATGCGGCATCAGCCAGCAGCGTGCCCTCGATCCATGCCGTCGGCGACGTGACCAACCGGGTCAACCTGACGCCGGTGGCGATCCGCGAGGGCCACGCCTTCGCCGACTCGACCTTCGGCAGCCGGAACTGGACCGTCGACCATGCCACCATCGCCTCGGCCGTCTTCACGACGCCGGAGATCGGCACCGTCGGCCTGTCGGAGGCTCAGGCCGTGGCGGCGGGGCACAAGGTCACCGTCTTTGAATCCGGTTTCCGCCCGATGAAGGCGACGATCTCCGGCCGGCAGGAGCGCATCTACATGAAGCTCGTCGTCGACGCGCAGTCGGACAAGGTGCTCGGCGTCCATATCCTCGGCCACGATGCCGGCGAGATCGTCCAGGCCGTCGCGATCGCCGTGACGATGGGTGCGACCAAGGCCGATTTCGACCGCACCGTCGCGCTGCATCCCAGCGCAGCGGAAGAGCTGGTAACGATGCGCACGCCGCGGGCGGGCTAGCGTCCGCCGCGTTGAATCGCCTTGTGAAGCGCCTGAATCTGGATGGCAGGCCGTTGCCGCGATAGGCCAACGGCTTGCGCTATCCCGTTGCGGAGAATCGTCTTTCCCGATGCGTTCGCTGGGCGGCGACGCTGCCGGGAGCGCGGCCTTCCGCCAGATGGTGGTCATTCCCACATCATCGGTGTATAGCCGCCCCTTCGCGCTACCAAGAGGTTAACGTTGCGCGATCTCACAGTCAGGAGCACGTAGTCCCATGTCCGAGCGGTGGACGCCAGAGAGCTGGAGGGCCAAGCCCGTCCAGCAGATTCCGGAATATCCGGACCAGGCAGCCTTGAAGGCGGTCGAGCAGCAGCTCGCCGGCTTTCCGCCGCTCGTTTTTGCAGGCGAGGCGCGCAAGCTCAAACGGGCGTTGAGCAAGGTCGCCGCCGGCGAGGCCTTCCTGCTGCAGGGGGGCGACTGCGCCGAGAGCTTCGCCGAGCATTCGGCCGACAACATCCGCGATTTCTTCCGGCTGTTCCTGCAGATGGCGGTCGTCCTGACCTTCGCCGGCGGCTCGCCGGTGGTGAAGGTCGGCCGCATCGCCGGCCAGTTCGCCAAGCCGCGCTCGGCCCCGACCGAGACGATCGGCGGCGTCGAGCTGCCGAGCTACAAGGGCGACATCGTCAACGACAACGAGTTCACGGCCGAGGCGCGCATCCCGGATCCGCGCCGCCAGCTCGAGGGCTATCGTCAGTCGGCGGCGACGCTGAACCTGATCCGCGCCTTCGCGACCGGCGGCTATGCCAATCTCGACAACGCGCATCGCTGGATGCTCGGCTTCGTCAAGGATAGCCCGCAGTCGCATCGCTACCAGGAGGTGGCCGAGCGCATCACCGAGGCGCTGGACTTCATGCGCGCCATCGGCATCGATCCGGAGACCCATCCGGAGATGCGCACGACCGACTTCTACACCAGCCACGAGGCGCTGCTGCTCGGCTACGAGCAGGCGATGACCCGGACGGATTCGACGACCGGCGAGTGGTACGCCACGTCCGGCCATATGGTCTGGATCGGTGACCGCACGCGTCAGATCGACCATGCCCATGTCGAGTTCTTCCGCGGCATCAAGAACCCGATCGGCCTGAAATGCGGCCCCTCGACCACGGTCGATGGCCTGCTCAAGCTGATCGACGTGCTCGATCCGCAGAACCAGGCGGGGCGGCTGACGCTGATCGCGCGCTTCGGCGCCGACAAGGTCTTCGACCATCTGCCGGCGCTGGTGCGGGCGACGAAGCGCGAAGGCCGCAACGTCGTCTGGTCCTGCGACCCGATGCACGGCAACACGGTCAAGGCCGCGAGCGGCTACAAGACCCGGCCCTTCGACCTGATCCTGGGCGAGGTGAGAAACTTCTTCGCCGTCCATGAGGCCGAAGGCACCCATGCCGGCGGCCTGCATCTGGAAATGACCGGCAAGAACGTCACCGAATGCACCGGCGGCGCCCGCGGCATGACCGATGCGGACCTCAACGACCGCTACCACACGTTCTGCGATCCGCGCCTCAACGCGGAGCAGGCGCTGGAGCTCGCCTTCATCGTCGCCGAGCTGGTCAAGCGCCAGCGCGCCGGCCGGGCGCGGCCCGAGGTCGAGGCGGCCGAGTAGGGCGTTTCGCCAGCGAACGAAAAAGATAAGGCCGGGGCTTTCGCCCCGGCCTTTTTTTGCAGTCTGTCGATGGTCGCTCAGAATTTAAGGGCGGCGCCGACACGGGCGGTATTGACGTTGACCGTCACGCCTTCGACGTCGTTGAAGCTGCTGAACAGATACTCGCCGCGGACCACAAAGTTGTCGGTGAGGGCGGCTTCCAAACCACCGCCCACCGAATAGCCGTAGCCCCAGACGTCCTTCTTCGCCCCGCCAAGAATGCGCGGCCAGCCGAAGTAATTGTTTCCGTTGGCGTTTGCCCAACCGGCAGCGACGGCGACGTTGGTGTCGAAGCGGCCGGCGGCGGCGCCGGCCGTGAAGTACGGCATCCACATGCCGTAGGCATAGCCGAGGCGGATACGGGCGTTGACGTAGTCGTTCAATCGCGCATTCTGGACGGAGGCAATCGCCATTGCACCAGAGCCCAGCAGGCGCGCTTCCAGCGTGGATGCGGATGTGGACTGGTCGATGCGGGAGTACTCCGCCTCGAAGCCGATGACCGCATCGCCGAAAGCCATGTTGTACCCGGCGAACACGCCGAAGCTTGTGCCACGATCGCTGCGGGGCGAGGTGAGGACGAGCTGTCCTGGATCGAGCTCGTTCAGGACAGTGGTGCCGTTATAGGCGCCTCTGGCGATGTCGAGAACGCCCTTGTCGGTGCGAAAACGTGTTTGCGAGAGGCCACCGAAGCCACCGAGATAGAAACCCGACCAATTGTAGGATCCGCCGGAGAATGTAGGAGCCGGTGGCGCGTCCTCGATCTGCGAGCCGCGCAGCACCGGATAATCGGCGGCCAGCGCGGGGGCGGTAAGTGTCGTGGCGGCGAGGGCGATGAGCCCGAAGCTTGGCGCGATGGAACGGATGCGCATCCTGATCTCCCCGAGCAGCGGTCCGGTTCCACCCGTTTCACCCTGCTCCGAGGATGATTCATGCCTCGGTAACCCTAATGTCGGGTTAACGGTGGGGAACTTCGGTCAACGACGCGATTGTCGCGTGCCGACAAACGCGCCATAAGCCGGGCCATGACACTGTCTGCTGCAATTCGGCCTCTGGTTCGCTTCGCGCCGTCGCCCACCGGCTACCTCCATATCGGCAATGCCCGGCCGGCGTTGTTCAACTGGCTGTTCGCCCGCCGGCATGGCGGCCGCTTCCTGCTGCGCTACGACGATACCGATATCGCCCGCTCGAAGGCCGAATATGCCGAGGCCATCGCCGAGGACCTGGGCTGGCTCGGCATCGTGCCCGATCAGGTGATCCGCCAGTCGGAACGGCTAGCGATCTATGACGCCGCAGTCGAGCGCCTGCGCGGGGCAGGGCGGCTCTACCCCTGCTACGAGACGGCAGACGAACTCGACCGGCGCCGCAAGCGCCAGCTCGCCCGCGGCCTGCCGCCGATCTACGACCGCGCCGCGCTGAAGCTTACCGACGAGCAGAAGGCGGCCTTCGCGGCGGAAGGACGTGAACCTCATTGGCGCTTCCTGCTGGAGGCCCGCGAGGTCGCCTGGGACGATCTGGTCCGCGGCGCCTCGCATGTCGATTGCGCCTCGCTTTCGGACCCGGTTCTGGTCCGCGAAGACGGCAGCTATCTCTACACGCTGCCCTCCGTCGTCGACGACATCGAGACCGGCGTGACCCATGTCATCCGCGGCGAGGATCACGTCACGAACACTGCGGTCCAGGCTCAGATTTTCGAGGCACTCGGCGCGAGCCTGCCCGTCTTCGGCCATCACAACCTGCTGACCACGGCGAGCGGCGAGGGGCTGTCCAAGCGCCTCGGCCATCTCTCGCTGCGCGGCCTGCGCGAGACCGGCGTCGAGGCGCTGGCCGTGGCGGCGCTCGCGACGCTGGTCGGCACCTCCGATGCGGTACGCCCGGTCGCGAGCCTCGACGAACTCGCCGGGTTGGTCGAACTCGCCCATGTCTCGCGCGCGCCGGCCAAGTTCGACGAGCACGAGCTGGAGACGCTGAGCGCCCGCACGCTGCATCAGTTGCCGCTGGCAGCGGTATCGGAGCGGTTGGCTGCGCTCGGCCTCCCGGTCGACGAGGCGTTCTGGCAGGCCGTGCGCGGCAATCTCGCCGAGCTGGACGAGGCCGCCCAGTGGTGGCGCGTCGTGCAGGGACCGGTCACACCGGTGATCGCCGACGCCGGCTTCGCCGCGACGGCGGCTGAGTTGCTACCGGCCGAGCCCTTCGATGCCACGACCTGGAAGAGCTGGACGCAAGCTGTCGCGGCCGCGACGGGCGCCAAGGGCAAGGCGCTGTTCATGCCGCTGCGCCAGGCGCTGACCGGGCTCGACCACGGGCCGGAGCTCGCCGCGCTGCTGCCGCTGATCGGGCGGGAGAAGGCGTGGCGGGCGAGAGCGCCTGAGCGCTCCCGCCGTCATTCTCAGGCCGCGCAGCGGACCCGAGAATCTCGGTCAGGATAGAGCCGTGGTTTCCGAGATGCCCGGGTCAAGCCCGGGCATGACGGCTCTTTCCTCATTCGTGCCGCTCCATCGCCGAGGCGTGCTTGGTGTCGCGCATGGTCGAATAGACCAGGAACGACAGGAAGATGATGCCGGCGAGGTAGTAGTAGAACCACTGCTCGTGGCCCTGCTGCTTGAAGAACAGCGCGATGGCCGGGGCGGTGCCGCCGAAGATCGAGACCGTCACGGCATAAGGCACGGCGACGCCGGTGGCCCGGATCGCGGTCGGGAACAGCTCGGCCTTCACCACCGCGTTGATCGAGGTGTAGCCCGCCGTGAACAGCCAGGCGCCGCAGAGCAGCAGGAAGGCGACGAAGGCCGATTTCGTCCCGGCCAGTGTGGTCAGGATCGGCACGGTCAATAGCGTGCCGGCGAGCCCGAAGAAGATCAGCAGCGGTTTGCGGCCGATCCGGTCCGAGATCGCGCCATAGATCGGCTGCAGCACCGCCGCGAAGATCAGCGAGCCTGCGATGACATAGGTCGTGGTGATGTCGGAGAGGCCGACCGTCTGCTTGACGAAGGTCTGCATATAGGTGGTGAAGGTGTAGAAGGCGGCGGTGCCGCCGGCTGTCAGGCCGACCACGATCGCCACCTCGCGCGGATATTTCAGCAGGCCCTTGAGCGAGCTTTCCTTCTTCATCGTCGCCTTGGCGGCCTCGAAGGATTCGGTCTCGTGCATATGCCGGCGCATGAACATCGCGGTGACGGCGAGAATCGCGCCGATGACGAAGGGGATGCGCCAGCCCCAGTCGACGAGCTGCTCATGCGTCAGGAAGACGTTCTGGAGCAGCAGCAGCACCAGGATCGCGGTAAGCTGCCCGCCGATCAGCGTCACGTACTGGAAGCTCGAATAGAAGCCGCGATGCTCGGGATCGGCGATTTCGGTGAGATAGGTCGCGCTCGCCCCGTATTCGCCGCCGAGGCTCAGGCCCTCGATGATGCGCGCCAGCGCCAGCAGGGCCGGTGCCGCGAAGCCGATCGTCGCATAGGTCGGCGTCAGCGCGATGATGAGCGAGCCGAAGCACATCATCACCACCGACAGGGTCAATGACAGCCGCCGCCCGTAGCGATCCGCCAGATGGCCGAACAGCCAGCCGCCGATCGGCCGCACGATGAAGCCCGCTGCGAACAAGGTCGCGGCGTTGAGCTGCTGCACCACCGGATCATGCGAGGGAAAGAACGCCGGCGCGAAATAAAGCGCGAACGCCGTATAGGCGTAGAAATCGTACCACTCGACGAGATTGCCGACCGAGCCGATGAAGATCGCCTTGAGGCGGCGCTTGGCATCGCCGAATTCGATGGGATGGGCGGGAGGTGTCGCAGTCGTCTCGGACATGGCGGCCTTCTGAGCTGGGGAGCGTCAGAAGCGGGCGCGCGGCGCGAGGACCGCGGGACGGGTCTGGCGGCCTCCCGGAGGCGGCTTGGATGGCCCTGTTATGCGGCGGTTTCGGCTATGCGTCCAGCAGCCGGCGTGCCGTTCCGGGGTGGTCTTCCATGCGTCGCTGGCATGGAACTTTTCGCCTTCAGGGCCGCGCGACCTGCGGGCTCAGGTTGGGCGCGAGATTGGGCGCGACGATCCGCACCGCGCGGCGCTCGCCGGTCGTGCTGCGCGATTCGCTCTTCAGTCCGTCCTTCTTGTCGAGCACCTTCTCACCCACCGCATCGGGGCCGACGCCGGCCGATTCGGTGCCGGATGTTGGCGAATCCTCGGATGGCATCGGCTTCTCGTCCGGGACCTCCGGAACGGGCGCTGGCGCCGGCGCCACCGCCTGGGCGGCCGCTCCCTTGCGCTTGGGATCGGGCTTCGGGCGCGACAGTTCGGCGGCGCGCTGCTCGCTGATGATGACGTCGCCCTTGCGCTTGTCGAGCAGGTATTCGGCATCCTTGAGGGCGGCCGACCAGCTCTGTCCCTGCCCGCGGCAGGTGCAGGCGGGATCGAAGCTGCGGGTATATTTGCCGGCATTGGCCAGCGAGGAATAGGGCTGGCCGGTCGCGCGCGAGGCAGCGTTCTGGATGTCGCCGCCGGTGCTCATGCCATAGGCCAGCGTCTCGGTGCCCGGGCAGAGCGCCTGGCACATCTCGTCGCCATTGCCGGTATTGTTCGAGAGCGGGAAGAAGAAGCCGTCGCAGGTGCGGACGCAGACGGTCTGCGGGCCGCCCAGGCGCGGCTTGGCTGGCTCGATCGGCTGCTCGGGGTCGAGTTCGGGCAGGGTCGAATCGATTTCGCCGGGGCCTGGATCGCGCCCGAAGATCGTGTCGAAGAAACCGCGCGGCTGCCCCCGGCAGTTGTTGTTGATGGCCGCCGCGAGCTGGGCCCGGCGCTGCTCGATGCCGCCGCCTTCCGCCTGGCGCTGCAGCGCGCCGTACTGGTTCTGCAACTGGCCGAGCTGCTGGCGGATGAAATTGCATTGCGGCGGCGCCGAATCGAAGAAGCTGAAGCCGCGGTCGCAACCCATCGAGCGGTACTGGTTGCTCAGTTGCGCGAGCTGGGCGCCGACGCGCCGCGCGGCCTGCGCCGCACGCGGATCGCTGCCACTCCGGCCCTGAAGGCCGTCCAGCTCGGCTCGCCAGGCATTGCAGGACGCCGACTGCGCCACAGCGGTGCCACCGAGGGCCGCCAGCATCAGAAGGGCCATGCCGAAGCGTCTGGAAAGTCGCAGCATCATCGCGGGTCGGGTCACGTCATCCATGGTCGAGCCGGCAGGCCGGCTCTGGTCGGGAGCTTTGGTCTAGAACACCCGCCAAACACGACGGAACTATGGAGCGGAGCCTCGCCTGATAGGCCGCGGGGACGCTCCATCGCGAGGGCCTCGCATGCCACATTCAGGCAGGCGCAGCAATCCGGGGACGCATGCGCCGCGCCGATGGTGGAAAACTTCCGTTCTGGTTAGAAGACCTGTGGCAGCGGCAAGGCCGCGCCGGCCTTCCGTGCAGCGCCAATGAGGCAAGCCCCGCCCATGTCCGATTATCTGCCTCTTCACGAAGCCGTCATCCCGGAGCTGCCGAACTATTATCGCGGCAAGGTTCGCGAGAATTACGACCTGCCCGACAACCGCCGCATCCTGATCTCGACCGACCGGCTCTCCGCCTTCGACCGGGCGATCGCCGCGATTCCGCTGAAGGGCCAGGTGCTGACGCAGACGGCGCGCTACTGGTTCGAGCAGACCGCCGATATCTGCCCCAACCATGTGCTGGAATACCCGGACCCGAACGTGGTGGTCGGCCGGCGGCTGGAGATCCTGCCCGTCGAGATGGTGGTGCGCGGCTATCTCGCCGGCACGACCGGCACCTCGATCCTGACCATGTACAAGCAGGGCCGGCGCGAGATGTACGGTATGACGCTGCCGGAGGGCCTGCGCGACAACGAGGCGCTGCCGCAGGCGATCATCACCCCGACCAGCAAGGCTTTCGACGGCGGCCATGACGAGCCGCTCTCGGCCGCTCAGATCGTCGGCGAGGGTTTGCTGACGCAGAAGCAATGGGACGAAGTTTCGGCCTATGCGCTGGCGCTTTTCGCCCGCGGCCAGAAGCTCGCCCGCGAGCGCGGCCTGATCCTCGCCGACACCAAATACGAGTTCGGCACCGATGCCGAGGGCCGCATCGTGCTGGCCGACGAAATCCATACGCCGGATTCCAGCCGTTACTGGTTCGCTGAAACTTATCCCGAGCGCTTCGCTGCCGGTGGCAAGCCCGAATCCTTCGACAAGGATTTCGTGCGCAACTGGGTCGTGGCGCGCTGCGATCCCTATACGCAGGACCTGCCGCCGATCCCGCAGGAGCTGATCGACCAGACGTCGGCGGTCTATGTCCGGGCCTATGAGGCGATCACGGGCACGGCTTTCGCCTATCCGCCGAAGGGCGAGGACCCGGCGCAGCGCATCCGGCGCAATCTGGCGCAGTACTTCTGAGCGGCGGGGCGCTTAAGCCCCGTCTTCCTCGCGATAATTCCCGGCTAGGTGGCGGCCCCGCTCGGTCAGGGTCGAGAGCACGCGCTCGAACACCTTGAGCTCGTCGGGCGCGATGCCGTCGATCCAGCGGGCTTCGAAGCCGAGCGCCAGCGGCACGATCTGGTCGTAGATGCGCTTTCCCGCCGGCGTCAGCGCGACGAAGGATTCGCGCCGGTCCTGCCGGTTCTCGGCGCGCGAGACCAGCCCGCGCTTCTCCAGTTCGCCGACGGCGCGCGAGACCTTGGTCTTGTGCATCTGGGCGAGCTCGCCGATGTCGCGCGAGGTCAGCTTGCCGAACTCGCCGAGCTGCGCGACCACCCGCCATTCCGGGATGCCGATGCCGAAGCGTTCGCCATAGATGCGCCCGAGCGCGCGTCCGCCGAGCGTGCCGACGACGTTGAGGCGATAGGGCAGGAAGCGCTCCAGGTGGAGCGCCTGTTCTTCCGGGGGGGCGGACGGTTTCCTTGTCATGGCGATGATCCGGCCACGCTTCAGCGCGCCTTCAGCCGGTTCATGAACGAGTCGTAGGACAGTTCCGCGATCTGCCACCAGAGCAGGTTCTCGCCGCGGAAGGCGACCATCGAATCATAGCCCTTCTTGAAGTCCGGGCTCTTGGCGCTGGTCTCGGCATAGTATTCTTCGGCCGCCTTCAGCGCCGCTTCCATCACCGGCAGCGGGAAGGCCTTGAGTTGCGCGCCCTGCGCCACGAGACGGCGCAGGCCGCCGGGATTCACGAAGTCGTATTTGGCCAGCATCCAGTTATTGGCGGCCTCGCAGGCGTTCTGGACGATCGCCTGATAGTGCTTCGGCAGTTTGGCCCAGGCGTCCTTGCCGATGATCAGGTGCAGCATCGCGCCGCCCTCCCACCAGCCGGGATAATAGTAGTATTTGGCGACGCGGATGAAGCCGAGCTTCTCGTCGTCATAGGGGCCGACGAACTCGGCCGCATCGATTGCACCGCGCTCCAGCGCCGGATAGACGTCACCGGGCGCGATCTGGGTCGGCACCACGCCGAGCTTGGCGAGAACCGCCCCGCCCATGCCGCCGATACGGAACTTCAGGCCCTTGAGATCGTCGATGCTCTTCAATTCGTTGCGGAAGAAGCCGCCCATCTGGCAGCCGGAATTGCCGCAGGGGATCGCATAGGCGTTGAAGCGGTCGAGCACGCCGTTCACGATCTGCTCGCCGCCGCCGAAGAACCACCAGCTATGCTGCTGGCGGGCGTTGAGTCCGAAGGGGATGCCGGTGCCGAGGCCCAGCGTCGGGTCCTTGCCGATATAGAAATAGGTCGGCGAATGCGCGCATTCGACCGTGCCGGACGAGACCGCGTCGAGTGCCTGCAGGCCGGGCACGATCTCGCCGGGCGCGAAGACCTGGATCTCGAACTTGCCGTCCGTCGCCTCGGAGACGAGCTTCGAGAACTGCTGGGCCGTGCCGAAGATCGTGTCGAGCGATTTCGGGAAGCTCGACGTCAGCCGCCATTTCACCTCGGGCTGCGACTGCGCGAGCGCCGGCATCGCGACCGTTGTCGCGGCGGCGGCCAGTGCCCCCGATTTCAAAAAGCTGCGACGTTCCATATGGTTTCCTCCCGAAGGCTGGTTATGCCTTTATTGGCGCGTCCGGGAAGGAATGAAAAGACATGAAGCTTGCCTCGCTCGCGCATGGCCGTGACGGCCGTCTCGTCGTCGTCTCCAGGGATTTGACCCGCGCCACCGATGCCTTTCCGGTCGTGCCGACGCTGCAGGCGGCGCTTGACGATTGGGCCCGCCACGCCCCGCGCCTCGCCGACCTTGCCGAAGGGCTCGAGCACGGCTCTGTCCCGTCCTTCCGTTTCCACGAGCATGACTGCGCCGCGCCCCTGCCGCGCGCCTATCAGTGGCTCGACGGCTCGGCCTATGTGAACCATGTCGAGCTCGTCCGGAAGGCGCGCGGTGCCACTATGCCGGAGAGCTTCTGGACCGATCCGCTGATGTACCAGGGCGGCAGCGACGCCTCGCTCGGCCCGCGCCAGGCCGTGCAGGCCCGCAGCGAGGAGGACGGCATCGATTTCGAGGCCGAGATCGCGGTCGTCACCGGCGACGTGCCGATGGGCGCGACCCGCGAGGAAGCGCTCGGGTCGATCCGTCTCATCATGCTCGTCAACGACGTGAGCCTGCGGAATCGAATTCCCGGCGAATTGGCGAAAGGCTTCGGTTTCGTTCAGTCGAAGCCATCCTCGGCCTATTCCCCGGTCACGGTGACGCCGGACGAGCTGGGCGGGGCCTGGCGCGACGGCCGGCTGCATCTGCCGCTGCTCGCGCTGGTCAACGGCACGCTCTTCGGCAAGCCCGATGCCGGCGCCGACATGACCTTCGATTTCGGCACGCTGATCGCCCATGCCGCCGCGACGCGCCGCCTCTCGGCCGGCACGATCATCGGCGCCGGCACGGTCTCGAATCGCGACGCCGATGGCGGGCCCGGCCGGCCTGTCGCCGAGGGCGGGCGCGGCTATGCCTGCATCGCCGAGCAGCGCATGGTGGAGACGATCCGGCAGGGCGAGGCGAAAACGCCCTTCCTGCGGTTCGGCGATACGGTCCGCATCGAGATGAAGGACGCTTCCGGCCATTCGATCTTCGGTGCGATCGAGCAGGAAATCCTGCCCCACGGTTGATCGAGTTCCCGGCTGCCACGGCTTGGCGGCAGCCGGGCGGCCGGATAACGTTGCGACCGCAGCGCCGATCCCAGACGCGAGAGCCGAGACGCCATGACCGAGACCGTGCCGTTCTATTCGACCGCCATCCCGCTGGCCTTCTTCGTCTGGGGGCCGGTCCTGGTGGTGGTGCTGTTCTGGGCGGTCGGCGTCTGGTCGAACCGTCAGGGCGTGCCGCGCATGCTGGAAAGCGACTGGGACGGCTACAGCGTCGCCGATGTCGAGAAGCTCTTCACGCTCTATGGCGAGGACAAGCGCGCGCGTTACCGCAACCGCGTGCTGCCGGCCGATGTCGCCTGCGCCTTCACCTATGCGATCGTCGGCGCCCTCATCGTCGCTGGCCTCAGCCTGCGTGGCCAGCCCTGGTGGGTGGCGGCGCTCTGTGGCGGCGGCTGGCTTCTGGGCGGGCTCTGCGATGTCGCGGAGAATTTCGCCGTGGCGCGGCTGCTCGATCGCTATCCCCAGGTCGATGGCGGCAATGTCGCCTTCGCCAGCACCATGACACGGCTGAAGCTGGTTCTCTTCGCCCTCGGCGTCGTCGGTGCGCTCGCCGCCGCCTATCTCGTCTTCAAGCCGCTGGCGGGTTGATGGCCGCTCGAGGGAGATGCGTGATGAGACGACGACTGCCTGCGCTTCTGCTCTGGGGAGGCCTGTGCCTCTGCCTGGCTCGGCCGGCGGTGGCCGATGCCGAGCATGACCGCTGCATCGCCGCGTCCGACGGCACGAACACGTCCTGGGCCACCTGCGGCGCTGACCTGCTGAAGCGCGAGGACGGGCGACTCAACGGAGCCTGGAAGCGGGTCTTTGCCGGGCTGCCGGACGAGACGCGAAAGAACCTGCTCGACGAGCAGCGCGCCTGGAACGCCTTCAAGGAGACGAGCTGCCTGTTCTACCGCAGCGACGATTGGGGGCGGGAAGGGCAGGTGCTGCACTTCCCGCTCTGCCGTGCGGCGGTGATCGCCGAGCGCGTCAAGGCGCTGGAAGGTTACGGCACCTTCTTCAAGCAGTGACGGCGCGCTGCGAGGCTGGCATTCCGGCGCGAGCGCTACCATATCGCGTCGGCCCGAAGCCTGCCCCGTTCGAGATCTGCCGGAGTTCACGATGAGCCTGTCCCGCCGCCTGCCAGCCATGCTCCTCCTCGGTCTCGCCTGCGCCGGTCCGGCGATGGCGCAGGAAGACCTGATCTTCCGCAAGTCGACCGTCTGGAAGATGCTGACGCCGAACGACAAGCTCGCCGTCTATGGCGTCGACGATCCCATCGTCGAGGGCGTGGCCTGCCATTACACCGTGCCCGAAAAGGGCGGCGTCTCCGGCATGTTCGGCGTTGCCGAGGAGGTCTCCGAGGTCTCGCTCGCCTGCCGTCAGGTCGGTCCGATCAAGTTCAAGGAAAAGGCCGAGCAGGGCGATGTCGTCTTCCGTGAGCGCCGTTCGCTGGTCTGGAAGAAGATGCAGATCGTGCGTGGCTGCGATGCCAAGCGCAACGTGCTGGTCTATCTCGTCTATACAGACAAGCTGATCGACGGCTCGCCGCAGAACTCGACCTCGACCGTGCCGATCATGCCCTGGGGCAATTCGGGTGAGCCGCCGAAATGCTCGGAGTGGATTCGGTGAAGGCATCAGACCGAAAAGTGGATTCCACTTTTCGGATAAATCTGATCGCAGACTAAAGAGTTAGATCGCCACTCTGCGTCCGACAGGACGCCGCGATCTAGCGAGAGTTATTCGCCGCAGGTGATGCTGAGCGGCTGCTCGGCCAGTTGCGCCGGGCTCTGCTTCGTCACCGATCCGGTGAAATCCTCGCGGGCGGCGACGCCGAAGGTGACCGCCTTGCCGAAGCCCTGCGATTCGCACCAGGCGTTCGCGACGATCTGGCCGCATTCGGCCCTGGAGGAGATGCAGTCGGCGACGCCGTAGCCGTCGCTGGCCGGGATCAGGAAGGTGCGCGGCTCGCTTGCGGCGGCTGAGCGGCTGCTCGGCATGATCGAGAGCGAGATGCCGGCGGCGACGACCCCGAGCAATCCGACAAAGGCCACGGCGCGGCGCATGAGGTGAAGTTCCTGATGGATCGCGGACGGAGAGCCCGCGAATCGGGAGGATGGTTCCGCCCGGTTAAATTTGAATGAACTGCGGCAATATCGAGGCGATGCTGCATTGCAGCAATCGGGCGCCCTCTTGACGGAAAGCCCGCGGAAAGGCAATCAGTTCCTCCCATGACGCGAGCCGCCATCAACAGCCTCTGCATTATTTGCCGCTAGCTTTCGCTGGCCGGCTGCTCACGTCCTCGTCCTGAAAACGAACCGACAAAAGCGCCCCGGCCAGCGGCCAGGCCCTTTTTCGTATTTCGCCGTTCGTTTCGTTCCAGGATTTCGCCCCGATGTCGCCGACCCTGAGGCTCTACAACACGCTGACGCGCACGAAGCAGGACTTCGCGCCGATCGATCCGTCGAATGTCCGCATGTATGTCTGCGGCCCGACGGTCTATGATTACGCCCATATCGGCAATGCCCGCCCGGTCATCGTCTTCGATGTGCTTTACCGCCTGCTCCGCCATATCTACGGCGCGGAGCACGTCACCTATGCCCGCAACCTCACGGACGTCGACGACAAGATCAACGCCCGCGCGGCGCGCGACTATCCCGGCTTGCCCCTGAACGAGGCGATCGCCAGGGTCACGCAGGCGACGACGGCGCAGTTCCATGCCGATATCGATGCGCTCGGCACGCTCAGGCCGACGACGGAGCCGCGCGCCACCGAGCATGTCGAGGAGATGAAGGCGATCATCGAGCGCCTGATCGCGCGCGGCGTCGCTTATGTCGCCGAGGAGCATGTGCTCTTCCACGTCCCGGCCGTCGCGCATCTGGTGAAGGCGCCGAAATACGGCACGCTCGCCCGCCGCTCGCTCGACGAGATGCTGGCCGGCGCCCGCGTCGATGTCGCGCCCTATAAGCGCGACGCCATGGATTTCGTGCTCTGGAAGCCGAGCCGTGACGGCATCGATCCCGGCTGGCCGTCGCCGGCCGGCATCGCCACGCCCGGCCGTCCCGGCTGGCATATCGAATGCTCGGCTATGTCGATGGCGAAGCTGCTGACGCCTTTCGGCGGCGGGCTCGCCTGCGACGACCCCATGAAGAACGTCTTCGACATCCATGGCGGTGGCATCGATCTCGTCTTCCCGCATCACGAGAACGAGATCGCCCAGTCCTGCTGCGCCTTTGGCGGTGGCGAGGGTCAGCCGCGCATGGCCAATATCTGGATGCATAACGGCTTCCTGCAGGTCGAAGGCGAGAAGATGTCGAAGAGCCTCGGCAACTTCGTCACCATCAACGAACTGCTGGAAACGGATGTCTTCGGCGGCCGCAAATGGCCAGGCGAGGTGCTGCGCCTTGCGATGCTCAAGACGCATTACCGCCAGCCGATCGACTGGACGGTGAAGGCGCTGGAGGAGGCGGAGAAGACGCTGCAGGACTGGGCGGAGGCCGCGCAGGGCGCGCTGGCGTCCAAGCCCTCGGCCGAACTGCTCGACGCGCTCGCGGACGATCTCAATACCGCCCGCGTGCTGGCCGAGCTGCATGCCTTGCGCAAGGCGGGGGACCTGCCGGCGCTGCTGGCCGGCCTCGACCTGCTTGGCATCGCTCTGCCGGAGGTGGCGGCCCCCGCCGTCGTCGCGCCCGAGGTGGAGCGCCTGATCGCCACCCGCCTCGACGCCCGCCGCGCCAAGAACTTCGCCGAGTCCGATCGCCTCCGCGACGAGCTCGCGGCGATGGGCATCGCGCTCAAGGACGGCAAGGACCCGGTGACCGGCGAGCCGACGACCGCCTGGGAGGTGAAGCGATGAGCCCGAAGATCCGCCCGGCGGGCTCGCTCTCCTTCGCCATCAAGCTGGTCATGCTGGCGATGGTCGTGCCGCGCATCGTCCGCTTCAAATTGAGGCGGGAACGATGAGCGCGGCACGCGTCCATCTCTTCGACACGACGCTACGCGACGGCGCCCAGACCACGGGCGTCGACTTCTCGCTCGACGACAAGCGCGCGGTCGCGGCGCTGCTCGACCGGCTCGGCATCGACTATGTCGAGGGCGGCTATCCCGGCGCCAATCCGCTGGATACCGCCTTTTTCGAGCAGAAAGCGACGAAGCAGGCGAAATTCGCCGCCTTCGGCATGACCAAGCGGGCAGGGCGCTCGGCCGCCAACGATCCCGGCATCGCCGCCCTGCTGGCGGCGAAGGCCGACGCCATCGTCTTCGTCGCCAAGGCCTGGGACTATCATGTCCATGTCGCGCTCGAGATTTCGCTGGAGGAGAACCTCGCCGGCATCCGCGAGAGCGTCGAAGCGGCGAAGGCCGCCGGCCGCGAGGTGATGCTCGATTGCGAGCATTTCTTCGATGGCTACAAGGCCAATCCCGATTACGCGCTCGCCTGCGCTCGCACGGCTTATGAGGCCGGCGCCCGCTGGGTCGTGCTCTGCGACACCAATGGTGGCACATTGCCTGACGAGGTCGGCGCGATCGTGCGCGAGGTCGCCAAGACCGTGCCCGGCGGCAATCTCGGCATCCACGCCCATGACGATTGCGGCTGCGCCGTCGCCAATTCGCTCGCGGCGGTTGAGGCCGGCGCACGCCAGATCCAGGGCACGCTCAACGGTCTGGGCGAGCGCTGCGGCAATGCCAACTTGGTCACGCTGATCGGCGCGCTGAAGCTCAAGGAGCGCTATCGCGACCGCTTCGCGCTCGGCGTCAGCGAGGACCAACTCGGCGAATTGACTCATGTCTCGCGCGCGCTCGACGAGATGCTGAATCGCGCCCCGAACCGCCATGCGCCCTTCGTCGGCGCCTCGGCCTTCGCCACCAAGGCCGGCATCCACGCTTCCGCCGTGCTGAAGGACCCGCGCACCTACGAGCATGTCGCACCGGAGGCGACCGGCAACACCCGTAAGGTCCTGATCTCCGATCAGGGCGGCAAGTCGAACCTCGTCGCCGAGCTGGAGCGCATCGGCGTCACGCTCGGCCGCGACGATCCCCGCCTCAATCGCGTGCTGCAGGAGGTCAAGGACAAGGAGGCGCAGGGCTATGCCTTCGAGGGCGCCGACGCCTCGTTCTTCCTGCTGGTGAAGCGCATTCTTGGTGAGGTCCCGGATTATTTCGCGGTCGAGCGTTTCGCCGTGAATGTCGAGCGCCGCCACAATGCGCTGGGCGAGCTCGTCACCTTCTCCGAGGCGATCGTGAAGGTGAAGGTCGGCGACGAGGTGCTGATCTCGGCGGCGGAGGGCGATGCCGGCCCGGTCAATGCGCTCGATATCGCCTTGCGCAAGGACCTCGGCCGCTATCAGTCGCTGATCGGCGGCTTGCGCCTGGTCGACTATAAGGTTCGCATCTTCCAGGGCGGCACCGATGCCGTGACGCGCGTGCTGATCGAATCCGGCGACGAGACCGGCGAGCGCTGGACCACCGTCGGCGTCAGCGCCAACATCATCGACGCTTCGTTCCAGGCACTGGTCGACTCGATCACCTACAAGCTGGTGAAGGCCGGCGCGACGGCGTGAAGAGCCTCTCGCCGAAAACGCTGGTCATCCCGGGCGAAGCGAAGCGCAGACCCGGGATCCATTCCTGAACCTTTGCCGGGAGCGCTCTGGCATGGATCCCGGATCGGCGCGGCTTCGCCGCTTGTCCGGGATGACCGTGTGGGAGGCGGTTAGACGCTCACTCCGTTAGGCGAATGACCCGGTCCCTGCACAGGTCCATATCGGCGTCGCTCTCGGCCTCATCGTCGAACCGCGCCTGCACCGTATAGGAGCAGCCCTGCGGCTTGTTGAGCTTGAGCGCGATGCTCTTGCCGGGCGCCAGCGGCTTGGCAAGCTTGGCGACGAGACGCGGCTGATCGCCGGGCGTGGCAATCGCGAAAGTGCTCAGCGGCACGGCGCGCTGGTTGGTGATCGTGATCTGCGGATGTGGCCGGGAATTCTGCGCCGTGGCGGGCAGGGCGAGCAAGAGGGCGGCGGCGATGCCGATCCCGGAAGCGACAAGCTGTTGAGCCTTCATGGTGTTTCCTTCCCCGATGGCGGGCGTCGAGCGCCATGGCCGGGATCAGATACCCGGGATGGGGCGCTGGCAAGGCAGCTTTCGGGCAGCCTGCCGCATGTCCCCGGCGCAACGACATTCCCATGCAAAGGCGCGCGATTGCGTCTATACGGGCGCTCTAACTGGAATCGTTTGAAAATGTCCGCGCCGTCTGCGCCGTCCCCGGCGCCGAGCTTTCATCGCTCTGCCGTGATCCAGCCCGGGTCCGGCTTCTTCGCCACTTTCCGTGCGCTCTGGCCCTATCTGTGGCCGGCGGAGCGCGCCGATCTGCGCGGCCGCGTCGTCGCGGCCTTTGCGCTGATGGTGGCCGGCCGGCTCGTGCTGATGGGCGTGCCCTTCACCTTCAAATGGGTGACGGATGCATTGGCCGGTTCCTATTCGAATCTGGAGAAATGGCTGCCCTGGCTGGTCGGCGCGCCGCTGGCGCTGACGATCCTCTACGGTCTCGCCCGGGTCGGCGCGGCTGCCTTCGTGCAGTTGCGCGATGCCATCTTCGCCCCGGTCTTCATGCATGCGGTGCGCACGCTCGCCTTGCAGACCTTCGGCCACCTCCACCACCTCTCGCTGCGCTTCCACCTCGAGCGCAAGACCGGCGGGCTCACGCGCGTGCTGGAGCGCGGCCGCAACGGCATCGAGGAGATGGTGCGCCTCGGCCTCAATCAGCTCGTGCCGGTGATCATCGAGGTTTCGCTGATCATCGCCGTGCTGCTGTATCTGTTCGACTGGCGCTATGTCGCCGTGCTGGTCGCGATGGTCACGGCCTACATGACCTACACGATCAAGGCGACGGAGTGGCGCATCGCCATCCGCTTGGCGATGAACGAGTCGGATACCGACGCCAATGCCAAGGCGATCGACTCGCTGCTCAACTACGAGACGGTGAAGTATTTCGGCGCCGAGGCCCGCGAGACCGCGCGCTACGACCAGTCGATGGCGCGCTACGAGCGCAACTCGATCAGGTCCTACACCTCGCTCGCCTGGCTGAATTTCGGCCAGGCCGCGATCTTCGCGGTGGGGCTGACGCTGTCGATGGTGATGGCGGTGCGCGGCTTCCAGGCCGGCACCAACACGGTCGGCGACCTCATCCTGATCAACGCCATGCTGATCCAGCTCTACATTCCCCTGAATTTCATGGGCACCGTCTATCGCGAGATCAAGCAGGCGACGCTCGACATTGCCCAGATGTTCTCGCTGATCGGCCGCGACCCCGAGATCCAGGACAAGCCCGGCGCCCTGCCGCTCGCGGTCCCGGCGGGAGAGGTTGCCTTCGAGGACGTGCATTTCGCCTATGTGCCGGAGCGGCCGATCCTGCGCGGCGTCTCGTTCAAGGTCCTGCCGGGGCAGACGATCGCCATCGTCGGCCCGTCCGGCGCCGGCAAATCGACGATCTCGCGCCTGCTCTTCCGCTTCTACGAACCGCAGAAGGGCCGCATCCTGATCGACGGCCAGCCGATCGCCGATGTCCAGCAGGTCTCGCTCAGGGCCGCGATCGGCATGGTCCCGCAGGATACGGTGCTGTTCAACGACACGATCGAGTACAACATCCTCTATGGCCGCCCCGAGGCATCGATGGAGGAGGTTGCGGAGGCCGCGCGCCTCGCCCAGATCGACCGCTTCATCCGCACGCTGCCGGAAGGCTACGCCACCTCGGTCGGCGAGCGCGGGCTGAAGCTCTCCGGTGGCGAGAAGCAGCGCGTCGCCATCGCCCGCACCATCCTGAAGGGGCCGCCGGTGCTCGTCCTCGACGAGGCGACCTCGGCGCTCGATTCCTTCACCGAGAAGGAGATCCAGGATGCGCTCGACCGGGTCAGCGAAGGCCGCACCACGCTGGTCATCGCGCACCGGCTCTCCACTGTCGTGAACGCCGACGAGATCATCGTGCTCGACAAGGGCCAGATCGTCGAGCGCGGCCATCACCGCGACCTTCTGGCCGCGGACGGCGTCTACGCCGCGATGTGGAACCGCCAGCGCGAGGTCGACGAAGCCAAGGCCACGCTCCAGCGCGCCACCGAAGCCGAGGGCGAGAGCGTCAGGGTGACGCTGTCGTAAGAGCCAGGTTGCTGGCTCGCCGGCCAGTTTGAAACCGCTCGCAAGCACGGCCCCTTTCCTGCATGCTGCTCCGGCAGGGTGAAGCTGGGGGCTGCCATGTTCGATCCGACCACATTCGTGGGTTTCCACACCTGGCTGAGCCTGGTCGCCATCGTTGCCGGATTCCCGGTGACGGCCGGGCTGCTCCATGGACACACGCGGCCGGGCTGGACGGGAGTCTTCCTCTCCACCGCCTTCGCCACCAGCGCGACCGGCTTCGGCTTTCCGTTCAATGGCGTGTTGCCCTCCCACATTGTCGGGGCGATCCATATCGTGCTGGTCGCGATCGCGGGCTACGCGCTCTATGGGCGGCGGCTGGAAGGCGGCTGGCGCCGCATCTATGCGATCATGGCCGTGCTCTCCTTCTATCTGCTGATCTTCGTGCTGATCGCGCAGCTCTTCGGAAAGGTCCCGGCCCTGCATGCCCTGGCGCCGACGCAATCCGGGCCGCCTTTTGCCGTTGCCCAGGGGATCGTCCTCGTCATCTTCGCGCTGCTGACCTGGAAGGTGGCGGTGCGCTTCGTTCAGGTCCCGCACCGGGCGGCTTGACCGGAGCAGCCGCGACATCGCGCGCCGTCCATCGACGCCGGCCGGGGGCTTTCCCTTCGCGGCGGAACCTCCTAAATCAGCGCAACGCTTGCTGCCGGCCCCCGGCGGCGGCCATGCCATTCCCGTGCGCCCGGCGCCGGCAGCCCAACGGAACCCGCTTCATGTCCCTCGTCGATTCCGTCCGCAAGGTGATCGTGCCCATCCACAAGGAGGGCTATGTCTTCATCGCGATCGGCCTGGTGGCGACGATCATCCTCGCCAATCTCTGGTCGCCTTTCGGCTGGATCGGCGCGATCGTCACGATCTGGATCTGCTACTTCTTCCGCGATCCCGTCCGGGTCACGCCACAACGCGAAGGACTGGTGATCTCGCCGGCCGACGGCCGCATCAGCCAGATCGCGCAGGCCCTGCCGCCACCGGAGCTCGAACTGCCGGCCGAGCCGATGACGCGCATCTCGATCTTCATGAACGTCTTCGACTGCCATGTGAACCGGGCGCCGGTGCCCGGCCGCATCGCCAAGATCGCCTATACGCCCGGCCTCTTCCTCAATGCCGAGCTCGATAAGGCGAGCGACGACAACGAGCGCAATGCGCTGGCGATCGAGACCACATCCGGCATCGTCGGCGTCGTCCAGATCGCCGGGCTGATCGCCCGTCGCATCGTGCCCTTCGTCAAGGAAGGCGATGTGCTCGGCACCGGCGAGCGTTTCGGCTTGATCCGCTTCGGCTCGCGCGTCGACGTCTATCTGCCGACCCATGTCGTGCCGCTGGTCGGCGAGGGCCAGACCGCGATCGCCGGCGAGACCGTGCTCGCCGACATGAGCGGCAACGAGCTGGTCACGCGCAGCTTCCGCGACATCTGAGGGCGCGACCGAAGGGCAGGGGCATCCCGTGCACGCTGCGGCATGCGAATGCCGCTGCGCAGACACGGGACCATCCCCCGAAAGGGGCGCCCCCACCTGAACGCTGCCGGGAAGAACTCACTCTCCTGATGACGGTCCCGCATCTGCGCAGCGGCACTTCGCGCCGCAGCGCGTGCGGGATGACGCTTGGCGGAGCCTAGCCTGCGCTCCCAAAACCGCGTATTCCGGCTGACATGAGCGACCTGTTTCCTCCCTTCGAGCCCGAGCGCGTCGAGTCCAAGCGCGCCCGCTTCAAGCCGATTCCCTTCCGGCTGCTGGCGCCGAACGTCATCACACTGCTGGCGCTCTGCCTCGGCCTGACCGCGATGCGCCTCATCGTCGAGGGCAAGCTGGAGACGGCGACGATCTGCATCCTGATCGCAGCGGCGCTGGACGGCATAGACGGTCGCCTGGCGCGCCTGCTCAAGGGCACCTCGCGCTTTGGCGCCGAGCTCGATTCGCTCTCCGATTTCGTCAATTTCGGCGTCGCTACCGGCTATGTCCTGTGGATCTTCGTCCTGCACGACCTGAAATCCTTCGGCTGGATCATCGTGCTGACGCTGGCCTGCGCCATGGCGCTCAGGCTGGCGCGCTTCAACGTGATGATCGACGATCCCGATCGCCCGGACTGGCAGAAGGATTTCTTCGTCGGCATGCCGGCCCCTGCCGGCGCGATCACGGCGATGCTGCCGGTCTATCTGCACATCATCGGTGTGCCCGTGCAGGAATATGGCGCGCTCTTCGTCGGCATCTACATCCTGTTCATCGCCTTCCTGACGATCTCGCGGATTCCCTGCTATGCCGGCAAGACGCTCGGCACGCGCGTGCCGCGCACCCAGGTGCTGCCGATCTTCGTCGCGGTCGTGATCGTCGCAGGCCTGCTCTTCGCCTACACCTTCGAGGTCCTGACGGTCGTCGTCGTCGCCTATCTCGCGCTGATTCCGGTCAGCGTGGTGCGTTACCGCAAGCTGGAGCGCGCGCATGCCCTGCCGGCGCCGGTCGCGGAAACCGCCTCCGATAGCCAGGCCTGACCGTCTGAATACAGGTCGGTTTAGCGGCGATATCCGCTGAGCCGGGCGGCGTTGGCGCGGGTGCGTCGCGCGAAAGGCTCCAGCGTGCTGTCGGCAACCTTGACCGCCGCCGTCGCCAGATCGAACTGGCCGGGCGGGTGGAGGGCAAGGCCCCACCAGAACGCGGTCGTCGCCTGCATGGCGGCAAGGCTGCTCTCGAACACGGCCGAGGCCTTCTCCATCACGGCCTTGGTGGCCTCGCGCTGACCACGACTGTCGCCGAAGGCGCCTTTCATCAGCAACGGCATCCGCATGGCGATGGTCAGGCCGGCGTCGGCCTGCATCGACATCAGGCGCGCCGCAAGAACCTGCGCCTCCGCCCCGGTCGCAAGGGCGGAGCCCGTCGATTTGCGCGATCTCGGCATGGTTAGGACTCCGGTAAGCCGACGAAACCAGGAGACGTAACGCCGAGGGGAAGGGAGTCTGCCGTCAAAGGCCCGGCTTGGCAATGCCTAGTATACCAGAGCCGTCGACCGTGACCGCATGGAACCGGCGTGCTCCGTCCGAAACCCGGAAGGCGATGTTCCGGCCGATACCGTCGTGGATGGATTTATCGCCCTGCCGAAATGCTCTAAGGCTTGATCCGCGCCGAAACCCTGCGGCCCGGATTCCTGTCGAGCAGCCTGTTGAGCCTTTTCTCCACTCCCAAACATTCCGGCTGGCGGCCGATGCTGGTTCTCGCGTCGGCGTCGCCGCGCCGCCTCGCGCTGCTGGAACAGGCCGGGCTGAAGCCGGATGCGCTGCTTCCCGCGGATCTCGACGAGACCCCGCTGAAGGGCGAGCGCCCGCGCGATCTCGCCCGCCGGCTGGCGCGTGAGAAGGCGCAGGCCGCGCGTGAGGGCGCGAAGGCCCGCGCCGATCTCGAGGGCTGCTATATCCTCGCCGCCGATACGGTCGTCGCCGTCGGCCGGCGCATCCTGCCCAAGGCCGAGATCGTTGACGAGGCGGCGGCGTGCCTGCGCCTGCTCTCGGGGCGGGCGCATCGCGTCTATACCGGCGTCGCGCTGGTGACGCCCTCAGGCACGGTCCGGGACCGCATCGTCGAGACGCGCCTGCGCTTCAAGCGCCTCTCCAGCGAGGATATCGAGACCTATCTCGCCTCGGGCGAATGGCGCGGCAAGGCCGGCGGCTACGCCGTGCAGGGCATCGCCGGCTCCTTCGTCGTCAAGCTTGTCGGCTCCTATACCGGCGTCGTCGGGCTGCCGCTCTACGAGACGGTCAATCTCCTCGGTGGCGAGGGCTTCCCCATCCGCTTCGGCTGGATGAACGCAGCCTGACACAGCGTCCATGCGGGTTGCCTGAACGCGTCTCGCGGCTGATCCTGCCACCGGGAAACGCGACGCGCTGGAACGCGCCGACAAGAGGGAAGTGGAGATGACGGGACGTCTGAGCGGCAAGGTCGCGATCGTGGCCGGGGCGGGATCGATCGGGCCGGGCTGGGGCAACGGCAAGGCGACGGCGACGACCTTCGCTCGCGAGGGCGCCAAGGTCGTCTGCGCCGATATCAACCGGGATGCAGCCGAGGAGACGGCCGGCATCATCCGCAACGAGGGCGGCGAGGCCTTCGCCATGCAGGCGGATGTCACCAAGGCGGAGCAGGTCGCCGAACTCGTCGCCCATGCGCTTGGCCGCTATGGCCGCATCGACATCCTCGACAACAATGTCGGCATCGCCGAAGTCGGCAGCGTCGTCGATCTCGCGGAGGAGGTCTGGGAGCGCGTCTTCAGGGTCAACCTCACCGGCCCGTTCCTGGCGATGAAGCACGTCATCCCGGTGATGCAGCGCCAGTTCGAGGAGACGGGCGAGGGCGGTTCGATCATCAACATCTCGTCGATCGCCTCGATCCGCCACACTGGCGTCCCTTATGCCAGCTATTCCGCGACCAAGGCGGCGCTGAACCAGCTCACCCGCACGACGGCGGCGCAATACGCCCCGCAGAAGATTCGCGTCAACGCGATCCTGCCCGGCCTGATGAAGACGCCGATGGTCGAGCATTCCGCCGGCCTCGCCGCCGTCTACGGCAAGGGCGATGTCGATGCGATGTGGGCGGCGCGCGCCGCGCAGGTGCCAATGGGGCATATGGGCGAGGCCTGGGACGTGGCGAATGCCGCGCTCTTCCTCGCCAGCGACGAGGCGCGCTATGTCACCGGCATCGAGCTCGTCGTGGATGGAGGAATCACGCTCAAATATGACTGACACCGAAAACGCTCCGCCGGCCGCGAAGCCCTGTCCGATCTGCGGCAAGCCGGCGGTCGCGCGCTTCAAGCCGTTCTGTTCGGCGCGCTGCGCCGATATCGACCTCGGCCGCTGGCTCAAGGGCAGCTACGTGATTCCCGGCGAGCCGGTCGACGAGGCGGAAGAGGGCGCGCCGCAGGAGCGCGAGCGCGAGGACTAGGAACGCGTTGAGCGGGTTACACGCTGGTGGGGTCAGCGCGGCGGCGATCCACCAGCTCCCGAGCGATCCGACATCATGAGCAACAACACTGAACCTCATATCGTCATTGTCGATGCCGGCTTCGGCAGACTGGAAGCTGCGCGCAATCTGGCGCGCGTGCCATCAACACGACCTCCTGATCAGGAGGTAGAGACCCCACCCGCCATATACGAGAGCAATCAAGCCGGGCATGGCGTAGCCGAGCCAATTCATCACGCTGCCCTCGCCAAATGCGAGAGCCTCGCTAATATGCTGGCGGGGGGGACAGGTATGAAACCGTGGCAGAAGATTGCACTCTGCGGCTTTACTGCCGCCGTTATGGTCCTGCTGGTTTTTGCGATTTATAAAGCAGGCTTGGCGTGCGCCAACGTTAATAAGCGCGCGGCGCTGAAGATTGTCGATGCCAATGGCTGCATCGAATTCTGGCTCAATCGCTATCAAACCCTGGTTGCGGCCGGGGTTTCGGTAGTTGTAGCTATTTTTATTGTGATGACGGCTATTCGGCAGATGCGTGATGTTTCTTTCCAAACGGCGCTTGCCCATCGGACACAATTAGCCGCTGATATCCAAGCTGGCCTGGGCGTCATGGGAGCCGCGAAGCAGTTGCAAGCCTGCATTAGTCGCTTCGAGGCCATTTATCAGAGAGTGGACTACCGAGCGCTGACCGATGCAGAACAGGATTTCGGCGGGCAATTCTTTAACGACCAAAACACGCTTCGGAATGGTTTTGCCTATTCCGGGCAATTTCCCGATGAAGATCACAGGCCGCTGACGAACGCACGTCGAAATCACGCCGAGGCGATTAGAGACCTAGAGTACTCGATTATGATCAACATACCGAGCGGAACTCCGCCTGACGCCAGCGCGCGGCCGCTGCAGCAAGCTTTCGAAGAAGCGCTCAAATGGAATGAGAAAGTTAGAGAATTTCAATCGAGAGAGCTTGATGATCTGTTCGCTGCAAAATCCAAAATTGATTCGATGATTCAGGCCACATCTTAGCTCCTTCATGATATCGGCCATCACGCCGCCCCTCATCAAGCAGCGCGGCATCCGCGACATGGCGCCAGCCGGTGATCTTCTCCCCTCCTCCCAGTAAAAGTCGCTGACGACATAGGCGCCGGTGGTCGGGAAATCGGCTTGCGGGACGAGCGCATCGAGATCAAAGCCCTTCGACATGGCGAACACCGGCGTGACGCGCTCCCCGCGCTCTCGCCGCTTGAAATAGCCGCGCTCATCGACCGCGAGCCGATAGCGCCGGCCGACGTTCTCGCGCGAGTTCCGCAAGCTCGCGACGAAGTCGGGCTGGCCGAAGGGCGTCTGGAACATGGATAGCCGGGCCGGGGCAGTGTCCGAGGCGTTCGAAGCTGGCGCAGAACCGGCCGACGTCATGAAGGCTGCTACCCAAACGCAGATGTCTGCGACGATGGGCTACAACCGCGCCGCCGTCGTTCAGTCGAGCAGCGTTGCCGAGCTCAGAACCGCGAAGCGGAACGCCGCCAGAACAGACGGCGGTAACAACGGTTCATAAAACCGTTGAAATCCTGACACCTAAAGCCTTGAAAAGGAATGGTGCCCAGGGACGGAGTCGAACCGCCGACACTGCGATTTTCAGTCGCATGCTCTACCAACTGAGCTACCTGGGCGAACCGGGAGCGGCGCGGGGCCGTCCGTGTTGGTGGGGGCGATATAGAGGCAGGCGCTCGGCCTGTCCAGTCACTTCAGCCGGCTTTCTTCACCGCGGCCGCCAACGGGCTTCCGGCCTGTGGATCGGATCGATGCAATCCGGTGCCGCCTGGCGGCGGATGCGATCCAGGAAGGCGCCGCTGCTTCCGGGATCGGCTGCGGCCGAGCACCGTAGCGAGGCCATCGATGGCGGCAGGCGCCGCGCGGGCCTGCCCGATTCTCCGGTCGCGTCATGGCCCCATGACGCGACCGGGCGAAGCCGATGACATGGCTCATGACCTGGAACGAAGCTTCGTCCAGCTCGCAGGATTCGCGCCTCCAGCCGGTGGCGGTCAACTCGGGCTGGCCCCGGCGACCGTGAGCGACCGGTCAGTCTTCCGAATCCTGGGCGATCGGCGTTTCGGCGGGGCGGAAATGCTTGCCGTTGATGACGCGGACCAGGGTCCGCACGAGGGCGCTGACGACGATGACCAGCGGCAACGCGATCACGGCGTTGCCCTCCAGCGCCAGCCAGATCGCGAGGCCGCAGCTCACGACGATCCCGAGGACGAGCAGGGGCTTCATCTGGATGAGCATGGTCCCAATGCGGGAATCGGGCAAGTTTTGCCCGCAAACGAGGTTCATCGCCGGCTTCGATCGATAAGCCGACATGACGTTCGGAACCTGCGAAACGCAGAAGTATGGTTGTCAGACAACTGATAACATGACAATGCTGCGCTCAGCAGGAAACCGCCATGCAGCTGTCGTCCATCGGATCCAGGCCCAATCTCGCGAGCGATGCCGCCACCGCGCTGGCGACGTCGATCCGCTCGGGCGCCTTGCAGCCCGGCGCGCGTTTGCCTTCCGAGACCGAGCTCGCCCGCCAGCTTGGCGTCAGCCGGCCGGTGGTGCGCGAGGCCATCGCCTATCTGAAGGCCGACGGCATCGTTGAAACCCGCCGGGGGCTCGGGCTCTTCGTCAACCAGCAGGATTCCCTGCGCCTGCGGCGTGCGGAGATCGCGGCTTCCGAGCAGTCGATCCTGCAATTCCTGGAGTTCCGCCTCGGGCTGGAAGTGGAGGCGGCGCAATTGGCCTCGCTGCGCCATACGCCTGAGAATCTTGAGCACATGGGCGCTGCCGAGGCCGCGCTGAATGCTGCCGACGATGCGGGGGAGGACAGCTCCGCCCATGACCTGGCGCTCCATCTCGCCATTGCCACGGCCGCGCATAACCCGCTCTTCCTGACTGTGCTCCAGTTCGTCTCGAGCCCGCTGCTGAACTCGATCCGCAGCATGCGCGACAAGGATCGCGGCGAGGAGGCCAACGTCGCGATCCGCCGCGCCGATCATGCTGCGATCCTCGACCGCATCCGCGCCAGGGACCCGGCCGGGGCCGGCGAGGCGATGCGCAAGCATATCGGCGAATCCTATCGCCGTTACGCAGCCCAGCTCGCCGCGGGCGGCCCGATGCCGGCCCACCCGGCGCTCCAGACCAAAGCGAAATAGGACCTCCATCGTGACCTCACCTTTCGATCTCTCGGGGCGCACCGCGCTCGTGACCGGTTCCTCGCGCGGGCTCGGCCGTGCCATGGCCGAAGGGCTCGCGGCAGCCGGCGCGAGCATCATCCTCAACGGTGCCGATGCTGGTCGTCTGGCGGAGGCGGTGGCGGCGATGAACGCGGCCGGGCACAAGGCCCGCGGCTTGAATTTCGACGTCACCGACGAGCAGGCGGTCGTGGCCGCCTTCGCCGCGCTCGATGCCGAGGGCATTGCGGTCGACATCCTCGTCAACAATGCCGGCATCCAGTTCCGCAAGCCGATGCTGGAGCTGGAGACGGCAGACTGGCGCCGCGTGCTCGACACCAACCTGACCAGCGCCTTTGTCGTCGGCCGCGAGGCCGCCCGCCGGATGGCGAAGCGCGGCCATGGCAAGGTCATCAATATCGGCTCGCTGACCAGCGAGCTCGCCCGCGCCACGGTCGCGCCCTACACGGTGGCGAAGGGCGGCATCAAGATGCTGACCAAGGCCATGGCGGCCGAATGGGGCGAGCTCGGCATCCAGGCCAATGCGATCGGCCCCGGCTACATGATCACCGACATGAACCAGGCTCTGATCGACAACCCGACCTTCGACGCCTGGGTGAAGGGTCGCACCCCGGCACGCCGCTGGGGCCGCCCGGACGAGCTTGCCGGCACCTGCGTCTACCTGGCCTCCTCGGCCGCCGATTATGTCAGCGGCCAGATCATCTATGTCGACGGCGGCATGATCTCGGTGCTGTGAGCCTCCAATAGCCAACAAGCGGCGAGGGGCCTTGGCGCCCGCTCCCGAAAAGATCCAACAGGACGGAACGCCATGAAGATCACCGCCATCGAAACCCTGTGCGCCGAGGAATTCGGCAATGTGCTCTGGGTCCGCGTGCACACCGATTCCGGCCATGTCGGCCTGGGCGAGACCTTCTACGGTGCCCGCTCGGTCGAGGCGCATATCCACGACACGCTGGCCGGGCGCCTGCTCGGCAAGAACCCGCTGCATATCGAGGCGTTGCATCGCGAGATGACCAACCTGCCGATGGCGCAGTCCTCGACCGGCGCGGAATCCCGTGCGACCTCGGCGATCGACATCGCGCTCTGGGACCATTTCGGCAAGGTCTGCGGCCAGCCGGTGCATCAGATGCTCGGCGGGCTCTGCCGCGACAAGCAGCGCATCTACAACACCTGCGCCGGCACCCGCTATGTCCGCTCCGCCAACATCAAGCCGGTCTCGAACTGGAGCCTGGGCGACGAGGCCAGCCCCTATGAGGATCTCGACGGCTTCATGAACCGCGCCGATGTCCTTGCCGAAAGCCTGCTGGAGCAGGGCATCACGGCCATGAAGATCTGGCCCTTCGACCCCGCCGCGATCGAGAACCACGGCCTCCACATCACCGCCGAGCAGATGAAGAAGGCGGTCGAGCCCTTTGAAAAGATTCGCAAGGCGGTCGGCGACAAGATGGAGATCATGGTCGAGTTCCACTCGCTCTGGAACCTGCCGACCGCCAAGCAGATCGCCCGCGTGCTGGAGCCCTACAAGCCGACCTGGTACGAGGATCCGATCCGGATGAACTCGCCGCAGGCGCTGGCGGAATACGCCCGCTCGACCGATGTCTGGGTCTGCGCCAGCGAGACGCTGGGTTCGCGCTGGCCCTACAAGGACATGCTGGAGCGCGACGCCGCCCATGTCGTGATGGTCGACCTGTGCTGGACCGGCGGCCTGACCGAGGGCCGCAAGATCGCGGCGCTGGCCGAGACCTGGCACCGCCCCTTCGCGCCGCATGACTGCATCGGTCCGGTCGGCTTCGTCGCGGCGGTCCACACCTCCTTCAGCCAGCCGAACACGCTGATCCAGGAATCGGTGCGCGCCTTCTATCGCGGCTGGTATCTGGAGCTGGTCACCGAGATGCCGCGCATCGAGAACGGCTATGTCTATCCGATGGAAGCGCCCGGCCTCGGCGTCGACCTGCTGCCGGCCGTCTACGAGCGCTCCGATCTGACCGTGCGCCGCTCGACGCTCTGAGAGCGCAGCGTTCGGAAACAAAAAAGCCGCCGCCGGGATGCCGGCGGCGGCTTTCGTCTTTTTAGCGGGCCCGGCTTACTCGGCCGGAGCCATCAGCGGCTCGTCGAGGAAATCGGGCAGCTTGCCGGCAAGCGCCGCCTTCAGGCGGTTCTCGTCGAGTTCGCCTTCCCAGCGCGCCACCACGACCGTGGCGACGGCATTGCCGATGAAGTTGGTCACCGCGCGGCATTCCGACATGAAGCGGTCGATGCCGAGGATCAGCGCCATGCCGGCGACCGGCACGGCCGGAACGACGGAGAGCGTCGCCGCGAGCGTGATGAAGCCGGCGCCGGTGATGCCGGCCGCGCCCTTCGAGGAGAGCATCGCGACGAGCAGCAGCAGGATCTGGTCGCCGAGCGGCAGATGGATGTCCATGGCCTGGGCGATGAACAGCGCCGCCAGCGTCATGTAGATATTGGTGCCGTCGAGATTGAAGGAATAACCGGTCGGGATGACCAGGCCGACGACCGAGCGCTTGCAGCCGGCCGCTTCCATCTTCTCCATCAGGCTCGGCAGGGCCGCTTCCGAGGAGGAGGTGCCGACGACGAGGAGAATCTCGTCCTTGATGTAGCGGATCAGCGCCAGGATCGAGAAGCCGTTATAGCGCGCGACGATGCCGAGCACGCCGAGCACGAAGACCGCCGCCGTGATGTAGAAGGTCAGGATCAGGAAGGCGAGATTGGCGACCGAGCCGATGCCGTAGCGGCCGATGGTGAAGGCCATCGCGCCGAAGGCGCCGATCGGGGCGGCCTTCATCAGGATCGCCACCAGCTTGAAGATCGGCGTCGAGAGTGCCTGCAGGAAGTCGAGCACGGGCTTGCCGCGCTCGCCGACCATCGCCAGGGCCAGACCGAACAGCACCGAGAAGAACAGCACCTGCAGGATGTCGCCCGAGGCGAAGGCGCCGACGATCGTGTCCGGGATGATGTTCTGCAGGAAGCCGACGACGCTCGCGTCATGCGCCTTGGCGGCATAGCCCTGGACGGCCTTGGCATCGAGGCTGGCCGGGCTGATATGCAGGCCGGCGCCGGGCTGGACCACGTTGCCGATGATCAGGCCGACGATCAGCGCCAGCGTCGAGAAGCAGAGGAAATAGATCATCGCCTTGCCGGCGACGCGCCCGACCTTCTTCATGTCGGTCATCCCGGCGATGCCGGTCGAGACCGTCAGGAAGATCACCGGCGCGATGATCATCTTCACCAGCTTGATGAAGGAGTCGCCGAGCGGCTTCATCGCCGTGCCCTGGTCCGGCCAGAAATGGCCGAGCAGGATGCCCGCCGCGATGGCGAACAGCACCTGCACATAGAGATGCTGATAGAATTTTCTGGGATGCGCCGGATGAGCGGGCGCGATGTCGATCGGGGTCGCCATGTTCTGCTCCTTGGGTCGGCGGTCGTCTTGGTTTTGTTCGAAACCGCTGCCCCTCTTTCGCAACCCACGTGCCAACCAGACCGTTTTCCGGAAATCCAAATAAACCAATGAGTTGCGGTTCATTTCGGAATCGTTTTGCGAGCGTTGCGGGCGGAATTCCGCACCCCGCCTCTTGATTTGTGCGGGATTCCGCACAACGACAGATGGATGAGCCGTTCCGGGCGCGATCCGTGGAAGAGTGCCGCGACGCTGCGCTGGCTGGTCTTCGGGCTGGTCGTCGCGGGGCTCGCGGTCGCCTCGCTTTTCACCGCCGGTGAGATCGGCCGCAGCCGCGCCATCGCCGCGACGGAGAGCCGGGCGACGGATGGCGGCACGCTGGCGCTTGCGATCCTGCGTGGCGAGCTGGAGAAGCAGCGCGCCCTGCCGGTGATCCTCGCCCGCGACCCCGATGTGCGGCAGGCCCTGACCGGCGGCAGCCGCCATGGGCTCGACCTCAAGCTGGAGGCGATCGCGAAGGAGGCCCGGGCAGCGGTGATCTATCTGCTCGGCCCGGACGGTGTCGCGATCGCGGCCAGCAACTGGAACGAGCCGACGAGCTTCGTCGGCAACGACTACAGCTTTCGCGATTATTTCAGGGGCGCGGTCGCGAATGGAGCGGCCGAGCAGTTCGCGCTCGGCACCGTCAGCCAGCGCCCCGGCCTCTATGTCACCCGGCGGATCGAGGAGGGCGGCCGCAGCCTCGGCGTCATCGTCGTCAAGGCCGAGTTCGATCGCGTCGAGGCCGATTGGCGCGCGCTCGGCGGCCAGACCTATGTCGTCGACAAGCGCGGCGTCGTGCTGCTCTCGACGGTCGAGGACTGGCGTTTCGGGGTCGAAGCGCCACTCGATCCGGCGACCGCGGCGGCGATCCGGGATTCGCTACAGTTCGGCACCGCGCCGCTGACCTTGCTGCCCCTGCAGGAGCGCGGCGATCTCGTTCAGGGCGCCGGCGCCTTCGCCGGCCGCTATGTCCGCATGCGCCAGCCCGTCGCGACGACGGATTGGCTGCTCGAGGTGCTTCAGCCCGTCGATGCGGCGATCACCGGCGGGCGGGCGCAATCGCAGGCGCTGGTCGCGCTCCTGCTGATGCCGGGGGCGGCGCTGGCCGGTTTCGCCCTCTATCGCCGCCAGCGCAACCTCGCCCGGCAGGAGGCCGATGCCCGCTCCAAAGCCGAGCTGGAGGACCGCGTCGCCGAACGCACGGCCGAGCTCGCCGGTGCGAACGAGCGCCTCATGGCCGAGATGGCGAAGCGCGCCCGCGCGCAGGAGCGCCTCTCCAATCTCCGCGAGGAGCTGGCCAAGGCGAACCGCCTCGCGACGCTCGGCCAGATCACGGCCGGTGTCGCCCATGAGGTCAACCAGCCGCTGGCGGCATTGCGTACCTATGCCGAGAACGCGCGCAGCTTCCTCAAGCGCGCCGAGCCGGCGGATGCCGACGGCGCACTGATCCGCATCGTCTCGCTGACGGACCGGATCGGCGCGATCACCGAGGCACTGCGCGGTTTCGCCCGGCGCGGCAAGGAACCGCTCGCCCCGGTCCCGATCGGCACGATCATCGACGGTGCTTTGACCCTGCTCGAAGGCCCTCTGCGCCAGGCCGGCGTGACGCCGCACGTCATCGCTCCGCCGGAGCCGGTCCACGTCATCGCCCGCCCGATCGAACTCGAACAGGTTTTCGTCAATCTGCTGCGCAATGCGATCGAGGCCCTGATGGAAGGTGGGCAGGGCGGCGAGCCCGCGCTGGCGATTGCCGTCACTCCACACGACGACCGGGTCGAGATTGCAATCACCGATCGCGGCCCCGGCCTGTCGGAGCAGGCTCTGGCGCAGCTCTTCACGCCGTTCAGCACCTCCAAGCCCAAGGGGCTCGGCCTCGGGCTGGTGATCTCGCAGGACATGATCGTCTCCTTCGGCGGCACCTTGACCGCGACAAGCGCTCCCGGCGCCGGCGCCAGCTTCGTCATCAATCTCGAAAGGGCGGCGGCATGAGCGATTCCGCAGGCTCCATCGCCGCGATCGAGGTCTCCTTCGTCGACGACGATCCCGACCTGCGCGACGCCAATGTCCAGGCCTTGGGCCTCGCCGGGTTCCGGGCGGTGGCGCTGCCGTCCGGGGAGGCGGCGCTGGAGCGGATCGGGCCGGATTACGCGGGCATCGTCGTCACGGACATCCGCATGCCCGGCATGGACGGGATCGAACTGTTCCGGCGCTTGCGGGCGCTCGATCCCGATATCCCGGTGATCATGATCTCTGGCCATGCCGATATCGCCACTGCCGTCGGCGCGATGAGCGAGGGCGCCTATGACTTCATCGCCAAGCCCTATGCCGGAGAGCGCCTCGTCGAGACGCTCCGGCGCGCCGCCGAGAAGCGGGCGCTCGTCCTCGAGAACCGGCGTTTGCGGGCGCTGGCCGAGCAGGGCGAGGAGGAAACCGCGCTGATCGGCGAGACCGCCGCGATCACCCGCCTGCGCCAGACCATCCGCGAGCTCGCCGATGTCGATGTCGACGTGCTCGTGCTCGGCGAGACCGGCACCGGCAAGGAGGTCGTCGCCAGCCTGCTGCATCGGCTTGGGCGCCGGCGGGAAAAACCTTTCGTTGCTCTGAACTGCGGTGCGCTGCCCGACAGCGTCATCGAGAGCGAGCTGTTCGGCTACGAGCCCGGCGCCTTCACCGGCGCGCAGAAAAAGCGGATCGGCCGCATCGAGCATTCGAGCGGCGGCACGCTCTTCCTCGACGAGCTGGAGAGCATGCCGCCCTCGGCGCAGGTCAAGCTGCTGCGGGTACTGGAGATGCGCGAGATCGCGCCCTTGGGCTCGAACGACCTGCGCCGTGTCGATCTCCGCGTCGTGGCCGCGACCAAGGCCGATCTCGGAGACCCCGCCCAGCGCCGCGATTTTCGCGAGGACCTCTATTACCGGCTGAACGTGGTGACGCTGCGTATCCCGCCTTTGCGCGAGCGCCGCCGCGACATTCCGTTGCTCTTCACCCGCTTCCTGGCTCGTGCGGCCGAGAAATACCGCCGGCCGGTGCCGGCGCTGGATCGCGCGGTCGAGCGCCATCTGGTCGAGAACGATTGGCCCGGCAATGTCCGCGAGCTCGTCCATTTCGCCGAGCGTGTCGCGCTTGGCCTCTCCAGCGATCTGCCGGCGCAATCAGCCCGCCCTGACGTTCCGGTCGCGAGCCTGCCGGATCGCCTCAATGCGATCGAGGCGAACCTGATCCGCGAGGCGCTGGAGGCCAATCGCGGCGATGTCCGCGCGACGCTGGAGATGCTCGGTATCCCCCGCAAGACTTTCTATGACAAGCTCGCGCGGCACGGCATCGATCGGGCGGCTTACGCGATAACGGAGTGAATTGGTCGCAATAACCTGCCGACTATTCTCGGAAACACGCGGGTCATCCCGGGCTTGACCCGGGATCCATTCCGGAACGCTTCCGATTGAGGTTCAGGCATGGATCCCGGATCTTCGCTTCGCTGCGTCCGGGATGACTCGCGCCTTCTTACAAGACGGCCAGTTCTCGGGACGTCAGGCGAACAGCGCCTGCGGGTCGGGCGTATACCGCCCGAGCTTGTCGCGATCGATCGTGACGCCGAGCCCCGGCAGGTCCGGGATCGTCAGCCAGCCCTCGGCATCGAGTGCGAAGGGCTTGGCCAGGATACCGTCGACATAGGGGCTGCCGCCGATGAACTCGACGAGATCGGCATCCGGGAAGGCCGCAGCCATCTGCAGGTCCGCGGCGAGGCCGAGCGCCGTGTTCCAGCCATGGCCGACATATTTGATGCCGAGATCATAGGCCATCCAGGCGATGCGGCGCTGCTCGGAGATGCCGCCGACCTTGGTGACGTCGGGCTGGACGATGTCGAGCGCGCCGGTCGTCAGCCAGGGAATGAAGCTCTGGCGACGGGTCAGGACCTCGCAGCCGGCGATCGGCACGGGCGAGGAGCGGCGCAATTCGCGGTAATCGTCGATGGCGTCGGGCCTGACCGGCTCCTCGAACCAGCCGACCTCGTAATCGGCCAGCATCTCGGCCGTGCGCTTGGCCCATTTCAGCCCATGCGGCCAGAGCGCGTCGCTGGCGCCGGCATCGACGAAGAGCTTCGAGCGCTCGCCCGCCGCCTCGCGCGCCGCGCGGACGATCGCCTCGTCGAGCTTGACGTCGAGCGCCCGGCCGAACGGCCCCCAGCCGATCTTGAAGGCGCTGAAACCCTTGTCGCGATAACCAGCGACGACATCCTTCATCGCCGCCGGCTCTTCCATCAGCAGCGAGCAATAGGGCTGCACGCGCTCGCGGTAGCGCCCGCCGAGCAGGCGCCCGACGCTGAGCCCCGTCGCCTGGCCGAGAATGTCCCACATCGCGATGTCGATACCGCTGATCGTATGGGTCAGTGTGCCGCCGCGCCCCATCCAGAAGGTGTTCTGGTGCAGCTTCTCGCTGACGAAATCGGGCGAGAGCGCATCGGCGCCGAGGAAGAGCGGCTCCAGCACCTTCAGGCCTGCCTGAACGAGCCGGCCATCGGTGAAGACGCTGCCATAGCCGATCAGGCCCTGGTCGGTATGCACCGCGATCAGCGCATGGATCGAATCCTCCGGCCGGATCTCCGCCGACCAGCCGCCCTTGGGGCTCTCGCCGAAGAGGGGAGCAGCCTCGATCCGGGTGATGCGGAAGGGCGGCAACCCCGCCCGGCTTGCTGCGCGCGTCTGGATCGGCTGGTCGTTCACGGCAAATCCCTTTCGCTGCGGCGCTGGGCGACGATGGTCTCGTAATCCATCGCGTGGTTCATGACGGTGATGTGCTCGTCGAGCGTGCGGGTGATCACCGCGATATCGCCGGCCTCGAAGGCGGCGAGCAGGTCGACATGTTCCTCGACCACGCCGGCCATCGGCTTGCCGAAGGTGGCGAGGCCGAAGATGATCGTGCATTGCGGGGCCAGCGTCTCCCACAGGTCGAAGGTGACGCTGTTGCCGCCGAGCCGGCAGAGCGCACGGTGGAAGTTGGTATCGGCGACCGCGACGCCATAGGCGCTGCTGCGCGCTGCCATCAATTCCATCTCGGCGACGGCGCGGCGCAACTCGTCGAGATGATGGCCGCGGTTGCGACCGGCCGCGACGGCGCGCACCACCGCGCTGGCTTCGAGCGCAATGCGCGCCTCGATCAGGTCCGAGACGCGCTCGTTCGTCACCGGGCGGAGCCGAATGCCCTTGTAAGGCTCGCTGATCACGACGCCCTGGCTCTCGAGCAGGCGCAAAGCCTCGCGCACCGGCACGCGGCTGACCCCGAGCTTGCGGGCCAGATCGACCTCGACGATCCGGTCGCCCGGCAGGATCAGCCCGGCGGCGGCCCCGGCGATGATCGCCTCGATCGCATGGTCGACGAGCGTCTGCGGCTGCAGCGGCTGCCAATCGAGGGCGGCGCTTTTCGCTCGCTCCGATGTCGCTGTTTCGGCTGCCCGCACTTGTCCGCCCGTATCCGTCATCCGGCTCTCTGCCTCTCGCTTGACAGGTCGTATGATCGTATACAATCATACGAAACGCAAGAGCGAGAGGGGTTCGCCATGGCGTCCGAAAGCCGGGTTCGTTGCGAGATTGATTTCGAGGTATCCGGGCGGCAGGCCGGTTATCTGCGGGCGCCGCTGTCGCGCAATACGTCCGGCTGGGGCGTCGTCGAAATCCCCGTGATCAGCGTGAAGAATGGCTCCGGCCCGACGATCCTGCTCACCGGTGGCGTCCATGGCGACGAGTACGAGGGTCAGATCGCTGTCTCGCGCCTCGCCCGCAGCCTCGATCCGGCGAAGGTGCAGGGGCGAGTCATCATGATCCCGGCGCTCAACATGCCTGCCGTCTTGAACGATACGCGCCTCTCGCCGGTCGACAACCGCGACATGAATCGCTGCTTCCCCGGCAATCCGCGCGGTACATTCTCGGAGATGCTGGCGCATTTCGTCGATACCGTCGTGCTGCCGCTGGTCGATGTCTCCGTCGATCTCCACACAGCCGGCCATTCCGGCGACTCGGCGCTCTCGACCAACATGCACTACGTCGCCGACGCCAAATTGCGCGAGCGCACCATGGCAGCCGCAGCGGCCTTCGGCGCGCCCTACAATGTCGTGTTCTGGGGCGTCGATGAGGGCGCGACGCTGACCTCATCGGTCGAGCGGCGCGGCATCCTCTCGCTCGGCACCGAGCTCGGCGGCTGGGGCCGGGTCAATGTCGAGGGTGTGCGCATCGCCGACCGGGCGCTGACCAACATCCTCAAGCATTTCGGCCTGATGGACGGCAAACCCGACACGACGCAGCGCGACGGTTCGCCCGGCACCCGCCACATGATGGTGCGCGATGCCGCCGGCTATTCCTTCGCGCCGGCCGGCGGTTTGTTCGAACCGCGCAATGTCGTCGGCGATATCTGCCGCGCCGGCGATCTCGCGGGCTACCTGCATTTCATCGAGGACATCGACCGCGACCCGCTGGAGGTGCGCTACCGCCGCGACGGCGTGCTCTGGATGTCCGCCGGCCCGGGCCGGGTGCAGCGCGGCGATGCGGTTGCCGTCCTGATGGAGGATTACGACGCGGTGCGCGCCGCCGCCTGACCAAACTTACGCCTGAACCACCACGTGCCTGACCATCAATCCTGAGGGGACAAGAACATGGCAAAGCACATCATCGTCGGCGCCGCTCTCGCGACGGCGCTCATGCTCGGAGGGGCACAAGGCGCGCTGGCCCAGCGCAAGGGCGGCGACGTCGTCATCGGCATCAGCCAGGCACCGCCTTCGCTCGATGCGCAGATCACCTCGGCGCAGGCCTCGCGCAACGTCACGCTCCATATCTTCGAGACGCTCTATGCCCGCGACGAGAACGCCAAGCCGGTGCCGGAGCTGGCCGAGGGCGTGACGGTCTCGCCGGATGGCAAAACCTATGTCTTCCCGATCCGTAAGGACGTGTCCTTCCATAACGGCAAGAAGCTCGATGCCGCCGATGTCGTCGCCTCGCTGGAGCGCTATCGCAAGGTCGGCGCCTCGCCGGCGCTGGTCGCCGCGATCGACACGATCAAGGCGAGCGGCGAGCACGAGGTCACGGTCACGCTGAAGCAGGCGCAATCGACCTTCCTCGACAATCTCTCCTCGCCGCGCGCGCCGATCGCGATCTATCCCGCGAGCGAGGCGGCCAAGGAAGCCGGCAAGATCGAGATCATCGGCACGGGTCCGTACAAGTTCGTCGAGTACAAGCCGGACAGCCATGTCAAGCTGACGCGCTATGACGGCTATGCGCCCAATCCAAAGGGCACCGGCCGCGACGGCTTCGCCGGCAAGAAGGAAGCCTTCCTCGATACCGTCACCTTCCGCTTCATGCCGGAAGGCGGCGCCCGCACCGCGGCGCTCGAAGCCGGCCAGATCCAGTTCAACGAGACGGTCGACGGCCCGACCGCGAAGCGGCTCGGCACCGACAACCGCTTCACCATCCACAAGATGGTGCCGTTCGGCCTGCAGGTGATCAAGTTCAACCAGGCGCAGGCACCCGCCAATGACGTGAACTTCCGGCTGGCTGTCCAGGCGGCGCTCGACATGGAGGAGATCATGGCGATCTCCTATGCCGATATCTACCAGATGGACCCGAGCTGGCTCTATCCGGGCTCCGCCTTCCATTCGACTGTCGGCAGCGACAAGTACAACAAGAACGACGTCAAGCTCGCCAAGGAGCTTCTCGCCAAGTCGTCCTACAAGGGCGGCAAGGTCACCTTCATCACCGACAATCTGCGCCCCAATGTCGACACCGCGACGCTGGTCCAGCAGAAGCTGAAGGAGATCGGCGTCGAGGTGGATATCTCCGTCGCCGACTGGCCGACCGTCTCGAAGATCGGCTTCACGCCGACGGGCTGGACCTTCTGGACGCACGGTTTCGGCATCGAGCCCTATGAAGGCCCGGGCTCGGTGATGGCGCCCTGGGTCAACGGCCTCTCGCAGCAGGCGAAGGACCCCGAGATCGACCGCATCGCCGCCGCTTTCAACGCCGAGATGGACGAGGGCAAGCGCAAGGCGCTCTACGACGCCTTCCAGAAGCACATGTACGACGCGGCAGTCGCGATGAAGGCCGGCAATTACGGGATCTTCCAGGCCTCCACGTCCAAGCTCAAGAACTTCAAGCCCTATCGCATCCCGCGCATGTGGGGCGTCTGGCTGGAGCCCTGAGCGCATGCGAGGTCGATGCCAGCCGTCGTAAGTATCGATCGCCGTCACATTAGCCGTGTCATCCCGGACAAGCCGCAAAGCGGCGCAGATCCGGGATCCATTCCTGAACCTTTGCCGGAAGCGTTCCGGAATGGATCCCGGTTCTCCCTTCGGTCGCCCGGGATGACGCGCACTTATCAGAACTAAGGCCTAACGCTCGGAAGGAGGGCGGCATGGGAAGCTTCCTGATCCGCCGGCTCGCGGGCGCCTTTCTCGTGCTCGTCCTGGTTTCGCTGATGTCCTTCGCGCTGATCTGGCTGGTGCCGGGGGATCCGGCGGCGGCTTTCCTCGACGCCTCGGCGACGCCCGAGCAGGTCGCCAAGCTCCGCAGCGCGCTCGGTCTCGACCTCTCGCTGCCGCAGCAGATGTTCGGCTGGTACGGGCGCATCCTCAGCGGCGATCTCGGCCAGTCGATCCTGCTCAACCGCTCGGTGACGGCGGCCCTGATCGAGCGCCTGCCGGTCACGCTCTCGCTGGCGGCACTGGCGCTCGCCTTCGCCGTGTTCTTCGGCGTAGCGGCCGGCATCATCGCCGCCGTCAATCACAACCGCTGGCCCGATCAGGCCGTGATGACCACGGCGCTGCTCGGGCTCTCGGTCCCGGATTTCTGGCTCGGCCTCGTCATGGTGCTGGTTTTCGCGGTGTCGCTTGGCTGGCTGCCGAGCGGTGGCTTCACGCCCTTCCTGCAATCGCCCACCGAATGGCTGCGCGGCATGATCCTCCCGGCCCTGACGCTGGGGCTGGTTCAGGTCGGCTTCATCGCCCGAATGGCGCGCGCCTCGATGCTGGACACGCTCTCGCAGGACTATGTCCGCACTGCCGATGCCAAGGGGCTCGCCAAGCTCCATGTCGTGCTGCGCCACGCGCTGCCCAATGCGATGATCCCGATCCTCACCGTCATCGGCATCGTCTCCGGAGCCTTGCTCGGCGGCGCGGTCATCGTCGAACAGGTCTTTTCCATCCCCGGCATCGGGCGCCTGATCGTCGGTGCCATCGCCTCCCGCGACTTTCCCGTGCTGCAGGGTGGCTTGCTCTTCCTCGCGGTCGTCTATCTCGCGATCAATCTCGTCGTCGACATCCTCTACGCCGTGGTCGATCCGCGGGTGAGGTTGGCCTGATGCAGGGCACGCCACTCGTCGGCCGCGCCCTCTGGGGGCGCCTCTTTCGCAACCGCTCGTTCGTGATCGGGGCGGCGCTGGTGCTCGCAATGGTCGCGGTCGCGCTCGCGGCCGACTGGCTCACGCCCTTCGATCCGCTCAAGAGCAATGTCCGCGCCCGGCTCGCCGCGCCAAGTGCCGTGCACTGGTTCGGCACCGATCATTTCGGCCGCGATATCCTCTCCCGCGTGATGATCGGCGCCCGCATTTCGCTCGCCATCGGCGCCTGCACCGTGGTGCTGGCCGGGATCGCCGGCACGCTGAGCGGCGCGATCGCCGGCTATTTCTACCATCTCGACCAGCCGATCATGCGAATCATGGACGCGCTGATGGCGTTTCCGTCGATCGTGCTCGCCATGGTCGTCTCGGCGGTGCTCGGCGCATCGCTGACCAATGTCGTGATCGCGCTCGCCATCGCCACGACGCCGCATACCGCCCGCATCGTGCGCGCCTCGGTCCTGCTTGAGAAGGAGCAGGAATACATCGCCGCGGCGCGCTCGATCGGCGTCGGCGAATGGACCATCCTGTTCAAGCATGTGCTGCGCAATGTCGCCGGCCCGCTGATCGTGCGGCTGACCTATGTCTTCGCCATCGCGATCCTCGCCGAAGCGGCTCTGTCCTTTGTCGGTGCCGGCCCGCCGCCACCGGCCGCCTCCTTCGGCTCGATCATCGCGCAAGGCCGCGATTTCATGCGCGAAGCGCCGTGGATCACGGTGTTCCCGGGCCTCGCGATCATCACCTGCGTGCTCGGCCTCAACCTGCTCGGCGACGGCCTGCGCGACGTGCTCGACCCCCGCCTGAAATTCTGACCCGCCGGAGCCGCCCGATGAAGCGCATCCTGATCGCCGACTGCAAGCAGGAGATCTCCTCCTTCAACCCGCTGCCGTCGCATTACGAGAACTTCCTGATCCACCATGGCGAGAGCCTCTACGTCCAGCGCGGCCAGAACCAGGAACTCGGCGGCGCGCTCGCGGTCTTCGAGGCCAGGCCCGATATCGAGATCGTCCCGACGATCTGCGCCCGCTCCGGCAGCGCCGGGCCGCTCTCGGCTACGGGCTGGAAGAAGCTCTCCGAGGAAATCCTCGCCGCGATCTTCGCCAAGCTCGACCGCATCGACGGCATCTATGTCTCGCTGCATGGCGCGATGGGCGCCGATGGCGAGCTCGACCCGGAAGGCTACCTCCTGGAAAAGCTGCGCCAGCGCGTCGGGCCGGACATGCCGATCGTCATCTCGCTCGACCTGCACGGCATCCTGACCGACCGGATGCTGCGCAATGTCGACGGCTTCGCGATCTACTGGACCTATCCCCATGTTGATTTCGCCGATACCGGCCGCCGCGCCGCCGAATTGCTGCTGAAGCTGATGGCTGGCGGGATCAGGCCGGTGGCCGCCCGTGTCGTCATTCCCGCGCTGGTGCGCGGCGACGAACTGATCACCAAGACCGGCTGCTATGGCGAGCTTCTGGCCGAATGCCGCCGGCTGGAAGAGGAGGGACGGGCGCTCGCGGCCGGCATCATGATCGGCAACCCGTTCACCGACGTGCCCGAGCTCTGCTCGCAGGTGCTGATCCTGACCGACGGCGACAAGGCGACGGCCGAGCGCGAGGCGATCCGGCTCGCCGAGGAATTCTGGCCCTTGCGCTTCCGCATGCAGGGCAAGCTCGTCCCGCTGGAGCGCGCCATCGCGCAGGCCCGCAGCATCGACGGCCCGGTGATCTTCACCGACGCTGCCGACGCGACCTCGTCCGGCGCCTCGGGCGACAGCAACGCGATCCTCGCGGCCCTGCGCAAGGCCGGCTACGGCAAGCGCGTGCTCGCCCAGATCGTCGATGCGCCGGCAGCGGCTGCCGCGCACAAGGCGGGCGTTGGGGCGACGATCGAGATCACGCTCGGCGGCTCGATCGATCCCGCGCGCTTCCCGCCGATGCAGGTGAAAGCCAAGGTCAAGCTGCTCTCCGATGGCGAGGCCGCTCTGGAGACGATGAAGGCGCCGCTCAGCGCCGGGCCGACCGCCGTGCTGACCTGGGGCAATGTCGCCGTCGTCGTGATGAGCCGCTCGGTCAGCCTGTTCGACCGGGCGATGTACTATGCCAACGGCATCGACCCGACCGATTTCGACCTGATCGTGGTGAAGTCGCCCCACACCGAATTCCACATGTTCGACCAGTGGTGCGCGCGGAACTTCAACATCGACGCACCCGGCGCGACCTCCGCCAATCTCCGGAGTCTCGGCCACACGATCTGCGCCCGGCCGATCTATCCGCTCGACGAAGGCGTCACCTTCGCCCCGCGCGCCACGATCTACGAACTGTGAGGATGAAGCCCGTGCCCAGGATCGAGGCCGTCGATTTCTTCTATCTCGCCATGCCCGTCGTCACCGACGAGGCCGATGGCAGCCAGGATGCGCTGCTGGTCAGGGTCGCCGCCGGCGGCCATGTCGGCTGGGGCGAATGCGAGGCGGCGCCGCTGCCTTCCATCGCCGCCTTCATCTGCCCGATGTCGCATGGCGTCTGCCGCCCGGTCGCGGATTCCGTGCTGGGCCAGAATCTGGAGAGCCCGCAGGACATCGCCCGCATCGCCGCAGCCGTCGCCTATAACTCGATGGACCTGCTCCAGGCACCGCACACCTTCTCCGGCGTCGAGATGGCGCTCTGGGACATCCTCGGCAAGATGCGCTCCGAGCCGGTCTGGCGTCTGCTCGGCTACACGAAAAGCCATCCCAAGACGCCCTATGCCTCGGTCCTTTTCGGCGACACGGCGCAGGAAACCCTCGAACGCGCCCGCGATGCCCGCAAGCGCAGCTTCCGCGCCGCGAAGTTCGGCTGGGGGCCGATCGGGCGGGGCAGCGTCGAGGCCGATGCCGAGCATTTCGTCGCCGCTCGCGAGGGTTTGGGGCAGGACGGCATCCTGCTCGTCGATACCGGTCAGATCTTCATCGAGGATGTCGAGCGCGCCGCCGCTCGCTTGCCCGCGATGGAGAAGGCCAACGTGCTCTGGTTCGAAGAGCCGTTCCACGCCAGCGCGCTCGAAGCCTATGGCGCTCTGGCCAAACGCAGCCCCAAGGTCCGGCTGGCCGGCGGGGAGGGCGCCCATAACGAGTCGATGGCGCGGCAGCTCATCGACTATGGCGGCATCGGCTATGTCCAGATCGATTGCGGCCGGATCGGCGGCATCGGCCCGTCCAAGGCGGTGGCGGATTATGCGGTCGCGAAGGGCGTGACCTTCGTCAACCACACCTTCACCTCGCATCTCGCGCTCTCGGCCTCGCTCCAGCCCTATGCCGGTCTCGCTGCCCACGAGATCTGCGAATACCCGGCGATGCCGAAGCCGCTCGCGACCGCGATCTCCGCCAATCATCTGGAGCGCGACGCGAACGGGCAGGTCGCGGCCCCCGATGCGCCGGGCCTCGGCATCGAGGTCGCGACCACCGCGCTGCGTGGCTATCTCCAGGACGTCGAGATATCCGTCGGCGGCAAGCGGCTCTACAGGACGCCGCGCCTCTGAAGCGATGTTCGCTTGACGGCGCGCCGCACCCTTATAGGGTGTGCGCCGATCGAGGTTCTCCGGGTTGCTCCCGGAGCTAAGAGGGAATTCGGTGAGGCACTTCCAGTGCCAAAGCCGAGGCTGCCCCCGCAACTGTAAGCGGCGAGCTCTCCGTCCATCGTCCACTGGCGCTTGCCGCGCCGGGAAGGCCGGGCGGAACCGGCATCGACCCGCGAGCCAGGAGACCTGCCCCGGTCGTCGAAGACGTCTTTCGGACGGGGTGTTCCGGAGCCTGTGTGTCGATGGTGGCCCTGCGCCGCTTGTCCGCCCCACATGCCCAAAGCTCCCCCGGCCGTCATCTCGGGGAGCGATGAAGTCCATGTTCATGAAGTCCACTGCACAGGCCACTCAAGGCGGCTTGACGTTTGCCTGCCGCGCACTCTATCAGAAATGCAACATTGTTACATTTCGGATGGCCTCGATGCCGGCTGCGCGCCCCTTCAATTCACTTCTTCGCCTGTCTGCCGCCGCGCTGTTCGGCGCTCTCGCCATCGGCACGGCCACTGCGGCGCCCACCAAATATCCGCTGACGCTGGAGAATTGCCGCGAGACGATCACCTTCAACGCCGCGCCCAGGCGCGTCGTCGCGATCGGTCAGACCCAGACGGAAATCCTCTATGCGCTCGGTCTTGGCGATCGTGTCGTCGGCACCGCGGTCTGGTTCTCGCCGGTCGCCAAGCCCTATGAGGCGGTCAACGCCAAGGTGAAGCGCCTCGCCGACAACGATCCGAGCTTCGAGGCGGTGCTGGCGCAGGAGCCCGATCTCGTCACCGCGATGTTCGAATGGCATGTCGGGCCCAACGGCATCGTCGGCAAGCGCGACCAGTTCGCCAAGGTCAAGGTGCCGACCTATGTCTCGCCGACCGATTGCATCGGCAAGGACAATTCCGGTGCCGGCGACGGCGTTCGTACGCAGATGTTCACGATGGAGCTGGTCTATCGCAACATCCGCGAATTCGGCGCGATCTTCGATGTCGCCGACCGGGCCGAGACGCTCGTCGCTGAGCTCAAGGCCCGCGAGGACAAGGCGGTCGAGCAGGTCGCCAAGCTGAAGGCGCAGGAGGTGCCGGTCGTCGTCTGGTTCTCCAGCAAGGACATCAAGGGCGACGGCTTCATGGCCGGCAGGAACGGCGTGCCCGCCTATATCCTGTCCAAGCTCGGAGCCCGCAACATCATCGCGACCAACGAGGAATGGCCGCTGGTCGGCTGGGAGAGCATCGCTGCCGCCAACCCGGCCGTGATCGTCACGGTGAAGATGGATCGCCGCCGCTTCCCGGCCGACGATATCGAGAAGAAGCTGGACTTCCTGAAGACCGACCCGGTCGCCAGCAAGCTCGACGCCGTCAGGAACAACCGCGTCGTCATCATGGATGTCGGGGCGACCCGCGCCGGGCTCGACACCATCGACGGCATCGAGACGCTCGCCAAGGCGATCGCCGGCTTCGGGCTTTCGCGTTGAGCCACGCCGCCCATGGGCCGAACTGGCCGGCGCGGATCGGCATCGCGCTGGCCTCGCTGCTGGCGCTGATCGTCTCGGTCGCGCTGGCGGTGACGATCGGCGAGATGCGCATCCCGCTGGACACGGCCCTGAAGGCACTCGGCAACGGGCTGTTCGAGCTCGACTTCCCGGTCAGCGCGATCCAGCAGGGCGTGATCTTCGATTATCGCCTGAGCCGCGCGCTGATGGCGGGGCTCTGCGGCGGCGCGCTCGCTCTCTCGGGCGCGATCCTGCAGGCGCTGCTGCGCAACCCGCTGGCCGAGCCCTATATCCTCGGCATCTCGGCCGGTGCCTCGACCGGCGCCGTCGCGGTGCTGATCCTCGGCATCAGCATCGGCGGCACGGTGCTGTCGGTTTCGACCGGCGCCTTCATCGGCTCCTGCGCCGCGCTCGTGGTGGTCGCCATGCTGGCGGCGGGGGCGGGCGGGGCGAGCGACCGCGTCATCCTCGCCGGCGTCGCCACCTCGCAGCTGTTCAACGCAGCGACGGCGACGATCGTGACGACGCTCGCCAGTGCCGAACAGGCCCGCGGCGTGATGTTCTGGCTGCTCGGCAATTTCGGTGGCGTGCGCTGGCCCGATATCTGGATGGCGGCGCCGGTCGCCTTCATCGGCTTCGGCATCTGCATGCTGCACGCCAAGGCGCTGGACGCCTTCGCCTTCGGCGTCGATGCCGCAGCCTCGCTTGGCGTAGCGGTCACGCGGGTCAAGGTCGTGCTTTTCGCCACGACGGCGGTGATGACGGCGGTGATGGTCTCGATCGTCGGCACGGTCGGCTTCGTCGGGCTGATCATCCCCCATGCCGCCCGTTTCCTCGTCGGCTCCGGCCATGCCCGCCTGCTGCCGGCCTGCCTCGTCGTCGGCGCGATCTTCATGATCCTCGCCGACATCCTCTCCCGCATCCTGATCCCGCAGCAGATCCTGCCGATCGGCGTGGTGACCGCGCTGTTCGGCGCCCCTGTCTTCGCGCTCATCCTTTACCGTGCCCGGAGGCCGGCATGACGCTCGCGACCCGCGAGGTCCGCTGGGGCGCCGGCGGCCGGATGATCGTCGATGGCGTGACGCTGGAAGCGGCGCCCGGCCGGGTGCTCGGCCTGATCGGTCCCAACGGCTCCGGCAAGTCGAGCCTGCTCCGATTGCTCTGCCGCCTGCGCAATGTCGCAAGCGGTGTCGTCACCCTCGACGGCTATGACATTGCCGGGGTGCCGCGCCGCGAACTTGCCCGCCGCCTCGCCTTCGTCGAGCAGCAGGCGACGACCGAGATCCAGCTATCCGTCTGCGACGTCGTCCGCCTCGGCCGCACGCCGCATCGCGCCGCGCTCGCCTCCTGGAGCGAGGCCGACGAGGCTGCGGTCAACGAGGCGCTGGCGCGGGTAGGGCTGACGGAGCGCCATGACCAGCACTGGCACACACTCTCAGGTGGAGAGCGCCAGCGCGTCCATATCGCCCGCGCGCTCGCGCAGGAGCCGAGCGAGCTGATCCTCGACGAGCCGACCAACCATCTCGATATCCAGCACCAGCTCTCGATCCTGAGCCTGGTTCGCCGCCTCGGCATCACCTGCATCATGGCGCTGCACGACCTCAACCTCGCCGCCATGTTCTGCGACGAGATCGCGCTGCTGCATGACGGGCGCTTGCAGGCGGCCGGCGCGCCGGAGGAGGTCCTGACCGCCGAAGCGATCAAGGACATTTTCGGCGTTGCGGTCTCGATCCGACTGGGAGATTCAGGCCGCCGGCACATCGAGTATCTGATCGACGCCGAGCCGCGGAAAGGCGTGCCCGGAAGCGGTTGAGGCGGGGCTTTTACTCGGCAGCCGCCTGCCGCTTGTCGAAGAAGCGCTCGCAGGCCTCGGCGACGCGCGCGACGGAGGCGTCGTCGACATCGAGATGAGTCACCCAGCGCAATGTGCCGTACCGCCCGCTGACGGCGATGCCACGCTCGCGCAGGAAGGCGGCGAAGGCGGCGGTGTCGAGCGCCTTGGGCGACATGAACACCATGTTTGTGCGGGCAGGCCCGGCGCCGAGCTCCGGGAAGCGCGCCAGCACGTTGGCGAGATCGGCCGCGCGCCGGTGATCTTCGCTGAGCCTCGTGACATTGTGCTTCAGCGCGTAGATCGCGGCTGCGGCGATCACGCCGGTCTGGCGCATGCCGCCGCCCAGCATCTTGCGGATCCGCCGGGCCTTCTCGATGAAATCCTTCGGGCCAACGAGGATCGACCCGACCGGTGCGCCGAGGCCCTTGGAGAGGCACAGCGAAACCGTGTCGAACTGCCCCGCGATCCAGGCGGCGTCCCGGTTGCTCGCCGCGGCCGCGTTCATCAGGCGGGCGCCGTCGAGATGGGTGGCGAGGCCGCGCGAGCGGGCAAGCCCGGTCGCAGCCTCCAGATAGGCATCGGGCAGGACGAGGCCGTTGAAGGTGTTCTCCAGCGCCAGAAGCCGCGTCATTGCGAAGTGGAAATCGTTCGGCTTGATCGCATTGGCGATGGCATCGAGCGCGATCGTGCCGTCGGCCTCGTTCGGAAGAGGCTGCGGCTGGATCGAGCCGAGCACGGCCGCGCCGCCGCCTTCGAGCCGATAGGTATGGGCCATCTGGCCGACGAGATATTCCTCGCCGCGGCCGCAATGGGCCATCAGCCCGGCGAGGTTCGCCTGCGTACCCGTCGGGAAGAACAGGGCCGATTCCTTGCCGAGCCGCTCGGCCGTCATCGCCTCCAGCCGCTTCGTCGTCGGGCAATCGTCATAGACGGCGTCGCCGACCTCGGCCGCGGCCATGGCGGCCCGCATCCCCTCGCCAGGGCGCGTCACCGTATCCGAACGGAAGTCATCCACGATCATCGATCCGATCCTTGCAGGCTGTGCGTCCACCCTATCGGGCGCTCGCCCGATCCATCATGCAAAAATGGCAGGGGAGGGCTCAGCATTCCGGCAGGTTGACTGCGAGCCCCCCGAGGCTGGTTTCCTTGAAGCGCTCGTTCATGGCCTCGCCGGTCTGCCGCATCGCCTCGATGCAGTTGTCGAGCGGCATGAAATGCGAGCCGTCGCCGCGCAGCGCCAGCGACGCGGCCGCGACTGCCTTGATCGCGCCGATGCCGTTGCGCTCGATGCAGGGCACCTGGACGAGGCCGGCCGCAGGGTCGCAGGTCATGCCGAGATGGTGCTCCAGCGCGATCTCGGCAGCGTTCTCAATCTGCGCTGGCGAGCCGCCGAGCACGGCGCAGAGCCCGGCCGCGGCCATCGCGGCGGCGGAGCCGACTTCGCCCTGGCAACCGGCCTCGGCACCGGAGATCGAGGCGTTGTGCTTGATCAATCCGCCGATCGCGGCTGCCGTCAGCAGGAAATCGGAGACCTTTTCCGGCTCCGCCCCGACGCAATGGTCGAGATAATAGCGCAGCACCGCCGGCACGACGCCGGCGGCCCCGTTGGTCGGAGAGGTGACGACGCGGCCGCCGGCCGCGTTTTCCTCGTTCACCGCCATCGCATAGACGCTGAGCCAGTCCGTCGACGCATGCGGCTGCGAGCGGTTGGCCAGTTTCTCGGCCGCCAGTTGCCGGTGGATATGCGCTGCCCTGCGGCGCACGCGCAGGCCGCCGGGCAGTTCGCCCTCCTGATTCATGCCGCGCTCGATGCAGTCGTTCATCACCGACCAGAGGCGGGCGAGGCCACTGTCGACCTCTTCCGCCGGCTGGAGATGGATCTCGTTGGCGCGTTTCATCTCCGCGATGGAGAGGCCGCTCTCCTTGGCCATGCGCAGCATCGTTGCCGCATTCGCGAATGGATAGGGCCAGGACGATGTCTGCGTAGAAGCGGCCGGCGCTTCACGCTCCTGCGCCGTCACCACGAAGCCGCCGCCAATCGAATAATAGGTCTCGGACAACAACTCCGCCCCGGCAGAATCGCGGGCGCAGAAGACGAGCCCGTTGGCATGTCCGGGCAAAGGCGGCCCGTAGTCGAAGACGATGTCGGTCGCGGGATCGAAGGCCAGTGACGGCAGGCCGTCATGGCGCAGCAGGTGGCTGCGGCCGAGTTCGTCGATCTGGCGTTCGGCCACATCGAAATCGAAGGCTGCTGGCGTCCAGCCGAGCAGGCCGAGCGCCACGGCCCGGTCGGTAGCGTGGCCCTTTCCGGTGAAGGCGAGCGAGCCGTACAGCGTCGCCTTGACGGCTGCCGCGCGATCGCGCGCTGGGTCCCGGCGCAGCAGGTCGAGGAAGTGCCCGGCCGCCGTCATCGGGCCCATCGTATGCGAGGACGAGGGGCCGATACCGATCTTGAAGACGTCGAATACGCTCAGGAACATTCCCGCCCCCTGTCGAAGCCGGCCCGGAAATCAGACGGAGATCGCCATTCCGTCGCGCTGCGGGTCGGCCCCGCCCGAACATGTGCCATCGACGATCCCGATCGCATGAAGGGCTGCGAAAGGGAATGTCTGGGCCGAACGTTTGACGTCATATCCGGCGGCGGTGAGCTCGGCGCTGACATTGCGGCGGATGCGGTTGGAGATGTCGATCGTGTTCGAGACGGCCATGACCCGCGGTGCGGCGACGGCCTCGAAGGGCGACATGCCGAAATCGAGCATGTTCATGATGCCCTGCGCGATCGCCGGCGCGATATAGCTGCCGCCGGGCGCGCCGATGACGATGCGGGGCGTCTCGCCGTCGAAGACGATGGTCGGCGCGGCGGAAGAGGCGCGGCGCTTGCCGGGCGCGATCGACGCCGCCCGGCCGGGGCGCGGGTCGAAGCGGCTCATCGTGCCGTTATAGATGAAGCCGAGCCCGTCCGAGATCGCGCCGGAGGGGCTACCCAGGGTATGGGTCAGCGCCACGGCGTTGCCCTCGCGGTCGACGACGGTGACATGCGTCGTCTCGCGCTGCGATTTGTCCAGCCTGTCGATGACCGCGCGCTCGCCGCGCCGGATCGCCTCGGCCTGCTCGGCCGCATGCGCCTTCGAGATCAGCCGGTCGACGGGCACGTCGACATAGGCCGGATCGCCCATGAAGCGGTCCTTGTCGATGGTCATGCGGCGCATCGCCTCGGCGAGCAGGGTGATATGCTCGGCGCTGCCATGCCCGAGCGCGCCGATGTCGAAATTCTCGAGGATGTGCAGGATCTGCAGCATCGACATGCCGCTCGCCGGCGGCGGCGAGGTCGAGATCCGGTGGCCGCGATAGGAACCCCAGATCGGCTCGGCGACCGAGAGTTCATAGGCCGCGAAGTCGCGCTCGCTGATCAGCCCGCCCTGGGCCGCGAAATCCGCCGCCATCCGGGCGGCCAGCGCGCCATGGTAGAAATCGTCCGGGCCGCTCTTGGCGAGATGCTCCAGCGTGGCGGCGAGATCGGGATTGACCAGCGTGTCGCCGACGCGCTTGGGGCTGCCATCGGGCCGGAAGTAGACGTCGCGTCCGGTCTTGCTGTAGCGCAGCTTGTCGCCGGTATTGACCTCACCGCCGCCGCTCTGGTCCTGGCTCCAGAACCAGTGCATGTGCGGCCGGACGAGCACGCCTTCATGCGCCTGCCTGATCGCGGGCGCCATCACGTCGCGCCAGTTCATCGTGCCGAATTGCGAGAGCGCATGGGCATAGCCCTTGACGCTGCCCGGCGTGCAGACGGCGAGATGGCCGAACTCGTTGATCCCGCCCTTGAGCAGGAAGGCGAAACCGTCCCGCGTCTGCCCCTGCAGATGCTGCAGCCACATGTCCGGCGTCGCGGCCAGCGGAGCTTTTGCATAGAACTCGACGATCTCATGGACGCCGCGGCGCGGCATGTAGACCTGCATCGAGCCGAAGCCGCCGATGCCGCACATCAGCGGATCGACCACGCCCTGCATGAAGGCGCAGGCGATCGCCGCGTCGATGGCGTTGCCGCCGCGCTCCAGAACCTCGGCCCCGGCCTCCGCGGCTTCCGGCTGCGGCGCGACGATCATCGCGTTCTTCATCGTCGGCATCGGTGGCGTTTCCCCATCCCGGTTCGCGTTGGCGGCATCATCCGCACCGCTGCGAATCCTGCGACCCCATCACTGCCTCATAATGCGGCGCGGGGTCCATCCTGATGCCGGCGGCCTGCGGCGGGACAGGCATCCTTCTGGAACATGGGCGAGGCGGCCGAGCGGGACCATCGTCACGGGTCCGATGGTCTAGGCCGGCTTCCTGAGGTCGACGATCTTGATCGTTCCGCTCGGCTTGCGTTCATTCACCGCATCTTCGGAAATCTCGACGGGGTCCGAATGATGTTTCTCGGCCGCCAGGCCTTCGGGATCGTGCGGCTCGTAGGGAGCATGGGGACCGGTGGCGTGAGCCGAGCGCGGGTTCGGGCCGGCGCGGCTTTCGTTTTCGTCTCCTGGCTGCCCGGGCCTGCGAGCCGTGCTGAAGACAGCCGGGACGCCGCTCGCCTGATCGGAAACCTTGCTCATCGATCGATCCTCCTCGGAGGTGAACCTCCGCGGGGCCGATCGGGTTCCGAATAAGCCTTGCCGATGCCCGGCTGCCGGCGGGATCAGCCGCCGAGCGCTTCCCGATGCGCCTTCGCGAGATCGGCCATGCTGTTGAAGCGGAAGTCATATCTCGGCATGTCGCCCGGATGCATCGTCGCGCCGAAGCCGTCCTTGTCGTGGCGGCGATAGATCCAGCAGGAGGCCAGTCCGTGCCGGTTCGCCGGGCCATGGTCGTGGAACATGCTCTCGGCGGTGTGCAGGATCTCGTGCTTCCGGATGCCCAGCGTCTCCAGCTTTTCGAACATGTAGTCGAAATTCCGATCTGCCGGCTTGTAGGAGCCGATATCCTCCGCCGTGTAGATCGCATCGAAGGCGACCTGGAGCTTCGCATTGCTTGCGGCGAAGCTCTCATTGTCGACATTCGACAGGATCACGAGCTTGTAGTGGCGCTTGAGGTATCGGAGCGCTTCAGCGGAATCGGGGAAGGCCGGCCAGTTCTTGACCGATTGCCCGTACGCCACGCATTCCTCCCAGGACGCCGACAGGCCCCATTCCTCGGCGAGGCGCTTGTAGACGATCGGCAGCAGGTCCCGGTAGATCCGGGTCGGCGTCTGCAATTGCTGCGACGATTCATGCCGCGCATGCGCTTCCAGTACCTGATCACGCGTGGGCGGGGTCGCGAGCCGGCTGGTGAGCGGCTTCAACCCTTCGAACATGCCGGTTTCCCAGTCGATCAGCGTGCCGTAGCAGTCGAAGGTCAGAGCCTTGAAGTCGGTCAGTTGCATCGGTCTTGTCCCTTCTCCGAAAAAGGCTAGGCTACCTAAATACCTAATTCTATAGGTATCGGACACTTAAGTGTGCGGCTGACTTGTCGGCCTGAAAACCGGGCTGGAGGCGGTTCCGATGGATGTGGATTTCCGGCAGGCCTTCGAGAATGCCCCGGTCGGGCTTGTCGTGGGCCGCAATCGCATCATCCTGGCCTGCAATCATGAGTTCGCCAGGATATTCCGCGGATCGATCGGCGATCTCGTCGGCCAGACCTTCGAGCGGTTCTACCCGACGCAATCCGATTACGAGGAGACCGGAAAGCGCGTCGGCGCGCGCCTGTCCGATGAGCGCAGCTATACCGATGACCGCGTGATGCGGCGCCTCGACGGCAGCCTGTTCTGGGTCAGGGTCAGCGGCTTCACCTATACGCCTGATGATGCGCACGGACATGCGCTGTGGGTGTTCTCCGAGCTCGCAAAGGCTGAAGCTGCCGGGCCGTCGCTGCGAACGTCGCTGACGCCGCGCGAACGCGACGTCGCCGCGCTCCTGATCGAGGGCAGGACGGGCAAGGAAGCCGCGAAGGCACTGGGCATCAGCCCGCGCACCGTCGACATCTATCGCGCCCGGCTGCTCCGGAAATACAACGTCAACAGCACCAGGCGACTGGTCGAGCTTCTGCTGAGCGGCTGACCGTCCGGCAGGCCGTGGGGGATGATGCCCACGGCCGGGCCGGCTCGAGCGCTTTCCGTCTCCGGGAGCCTCAGCCGATCGTCATCAGGCTGGCATTGCCGCCGGCTGCCGTGGTGTTGATCGAGGTCGAGACCTCCTCCAGCAGCCAGTTCAGGCAATAGGCATCGGGATCGCGCTTCAGCTCCTCCGTGCTCGCCGCCTGGACCAGCACGAGCGGGCCGGAAAGCCCGGCGATCCGGCGGTTCACCTCGCCGATCCGCTGGGTATCGCCCTCGACCAGCGCGCCAGAGAACGGGCCGTCGGCCTCCCAATCGGAAGTCCAGCTCACGCGCGCTTCCACCGCAGCCGGCAGGCCCGACAGCGCGCCCTTCAGCCCGGAAGCTGCGTCGATGACGAGCTGATTGCCGGTCGCCAGCGCCGCCGCGACCTGCCGATGGAGGCCTGCTTCCGTCTGCGGTGCGAGCAGGATGCGGCCGCGCGGGTGCAGCGCATAGAGATTGCGCTCGCCGACCGGGCCGGCCAGCTCGACATGCAAGCCCAGCGCCGAATGGCCGCCGGTCTCGCGGGCGGCATCCGCTTCCGCCTTCAGCCCCTTGCTCGCGAGCCAGGCGGCATATTCGAGCAGCGCCGGATCGATATGGACCGAGCTGTGCTGGGGCGGCACCGGCGCCTTGCGCACAAGGCGTCGGATATAGAGCGGCCCGCCGGCCTTCGGCCCGGTGCCGGAGAGGCCACGGCCGCCGAAGGGCTGCACGCCGACGACGGCGCCGATGATGTTGCGGTTCACATAGAGATTGCCCGCCTTGATGCGGCTGGTGACATGGGCGATCGTCTCGTCGAGCCGCGTATGCAGGCCGAAGGTCAGGCCGTAGCCGGAGCCGTTGACCTCGTCGATCAGCTTGTCGAGATCCTCGCGCTCATAGCGGATGACGTGCAGGACCGGCCCAAAGACCTCGCGCTTCAGGTCGGTCAGGCTCTTCAGTTCGACGATGGTCGGCGGCACGAAGGTGCCCTTCACCGCGCTCTCCGGCAGCGGGAGCTGCTCGACCTTGCGGCCGAGGCCGCGCATGCGCGCGACATGCTCGTCGATCTCGCGCTGGGCACCCTCGCTGATCACCGGGCCGATATCGACACTGAGCTTGTCGGTGCGGCCGATGGTGAGTTCCTTGAGCGCGCCCTGCAGCATGTGCAGCGTGCGGTCGGCGATGTCCTGCTGCAGGCAGAGCACGCGCAGGGCCGAGCAGCGCTGGCCGGCGCTGTCGAAGGCCGAGGCGATGACGTCGGCGACGACCTGCTCGGCCAGCGCGGAGGAATCGACGATCATGCCGTTCTGGCCGCCGGTCTCGGCGATCAGCGGGATCGGCTTACCCTCGGCCGAGAGGCGCTCCGCCAACTGGGCCTGGATGCCGCGCGCGACCTCGGTCGAGCCGGTGAACATCACGCCCGCCGTCTCCGCCGCGCCGACCAGAGCGGCGCCGAGGCGCCCGCTGCCCGGCGTGAACTGCAGGGCGCCGCGCGGGACGCCGGCCTCATGCAGGATCTTGACGCTCTCATGCGCGATGATCGGGGTGACGCCCGCGGGCTTGGCCATCACCGCGTTGCCCGCGACCAGCGCTGCGGCGACCTGCCCGGTGAAGATCGCCAGCGGGAAGTTCCACGGGCTGATGCAGACGATCGGCCCGAGCGGCGCATGCGCCGGGCCCAGCGTCTTGCGCGCCTGGTCGGCATAATAGCGCAGGAAGTCGATGGCCTCGCGCACCTCGCTGATCGCGTTGGCAGCCGATTTGCCGGCCTCGCGCATGGCGATGCCCATCAGCGTCTCGATGCGCGCCTGCATGATGTCGGCGGCGCGGTCGAGGCAGGCGGCGCGTTCGGCCGGGGGCACGGCGGCCCAGGCCTTGCCGCCCTCGGCGGCGAGACGCGCGATCCTGGCGGCATCCTCGACCGCAAGCTCGGTGACCTGCCCGACGATGTCGGCATGATCCGCCGGGTTCAGGACCGGCCGCGTCGTGCCAGCGGCGGAGTTGTCCGCAAGCAGCGGCATGGCGTGCCAGCTCTGACCGACCGTCGCCGCGAGATTGCTCGCCAGCTCGGCCAGCGATGCTTCATTGGAGAGGTCAATGCCCTTCGAATTGGCGCGGTTGGCGCCGTAGAGGTCGCCCGGCAGCGCGATCTGGTCGTGCAGCATGCCGATGACCGGCATCGCCTCGACGACATCGACGGGATCGGCGACGAGCGAGTCGATCGTCACCTTCGGGTCCGAGATGCGGTTGACGAAGGACGAGTTCGCGCCGTTCTCGAGCAGGCGCCGCACGAGATAGGCGAGCAGCGTCTCATGCGTGCCGACCGGCGCATAGATGCGGCAGGGCCGGTCGAGATTGTCCTTGCCGACGACCTCGTCATAGAGCGGTTCGCCCATGCCGTGCAGGCACTGGAACTCGTATTTCCCGACGGCGAAGTCGCTGCCGGCGAGATGATAGATCGTCGCCAGCGTCTGGGCGTTATGCGTCGCGAATTGCGGGAAGATCGCGTCGGGCGCGGCCAGCAGTTTGCGGGCGCAGGCGACATAGGCGACGTCGGTATGGACCTTGCGGGTATAGACCGGGAAATCGGCGAGCCCGTCGACCTGGGCGCGCTTGATCTCGGCATCCCAATAGGCGCCCTTGACCAGGCGCACCATCATGCGCCGGCCGGAGCGGCGGGCGAGGTCGATGATCCAGTCGAGAACGAAGGGGCAGCGCTTGCCATAGGCCTGCACCACGAAGCCGAGGCCGTTCCAGCCTTGCAGCGCGTTATCGAAGCTCAGCGCCTCCAGCAGGTCGAGCGAGAGCTCCAGCCGGTCGGCTTCCTCGGCATCGATATTGAGACCGATATCGTAGCTCTTGGCGATCAGCGCGAGCTCGCGCACGAGCGGCAGAAGCTCCGACATCACCCGGCCGGCCTGCGCGCGGCTATAGCGCGGATGCAGGGCCGAGAGCTTGATCGAGATGCCCGGGCCTTCAAACACACCGCGCCCGTTCGCGGCCCGGCCAATGGCGTGGATCGCGTTCTCGTAGTCGCGGTAGTAGCGCGCGGCATCGGCGGCGGTGGTCGCGGCCTCGCCGAGCATGTCGTAGGAATAGCGGAAGCCGCGCGCCTCCAGCGGGCGGGCGCGCTTCAGCGCCTCGTCGATCGTCTCGCCGGTGACGAACTGCTCGCCCATCATCCGCATCGCCATGTCGACGCCGCGGCGGATCACCGGCTCGCCCGCGCGAGCGATGAGGCGCGTCAGGGCAGCGGCCAGGCTGCGATCATTGACGGTGGAGGTCAGCTTCCCGGTCACGACGAGGCCCCAGGTCGCGGCATTGACGAAGAGCGACTTGCCGCCGCCGACATGGGACTTCCAGTCGCCATCGGCGATCTTGTCGCGGATCAGCGCGTCGCGCGTCGCGGTGTCCGGGATGCGCAGCAGCGCCTCGGCGAGGCACATCAGCGCGACGCCTTCCTGGCTGGAGAGCGAATATTCCTGGACCAGCCCCTCGACGCCCGTGCCCTTGTGCTTGGCCCGCAACGCTTCGATCAGCTTGCGCCCCGTGCGCGCGATCTCCTGCTTGCTCGCTGGCGCCAGCTTCGCCGCTTCCAGCAAAGGCGGAAGGCATTCAGTCTCGGGACGGCGATAGGCGGCGGTGATCGCCTGGCGCAGCGCTGACTGCTCGCGGATCGGCGGAGCGAAGCCCTCGAAAGGCGCCGGGCTGGAGGCGGTGTTGGCGGCGGCAGCGGTGGCTTGGCTCATGGCTTGTCCCGGCGGGTTCGAACGCGACGGGCCGGGGGCGATACCCTCTCCCGTTCTTTGCGCGGGAGCTTATCATGAGCGCGATTCTCAGGCGGTCTAAATTTTGTTATCTTGCAGTCCGTTCAGACTTCAGATTTGAGGATTGCAAGTGAAAAAGCCTAAGGAAATGCCAATCGAAGGCGATCTGGACGCGCTGGATCGCAAGATCCTCGACGTGCTCAGGGAGGACGGCCGGATCTCGATCGCCGAGCTCGGCGCGCGGATCGGCCTCTCCAAGACGCCCTGCCAGATCCGGTTCCGCCGGCTTGTCGACGACGGCTATATCGAGGGCTTCCGGGCAACGCTCAACCCGGCGAAGCTGAAGCTCGATCACATCGCCTTCGCCGAGGTCAAGCTGTCCGACACCACGGAAAAGGCGCTGACGAAATTCAACGAGGAGGTCAAGAAGATCAGGGAGGTCGAGGAATGCCACATGATCGCGGGCCGCTTCGACTACCTCCTGAAGATCCGCACGCCGGATATCCGGCGCTACCGGGCCGTGCTGGGCGAGAAGATCTCGAACCTGCCCCATGTCGCGAACACCTCGACCAATGTCGCGATGGAAACGGTCAAGGAAACCTGGTGAGGCCCTCGCGCTTGCAGTGTCGGCATCGCCGGTCGGCGGCCCTGCTTGATCGCGACGACCCAATCCAGCCGCCGACCAGCGCACCTGCCGGGATGGGAGATCGCCGCAGCGATGAACAAGGCCCGACCGGACGCTCGCCGATGCATGAGAGTGCACGCGCCCGTGCGACGCAACCGCGTGCGAATTCAAGTTCAAGCGAACGAAGGAGGGGCAGAAAAAGAGTGGCGGAGACGGAGGGATTCGAACCCTCGATACCCTTGTGGGGTATGCTCATTTAGCAAACGAGTGCCTTCAGCCTCTCGGCCACGTCTCCGGCGAGAGGCTCTATGCCCGATTGCAGAGCCGTTTGACAAGCCTCGTCGGCAACTTCCTTCGCTTCGCCTGTGCATGCTCCTCAGTGGGCCACCGAGCACTCCCGTGTGAAGGGAGGGCACATCAGAAATTGGTCTCCGCAAAGCGGCGTCTCTGACAACCAAGCCCTGCGCCGGCTCGCCTTGCTCCGCCGCAGGGCAGCCATTAGATTGAGCCTGTCCGTTGGGGTGCCGAGAGGCTGAGAGGCGTGGTCAGCGCCAACCCATCGTACCTGATCCGGGTAATGCCGGCGAAGGGAACGGTCTTCGGCTCGCAGACACTTTGCTCGTGCCCAGGCCGCTGCCTTCCCGGGAGCAGGGAAGAGCATGACGGCAGAACGCCCTCATTCCAGCCTGAAGGTCGCGGTGGTCGGCGCTGGTGTCGTCGGCCTGGCCTGCGCCACCGAATTGCTGGCGCGCGGCGCACAGGTCACCATCCATGAGCGCGGTCCGCGCATCGGCGCCGAGGCCTGTTCCTGGTATGCCGGCGGCATGCTCGCCCCGTGGTGCGAGGGCGAGAGCGCCGAGGAGCCTGTGATCCGGCTCGGACAGCAGGCGGCCGATTGGTGGGAGCGCCATGCCGGCGGGGTCGTCCGCAACGGCACGCTCGTGGTCGCGCCGAGCCGGGATCGTTCGGAATTGCGCCGCTTCGGGCAGCGCACGAGCCATTTCGAGGAGATCGATGGCGATGCGGTCGCCGTGCTCGAGCCCGATCTCGCCGGACGGTTTTCGCGCGGCCTGTTCTTTGCGGGTGAAGGACATCTCGATCCGCGTGAAGCCATCGCCGCGCTGGCCGAGCGCCTCGTCGCGAACGGCGGCACAATCCATTTCGACAGCGCCGTCGAGCCCGTCGATCTCGATGCCGATATCGTCCTCGATTGCCGGGGGCTGGCGGCGCGTGATGTCCTGCCGGACCTGCGCGGCGTCAAGGGCGAGATGCTGCTGCTGCGCAGCGACGATATCAGCCTGTCGCGCCCTGTCCGGCTGCTGCATCCGCGCATTCCGCTCTACATCGTCCCGCGCGCGGACGGGCTCTTCATGGTCGGCGCGACGATGATCGAGAGCGGCGAGCGGCGTCGCATCTCCGCTCGCGCCATGCTGGAACTGCTCGGCGCCGCCTATGCGCTGCACCCTGCTTTCGGCGAGGCGGAGGTGGTCGAGATCGGCACCGATGCCCGCCCGGCCTTTCCCGACAACCTGCCGCGGCTGACGCGTCGCGGCCGGGTGATCCATGTCAACGGGCTCTATCGCCACGGCTTCCTGCTCAGTCCCGCCATGGCGCGGATGGCGGCGGATGCCGTGCTGAACCCGCAAGCAACACCGGAGATGCTGCATGACCTTGCTGCTTAACGGCGCCCCGCAGGACGTCGCGGCGAAGACGCTGGCCGAGGCACTGGCGGAGCTGGGCTTCGGCGGCCGCATCGTCGCGACCGCGGTGAACGGCGATTTCGTGCCGGCCCGCAAGCGCGCCGAAACGGCCCTGAGCGAAGGCGACCGCATCGAGATCGTCGCGCCGATGCAGGGAGGCTGAGATGGCATCCTTCTATGGCTTCGAGCCCGACAACCCGCTCTTCCTCGGCACCGCGCAATACCCGTCGCCCGCCATCCTGGCCGAGGCCGTGAAGCGCTCGGGCGCCGAGGTCGTCACCGTTTCGCTGCGGCGGGAATCGTCGGGCGGCGCAGGACAAGCCTTCTGGGCGCTGATCCGCGAGCTCGGCGTCAAGGTGCTCCCGAACACGGCCGGCTGCCACACCGTCAAGGAAGCCGTGACCACGGCGCAGATGGCGCGCGAGGTCTTCGGTACCGACTGGATCAAGCTCGAGGTGATCGGCGAGGACGACACGCTCCAGCCGGACGTGATCGCGCTGGTCGAGGCCGCGCGCATTCTCGCCGATGACGGCTTCAAGGTTTTTCCCTACACGACCGAGGATCTCGTGGTCGGCGGGCGCCTGCTCGATGCCGGCTGCGAGGTGCTGATGCCATGGGGTGCGCCGATCGGGTCGGGCAGGGGGCTCAACAACCCCTATGGCCTGCGCAGCCTGCGCCAGCATTTCCCGGATGTGCCGCTTGTCGTCGATGCCGGCATCGGCCTGCCGTCCCATGCCGCGCAGGCGATGGAGATGGGTTATGACGGCATCCTGCTCAATACCGCAGTCGCCAAGGCGGGCGATCCCGCCGCGATGGCGGAGGCCTTCTCGCTCGCCATCCGCGCCGGCCGCCAGGCTTTTGCCGCGCAACCGATCGAGGCGCGCGACATGGCCGCTCCCTCCACGCCCGTCATGGGCAAAGCCTTCCTGGCCTGAAAGACCGCTCCCGCATGAAGCTCGATCCGTTCTACCCCATCTTCGACAGCGCCGACTGGCTGGAGCGGATGCTGCCGCTCGGCGTCAAGCTGGTGCAGTTACGCGTCAAGGACCGGCCCGAGACCGAGGTCGCGCGTGAGATCGCGCGGGCGAAGACACTCTGCGCTGCGGCCGGCTGCGTGCTCGTCGTCAACGACTACTGGAAGCTCGCTATCGCCGAGGGCTGCGACTTCATCCATCTCGGCCAGGAGGATCTCGACGAGGCCGACCTCGATGCGATCCGCAAGGCCGGCCTCAAGCTCGGCATCAGCAGCCATGACGAGCCCGAGCTGGAGCGCGCGCTGGCGGCGAAGCCTGATTATGTCGCGCTCGGCCCGGTCTACCCGACCATCCTGAAGCAGATGCGCTTCGGCCCGCAGGGGCTGGAGCGGCTCGGCGAGTGGAAGCGCCGCATCGGCGACCTGCCGCTGGTCGGCATCGGCGGCATCTCGCTGGAGCGGGCGCCGGGCGTCTTCGAGGCCGGCGCCGATATCGTCGCAGCGGTGACCGACATCACGCTGAGCGCCGATCCCGAGGGACGGTTGAAGGCCTGGGTCGCGGCGACGCGGAAGCACGCGGCCTGAGAGGGCCGCAGTCTCGGGCGGGGCGAGGGGCCTTCAGCTCTCCGCCTCGGCCGACATCGTGTGACCGTCGACATGGCCGAGGCTGCGTTCAGGATCGAGCCGATCGCGCACGCGTTGCTTCAGCACCTTCGAATCCGGGAAGCCGCCATCGGCCTTGCGGTCCCAGATCAGCTCGCCGTCATAATGGATCTGGAAGATGCCGCCGGTGCGCGGGATCAGCGCGACCTCGCCGAGATCCTGCCCGAAGGTCGAGAGCAGTTCCTGCCCGAGCCAGGCCGAGCGCAGCATCCAGTTGCACATCGAGCAATAGGTGATGGCGATGCGGGGGGCGGGCTTGGTCTGGGTCATGAGCGGTCACCGAAGCAGGAGGTCGTCTCCGACATCCCGCTTCGGAAGCCCGGATGCAAGTCCGAAAGCTGCATGGCCGATCGGCACGAGGCGTTTGTCTAAGTCTTTGTTTCGAATAAATAAAATGAGTTCGCTTAGACCTCGTCGATATAGCGCCGGCGCAGGTGGGCCTTGAACACCGCGGCGTCGAGCGGGCGACCAGTCGCTTCCGTCAGCAGCTCGTCGGTCGGGAGCAGCGAGCCCTTGCCGTGGATATTGGCGCGCAGCCAGCCGACCAGAGGACCGAAATCGCCCTTGCCGATGCCGGGCAGGATCGAGGCCTCCGCCTTGCAGGCGGCATCGAAGATCTGGGCCGCGGTCATCGCACCCAGCGTATAGGTCGGGAAATAGCCCCAGCCGCCGGACGGCCAGTGGATGTCCTGCAGGCAGCCGAGCCGGTCGTTTGGAACGGTGACGCCGAGCAAGGACTTCATCCCGGCATTCCAGGCGGAAGGCAATTCGGCGAGCGGCATCTCGTCGGCAATCAGCGCCTTTTCCAGCCGGTAGCGCAGGATGACATGGGCCGGGTAGGTCACCTCGTCGGCATCGACGCGGATGAAGCCGGGCTCGACGCGGGTATAGCGATGCCACATCGCCTCGCTTTCCCAGGCCGGCCCCACACCTCCAAAACTCTCGCGCATCAGCGGCGCGGCGTAAGCCAGGAACTGGCGCGAGCGGCAGGCTTGCATCTCCATCAGCAGCGACTGGCTCTCATGCAGGCTCATGCCGCGCGCGGCGCCGACCGGCTGGTTGAGATGCGCTTGAGGCCGGCCCTGCTCGTAGAGCGCATGTCCGGTCTCGTGCAGCACGCCCATCAGTGCCTTGGTGAAATCGGTCTCGTCATAGCGCGTGGTGATGCGGACATCGTTGTCGGCGCCGCCGCAGAAAGGGTGCGTCGAGATATCGAGCCGGCCGCGCTCGAAATCATAGCCGAGCGCCGCCATGAACTTGAGGCCGAGCGCCCGCTGCGTCTCAGTCGCGAAAGGGCCTTCCAGCGCGGGCAAGGCAGGCCGGCGGGCCTGCACCGCCATCGCCTCCTGCGTGAAGCCCGGCAGGAAGGCGGCAAGATCGTCGAACAGCCCGTCGATCTTGGCGGAACGGCCGCCCGGCTCGTAATCGTTGAGCAGCGCGTCATAGGCGGAGAGCCCGAGCTTCTCGCCCTTGGCCCGGCCGATCTGGCGCTGGAGATTTAGCACTTCGGCGAGATAGGGCAGGAGACCGGCGAAATCGGCATCGGCCCGCGCTTGGCGCCAGCGCATCTCGCAAGCGGAGATCGCCTTGCTCGACGCTTCCACCAGTTCGGAGGGCAGGGCGGTGTCGACCGTCCAGACGCGTCGGATCTCGCGCAGGTTGGCCTTCTCCCAGGTGCCGAGGCTGCCGTCGCTCTCGGCCTCGCCGAGCCAATCGCCAATGCGGCTATCGGTGGAGAGACCGTGGCGCATGACCTGGAGCAGGGCCATGCTTTCGGCCCGCGTCTCGGCCGCGCCCTTCGGCATCATCACGTCGTTGTCCCACTGCAGGATGCCGATGGCATTCGACAGGGCAGCGATGCGGCCGAAATGGGCGGAGAGGTCGGAATAGGCTGTCATGCGGCTCTCTGATGTGGGAAGGGGCGGCGCAATTGAAGTGTTTTTCCCGGCCTGGACAAGCTGCGTCAGCAGCGCCGGGCCGGAATGACGATGCTGGTCCGGTTCAGGCGAACAGCTTGGAATATTGGCGCGGCTGCGAGCGCAGATACTGGTTCGGCGCCTTGACGGTGGCGCCGAGCTGTGCCGCCGCATGCCAGGGCCAGCGCGGGTTGTAGAGGATGCCGCGCGCCAATGCGACGAAATCGGCCTCGCCGGTGCCGATGATCGCCTCGGCCTGCTCGGCCTCGGTGATCAGGCCGACCGCCATGGTGGCGATGCCGGTCGCCTGCTTCACGGCCCGCGCCAGCGGCACCTGATAGTTGGGGCCGAGCGGAACCTTTTGCGTGGCCGAGAGCCCACCGCCGGACATGTCGATGAAATCGGCGCCGCGCGCCTTGGCGGCTTGGGCGAAGGCGATGCTCTGCTCGATGTCCCAGCCGCCCTCGACCCAATCCGTGCCCGAAACGCGGAAGCCGACCGGATAGCCTGCCGGCACCACGGCTCGCACAGCATCGAGCACCGCGAGCGGGAAGCGCATCCGGTTCTCCAGCGAGCCGCCGTACTCATCCTCGCGCTTGTTCGAGAAGGGCGAGAGGAACTGGTGCATCAGATAGCCATGCGCGCCATGCAGCTCGATCGCGGCGAAGCCGAGCCGGACGGCCCGGCGGGCCGAATCCGCGAAGGCTTCGATCAGCCGGCCGATATCGTCGCTTGTGAGGGCACGGGGCGGCCGCGGATAGGTCTCGAAGCCGATTTCCGAGGGGGCTTCGACCGTCCAGCCGCCCTGGTCGAGGCCGAGCTGGCCGCCGCCCTTCCAGGGCTGGGCGAGAGAGGCCTTGCGCCCGGCATGGGCGAGCTGGATTGCGATCGGCATGTCCGACCAGCGGCGGGCGGAATCCAGCGCCTTGCCGAGCGCGGCTTCGGTCTCATCGGACCAGAGGCCGAGGTCGAACGGGCTGATCCGGCCATCCGGCTCGACGGCTGTCGCCTCGATGATCAGGAGGCCGGCGCCGGACAGCGCGAGATGGCCGAGATGGATGGTGTGCCAGTCGCTGGCGCAGCCATCCTGTGCCGAATACTGGCACATCGGGGCGATGACGATGCGGTTGGCAAGCGTAAGGCTGCCGAGCTGATAGGGGCTGAAGAGCTGGCTCATGTCGGGAATGGGTCTCGAAGGGGCAGGTTTCCGGCACAGTCTAGAAGCCTTCGCGCCGGCAAGGCCAGTGGCCCTCGCGCAAACGCGATGCCCGATGCGTGCAGATGCACCTCGCGGCGCCGGCGCTCTCGATGCTAGCCTCGACGCGACCCTTCGCGCTTGGAGACCGCCATGTCCGACGCTTCCGATTCCGTTGAGCTCACCCGTGACGGCGGCGTCGCCATCCTGACGCTCAACCGGCCGGCCGTGCTGAACGCCATCGACGCGCCGATGGCCGAACGCTTCCTCGCGCAGGTGAAGGCGATCGCGGCCAGCGGCGACGTGCGTGCTATCCTGCTGCAAGGCAATGGCCGGGCGTTCTGCGCCGGCGGCGACGTCTCGCAGTTCCTCGTGGGCAGCGACATCGCGGCCGGCATCGAGGCGATCATGGCGCCGCTGCATGAGGCGCTGCGTCTGCTCGATTCCCTACCGCAGCCTTCGGTTGCATGCCTGCACGGGGCCATCGCCGGCGGCGGCTTCAGCCTCGCGCTGGCCTGCGATCTCGCCGTCGCGGCCGACGATGCCCGCTTCACCATGGCCTACGCCCGGATCGGCGCGACGCCCGATCTCGGCGGCACCTACCGGCTCGCCCGCCTCGTCGGTCAGCGCAAGGCGCGCGAGATCGCGCTTCTGGCGGAGACCTTCGGAGCGGAGGACGCGCTGAAGATCGGCCTCGTCAACCGCGTCGTGCCGGCTGCTCAGGCGCGTGACGAAGCCTTGGCGCTGGCCCGCAAGCTCGCGGCGGGGCCGACCGGCGCCTATGGCCGCATCCGCACCCTCCTGACGGAGGCGCCGGATGCCGATCTCGCAGCCCATCTCGATGCGGAACGCGACGCCTTCCGCGAGACGACGGCGAGTGCCGATTTCCGCGAGGGCGTGACGGCTTTTCTGGAAAAGCGGTCAGCCGCCTTCACCGGCCGGTGATGGGCATGTCTGCAGCGCGTGTTCACCTTTGCGTGCGTTGCACAACCCGCTCCTGAAAATGCCGTAATCGGACATATGATAAGCAGGCTTACGGTTGAGAGGCCTGTGAATGAGACGACCCCTGCGGCGAGAGCTGATGTTCCAGCTCGTCGAAACCTCGCGCCTGCTCAGGACCTATGTCGAGCAACGCGCCCGCCAGCACGGCACGACGCGGGCGCAATGGGGCGTGATGTCCCGGCTCAGGCGGCAGGAAGGGCTGAACCAGGCCGCCCTTGCCGAGCAGATGGACCTTCAGCCGATCTCGCTCGCCCGCCTGCTCGACCGCTTGCAGAGCCAGAATCTGATCGAGCGCCGCGAAGACCCTGCCGACCGCCGCGCCTACCGCCTCTTTCTCACCCCGGAAGGCCGGGCGCTGGTCGACGATCTCGATTCGGTGCGCACCGAGATCGCTCAGGAGGTGCTCGGCGGCGTCGAAGAGGCGGCGATCCTGTCGGCGCTCGAAACCTTGTCCGCGATCCGCGAACAGACCCGTACCCGATCCGAAGATAAGGCGCCGGCCTCTGCCGGCAACGCAGCCTGAGCGAGTGGACAGACAATGAAGCGTTCAGGATTGATCATCGGCGTCATCGTCGTCGGCCTCGCTGCCGGCGGCGCCTGGTATTTGCATTCGCGCACCCCAGAGGCCGCTCGCAGCGCGCGTGGCGGGAGAGGCGAGGGGGCCGCCGTGGCGGTGGTGTCCGCCGCCGCGATCCAGGCCGATTTCCCGGTGCGCAAGCACGCCATCGGCTTCGTCGAGACCCCGGCGAGCGTGCTCGTGCGCTCGCGCATAGACAGCCAGATCATGGCCCAGCACGTCACGGACGGACAGTTCGTCAAGGCCGGCGACCTGCTCTTCACCCTCGATGATCGCGACCTCAAGGCCCAGATCGCCAAGGACGAGGCGATGCTGGCCCGCGACGAGGCGACCCATACCCGCAATCTCGCCGATCTCGACCGCTACAGGCAGCTCTTCACCCGCAATGCCGGCACCCAGCAACAGGTCGACCAGGCGACGGCCGACGAGAAAATCTCGGCCGCCACCATCCAGGGCGACCATGCGACGCTCGATGCCGACCGCCTCAAGCTGGGCTACACCCGCATCACCGCGCCGATCGACGGGCGCATCGGCACGGTGCAGGTCACGCCGGGCAACCTCGTCAATGCCAGCGCCAACAGCAACGGCACCGGCCTCCTGACCATCACGCAGATGAAGCCGCTGCGCGTCTCCTTCGCCATGCCGGAGAGCGAATTGCCGACCTTGCAAGGCGCGCTCGCCGCCGCGAAGCCCGTGCCGGTCACCGCGCGCGTGCCGAATGCCGCCCGAACGGCGGCCGAGGGCAAGCTCAATTTCGTCGATTCGACCGTCGACGTCACCTCCGGCACGATCACTGCCAAGGCCGCCTTCGCCAATGACGACCTGAGCCTCTGGCCGGGGCAATATGTCGATGTCGAGATCATCCCGGAGACGCTGACCGGCGTCACGGTGATCCCGACCGTCGCCGTGCAGACCGGCCAGAAGGGGCCCTACGCTTTCGTCATCAAGCCGGATTCCACGGTCGATCTTCGCCAGATCAAGGTCGCGCTCAGCGATGGCGAGCGCACGGCGGTCACTGAGGGCATCGCGCCGGGCGAGCGCGTCGTCACCGACGGGCAGATGCGCCTGAAGCAGGGCACGCGGGTGCGCGAGCGGGCGGCTGCGGGCGAGAAGCCGGCGCAGGCCACGCCGGTCGCGGAGGGCGCGCGGTCATGAACGTCTCCGGTTTCTGCATTCGCCACCCGGTCGCGACCATCCTGATGTCGGTCTCGCTGGTGCTGGCGGGGCTTTTTGCATACCGCTTCCTCCCGGTCGCGGCGCTGCCACGCGCCGAGTTCCCGGTCGTCAACGTCTCCGCGCAATTGCCGGGCGCCTCGCCGGATACGATGGCGACCTCGGTCGCGACGCCGCTGATCAAGCAATTCGGCACCATCGCCGGCATCGACTCGATCTCGACCACGAATTCGCAGGGCTCCACTTCGATCGCCATCCAGTTCGTGCTGAACCGCGATATCGACGCGGCCGCCGCCGACGTGCAGGCCGCGATCGCCCGCACCCAGCGGCAATTGCCGGCCGAGATGACAACCCAGCCGAGCTACCGCAAGGTGAACCCGGCCGATGCGCCGATCATCCTGCTGGCGCTGAAGAGCGACGTGGTGCCGTTGTCGCAGCTCGACGCCTTCGCCCAGCAGGTCATCTCGCCAGCGCTCTCCACCGTGGACGGCGTCGCGCAGGTGCTGATCTGGGGCAGCCAGAAATATGCGGTACGCATCCAGATCGACCCGACCGCACTCGCCGCGCGCGGCATCGGCCTCGACGAGTTGCAAGCCGCGATCACCGCGACCAACGCCAATACGCCGGTCGGCACGATCCAGAACACGGCCCAGCAGCTGACGATTCAAGCGAAAACACAGCTCGCCAATGCCGCGCAGTTCGCCAACGTCATCATCACCACGCGCTCGGGCAAGCCGGTGCGGCTCGGCGACGTCGCCAAGGTCATCGACTCCGTCGAGAACACCCAGACCCGCAGCACCTATGACGGCACGCCGGCGATCGTGCTCGCCGTGCAGCGCCAGCCCGACGCCAACACCGTCGAGGTGGTCGACCGCGTCAAGGCGATGATCCCCGCCTTCGAGGGCCAGTTGCCGGCAGCGGCCTCGCTCTCGCTGCTCAACGATCGCTCGACCTCGATCCGCCAGGCCGTGGACGACGTGCAGTTCACGCTGCTGCTGACCATCGCGCTGGTCGTCATGGTGATCTTCGTCTTCCTGCGCCGGGTGGCGGCCACCTTCATTCCGGCGGTGGCTGTACCGATCTCGATCATCGCCACGCTGGCGGCGATGTATCTGCTCGGTTTCTCGATCGACAACATCTCGCTGCTGGGCCTGACGCTCTCGGTCGGCCTCGTCGTCGACGACGCCATCGTCATGCTCGAGAACATCGTCCGGCACATGGAGGAGGACGGGCTGTCCGCCTTCGAAGCCTCGCTGAAGGGTGCCGGCGAGATCGGCTTCACCATCATTTCGATCTCGCTTTCGCTGGTCGCGGTCTTCATCCCCGTCCTGCTGATGGGCGGCGTCATCGGTCGCATCTTCAACGAGTTCGCGGTGGTGGTGACGGTCTCGATCCTCGCTTCCGCCTTCGTCTCGCTGACGCTGACGCCGATGCTCTGCTCGCGCCTGCTCTCGGGCTATTCCGAGCACCACCAGGAGAACGCGCTCGGCCGCTGGCTGGAGAAGGGCTTCGACAAGCTGCTCGCCGGCTACGATGCCGGCTTGAAATTCTGCCTGCGCTTCCAGCCGCTGATGCTGCTCGCCTTCTTCCTGACCATGGCCGGCAGCGTCTGGCTGCTCCAGAGCGCGCCGAAGGGCTTCTTCCCGCAGGAGGATATCGGCCAGCTCCAGGTCTCGACCGAGGCGCGGCAGGACATCTCCTTCGAGGCGATGCAGAAGCTGCAGGCCGAGGTCGCGGATATCTTCCGCAAGTCGCCTTACGTTGCGCATGTCGCCTCGACGGTCGGCGGCAATGGCGGCGGCGGCAGCGCGCTCAATGCCGGCCGCCTCTTCGTCGAGCTGAAGCCGCTCGACGAGCGGCCTCATATCCAGGCGGTGCTGGCCTCGCTCAGGCGCGATCTCGCCCAGGTGGCGGGCATCAACACCTATATGACCCCCGTGCAGAATCTGCGCATCGGCGCGCGCTCCTCGAAGAGCCAGTACCAGCTCGTCGTGCAGGGGCTCGACCAGCAGCAGATGAACGGCTGGGCGGTCCGCCTCGCCGACGCGATGAGCCGCGACCGCTCGGCCTTCGTCGATGTCACCACGGACCTGCAGGACAATGCCCTGCAGGCGACCGTCATCGTCGACCGCGACAAGGCCAATGCGCTCGGCATCGGCTCCGATATCCTGCGCTCGACGCTCTATTCCGGCTTCGGCGTCCGTCAGGTCTCGACGATCTACACCGCCGGCGACAGCTACGATGTGGTCGTCGAGTTCAACCCGAACGAGCACTGGACGCCCGAGCGGCTGAACGCCATCCGCATCCGCACCAGATCCGGCACGCTGGTGCCGCTCGGCGCCATCGCCCGGATCGAGCGTACGGCCGGCCAGCTCACGGTCAACCAGCTCGGCCAGCTCCCGGCGGTGACGATCTCCTACAACCTGCCGGCCGGCGTCGCGCTCGGCGACAGCGTCAACCGCATCGAGGGGATCAAGGACGAGCTCGGCCTGCCCAAGTCAATCTCGACCACGCTCGCCGGCACCGCCAAGACCTTCCAGGACTCGCTCGCCAATCAGGGCCTGCTGATCGCCGGTGCGATCCTGACGATCTATATCGTGCTCGGCATCCTCTACGAGAGCTTCATCCACCCGCTGACGATCCTGACCGGCCTGCCGTCGGCGGCGGTCGGGGCGCTGGGAGCGCTCCGGCTCTTCGACCTCGAACTCTCGGTCATCGCGATCATCGGCCTTCTGATGCTGATCGGCATCGTCAAGAAGAACGCGATCATGATGATCGACGTGGCGCTGGTGCTCAGGCGGGAGGGGAAATCGGCACAGGAGGCGATCCACCAGGCCTGCGTGATGCGCTTCCGGCCGATCCTGATGACGACGCTGGCGGCCCTCATGGGCACCTTGCCGATCGCGCTCGGCGCCGGCGCCAGCGCCGAACTGCGTCAGCCGCTCGGCATCGCCGTCGTCGGCGGCCTGATGATCTCGCAGGTGCTGACGCTGTTCATCACGCCCGTCCTGTTCCTCTACATGGACAGGCTGTCGGAAGGGCTGGTGAAGCTCGGCGGCTTCTTCCGCGGCACGAAGCACGCTCCGCCCGTCACGCATCCGGCGGAGTGAGCCGTTGTCCAGCCAAGAAGGGACTGCGTTGAAAACCTCTTCCGGCAGAAAGAGGGCAGGATAGGGGGAGGGGCCGTTGGACAGTTTGGCCGGAACCCACCCGCTCAACCGAGGAGGGAACGCTCTACCAGTCCAACGGCCCAAATTTCGCCGCCCGCCTCTCTCCCTCTTGCCGGAGAAAGGCCCGCGCGGCCTGTGTCGAGCCGGTCTCGTGGGAGAGGTATGAGTCCGATCGCTGCCTCAGGCCGCGTCGAGCCCATAGAGCGAGTGCAGCGTGCGCACCGCAAGCTCGGTATAGGCGGCGTCGATCAGCACCGAGAACTTGATCTCGGAGGTCGTGATCGCTCGGATGTTGATGCCCTTCTCGGCCAGCGCGCGGAAAGCGCGGGCGGCGACGCCCGCATGCGAGCGCATGCCGACACCGATCGCCGAGATCTTCACCACATCGGTCGCGCCCTGGATCTCCTGGTAGGAGATCGTGTCGTGCTTGCTTTCGAGCAGCGCCTTGGCGCGCTCGTAATCGGCCGTCGGCACGGTGAAGGTGATGTCGGTCGTCGCCTGGTCGTCCGAGACGACCTGGATGATCATGTCGACATTGATGTTGGCATCGGCGAGCGGGCCGAAGATCGCCGCGGCGACGCCGGGCTGGTCAGCCACGCGGCGGAGGGTGATCTGGGCTTCGTCCCGGGAGAAGGCGATGCCGGTGACGATGGGCTGTTCCACGATGTCGTCCTCGTCGCAGATGAGGGTGCCAGGATTGGGGTTCTCGGGGTCGTCGAAGGAAGAGCGCACATAGGTCGGCACGCGCTGCGTCATGGCGATCTCGACCGAGCGTACCTGCAGCACCTTGGAGCCGAGCGAGGCCATTTCGAGCATTTCCTCGAAGGAGACCCTGTCCATGCGTTTGGCCTTCGGCACCACGCGCGGGTCGGTGGTGTAGACGCCGTCGACATCGGTGTAGATGTCGCAGCGATCGGCCTTGAGGCCGGCGGCGAGCGCGACCGCGCTGGTATCGGAACCGCCGCGGCCGAGCGTGACGATGCGGTGCGTGCGCGGATTGACGCCTTGGAAGCCGGAGCAGACCGCGATCTCGCGGTTGCGGTCGAAGCCCGCAAGAATGCCGGCGCCGTCGACGCTCTCGATCCGGGCCGAGCCATGCGCGTCGGAGCCGTAGAGCGGAATCTGCCAGCCCTGCCAGGAGCGCGCCGGCAGGCCCATCTCCTGCAGCACGATGGCCATCAGCCCGGAGGTGACCTGCTCGCCCGAGGCGACGACGGTATCGTACTCGGCCTGGTCGAAGGCCGGGGCCGCTTCCTTGCACCAGCCGACCAGCTCGTTGGTCTTGCCGGACATGGCGGAAACCACGATCGCGACCTCGTTGCCGGCGTCGAACTCGCGTTTGACGTGGCGCGCCGCGTTCCTGATGCGCTCGACGTTGGCGACTGAGGTGCCGCCGAATTTCATCACCAGACGGGCCATGACGGTCTTTTCGATAGCTGTCCCCGGCAAGCCGGGTCGAAAGGTCGCCCTCGCACTTGCAGCGGGGCGGGTGTAGATGACGGGCGTCAGGCGCGGTGTCAATGCGGCATCGCATCAGCGAAGGACCGGTTCATGGCGGCTGAGACCCAGCGCACAAGCTCGACGATCGACCCGGCCGAGGTCGCGCGCTTCGATGCGATCGCCCGCGACTGGTGGGACCCGAAGGGCCCGATGGCCGTCCTGCATAAGTTCAATCCGGTCCGGCTCGCCTTCGTCCGCGATGAGGCCTGCGCGCATTTCGGCCGCGATCCCAGGCGGATGCGGGCGCTGGACGGCCTGAGCCTCGTTGATATCGGCTGTGGCGGCGGCGTGCTGTCCGAGCCGCTCGCAAGGCTCGGCGCAGAGGTCACCGGCCTCGATCCGGCGCCGACCAATATCGCCGTCGCCGGTGCCCATGCCGAGAAGGGCGGGCTTTCGATCGACTATCGCGAGCAGACGATCGAGGCGGTCGTGGAATCCGGCAAGCGCTTCGACATCGTGCTGGCGATGGAGGTCGTCGAGCATGTCGCCGATGTCGAGGCCTTCGTTGCCGCCTGCTGCGCCGCGGTGAAGCCGGATGGCCTGCTCGTCATGGCGACGCTCAACCGCACGCTGAAATCCTATGCGCTGGCCATCGTCGGCGCCGAATATGTCCTGCGCTGGCTGCCGAAGGGCACGCATGACTGGGAAAAGTTCGTGACGCCGGCTGAACTCGGCGGCGCGATCGAAGGCAATGGCTTCGCGCTGGGAACGCAGACCGGGGTGGTCTTCAATCCGCTGACCGGCCGCTGGACCGCCGCGCGCGACATGAACGTGAACTACATGCTCGCCGCCAGCCGGGGTGGCCGGCCATAGCACGGGCTGGCCGAGCTTGGGCGTGAGAGATGCCTCTCACGGCCGGATGACGGCCATCCCGATCAGCAGCAGCAGGCCCGACCCTGTCGCGATCACGACCCGCAGGGCCTCGGCCGGAAAACGCGTCGGAATGCCGTAGCGGTGCCAGAGCCATGCGCCGGCGAAAGCGCCCACCAGCAGGATGCCGGTGTTCAGCATCACGCCGAAACCGCCGTCGCCGAGCAGCAGGTCGGCGAGCCAGCCGAACAGCATCGCGCCGAGCACGATCATCGCGAGGACGATGACCACGGACATCAGGGGCATATCGGGCAGGCCGACCATCAGGAACAAGCCGCGCATCGTTTCTCCTTGGCGCCGCGCAGGACGTCAGCATCTCAGCAAACGATGAAGAAAGCGCAAGCGCCGGAAAGAAAGGGTTTTGCGCTGCAATGTGATTCCTTAGAGTAATGGCGCAGCGCAGCATAAGATGCATGATCGGCATCCCATACCGCCGACACGCTCCGGGCTGGGCAACGACGGAACAGAGCAGGGAGACGACCATGTCGAAGTCGCAGGCCGCCGTGAAGCCGCTCAAGGATCTCTACGAGCTCGACGAATTGCCGCCGCTCGGCCATGTCCCGGAGAAGATGTATGCCTGGGCGATCCGGCGCGAGCGCCATGGCCCGCCGCAGGACTCGTTCCAGGTCGAGGTCGTGCCGACCTGGTCGATCGGCGAGGAGGAGGTCCTGCTCCTCGTGATGGCCGGCGGTGTCAACTACAACGGCATCTGGGCGGGCCTGGGCCAGCCGATTTCGCCCTTCGACGTGCACAAGGCGCCGTTCCATGTCGCCGGTTCCGATTGCGCGGGCATCGTCTGGGCCGTCGGCTCCAAGGTGAAGCGCTGGAAGGTCGGCGACGAGGTCATCGTCCACTGCAACCAGGACGATGGCGACGACGAGGAGTGCAATGGCGGCGACCCGATGTTCTCGTCGACCCAGCGCATCTGGGGCTACGAGACACCGGACGGCTCCTTCGCCCAGTTCTGCCGGGTGCAGTCGCGTCAGCTCATGCAAAAGCCCAGGCACCTCGCCTGGGAGGAGGCCGCCTGCTACACGCTGACGCTGGCCACCGCTTACCGCATGCTGTTCGGCCATGCCCCGCACACGATCAAGCCGGGCGACAACGTTCTCGTCTGGGGCGCTTCGGGCGGCCTCGGCGTCTTCGGCGTCCAGCTCTGCGCGGCCTCCGGCGCCAACGCCATCGGCGTGATCTCGGACGAGACCAAGCGCGACTACGTGCTCGGCCTCGGCGCCAAGGGCGTGATCAACCGCAAGGACTTCAACTGCTGGGGCCAGATGCCCAAGGTCAATTCGCCCGAGTACAACGAGTGGACCAAGGAGGCCCGCAAGTTCGGCAAGGCGATCTGGGACATCACCGGCAAGAAGGATGTCGACATCGTCTTCGAGCATCCGGGCGAGGCGACCTTTCCCGTCTCCTGCCTCGTCGCCAAGCGCGGCGGCATGGTGGTGTTCTGCGCGGGCACCTCGGGCTTCAACATCACCTTCGACGCCCGCTATGTCTGGATGCGGCAGAAGCGCGTGCAAGGCTCGCATTTCGCCCATCTCAAGCAGGCGAGCGCGGCGAACCAGTTCGTCATCGACAGGCGCATCGACCCCTGCATGTCCGAGGTCTTCCCCTGGGACAAAATCCCGCTCGCTCATCACAAGATGTGGAAGAACGAGCATGCGCCGGGCAACATGTCCGTGCTGGTCTATGCGCCGCGCACGGGCCTGCGGACCTATGAGGATGTTGCCGAGGCGCTGGCGGGCTGAGCGTCGCGGAAGGGCCGCGGGCGTAAACGGCTTGTAATACGCAATCGGATTGTCTGTTCCGAGGCTGCGAATTGTCGTCGGTCCGCGATTGAACCCATCGACGATGGAAGCATGGGGTGGGGGCGCTGGCGCTCTGTCAGGTGCCGTCGATTGGCGCTAGAGACGGTGAGGTCCAGCGGTTCCGGGTTTCGATGTCCTCGCCTCTCATTCTGCGCGCGATACCGCTGCTCTTCACCTTCCTCTGGTCCACGGGCTGGGTGGTCGCCGGCTATTCGGCCCGTCATGCCGATGCCCTGACCTTCCTCGTCGTGCGCTTCTCCTGCGCCGCGGCGCTGCTGACGCTGATCGCGCTTGCGACCGGCGCGCCATGGCCGCGCAGCCGCCGCGCCGTCATCGACGTGGCGATCACCGGCATCCTGCTGCACGGCATCTATCTCGCCGGCGTCTGGTGGGCGGTGCGCCATGGCCTGCCTGCCGGCATTTCCGGCCTGATCGCAGGGCTGCAGCCGATCCTGACGGCGCTCTTCGCGCCCGCGCTCGTCGGCGAGCGCATTTCGGGCATCCGCTGGCTCGGCATCGCCTGCGGCTTCCTCGGGATCGCACTGGTGCTGGAGCCGCAGCTCGCCAATGTCGAGCCGGCCGCGCTCTGGGGCATCGCCGTGCCGATGCTGATCAATATCGGCGGCATGTTCGCGGTGACCTTCGGTTCGTTCTACCAGAAGGCCCGGGTCGTCTCCGGTGATCTGCGCACGATCACCGCGATCCAGTATGTCGCGGCAGGGCTTGTCGTGCTGCCCTTCGCCGTCGCCTTCGAGCCGATGCGGATCGAATGGAATCTGACCATGCTGCTCGTGCTGGCCTGGTCGGTGATCGTGCTCTCGATCGGCAGTATCTGGCTCTATCTGTTCATGCTCAGGCGCGGCGAGGTCTCGCGCATCGTCACCTTCCTCTATCTCGTGCCGGCGCTCGTCGCGGTCGAGGCGTGGCTGCTTTTCGGAGAGACGCTGACCCCGCTCCAGATCGGCGGCATGGCGGTGACGATCCTCGGCGTCGTGCTCGCCAGCCGGAAGTAGGCTTCTCCCCAAAAAGGAGGGTTTCGGTTTCCTTCGATCTCGCTTTATGCTGCGTCGCAACAAAGGGAGGTCGAAGACCATGAACGCCAATACGGCCGCAAAGGCTGAGAATCGCGCGAATGCGATCGCGCTGATCGCGGCGGCGCTGCCGGGCTTCGAGACCCTGTTCCAGGAGGCCGTTGCGGCAGTGCGGCAGAAGGTGTTGGTCGATGGCCGCATCTCCTCCGCCCGCCTGGAGGCCGAGCAGCACGCCGCCCACGGGCTGTCCTGGCTCGCGACCTACGTCACGGCCCTGCGCGAACTCAAGGCCTATGGCGAACGCCTTGAGGCCGAAGGCCGCTACGGCGCAATCGAGGATTACGCCCTGCGCATCGGCGCCGGCGAGTTCGCCGCCCAGATCTTCGGCGGCATTCCGATGAGCCAGGGCGAGATCGTCAGGCTGCCGGCGCTGGGCCTCTCGCAGAAAGCCATTGCCGCCGCCGGCTCGGCAGCCGTCGATGCCCTGATCGCGGAGGGCAACACGCCCGAGAACCGCGCCCGCTTCGTCGCCCTGTTCAGCCAGGACCAGGGTGCGGCCAGCATCGGCGATACCGGTCTCGACGAGACGCTGGAAGCGATCCGCTCGGAGATGCGCCGCTTCTGCGCCGCCGAGGTCACGCCGCACGCCCATGAATGGCATCTGGAGAACGAGTACATCCCGATGCCGGTGGTCGAGAAGATGGCCGAGCTCGGCGTCTTCGGCTTGACCATTCCCGAGGAATTCGGCGGCATGGGCCTGTCGAAGGTCTCGATGTGCGTCGTCTCGGAGGAGCTCTCGCGCGGCTATATCGGCGTCGGCTCGCTCGGCACCCGTTCGGAGATCGCGGCCGAACTGATCCTGTGCGGCGGCACGCTCGCGCAGAAGGAGAAGTGGCTGCCGAAGATCGCTTCCGGCGAGGTCCTGCCGACCGCCGTCTTCACTGAGCCCAATACCGGCTCCGACCTCGCCTCTCTGCGAACCAGGGCGGTGAAGGAGGGCGATGTCTGGAAGGTCCATGGCAACAAGACCTGGATCACCCATCCCGTCCGCGCCGACATCATGACGCTGCTGGTGCGCACCGATCCCACGGAGCCCGGCTACAAGGGCCTCTCGATGCTGATCGCCGAGAAGCCGCGCGGCAGCGATGCCGATCCCTTCCCGGTCGCAGGCCTCACCGGCGGCGAGATCGAGGTGCTCGGCTATCGCGGCATGAAGGAATACGAGCTCGCCTTCGACGGCTTCGAGGTCAAGGGCGAAAACCTGCTCGGCGGCGTGCCGGGCCAGGGCTTCAAGCAATTGATGCAGACCTTCGAGGCGGCCCGCATCCAGACTGCCGCGCGCGCCATCGGCGTGGCGCAGTCGGCCTTCGATCTCGGCTTGCGCTATGCGCAGGAGCGCATCCAGTTCGGCAAGCCGCTGATCGCTTTCCCGCGCGTCGCCGACAAGCTCGCGATGATGGCGGCCGAGATCCTGATCGCCCGGCAGCTCACCTATTTCGCGGCGCGCGAGAAGGATGCCGACCGGCGCTGCGACCTCGAGGCCGGCATGGCCAAGCTGCTCGGCGCCCGCGTCGCCTGGGCAGCCGCCGACAACGCGCTCCAGATCCATGGCGGCAACGGCTTCGCGCTGGAATACCCGGTCAGCCGCGTGCTCTGCGACGCCCGCATCCTCAACATCTTCGAGGGCGCGGCCGAGATCCAGGCGCAGGTGATCGCGCGGCGGCTGGTGGAGGAATAGCCGGCGCGGCGGCCTGCCGCGTCGCATCGTGATAATTTCGACAAGATGTCCTTGCTCGGATGCGCGGCCGGCCGATGGAGCCGGCAGATCAGGAGACATCATGTCGAATCGCCTTGCCTTCGCTCTGGCCGGAACCGTGCTCGTCGGCGCCGCCGCGCTGCTCTCCGCTCCCGCGATGGCCCAGCAGAATCCGGCCGGTCAGCAGCCGAGCCCGCGCATCAGCGTGATCGGGGAAGGCGAGGTCGGCGTCGCGCCGGACATGGCGATCCTCAACCTCACCGTCCTGCGCGAGGCCGATACGGCCCGAGCTGCACTCACCGCCAACAACGAGGCGATGAAGCAGGTGCTGGCCGCGCTGAAGGAAGCCGGAATCGCCGAGCGCGATCTCCAGACCGCAGGCCTCAACATCCAGCCGCGCTATACCCAGCCCGGCAAGGACCGCAATGGCGAACCGAAGATCGTGGGCTACAGCGTCAGCAACGCGCTGACCGTGCGCGTGCGCAATCTCGCGGATGCCGGCGGCATTCTCGACAAGGTGGTGGGGCTCGGCGTCAACCAGGGCGGCGGCATCGCCTTCGTCAAGGACGATATCAAGCCGACGCTCACCGAGGCGCGCAAGCGCGCCGTTGCCGATGCGGTGGCACGTGCCAAGACGCTGGCGGAAGCGGCCGATGTGAAGCTCGGCAAGATCCTGTCGATCGAGGAGCAGTCGATCATGCCGCGCCCGATGCCTTATGGCGGTGGCGTGCGCATGGCGGCGAAGGATGCCTCCGTGCCCCTGGAAAGCGGTGAGAGCACCTACCGGACGCAGGTCAACGTGATCTTCGAGATCGCGCCCTGACCTCGCGTTTCTAGGCGCGCCCGGCCTGTTCCGGGCGCAGCTTCGATCCGGGGGCGGCCGGCAAACTGGTGATGACGACGCCGCAGAGGACCCAGAGCCCCGGCAGCAGAAGCTCGGCCGGCGGCAATTCCGCCAGCAGGAGATAGGCGGCGAGCGTGATCAGTGGCACGCGCAGGGTGTCGCCGCTGCAAAGTTGCAGCGGCGTGGCATGGCGGGAGGCGTTGGCCAGCGCGGCCTGCGAGACGAAGCCGCCGACGATCAGCGCGAGCACGGCGCCGCCGATCACGGCAAGCTCGGGCAAGGCGAAGGCCAGCCGGTACGGCTGCGGCGGCGGCGACCACTGCTCCGGCACGAAGAACCAGAGCAGCAGATAAAGCGGCAGCTGGATCGTATGCATCAGCAGCACGATGGACAGCGTGCTGCGCTGTGCCGCCAGCCGTGCCAGCATGAGATTGGTGCTGGTCAGCGCCGCGACGGCGCCGATGGCGATGGCGAGGTCGCGATTGGGGACGGCGTCGAGCCTGAACACCAGCAAGCCGATCCCGGTCGCGAGCACGGCAAGGCCGACGGTTGCACCGGTGCCGGGTCGGCGGCGCAGGATCAGGAAGAGCAGCACGCCTGCGAAGAGCGGACCGGTGAACTCGATGGTGGTGACGAGCGCGAGCGGCAGATGTGCCAGGCTCCAGATCAGCGCGAGCGAGCCGACGAGATGCAGGATGCTGCGGGCGATATCCTCGCGCAGCTTCGGGGGGAGAATGGTGCGACGCTGTTCCGCTCCGCCGGCCCAGACGGCCGAGCCTGCGATGGCAAGGCTGCCGATCGAGCGCAAGAGCCCGATCTCGATGACGGTGAGATAGCCCGAGAGCAGCCGGATGGAGAGAGCGATCGCGAGATAGGAGGCGAGATAGGCGCTCATCCACCCGAGGAAGGCCGGAAATCCTCGACCTGCCCCGTCCAGGGAATGCCCAGCAACATGCGCTCCAGGATGGCCATTCGCATCGGCACGGAGAGCTGGACCTGACGGAAATAGCCTGCGTTCGGGAGGCTGTCGCATGAGGTGTCGAGCTCCGAGAAGCGCGGAAGAGGGTTGAGGATCAGTGTGTCCGAACGGGCATCCAGGACCTTGCGGGCGGTCAGTGTGAAGGGCTCGCTCTCTTTTTCCTTGTCGACGGCTTCGTTGCCGAGGGAGGCGTGGGCGAATTTGCTCATGTCCTGCATCTGGATGCTGAGCACGTCATGGTCGAGCGTATGGCGGATGTCGTGGACGAGCCCGACCTGCGTGCCGAGATCGGCGAGCACGGTCATCGCCTCGCGCATCGCCGGGTTGAGCGGCGTATCCGGCAGGCAGCACAGCGTGAAGCGCTTCGGCGGGGAAAGGCGCAGCATCTTCACGAAGGAGATCGCGAAGCGGGCGCGTGAATCGCTCGACAGGGCTATGCTGAGATTCTCGATCGCGCCGCGCATCTGCCGGATCGCGAAGATGTCGACCAGAGCCTGGGTCGGGTGCTCGTCGGCTCCGTTGCCGGCATTGATGACCGGCAGATAGCTCAGCCGCCCGACGCGGTAGGGCATGTCCTCCATATGCGAGCGCACGATCAGCACGTCGCTGTAGAGCTCGACCGTATGGATATGGTCCTCGATCGATTCGCCGGTATCGGTGCCCATGCGGCTGCGGTCGGTGTCATAGGCGTCAATCGACTGGTGGCCGAGCCGGGCGGCCGCGGTCTGGAAGCCGAGGCGGGTGCGGGTGCTGCGCTGGTCGAACAGGGTGGCGATCACCTTCGGCCGGCGGCGCGGGGCGGGCGGCTGCTCGGGCAGGGGCAGTCCGGCCTTTTCCAGCTCTTCTTCGTGGAGATGCCGCTCGGCACGCGCGATGATGTCGTCGAGATCGAAGCGCGAGACGGCATCGGCGCTCAGCAGATCCTTCCCGCTCGGATAGTTCGGGCGCATCAAGGCCTCCGGCTCGCGCGATCGTCTGCGTCCGGGGCGCGTCAGGCAACCTGACTGAAGCGGCCCGGCTTGCGCGAGCCGGAACGCGAGCGCGTCGACCCCATTCGCCCCGTCGCCACACGATCGCCGATCATGGGCAGCAAATCCTCCGCTGTCATCGGCTGGGCGAAGATATAGCCCTGAATGCCGTGGACGGCGTGCTTTTCGATGACGGTGAGCTGCTCCTGCGTTTCCACGCCCTCGACGATCAGGCGCAGCTTCAGGTCATGCGCGAGCTGGGCGATTGCGTTCATCAGCGAATCCGCCTTGCGCGAGGTCCCGAGTTCCTGGGTAAAGGCCTGATCGATCTTGATCGTGTCGATCGGCAGATGGGCGAGATAGCTGAGCGAGGAGTAGCCCGTGCCGAAATCGTCGAGGGCGATCCGCACGCCGAGCGCGCGCAGCGCGACGAGGCGCGAGACGACATGGTCGGGATCGTCGATCAGCGAACTTTCGGTGATCTCGATCGTCAGCCGGTGAGGTTCGATGCCGCTCATCCGCAGGAGCGCCTCGACGACGCCGACGATGTCGTGGCCATGATCGAACTGGCGCGCCGAGACGTTGACGCTGACGCCGACGCTGCGCGGCCAGGACAAGGCTGACCGGATCGCCTCGCCGAGCACCCAGGAGCCCAGCACGGTGATCAGCCCGGTCCGCTCGGCCAGCGGGATGAAGATCGCGGGGCTGATCATGCCGCGCCGTGGATGCTGCCAGCGCAGCAGCGCCTCGGCCATGGTCGCGGTGCCGGAGCGAGGGTTGTAGATCGGCTGGAAATGCAGCTCGAACTCGCCGCGGCGAATGGCGTCGCGCAGTTCCGTTTCGAGCGCCACGCCGTCTTCATGCTCATTGCGGATCGCATCGGTATACATGACGAAGCGGTTCCTCCCGTCGAGCTTGGCCCGATAGAGGGCGATGTCGACGCATTTCAGGGCCTCGTCGATCGAGGCGGCACAGCCGGCGGGCGCGATTCCCATGCTGGCCGTGGCGGTGACGTGACGTCCGCCGATGACGCGCTGGCTGGCGAGCATCATGACGAGGCGGGCCGCCAGCGCGCTGGCACCCTCGGCATCGCGCGTGGTGGCGACCATGAATTCGTCGCCGCCGGTGCGCGCGGCGATGTCGCCGACGCCGAGCTCGGCGAGCAGAGTTTCGCTGAAGCCCTGCAGCAGCGCATCGCCGATATCGTGGCCGAGGCTGTCATTGATGCTCTTGAAGCGGTCGATATCGATCGAGATCAGGGTCACCGGGCGGCCGGAAGCGGCCATTTGCCGGATCTCGCGCATGAAGCCGCGGCGGTTGTAGAGGCTGGTGATCGTGTCGTTGACGGCCAGATGCTCGAGTTCGCGCATGGTGCGCAGCCGGGCGAGGAAGATCCGGTGGATCACCTGGGCACTCGAGAAGGTCAGGACGGCCGTGAGCGCGACTGAAAGCCCGATCACCAGATAAGCGGGGTCCCGCGTCCACAGCAGGGCGAACGTAAAAGGCGTGGCCGCCGCCAGCACCTGTACGCGGGTGATCACCGGCCGCGAGCTGTTGCGCCCGGAAATGCCGGCGAGATAGCCGATCGTCTGGGCGATCGCCAGCGCCGCGACGGGCTCGTAGGTATAGCGCAGGATGGCATAGCAGCCGAAGGCCGAGATCAGGGCGGCGGTCGACCAGGCGCCGGCCATGGCCAGGTTTTCGAGCGTGCCGATCTGGCGTTCCGTCGACGTCGCGAGGTGGATGCCCGTGTAGTAGCGGTGCGACAGGTAGCGGAACACGCCGATCGCGACCATCGCTGCTGCCATGAGGTGGAAGACGATATCGCCGCCGGTCAGTAACGCGCTCGCGGCCATCACGGCCGCGACCGTGACGGTGCCGATGAAAATCGTGCCTGGCGTGGCATAAAGTGCTGCCACCAGTTCCGATTTCATGGCGAGATCGTTTTCGTGAACGTCGACGATCATCAGGCGTCCCGTCGCTGTGTCTGCTTTTTGGCCGGCGTAGGTGCTATTCTCGCTAAAAATCTATTAAAGAACTGTATGTCGCTTCGGAGGTTTCGCCGACAAATTATAATTCTACGCCGATATAGCGCGGCCGGCTGCGCAGACGGTACTTGGCGAAATCTTCAAACTCGCCTCTGATCGGCTCCGCCTTCAGGCCTGCGGGCCATTTTCCGGCGCCGTGGGCGAGGTCGAGGATGCGGTGCGCTTCCGGCGCGATGCGCTGGCCATCGGCGCCGTAGCGCGAGGTTTGCGTGACATCGATCCGATAGGTCACGCCGTCGATCACGGCGAAATCGCATGCGGGGCAGACTGGGCTGATCAGCGGCTGCTCGTCTCTCTCAGCGGAGGCGATGCGGTTGAAGATGCCGGCAACGCGATCCGAATATTCCCTTACGTCAGTGTTGCTGACTTTCACGATCTGCACCGTATTCGGGTACAGGCAGATGTCGGCGATACTCTTCAGCGCCGGCGGGCCAGCGGGGATGGCGGCTCCGGCCTTGAGCGTCCTGCGGCGGTTGAGACGCTGTCACGCCGGGCGGTGGAAGCCTTCCATGCGCACCCGCCCGTCCGCGCCCTCGGTCCAGCCCCGGACGCTGCCATCCGCCTGCCGCTTCGCCTTCACCCGGAAGGTGCCGCCCGCGATGAGCGGGCTCAGGCCCCGGTAGTCGAGCCGGATCGGTGCGCCTCCGGTCAATGTCGCCAGGATGTTGGCGATCAATGTCGCCTGGATCGGCCCGTGCACGACCAGCCCGGCATAGCCTTCCGTCCCGGTCGCATAGGGGAAATCGTAGTGGATGCGATGGCCGTTGAAGGTCAGCGCCGAGTAGCGGAACAGCAGCAGCGGGTTGGCCTCGACCTCCCAGGTGAGGTCGGCAGGCTCGCCCTCGGCGGCGGGGCCCGGGGCGCCGGCCGCGGAAGCACCCGGTTGCGCCGCTTCGCGATAGACGATGTCGTGCCGCTCGCGCAGCGCCACGCCGCGCTCGGTCGTATAGTCGTGGTGGACGGCGACGAAACAGAGCGGGCCGCTGCGACCTTCCTTGTAGGAGATCTCGCCGATCCGGGAATGCCTGATGACGCGGTCGCCCTCGCGCAGCGGCGACAGGGTCTCGATCCGCCCGCCGGCCCACATCCGCCGGGGCAACGGCACCGGCGGCAGGAACTCGCCTTTGGCGGCATGCCCATCGGGTCCGCAGGCGTCGATATCCGAGATCGGCGGCGCCAGGCACCAGTGCAGCGCCAGCGGCGCCTCGCCGGGATGGTGAGGGGCGAGATGGCGGCCGAAGGTGGCGGCGAAGCTCTGCACCAGCCGCGGCGTGACGATGTCCTGCGCTTCCTCTGTCCTGCCGGTCCAGGCTGCGAGCTTGGCGATGTCGATGCTCATGAGGGGCTTTCCTCTGTCTGGCGGGCGAATTCGGCGCGCAGTGCCGCGTCGTGTTGGCCCAGCGCCGGAACCGGCCGCATTGCAACGCGCTCGCCATCGACGATAGCGGATGGCGCCAGCACCTCGACGGGGCCGTTCGGTGTCGGGACGGGCAGGGCGGTCGCCGCCGGATGGTCGATCAGTCCGCCCACGGTGGACACCGTGCCATAGGCGATGGCATGGCGATCCAGCGCGGCGGCGATATCGGCAAAGCGCCGCCGGCCAAGGAGCACCTGCACCTCGCCATCGAGGGGCGCGCGCTCCTTCACCCGCAGCACATTGGAGGCGAAGCGCGGATCGGCTGCGAGCTCGGGGCTTTCGAGCACGTCGCGGGCGAAGACCTGCCATTCCCGTTCGCTCTGGATCGAGACCAGAACCTCGCCGTCAGCGAGCGAGAACACGCCATAGGGCGCGATCGAGGGATGGGCGAGCCCGACCCGCGCCGGCTCGATGCCGCCATAGCGGCGGGTGAGATAGGGCACGTTCATCAATTCGGCGAGCGTGTCGAACAGCGAGAGCGCGATCGCCGAGCCCTCGCCGGTGCGCGCCCGCTTCAGCAGCGCCTCGAGGATTGCGGCATAGGCCGCCTGTCCCGTGGCGATGTCGGCGATCGAGACGCCGATGCGCGACGGACCGGATTCGGCCGTGCCGGTGATGGCGGAGAGGCCCGATTCCGCCTGGATCAGCAGGTCATAGGCCTTGCGCCGCTCATGCGGCGTGCCCGGCGCATAGCCGGAGATGTCGCAGGTGATCAGCCGCGGATGGCGTTGTCGAAGCGTCCCGCTGCCGAGCCCGAGCCGGTCGGCCGCACCGGGTGCCAGATTCTGGATGAAGATGTCGGCCGACGCGATCATAGCCTCGACCAGCGCGAGGTCCTCCGGCTGCCGCAGGTCGACCCGGCAGGATTCCTTGCCCCGGTTGATCCAGACGAAATAGGAGGACTGGCCCTTGGCGAAGGCGTCATAGCCGCGCGCGAAATCGCCTTCCGGCCGCTCCAGCTTGATCACGCGTGCGCCGGCATCGGCGAGCTTGCAGCTCGCGACCGGCGCGGCCACCGCCTGCTCCAGCGCGACCACGACGATTCCTTCGAGCGCATTCGACATCGGCATCCCCTGGGCAGAGTGGAGAGGAAGAGCGCCCCGGTGACTGCAAGTCAAATGGGGCGGCTGGTTGGCGCGGGATGTGGCGCCTCGACAGATGGGAGCGCGGCGCCCGCGAGGCCGGCGCAACTTGAATCAACATGTCACGAATGGGTGCTATGTCACTGATGGAATGCTGAAAGAGCCGCTGCCCAAGCTTGGCTTTGCCCGCCTCACATCCTGACGATATGCCGGATCGTGCGGCCCTCGTTCAGCGCGTCGAAGCCCTCGTTGATCTCGTCGAGGCTGCCGGAGCTGGTCCAGAGCTTGTCCACCGCCAGTCGCCCGCGTTGGTAGAGCTCGATGAAGCGCGGGATATCGCGCGAGGGCACGCAGGAGCCCACGTAAGAGCCTTTCAGCGTCCGCTCCTCCGCGACCAGCCTGACAGGCGAGAGCGAGAGCGTATGGGCAGGGTTGGCGAGCCCGGCGGTGGTCGTCGTGCCGCCGCGCCGCGTGATCTGATAGGCGAGATCTAGCGCCTTGACCGACCCGGCCATCTCCAGCCCGTGATCGACGCCGCCCTTGGTTGCCTGTTTGATCGCTTCGATGACATCCGGCGTGTCGGCCTTGAAGGCATCAGTCGCGCCCAGCGCCAGCGCCAGATCGAGCTTGTCCTGCGCGAGATCGACGGCAACGACACGCGAGGCGCCGCAGGCGATGGCGCCGAGCAGGGCCGAGAGCCCGACGCCGCCGAGCCCGACCACCGCGACTGTCTCGCCGGCCTTGATCCGCGCCGTGTTCACGGCGGCACCGACGCCAGTCAGCACAGCGCAGCCGAAGAGCGCGGCGATCTCATGCGGAATATCGGCCTCGATCTTGACCAGCGAGTGGCGCGAGATCACCGCATGCTCGGCAAAGGCGGAGACGCCGATATGATGATGTACCGGCTGGCCGGCGACCGAGAGTCGCCGCCCGCCGCCGAGCATCTCGCCACGGCCATTGGCGGCATTGCCGGGCTCGCACAGGGCGGGGCGGCCCTCGGCGCAGGGTGCGCAATGCCCGCAGGACGGCACGAACACCATCACCACCCGGTCGCCGGGCTTCAGGTCATTGACGCCCTCGCCGGTCTCGACGACCTCGCCGGCGGCCTCATGGCCGAGCACCATCGGCACCGGGCGCGGGCGGTTGCCGTCGATCACCGAGAGGTCGGAATGGCAAAGACCAGCGGCGCGGATGCGAACCAGAACCTCATCGCGCCCGGGCGGGGCGAGGTCGAGCTCCTCGATCCGCAGCGGGCGGCTTTGCGCATAGGGCGCCGCAACCGGGCTCGCGTTCAGGACGGCGGCGCGAATCTTCATGGGGCGTCGGGCTCCGGTCTCGATATCCGTCGCCATCCCGACAGGAGAGGGCGCCGCTGTCAAAGCCTCAGGGCTAGCCTTCAGGCCGCGTCGGTCAATGTGCCGCCGAGGAAGAGCTGGCCGATGCGCGGATCGGCGAGGATCTCCGCCGCCGGCCCCTGCATGCGGGTGCGGCCGAGTTCGAGCACCAGCCCTTCGTCGGAAATCTCCAGCGCCGAGCGGGCGTTCTGCTCGACCATCAGGATCGAGACGCCCTTGGCACGAAGGTCCTTCAGGATGCCGAATGTCTCCTGCACCATCAGCGGAGAAAGGCCGATCGAGGGTTCGTCGATCAACACCAACTTGGGGTCGAGCAGCAGCCCGCGCACGATTTCGAGCTGCTTCTGCTCGCCGCCTGACAGCGTCGAAGCCTGCTGGCCGGCCTTGGCGCGAAGCGCCGGGAAGCGATCGAGCGCCGCTTCCAGCCGTTGCGGCATGTCGGTGATCGCAGAGCCCGCGGCGACCGTGCCGAGCTCGATATTGTGGCGCACCGAGAGTTCGGGGAAGATGTTGCGCCCCTGCGGGACATAGCAGATGCCGGCTTCGAGCAGCTTGCGCTGATTCCAGCCGGTGATGTCGCGACCGTCGAAGCGGATGCGGCCTTCGCGCAGCTTGAGCAGGCCGAAGATCGCCTTGAACACGGTCGATTTGCCGGCACCGTTCGGCCCGATGACCGTGGTGATCGCACCGCGCTTCACCGCAAACGAGGTGCCGTTCAGGATGGTCATGGCGCCATAGCCGCCGACCACGCTGTCGAGTTCGAGGATCGGTGTGCTCATCGCCGCGCTCCTCAATGACCCAGATAGGCTTCGATCACGGCCGGGTTGGCGCGGACCTCGGCCGGCGTGCCCTCGGACAGCACTTTGCCTTCCGCCAGCACGATCACGCGGGTGCAGAGCGACATCACGAAATCCATGTTGTGCTCGATCACCACGAAGGTCGCGCCCTGCTCGGCATTGATCGCGCGCAGGCGCTCCTTCAGGTCGCCGAGCATGGTGAGGTTCACGCCGCCGGCCGGCTCGTCGAGCAGCACGAGGCGCGGGCCGGCCATGAAGGCCATCGCCGCGTCGAGCAGCTTCTGCTGGCCATAGGAGAGCCCGCCGGCCTTGGCGTCGGCGAGATGGCCGAGCTTGAAGAAGCCGATCATCTGCTCGGCCTTGTCGGAGAGGCCGGAATCGCGCGCACCGAACAGGCGCCTGAGCATCGAGCCCTGATGCTCCTGGCCGGCGAGGATCAGATTCTCGCGCACCGAGAGTTCCGGGAAGACCTGCAGCAGCTGGAAGGTGCGGCTGACGCCGAGCCGGTTGAGCGCCGACGGGCGCATGTTGGTGACATCGCGGCCGTCGAGCTTCACCGCGCCCTGCGTCGGTTCGAGCTGGCCGAGGATGCAGTTGAACAGGGTCGACTTGCCGCAACCGTTCGGCCCAATGATGCCGAGGATTTCGCCCTCGTTGACCGAGAAGGATACGCCGTTCACGGCCTTGATGCCGCCGAAGGCCTTGTGCAGGTCGTGGACTTCGAGGACCGGGCTCATCGCGCGCCTCCGGCCTTGCGTCGTATCGCGTTCCAGCCGCGCTCGATCAGGCCGCTAACGCCTTGCGGGCAGATGACCAGCAGTGCCAGCACGATCGTCGCGAAGATGATCAGGTAGAGCGAGCCGGCGAAGCGCAGCCATTCCGGCAGCACGACGCCGAGCAGTGCGCCGACGAAGGGGCCGAAGAGATAGCCGGCACCGCCCGCGACCACCATCAGCAGCAGGAACAGGCTCTGCGACAGCGAGAAGGGGGAGGGGTCGATGAACTCGACCAGCGGCGCATAGAGCGAGCCGGCGAAGCCGCCATAGGCCGAGCCGATGGCGAAGGCGAGCAAGGTGTAGGCGCGGGTATCGATGCCGAGGCTCGCGGCCCGGACCGGGTTTTCGCGGAGCGCCGTGAAGGCACGCCCCCAGGGCGAGCGGACGAGCCACCACAGCCCCAGCGACAGGATCAGCGTGACGACAACGACGAAGCGATGGAATTCCAGCGCACCGAACAGCTTGATGCCCAGGAAATCGGGGCGATTGATGTTGGAGATGCCGAAGACGCCGCCGGTCAGCCATTGCTCGTTGCGGAGCACCAGCCAGATCAGCGTCGAGAAGGCGAGCGTGACGAAGGCGAGGTAATGGTGGCGCACCCGCAGCGCCGGGAAGCCGAGCAGGAGGCCTACCGTGAAGGTGAGCAGGCCCGACAGCGCGAAGGCGGCATACCAGCTTACCCCGTATTTCGTCGTCAGGATCGCGGTCGTATAGGCGCCGAGCCCCATGAAGGCCGCCTGCGCCAGCGAGGTCTGGCCGGCGTAGCCGAGCGTGAGGTTGAGTCCCATTACACCGATGCTCATGACGAGCCAGAGCGAGAGCACATAAGTGCCGTAGCGGCCCATCCCGACAGGCGCGAACCAGAGGATGACGGCGCCAAGCAAGAGCCCGATCAGCGCGGCATCGATGCGGCCGGTGACGCGGCGCGGGGGCGCGGAATTCTGGACGGCAGGGGCGCTCATACGCGGCGCTCCTCCTTGCGACCCATCAACCCTTCTGGCTTGACCAGGATGATGGCGACGAGCAGGACGAGCGGCACGGCGAGCCGGTATTGCGACGAGACATAAGCCGCAGCGAGCGAATCCGCGACGCCGATCAAGAGGCCGCCGACGAGGGCACCGCGCACCTGGTTGAAGCCGCCGACGATGGCCGCGATGAAGGCGAAGAGGCCGATGGTCTCGCCGTTCGAGAACTTCGCCAGATAGATCGGCGAGATCAGGAGCGAGGCGACGACCGCGAGCGCGGCATTGAGCAGGAAGGTGAGCAGCACCATCCGCTCGACGGGGATGCCGAGGATGCGCGCGACCGTCGGGTTCTGCGCCGTCGCCTGCATCTGCCGGCCGAGCTTCGTGCCGCCGACGAACCATTGCAGCAGGCCGATCGCGGCGAAGGCGACGACGATGATCGCGAGATGCTGCAGCGAGATCGATACGCCGAGCAGGTTGATCATGTCGGTCGGCACCAGCGAGGGGAAGCTTTGCGCCTCGGCCGAGAAGCCGTCCTTGGCGCCTTCCTTCATCACGATCGAGAGCGCCATGGTGGCGATGGCGAGCGGCAGCACGCCATGCTTGATCATCGGGTCGACGACGACGAGCTTGAAGCCCGCGCCGAAGATCAGCAGGAAGACCGCGATACCGAGCAATCCCCCGGCCCAGAGCGGCAGGCCGAGGAGCTTGACCGCGAGCAGGATCAGCACGGCCGGCAGCATGACGAACTCGCCCTGGGCGAAGTTGATCGTCTGCGAGGTCTGCCAGACCAGCGTGAAGCCGATCGCGGCGAGCGCGTAGATCGCGCCCGTGGCGATGCCGGCAATGAGATAGGCGATGAATTCGGCCATGGCTGATCTTGTGTGGTGCAGGAAGCGTCATGGCCGGGCTTGACCCGGCCATCTCGGAAACCAGCTTCTAGTCCTGAGATTCCCGGGTCGACGCTACGCGCCGCCCGGGAATGACGGTTTAGCTTACGGCTTGATCCGAGGCAGGGTGGTGTTGATCACCTGCTTGCCGTTGACGACTTCAGCCAGGAAGCTCTCGCGGTCGAGATCGCCGTTCTGCTCGATCACGGTGTCGATCAGGATGCCCGGCTCCTCGCTCGCCTTGATGGTCGCGCCGCGCAGCGTGTCGGCGAGGCCCTTCTTGTCGAGCTTCTTCTGCTTCTCGGTCGCCCATTTCACCATGAACACGGCCATGTAGCCCTTCACGCCGTTATGGTCGGAGGCGAAGCCGTACTTTTCGCGGTAGCGCTTGCCGAATTCCTGCAAGGCCGGGATCGGCGCGTCGGTCGAAAGGCCGACATGGCCCTTGGCGCCATTGGCGGCGTCGCCGGCCAGCTCCAGCACCTTGGCGCCGAGCAGGGTGGTCTCGCCGATCATCGGCTTGGCGATGCCCTGCTGCTTGGCGGCGCGCAGGAAGCGGGCGCTCTCCTCTTCGTTCAGATAGACGAAGACGGCGTCGGCATTGGCGTTCTTCACCTTGATCGCATCGGCGGTGAAATCGGCCTGGCCCTGCTCGGTCGCGACGTCGACGGCGACCTTGATGCCGGCCTTCTCGAGTTCGGGCAGGATGGCGTCGCGGCCGCCCTTGCCGAAATCGTTATTGACCCAGACCACGGCGATCGAGCCGGCCTTGACGGTGTCCTTCAGGTACTTGGCGATCTTCGGCATCGCCGCCGTCTGGCTGAGCGAGGTGCGGAAGATGTAGGGGTTGCCCTGCTTGGTGAAGCCGGCCGCCTCGCCGCCGACGATCTGGGCGATCTCGGCACGCTGCGAGATCTGCATGGAGGCGCCGATCGGGCCGGAGAAGATCGGGCCGAGAATGGCATAGGCGCCCTCGTCGATGCCGCGCTGCACAGCGGCGCGGGTGTTCCCCGGATTGGTCTGCGTGTCGTAATGCACGATCTCGACTTGCTTGCCGAGGATGCCGCCCTTGGCGTTGATGTCGGCGGCGGCCATGTCGGCGCCGTTCTTCCAGTTGGTCCCGGCGGCGGCGCCTGCACCCGACAATTCGATGACGTCGACCAGCTTGACCTTGTCCTGTGCCTGCACGGGCAGGCTGAGGGTGGCGCCGAGCGCGGCAGCCATGACCCAAAGCGATTTCATGTTCCTGTTTCCTCCCGGACGTGTCTTGTCGCATGCGCGGTCTTGATGCCGCGGGCGCTCGTCGGCTTTTTGCGCGGCTTTGGGGCGTGATGTCCAGAGGCGTCGAGGCCGGGCGGCGTCGAGGCTTTCGCTTTGCCGGGGATGGCGCTGGAACGGCCGCTGACGCGGGCTGTCAGCATGTAGCCGGATCGGCCTGCCGCGACGGGCCGATGGTGCTAGACAGAAGGAGCCTAGCCGGAGGACCCCGCATGAAACAGGACCCGTTGTTCGAACGCCTCTGGGATGGCACCGCCGCGATGGAGGAATGGACGGCCTCGGTCTCGCATGGCGCGATCACGCAGGTGGACGACAACATCATCACCGTTCACACGACCTATTTCTGCGGCAGCGTGACGGCGATCCGCACGGCGGAAGGCCTTGTGCTGATCGACACGGCCAAGCCCGACACCGCCAAGCAGACACTCGACGTCATCCGCTCCTGGGACGATGCTCCGATCCACACGGTGATCTTCACGCATGGCCATATCGACCATACCAGCGGCATCAAGCTGATCGACGAGGAAGCCGAGCGCCGGGGCGTTCCACGTCCGCGCATCGTCGCCCATCGCAATGTCGCCCGGCGCATGCAGCGCTATGTCGACACGCACGGCTTCAACAGCTTCGTCCAGGGCCAGCAATTCAACATGCCCGGCTATGTCTACCCGATCGGCCAGCGCCGCCCGGACGCGGTCTATGACGACACCCTGTCGCTCTCGATCGGCGGAGAGAAGCTCGAACTCTTCCATGGCCGCGGCGAGACCGATGACGCGACCTTCGTCTGGTTGCCCGAGCGGCGCGTGCTGGCGAGCGGCGATTTCGTGATCTGGGTGTTCCCCAATGCTGGCAACCCCCGCAAAGTCCAGCGTTACGCCGCCGAATGGGCACAGGCGCTCCGGCGGATGGAAGCGCTCAAGCCGGAAACGCTGATCCCCGGCCACGGGCCCGTCGTCTTCGGCGCGAAACGGGTGTCGCGGATGCTGAGCGACGGCGCCGAGGCGCTGGAGCATCTTGTCCGCGAGACGCTCGCGCTGATGAATGCGGGAGCGACGCTCGAAGACGTCCTGAACAAGGTCAAGGTTCCCGAGAGCTATCTCGCCAAGCCCTACCTGCTGCCGAAATACGATGATCCGGAGTTCTTGGTCCGCAGCATCTATCATCTCAATGCCGGCTGGTTCGACGGCAACGCCGCCCATCTGAAACCGGCCCGGACTGCGGAACTTGCCGCCGAACTCGCCGAACTGGCCGGTGGCGCCCGCAAGCTGGCTGAGCGCGCCGAGGCTCTGGCGGGGCAGGGGCAGAGCCGGCTCGCCGTGGCGCTGGCGGAACTCGCGGTGGCGGCCGCACCGGGCGATCCGCAGCTCCAGGCGATCCGCGCCGCGACGTTGCGCAAGCTGATCGACAGCGAATCCTCGCTGATGGGCAAGGCCTTCCTTGCCGTCTACGAGCGCGAGGCGGAAGGGCGCTCGAAGGGCTGAGGGCGGGTTTTGTCTATGGCGTGACCGCCAGTTCCTGGGACTTCCGGTCGAGCGCGCGGAACACCGGCAGCGACTGCGCTGCGAAGCTCTTCAACTCGGCGTCGTCCCCTTCGTTGGCATAGCGCTCCATCATCAGCGCGGCTTCGCGATGCGTGTTGCGCTGGGCTTCGACATAGGCCTTGTCGAAGGCGGCGCCTTGCTTGTCGGTGAGGTCGCGCAGGAGGTCGAGATGGCGCCCGTCCGGCCGGTCGGGCAGGGCGATATCCGAACGCTTGGCGATGATGCGGCGCAGGCCGCTCGTCACCGCGCCCTGTTCGCTGGCGAGAGCGTGCGCGAAATCCTTGATCGCGGGCGAACTGCTCTTGTGCAGCGCCAGTGTCGCCGATTCCATGCCGAACATCTGGGCGATCGCGGTCTGGCGCACGAATTCCGCGGCCGGAACGGCGGACTGCGCTGTGGCGGCGGAGCCGAGCAGAACGAGGCCGGCGACCCCCTGCAAAAGCGTCCGCCGGGTACGAAGGATCATCTGGGTCATGTTCGGGGAACCGAAAAGCCGCCCGGAGGTTCCATGGCGCCGAAGCCGGGCACCGGTGCATCGCCTCGCCTTGTCGCGCCCGGCCGGCTGCGATAGCAGGACGTGACGCGCTTGCCCGTCCGGATGCAGAGGAATTCCCATGCCGACTACCGTCGAGACCGTGCGCGATGCGCTGGTGAAGGCCCGCCGCGACCGCTCGCTGGCCGAGATCGCGAGCCTGCCGGTGCCGGCGACCCTGTCCGAGGGGCTCAAGGCGCAGGCGGCCGTGGGCGAGGCGCTGGGCCTGCCCGAGGCCGGCTGGAAGGTCGGCATCGCCGAGGATGGCACGGCGGTCGCCGGCCTGATGCCCGGACCTTATCTGGCGCCCGGCGATGTCTATGAAGGCGCGATCGGCGCGGAACTGCGCATCGAGATCGAGATCGCGCTCAGGCTTGCCCGCGACGTGCCGTTCCGCCCGGGCCAGCCCTGGTCGCGCGCCGAATTGCTGGGCTGCTGCGACAAGGCCTATCTCGGTATCGAGATCGTCGAGAGCCGCCTCGCCAACTGGTCCGGCAATGTCGCATTCCCGCTCTGGCTCGCCGACGCGATGGGCCATGGCGGCTACCTCGTCGGCCCCGAGCTCGACATCGCCACGCTCGACGATCTCACTGGCCTCGGCTGCTTCATCTCGCTCAACGGCGTGACGATCTACGACCAGCCGGCCGTTCACGGTAACGGCGACCCGATGACGCCTTTCCTCGCCTGGGCGAACCGCAAGAGCGATGATCTCGGCAGCCTGAAGGCGGGCCAGATCGTGACTACGGGCAGCCTCTGCGGCGGCGTGCTCTCGCCGGGCAAGGGCGAGGTCGTGACGCGACTTTCGCCGCTCGCGACGGTGACCTTAACCGTTCGTTAGCGGGAACGGTCGAGTCCTTGAGCATTGCGCATGTGGGCTCGCTGCCTATGATGGCGGCGGGCATGGGCATGATTTTGAGTGTGGCGGGGGTTGCTTGGAGGGTGGATGCGGTTCTGGCGTAGGGCAAGGCATGCGGTCGCGCTGAGCGGCGGCTGTGCGTTTGCCACACTGCTGAGCCTGCAGGCGGAACCTGCCCGGGCTTTCGATCTTTCGTCGCTCGACGTGTTCGGCCTCTTCACCAAGAAGGACGAGCCGCCGGCGCCGAGCCCGTCTGCCTTGCCCTACAAGCTCGAATTCGATCTCGGCGAGGCCGATGATGCCAAGGCCCTGACGCGCTCGCTGCAGGACGCCTCGCTGCTCTATCGCCTGCGCCAGGACGCCCCGCCCGACGGCGAGAGCCTGTCGCGCCGGATGGCGACCGATCTCAACCCGATGCTCGATGCGCTCTGGTCGCAGGGCTATTTCAACGCCGATGTGACGTTGATCGTCGACGGCGTCCCGCTCAAGGTCGGGGCCGAGCCGAACGCCACGCTGGTGCGGGCGCTGGAGGCGCATCGCAACCGCGACGCCGTGCCGATCACGGTCGTCGCCCGGCCCGGCAAGATCTTCGGCCTGCGCAGGATCGACATCGTCGAGCGCGACGAGTCCGGCTCCCCCGCGATCGCCGATGCGGTCAAGGTCTCTCGTCTGAAGGCCGGCGATCCCGCCACCGCTGCGGCGCTGCGGGCGGCGCAGGCGGCGCTGGTCGATCATATGCGGGCGCAATCGCGTCCGCTTGCCAAGGTCGTCGAGCTGCGCCCGGTCGTCGATCATGCCGCCGGCATCATGGACGTGACCTACGTCCTCGCGCCCGGGCCGCTCGCCGGCTTCGGCGACATCACGGTCGGCCAAACCGACGAGATCCCGCCGGAGGTCGTGCGCTCCTTCATCTATCTCGAACCGGGCGATCCCTACTCGCCGAAGGCGCTGGCCGATACCCGTCGCTCGATCGCGACGATCCCCGCTGTCGGCTCGGTCCGGTTCCGCGAGGGCGACAAGCTCGACGGTGCCGGCAATCTGCCGATCTTCGTCGAGGTGACCGAGCGGCCCAAGCGCCTGCTCGGCTTCTCGGCCCGCTATTCGACGATCGACGGCCCGGCGGTGAAGACCTATTGGGAGCACCGCAACCTGTTCGGCGGCGCCGAGCGCCTGCGGCTGGAGGCCAGCGTCTTCTTCGCGCCGCGCATCGACGGCACCAAGATCCAGCGCTTTGGCGACTTCAAGGAATCCGATCTCGGCGGCCGCTTCGCCTTCAGCTTCATGAAGCCGGCGCTCGGCGGCAGCCGCAATGACTGGCTGCTCGACGGCGTCGCGACGCGCGAGCGCGTCGGCCTCAACCGCTATGGCGGCTATACGGCGCGCTACGGCAACGTCACCTCGGCAATCCGCCACCGCTTCAGCGATACCTTCTCGGTCCAGGCCGGCATCGAGGTCGAGCGCGGCCAGACCAGCGACGTGCTGGGGCAGGTCGATTACACGCTGGTCGGCATCCCCCTCTCGGTGAAATACGATTCCACCGACAACCTGCTCGATCCGACGCGCGGTTTCCGCGCCACGGCCTCTTTCACGCCCTATCCGACCTTCCTCGGCTCAACGGTCGGCATCTATCAGACCAAGGCGGCGGTCTCCGGCTATTACGCGCTCGACGAGGACAAGCGCTACGTTCTCGCCGGTCGCGTCGGCTTCGGCTCGATTTCCGGCGCCAGCCTCGACGAGATCCCGGCGACGCGGCGCTTCTATGCCGGCGGCGGCGGCTCCGTGCGCGGCTATGCCTATCGCAGCCTGTCGCCGCTCGGCCCCTTCAGGCAGATCACCGGCGGCCGCAGCCTGCTGGAAGCCTCGGTCGAGGCCCGGATCAAGGTCACCGACACCATCGGCATCGTGCCCTTCTTCGATGCCGGCACCGCCTTCGAGTCGAGCCTGCCGGACGGCAAGCAGAAGCTGCAGATGGCCGCCGGCCTGGGCTTCCGCTACTATACCGGCATCGGGCCGATCCGGGTCGACATCGCCGCGCCGCTCAATCCGCGCAAGGGCGACAAGCCGGTCGCGCTCTATGTCAGCATCGGGCAGGCCTTCTGATGCGCCGGCTCCTGACCATTCCGCGTCTCGCTCTCCTGGCCCTGCTGCTGACGGCGGGCTTCCTCTTCTCGGCGCATTTCGGTGGCTTCGCCCAGAACGCCCAGACCGATCGCGGCGTCATCGCCGACCTGATCTCCAAGGCCCTGTCGAGCAGTACGAGCCAGGTCTCGATCGGAGAGGTCAACGGTGCGCTTTCCTCGGATGTCGAGATCCGCGACATCGTGCTCTCGGATCGCGATGGCGCCTGGCTCAGGCTCGACCGCGTTCGCCTGATCTGGACGCGCAGCGCCCTGCTGCTGCGCCGGCTCGATGTCGACCGGCTGGAGATCGGCAAGCTCGAAATCCTGCGCAAGCCGGCGCCGCAGCCGGCCGGCGCGGCTCCGCCGAGCAATGAGCCGATCCTGCCCGAATTGCCGCTCAAGGTGATCATCCGGGCGCTCCAGCTCAACGAGCTTGCACTGGGCGAACCGGTGCTCGGCGTCGCCGCCCGCTTGAGCGCCAGCGGCGCGGCGCGGCTGGGGCCGCCCAATGAGGGGCTCGACCTCAAGCTCGAGGCGAAGCGGCTCGATATGGGCGGACTCTTCGACGTCACCATGTCCTTCGTGCCCGAAAGCACGCGCCTGCAGCTCGCCGCCAAGCTCGACGAGCCGGCGGGCGGCCTGATCTCGAAGGTCGCCGGCCTGCCGGGCGAGCCGCCGGTGAAGCTCGACCTCAAGGGCGATGGCCCGCTCGATTCCTTCCGCTCCAGTCTCGTCTTCACAGCGGGCCCGACCATCGGCGCCGACGGCTCCGCGACGCTTACCCGCGCCGGGACCGAACGTCAGCTCGCGCTGGCCCTCGATGCCCGCATCGAAGGGCTGATGCCGGCGCCGGTGGCGCCGGTCTTCGCCGGCTCGACCCGGCTCGATGGCTCGGTCGGCTTCCGCGACGATAGCGGCATCGACATCCGCAATCTCGCGCTGGTCTCGGCGCTGGCGCGGCTCGACGTGCTCGGCCGCTACAATTCCGACAAGACGCTTGATCTGCGCGTCACCGCGGCTTCGCGTCCCAACGAGGGCGGCCGCACGGTCGCGTCCGGCACCGAGATCGGCAAGCTCGCCTTCGACGCGACGATCCGCGGCCCGGTGGCCGGACCGACCGTCGTCGCGAAGCTCGACGCAAACGACGCCAAGCTACCGGCCGGGCAATTCGGCAAGCTCGCTCTTTCCTTCAACGCGACGCCGACCGGCACGATCGGCGAGCCCGGCACCCGTATCGCTCTGACCTCTGACGGAGAGGCCAGCGGCATCGTGCTGGCCGACAAGGCACTGATGCGCGCGGTCGGCGACAAGGTTACCTTCACCTTGCGCGGCACCGGGCAGGATGACGGCACGGCCGATTTCGAGATGCTGAAGCTCGCGCTCTCCGGCGTCGAGCTGGATTACAAGGGCAAGCTCGGCCAGGCCCGCATGCTCGGACAGCTCAAGGCGGTGCTGCCCGATCTCGCCCGCTTGAGCGGCCTGGCCGGCCGACCCCTAGGGGGCAGGGCGGATATCACTGCCGATCTCGACGCGACCCCGCGCACGAACAACTACACCGCGTCGCTCGCGGGCAAGGCCGAGCGCCTTGCGACCGGCGAAGCCGCGCTCGACCGCCTGCTCGCCGGCAGCCTGACGCTGGCCGGCCGCGTCAATGCGCTCGCCGGCGACTATACGGTGAGCGGCTTGCGCGTCGCCGGCCAGCACGCGGCCTTCACCGCCGACGGCTCGATCGGACAGCAGCAATCCGACCTGAAGCTTGCGCTGAACCTGCCTGATCTCAAGCGCGCCGATCCGCGCCTGTCCGGCCGTGGTGACGTCACCGCCCAGATCACCGGCCCGCAGAACAGGCTCGATGCCACCGCCCGCATCGCCGTCGCCAACGCCACCGCGCTCGCCCGGCCGATCCCGCGCCTGACCATCGATGCCGTCGCGAAGGATCTGCAAGGCGCGCTCGACGCCAGCGTCACCCTGGCCGGCGAGGTCGATTCCAAGCCCGCGACCGGCTCGCTGCATCTCGCGCGCCAACCTGACGATGGCTGGAGCCTCTCGACGCTCGATTTCGCCCTCGGCTCGGTCCGCCTGAATGGCGGCCTCACCATCGATCCGACGAGCCGTGCCGCCGGCCGCCTGACGCTGGCCGCCCGCAATCTCGACGATCTCTCGGCCCTGGCGCTGACCAAGCTCGGGGGCCAGCTCGATGCCGATATCGTGCTGGCGGCGCCGGAAGGCCGGCAGGATATCGACCTGACGGCCCGCGGCTCGCGTCTCGCCGGTCCCTCGCTGACCATCGACAAGCTCGATGCCCGCGCCAATGCCAGGGATATCTACGGCCGCCCGATGCTCGACGCAGCGATCGCCATCGACCGCGCCGTTGCGGCTGGCGAGGCGATCAGCGGCATCCGCTTCGATTCGAAGGGCGCGCCCGACGCCAGCGCCTTTACGCTCAGCGCCAATGCCCGCGGTTTCGCGTTGAAGGGGGCGGGTCGGCTGGTTCCGGGCGAGCCGCTGAAGCTGGAGCTCGCCTCTTTCGACGCGCGCCGCGATGGCCGCGCGATCACGCTCGCCAATCCCGCTGCATTCAGCTTCCCGGCCTCCGGCGTCGAGATCGCCAATCTCGCCCTGCGGATCGACAAGGGGCGGGTGACGCTCGACGGTCGCGCCGGTGAGACGCTCGATCTGCGCTTCGCTGCCCGTGACGTGCCGCTGTCCGCCGCGAGCATCGCAGTGCCCAGCCTGAAGCTCGGCGGCACGCTGAACGCCGAAGCGCAGATCAAGGGCAGGCCTGGCGACCTCTCCGGGCCGTGGAAGCTTCGGATCGCGCAGCTCGTTACGCCCGAAACCCGTCAGGCCGGCCTGCCGCCGGTCGAGATCCAGGGCGAGGGCGCGCTCAAGGGCGATGCCGCCGGCATCTCCGCGACCGTCAACGCCGGCAAGGGCGCCAGTCTGACATTGCGCGGTACTGCGCCGCTCAACGCCACCGGCCCGCTCGACCTCACCGCACAAGGCCGGGTCGATGCCGCACTCGCCAACACCATGCTGGCCGCAGGCGGCCAGCGCGTCACGGGCGCGGTCGCCCTCGACATGCGCGCCGGCGGAACCGCTTCCGCCCCCCGCCTCAGCGGCAATGCGACCCTGACGGGCGGCAGCTTCACCGACGCCCTGCAAGGCATCCGCTTCAATGCCATCGAAGCGCGGATCGCCGCCAACGGCGACAACCTGACGATCGAGCGCGCCTCCGCCCGGACGCCGAATGGCGGCACGATCTCCGCCAGCGGCCAGGTCAAGGTCGATCCGGTCGCCGGCTTCCCCGGCAGTATCCGGATTCGCGGCGATCGCGCCCAGCTCGTCTCGAGCGGACTGGTCACCGCCGTGGCAGGGCTGAACCTCGAAATCACCGGCCCGCTGGCGCAGCGTCCCCGCCTCGGCGGCCGGATCGATATCGCCTCGCTCGAAGTCTCCGTGCCCGATCGCCTGCCGGCGACGCTTCGGCCGGTCGACGGCATCAAGCATGTCAATGCCAAGGGCGCGGCGGCTGCCCGCCTCGCCGCCGCGCGCAAGGCGCAGAAGGCCAAGGGGCGCGGTGGCCGTGCAGCGCCGGCCTTCGATGCGGCGCTCGCCCTGACGGTCTCCGCTCCCAGCAAGGTCTTCATCCGCGGTCGCGGCATCGATGCCGAGCTCGGCGGCGAGATTCGTGTCGGCGGCACCTCCTCCGCGCCCGCATTGGACGGCGGCTTCGAACTGCGCCGCGGGCGGCTCAGCGTCCTGACCCAGCGGCTCGATTTCAGCCGCGGCCGGCTGACCTTTGCCGGCGGGCTGATTCCCGACCTCGACTTCATTGCCCAGACCAGCGCCGGCGACGTCACCGCTCGCATCATCATCAGCGGCCCGGCCGACCAGCCGGTCTTCGCCTTCACCTCGCAGCCCGAACTGCCGCCTGACGAGGTGCTGTCGCGGCTGCTCTTCGCCCGTGCCTCGGGTTCGCTCTCGGCGTTCCAGGCCCTACAGCTCGCCCAGGCGGCGGCGCAGTTCGCCGGCGGCGGCGGTGACGATACCTTCGAGCGGCTGCGCAAATCGCTCGGCGTCGACAATCTCGACATCCAGATGGGCGAGGGCGGGCCGACCGTGGGAGCCTCGCGCTATATCAGCGACAATGTCTCCGTTGGCGTGAAGGTCGGCTCCAAGCCGGAGGATAGCGGCGTCTCGGTCGGCATCGACGTGACCAAGCGCCTGAAGCTCCAGGCCGAGACCGGGGCCGATGGCAGCGCTGCTGTCGGAATCGGGGCCGAGTGGGAGTACTGAGCAGGCCGCGTCGCCCGAAAAGGGCGCGCGAAGGGATTCGGCCCGATTCTGCTTTTCAGAGATGCGATTCCCGGGCGAGGCAAGCCGAAAACCTCTTGTGCGGTGCCGTTTCGGTTAATGCTTGGTGAATTTTGCCGGTCAAAGCGTGGCTCCCCTGCAACACCGGTTTCCAAAGCACCCCATTCACAGGCTCGGGCGGCGGATCGAGGTTGATCGGCGGGGCGGCTTTCGTATGGTGGGAATGCGTCGGGACGTTCCCGGTCGCTGTTTTTCGCCTTCGCCTCCGAAATAGGTCGGTGACGCAGGCGAAAGACCGGGAACAGGCAGGTTCTGCGATCAGGCTAGAAAGCTTGGGGCGGGGGGCAGGCTGAAGCCCGAGGGTCTCGAAACTCTTTTGGAGGTTACCAAATGAAGCTCGTCAAGAGCCTCCTCCTCGGTTCCGCCGCCGGCATCGCCGCGGTCGCCGGGGCTCAGGCCGCCGACCTTCCCTCGCGGAAGGCCGCTCCGGTCGAATACGTTCGTGTCTGCTCCGCTTTCGGCGCCGGCTTCTTCTACATCCCGGGCACCGACACCTGCCTTCGCATCGGTGGTCGTGTTCGCGCCGAGTACACCTTCGGTGAGCGTTGGAACGCTGGTCAGGACTCGTACGGCACCCGCGCTCGCGGCCGTATCTACATCGACGCTCGTAACCAGACTGCCTATGGCACGCTGCGCACGTTCGTTCGTTACGACCTGACGACCAGCACCGGCTCGTACCGCTACGGCGGCTCGAACGCTGGCGCCAACCGCTTCTCGGGCGTCAACGGCGTCAACGACGACGCTGCCTTCCTCGATAGCGCCTTCGTTCAGCTCGGCCCGTTGACCGCTGGTAAGATCCAGTCGTTCTACTCGTTCTACGCGAACGACTACGGCTTCCAGGTCCTGCGCACCTCTGACCGCCAGGTCAACACGCTCGCCTACACCGCCACGTTCGGCGGCGGCTTCAGCGCCACGATCTCGCTCGAAGACCCGAAGACGACCAACCGTCGCGCCTCGGTTCTGGCCTATCAGGGCACGACCTATCCTGACGTCGTCGCTTCGCTGCGCGTCGATCAGGGCTGGGGCTCGGCTCAGCTGTCGGGCGCCATCGGTGACCGTGGCATCTACTCGTCGCCGTGGGCGGTTCCCGCCGGCAACGGTGCCAAGAAGGACGAGATGGGCTGGGCAATCCAGGCCGGCGTGAAGTTCAACCTGCCGATGCTGGCTGCTGGCGACGCCCTGTTCCTGCAGGCCGGTTACGCCGACGGCGCTCTCGAGTACCTCGGTTGGGGTGGCACGGCCGGTCACGGCCGCCTGGCTGCCTACACGGTCAACAACTTCGGCGCCAACGCTTTCGGCAACCTGAAGTCGAACACCGGCTACAACCTGGTCGCGGCTCTGCGCCACTTCTGGACCCCGTCGATCCGTTCGGACTTCTTGGCTTCGTACTCGGCTCTTCAGACGAACGACTTCGCGATCAAGTCGGTCGACCCGAAGGAGCTGATGCTCGGCGCCAACCTGGTCTGGATGCCGGTCGCCGGTCTCGACATCGGTGTCGAGGTCCTCTACTCGCGCACCGAGTACGGTGTTCGCGTTCCGGACGCCAAGGCCTTCGCCGTCAACGGTCGTACGATCAAGTCGGACGACGCCTGGACCGGCCGTCTGCGCATTCAGCGCGACTTCTGATCGGTCTCCGATCTCTAGTCAGGAAGCCCCGGGGAAACCCGGGGCTTCTTTTTTATGTGGGTTGTTCCGGCTTCACTGTTGACGGGAGCCCGTCCCCCGGCCTGATCTGGCATAGGCGTCCCAGCCACGATCCCGCCAGGGATCGTCTACGGGCGCCCGTTGAATCGATATCTGCGGATCGCTCGACAAGCCTTTGAGAAAACGAGGGTGATCCCGGTCATGGGGTACCGCGCCAGGCCCTCGGTCGGCGCGGCACAGGGGGCTGTGCATGTCTCAACCGGCGCGTTGGCTCTGGGGCCTGATCCCATTGGGCCTGTTGTGGGGAGCCGGCAATCTCGCGCTCGATACCGCGATCGAACGTGATGTCGGGCTGCGTGCCGAGCAGGCCGTCGCTGCGGTCGCCGGCACGACGCCTGGTGCCCGCCCGGTCGTTGCCCAGGTCGATGGCCGCGACGTCACCATCGGCGGCGAGGTCTTGTCCTCGGACGGGGCGAACAAGGCGATGGCCCGGCTGCATGGCGAATTCGGCGTGCGCAGGACGCTCGGCGGGCTGTCGCAGGTCGTCGCCCAGAAGCCCTATTCCTGGTTCGCCAGCCGCCAGTCCGACAGTGTGACGCTCGGCGGCTTCGTGCCCGACCTCGACACTGCGGCCGCCAATATGGCGGTGGCATCGGCAGCCTTGCCCGGCCTGCGGATCGACGATCGCCAGACCGTCGCCTTCGGCGCGCCCGAGGGCTTTGCCGCAATGGCGGTGGCGATGCTCGCCGAGCTGCCGAAACTGGCCTCGGGCCGCGTCGCCCTCGACGACGGCCGCTTCTGCATCGAAGGCAAGGCGGCCAGCTCGGATTCGTTCCTGGCCCTCGAGGCGGCGGTGGCACAGGCGCAGCGGCCGGGCTTCCGCTCCGTCAAATGCGATATCGAGCCGCCGACCGTGGCCCCCTATCGCTGGAGCGCCGAGCATGAGGCCGGCGCAGCATTGGTCGTGCGCGGCTTCTACCCCGATCAGGACGCGCGCAAGCAGATGCTCGCGGCGGCGCGGCAGGCCTTCGGCGCCGGGGCTGCTCTTCGCGACGAGATGAAGCCGGCGCTCGGGGCGCCTTCGGCCTTCCTTGTGAAAGTGACGCGCGCCCTCGGCGATCTGGCGCGGCTTCGGCAAGGAAAAGCCGAGATCGACGGTGAGAATTACGCCCTGACCGGGAAGGGGCCCGAGACCTACGAGGCCTGCCAGGCCTTGCGCCTGCAGATCGCCCAGATGGACGGGCCGGATTCGGTGGCTCGGGCTGCGATCGAATGTCCCCCAATGCCCTCACCGCCAGTGCCGGTCGTCGTGCCGATGCCGGAGGTGCCGGGGCTGATCCTGCATGACGTGCTGCCCGCTTCGCCCAAGCCGCAGGGTTCTGCGTCCGCTCCGGCACCAGCTCCTGCAACGCCGCAAACCCCTGTCCCGCCGCCGGCAAGCACGCCGCCAGCGAGCACGCCGGTGGTGCCGCCCCGTGTGGCGGCGTCCGTGCCGCTGGAATGGAGCGCGGCTCGCAGTGACAGCGGCCTGCGCCTGAACGGGAAGTTGCCGGATGAGGCGGCGCGCACGAACCTGCTCGCCACGGTGCGGGGTCTCTTCGGCGACACGGCCGTCGACGATCGCATGACCGTCGAGCCGGCGTTGCGCTCCGATCTCGACCTGCCGGCCTCGACCGCCTTTGCGCTCGAGGCTCTGTCGAAGCTCCGGACCGGCTCCGTCAGCATCCGCGACAAGGTCTTTGCCATTGCCGGCGAGGCTGCGGATGCCGCGAGCCTTGCGGCGCTGCGCGACCTGTTCGCGCGCAATGCTCCCGCCGGCCTGGCATTGGCCGCCATGCCGGAGAGCGTCGTCGTGCGACCATACGGCTTGTCGCTATCGGCGGATCGGACCGGTTTGCGGCTCTCCGGATATCTGCCTGACCGAGCAGCGCAGGCTGCGTTGCGGGCATTGGTCGCGGATTCCCCGCTGAAGGACCGCTTCGAGGACGCGACGACCCTCATTCCGGGCGCTCCGGCCGGCTTCGCCGAGGCGGCCCGCGCCGTCCTCGCCGATCTGCTGCGGCTCGATCTCGGTTCGGCCTCCATCGTTGACGACCGCGTGACGCTGCGCGGATTGACCTGCCGTGACCTGATCAGAAGCGAGATCGAGACCAGCGCCGCAACCGGCCTGCCAGCGGGTTACAAGGCCGATGCGGTGGTGAGCCTGCGCCAGACCGGTTGCGTGGTCGATCCGCCGGCAAGCTGCCAGAACGATCTCGACGGGCTGACCAAAAGCAACACCGTTCTGTTCGGCCAGGGGACTTCGGTGGTGGAACTCGATGCCACGACCGAGCGCGTCATCGGCGAGGCCGCGACCATTCTCAAGAAGTGCCCGGGCTCCCCTGTCGTGATCGAGGGGCACGCCAATCGCGATGGCGAGCGGCGCGGCTTCGACAATATGGATCTGTCGTTGCGCCGGGCCTTGCGCGTGCGCGACGAGCTGGCGCGGCGCGGTATCGAGACAGGCCAGCTTGCCGTCAAAGGCTATGGCAGTACCCGGCCGCTTGTGCCGCATGAAGCGCCGGAAGCGCGAGCGATGAACCGCCGCGTGCAGTTCACCGTGGCGAAGTAGGAGTCCGACATGCTCTATCTCGCCAGCCAGTTCCTCTGGTTCCTGGTCGCCGCCTTCGGCCTCGGCTTCGCCATGGGCTGGATCAGCCATGATGGCGGCAAGGCCCGCTTCTGGAGCGGCGCCTGGACGGTGGTCGCCGCATTCTGGATCGCGGGCGCCGCGCTGACCTGGCTGCAGCTTCTGAACGGCATGCCGGCGACCTGGGTCGAGACCGCGCTGCTGTTCACGGCGGCCTACTGGGTGGGCTGCGTCTGCGCGAGCCTTCTTCGCAAGCCGGCCGCCCGACGCGCCTCGCAAGCTGACATCGCGCCGGTCGCGGCCGCCTCTTCGCCGGCAGTATCGCCCGCGCGACCACAGGCCCAACTGCCGCCTGTCGAGAACGAGGCTGAACTGCCCGGCCAGCGACCGGCGGGATTCGTCGCGGCCCGCGACGGCAAGGCCGATGACCTGAAGCTGATCAAGGGCATCGGCCGGCAGAACGAGGGCCGTCTGCATGGCCTCGGCATCTGGCATTTCGAGCAGATCGCCGGCTGGACCTCCGAGAACGTCGAATGGGTTGGCGGCTATCTCGCCTTTCCCGGCCGGATCGAGCGCGAGGACTGGGTTGGCCAGGCAAAGCTCCTGGCGGCGGGAACAGAGACCGAGTTCGCCAGGCGGGCCAAGGCGGGCGAGGTCGAAAGCTCGCGCGATGACGGCACGGCGGGGCAGAGCAATGTCGCCGACATCGCCGAGGATGGGCGTTCGAAACCCTGAAACGGATCAGCCCGCGCGCCGCTCGGCCCGCGCGACCAGCTTGCCGATCCGCCGGATCATGTCCTTCGTGCTGAGCAGCGGGGCATGGCCCTGTCCAGGCGCGGTGTAGATCTCGCAATCGGGATGGCGTTCCGCCATCTCCTCCAGCGTCTTCTCCGCCAGGAGATCGGAATTGGCGCCGCGGATCGCCAGCAGCGGCACGGTCTTGAGCGCGTCGAAATAGGTCCAGAGCACCGGCAGTGGCGCTTCGAGATCAAGCTCTTCCAGCACCTTCATCAGCTTGACGTCGTAATCGGGCGTGAGGGCGCCGTCGCGATCGGTCCAGGTGCGGCGCGCCATCATCTCCCACTCTGCTTCGCCGAGGATCGGGAATTGCTGGTCGGAGAGCCGTTTCAGGATCTCGGCGCCTTCCTGGAAGCTCCGTGGAACCGGCAGCTTGCCGACATAGCCGCGAATGCGCAGCAGGCCGCGCGCGTCGATCACCGGGCCGACATCGTTGAAGACGACGCCGCGGATCATCGCCGGCCGTGCCGCCGCCAGCGCCATGGTCAGGAGGCCGCCGCGCGAGGTGCCGACGAAGATGGCCTGCTCGATCCCGCTTGCGACCAGCACCTGGACGAGGTCGTCGAGCTCGATACGGATGTCGTAGTTCTTCCAGTCCTTGTCGTATCCGGAGAGCCCGCGACCGCGATAGTCGAGCGCCAGCACGCGGCGCGGTTTGGCCTCGTCCTGGGACAGGGCCAGTGCCAGCTCGTGGAAGTCGGCCGCGGTGCGGGCGAAGCCCGGCAGGCAGACGACCGGCAGCGCGGTCTCGGCAAGCGGACCGTAATCGCGAAAATGCAGCTTGAGCCCGTCGCTGGCGCTGACGAAGCGGGAGGTGAAACCGGATTCGGGCATCAGGGGACTCGAAGGATGCAGGGGGACGCACCTAACCATGGCGTCGGCGCCTGCGGAAGCCGGCTTTCGGTTCAGGAGGCGCCCCAGCGGCGCAGCTTGGCGAGGCAATGGTTGAACTGGGCAAGTTCTTCCGGCGTCAGCACCGAGAGGAAGTCGCGCTCCATCTCTTTGCCCAGCCGGTCGGCTTCCTCGCGGATGACTTCGCCTTGCGCGGTGAGATGCAGCGCCACGCGCCGCGCATCGGCGCTTTCCAGCGCGCGTTGGACCAACCCCGCCTCGACCAGCTTGCGCAGGTGTTTCGAGACAAGCGTCTGCTCGATGAAGGTCGCTTCCGACAAGGCCCGGGACGACAGTCCCGGCTGGTCGCCGATGGCCCGCATCACCCTGAGCTCACGGATATTGAGGCCGAGCCGCTCCTTGTAGACCTGCGAGGCCTTCGCCATCGCGGTCTGGCTCAATTGGTCGAGCCGGAAGGTCAGGAACGAGTCGCGGGCCATCTTGCTCCCTTGCTCAGCCTTGGGTGCGCGTCCGGTTCGCCAGGCCCAGCGCAAGCAGGGAGACTGCCGTGCAAGCGAGGAGATAATAGGACGGAACCATGTCCGAGCCGGTCTTCGCCACCAGCCAGGTCAGGGTGAAGGGCGCGAGCCCGCCGAACAGCAGCACCACGACATTGTAGGCGATCGACATGCCGGTCGAGCGCACCTGCGTCGGGAACATGCCGGCAAGGAGACCCGGCGTCGGTGCCCAGATCGCGGCGATCGAGAGCGCGCAGATCGCTTGCGCGGTCAGGAGCCGCTCGAAGCTCGGCTCCGCTACGACATAGGCGAGTAGCGGGTAGGAGAGCAGCGCGAAGCTCAGCATGCCCAGGAGCCAGACGCGGAAGGCGCTCCAGCGATCGGCGAGATGGCCCATGATCGGCACGAAGATGAAGAGCAGGATGCCGCCGATGAGCGAACTCAGCATGGCGCTGGTGAAGGGCAGCGTGAGTTGGCGGATCACATAGCCCGGCAGGAAGATGAACCAGACATAGTTCGAGGCCGTGCCGGGGATCATGATGCCGAAGCAGCGCAGCAGCGCGTTGCGGTGCTCGGCCAGCACTGTGCGGAACGGCGTCTGGCCGGTGCTCTGCTTGGTGTCCTTCTCGTATTCCGGGGATTCGTCGACGAAGCGGCGGATGTAGAAGCCGAGCGGCGTGATCAGCGAGCCCAGCAGGAAGGGGATGCGCCAGCCCCAGCCCTGCAGAGCTTCCGGCGTCAGCAGCGTCGCCAGCGCGTAACCCGAGAAGGCGGCGAGCGCGAGCGCCAGCGCCTGCGAGCACATCTGGAAGCTGCCGAACATCATCTTGCGGCCGGGCGGCGCGTATTCGACCAGCATGGCGGTGGCCGAGGCGAACTCGGCTCCGACCGAGATGCCTTGCAGGATGCGGGCGAGGATCACGAGGATGGGTGCGAGAATGCCGATCGTCGCATAGCCCGGCGTTAGCCCGATCAGCACGGTCGAGAAGCCCATGATCAGGATCATCACCGTCAGGATCGGCTTGCGGCCGAAGCGGTCGGCATAGGTCGAGAGCAGCACGCCGCCGATGGGGCGGACGAGGAAGGAAATTGCGAAGGTTGCCGCAGTCAGCAGGGCCGAGACCAGAGGGTCCGAGGTCGGGAAGAAGACCTGGGCGATGATCGTGGCGAAGAATCCGTAGACCAGGAAATCGTACCATTCGAGGCCGTTACCGATCACCGAGGAGATCACGGCGCGACGGACCATGGCCGGGGAGCGCGGCTCGGCGCTCGGGATCGCGGCGGCGGTCATGCGTTGGCTCCGGTCTGGCGCTCGACGAGGCGGCACAGGATGCTCCCGCCGACCGGTAGCAGGCGGTCGTCGAAATCGAAGGTCGGATGGTGGCACATCGCGCCGGGCTGGCCGAGGAAGATATAGGCGCCGGGCCATTGCCGCAGCATCAGCGCGAAATCGTCGGAGAAGGGCAGGGGCGTCAGGTCGGTCTGCACATTGGCCTCGCCGAGCACCTGTCCCGCGGCAGAGGCCGCCGCAGCCGCAGCGCGCGGATCGTTGAGGCAGGGCGGGCAGCTCGCCTTATTCGTGCAGGTGATCGTGCAACCGGACATCAGCGCCAAGCCCCGGCAGGCGGCGTCGAGCTTGTCGACGATGCGGGCTTCCGTCTCGGGGTTGTAGGTGCGGATCGTGCCGCTGAGCTCGGCCGAGTCGGGGATGATGTTCGAGGCGGTGCCGGCGACGAGCTTGCCGAGGCTGATGACCGCCGGCTGCATCGGATCGACATGCCGGCCAACCACGGAAGAGATTTCGATCGCCAGCCGCGCCGCGACCTGAAGCGGGTCGTCGGTCGTATGGGGCGCCGCGCCGTGGCCGCCCTTGCCCTTGATCGTGATCTGGAAAACGGTCGTTCCGCTGAGCGTCGGGCCGGGGCGGACAGCGGCGGTACCCTCCTCATAGAGCGGGATGGTGTGGAGCGCGTAGACCTCGGAGCAGGGGAAGCGCTCGAACAGGCCATTCTCGATCATCTTCTGGGCGCCCTGGCCGATCTCCTCGGCCGGCTGGAAGATCAGATGCACCTTGCCGCGCTTCGGTGGATTGGCGGCGAGATGGTGGGCCGCGGCGAGCAGCATCACGGTGTGGCCATCATGGCCGCAGCCGTGGAACTGGTTCTTGGTGGTCGAGCGGTAGTCGAGCCCGGTATCCTCCTCCATCGGCAGGGCGTCCATGTCGGCGCGCAGGCCGATGGCCGGCCCCTCCGCCGCGCCCTTGATGACGCCGACGAGCCCGGTGCCGCCGAGTCCGCGATGCACTTCGATGCCGAAGGAGGCGAGCGTCTTCGCGACGAAATCCGAGGTGCGGAATTCCTGGAAGGCGATTTCGGGATGGGCGTGAAGGTCGCGGCGCCAGGCCTCAAGCGTGGGCGCGAAATCGGCAATGTCTTGCAGCATCGAAATTCCTCCGCTGCCCCGCAGAGATAGTTGAAAGTTTCAAATATTGCAATCGTCAGGAAAGATCGTTGCCGGGCTGGACAACGACGGTTGTCATCCCGGGCGCAGCGAAGCGGAGAGCCGGGATCCATTCCGGAGCGAGTATTGGAAAGGCTCCGGAATGGATCCCGGATCGGCGCGGCTGACGCCGCTTGTCCGGGATGACCGTGCGGTTGGGAAGAAGCGCTGCTAGTCCCGCTTGCCGCCGCGCTTCAGGTCGTAGTCGATCAGGTAGGCCGTGCGCTGGTTCAACCGCTCGCGATAGACCTGCAGGTTCTCCATCACGCGCTGGACGTAGTTGCGCGTCTCGGAGAAGGGGATGCGCTCCACCCAATCGACGGCGTCGACCTCGGGATCGCGCGGGTCGCCATAGGCCGCAATCCATTTCTTCACATTGGGCGAGCCGGCATTATAGGCGGCGAAGGTCAGGATATAGGAGCCGCGCCACTCCTTGAGCAGGTCGTTGAGATGGGCCGCGCCCATCCGCGCCGCATAGAGCGGATCCTGGCCCAGTTTCTGCCAGTCGAAGGGCAGGCCGGCGCGGCGCGCCGTCTCGCGCGCGGTCGCCGGCATCATCTGCATCAGCCCGCGCGCGCCGGCATGCGACATCGCGGTCGGGTCGAAGGCGCTCTCCTGCCTTGCGATTGCATGGACGATGGCGCGCTCCATCGGATCGCCGAGCACGTCGAATTCCGGGATGCCATCGACCGGATAGGCCGCCATGTCGAGCGGGAAGCCGCGTTGCAGCGCCGCCTTGCCGATGCCGACCAGCGCACGCGCATCGGTCTCGCGCCGGGCAATGGCGGCGATCGCCTCCAGCGCCTCGGTGGTATGCAGGCGCTGCGCCAGGTCCTTCAGCATCAGCGTGGCGAGGTCGCGCTCGCCGATACGATAGAGCAGGCGCACGGCCCGGTGCCCTGGCAGGGTCTCGAGCCCAGCCGCGACTGTGCGCCGCAAGGGCAGGCCGGGAAGCCCGAGCTTCGCCCGGGCCAATTGCCCGTAATAGGCGACCGGCTGCTCCGCGGCCTTGCCATAGGCGGCCCTGGCCTCATCCGCCTTGCCCAGTTCCTCATAGGCGCGGCCCTGCCAATAGGTGGCGCGTGCGACCGAGATCGGTGTCTCGGCGATACCGGCAGCGGCATCGAAGTGCTTCAGCGCCACATCCGGCTTCTTGAGAAAGCGCAGCGCGACGAAGCCGGCACTCCATTCGGCTTCGATCCGCTCGGCCGCATCCTCGGCGCTGTGACCGGACGAAACCTCATAGGCCTTCTGCGGCTGGCCGGCATCGAGGAGCTTGCGCGCGATGATGCGCCGCTCCTCCCACCAGCCATCGCCGTCGCCGAGCAGGGCCGGGTCGCGCGGGATCGCGGTCAGCGCCTTCACGGCGTCGTCGAGCTTGTCGCCGCGCCGCGCCTGCTGGGCCTGCAGGAAAGCGAAGGAGACATCGCCGCGCAGTGAGGCTGGCACCGCCGATATCAGTTTCTCGGAGATCGGCCGACGCGCTTTGGCGCTCGCCAGCCGCGCCTTGGCCAGCACGATATAATCGGGCGAGACCCGGGCGGCATTGCGCAGAGCCGCCTGACCGCTCTCCCGGAACAGGAAGCGCTCGGTGCGCAGGCGGTGATCGTCCTTGGTCAGCGCCGCCTCGAAATCCTTGAGCACGATCTTTTCGAGCGCCTGCCCAAACAAATCCTTGCGCCAGCTCTGGCGGATGATGTCGGCGGCTTCTTCGGCCTTGCCTTCCTCCTTGAGCGCGAGCGCCAGCGCGATCCGCCCGGCTGCCGAGACGGGCTGCTGGCCATGGAAGAAGGCGCGCACGATCGCCGGGCTCTTTTTCTCGGCGATCAGCGCCTCTTCGGCGCGGCGTCGAAAACGGGTCGTGGCCGGATAGTTCGGATGCTCGCGCAGGAAGGCGTCGATCCGCGTGAAGGGAACGGCGCCGGCATTGGCATGGATCGCCACCCATTCGAGCAACGAACGCGCGGTGCGGTCATCGATGCGTGCCGCGAGATCGTCGCCCTCGGCAAGCGCATTGCGACGATAGGCGGCGACAGCCGCCTTCACGGCCTCCGCATTGATCGGGCTTTCGCCACGCAAGGCGTCGGCGGGATAGGGCGGCAGCGCGCTCGTCGTCTCGACATCGCCGAGCATGGCGAGCTTGCGCTGGCTGGCGAGCATGCCGTCGTCGCCCGCCTGCGTCGTCGAGGCGGAGAGCAGGGCAGGCAGCAGCAGGCCGATCAGTCTCCTCGCGGCGGCAGGCGAGGCCATGGCGGAACTCCAGGCTGGAGCATCGGACCGAAAAGTGGAATCCACTTTTCGGAACAATCCGATGCTGAACCAAGAACTAGATCGCCACTTCGCGCCGGTTAGGGCGCTCGGCGATCTAATGCGGATATCTGTGATGGTCGGGGAAGCGGGTTGATGAACGCTTAACTATGAGGCCACGCATTTTCATGGCTTGCCGGCTTTGCCTTGGCGGGATGACGGTTTATGTGTGGCGGCCCCGCAACCCGCGTTTTCGTCCCAGGATCGTCCCATGACCAAGCACATTGCCTTCACCGGCTCGATGCCCGCTCTGGTCACGCCGTTCAAAGCCGGCAAGGTCGACGAGGCGGCGCTGCGCGCGCTGGTCGATTGGCAGATCGGCAACGGCTCGACCGGGCTCGTGCCCGTCGGCACCACCGGCGAGAGCCCGACGCTATCGCATGACGAGCACAAGCGCGTCGTCGAGATCGTCATCGACCAGAACAAGGGCCGCGTCCCGGTCATCGCCGGCGCCGGCTCGAACAACACGATCGAGGCGATCGACCTCGCCGTCCACGCCGAGAAGGCTGGCGCCGATGCCGTGCTCGTGGTCACGCCCTATTACAACAAGCCGACCCAGGAGGGCATGTACCAGCACTTCAAGGCGGTGAACGATGCGATCGGGATTCCGATCATCATCTACAACATCCCGCCGCGCTCGGTGGTGGACATGTCGGTCGAGACGATGGCGCGGCTCTACGAGCTCAAGAACATCGCCGGCGTGAAGGACGCCACCGCCAACCTCGCCCGCGTCTCGCAGCAGCGCCATGCCTTAGGCGCGGATTTCATCCAGCTCTCTGGCGAGGACATGACTGCGCTGTCCTATATGGCGGCCGGCGGCCATGGCTGCATCTCGGTCGTCGCCAATGTCGCGCCGCGCCTCTGCGCCGACCTGATGGAGGCCGTCCAGAAGGGCGATTATGCCGGCGCGCTGAAGGTGCAGGACCGGCTGGTGCCGCTGCATGACGCGATCTTCAAGGAGCCCGGCCTCGCCGGGGCCAAGCATGGCCTGGCGCTGCTCGGCCGCATCGAGGAGGAGGTCCGCCTGCCGCTGATGCCGGTGACCCCGGCGACGGGCAAGGTCATTCGCGAGGCCATGGTTTTCGCCGGGCTGTTGAATGCTTAAGTGAGATAGGTGGCCGCGCCGCCCGGCGCGGTTATTCGCTGGCCGATCGCGGCGGGCGGTAGAACGACAAGGTCGGCGTTTCCAGGCGCTTGGGTGCCGATCGCGAATCGGATTCTCAGGTTCTGGCAGCGCCGGTCGAGCAGCATGGATTCAGCGGAACGGCATGAAGAAACCTGATCCGGAGCGCTATCGCCTAGCAGCGGACAACCGCAAGGCGCGCTTCAACTACGAGATCAAGGAAACCGTGGAGGCGGGCATCGCCTTGCAGGGGACCGAGATCAAGTCACTGCGCGGCGGAAAGGCGACGATCGGAGAGAGCTATGCCGGCCCGATGGGGACGGAGCTCTTTCTGTTCAACGCCCATATTCCGGAATATCTCGAGGCGAACCGCTTCAATCACGAGGTCCGCCGGCCGCGGAAGCTCCTGCTTCACCGGCGGGAGATCAACAAGCTGATGGGCGCGGTCCAGCGTGAGGGCATGGCCCTGATCCCGCTCAAGGTCTACTTCAACGACAGGGGCAGGGCGAAGGTTGAGCTCGGCCTCGGCAAGGGCAAGAAGCTCCACGACAAGCGCGAGACCGAGAAAGAGCGCGACTGGAACCGCGACAAGCAGCGCCTGCTGAAGACGGGCGGGTAAAGGCCGCTGGCCTCACCCCTCGACCGGCTCGTCGCCTTGGCGAATGCCGTAGCGCCGCTCCAGTGACGGGTTTCCGGGAGTGCCCGGTGCGGCGCCGGCCCCGGTGCGGCTGGCGCGCTCGGCCGGGTCGCGGCCGATCTTCTGCATGAGCTGGGCGAGGTCGACGAATTCGTCGCATTGCCGGCGCAACTCGTCCGAGACCATCGGCGGGTTGGTCGAGATCGTCGAGACCACCGAGACCTTGACGCCCTTGCGCTGCACGGCCTCGACCAGCGGCCGGAAATCGCCGTCGCCGGAGAACAGGTAGATCTGGTCGAGATGCGGCGCGAGTTCGAGCATCTCGATCGCCAGCTCGATATCCATGTTGCCCTTGACGCGGCGCCGGCCAGTGGCGTCGGTGAACTCCTTCGCCGCTTTGGTGATGACCCGGTAGCCGTTGTAGTCGAGCCAGTCGACCAGCGGCCTGATCGAGGAATACTCTTCGCTTTCCACCAATGTGGTGAAATAGAACGCGCGGATCAGGTTGCCGCGGCCCTGGAACTCCCGCAACAGGCGCCGATAGTCCATGTCGAAGCCGAGCTGCTTCGAAGTCGCGTAGAGATTGGCGCCGTCGATGAACAGCGCGATGCGCGGTGCGGCGCTCATGGCAATCACTCCTGCTAAAATATCTTTAGGTATGAAAATGGGCACCAAACGCGTTCTAACAATGTCGTTTTGCGACTGAAATTTGACAAGTTACAAGGAGCAGCCGTGGCACACTGACGCAGTTCGGTTTTCCGCTACGTCAGGGCCGCAGGCGCGCCGGATTGCCGACCGCGGTGCCGCTGGCCGGCACGTCGCGCGTGACGACGCTGCCCGCGCCGATGATGGCATCGTCCCCGATCGTGACGCCGGGCAGGATGATCGCGCCGCCGCCGATCCAGACATTGCTGCCGATGCTGACGGGGCGCCCGAATTCCAGCATCTGCCGGCGCTGGCCGGGATCGCGCGGATGATCGGCGGTCAGGATCTGGACACCGGGCCCGATCTGCGTGCCGTCGCCGATGGTGACCGCGACGACGTCGAGGATGATGCAGTTGAAGTTGAGAAAAACGCCGTCGCCGAGGCTGATATTGTAGCCGTAATCGCAATGGAAGGGCGGGCGGATGACGACGCCTTGCCCGACGTGACCGAGCGCCTCGCGGAGCAACGGCAGCCGCTGTTCTGGCGCCGTACCGGGCGCGTTGAAGCGCTCCATCCAGGCGGTGGTACGGAGATTATCCGCGACGAGTTCGGGGCTGTCGGCGCGATAGAGCTCGCCGGCCAGCATCTTGTCCTTCTCGCTGCGCATCGCGCCTTCCGTGCCGCTCAGCCTTTGCCCTTCGGAAATTCCAGCCCCATCTCGCGATAGCGTTCCGGGTCGTCGCTCCAGTTTTCGCGCACCTTCACGAACAGGAAGAGATGCACCTTGGCCTCGGCGGCTTCCGCGATCTCGACGCGGGCCTTCTGGCCGATCGCCTTGATCGTCTGGCCGCCTTCGCCGAGCACGATCTTCCGCTGGCCTTCGCGCTCGACATAGATCGTCTGCTCGATGCGGACGGAGCCGTCGGACTTCTGCTGCCAGCTCTCGGTCTCGACGGTGGAGCGATAGGGCAGTTCGTCGTGCAGCCGCTCGAACATCTTCTCGCGGGTGATCTCGGCGGCGAGGAAGCGCAAGGGCGCGTCCGAGATCTGGTCTTCCGGATAGAGCCAGGGGCCGAGCGGCAGTCGCTTCTCCAGCCAGGCCAGGATGTCCTTGACGCCGTAGCCGGTCAGCGCCGCGACCATGAAGGTTGTCTCGAAGCTGCCGAGCTCGTTCACCTTGGCGGTGATTTCGAGCAGCTTCTCCTTCGGCACCGTGTCGATCTTGTTGAGGATCAGGAATTTCGGCTGCTTCAGCTCGGCGAGCTTCTCGAACAGCGCCGTGTTTTCCTCGTGGTCGAAGCGCGCGACATCGACGAGGACGCCGATCAGGTCGGCATCGGTGGCGCCGCCCCAGGCGCTCGTTACCATCGCGCGGTCGAGCCGGCGCTTGGGCGCGAAGATGCCGGGCGTGTCGACGAAGATGACCTGCGCCGTGCCGGAAAGGGCGATGCCGCGCACCTGCGTGCGCGTCGTCTGCACCTTGCGCGAGACGATCGAGATCTTGGCGCCGACGAGCTGGTTGAGCAGGGTCGACTTGCCGGCATTGGGCGCGCCGATCAGCGCGACGAAGCCGCAGTGCGTGGCTTGGTCGGATTCAGACATTGTCGCCTTCCGGGTTGTCGTTCCACAGGCCCTCTCGCCTGAGAAAGGCTTCGGCTGCGGCCTGCTCGGCCAGTCGCTTGGATGGGCCGCGCGCCTCGGCGTCGGCAAGCCCCGTGATCTTGGCGGCCACGACGAAGACCGGCGCATGGTCGGGGCCGGAGCGGCCGCGCTCGCTATAGGTCGGCGTCGGGTAGCCCTTGCCTTGCGCCCATTCCTGCAGCGCGGTCTTGGCGTCGCGTAAGGGTCGGACCGGCTTCAGCATGCGTTCGCCGAAGGCGCGCTCGATCAGCGCGCGCGCCGCCTCGTAGCCGCCATCGATGAAGACCGCGCCGATGATCGCCTCGCAGGCATCGGCCAGGATCGCCTTGTTCTTGCGGGCGCCGCCGAGGATCTCGCCTTCGCCGAGTCGCATGAACTGGCCGAGATTCCAGCCTTCGGCCACCTCCGCGCAGGTCTCCTTGCGCACGAGATCGGCGAGCCGGCGCGAGAGATTGCCTTCTTCCGACTGCGGAAACTGCCGAAACAGCAATTCGGCGACCGAAAGGCCGAGCACGCGATCGCCGAGGAATTCGAGACGCTGGTAGCTCGCCAGCCGCGAGTCCTCTGCGCTCATATGGGTCAGCGCCGTCGCGAGAAGGCTCTGGTCCGCGAAACGATGCCCGAGCACGGCCTCGAGCCGCGCCGTATCCGGGGCCTTGCGCCCGCCGTCGCCCACCTTGCTCACTTGATGGAGCTGAACAGGCGGCTCCAGCGAACCGTGGAGGGCCATTCCCAGATCTTCCAGGCCGAGGCACCGTCGTCGATCGAGAAGAAGATGATCTCGGCTCGCCCGACGAAATTCTCGAACGGCACGAAGCCGACGCTGCGATCACGCGAGTCGAGCGAATTGTCGCGGTTGTCGCCCATCATGAAGAAATGGCCGGGCGGCACGATGAAGACCTGCGTGTTGTCGAAGGTGCCGGTATCGCCCTCGCGCTCGATGATCTGGTGGCTGACGCCGTTGGGCAGGGTCTCGCGATACTGGATCACCGGAGCGCTGCGGCCCCAATTGTCGGTCGTGACGAAATCGGCGATGCGCTCGCGCTTCACGGGCGTGTTGTTGATGTGCAGGATGCCGTCGATCATCTGGATGCGGTCGCCGGGCAGGCCGATGACGCGCTTGATGTAATCGGTCGAATTGTCGCTCGGCAACTTGAACACGGCGATGTCGCCGCGCTTCGGCTCGGCCGCCCACACCCTCCCTGAGAACAGTGGCGGGCTGAACGGGATCGAGTGCTTGGAATAGCCGTAGGTGTATTTCGACACGAACAGATAGTCGCCGATCAGCAGCGTCGGAATCAGCGAGCCGGACGGGATGTTGAACGGCTGGAACAGCAGCGTGCGGATGACGAGCGCGATGAGCAGCGCCTGAACGACGACCTTGATCGTCTCGAGGACACCGCCCTCTTCCTTGGCCGCCTTGCTTTTGCTGTCGACGTCGTTGGCCACGCGGGCGCTCCTGAGGCTGCGATCCTGCGCGCGGTCTAGCCGACTATCGCGCCTGCGACAACGCGCAAGAGCGGGAGGGGGGAGGGCATCGGCGGATGGCGCATGCGAATCGAGAATGGGAGAGTGGCGATATCAGGGCGGCTTTTGCCACGGACGCAGATTGACGGCCCGGATTTTCGCCAACAGCATCACGATCGCGCGTTAATGGGGGAATCATTCATGAGCACGAAGAAATTAGCCGCCGAAGCCATCGGCACGTTCTGGCTGACTTTTGCGGGTTGCGGCAGCGCGGTCATCGCCGCGGGGTTTCCGAATGTCGGTATCGGGTTGCTCGGCGTTTCGCTGGCGTTCGGCCTCACGGTCGTGACGATGGCCTATGCGATCGGCCATATCTCCGGCTGCCATCTCAATCCGGCGGTGACGGTCGGCCTCGCGGCCGGCGGGCGCTTCCCGGCGGGGCAGGTCGTTCCTTATATCATTGCGCAGGTGGTCGGCGCCGTCGTGGCGGCGGCCGTTCTTTATCAGATCGCCAGCGGCGCGCCGGGCTTCGATCTTGCCGGCGGTTTCGCCTCGAACGGCTATGCCGAGCATTCGCCCGGCAAGTACAACCTCGTCTCGGCCTTCCTCATGGAAGTCGTGATGACCATGATGTTCCTCTTCATCATCATGGGCTCGACCCATGGCAAGGCGCCGGCCGGCTTCGCCCCGCTGGCGATCGGCCTCGGTCTCTGCCTGATCCATCTCGTCAGCATCCCGGTGACCAACACCTCGGTGAACCCGGCCCGCAGCACCGGCCCGGCGCTCTTCGTCGGTGGCTGGGCGCTGCAGCAGCTCTGGCTGTTCTGGCTGGCGCCTCTGATCGGCGGCGTGCTCGGCGGCGTGATCTATCGCTGGCTGAGCAACGAGCCGGAAGGCGAAATCACCGGCCGCTGAGCGGCCGGGCAGGCAGGTAGAGCCTCGAGGAAAGCCGTCGTCGTCCCGGGCGCATCGCGATGCGGTGCCCCGGAATGGCGGCGGCTTTCGCACGAAACGAGGGTGCCTCAGGCGACCGGCCGGGCCTCGATCACCACGAAGGCTTGCGCCAAAGGCGGGTCGTCTGTCAGCGAGACATGGACGAAGGCTTCATGGCCCGGTGGGGTCATGGCCTTCAGCCGCTCGGCGGCGCCTCCGGTCAGGCGCAGCGTCGGGCGTCCGCCCGGCAGGTTGACCACCTCCATGTCGCGCCAGAAGACACCGGCGCGCAAGCCGGTGCCCAGCGCTTTCGAGCAGGCCTCCTTGGCGGCGAAGCGTCGGGCATAGGAGGCGGCACGGGTCGCGCGACGATCGGATTTCGTCCGCTCGCCTTCGGTGAAGACGCGTTCGGTGAAGCGATCGCCGAAGCGTTCGAGCGAGCGCTCGATCCGGCGGATGTCGCAGAGGTCGGAGCCGATGCCGAGGATCATGCTCGCGATGTAGCGCGCTTTTCGCCCGACAGGAACCGCTTCCGGAGCTGAAAAGGCGGGGAGCGGTCGTTCAGCCCCCGGCGCGGCCCTCGTCCATCGCCTGCCGCATTCGGCGGATCGCGGCTTCGAGGCCGATGAAGATGGCCTCGCCGATCAGGAAGTGGCCGATATTGAACTCGACGAAGGCCGGTACCCGGGCGAGCGAGCGGGCCGTGTCGTAGTCGAGCCCGTGCCCGGCATGGACCTCGAGGCCGAGCTTCGCACCCAGAGCGGCGCCGTCCGCCAGGCGCTGGAACTCGACCTTCGCCTTCGATGCCTCGCCATCCAGGACGGCATGGCACCAGCTCCCGGTATGCAGTTCGATGACCGGCGCGCCGAGCTTGGCGGCCATTGCGATCGGCGCCTCGTCCGGCTCGATGAACAGCGAGACGCGGCAGCCGGCCGCCTTCAGCCGGGCGATCGCAGGCGTCAGGTGGCTCTCCTGCCCGACGACATCGAGCCCGCCCTCCGTGGTGCGCTCCTCGCGCTTCTCCGGCACGAGGCAGGCCGCATGCGGCTTCAGCCGCTCCGCCAGCGCGATCATTTCGGGGGTGGCGCCCATCTCGAAATTGAGCGGCCTGGTCAGTTCGGTGGCGAGGCGCTCCATGTCGGCGTCGCGGATATGGCGCCGGTCCTCGCGCAGATGGGCGGTGATGCCGTCCGCGCCGGCGGCAATCGCGAGATGCGCTGCCCGGACCGGATCGGGCAGGGCGCCTCCGCGCGCGTTTCGCACCGTGGCGACGTGGTCGATATTGATGCCAAGACGCAGCCGATCGGCCATGATGCCCCCCTGTGTTCTTGCGTCCTGCTTAGACGAAAGCAGCGCACCGGCTCAATGCAGGGATTGTGATGCCGGGCTCACGAATTGTGATCGGTCCGAAAGCGTGCCGAACCATTACCATTCGATGAAGCGGAATAAACGCTCCGCGTGAAGGTAATCGTAACCGGAACTCCGTAACGTCGACATCCGACATTGCAGAATTCAATCGGGCCGATGCAACTCCCACTGAAGAACGCGACTTTCCACACGGATGTTCAGCCGGACAGGCGCGATGGCCATCAGCCGCCGGATCGGGCGCTCGGCCGCGTCATCGCTTGCGACGGCTCGCGTGCCACGATCCTCAGCGCGGTCTCGACCGGCAACTGGCTGGCGACCGATGCCTGGGCCATCGGCCGTATGGTGTCGATCAACCTGGGTTCGAGCCGCATCGTCGCGCTGGTCTACAAGCTGCAGGCCGTCGACGACGCCTGGAACGAGGCGGAGGAGAACCCGATCCGGGTCGAGGTGGAGTTTCTTGGCGAGGTCTTGGAAAGCGCCGAGGGCCGGCTGCGTTTCCAGAGCGGCATCAGCAACTTTCCGCCCATCGGCGCGATCGCCCATCGCATCCGCTCCGGCGATCTGGCGCTCGTGCACGACCTCGGCGACCGCGCCGGCGTCGAGATCGGCCATGTCACGCAGGACGCGAGCATCCCTGCGACCGTCAGCGTCCAGGACATGCTCTCGCGCCATTTCGCCCTGGTCGGGACGACCGGCGTCGGCAAGTCGAGCGCGGTTGCGCTGCTGCTGCGCCGTGCCGTCTCGGTGCGGCCGCGCCTGCGCGTGCTGATCCTCGATCCGCACAACGAATATTCCAGCGCCTTTCCCGACCTCGCCCTGACCATCGACGGCGAAAGCCTCGATCTGCCATTCTGGATGTTCAAGCAGGATGAGCTGGCCGATGTCGTGTTTCGGGCGCGCGCCGCCCTCGACGACGAGCCGGACATCTTGCGCGAGGTCGTCTCGGCCGCGCGGGCGCGTTACCGCATGCCCAATGCGCAGGATAGGGCGCGCGATCTCGGCTCGAGCCTGTTGAAGCGTCCGCTGGATCTCGGCATCGCGCGCCAGTCGGTCGATACACCGCAGGTCGGGCCTGTCGATGCGGTCACCCCCTATCGGCTGAAGGACGTCTTCACGGTCATCGACGAGCTGATCGGCCTGCACGAGCAGCGCTGGCCCCGCGCGGCCCTGCGTTCGCTCAAGGTGCGGCTGGAATCGCTGCATGCCGATCCGCGCTACCGCTTCATGTTCGGGCGGGCGAACATGTACGAGACCGTCGCGCCGATCCTGGCCCAGATCTTCCGCATCCCGATGCATGGCCGGCCGATCACGGCGTTCCAGCTCGGCGGCTTGCCGGGCGAGGTCGTCAATGCAGTGGCCTCGGTGCTGTCGCGCCTGGCCTTCGATCTCGCCACCGCCAGTCAGGGCGCCTGCGAGATCCTGGTGCTGTGCGAGGAGGCGCATCGCTATGTCCCCTCGGACCCTTCGCTCGGCTTCTCCCCGACGCGCCAGGCCCTTGCCCGCATCGCCAAGGAAGGCCGCAAATACGGCGCCTATCTCGGTATCGTGACGCAGCGCCCCGGCGAGCTCGACCCGACCATCCTGTCGCAATGCTCGACCATCTTCGCGATGCGGCTGGCCAACGAGCGCGACCAGCAGATCATCCGCTCGGCGATCTCCGACGCCTCCGCCAGCACGATCAATTTCCTGTCCTCGATCGGCAATCGCGAGGCGATCGCCTTCGGCGAGGGCGTCGCCACCACGATGCGGATGCGCTTCGCCGAGCTCAAGCCGCACGAGCTGCCGGCGATGGGCGCGCGCGGCGGCGAGGTCACGAGCCGGTTCGAACCGACGCTGGACGACATGGTGCGCCGCATGGGCTCCTGACACGGTGCCGGCGGCGAGTGAAATTCTTGCATCGCTGTGGCTTTGCCTGTAAGGCCGTGCTCAATCCATTCCCTGCATCGCTGAGATCGGAAGAAGCCGGCCATGGCTCGCGTTACCGTTGAAGACTGCATCGACAAGGTCGAGAACCGCTTCGAGCTGGTGCTGCTCGCCAGCCATCGCGCGCGGATGATCCAGTCGGGCTCGTCGATCCTCGTCACCCGCGACAACGACAAGAATCCCGTCGTTGCACTGCGCGAGATCGCCGACGAGAAGCTCAAGCCCGAGGATCTGAAGGAAGACCTGATCCACTCGCTGCAGAAGCATGTCGAGGTCGATGAGCCGGAGCTGGAGACCGTTCCGCTGCTCGCCAGCCCGACCAGCGCTGCGACGCCCGACAGCGAAGTCCAGTTCGACCGGATGAGCGAAGAAGACCTTCTGCGTGGCCTCGACGGCCTCGTGCCGCCGACCGAGAGCGCCGACGACGAGGACTGATCCTCGGTCAGGAAATCCGGTGCGCTGATCGAATGTGAATCGATTGTTCACCGGTTCCCGCTAAAGCCCGGCAGTGCCGGGCTTTTTTCATGGCCCCCTTCCGGAAAACGCCTTGCTGCCGCCAATGCCTGTGCAAATAATAATGTGTTGCAATGATCGCAGGATGAGGCTGGGGCCCGCATGGGCATGATGCGGCAATACGAGCTCGTTGACCGGGTCAGGAGCTACAATCCGAATACCGACGAGGACCTGCTCAACCGGGCCTATGTCTATGCCATGCGCGCGCATGGCACGCAGAAGCGCGCCTCCGGCGATCCGTTCTTCGCGCATCCCCTCGAAGTCGCGGCGATCCTGACCGATCTCAAGCTCGATGACGCCACCATCGTCGCCGCCGTCCTGCACGATACGGTCGAGGATACGGCCGCGACGCTGGAAGAGATCGAGACCATGTTCGGGCCGGATATCCGCCGGCTGGTCGACGGCCTCACCAAGATCAAGAAGCTCGACCTCGTCTCGAAGAAGGCGGCGCAGGGCGAGAATTTCCGCAAGCTGCTGCTCGCCATCGTCGACGATATCCGCGTCCTGCTGGTCAAGCTCGCCGACCGCCTGCACAACATGCGGACCCTGCATTTCGTCCCGCCCGAGAAGCGCCTGCGCATCGCCGAGGAGACGATCGAGATCTACGCCCCGCTCGCCGGGCGGATGGGCATGCAGGAACTGCGCGAGGAGCTGGAGGAACTCTCCTTCCGCCACATCAAGCCCGAGGCCCATGCCACCGTGACCAAGCGGCTGGAGGAGGTGACCGTGCGGGAGGGCAAGGTCATCGGCGAGATCGAGGAGGACCTGAAGGGCAAGCTCGCCGCCAGCGGCATCCGGGCCGAGGTCTTCGGGCGCCGCAAGCGGCCCTATTCGATCTGGAAGAAGATGGAGCGGAAATCCGTCTCCTTCGAGCAGCTCTCCGACATCTTCGGCTTCCGCGTCATCGTCGCGAAGCCGGAGGATTGCTACCGCGTGCTCGGCATCGTCCACATGACCTGGCCGATGGTGCCGGGCCGCTACAAGGACTACATCTCGACGCCCAAGCAGAACGACTACCGCTCGATCCATACGACCGTCGTCGGCCCCGGCCATAGCCGCGTCGAATTGCAGATCCGCACCGACAACATGGACCGCATCGCCGAATACGGCATCGCCGCGCATGCCCACTACAAGGATGGCCGGGCCGGCGAGCCGATCAGCCTGGCTGACGAGAGCCGGGCCTATCAATGGCTGCGCCGCACCGTCGACCTGCTGGCCGAGGGCGACAGCCCGGAAGAGTTCCTCGAACACACCAAGCTCGAGCTCTTCCACGACCAGGTCTTCTGCTTCACGCCGAAGGGGCGGCTCATCGCTCTGCCGCGCGGCGCGACGCCGATCGACTTCGCCTATGCTGTCCATACCGATGTCGGCAACGGCGCCGTCGGCGCCAAGATCAATGGCCGCATCGCCCCGCTGCTGACCGAGTTGCAGAACGGCGACGAGGTCGAGATCACCCGCGCCGACGGGCAGGCCCCTCCGGCCGCCTGGGAATCGCTCGTCGTCACCGGCAAGGCCCGTGCCGCCATCCGCCGTGCCACCCGCACCGCGGTCCGCCGCCAATATGCCGGCCTCGGCCGCCAGATTCTCGAACGCGCCTTCTCGCGCGCCGAGCGCGCCTTCTCGGACGACAAGCTCAAGGCGGCGCTGAAGCGCCTCGCCCGCAACACCGTGGACGACGTGCTGGCAGCAGTCGGGCGCGGCGAGATGTATTCGGGCGACGTGGTCAAGGCGGTCTACCCGGATCTCGAACCGGAGAAGCGTGTCTCGACTGAGGGCAAGCCGGGCGCCGCTGCCGATGGCAAGGGCTGGTTCGAATTGCGCAAGGGCGAGAACCTCAAGTTCAAACTGCCGGGCGAGGAGCCGGACACTGCCATCCCGATTCGCGGTCTCGGCGGCGACCTGCCGGTGCGCTTCGCGCCGCAGGGCGGGGCCGTGCCGGGCGATCGCATCGTCGGCATCCTGACGCCGGGCGAGGGGGTGACGATCTATCCGATCCAGTCGCCGGCGCTCGCCGCCTTCGACAACGAGCCCGATCGCTGGCTCGATGTCCGCTGGGACCTGGACGACAAGGCGCCGCAGCGCTTTCCGGCCCGCATCGCCCTGAAGTCGATCAACGAGCCCGGCTCGCTCGCCCAGATCACCACGACGATCGCGGAGCATGACGGCAACATCGACTCCGTTTCGATGAACCGGCCGAACCCGGACTTCACCGACGTCACCATCGACCTCACGGTCTGGGACCTGAAGCACCTCTCGGCGATCATCAGCGAGTTGCGCGAGAAGCGTGTGATCAGCCGCGTCGAGCGCGTGGTCGGGTAGGGCCAAAGTCCAGCCGTCATGCTCGGGCTTGACCCGAGCATGACGGGTTTATCCCCGGAACGCCGCCGCCAGCTCGCGCACGAAGGCGCTCGCGCGTGGCGTCGCGACATTGCTTCTGAGCACGACCTGCGACCCGCCGAGCGACGGCAGGCCCCATGCGGGCCCGACATCCACGCTGCCCACCGGCGCGATCCGCGCGGCCAGCGGCGAGACGCCGAGCCCGACCTGAACGGCCGCCGCGACCGCCGCCATGCCGCCGCCGACGAAGGCCTCGCGCCAGGCGATGCCGGCGCGATCGAGCGTATCCATGCTGTGCCGGCGCAGGCGGCATTCGGCGACGAGACTGACGAGCGGCACCGGCGCGTCGGCTTGCCTTACGAGATCGGGTGCCGCGAACCAGCCGACGGCATCATCGCGCAGGACCTCTCCGGTGCGGCCCGGCCCAAGCCGGCGGACGACCACGACATCGAGTTCGCCCCGCTCGAACGCCTCCTCCAGAGCCCGTGACGGCTCGATCCTGAGATTGATCACGATGCCGGGATCATGGGCGGCCAGGCGCGCCAGCACCGCCGGAACCTCGGCACCAACAGCCTGTTCGCTGATGCCGACCGCAATATGCTCCGGCGCCACCGTGAAGGCCGAGAGCGCCTTGCCATGCGCCGCCAGCAAGTCGCGCGCGGCAGGCAGGAAGCGCTCGCCCTCGGCCGTCAGGCGGACGAGCCGGGGATGACGCTGCAGCAGCAAACGGCCGAGCCCGTCTTCCAGCCGTTTCACGCGCGTGCTGATCAGCGACTGCGTCGTGCCGAGCGCCTCAGCGGCGCGGGTGAAGCTTTTCAATTCGGCCGCGCGCAGGAAGGAGGCGACGGCGTCGATATCCAGTGAAGTCATACATCATGATACCATATCATTGATATAGAGATAGATGTGGTTTTCAGATCATGGGAGCTGGCCTAGGGTTGCCTTCGAAAGGCGCTGTCGCGTCTCGACAAGGAAACGAGCCATGCCCCTGATCCGGATTTCCATGCGCCGTGGCCGCCCGGCCTCCGAGCCCGCCGCCATCGTCGACGGCGTCTACAAGGCGCTGCGCGAGACCTTCGAGGTTCCCGAGAAGGACCTCTTCGCCATCATCCACCAGCACGACGCCGACGAGTTCGTCTTCGACGCCAACTATTTCGGCTTCAACCGCAGCGAGAGCTTGGTGATCATTCAGCTCACCGTCGCCAATACCCGCGGCGTGACGCAGAAGAAGAAGCTCTATGCGGCTATCGCCGCGAACCTCGCCCGCGAACCGGGCCTCAGGCCCGACGACGTCTTCATCAACCTCGTCGAGGTCAAGCGCGAGGACTGGTCCTTCGGCGGCGGCATCGCGCAATACGTAGCCTGAAGGCGCTGCGCCCGCGGTTCCCTCCGAAGCGCTCCTGCCCTAAATCCTGTCCTCATGGAATGGACCGACGAGGGCACGATCATCGGCCTCAAGGCTCATGGCGAGAGCGCCGTGATCCTGGAGGCGATGACGCGCGGGCACGGCCGCCATCTCGGCCTGGTCAGGGGCGGGCGCTCGGCCAAGGCGCAAGCCTCGCTCCAGCCAGGCAACCATGTCTCGCTGACCTGGCGCGCCCGGCTCGACGAGCATCTCGGCGAATACAGGGTCGAGCTCCTGACCTCTCACGCTGCCCGCCTGATCGCCGCGCCGGTCGCGCTCTACGGCCTCGGCACGATCGCCGGCCTGCTGCGCCTCCTGCCGGAGCGCGATCCGCATCCCGGCCTCCATGAAGGGCTCTCCGTTCTCGTCGCTCATCTCGACGAGGCGGAGATGGCACCGGCCCTGGTCATCCGCTTCGAACTGGCGATGCTCACCGAACTCGGCTTCGGGCTCGATCTGGCGCGCTGCGCCGTCACTGGCTCGCCTGACGATCTCAGCCATGTCTCGCCGAAATCCGGCAAGGCCGTCAGCCGGCGGGCAGCGCAACCCTATCTCGATCGCCTGTTGAAGCTGCCGGCGTTCCTCGTCGAGGGGCAGGGCGGGCGCCGCCCTTCGCCGGCCGATATCCTCGCGGGCTTCGCCCTGACCGGCTTCTTCCTGCGCCGCCACATCCTGGATCCGCGCGGCCTGCGCGAGCCTCCGGAGCGGGCGCGGCTGGTCGAATTGGCGACGCGCGCTGCGGCGAATTCGCCCTCGGCCGAATCATCCACCGACTAAGCGCGAAATAGCGGCTTCCGCGTTTGCGCGGGCCGCTTCGTACCTGCATTGTTCTGGCGGGGCGACTCGCGCTGTGCCATAGAGACCGCGCGAAATACGACGAGACGAGGGCTGACGCAGCATGGGCAAACCGGTCGATCCGCCGCCGGAAGATGAAGCCGAGCGCATCGATCTGAAATCGGCGCTCGAAGAGCGCTATCTCGCCTATGCGCTCTCCACCATCATGCACCGCGCCCTGCCGGATGCGCGCGACGGCCTGAAGCCGGTCCACCGTCGCATCCTGCATGCGATGCGGCTGCTCCGGCTCGACCCCGGCCAGGTCCACAAGAAATGCGCCCGCATCGTCGGCGACGTCATCGGCAAGTTCCATCCGCATGGCGACCAGTCGGTCTACGACGCGCTGGTGCGTCTCGCCCAGGATTTCGCCCAGCGCTATCCGCTCGTCGACGGGCAGGGCAATTTCGGCAATATCGACGGCGATAACGCCGCCGCTTACCGCTACACCGAAGCGCGCATGACCGAGGTCGCGCGCCTGCTCCTCGAGGGCATCGACGAGGACGCGGTCGATTTCCGCGAGACCTATAATGGCGAGGATGAGGAGCCGGTCGTGCTGCCGGCCGCCTTCCCGAATCTGCTCGCCAACGGCTCGCAGGGCATCGCGGTCGGCATGGCGACGTCGATCCCGCCGCACAACGCGGCCGAGCTCTGCGACGCCGCGCTCTACCTGATCCAGCATCCGGAAACCTCTTCCGAACAGCTCATGACCTTCGTCCCCGGCCCGGATTTCCCGACCGGCGGTATCATCGTCGAGACCCGCGCCTCGATGGCGGAGACCTACCGCACGGGCCGCGGCGCCTTCCGCACCCGCGCCCGCTGGGTGAAGGAGGATCTCGACCGTGGTGCCTGGCAGGTCGTCGTCACCGAGATCCCCTACATGGTCTCGAAGGGCCGGCTGATCGAGAAGATCGCCGAACTGCTCAACGACAAGAAGCTGCCGCTGGTCGCCGACCTGCGCGACGAGTCCGCCGAAGACATCCGCATCGTCATCGAGCCGCGCGCCCGCAATGTCGATCCCAACCTGATGATGGAATCGCTGTTCCGGCTCTCCGAGCTCGAAGCGCGTATTTCGATGAACATGAACGTGCTGACCGGTGGGCTGGTGCCGCGCGTGCTCGGCCTTGCCGAGGCGCTGCGTGCCTGGCTCGACCATCGCCGCGAGGTGCTGCAGCGGCGCTCACGCTTCCGGCTCGGCCAGATCGACAAGCGCCTCGAAATCCTGCGCGGCCTGCTGATCGTCTATCTCGACCTCGACCGGGTGATCAAAATCATCCGCGAGGAGGACGAGCCGAAGATCGAGCTGATGCGGTATTTCGAGCTCACGGAAGTGCAGGCCAACGCGATCCTCGATACGCGGCTGCGCGCCTTGCGCAAGCTCGAGGAGATGCAGCTCAAGACGGAGCTCGACGAATTGACCAAGGAGAAGGAGCAGGTCGAAGGCCTGCTCGCCTCCGAGGCGACGCAGTGGAAGACGATCGCCTGGGATATCCGGCAGGTGAAGAAGACTTTCGGCCCGGAAACGGCGATCGGCAAGCGCCGCACCGATTTCGCGGACATGCCGGACACCACCGATATCGACCTGACCCAGGCCATGGTCGAACGCGAGCCGATCACGGTCGTGATCTCGAAGAAGGGCTGGATCAGGGCGCTGAAGGGCCATGTCCAGGACCGCTCCAGCTTCTCCTTCAAGGGCGACGACGCGCTCCAGACGGCCTTCTTCACCGAGACCACGGCGAAGGTGCTGGTGCTGGCCTCGAACGGCAAGGTCTTCACGCTGGATGCCTCCAAGCTCCCCGGCGGGCGCGGCTTCGGCGATCCGATCCGCCTGATGATCGAACTGGAGGAGACGGCCGAGATCGTCTCTGCCTTCCCGTACAAGCCGGGCTCGAAGCTGCTGATGGTCACGAGCGAGGGCAGGGGCTTCGTCGCGCCGGCCGACGATGTCGTCGCCAATACCCGTAAAGGGCGGCAGGTGCTCAATGTCGATGGCAAGACGGTCGCGGTGCTGGCGGTGCCGGCCGATGGCGACCATGTCGCGATCATCGGCGAGAACCGCAAACTGCTCTGCTTCCCGATCTCGGAAGTCGCGGAGATGGGCCGCGGCAAGGGCGTGCGCCTGCAGCGCTACAAGGATGGCGGCCTCTCCGACGCGAAGACCTTCAACCTTGCCGAGGGGCTGACTTGGCTCGACACTTCCGGCCGGACCTGGACGGTGACGCAGGCCGACCTGCTGGAATGGCTTGGCCACCGCGCCGAAGCCGGCCGCCTGCCGCCCAAGGGCTTCCCGAAGAGCAATACGTTCGGGGGATGAGGGAGAGGCGCCCGCGTCATGCTCGGGCTTGACCCGAGCATCTCGGAAACCAGCGCACTCCCGGCACGAGATTCTCGGGTCAAGCCTGAGAACGACACCAGATCAAAAGCTTATGCGGGAAAGCGGAATCAATCCCGTAACCGCCTGAATCAAATCCTCAGCGGATCGCCTCGCCGACGACGCCGACTTCGAGACCCATCGTGATCTTGTCGGTGACGGCCCAGAGCACGCCGGCGCGCGCCTCGGGCCGCACGGCGATGCTGCTGCGGCTGAAGGGCGAGGAGAAATTGGTGGGGCCGAAGCGCCAGGTCTCGTTGGCCGCGCTCATGCCGACCGTGGTGTAGAGCATGACGTCAGGCGTCACCAGGACGCCGGCCTTGACCTTGAAGGCGCCGGCGAGGTCGCGCGTATAGGCGGCATTGCCGAAGCTCGGATAGCCGTAGCCGCCCATGGCCGGCATGTAGTCGATCGCGCCGGCGATGCCATAGACGAAATTGCCTTCCCGCCGCATCGTCCCGGCCTCAAGCCCGATCGTCGGCCCGGCGCTGGTGCGCATGTGCTTGCCGCTGGTGACCTGGAAGCCCGAGGAGATTCGGGCATAGGACCCCTCCCATTTCGGCGAGAGGCTGGGCTGGTCCCAGGCGAAGGAGGGCAGCGGCGCGAAGCCGGAGAGAGGCAGGAGCGCCTGCGCCTCAGCCGATGCGCCCGCTCCCAGCAAGGCGGCGAGCGTCGCGGCGGAAAGAAGCGGAAATCTCACGTCGAAAGCGTCCTCGCGACAGCGTGCCCCGTTGGAAGCTAGCATGGAGCGGGGCGAATGTCGCGGTTTTGTGGCCGGGCCCGACCGCGGCTCAGGCGATCTTGGTCCTGAGCTTGAGGAAGCGCAGGGTGCGTTCCGCTGTCGCGAGGTCGAGCTTGTCATAGGCGTCGACATCGTCGTCGACGTCGCGGGAGGAGAAATAGAGCCGCCGTGCCCGCAATTGCAGGATGGCGCGGAACGCGGTAGCGCCGATGCCGAGCGAGCGGCAGGCGACGGCGATGCCGCTGGAATCCCGCTGCATCAGCACGCGCAGCGCCTGTTCGATCGAGATGCCGCCGATTTCCGCGAGCACCTGCGAGAGGTGATAGGCGCGATCCTCGTCCGCCAGCATGGTGAGCACGTCGTCGACTTCGCGCACCTTGGCGGCGAGGTCGGAGAGCAGGAGCTTGACCTCGAGGCGTTGCTGGCGGGCCTGCCGGGCGAGCGAGACATTCGCGTCCGAGGCAGGCGCCGCGCCGCCGCCGTCAGAGAATTGCTCGACGATCCGCAATACGCGCTGGGCCCGGTTCGGCGCGAGATCGGAACGGCGGGCGAGCGCGTCGGTAATGGCGGCGTCGCCCTCGCCGCGTTCGAGCAGCCGGTCGAAGCCGCGATCGGAAAAGGCCGCGCCTTCGTTGGCGCTGACGGTGTGCAGCACCTTCTGGTCGCCGCGCTCGACCAGGATGTCGGTGACGCCCTCGGACAGGCGCGCACGCTCGGCGATGGCGACGAGGTGTTGCTGCGACTGGGTAACCGCGATAGCGGCGAGGTCGGTATCGGTCAGGACCGGGGAAAGCGACAGCACCAGCCGCGCGACCTCGGCATTGCTGTCGCCGCCGAGCGTGACGGCGACGTTATGCGGCAGGGTCGGCATGGTGGCGACGCGGTCGGCATAGCCCTTGCGATCCTCGTCGCCGAGATGGCCGAGCGAGCCCGTCGCGATCTCCCCGTAATGCTCCTTCGCGGCCTCGTTGGGGTCGTGGTCGAGCAGGAACAGGTCCGTGACGGCATGGAGAAGCTGCCGGCGCGAATCCGACGACATGTCCGCCGGCATCCGGGTCAGGTTACGCAGCATGATGGCTCCCACGGCAAAGCAGTGGCAGCACTCTGCGCAGGTCCGGCTTGATTTACTCTTAAGGCGACAACGCTCTTTATCTGAACAACGGGGCGATGGTGCCCCGTTGTTCAGACCGTGGAGGCCTGCCGCTCGGAGAGGCAGGCACCTTCATTTATACACCTATAGATTGCATTTTTCTTACCAAGATACCGTCGACCGCGACCATGACGATGAGCGACAGCCCCACCAGCGGAAAGACGAGCCCACCGATGGCGAGCAGTGCGACGACCCCCCGCAGCGTCGCCTTCTCCGCTGGCAGCGGCGGCACGCCGAGCGACCCTTGCGGGCGCCGCTTCCACCACATCACCAGCGCGGAGACGCAGAGCAGGACGATAGCCAGGCAGGCAGCCAGCAACACGAGCTGGTTCGCCAGCCCGAATTCCTGGCCCATATGCACGTTGATGCCCCATTCCAGCGCTTTGCCGAGTGGGCCGTAATCGGCATAGCTCATGTCGATCAGAGGCTTGCCGCTATACTGGTCGAGATGGATGACGCGCTGGAGCGCCATGTCCTTCGGGTAGACCGAGCCGGTATAGACGCCGCCCGGACCGCCCGGGAGATTGACGGCATAGCCGCGGGTCAGGCCCAGGCGGTCGAAGGCCGCGACGGCGGCGTCGAGGCCGATCGGTTCGCCCCCTGCAACCTGCGATACCGGCAGTTTGGCCTGCTCCAGCGACCATGTGGTCGGTGCGACATGGGCGAGATGCTCGTCCGACATCGGCAGGGCAACGCGGACACCGGCCGGATAGCCGAAATTATGGCCGTTGGCCCATTGGTTGACCTTGTTGCCCCACAGTACCGACCAGGGCATGCCGGTGATCGCCAGGAACAGGATGAAGCCGCCCGCGACGAGCCCGGTCACGGCATGGAGATCGCGCCAGAACACGCGCTGGCGCGGCTTGCCCCTGACCGTGACCACGCCGCCGCTCTGCTTGCGCGGCCACCACAGATAGAGGCCGGTCAGCACGAGCAGGATCGCCCAGCCGCCGGCGATCTCGATCGCCCCGTTCGCGACCGGCCCGAAATAGGCGAGGCTGTGGATCTGCCGGATCACCCACATCACCGTGCCCTTTTCCGGAATCTGGCCGAGAACGCGGGCATCGTAGGGATCGACATAGACGACCATCCGCGTCCCGCCCGCGTCGCGGATGGTGACCTCGGCGGAGGCGGTCGCGCTTTCCGGCGGGGTATATTTCACGGCCTGGCCGGGGAAGGCCTTCACCGCTTGCGTCACGATTTCGCTGGGCGGCCGCTCGCCCGTCATGCGGGCCTCGATCTGTTTGACGTCGCGATGGATCAGGCCGTCGATCTCGGCCTTGAACAGGTAGAGCCCGCCAGTCACGGCCAGCAGGATGAGGAAGGGGAGGGTGATCAGGCCGGCATAGAAATGCCAGCGCCAGACGGCGCGATAGACGGATGCGACTGGTCGGCCCGCGCGTTCGGGCGCGGCCGTCGCCGTTGAGACGATTGTCATGGATAAATCCTGGTCTGAGCTGAAGGGGGAGGGCTTCAGACCGGGAGAGGGGGAGCGCGGGCACCGAGCGGATAGCCCGGCGCAGGCGGCGCCGAGACTTGCTCGGACGGCAGGTGGCGGGCGAATGCGACGGCGGGCCGGCGCGCCACGAAGACAGCGGCCGGAGATGGCGGCGGCAAGGCGATTGCCGCTGACAGGCACAGCGTCGCGCAGCAATCCGGCAGCTTCGCGCCGCCGCTATCGGAAGCCGGGTCGAACGGGGCCGTCTGGCCGGGCGCGCAGAGCGGATGCAGGAGGCCGGGCGAAGGCTGCGCCGACAAGCCGGCCGCAAGCGCGACCAGCGTCGTCTGCAGCACGAGGACATAGACGGCGACGAGCGCGATCGCGCTCCTCCGCCAGTTCATCCGTCCCGTCGCTCCCGTCATAGAACGACGCTTACCCAATCCGCGCGAGTGGCGGAAGCGGGCGCTGTGACGCGCCTTCGACTTAAGCCGGCAGGCAGGCCGGGCCGAGCGGCTCGAAGCTCTTGTAGGTCAGGATGAACTCCTGATGGCCCAGTTCTTCCGATTTGGTCCGGCCGCCCTGGCCGAGCGAGACGACGAGATCGCGGATCTCGGTGCCTACCTCGTCGAGCCCGGCGCGGCCTTCGAGGATGCGCCCGGCATCGACATCCATGTCCTCGGACATCCGGCGATAGGTCTCGGGATTGGCGCAGATTTTTACCACCGGCGAGATCGCCGAGCCGACGACCGAGCCGCGCCCCGTCACGAACAGTACGCAATGCGCCCCGCAGGCGATCAGTTCGGCGATCTCGGCATTGTCATTGATATTGGGGAAGCCGAAGCGGACCTCGCCATCCGGCACGACATCGAGCAGATAGAGCCCGCCATGCGGCGGCACGTCGCCGGGCTTGATCAGGCCGGAGATCGGCGAAGCCCCGGACTTGGCATAGGCGCCCATCGATTTCTCCTCGATGGTCGAGAGCCCGCCCTCGGCATTGCCGGCGGCGAAGGAGCCGTATCCCAGCGTCGCGTAATAGCGCGCCGCCTTGGCCACGGATTTCTCCAGCTCGGCGCCGAGTTCGGGCGTGATCGCGCGTGCCGCCATGATGTGCTCGCAGCCGATCAGCTCGCCGGTTTCCTCGAAGATGCAGGCGGCGCCTTCCGCGATGAGCTGGTCGAAGGCGCGTCCGGCGGCCGGATTGCCGGTGATGCCGGAGGTGCCGTCCGAGCCGCCGCAGACCGTGCCGACCACGAGCTCGGAGACCGCCATCGGCACCGTCTCCTGCGCGTCGAGCAGGGCGCGTTGTTCCTCGACCCAGGCGCGGCCTTCGCGGATCGAGGCGCGGGTGCCGCCGGTGCCCTGGATGATGATGGTCTTCACCGGCCGCCCGCTGGCGCGCACGGCCCGCTCCAGTGCGTATTTGTTGAAGCTCTCGCAGCCGAGCGAGACGAGCAGCACGGCGCCGACATTCGGATGGGTGCAGAGCTGCTCCATCATCCGCTCGGCATAAGGGTTCGGGTAACAGCCGGGAAAGCCGATGGCGTGGACGCCTTCCTCGCGCCAGGGCAGGGTGATCTCGCGGGCGACATGGTGGGCGCATTCGACGAGATAGGCGACCGCGACGGTGTTGCGGATGCCCTTGCGCCCGTCGGACCGGAGATAGCCGCGCATCGTGCTCATGCCGAGGCTCCCGCCTTGCGTTCGTCTTCGAGATGATAAGTCGGCGTGTAGTCGCTGCGCATGTTGTGGACGTGGACATGCGCGGCCGGCGCGATCGCCTCGGTCGCGACGCCGATCGGCGCGCCGTATTTCAGGATCTTCTCGCCGACGGCGATGGCACGGCGGGCGATTTTATGGGCAAGCGCGATGTCGCGGTCGAGCGCGGCCGGGCCGGCGCCGGTCTCGACGCTCTCGCCGGCTTTCAGCCGAACCCGCGCGACGAGGACATTGTCGCGCGGATCGAGCAGGATGAGGCGCGGATCGTGGGTCATGGTGAGCCGCCCTTCGAAGGAGGGATCGCGTCAGAACTTGCCGTATTGCAGATAGGCCTTCTGCGGATCGGTGCCGGCGAGGATCGCAGTGCGGACCTTGTTCTCGGCCGAGATCGCCGTCTCCGACTTGTCCAGCACCTCCTCGATGATCTCGACGGGAATGCGGACGACGCCGTCGCGGTCGGCGAGGATGTAGTCGCCCGGCCGAATCCAGACCTCGCCGATCTTGATCGGCTCGTCGACCGCCTTGGGCAGCCAGGCGCCGACGATGTCGCGCGGCGTATAGGCCTTGAAATAGGCCTGGAAGCCCATCTCGACCATGAATTCGGTATCGCGCGAGAGCCCGTCGATGACGCAGCCGCGCACGCCCTTGTTCTTCAGCGTCTCGGCCGAGAGCTCGCCCATCAGCGCGATCTCGTTGGTGTTCGGCTGGCAGACCCAGACATGGCCGGGCTTGGCGGCCGAGAGCAGGCCGGTCCAGCCCAGTAGCGTCTCATGCGCATCGAACTCGCCGGTCTTGCCCTCGACCGTGAAGGCGGGGCCAGCGAGCTTCTGGCCGGGCAGGAGCGGGCGCAGTTCCGGCGGCAGGACGAAGTCCTTCAGGCCCATCGCCCGCATCGTGTCGTGGATGATGCCGGTATAGCAGCGTTCCAGCCTGTCGGTCAGTTCCTGGCTCATCATTCCTCCGGTTCGGCCCCTGTCGCGCGGATCTGCTGCCGGGCCGCTAGAGATAGAGTGTCGGGAGGAGCGAGGCGCGGCAAGCGCGTTTTCCGCGCGTCGCGAATGCGTTTCAATCGGTTGAATCGTGGCGCTCGACGCGCTCCCAGCCCTGCGGCATCAGGCGCTCCTGCGGCAGGAAGCGCGATTTGTAGGCCATCTTGGGCGAGCCCTCGACCCAGTAGCCGAGATAGACGTAGGGCAGGCCGAGCCGGCGCGCCCGGGCGATATGGTCGAGCACCATGAAGGTGCCGAGCGAGCGCAGCTCCAGACCGGGGTCATAGACCGAATAAACCATCGAGAGCCCGTCGCTGAGCGTATCGGTCAGGGCCATCGCGAAGAGATCGCCTTCGCCGCGTCCGGTGAAGCCGGAATCGGGCCCGCGGCGGCGGTATTCGATCAGGCTGGTCTCGACATGGCTGTCCTCGACCATCATCGCGAAATCGAGCGCCGACATCGTTGCCATGCCGCCATCGGGATGGCGCTCGTCGAGATAGGAGCGGAACAGGGAATAGTGCTCGGAGCGCGGTCGCGGCGGCAGGGCCTCGCCGATCAGGTCGCTGTTGCGTGCAAGCACGCGGCGGAAACTACGCGACAGGCGGAAATCGTCGACGCAGACCCTGACCGAGACGCAAGCCCGGCAGATTTCGCAGGCCGGCCGGTAGGCAATGCTCTGCGAGCGCCGGAAGCCGCCTTGCGAGAGCACGTCGTTGAGCTCGCGCGCCTGCGAGCCGACGAGGTGCGTAAACACCTTCCGCTCCTCGCGCCCCGGCAGATAGGGGCACGCGGTCGGCGAGGTCAGGTAGAATTGCGGGGCATCCCGCAATGGGCGCGTCACGTCGGCTGGCTCCCCGGAAGCTTCCACCTTCAATGTAGCATCGGCCGCACCGGCAACAAGCGCGGCGCGGCCGATCGGGAAGCGGTTCTCGGCTTTTTGATCTGGCTCAACCGGTCAGGAGCGCACGACGACCAGTCCGGTCAGCAGGTCGTGGCCCATGCGCCGGTCCGCGCGGGCGAAGCCGCAGGCGACGTCGACGAGCCAGAGCAGGAAGGTGCCGGCCGCGACATAGAACAGCAGCGCATGCACGGCAGCGGCGAGCCCGTCGGGGCGTCCGCCGGAAGCGGTCTCGACCCGCAAGCCCGCGATGCGCATGCCCCAGGTCGACTGCTTGCGCCCGCCGATCGTCAGCGCGGCATAGCCGAGCGCGGTCGCGACGGTGGCGATCGGAATCAGCAGCCAGGTCGCGCCGAAGGTGACGATGCCGAGCGCGAACAGCAGGAAGAAGACCAGCCAGCCCAGAAAGAACAACGCGACGATGTCGACGAGCCAGGCGAACAGTCGCGAGCCAAGAACGCCGCTGACGTTCTGGTAGGGACGCGGCTCCAGCGCCGTGATCGGCGGCTGGCCATAACGGGTATCGCTCATCGGGATTTCGATCCTCCATCGGCGCGCGGGAAATTGGCGCCCGGGAGATAATGTTTGATCAACGGGCCGGTTCCGCAAGACCGCGCGGCAGAATCCGCCGTGGTGCGAAGCCGTTTTTGGCGAGCGCATCCTCGATCGCGCGCGAATGCGCTGCCCCGCGCGTCTCCACCGTGACGTCGAGTGAGACGCCCTTGGCGGGCACGTCGAGGAAGAGGCGGCCATGGCTGACCTCGAGGATATTGGCGCCTTCCTCGCCGAGCAGGCTCGCAATCCGGCCGAGCAGGCCCGGCCGGTCGCTGGTGGTCAGGCGGAAGGCGACGATGCGGTCCTCGCGCTCCAGCTCGCGCACCATGATCGCTGCGAGCAGGCGCGTGTCGATATTGCCGCCGGTGAGCACGAGTCCGACCTTGCGGCCGGCATAGCGCTCCGGTTCCTTGAGCATCGCGGCGAGGCCCGCCGCGCCCGCCCCCTCGGCCAGGCTGTGCTGAAGGCTCGCATAGGCATTGACGGCGCGCTCGATCAGGTCCTCGCCGACGAGGACGATGTCGCCGACGAGGCTCGATATCACCGGCAGGGCGAGCTGGCCGACCGTCTTGACCGCGATGCCTTCGGCCAGTGTCGGCCCGCCGATCGGCTTGTCCTGCGCCTGCACGGCGTTGAAGAAGGACGGGTAGAGCGCGGCTTCGACGCCGATCAGTTCGATGCCCGGCTTGATCGCCTTGGCTGCGATCGCGTTGCCGGCCATCAACCCGCCGCCGCCGAGCGGGATGACCAGCACGTCGAGATCAGGCTCGTCGGCGAGCATCTCGCGCGCGATCGTCCCTTGCCCCGCCATCACCGCCGCGTCGTCATAAGGGTGGACGAAGGTGAGCTGCTCGCTGCCTGCGAGCTCGTGAGCCTTGTCGGCGCATTCGTAGAGGGTCTCGCCATGCAGCACGACGCGGGCACCATGGGCGCGGGTATTCTCGACCTTCACCAGCGGCGTCGTCTCCGGCATCACGATCGTCGCAGGCGTGCCGAAGCGTCTGGCGTGGTAGGCGACGGCCTGGGCATGGTTGCCGGCCGACATCGCGATGACGCCCCGCGCCCGCTCGGCCTCGCTCAGCGAAAGCAGCTTGTTGACCGCGCCGCGCTCCTTGAAGGAGGCGGTCGCCTGCATGTTCTCGTGCTTCACCAGTACGGTCGCGCCGGTGAGCTCCGACAGGCGCGGCGCCGGCACCAGCGGCGTGCGCAGCACATGCCCCGCGATCCGGCCGGCGGCTGCGTCGATATCCTCAGGGGTGATCGCGAAGCTCTCGCTCATGCTCGGGTCTCGATTCCGGTCGACGCAGGTGGAGAACAGGCCTCACACCCGTCGCGGCGTCAATTCGCCATCGCCGAAAAAGCCGCCGGGGCGCCAGATCAGCACGATGGCAAGCAGGCAATAGACGGCAAGGTCGCGCTGCTCGATCGGCAGAGTCGCCGACCAGACCGCCTCGAAGGCGGCGATGCAGAGGCCGCCGAGCGCCGCCCCGCTGACCGAGCCGATGCCGCCGAGGATTGCCGCGACGAGCGCCTTCAGCCCGAGCGAGAAGCCGCCGGCGAAGCCCATGCCGCCATAGATCGCGGTGACGATGACACCGGCGATGCCGCAGGCCGCGCAGGCGATGATGACGGCGACGTCATGGACGGCGCGGGCATCGACGCCGAAGAGCGCGGCGGTCTTCGCATCGTCCGATACCGCCCGCCAGGCCCGGCCATAGGCCGTACGCCGGATCAGCAGGACGACGCCGAGCGTGGCACCAAGGCCGATGGCGGCAAGTGCCAGCGCGAGCGGATTCAGCGTGACCACGAAATCGCCGGCATGCGCCAGCGCGATCGGCGTGTTGAACACCGGCGGCAGCCAGCGCAGTTCAGGCCCCTGCGCCAGCCGGAGATATTCGGACATCGCGATGGCGAGCCCGATCGTGGCGATCAGCATCTGCTGGCCGGTGGCGCGTTCGAGATGACGCAGCACGAAGCGGCCCATGGCAAAGCCGTGCAGGGCGCAGACAGCGATCGCGACGGTGAAGGCGACGACAAGGCCCGAGATGGGCGTCGAGATCGCAAGCGAGAGCAATAGCGCGACCCCGACGACGGAGGCGAGCGCGCCGAGCGCAGCGAATTCGCCGAAGCTCAGGATGATCCGCCCGGTCAGGCCGTAGACAAGCGCATAGGCCGCCGCGAGCATGCCGTAGATCGCGGCAGAGGGCAGGGCGCTCAGGCCTTGCTGCAGGCCGTAGGCGAGGCCGGCCGGGATCGCCGGCAGCGTCTCGGCAGCGGGTTCGGCCGGGTCCGGCGGCGGCGAGGCCCGATCCTCCAGATAGAAGCGTCGCAGCAGGTAGAAGCTCGCATCGGCCATCGGCCGTCCATCGGAAGCGATGCCGACAAGCGCGCCGCGGCTCGGCCCGCTGCCCTCGCCGGCGAAGAGGCAGTCGATGCTCCGGTGGCGCGAGAGGCCGTCGCCGAGCTCGACCCGGTAGAACAGCCGCAGCGCCCGCGGCACCGGACCGTTGGTGGTCCGTTCGATCTCGATACGGGCGTTCGGCGGATTGAGCGGGGGGATCGCCTGCCGGCAGAGCCGCATCTGGTCGGTATCGAAATCGCTGCCGCAGCCCGCGAGGGCGAGCGTGACGACGGCCAGAATCGACAGGAGGAGCGGGCGCATGCCGGGCGACGGTAGCGCTTGCCGGGGCGCGCTGTCATCCCGTGGGCGATGCAGCGCGCAGCGTTGCGCCGCAGACACGGGACCGTATGACGAGAAGGCGCTTTTGCGGAGCACGGTCCCGCATCTGCGCAGCAGCACTGTCGTGCCGCAGCGCGTGCGGGATGCCCCGTTACGCGCCGGCCTTCAGCTTCTTCGCCACGCGCGGCGCGAAATAGGTGAGCACACCGTCGGCCCCGGCGCGCTTGAAGGCGAGCAGGCTCTCCAGCATCGCCTTGTCGCCGTCGAGCCAGCCATTGTTCGCGGCGGCCATGATCATCGCGTACTCGCCGGAGACCTGGTAGGCGAAGGTCGGCACGCGGAAATGGTCCTTCACCCGCGCCACCACGTCGAGATAGGGCAGGCCGGGCTTGATCATGACCATGTCGGCGCCCTCTTCGAGATCGAGCATCACTTCCGCGATCGCCTCGTCGGAATTGGCCGGATCCATCTGGTAGGTGCGCTTGTCGCCGACGAGCGTGGCATTGGTGCCGATCGCGTCGCGGAACGGGCCGTAGAAGGCCGAAGCATATTTCGCCGCATAGGCCATGATCTGCACGTCCTCATGGCCGTCGCCGTCGAGCGCGGCCCGGATCGCACCGATGCGCCCGTCCATCATGTCGGAGGGAGCGATGACGTCGGCCCCCGCATCGGCCAGCGCCAAGGCCTGCCCGACGAGGATCTGGACGCTGGCGTCATTGAGGACGCGCTCGCCCTCCATCACGCCGTCATGGCCATGCGAGGTATAGGGGTCGAGCGCAGCGTCGCAGATGATGCCGATCCCCGGCACCTCGCGCTTGATCGCGCGCACGGCGCGGCACATCAGGTTGCCGGTATTGAGCGCCTCCGAGCCAGTCGGGTCGCGCAGGGCCTTGTCCACGAAGGGGAAGGGCGCGATGGCGGGGATGCCGAGCGCGGCGGCTTCCGCCGCCTGCCGCACGGCCTCGTCGATATTGAGCCGGTCGACGCCGGGCATCCATTCCACTGGCGAGCGGGCCTCGCTCGAATCCATCAGGAAGATCGGCCAGATCAGGTCGTCGGTCGTCAGCGCCGATTCCCGCACCAGCCGGCGCGACCAATCCGCCTTGCGGTTGCGCCGCATGCGGCGCGTCAGACCGAGCGAAGGCGCCTCATCCTGGCGGGACAGGGGAGTGGGGAAAGGCCGCACGACCCGGGATTCCATGGCAATTGCCTCAAGCGATAATCGGTACAGGCGCGGCTTTCGTCATGCGGGCGAAACCGGCCGACGCTTTCCATAACACATCGGAACGATTCCAAAACAGGGCGCATGGTCGCAAGTTTACCGGCGTCGCCCTGGTCATGGCCGCCTGCCGCCCGCCGATCCGTCGCGTTGACAAGCCTTGCCCCGCCTTCCAGAACCGCAGCCCATCGAAGCGGGATCGGACCATGATTCAGGATCGCGAGATCATCTGCGAGATTCGCGGCGCCGCCGGCGTCGTGGTGCTCAACCGGCCGAAGGCGCTGAATGCGCTGAGCCTCGGCATGGTCCGCGAGCTCGCCCGTGCGCTCGACGCCTGGGAGCACGATCCGCAGGTCGCGCGTGTCGTCGTCATCAGCACCAGCGAGAAGGCCTTCTCGGCCGGAGGCGATATCCGCTGGCTGCATGATTGTGGCAAGGCCGGGCGGCATGACGAGATGCTGGCCTTCTGGGGCGAGGAATACATCCTCAACCACCGCATCAAGACCTATCCCAAGCCCTATGTCGCGCTGATCGACGGTATCGTCATGGGCGGCGGCGTCGGCATCTCCCTGCATGGCAGCCACCGCATCGCTGGCGACCGCTATCTCTTCGCCATGCCGGAGGTTGGTATCGGCTTCTTCCCGGATGTCGGCGCGACCTATGCCCTGCCGCGTCTCGACGGCGGCTTCGGCAGCTTCCTGGCCCTGACCGGCGAGCGCGTCGGCGCGGCCGATGCGATTTCGTCCGGGCTGGCGACCCATGGTGTGCCCAGCGAGCGGATGGCGGAACTCGCGGATGCGCTGACCCGGCCGGGCGCGATCGACGATATTCTCGCCGGCTTCACCTTGCAGCGCGGGCCCGGCCCCCTGCATGGCGAGCGGGCGATGATGGCTGAGGCCTTCACGGCAGCGACCTTGCCGGAGGTGATCCAGCGCCTGCGCCAGGCTGCCGAAAGCGGAAGTGGCTTTGCCGGCAAGCTGCTGCAGACCATCGCGGTCAAATCGCCGACAAGCGTTGCCATCGCCTTCGAGCAGATGCGCCGCGGCGGCGGCCTCGATTTCGCGGAAGCGATGCGCACCGAATACCGCATCGTCTCGCGCATCGCCCGCGGCCATGATTTCTATGAGGGCGTGCGCGCCGTGGTGATCGACAAGGATCAGGCGCCACGCTGGCAGCCATCGACGCTCGATGCGGTCGATCCGGCCGCTATCGCTGCCTATTTCGCGCCGCTCGGCACCGGTGAACTGAAGCTGGAGGGCTGAGCTTGGGTTTGGGTGGGAACGGCGAGGCCCTGCGCGGCACCGGGACGGGCGAGGCCGAAGGCAGGCAGGCGAATCGGTGGCGGCTTGTCCTCGTCTGGTTCCTGCGCCTGCTCTCGGCCTTCTGGCTCGCCAAGGGACTGACGGCCTGGGCCGTGATCTTCGGCCTGCCCGGAAACCCGCAACCGCCCTTCGAGAACCGCCTGCTGAGCTATCAGGCGATCATCGTCTATTTCGCGGTGATCGACCTCGTCGCCGCCGTCGGCCTCTGGCTGACCTCGACCTGGGGTGGCGTGCTCTGGCTGCTGGCCGCGATCAGCCAGATGCTGCTCGGCTTCCTCTTCCCGCGCTTCGTGCCGATGACGGCCTGGCTCGTCGGCCTCTATATCGGGCTGATCGCCGTCTATTTCCTGGCGACCTGGGCGGCCGAGAACGAGGCGGAATAGCGGGTGCCGCGACGGCCCGGCCACCACGCGCGGCCGGTCGATTGCGCCGAGTCATGGTAAGAATCGCTTTAGCTTAAGCGTTTCTGGCTTCACTTACGATTCACCCAAAGGGGTAAATCCCTGATTCATCCTGATATTTAAACTCGTTTTCATCCGGTCCAGCTTATGGTGTGTTTCAGAAGCGGACCGGGAGACAAATCCTGGCCGACACACAACAGGCGGGATATACCATGAAAGCGAGCGTCAAGACTTCTGAGGTTGCCAAGACTGGTGATGCAGATCTCAACGTGAAGCCTCTTTATCTTGAGTCCCTCACGCTGGTGGAGCGTCTGCATCGCCGCCTGCTCGACGTCATCAAGGATGAGTTCGAGCGCCGCGGCCGTGACGACGTCAACAGCGTGCAGGCGCTGCTGCTCTACAATATCGGCGATGCCGAACTCTCGGCCAGCGAGCTGCGGACCCGCGGCTACTATCTCGGCTCGAACGTCTCCTACAACGTCAAGAAGCTGGTCGAGCTCGGCTATCTCCACCACGCCCGGTCGCGCATCGACCGCCGCTCGGTTCGCATCAGCCTGACCGAGAAGGGCGCGAGCGTGCACGATATCGTGAAGGGCGTGTACGACAAGCATGTCCGCACGGTCGAACAGATCGGCGGCATCGCGGCCGACGATTTCGAGCGGATGAACAACGCCCTGCTGCGCCTGGAGCGCTTCTGGACCGACCAGATCCGCTACAAGCTCTGAGATAAGCGGTTTTCCTGACCGCATCATATCCGCCTGCCTGAGCGCGGCTGGGACGACGTCCCGGTCGCGCCGGCGCGTTTTCGGTCGGCGCTGAGCCTCGACTGTGGTTTGGCTGCCATGCATGCGGCAAAACGTGGCCATGCCCTAAAATCGCCGCTGTCATGACGCCTCGTTAACTGTGCTAGGACACCGTCGATCGCCGAGAGGTCGCCGTCGCACCATTGCGTCGCCAGCGTCGCCCCATCAGGCGGCGTTTTCTTGTGGCCTGCGTTGCAAGCGTGAAGCCTTGAAGAGGGAAGAGATGTCGCAATTGAGCCTGACCCGCCGCGAAACGGTGCTGGCCCTGCTTTCGGGCGCCGCCACGGTCGCCGCTGCACCGGCGCTCGCCCAGCAGGCAGAGTGGCGCCAGAGCTACGATGCCGGCGCGCGCAATGCCGTGGCGCGATCCTCGACGCCGATGCTGTCGGCCGAGGCTCTGCAGGCGACCGAGCAGGCGATCGTGGCCTATCGTGACCTCGCCGCACGCGGCGGCTGGCCGCAGGTCCAGTTGCCCGATCGCATGGGCGTGGGCGCCAAGGGGCAGGGTGTCGTGACCCTGCGTCGCCGCCTGATTATCACCGGCGATCTCGATGCCGCGGCCGGCGACAGCAACATCTATGATTCCTATGTCGAGGCGGGCGTGCGCCGCTTCCAGTCGCGCGTCGGCCTGTCGACGACGGGCGCGATCAATCGTGCGACCGTCGCTGCCCTCAACGTGCCGATCGACCGCCGTATCCGCCAGCTCGAGACCAATGTCGTCCGGCTGCGTAGCTGGTCCGGCAATCTCGGCGGCCGCTATGTCGTCGCGAATATCCCGGCTGCTATGGTCGAGACCGTCGAGAACGGCCATGTCGCGACGCGCCATGCGGCCGGCGTCGGCAAGATCGACCGCCAGTCGCCCTTGCTCCAGACCCGGATCCCCGAAGTCAATTTCAATCCGACCTGGACGGTTCCCGCCTCGATCATCCGCAAGGATCTGATCCCGAAGATGCGCAAGGAGCCGGGCTATCTCACCGAGAACAAGATCCGCATCATCTCGTCCAGCGGCAGTGAGATTTCGCCCGCCAGCGTGAACTGGAATTCGGACGAGGCGACGCGCTACACCTTCCGGCAGGACCCGGGCGGCGAGTTCAACTCGCTCGGCTTCGTGCGCATCAACATTCCGAGCCCGCACGGCGTCTACATGCACGACACGCCGTCGAAGGGCATCTTCGGCGACGACTATCGCTTCGTCTCCTCGGGCTGCATGCGTGTCCAGAACGTGCGCGACTACGTCGCCTGGCTCCTGAAGAACACGCCCGGCTGGGATCGCGCCAAGATTGACGAGACGATCCAGTCCGGCCAGCGCGTCAACGCCCGCATCGCCGATCCGGTGGCGTGCTACTGGGTCTATATCACCGCCTGGGCCACGCCCGATGGCGGCGTGCAGTTCCGCGACGACATCTACAACAAGGACGGCCTCGGGCCGGCACCCGTCGCGGCGCTGCAGGGCGATCAGGACATCTGACGCTCCGGTTTCGGCTGTGCTTTTCGAACCCGCCGGTGATCCGGCGGGTTTTTCTTTGAGAGCGGCTTCGCGGGGCTTAGCGCACGGTGACTGTGATGCATCCCGAAAGGGTGACGCCCGGTACCTTCGGCGTGGTGTTGCTGGTGCAGAACGTGTCGCTGCCCTGGAAACCCTTGTTGGGCGTGTAGGTCAGTCCGCTCCTTGTCACAGCGACCTTGCCCGAGCCGGGTGCTCTGGTGACGGTGACCTGGGTTGCCGGGATTCTCGTCTTGGCGGTTTCGTTGATCACACCCGGGAAGCTTATGCGGCACGTCTTGTCCGCCATGCTCATCTCGAATTGGCCGGCCCCGTTGCCGGTGCCCCAGCCCCTTCCGTTGGTTCCGGCGCAGGCCGTCTGGGCGGCCGAAAGTGTCGAATATCCGACGGCGACGTAGGTGATCATGGTGATGAGTGCGCGCATATCTTTCCTCCCTGAATCTATACAGAGACTACTTTCGGGCAGGAGAGGAGCAACGGCAAGCGTTTCGTGAGGTTGAGGGGCCACGCCGGAAATGCAAGGCTGGCAACAAAGTGATTATCGCCCGCTCAATAGCGGGTTCACCGCCAAGGATGCTGGCGAGGCGGGGATCTTGACTGCCGCACTCTACGACAGGACAGGCCAGAGGCGGCTCAATGAGATATTGCACTGCGATTGAGCTGTGCCGGTTGCTTCCGAGACCGGTGCCGCAAGCTTCAGCGCGTCAGCCACGACGGCATGACGTAACCGACGCAGCGCGCTTCTCCAGGCCCTGGATTCATGACCTCGAAGGCCGGGACGGGACAGTTGTTTCGCGGCGCGGGGTTGCCGAGGCGTGTGATGCTGCCGTCGCCGTCGCCGTCGAACCAGCGATGGACGCTGGTCGAGCCGCCCGGGTAGTATTGCGTGGTCACCTGCCAGCCTTCGGCTGCGGCATCCTGGCTGATCAGCGGCATCGACAGGACGAAGACGCTCGCACTGCCGAGAAATGCCTTCCTGATCTGCTTGGAGATCGGCAGAGTCGAAGCTGGAACACGGCTCGCGTTCTGTTTTGGGGCGTTCTGTGTCATCGAGAGGCATCCAGTGTTGCGCTAGGTCATGCGCAGCAAGCTGCAAGCCATAAATCGTTAACCATGATGGCGGCCCGATGTCTTTGCGTCGACGTCCGGTTCCGGCTCCTGCGATGCGGGCAGGAGGGGAGCCGGCCGACCGCTCCTCATCTTGCGAGAGGACGATCAACGCTTCGAGCGGACGATCGCCCCGAATCTCGCCAGCAGGGCTGCAAGCGCCATGATCGTCAGAAGCCAGGCCGTCCCGCGGAACAGTTCGCCATACCCATGGGCGGCGATCAGGGACGTGCTGACCAGAGGCGAGCAGAACTGGCCGATGAAGATCGACGCGGTCAGGATGCCTCCCGCCATGCCCCTTGAGCGCCGGGGCGCGAGATCGAGCGCCATGGCGACGAAGCTCGGCGAAACCAGCGCGTAGCCGGCCCCGATCAGGAGCGCCGCCGCAAACAGACCCGGCATCGATGCCGTGCGCGACAGGAGCAGGAAGCCCAGCGCCATCGCCGCGTAGCCGATCGCGAAAACGCCCGCCGCACCGCTCGCCCGCCGGACATGCCGGTAGAGCAGGGCGGTGCAGCCGCCGGAGATCATCAGCAGGCCGAGGACCGTCCCGGTCATCACCGCGCTCTCATAGCCCCGGCTCTCCAGGAAGAACGAGATCTGCGTCGGCATCAGGAAGAAGATCATGTTCGTCGCGCCCTGCAGCAGGACGAGCCCAGCGAGCAGGCTGCGCCAGGACGGGTGTCCGTCATGGTCGCTGGCGGGCATGGCGCCCGTAGCGGCAGCGACGCGTGGCGGCTCGACGATGGCCAGCCACATCAGCGGCAGGAAGATTGCGGCCAGCCCGTAGATCGCGAAGGGCAGGCGAGGTGACAGCGTCGCCGCCCAGCCGGCCAGCGAAATGAAGACCAGCCCGCCGAAATTCCGCGCCGAGATCTGCAGGCCGGTCAGGGCGTTGCGGTCGTCGCCGGTGAAATAATCGCCGATCAGCGCGGTCTGCGCCGTCATGATCAGCGCGACGGCGACGCCGAGCACGAGGCGGCTCGCGAAGATCGACGGCAGGTCGGGCAGGACAAGCCCGGCGCTGCCCGCGATCACGAACAGCACGACGCCGACGAGAAGCATCGCACGCCGGCCGATCCGGTCGGCAGCGAAACCCGCGAGCGGAGCAAACAGAGCGACGCTGAGCGAGGGCGCGGGCACCAGGAGCCGCGTCAGCAGCGCGGCGTTGGGGTCGTCGGCGAACAGGCGCTCGATGCCCGGAAGCGCGGGGCTGATCGTCGCGTTCGCCATGGTGGTGAGCGATGCGGCCATCAGCAGGGCGATGGCGCGCGAGTCCGCCCAGATCGGACTTTCTCGTGTTGTGACAATGCTTTCCATGATTTTTCCTCTTGCCGAGCTCATGCGTTCGGCAGAGCCTACGAATTCAAGTCGACTTGAGGTCAAGCATGCTGTTGCTGGATATTGGAAAGGTCGCGGAGCGCTCGGGCGTGCCGGCCTCGACCCTGCGCTATTACGAGGAGGTCGGCCTCATTCGCTCGGAGGCGCGTCGCGGCCTGCGGCGGCAGTTCGACCCCGATGTCCTGCTCAGACTGTCGCTGATCGGGCTGGGCAAGACCGCAGGCTTCTCGCTGGACGAGATCGCCGCGATGTTCGGCGCGGACGGGACGCCGAACATCCCGCGCGAGCAGTTGCGGGCCCGGGCCGACGAGCTCCAGCGGCAGATGGTCGGGCTGAGGACCCTGCGCGATGCTCTGCGCCATGTCGCGGATTGCCGTGCGCCGACTCACTTGGAATGCCCGACCTTCCGGGCGCTGCTGCGCACGGCTTCGCGCCGCCAGCTCGCCTACACGCCGTCCCGGCCGGAGAAGGAGAAGAAAATGCTGTCGAAGCGGCGCGCTCCGGGCAATTGACCGCTGCGGCGATGCAGCTTTTCCCGCGCGCGATCTATCGCTTGGACAGCCCTCCGCCGCATGATAGGGGAGCCGCGACGAAGCCGGGCGCCCACCGGCCGTTGAACTTCAGGAGCCGGACATGACCGACGCCGCGCTGAACAAGCACCTCTCGAACTCCTTCTTCGGCGCTTCGCTGCATGACGCCGATCCCGAGATCGCCCGCGCGATCGACCTGGAGCTCGGTCGCCAGCGCGACGAGATCGAATTGATCGCCTCCGAGAACATCGTCTCCCGCGCCGTGCTCGAGGCGCAGGGCTCGGTGATGACCAATAAATACGCCGAGGGTTATCCGGGCCGCCGCTATTACGGCGGTTGCCAGTTCGTCGACATCGCCGAGAAGCTCGCGATCGAGCGCGCCACCCGGCTCTTCGGCTGCACTTACGCCAACGTTCAGCCGAACTCCGGCTCTCAGGCCAACCAGGGCGTCTTCATGGCCCTGATGCAGCCGGGCGACACCTTCATGGGCCTCGACCTCGCCGCCGGCGGTCACCTGACCCACGGCGCGCCGGTCAACCAGTCCGGCAAGTGGTTCAACGTCGTCTCCTACGGCGTCTGCGTGGTCGACCAGATGATCGACTACGACGCGATGGAGCGGCTTGCCGTCGAGCACAAGCCGAAGGTCATCGTCGCCGGCGGCTCGGCCTATGCCCGTCACTGGGACTTCGCCCGCTTCCGCGAGATCGCCGACAAGGTCGGCGCCTATTTCATGGTCGACATCGCGCATTTCGCCGGGCTCGTCGCCGGCGGCGCGCATCCCTCGCCGTTCCCGCATGCCCATGTCGTCACCACCACGACGCACAAGACCCTGCGCGGCCCGCGCGGCGGCATGATCCTGACCAATGACGAGGCTCTGGCCAAGAAGTTCAACTCGGCGATCTTCCCGGGTATCCAGGGCGGCCCGCTGATGCATGTCATCGCGGCCAAGGCGGTCTCCTTCCACGAAGCACTGCAGCCGGAGTTCAAGACTTACGCCCACGCCGTCGTCGCCAATGCCAAGGCGCTGGCCGAGACGCTGAAGTCGAAGGGCTTCGACCTCGTCACCGGCGGCACCGACAACCACCTGATGCTGGTCGACCTGCGCTCGAAGAAACTGACCGGCAAGGCGGCGGAAGCCGCGCTCGGCCGCGCCCACATCACCTGCAACAAGAACGGCATCCCCTTCGACCCCGAGAAGCCGATGACGACCTCCGGCATCCGCCTGGGCACCCCGGCGGCGACCTCGCGCGGCTTTGGCATCGCCGAGTTCAAGCAGGTCGGCGAACTGATCGCCGAGGTGCTGGACGGCCTCAGCCAGAATGGTGAGGAAGGCAATGCCGCTGTCGAGCAGGCTGTGACCGCCAAGGTCAAGGCGCTCACCGCGCGCTTCCCGATCTATTGAGGCTTCGTTGAAGGGGCTCTGAGAAAGGCTGGCGAACCGGAATGCGCTGTCCCTATTGCAGCTCCCTCGACACGCAGGTGAAGGACTCCCGTCCCACCGACGATCACGCCTCGATCCGCCGCCGCCGGGTCTGCCCCGATTGCGGCGGCCGCTTCACCACCTTCGAGCGCGTGCAGTTGCGCGAGCTCACCGTCGTGAAGCGTTCGGGCCGGCGGACGCCCTTCGACCGCGACAAGCTGGAGATCTCGATCGCGCATGCCCTGCGCAAGCGCCCGGTCACGCCGGAGCGGATCGAGCGCATGGTCAACGGCATCGTGCGCCAGCTCGAAAGCTCGGGCGAGGCGGAGATCCAGAGCTCGACCGTCGGCGAACTGGTGATGGAGGGGCTGAAAGGCCTCGACGACGTCGCCTATGTCCGCTTCGCCTCGGTCTACAAGAACTTCCGCGAGGCGAAGGATTTCGAGGAACTGCTCGGCCAGCTCGGCACCATCGACGAGGAGGGCATCTCCGCCCCGCCGCCGCGCGCCGATGACTGATCCCAGAGCATTTTCGCGCGAAGCGGGCACCGCTCCGCATCGGGAAAATGCGCCAGAACAGAAATCTGCGATCGACCGCGCCTTCATGCGCCAGGCGCTCGCCTATGGCGCGCGGGGTCTCGGCACGACTTCGACGAACCCGTCAGTCGGCGCCATCATTACCCGCGATACGCCGGACGGTCCCGTGGTGGTCGCGCGTGGCCATACCCAGCCCGGCGGCCGCCCGCATGGCGAGGCGCATGCCTTCTCGCGGGCGGGCGCCGCCTCGATGGGCGGCACGCTCTATGTCACGCTCGAACCCTGCTCGCATCGCTCGGTGCGCGGCGGCATCCCTTGCGTCGAGCACACCATCCTCTCGGGCGTGAAGCGCGTCGTCTCGGCGATGTCCGACCCCAACCCCTTCATCGCCGGGCTCGGCCATGCGTTGCTGCGCACGGCTGGCATCGAGGTCACGGTCGGCGTGCTGGAGCAAGAGGCGCGGCAGGCGCACCGCGGCTATCTCACGCGCATCACGCAGGGGCGGCCGATGGTGACCTTCAAGATCGCCCGCACCGCCGATGGCTATGCCGGCGGAGCAGGGGGCGTTCCGCTCGCCGTGTCGAGCCCGGTTGCCGGCGGCTGGGTCCATCTCCAGCGCGCGCATCACGATGTCATCATGCTCGGCATCGGCTCCGTGCTGGCGGACGATCCGCAGCTCACGGTGCGCCTGCCTGGCATGGCTGACCGTTCGCCGATCCGCGTCATCCTCGACACCCATCTGCGCCTGCCGCTGACCTCGAAGCTCGTCCGCACGGCCCATGAGATTCCCGTCTGGGTGATCGCGGCCGAGACCGCGCCGATCGAGCCGGAACAGGCGCTGGTCGCCGCCGGCGTCGAGGTCATGCGGGTCTCGATGGCCTCCGACGGCCATCTCGATCTCGGCGAGGCGCTGACCTTGCTCGGCACACGCGGGATCAACCGCGTCTTTTCGGAAGGCGGCCCGCGCATCGGCGAGAAGCTGGCACTCGCGGGTCTAGCGGATGAGGTCATCGTCTCGACCTCTCCGAAAACGCTGGGGCAGCCCGGCATCCTTGCCGTGCGTCCGGGGCTTGCCGCTGCGCTGGCCGACCCCGATCTATACGCCCTTGTCGAGGCCGGTCAGATCGGTCACGACCGTTTCGAGCATTTCACGAGGAGAGGCTGATGTTCACCGGCATCGTCACCGCCATCGGCGAGGTCGTGGAGGCGCAGCGCAAGGGGCCGAGCCTCAAGCGCCTCGCCATCGCCTGCCCCTATGAGGCCGAAGGCATCGCGATCGGCGCTTCGATCGCCTGCGCCGGCGTCTGCCTCACCGTCACCGCATTGCGCGCCCGCACGGATGGCGAGCCCGGCTGCATCTTCCAGGTCGAGGCTGCAGCCGAGACGCTGGCGAAGACGGTCGTCGGCACCTGGGAGCCGGGCACGCGCATCAATCTCGAGCGCTCGCTCAAGGTTGGCGACGAACTCGGCGGCCATCTTGTCGTCGGCCATGTCGACGGCCCCGGCCGCATCCTGAAGATCGACGCGATCGAGCCCGATCCCGACGAGCCCTGGGGTGCGACGGCACGCTTCCACATCCGCGCCCCGCAGGGGCTGGAGCGTTTCATCGCGACCAAGGGCTCGATCTGCCTCGACGGCACCTCGCTCACCATCAACACGGTGGAGGATGATGTCTTCACCGTGCTGCTGATCCCGCACTCCTTCGCGGTCACCACCTGGGGGGAGCGCAAGGAGGGTGACTCCGTTCATGTCGAGGTCGATCTGATGGCACGGTATGCCGCGCGGCTTGCGGAGGCGCGCCCGCAAGGGTAACGAGCCCGATCACGTTCCAAGAAGGACACAAGAAATGGCCGGACCCCGGCAGACCTCGGCCGACAAGGCCGCAACTCCTGCCGTCGAGATCGACGGCGCCCGCGTCCTCGTCGTCGAGGCACGTTTCTACGATAAGCTTGCCGATGAACTGCTGGCCGGCGCGACCGCCGTGCTGGAAGAGGCAGGCTGCCGCGTCGACGTCGTCACCGTCCCCGGCGCGCTTGAAATCCCCTCGGCGATCGTCATCGGCCTGCGTGCGGCCGACGAGTCAGTGGATCCCTATGAGGCGGTCGTCGCGCTCGGCACCGTCATCCGCGGCGAGACCGGCCATTACGACATCGTCGCCGGCGAAAGCTCGCGTGCGCTGATGGACCTCTCGGTCGCTTTTGCGCTCCCGCTCGGCAACGGCATCCTCACCGTCGAGAACGAGGCGCAGGCCTGGGCTCGCGCCAACCGCTCGGACATGAACAAGGGCGGCGGGGCCGCCGAAGCGGCGCTCGCCGTGCTGCGCTACAAGCGCTCCCTGGCGGAGCCGTCCCAATGAGCCGCGCCGAGAAGCGGCGCGGGGCGCGGCTCTCGGTCGTGCAGGCGCTCTACGAGATGGAAATCGGCGGCCGCGGCGTCGTCGAGGCGATGGCCGAGTTCGAGCATTTCTGGATCGGCAAGGAGGTCGAGGAGATCGAACTGCCGCAAGCCGAGATCGCCTTCTTCCGCGACATCCTCGGCGGCGTCGTCCGCGAGCAGCGCCTGGTGGACCGCACGGTCGACGAATTGCTGGCCAAGGACTGGCCGCTGAAGCGGGTCGAGGCGGTGGTGCGCGCGATCCTGCGCGCCGGCGCCTATGAGCTCGCCTTCCGCAAGGATGTGCCGGCCCGCGCCGTGATTTCCGAATATGTCGCGGTTGCGCGCGCCTTCTACGAGGGCGACGAGATCGGCATGATCAATGCCGTGCTCGACCGCATGGCCCGCGACTTCCGCGCCGAAGAGTTCGACCCAGCCAGCGCCTGATGACCGAACCGTCCCGCCCCGGCGAATTCGAGCTGATCGCCCGCTATTTCGCGCCGATCGCCGGGCCGGGCGGGCTTGGTCTCATCGACGATGCCGGGCTGCTGCGGCCCGGCCGCGGCTACGAGGTCGTGGTCACCGCCGACGCTCTCGTCGCCGGCGTCCACTTCTTTCCTGACGATCCGCCGGACGCGATCGGCTGGAAGGCGCTCGCCGTCAATCTCTCCGATCTCGCCGCCAAGGGCGCCAAGCCCGAAGGCTTCGTCCTGACGCTCGCTTTGCCGCGCGGCTGGACCGAAGGCTGGCTCGCCGATTTCGCGGGCGGCCTCGCCCGCATGGCGGAGGCGGCGGGCTGCCCGCTCATCGGCGGCGATACCGTTTCGACCAGCGGGCCCCTTACCCTCTCGATCACCGCATTCGGCACGGTTCCGGCCGGGCGGATGGTGAAACGCTCCGGCGCGAAGCCAGGCGACATCGTGCTCGTCTCCGGCAGCATCGGCGACGGCGCGCTTGGCCTCAAGGTCCATGGCCCCGACAAGCCGGACTGGGTCGCTACGCTCGGCGCCGAGGATCGCGCCTTCCTCGCCGATCGCTATCTGCATCCGCAGCCGCGCCATGCTCTGGCGGACGCCTTGCAGCGCCATGCTTCGGCGGCGATGGACATCTCAGACGGACTCGTCGGCGATCTCGCCAAGCTGTTGAAAGCCTCGAGTGCAGGCGCCGAGATCGATCTCGACGCGATCCCGCTCTCGGGCCCGGCCCGCGCCGCGCTCATGGCCGCTCCCGCACTGGCGGAACTGGCCTGGACCGGCGGAGACGACTACGAAATTCTCTGCACGGCCTCGGAAAGGGAATATCCTGCTCTGATTGCAGCGGCGGAAGGATCAATGCTTCTGCTGACGCCGATCGGGCGGATATCGGACGAGGCCGGCGTGGTGACTTATCGCGGGAAGGGTGGGGCGCACAGCTTCGCGCAGGGCTCCTTCTCTCATTTCTGACGGCGGCGCATCACGGCGACCGCGAGGCGCGTTGTGATGAATCAGCATGTTCCGGCTCTTGATGGCGACGGGCTCGCAAAGCGCAATGCGCTGGTCCTCGCTGGTGCCCAGGCGCTCGGCGGCGCCAATCCGGCGATCATCGTCTCGCTCGGCGGTATTGTCGGGGCGCAGCTCGTGGCCGACCAGGCTTTTGCGACCGTGCCGGTCAGCCTGCTTCAACTCGGCATCGCTGCGGGCGTCATCCCGGCTGCGATGATCATGCGCCGGCTGGGCCGGCGCCGCGGCTACCTGATCGGAGCGCTCGTCGGCGCGGCGGGTGCGAGCATTGCGGCCGGCGGTGTCTCGCTGCGCCTGTTCTGGCTGTTCTGCCTCGGCACCTTCGTTTGCGGGCTCTATGGCTCCTTCGTCCAGAGCTACCGCTTCGCGGCGGCCGATACCGCGACCGATCATTTCAGGCCCCGCGCGATTTCCTGGGTCATGATCGGCGGCCTTGCCGCAGGCGTCATCGGCCCGCAATCGGTCTACTGGACGCGCGACCTGACGCCGACCGCGCCCTTTGCCGCCAGCTTCATCGCCCAGGGCATGCTCGCGCTGGTCGCGATCCTGATCGTCTCGCGCCTGCGTGCGCCGCCGATGGCCGCAGTCCGTTCCGGCGGGGGGCGTCCGCTCGGCGAGATCATGCGCCAGCCGAAATTCATCGCCTCGGTCACGGCCTCGCTCGTCGCCTACGGGCTGATGAGCTTCGTCATGACGGCCGCGCCGATGGCGATGGTCGCCTGCGGCCATTCGGTCGGCGACGCCACGCTCGGCATCCAGTGGCATGTGCTGGCGATGTTCGGGCCGAGCTTCTTCACCGGCCGCCTGATCGCCCGCTTCGGCAAGGGGACGGTTACGGCGGTTGGCCTCGGCCTGACGGCACTCGCCGCCGTCGTCGGCCTCACCGGCTTGAGCGTCGGCCATTTCTGGCTGGCGCTGATCCTGCTCGGCGTCGGCTGGAACTTCGGCTTCATCGGCGCCACCGCCCTGGTGACGGATTGCTACCGGCCGGAGGAGCGGGTGAAGGTCCAGGCGGCCAACGATTTCCTCGTCTTCGGTTCGGTCGCCATCGCCTCCTTCTCGTCGGGCGGCCTGCTCAGCCATGGCGGCTGGAACGCGGTGAACTGGCTGGTCTTCCCGCCCGTGATGGTTGCACTCCTGCTGGTGGCATGGCAGCGCTTCCAGCGGCCCGCCACGGCCTGAGCCAGGCCCGCTAACCTCGATCGGAGCAAACTGATGAACAACCGCGCCTTCCCGCCCGCGACCGGCCAGGTTCCGCCCGGCGCCATCGGGCATAATCGCGGTGTCATCAAATCCAACTACGCCTTCATGCCGCCGGAGGGCGTGCTGGTCAGCCGCCTGCCGCAATATCGCGACACGATCGTGCGCGTCCTCACCGGGCCGGTCATGGGCGCGGCCTTCGCTCAATACGTCCTCGAGATCGCGCCTGGCGGCGGTACGCCGGCCGCCTTCAGCGAAGACGGCATCCAGCACTTCTTCTATGTCCTCTCCGGCGAAGTCCGGATCGCCGTCGCAGGCGGTGCGATGCAGGCGCTCACGGCGGGCGGGTTCGCCTATCTGCCGCCGGCGACCGCGTTCACCCTGCGCAACGAATCGACGGAAGGCGTCCGCGTGCTCGCCCTGCGCAAGCGCTACGAGCCGGCGCCGGGGCTCGCCGTGCCGGAGCCGATCGTCTCGCATCAGGACGCCGTGCCGATGGCGAATCACACCGGCATGGAAGGGCGCGGCTTCCAGTTCCTGCTGCCCTATGGCGACATGCGCTTCGATTTCGAGATGAACCTGATGTGGTTCAAGCCGGGCGTCTGCTTCCCGGCGGTCGAGACCCATGTGATGGAGCACGGCCTCTACATGCTGGAAGGGCAGGGACTCTACCTGCTCGGCGCCGACTGGCACGAGATCTGGGAGCGGGATTTCATCTGGATGGGCGGCTTTTGCCCGCAGCAATTCTATCCGACCGGCTACGGTGACGCCTGCTATCTGCTCTACAAGAACGTCAATCGCGACCTCGCGCTCTGACGATCTACCGGTTCGCCTGACATTCGACCAAATTTGTAAGCCGGAGCGTTTGCGCTCTTCGCGGAAACTTGCCACAAATTTGCCTGACACTGGCGACGCGGAGCGGGCCCTGAGTCTTGAGGGCCCGTTTTTTCGCTGCCTGACGTCCAACGCTGCAAAATGAGGAGCGACAGCGCTCCCGCCGACTGCAAGCTCTAGGGTCAGGAAATCGAATGTCAGCTCTGCTTCTCATCATCATATTGAGTGCGCTTTCCATAGCCTACGGCGTCTGGGCCTATGGCGATGTGATGAAGCGCGATGCCGGCAACCAGCGCATGCAGGAGATTTCCGGTGCGGTCGCCGAAGGCGCGCAGGCCTATCTCAAGCGCCAGTATCTCACGATTTCCATGGTCGGCGTCGTGCTCTTCATCGCACTCGCCTGGCTGCTCGGCAAATGGGTGGCGATCGGCTTCCTGATCGGCGCGGTGCTCTCGGGCGTCGCCGGCTTCATCGGCATGAACGTTTCGGTACGCGCCAATGTCCGCACCGCCCAGGCTGCGATGCAGTCGCTGGGCGAGGGCCTCGACGTCGCCTTCAAGGCGGGCGCGGTTACCGGCATGCTCGTCGCCGGCCTCGCGCTCCTTGGCGTCGCGGTCTACTACGGCGTCCTGACCTCCTATCTCGGCTTCGAGCCCTCCAGCCGCACGGTGATCGATTCACTGGTGGCGCTGGGCTTCGGTGCGTCGCTGATCTCGATTTTCGCCCGTCTCGGCGGCGGTATCTTCACCAAGGGTGCTGACGTCGGCGCCGACCTCGTCGGCAAGGTCGAGGCCGGCATCCCCGAAGACGATCCGCGCAACCCCGCGACCATCGCCGACAACGTGGGCGACAATGTCGGCGACTGCGCCGGCATGGCCGCCGACCTGTTCGAGACCTATGCGGTGACGCTGGTCGCGACCATGGTTCTCGCCGCGATCTTCTTCGCCGGCCAGCCGGTGCTCGGCACGATGATGCTCTACCCGATGGCGATCGGCGCGGCCTGCATCGTCACCTCGATCATCGGCACCTTCTTCGTGAAGCTCGGTGCCAACCAGTCGATCATGGGGGCTCTCTACAAGGGCTTCATCGCCGCCGGTGTGCTGTCGGTCGGCGCGATCGCGGCGGTGAACTACGCCATGTTCGGCGGCTTCTCGGCCTCCTTCACTACGACGCAGAACGTCACCTTCACCTCGGGCAGCCTCTTCGCCTGCGCGCTGGTCGGCCTCGCGGTGACGCTGCTCATCGTCGTCATCACCGAATACTACACCGGCACCGGCAAGCGCCCGGTGGTCTCGATCGCCCAGGCCTCGGTGACCGGCCACGGCACCAACGTCATCCAGGGCCTAGCGGTCTCGCTGGAATCGACGGCGCTGCCGACCATCGTCATCATCGCCGGCATCATCGTGTCCTACAGCTTCGCCGGCCTGTTCGGCATCGCCATCGCGACGACGGCCATGCTGGCGCTGGCCGGTGTCGTCGTGGCGCTCGACGCCTTCGGCCCGGTCACGGACAATGCCGGCGGCATCGCCGAGATGGCGGGCCTGCCCAAGGAAGTCCGCCACTCCACCGACGCGCTCGACGCGGTCGGCAACACCACCAAGGCGATCACCAAGGGCTATGCCATCGGCTCGGCCGGCCTCGGCGCATTGGTGCTCTTCGCGGCCTATACTTCGGACCTGAACTTCTTCATCGGGGAAGCCAACAAGGCGGGATCGACGACCTTCCAGTATTTTAGGGGCGTCACGGTCGATTTCACCCTGTCGAACCCTTATGTCGTCGTCGGCCTGCTGCTCGGCGGCCTGATCCCCTTCCTCTTCGCCGGCATGGGCATGACGGCGGTCGGACGCGCTGCGGGCTCCGTCGTCGAGGAAGTGCGCCGGCAGTTCAAGGAGAAGCCCGGCATCATGCAAGGCACGGACCGGCCCGATTACGGCCGCGCCGTCGACATGCTGACGCGCGCCGCGATCAAGGAAATGGTGGTGCCCTCGCTCCTGCCAGTGCTGGCGCCGATCGTGACCTATTTCGTGATCTACTGGATCGCCGGCAAGAACAACGCCTTCGCAGCCGTCGGCGCCATGCTGATGGGCGTGATCGTCACCGGCATCTTCGTCGCGATCTCGATGACCTCGGGCGGCGGCGCCTGGGACAACGCCAAGAAGAGCTTCGAGGACGGCTTCGTCGACAAGGACGGCGTGCGCCATCTCAAGGGCTCCGAGGCGCACAAGGCCTCGGTGACCGGCGATACCGTCGGCGACCCCTACAAGGACACGGCGGGCCCCGCCGTGAACCCGGCGATCAAGATCACCAACATCATTGCCCTGCTGCTCCTGGCGATCCTGGCGCATTCCTGATCGCAGGCAGCATCGAGACGATCGCGAACCCGCGGCGAAAGCCGCGGGTTTTTCTTTGGGCTCGCCGGAGAGCGGAAAATGTTTGAAGGCAATAGCTTGCGGACCTGACTTGAATCGGTTCGACAACCTCTTGAATCAAGCTCCGAAGCTACGGCCGGGTCCGTAGCGTTCCCGCATGCGCCGGTGCCGCCCCGCTGGCATGGTCCCGCCAACCCCAGGAGGACCCATGTCCACGCAAACGCTCGACCGCCCCGCCGCTGCCCCCAACCGCGCTGTGGAGTTCGCACTCCTGCTGGTGCTGGCCGTGCTCTGGGGCGGCTCCTACACCTTCATCAAGCTCGGCGTGGAGACGATCCCGCCGCTGACGCTGATCGCCGCCCGGACCCTGATCGCTGGCCTCGTTCTGCTCATGGTCGTCCGCTGGCGCGGCCTGCGCTTGCCGCGCGACCTCGCGACGTGGCGACTGTTCATCGTCCAGGCCTGCCTCAACAGCGTCGTGCCTTTCACTCTGATCGCCTGGGCCGAGCGCAGCGTCGATGCCGGGCTGGCGACGATCCTGAGCTCGACCAGCCCGATCTTCGTCGTCCTGCTCTCCTGCCTGTCGGCTTCGGCGGAACGCCTGCCGCGCCTGCGCCTGGCCGGAATCGCCGCCGGTCTCGCCGGCACCGTCCTGATCGTCGGCAGGCAGGCGATGTCGGGTTTCGGCGAGCAGCTCTGGGCCCAGCTCGCCCTGGTCGCAGCCAGCATCTGCTATGGCGGGGCGGCCTTGTTCGGACGCAGCTTCAAGGGGCTCGATCCGATCATGCCGGCTGCGGGCTCGCTCCTCTGCGGCGCGTTCGTCCTGCTGCCGCTCAGCCTGGTGCTGGACCGACCCTGGACGCTGTCGCCCTCGGTGCAATCGATCCAGGCGCTGGTCGCGCTGTCGCTGGTCTCGACCGCTCTGGCCTTCGTGATCTATTTCCGGCTGATCGCGCGGCTGGGCTCGGTCGCGACGACATCGGTCGCTTATCTGCGGGTGCCCACCGGCGTGCTGATCGGCATGGTCTTCCTCGGCGAGGCGCTGGTGCCGACCGCCTGGGCCGGGCTCGTCCTCGTCATCGCCGGCGTGTTGGCGATGACGTTGCCGCTGCGCAGTCGCTCGCCGGCAGCCTGATCGACCCTCAGTGCTGCGAAGGCGCAAAAAAGCCCGCGGTTCGCACCGCGGGCTTTTGATGTCCGGTGACCTGAAGGCGCCCGCTTACGAGCCGAGCGGGTTGAACTTGGTGACACCCTTGAACAGGTTGCGCAGGAAGCTCTGCTCCTCGCCGCCCGTCGGGGTGGTGCGGCTGATGAAGTCGAAGATGATGCCGTCCTGCAGGCCGTAATGCGCGATGCGCTCGACCTTGAAGCTCTTGTTGAAATAGATCACCAGCACCTGCTGGTCGATGGTCTGCGGATCCTGGAACTGGAACCGGCGGCGCATCGTCTGGCTGATATAATAGAAGGTCCGGTTGCCGATCGTCGAGGTCGTCGACGGGGTGCCGAGCGTCGTCAGCACGGCTTGCACGTCCATGCCCGGCTTGACCTGCGCGATCAGCGCATCGTCCATCACGAAGCCGCGGTTGAACACCTCGTTGATGCCCGCCGAGGTCGGCAGCACGAAGCCACCTGCATCGGGGCCGCAGCCTGCAAGCATGAGGGAGGTGGTCGCGAGGGCTCCGAGCAGAGCCGTGCGGCGGGTGATCTGGGTCATGCGGGCACGATCCGAAAGGCGAGCACGGCCCGGGACGATCCCAAGCCGCTTGTCAAAAGGGTAAGGGTTGGCGTAACGCCCGAGAATGGCTTTGGCAAGGCGAGTGCGCCCCGGCAGCAGCGGGCGGGAGTAAACAGGTGATTTTCGGGTTGTTCGGCAAGCGTGCCAATCGGCGCTCTCCTGTGGACACGCTGTTCGGGCGGGTCGCCGAAGCTTCGCGCCTGCCTGCGCTTTATATCGATGGGGGGATTCCCGACAGCTTCGAAGGCCGTTTCGAATCGCTGACCCTGCATGTCCTGCTGGTGCTGCGCCGGCTGCGTGAATTGCCGCCTCCGGCCGCCGAACTGGCGCAGGAATTCATCGATGCCTGCTTCGCCTATCTCGAGCTCGGTTTCCGCAATGGCGGCATCAGCGATGTCGCCGTGCCCAAGAAGATGAAGAAGATCGGCCAGATGTTCTACGGCCGGGTGCAGGCCTATGAGGCCGCGCTGGCCGCTCCCGGTCTGGAGGCTCTGGCCGAAGCGCTGGGGCGCAACGCCTGCGCACCGGAAGCGGCGCCTGCGTTGGCCGCCTATGCTCGTGCCGTACAGGAGGCGCTCGCCACCGCCGATCTGGACGGCATCATGAACCGGGACAATCTCTTTCCCGCCTTCTCGGCCCGGGAGGTCGCTCATGACGCCTGATCGTGCCCCAGCCTTGCCGCTCAGCCATCCGATCCGGATCGAGGCGATCCGCACCCGCGGCACCGAGGTCGTGGTGCGGGCGGAGGCCGCGCAGCTGCCGGCCATCGCGGCGCAGCTCGGCCTCGTGTCCATCGAATTCCTGGAGGCGCGCCATGTCCTGTCGCGCAATGGCGAGCGCGTGAAGCTCGAAGGGCGCATCGCGGCCCGGCTCCACCAGGCCTGCGTCGTGACGCTCGAGCCGTTCCCGGTTCAGCTCGACATACCCGTCAAGCTCGATTTCACATCGGAGGAGGAGAGCGCGGCCTTCGCCCGGCGCAACGAGCGGGACGATACCGAGATCGATATCGAAGTGCTGCTGAACGAGGACGATCCGCCCGAGCCGATCATCGACGGCGTGATCGATCTCGGCGGGGTCACACTGGAGTTCCTCGCGCTGGCGCTTGATCCCTATCCGCGCAAGCCCGGTGCCAGCTTCGACTCGTCCGCGGGCGACGCCGCCGTGGAATCGCCTTTCGCGGCGCTGGCAAAGTTGAAACGCGGTGACTGAAGCGCTTCGCGGCCCTTGCGCGGCTTGCGGCGCTGGCCCAAACCGCTATTGTCCGGCCGGCACTGAGCCGCCCCGGATTGAAGGTCGGCCATCTCCGGGACACGCCAGAATTCCATGACAAGACCGGTTACAATCGCGCTCGATGCGATGGGCGGGGACCACGGCCCGACCATCGTCATACCCGGCGCCGCGTTGATGCTCGAGCGCCGTCCGGATGCCCGATTCGTCATCTTCGGCGACGAGAAGCAGGTGCTTCCGCTGATCGACCAGCACCCGAAGCTCAAGGCGGTCACGACATTCCACCACACCGAGGTCTCGGTGAAGATGGACGACAAGCCGAGCCAGGCGTTGCGCTATGGCCGCTACAAATCCTCGATGTGGCGCGCGATCGACGCGACCAAGACGGGCGAGGCGGATGTCACGGTTTCGGCCGGCAATACCGGCGCGCTGATGGCGATGTCGAAATTCTGCCTGAAGTCGATGGCGCAGGTCGACCGGCCGGCGATCGCCTGCCTGTGGCCGACGGCCCGCGGCGAGAGCATCGTGCTCGATGTCGGCGCCACCATCGGTGCGGATGCGCGCCATCTCGTCGACCTCGCCGTGATGGGCGCGGCCATGGCCCGCGTCGTGCTCGATCTCGACCGGCCGACCGTCGGCCTGCTCAATGTCGGCGTCGAGGAGATCAAAGGCGTCGAGGCGGTCAAGGAAGCCGGCCGCATCCTGCGCGAAAGCAACCTGCCGCATCTCGCCTATCACGGCTTCGTCGAGGGCGATGATCTCGGCAAGGGCACGGTCGATGTCGTGGTCACCGAGGGCTTTACCGGCAACATCGCTCTGAAGACGGCCGAAGGCACCGCCCGTCAGATCGCCGATTACCTGCGCGCCGCGATGAGCCGCTCGCTGATGGCGAAGATCGGCTATGTCTTCGCCCGTGGCGCCTTCGCGGCGCTGAAAGACAAGCTCGACCCGCGCAAGTCGAACGGCGGCGTCTTTCTCGGGCTGGAAGGCATCGTCATCAAGAGCCACGGCGGCACGGATGCGATCGGCTTCGCCAGCGCCGCCGAATTGGGCTATGAGATGGCACGCGAGGACCTGATGGCGAAGGTCCGCGAAATGGTCGCCGCGAGCACGCGTCCGGAGCTGATGGCCGCGCAGCCCGCCGAGGCGGAATAGGGAACAACCTTCTTGTCCATCCTGCGCTCTCAAGTCGTCGGCTGCGGCTCCTACCTGCCCGCGCGCATCGTCACGAATGCCGAGCTGGCCGCCCGCGTCGACACCAGCGACGAGTGGATCGTCCAGCGCACCGGCATCCGCCAGCGCCATGTCGCGGCCGATGACGAGCCGACCTCGGTGGTCGGCCTCAAGGCGGCGCAGGCGGCGATCGCCGACGCCGGCATCGATCCGTCCGAGATCGACCTGATCATCGTCGCGACCGCGACGCCGGATCACACCTTTCCCGCCACGGCGACGCAGATCCAGGCGGCACTCGGCATCACCGGCGGCGCGGCCTTCGACCTGCAGGCGGTCTGCTCGGGCTTCGTCTTTGCGCTCGCGACCGCCGACAAGTTCCTGACCACGGGCGGTGCCCGCGCCGCCCTGGTGATCGGCGCCGAGACCTTCTCGCGCATCCTCGACTGGGAGGACCGCGCCACCTGCGTGCTGTTCGGCGACGGCGCTGGCGCCGTCGTGCTGAAAGCCGCGCCGGGCGAGGGGACGCTTGCCGATCGCGGCGTCCTCACCACCCATATCCGCTCGGACGGCCGCCACAAGGACAAGCTCTATGTCGACGGCGGCGCGGGCTCGACCAAGACGGTCGGCTTCCTGCGCATGGAAGGCAAGGAGGTCTTCCGCCACGCCGTCACCAACCTCGCCGAGACGGTACGCCACACCTTCGAGCAGACGGGCTTGTCCGGCGCCGATATCGACTGGTTCGTGCCGCACCAGGCCAACCGGCGCATCATCGACGCCACGGCCGACAAGCTCGGCATCAGCCACGACCATGTCGTCGTCACCGTCGACCGCCACGGCAACACCTCTGCGGCCTCGATCCCGCTTGCTCTGGCCGAAGCCCATGCCGATGGCCGCATCAAGCGCGGACAGCTCGTCCTGATCGAGGCGATGGGCGGCGGCTTCACCTGGGGCTCGGCCCTGATCCGCTGGTGACCCAGCGGTAGATAATTCACGAAAATTGTCATGAATCATCGTCATTTCGGGTCGGTTCTGGCCTAAGCCGGCACAATCGCCGCGCTTGAGGATTGACCCGCGCGACGGGGGCGCCTAGCGTCCGCCGTCCATAATGGCGAAGGGTTGGCGGTTTCAGGCCGCCGCCCGCAATACGCCTTGGAGGATATGAATGGCGGGGCAAACGGTCACTCGTGCGGACCTGTGCGAGGCTGTCTACCAGAAGATCGGCTTGTCGCGGACGGAGTCGTCGAAGCTTGTCGAGGCGGTGCTCGACGAGATCTGCGACGCGGTCGCGCGCGGCGAGAATGTGAAGTTGTCCTCGTTCGGATCGTTCGTCGTGCGAGACAAAGGCGAACGAATCGGGCGTAATCCCAAAACTGGCGTTGAGGTCCCGATCGAGCCGCGTCGCGTGATGGTGTTCAAGCCCTCGAACGTGATGAAGGCCCGCATCAACGGGCAGACGGGTGAGGGTGAGACTGAGTGAGCCTGGAGTTCCACGCCGGCGATACAGAGGCCGAATTGGACACCAAGAGCCCAGATGCCTTCCGGACTATCAGCGAGGTCGCCGAAGACCTCGACATACCCCAGCACGTCCTGCGTTTCTGGGAAACCCGCTTCAGCCAGATCAAGCCGCTGAAGCGCGGCGGCGGACGCCGTTATTACCGGCCTGACGACGTCGCCCTGCTCAAGGGCATCCGGCGCCTGCTCTATGGCGAAGGCTACACGATCAAGGGCCTGCAGCGCATCCTGAAGGAGCAGGGGCCGCGCCATGTCCAGGCGATCGGCCGGGGCGCGCCGATCGGGGCGATGAGCAGCGCAGCGCCGGCGGTCACGCCGGGCGGTCCGGGCGCCATGCCTGGCGCCGCTGCAGAGGCGGGGCCCGAACGGCTGGCGCCTTACCGGCAGCCCGTTCCCGAAGGGCTTGACGACATCTCGGTCCTCACGGCGGTGCTGAAGGAACTCGGCGAGTGCCGACGCATCCTCGAACAGGCCTTGCAGCCGGCGCCGGACACGGCCTGATCCAGACTTGCGGTCGCGCCCGGGGCGTTTGCGCCGATGCAGGCGCGACGCGGGTTGATCGCTCCGCTCCTGACCATAGCTTCAAGGCCGAGGACGACCTGGCACGTCCCGTTTCCGGCGCGGATCGTCGCGCCTCATCACTGGGGAGCGCCGGCATGGCCTGGCTTTATCTGTTCATCGCGGGCCTGTTCGAGGTCGGCTGGGCCATCGGCCTGAAATACACGCAAGGCTTCACCCGGCTCGTCCCGACCGTGTTCACCGGCGCCAGCATGGTCGTCAGCTTGGGCCTGCTCGGCCTTGCCCTGAAATCGCTGCCCGTCGGCACGGCTTACGCGGTCTGGACCGGCATCGGCACGATCGGCACGGCGATCCTCGGCATCGCTCTGCTGGGCGAGCCGGCGGGCGCCCTGCGGCTCGCCTGCATCGGCCTGATCGTGGCCGGGATCGTCGGACTCAAGCTGGTCTCGGCGTAAGCGCCGAGGCTCAGCTCCGGCGCCAGGATTCCGGCCAGTAGCCGCCGCGCTCGATCATGACGATCAGGACGATGATCGCCAGCGTGACCAGGATGGTCATGAGCTTCGCGTTCCAGGGCACGCCGCGGCCGATCAGCCAGATCAGGCTGAGGCCGATGATCAGGGGAATGACGATCTCCATCGGGCGAGCCTACAGCACGGAGCCGGTCGATGGGAAATTTTCCGTCGCCCTCGCTCGGCGGCCGGGATTCTGCCAAAGGCTGCCGGCGCTATTTTTTTTGGAACTCGATTCCGACGCGCAGGCCCACGGTGGAGGAGAAATCGAAGCCCGGCGGAAGGATGTTGATCCTGGCCCGGTCCGACCAGACCGAGGCCTGGATCGAGACGCCCGCATCGAAGCCTACGACGGCATCGATCTGAATCTGCCGGACTGGGCCAAGCCGCACTTCCGATTTCGTGATGTTGGCGATTGCCTTCGTCTCGATCTTGGCCCCCGCGGAGGCCTGGCCGATAGCCCCGCCCAGGCCGATGGCTCCTTTGATCGTCGTCCAGAAATTGGCCTGGGCTCCCAACTGCAAGCGGTTGGCGACATTGATCACAGGTGTCGAGATGCCGGCGGACGAACGAAACTCGACCGAGAGATTGCGATCTTCGATGCTGGCTTTAGGCACGAACTCGCTCTTGAAATAAGGTCGTATGAAACCGGGTAGCTGCGGTTGCAGGACCTTGTCGACCGAATAGCTGACGGAAAAGCCTTTGAAATCCTTGAACTCGCCGTAAAGATACAGGGTATGGGGCAGCCGAGGGTCGAATGTCGGCAGCTTGTCCAGGACATGGAACGGCCCCAGTTGCTTGACGCCGTGGGCGATCATCGTCGCGGTGCGCAGTCCCGGCTGCCGTAGCTCCAGTTGGGGCAGTTCGAGCCCTGTCTTTTCGAGCCGCGGCGCATCGGTCCAGAGTTTGACCAGCTTGTCGCGCGATAGCAGGGCGCCCGCCGCGTCGAGCAGCGGCGGCGGCGGCAGGCTCTTCCCGGTAAGCTCGAAGGCCTTCTCGGGAATCATCAAGGTCATGGTCTGCGTCAGCGAATGTTCGTCGAACAGACGGGTCGCGGTGTCGTTGCCGACCTTGCCATCGTCCCCAAGCCCACAGGCGCGCTGGAAAGTCTTGACCGCGCTTTCGGTGTTGTCACCGAAGATGCCGTCGACCTTGAGGTTGTTCTTGCCGCCATTGACCATGTTGATCGTGTGCTGGACCGAGGCTGTATTGTTGCAGCGCGCCCCTTTGGCGATCGATTTCTTGGCAGGCTCCGGCATGTTCGGCCCCCGTCGCGGCTGGCCCTGACAATCGCGGGCGGCCGCCAGCGCCGCGATTCCGGCAGCGCCCGAAACAGGCTGCCGCCTTCGTCCAGAGCTAACATTGCGGAAGCTCCGGCCTCGTCATTCACATGAGGGATGAGCGGCGAGGGACCCTGCTATGGAAGCTGGGATTCCGCAGGCGCACCGGCCGGCGCCGCGGTCCGGCCGATCGGGCGCTCCCCCTCGACTAGCGGCTTCAACCGCCCGAGCTCGACCGCCAGGAAATCGAGGAAGAGCCGGACGCGGGGCGTATGCCGCATGTCCGGATGGGTCAGCAGCCAGAGGTCGGCTGCGAGATCGGGATCGGGCTCGCCGAATCGTCTGAGGCCGGGGCGCGTGTCGCCGATGAAGCAGGGCAGGAAGCCGATGCCGATCCCGGCCTCGACTGCCTCGGCAAGGCCGAGCACGGTATTGAGCTTGTAGACGACACGCTCCGGCGTGACGTGGCGGGCGAGATAGCGCACCGCGCTCAGCATGGTGAACTGGTCGCCGAGCGAAACCCAGCTGCGCTCCCACAGGCTTTCGCGAGAGGGCAGCTCCGCATCGGGGAAATCGGCGGCACGGCCATAGAGCGCCCAGGCGATCCGGGCGGGCTTGCGGCCGACCAGCGTCTCCGGCGGATTGTCGGTGGCGCGGATCGCGACATCGGCGTCGCGCTTGGAGAGATTGGCGGCTTGGTTGCCGATCAGGATATCGAGCCGGATGTCCGGGCATTGCGCGAGGAAACGGGCGAAGAGCGGCGTCAGCAGGTCGACCAGCAGGGAGTCGTTGGTGGCGACGCGCAACTCGCCGGCCGGCTTGATCTCCTGCCCCGCGAGCTTGCGCGAGAAAGCGGTGATGTCGTCGTCGACGCGGCCGGCGAGCTGGATCATCTCCTCGCCGGCTGGCGTCGCGACATAGCCGCTGCGGTGACGCTCGAACAGCTTGGTGCCGAGCGCCTCCTCGATCTGGCCGAGGCGACGGAACACTGTCGAGTGGTTGACGCCGAGCGCTGCCGCGGCGGCCGGCAGCGCCCGTTTGTCGGCGATCGCCTTGATTAGGCGGAAATCGTCCCAGGCCAGAGGCTTCGCGGCTTGATTCATCCGCTCACTCTCGGCCAAGGGACGCTCCCCTTCAAGGCGGGCTCGCGTCACGCCAAGGCCGGCTTGGCGCTGATGGCCGAGCGCGTGCCGGTGACGGCAAGCGCGCCATCGCCGATCAGCACATGCGCGAAGGCGGTGAGCGCAAGGAAGGCCGGATATTCCCAGCCGCCATTCGGCGCATTGAAGACCCAGCCGTTCGGGGCGTGGATGGCGAGAGCGCCCAGCAGGACCGGCAGCAGCGCGGCTGAAACGAGACGGCCATGGAAGCCGATGAGGATGGCGATGCCGCCGATGAGCTCGGCCAGCATGATCGGCCAGGCGAGGAAGCCGGGCAGCCCGACCTGCTCAAGAAAACCGGCGAAGCCGGCGGGCGTGAAGATGACGAGCTTGAGATAGGCGTGGGCGATGAACATCAGGCCGAGCGCGACGCGTAAGGTCAGGGCGCCATAAGGAGCGAGGCGATTGTCGATCATGGGACGTCTCCTGAAACAGGACCGGTTGGTCTCGAGGCAGAAGATCGATCGGACTTGTGCGCAAATCAAATTGTAGAATGGCGATAGTCACATTGCATCAATGCAATGAATTGCCTCTGGCGCTCGGCCGCTTCCATGCCGATCTTCCAGCTAACGGGGCGGATATCTGCCCATCGCGATCGAGAACACGGAGGAGCTTGCCATGCAGATCAACGGCCTTCATCACGTCACCGCCATCTCTGGCCCGGCGCGCCGCAATCTCGACTTCTATGCTCGGGTGCTCGGCCTGCGCCTCGTCAAGAAGACCGTCAATTTCGACGATCCCGGCACCTATCACCTCTATTTCGGCGATGCGGATGCCGCGCCCGGCTCGATCCTGACCTTCTTCCCGTGGGAGCATGCCGCTCCGGGCCGCCTCGGCGTCGGCGAGACGCAGGAGACGGTCTTCCGGGTTCCGGAAGGTTCGATCGGCTTCTGGGCGCATCGCTTCGTCGAGCAGGGCGTGCCGCATGAGGTGCCGGTCAAGCGCTTCGGCGAGACCGTGCTGAGCTTCCGCGATCCGGACGGCATGAGGCTCGCCCTCGTCGGCCTGCCCGGTGTCGAGAAGGAGCCGGCCTGGGCTGACGGCGGCATTCCCGTCGAACATGCGCTGCGCGGCTTCCACAGTGTCAGCCTGCTGCTGGCCGATGCCGCGCCGACGGGGGCCATCCTGAGCGACGTTTTCGGTTTCACCGAGATCGGGCGCGAGGACACGCTGATCCGCTATGCCGCGAAGGGCACGGCGATCGGCGGGGTGATCGACCTGCGCGTCGCCGGCGGCTTCCTGCCGGCCCGGCAGGGCGCGGGCTCGGTCCACCATATCGCCTTCCGGGCGGCCGATGACGCCGCGCAGGGGGAGATGGTGCGCCGTCTCGTTCAGAACCACGGCATCAGCCCCACGGAACAGCGCGACCGGAACTATTTCCGCTCGGTCTATTTCCGGGAGCCCGGCCATGTCCTGTTCGAGATCGCGACCGATATCCCCGGCTTCGCGATCGACGAGCCCGCGGCCGAACTCGGCCGTTCGCTGAAGCTGCCGCCTCAGTACGAAGCGCATCGCAAGGAGATCGAGGCGGTCCTGCCCGACCTCGGCTGACGAGACCCGCCGCCCGCCGTTCAGGCGGGCGGCGGAGCGAGACCACGACGCCCTGCCTGCTTATCGCAAGGGGCAGGGCGGTTCCGCTCGATGAAGGGAGACGACCATGACCGCCACGACCGTCGATACCGATTTCATCCATGTCTTCGAGCCGGGTAGCGATCCGGCCCGCAGGCCGCTCCTGCTCCTGCACGGCACCGGCGGCGACGAGCGCGACCTCCTCTCGCTCGGCCGCACCGTTGCACCGGGCGCCAGCCTGCTTTCGCCGCGCGGCAAGGTTCTCGAAGGAGCGGCGCCGCGCTTCTTCCGCCGCCTGGCCGAGGGTGTCTTCGACGAGGCTGATCTCAGGCAGCGCACCGACGAGCTGGCCGATTTCGTGCTCTTGGCCCGGGAGCGCTACGGCCTGCCGGCGCCGATCGCGCTCGGCTTCTCCAATGGTGCGAATATTGCGGCGGCGCTGTTGCTGCAGCGGCCCGAGATCCTGGCCGGTGCCGCGCTCCTGCGCGCGATGGTTCCCTTCGCCGAGCCGCCGCGCGCCGATCTCACGGGCAAGCCGGTGCTGATCCTGTCGGGCGCGCTCGATCCGATCGTGCCGACAGCCAATGCCGAAGCGCTGGCGCGCCAACTCGGTGAGAGCGGCGCCGCCGTCGAGCATCGCGCATTGCCCGCGGGGCATGGTCTCGGGCAGGCCGATATCGGCCTTCTCGGCGACTGGCTGGCGCGCAACTGATCAAGGGCGGCATCGGGAGCATCGGACTGATTACGGCATCCAGTCCGGTGCTCTAGGCCCGGGCGAGCACGTTTCCGACCGGATCCGCCACGATGAGGCGGCGCGCCTTCCCGGCCTGCTCGGCCATCAGGGCCATGTCGATCCGTTGGCGATACTCCGCCCAGGACCCCAGGCTCAATCCGCAATTGGCGCAGGAGACCACGCTCGCATCGCTGAGCGCGTGCGGAACCGAGACGCCCGGCGAGCCGCAATCCCCGCAATGGAAACCATTTTGTCTCAACGCGATACCGTCCATGCTGATCGTCGACGCAGCGGCAATCCGCGTGCCGCGTCGGCATCAAAGGCCATCGCAGATGACCATTGCCTGAACGCGCTTCGTGATCGGAAGCCGGCGGCTATTCGACGGTGGAGGTCAGTTCGCGATGCTGGTTATGCTGGTTTCGCTCGGCTTCGGAGCGCGAAGAGACCAGGCGCAGGACCGGGCGGACCGCCGGCTGCGCCGAAGCGAGATCTTTCCGCCCGGCGGCCGCACGCCGGATTTGGGCACGCCGCGCGATAAGCGACATCTGTTGCTTGTGTTTCATGATCGAATGACCCGGAGCCGCACTTTCATCATCGCTCCAACGCAAGTGTTCGCGCAGCCCCCATTTGGGGTGTCCGCTTTCGAAAGGCCGATGCGATGTCCGGATCCGGTTCCGAGAATGAGGATCAGGGCCGCGCCCGTTGATCGCCGATCCGGCGCTCTAGAAGGCGGGTTCGGCGCCGTCGGCCTGACGGCAATCGCCTGGGCGATACGAGCCGTTGCCGTCATGCGACGGGATTGTTCATGATCGTCTCGAAGCGCATTGCATCTGCCGCGCCTCGCCACTATAAGCCGACCCGTCGGAGCGTAGCGCAGCCCGGTTAGCGCACTTGTCTGGGGGACAAGGGGTCGGAGGTTCGAATCCTCTCGCTCCGACCATTCAAATCCCTGAAAATCAACGGCCAGCCATCTCTCGCATGCTTTCGGGCGTCGCGAGGCGCCTTTGCGGTGCTATGAGCCGAGCCTGATTCGAGGCGATGGATTCGCCCTTCGCTCGCGCCGTTGCGGCTCCCGTGATTAACCCTTCCTTAGGCTTGTCGTTGCTCTCGCGCCGTCGCGCAGCCAATGTCGTGATCGGGGCGGGCAGGGCACGAAGAGGCGGAAGCGATCATGTCCATGGCGAGTCTTGCGATCACGGCCGCCGAGCCGGGCCGTCGGGAGATGACGGAAGCCGCCGGTTCACTTGCGAATTTCTTCACCGGGATCAAGCCCGATTGGCACTCGCAATGGGCCTGGGATCACTATGAGGCGACCATCCTCGGACTGGCGCATCAGTTCGGCCTGCGCCGCGTCTGCGAGATCGGCGGCGGCCGCGATCCCCTGTTCACCCAGGAGCAGGCCGCCCGCAACGGCATCGATCTCATCGTCAACGATATCGATGCCGGCGAGCTGGCGCTGACGGCGCGCGGACTCAAGACCGCACGCTTCGACATCGCCGGGGACCTGAGCGAGCCGGATGTCACGCGTGGCGGCTATGACATGATGGTGTCGCGCATGGTCTTCGAACATGTCGACGGGGTCGAGCGGGCCTGGGCCAATATCCATGAACTGCTGGCTCCCGGCGGCGTGGCGCTGGCCTTCTTCCCGACGCTCTGGGCGCCGGTCTTTGCCCTCAACCATGTCCTGCCGGAGAAGGTCTCGCACGCCATCGTCCACGCCCTGTTCCCGGCACGTCGCGACGGCGGCGGCGATCCGAAATTCCCCGCGCTTTACGATTGGTGCCGTGGCAACCCCGTCTTGCTCGAGCCGATGCTGAAGCGGGCGGGCTTCGCCGAAACCCATGTCCAGCGCTTCTGGGGGCACGGCTATTTCGACCGGATGCCGGGTCTGAAGCAGGTCGACCACGTCTTCAATGCGCTGGCGGCGCGTGTCGGTTGGAGTTTCGTGACGACCTATGCCTATGTCGTCGTCCGCAAGGGCCGGGGCTGAGCACGCTTCGCCAGCTTCGAGACGGCATCAACCCGGCTGGAGAAGACCTGCCTCAGCCTGCGGTATGGCCGGCTTCGCTGTCTTTTGCCCAGCGTGATCTGTCCATGGCCGGACGCTGTTCGCGCGCCGTACCCGTGGTGGAGGGGAAACGCAGCCTGCGCCCGATCGGACGTTCGACCCAGCGGTAGAGCAGGGTGGATGCGACGGCTGCAACCGCGATGGCGACCGCGATGTAGATCTCCAGTGGCAGCGCCCCGCCGACCAGCCTGATCCAGACCTCCCGGAGCGGGCGCAGCGCGAAGGGGTGGAACAGATAGAGGCTGTAGGAGGCATTGCCGAGCCCGGTGAGGAGCAGCGCCAGCCGCGGCGTGGCGCCGCGATAGAGCGCCGCTCCTGCGACGATCATCACGGCCGGGATGCCCCAGCGCAGCGCCGGCAGGGTCGTTTCCCCGGCGTCGAGGCCGTGAATCCTGAGGATGGCGGCGAAGCCGAGGACCACGAGCAGCGCAGCGCCCGGCCCCGGAAGGCTCACGCCTTGCCTGTGGAGCAGTGCCAGGAGGCAGCCGAACAGGAATTCGAGGATGATCTGCTGCGTCCAGAAGGCGAGCTGGACCTGCGCCGGCTGCAGCAGCATCCCCGCCAGGGCGAGGCCGCCGATGACGAGCGTCAGTGCGGCCATTCCGCGCCGCAGGGGCAGCAGCATCGCGCCGGCAAACAGCACGTAGAAGAACATTTCCAGGTTGAGCGTCCAGCCCAGCGCCATCACGGGCCTGGTCTCGTCGCTGCCGCGCAGGCTCGGGATGAACAGATAGGAGGCGAGGATGTGCTGCCAGTCGCCGAGCGGAACGTTCAGGAGTTGGGGAGCGGCGAGGCCGCCGAGCAGCAGGATGCTGGTCAGGAGCCAGTAGAGCGGCACGATCCTGGCGATCCGCCGGGTGAGGAATACCCGCCATGCCCCTGGCCGGCCGAACAGATCGGCTGAGGTGTGGACCATGATGAAGCCGGAAATCACGAAGAAGATGTCGACGCCGATGCCCCAGCGCATGAAGGACAGGTCGATGGCGGGCAGGCCCACGCGCGCGCCGATGGCTTCCGTCTCATGGGCGGCATGGCCGAGGACGACCAGCAGCGCCGCGATCGCGCGCAGGGCCTGGATGCTCTCGATCTGGCCGGATGGCGCCGTTCCGCTGGCCAATGGCGCAGCCGCCGTCATGAGCGCCCCTCCGCGCCGCCGTCGCCCGGCCCGAGTGCCGCCAGGCCCCAGATCAGGCCGAGCATCAGGTAGAGATGCCGCCAGTGGTCGCTGTCGATCTGGAAGCCCTGCAGGATTGTGACGAAGAGCACCGACCAGATCGCGATGGCGTGGAGCTGGGTCGGGCCGGGCCGGAACACCACCCGCCAGCCGACATAGCAGGTCGCCACCATCAGGCTGATCCATGACAGCCCGCCGAGCCAGCCATAGGAGGCGAAGGCGTTGATATAGACGTTGTGCGGGTCGGCCTGGTTGAAGAGCCAGCGGAACTGCAGCGGTCCGAAACCGTTCGGCGCGTCCAGCAGCATCGGGATGGCGCGCAACTGGTTGCCGAAGCGCCCCGTGACGCCCTGGTCATATTCCTGGTCGAGGCTGGCGCGCGCGTCGAAGACGTTGCGGATATCCTCGAAGGACAGCGCGACCAGGAGCGCGGCCACCATGGCGACGAGCGCTGCCAGCGACATGGTGACGATCCGGCGCCGGCTGGCGGCGCTCGGAGCGGTCAGGAAGGTGAGGGCGATCATGAGCGCCGTCGAGACGACGAGCACGCCCCAGGCGCCGCGCGAGAAGGTGAAGAACAGCGCGGCGAGCGGGATGCTCAGCGTGACCAGGCCGCGCGCCATGCCGACCTGGCCGGTCAGGATGCGCTGCAGCACATAGACGATCGGCAGGGCCAGATAAGGGCCCAGCACGTTGGGGTCCTTGAACGTTCCGGCGGCGCGGCCATAGAGCGTGAAGATCGAGCCGAGCCCGGCAATGTCGAAATAGCCGAGCAGCCCCGCAAACCCTGCGACCCAGGCGGCGAACAGCCAGCCGCGGCGCAGGGTCTCCAGCCGGCCGGCCGCATCCTGGGACATGATCCCGGCGATGAAGACGCAGGTGATCATCAGATAGACCGACACCGCGGTGAAGCGCACCGAGTCGCCGTCGCCCATCCAGGGTATGAGCGAGAGGATGCCGCCGATATTGTAGCCGAGCAGCAGGACTGCGAGCGGCAGAAGCTTCTGCGAGAACCGGATGCCGGTGAGCGCGAAGACGAACAGCGCCAGCAGGAAGACGACCTCGTAGGGCGAGGGCTCGACCAGGGCGAGGCCGCTGGCGGCGCCGAGCAGCCAGAGGGTGCCGCGCTTGATGGCGGCGTAGGAAATCGCCAGGCGCGAGGCCCGGCCTGCCTGCGGCGGGTTTTGCGCCAGCGCGCTCAATAGGCGTTCTCGTTCTTGGTCAGGAGCGAGAACGGCGTCTTCACCAGGATGTAGAGGTCGAGCAGCACCGACCAGTTCTCGATATAGTAGAGGTCGTGCTCGACGCGCCGCTGGATCTTTTCCTCGGTGTCGGTCTCGCCGCGCCAGCCGTTGATCTGGGCCCAGCCGGTGATGCCGGGCTTGACCTTGTGACGTGCGAAATAGCCGTCCACCACCTGCTCATAGGCGCGGTTGGAGGCCTTGGCATGGATGGCATGCGGCCGCGGGCCGACCAGCGACAGGTCGCCCTTGAACACGACGTTCAGGAGCTGCGGCAATTCGTCGATCGAGGTCTTGCGGATGAAGCGGCCGACGCGCGTCACGCGCGGATCGTCCCTGGTGACCTGCTTGGCAGCGGCGTGGTCGGCCATGTCGTTGCGCAGCGAGCGGAACTTCAGGACGTCGACGGTCTCGTTGTTGAAGCCGTAGCGCTTCTGGCGGAAGAACACCGGCCCCGTGGTATCGAGCTTGATCGCGATCGCCGTCACCAGCATCACCGGCGAGAGCGCGATCAGGGCGAGCGTGCCGACGACCTTGTCGAACGCCCATTTGACGACGATGTCCCAGTCGGCGATCGGCCGGTCGAACACGTCGAGCACAGGCACGGCGCCGAAATAGGAATAGGAGCGCGGCCGCAACCGCAGCTTCGACAGATGAGCCGAGAGGCGGATGTCGATCGGCAGCACCCAGAGCTTGCGCAGCATGGTCAGAAGCCGCGCCTCCGCCGAGATCGGCAGGGTGAAGATGACGAGGTCGAGCTTGGTGCGGCGTGCGAATTCGACGAGGTCGTCGATCGTGCCGAGCTTGGGATAGCCGGCGACGAGATCGGGCGAGCGCTCGTCGTTGCGGTCGTCGAAGACGCCGCAGATGCGCAGGCCCGTATCCTTCTGGCTTTCCAGGGCGCGGATCAGCGCTTCGCCGGCCTCGCCGCCGCCGACGATGGCCGTGCGTCGCTCCAGCCGGCCGGTGCGGGTGAGATAGCGCACGCCCGCCGTGGTGACCACGCGCCCGGCGAGCAGGGCGCCGGCACCGGCGAAATAGAAACCGATCAGCCAGCCGCGCGAAACCTGATCGCCGATCTTCAGGAAGAAGAAGGCCGCGAGCGCGACCAGGAACAGCATCGTCCAGCCGGCGACCAGGCGCACGCCGCTGCCGACGAAATGGCGCAAAGCTCCGATCGGGTAGAGTTGCAGCGCCTGGAAGACCGCAAGCGAGCCGAGAGCCAGCGCCGCGACCGTCACCTGATAGGGCAGCGTGTACTCGACCTTGCCGGCCGCATAGAGCCAGTAGATCAGCCCGCCAGTCCCGAGCACGGCGATCAGGTCGAGCAGCCGGGCCGCGCCTTCGATCATCACGGGCGACAGCGTCGGCTTGACGGGAATGGCCGCGATGCGCTCGGCCAGCGGGTGGAAGCGCCGCGTCTGGCCCTTGTCGGACCCGCCGAACATCGTCGGCGAGGCCGAGGCGGCCGCATCCGCCTTCATCATATCGCGGACGTCGAAAGTCCCCATGACCCATACACCCTCAACTCGGAGCGTCGCGCCGGAGTGCGGCGATCCCGGTTCGGCTGTATCCGAAATTGCTCTCGGAACGTTTAACCCGACCGCTTGCTGTTTCGGCGGATTCGTAAGGCTCCGGAGCGCCGCGAAGGCGCTTGCCGCATGTTCTATGGAGGGTGCCAAAACGCGATGGCGAAAAAGTGGATTTTGTCTTGGTCGGCCAGTGATTTGGCACAGGTTTAAACCGTCTGAAAAAGTTGCGATTTCCCGCAAGTGATTGTTATTGCAAGTGATCGTGTGTTGACAGAATAGAGTGGCGTAGGCATATTGGCTGTCGATGAGTGTCTGAGAAGCATATAACGCTCAAGAAGAGCGCCGCGCCCCGACAGGTGTTTTTGCCTATGGCGTCGGTTGCTGGAGTTAAGCTCCGGCTCTGTCTTCTTTTCGGATCTGTCGATTTAAAACTCTAACGATTGCTTGGCTGTCCCTGCGTCGCACCCGTGACGTTCAGCGCCGGCTTCGCCCGTGTGCAACATGTCTTTTCATTGGTTGGTTCTGCTCGCGGCGATCGCCGTCGAGATCGTCGCGACGGCCGCGCTGAAGTCGGCTGTCTCCACCTCATGGCTCGTCGGCACGCTGCCGCTGATCCTGATCGGCTTCTCCTTCATCCTGCTCAGCATCGCGTTGCGGGTCATTCCGATGGCGGTCGCCTATGCCGTTTGGGAAGGGCTCGGCATCGTCGGCATCGCGCTGATCGGCCATGTGCTCTTCGGAGAGCATCTGACGGCTGCCCGCGCGGCCGGCCTGGCCGCGATCCTGGCCGGCATTCTCCTCATCGAGAACGGAGTGGGGCACGAACGCAGCGAGGGCGACGGGAGGCTCGTGTGACCGCCTCCTTCACGCAGGCTGCGCCTTTCCTCTGGCTGCTGCTGGCCGTCACGCTCGAAATCGGCGGCACCTATCTGCTCAAGCTTTCGGACGGCATGACCCGTCGCACGATGGGCGCCGGCGGTATCGTGCTCGTCATGGGCGCCTTCGCGGCGCTCGCCCAGGCGATCAGGGGCATGGACCTGTCGGTCGCCTATGCGGTCTGGGGCGGGGCGGGTCTGGTGATCACCGCGATCATCGGCGCGCTGGTCTTCGGCCAGCGCATCAGGCCGGTGGGCTGGCTCGGCATCCTGCTGGTGGTCTGCGGCGTCGTCGCGCTCAAGCTGGTTTGAAGCAAGGCTTCAGGCGATGCCGCGCGTCTTCAGCGCATCGCGATAGGCGGCGATGACGCCGTCGATCATGACGTCCAGGCGGAAGTTCTGGTGGACATGGCCGGCGAGGTCGGCCGCCTGGGCGAGGCGCTCGGCTTCCGGCGTATCGAGCATCGCCCGGATCGCCCCGGCAAGGATCGTCGGGTCGTTGGCCTGGATCAATCGCTGGCGATGGTTGGGGCCGTAGATCTCGCCAATACCGCCGACATCGGTCGAGATCAGCGGCTGGGCAGCCGCGGCTGCTTCCAGGATGACATAGGGCAGGGATTCGGCCCGCGACGGGATCACCATGGCGCGGGCGCGAGCCAGGGCCTTGCGGATGGGTGCCGGCGGCTCGAAGACGCACTGGTCGGCGACGCCGCGTTCGCGCGTCATCTGCCGCAATTCGTCTTCGTCCGGTCCCGAGCCGATGATGAGGATCCGCGGCGTCAGCCCGTCGCGGCGGCGCAGCAACGCCAGCGCGTCGATCAGCGTGTCGACGCCCTTGGCCGAGCGCAGTTCACCCAGATAGAGCAGGTCGAATTCCGCCGCGCCATGATCGATCGGCTCGAATTCCGCGTCGGAGACGCCGTTGAGCACCACCCGATGGTCCGTGCGCGGCACATGGCCGACATGGGCCTCGAAGCGCCCGGCGATGAAGCGGCTCTCGAACAGGAACATGTCGGTCGCGCCTTCGAGCAGGCGCTCGACGCTCATATAGACCTTATGCTCCACGCTGCCGGGCTTGTAGTTGAAGCTGCCGCCATGGGGCGTGTAGGCGGTGACATAGCGCCTACCGGGCGAGAACAGGGCGGGGATGCGGCCATAGACCCCGCCTTTCGAGCCGTGGCAATGCACGACATCCGGCGCGAGGCGCCGCCGCAGCGACATCTCCGACAGCTGCGCCTTGAGGTCGGTGGCGCTCGGATAGCGCGACATCGGCACCCGCGTCACGCCCAGCGTCAACTGCCCGGCGAGCTCGCGAAAGACTTCGTCGGCTCGTGCCCCGCCGGTGCTGGAATCGCAGAAGATGCCGACATCGTGCCCGCGCTCGACCTGGCCGCGGGCGACGTCGAGGACGTGTCGGAACAGCCCGCCAAGCGGTGCCCGAAAGACATGCAGGATTTTCAAGGGGCGGGAAGCCGGGCTGTCCGTCATGGGGCGCGGCGCGATCTCAGAACCAGCGTTCCTTGATGACGATGGTGTCGCCGGGCTGGACCGGATAGGTGATCGGCACGGTCGCGGTCACGGTCTGTCCCTCGATCTGGCGCGTCACCTCGGCAGAGGAGCGCAGGCCCCGCGGCGTGAAGCCACCGGCGATGGCAACGGCCGTCTGCACGGTCATGCCGTTCACATAGGGGAACTGGCCGGACGTGGTGACCTCGCCGAGCACGAAGAACGGCCGGTAGGTATCGACCTCGACCGAAACCTTGGGTTCGCGCAGATAGCCGCCGCGCAGCTTGGCCTCGACCGCCTGGGCGAGCTGCACCGTCGTGCGTCCCTGCGCCTCGACCGAGCCGATCAGCGGCATGGCGATGCGCCCGGCGCCGTCGACCGCATAGATATTGGAGAGATTGTCCTGCCCGAAGACGATGATGCGCAGCCGGTCGCCACTGGCGAGCCGATAAGGCCCCGCCGGTTCGGCGAGCGCGTAGTCCGACGCCGGATAGCGGGGCGCGCAAGCGCCCGCCATCATGGCGGCGGCCAAGGCGAGAGAGGCGAGACGTCGACTCATCACTGGCTTACCCGTGCAGAACTCGCCCGATCTTTAGGCCCGGTATGGTTAACAAAGGCTTCCCGTGGGCCGTTTTGGGTGCCGGGGCGGCGGAAGGATGGTTCAAGCGCCGCCGTCCGGCCGTCGAGATCAAGGCCCAGAATGTCGCGCTCGGCGGACTGGCGACGGCCGTCAATAAGCCCGATGGCCAAGTCGAACGCCTGCACCGACAACGGCAAGTCTTGAGGTAGAATGCCTCCAGATAGATACCCGATGCCGCCAGTGATCATGATTAACAAATTGAGATTGTTAGCAGTTCATTAGGCTTACTGAGCGTTCAATGTCGCCCGCGTCCCTTCCAGGGGGCGAGAGTTTTGCGTCGATAGGTGGGCCCATGACCGCTCAAGCTGGGATTGATGCGCGCGGCGCCGGAGAAGGCCGGGGCGACATGCTCGATCTCTCCACCCTCTGGGCGGCGATCAAGCGCCGCAAGTTCTGGATCATTGCGCCGACGCTCGCCGCGCTCGGCCTGTCTTTCGTCGCGGTGAACGTGGTGACACCGCGTTATACCGGCGAAGCGAAGCTGCTGCTGGAGAGCCGCGGCGGCTTCTATGCCCTGCCGGGCCAGGCCCAGACCGATAGCGGCCAGTTCGATTCGGAGGCCGTGCAGAGCCAGGTCCAGGTCATCATGTCCCGCGACCTTGCGCGCGAGGCGATCAAGCGGATCGGGCTGGTCGGCAACAGCGAATTCGATTCGGGCGTCGGTGCGTTGAGCGCCGTGCGCAAGCTCGCCGTGATGATCGGGCTCGGCGGCCATCCTGCCGACCGCTCTCCGGAGGAGCGTGTCCTCGAGAAATATTATGACCGGTTGCTGGTCTACCCCGTCGGCCGTTCGCGCATCGTCTCCGTCGAGTTCACCTCGCGCGATGCGGCGCTCGCCGCCAAGGGCGCCAACACCATCGCTGAGACCTATCTGGAGCTCCAGGAAGCGGCGAAGCAGGAGAACGCCCGCAGCGCCTCGAACTGGCTCTCGACCACGATCGAGCCCCTGCGCAAGCGCGTCGCCGAAGCTGAGGCCAAGGTCGAGGATTACCGCTCGAAGAACGGTCTGTTCTCCGGCCCCAACAACACGACCATCTCGTCCCAGCAGCTCACCGACCTGTCGGCGCAGCTCTCCAGCGCTCGCAGCCAGCAGGCGGAGTCGCAGGCCAAGGCGGGGTTGATCCGCGACGCCATCAAGCAGGGGCGTACGTTCGAGATTCCGGATGTCGCCAATAACGACCTCGTCCGCCGGCTGATCGAGCAGCGCGTCAACCTGCGCGCCCAGATCGCGGCGGAATCACGCAGCCTCCTGCCGGAGCATCCGCGGATCAAGGAGCTCAACGCCCAGCTTCTCGATCTCGAAGGCCAGCTCCGCGCCGCTGCCGAGCGCACGGTGCGCACGCTGGAGAACGAGGCCAAGATCGCCGGCCAGCGCGTCGAGAGCTTCCAGGCCGCGCTCGACGGGCAGAAGAAGAACGTCTCCAGCGCCAATGACAGCGAGGTGCAGCTGCGCGCGCTGGAGCGCGAGGCCCGCACGCTCCGCGAACAGCTCGAGCAGTACATGCAGCGCTACCGCGAGGCGGTCGCGCGCGACACGATGAATGCGACGCCGGCCGATGCGCGCATCATCTCGCGCGCGGTGGAGCCGACCGAACCTTCCTTCCCGAAGAAGGTGCCGGTGGTGCTGGTCGCGACGCTCGCGACCTTCCTGATCGCGCTTGCGACGATCGTGACCCGCGAATTGCTCAACGGCCAGGGCAGGTCTCTGCCGGACGCTCCGCGCGGACCGCGCTGGGTGTCCGCCGGCTCCTCGGAAGATGAGATGGAGGCGCCTGACCCGGTGCCGGGTGCGCCGCGCCATGCGCGTGTCGCCGGTCTGCTCACACATGCCGGGAAGCTCGGTCAGGCCCGGCTCGACCTCGACCGGCCCGAGCTGACCTTGGCGGAGATCGCCGAGCGGACCCATGAGCCGGCGCGCGGCATGGCGCCGCTGGCGCTGGTCCTGGATGGTGCCGGCGACGGGGCCGCCAGGCCGCGCGATCTCGCCGAACTGCTCGCCCAGCGCTGCCGCTGCGTGCTCGTCGACCTGTCATCGGATCACGGGGGCGGGGAGGCCGGCTTCTCGGAGCTGCTTGCCGGTGAGGCCCTGTTCTCCGACATCATCACCCGCGCGTCGGGTTCGCGGCTGCATCGCATCGGCGCCGGCCGCGCCGGCCGCACTGCGGTTCTGGCGGCACCCGATCTGGTCGACGTCGCGCTCGATGCGCTCTGCGAAACCTATGACTGGGTGCTGGTCGCCGCCGCCTCCAACGACGACGGCACGGTGCTGGCGCCGGTCGCCCGTCGGGCGCAGGCCGGGCTCGTGATGAGCGGGCAGGTCGGCAACGGCCATGCCCTCGAGACGGCCTACCGCCTGAGCGAACTGACCGAAGCGCCGGTCACGCTGATCCTCGACGCCGAGGGCGGCGTGCCCATGCCCCCGGTTTCGCGCACGGAAATGCCCGTCGGCGCCTGAGGAGCAGGGCGGCCCTACTCCTCCTCGGAGCGCCTGCTCCTGAGCCAGCCCGATGCGCGCTGGGCGAGCTTCAGCGCCATCGGCGAGCGCTTGATCCGCCGCTTCAAGTCGCGCTTCGTCCGGGCGATCCGGGCGAAGACGCGGCCCTTGAAGGTCAGGGGCAGGAAGCTGTCGACGAGATCGTCATGGTCGTCGCAGAAGGTGGTCTTGTAGCGGGCCTCCCCGACGCCGAGATCGAAGACCGCGACACCCTCACGGGCTTTCAGGCGGATCAGTTCGGCCAGCAGCAACTCCCCCGGGCTGGTCTTGACGGTTTCGCTGGCCATGTCGAACGAGGTCGCCATGCCGGAGAAGCGTTCGCCCTGGATCGTGCCGACATAGGTCGCCACCGAGCGGCCGGCCAGGTCGAGGGAATAGAGTTCGATCGACGGGCGAGCGCTGCCGCATGCTATCGCCGCGCGCTCCAGGAAGGCGCGCATCGCCGGCTCGGCGAAGGGGTCGGGCACGCCCATGCTGCGGAAGCGCTCGGCCTTCTGTGACAGGAAGGCGTCGATGATGCGCGTGATCTCTTCGGGCGTTGCCGCTCGTACCAGCGTCGATGGCCCGAAATCCTTGAAGCGGCTGTGCTTGTTCTTGAGCTTCTTGCGGGCATGGCTGCTCATCGAGCGCCTGAGCGTCGCGTCCCCGTCCCCGGCGATCAGGGCGAGCTTGTAGGCGCGGCTCGGGCTCGGACCGGCGGCGAGTTGCGCCGCGGGATTGGTGACGCCCTGCCAGGTGACAGGCTGGTTGACGAAGGCCAGCGCATCGAGCCCGCCGATCGCCCTGCCGATCTCCGTCAGCATCTGCGCGGTCAGCGCTGCATCGAGCTGTGCGGCGAAACCCGGAGCGTAGAGCCCCATATGGTAGTTCGCGTGCTTGCCACCGATGAACTCGGCGAAGCGGAAGCCACTGCGCCCGGTGACGATAAGCGGCAGCAGGGCGCAGAGCGCCCCGGCGGCGTCATGCACCAGGGCGTAGCGGAAGGTCATGTCATGCGCCGCCCCGATCGTCTCGGCGAAATGCCTGACCCAGTCATAGCTCTGATAGGGCGTCACCAGCGCGCTCGCCTCGAAGGCGCGCCATGTGTCCGCCAGCGCGGCGACATCTGTCTCGATCGCGATCGAGGCCCAAGGGCGCGTTGCGGGGCGGCTGGCGGTGATCGCGTCCGGCGGGGCCGGCGTTGGTGCGGCGATGGTGGGCATGCGTCCTTCGCCCATGCGAGCAGAACAGATGTAAGCGTCCTTAACCCGTCATTGTGAACGGATCGGCCACACTCGCCCGGCCCGACTGCGCGATCGCGCGATAGCGTTAGCGGGGGGTTGCAAAGGGGCGGCAAAAGTTGGCGGCGATGAACGGGCGTCACAGGGCCATCGCGGCCGCATTCCGGATGATGGCGGCGACGGGCGCCGATCGCTGGAGCCGCGGCGTCGCGCAAGGGCAGGGCGTGATCCTGACCCTGCATCATGTCCGGGCGGCGCAGACGCGTGGCTTCGCGCCGAACGCCCTGCTTGATATCACCCCGGATTTCCTCGACCGAGCGCTTCGCCTGATCCGGGCCGAGGGCTACGACATCGTCTCGTTGCAGGAGGCGCTGGCGCGCCTGCGCAATCCGAAGCCCGGCCGCTTCTTCGTCGCGCTGACCTTCGATGACGGCTATCGCGACAATGTCGAGGAGGCCTGGCCAGTTCTGGCCAGGCACGAGGCGCCCTGGACGCTGTTCGTGACACCGGGTTTTGCCGACCGCACGGCGCGGCTCTGGTGGCTGGAGCTGGAGGAGGCGATCCGGGCCTTGCGACGGCTCGATCTCGCCTTGCCGGATGGCCGTTTCACCGCCCGGACAGAGACCGATGCCGAGAAGAACCGCGCCTTTGCGAAACTCTACTGGCGTCTGCGCCGTGGCCCGGAAGCGATTCTGCTCTCAGTGATTTCCGATCTTGCGGCCGAAGCCGGCATCGATTCGGTCGCTCTCGTCGAGCGCGAGTGCCTGCCCTGGGAGACGCTGCGGGCCTTGTCCGGCGCACCGGGCGTGACCATCGGCGCCCATACCCTGACGCATCCGATGCTGGCGAAGCACGACGCGGATGTCGCGCGCCGCGAGATCGTGGGGAGCAAGGAGCGGTTAGAGGCGGAACTGGGCATCCCGATCCGCCATTTCGCCTATCCGGTCGGCGATCCCGGCTCGGCCGGGCCGCGCGATTTCGCGCTTGTCGCGGAGGCGGGCTTCGAGAGCGCGGTGACCACGCGGCCGGGTCATCTCCTCCCCGAGCATGCCGCCCATCTCCATGCCCTGCCGCGGGTCTCGCTCAACGGCCTTCACCAGAACGATGCAGCGCTGCGGGCGCTGCTGTCGGGGCTGCCGTTCTGGTTACGGAGTAGGGGGCGGAAACTGGACGTCGCCTGATAACGATCAAGCCTCGTCTTTCCTCTCCATCCACTTGATCAGCGGCAGCAGCGGCAGCACCCAGGCGAGGCCGAGCACGATATAGGCGATGGTCTGCACCGGCTTCGACGCCTCGGTGATCCGCCCCTGCGCCAGCGCCATCGCGACGAGCGCATAGACGCAGACGAAGACGAGGATCAGCACGGTCCCGAGCAGCTTGCGGTTGCGTTGTTTCATCGGGCTCTCCACGGGGCAGACCTGGCTGCTGCGGCAATGCGGGCGTTGTCGCGCCGGAGCGACGGGTCTATGTCACCGGCAGCCGCGCTTGTGAAGCGATGCGCGCCCAAAGATCCCTGCCTGCGACCGAAAGCCCGCCCGTGACCCTCGCCCTCGATCAGACACGCGCCGAAGCGAAGGCCGATCATGCCGGCATCCGCCGCTGGCTCTGGATCGTGGCCGGCCTCGTCTTCCTGATGGTCGTGGTCGGCGGCGCGACGCGGCTCACCGGCTCCGGCCTCTCGATCACCGAATGGAAGCCGATCACCGGGGCGATGCCGCCGCTTTCCGCCGATGCCTGGGCCGAGGAATTCGGCAAGTACCGCGCGAGCCCGCAATACCAGCTCCTCAACGAGGGCATGAGCCTCGGCCAGTTCCAGTTCATCTACTGGTGGGAATGGGGCCACCGCCAGCTCGGCCGCTTCATCGGGCTGATCTATCTCGCCGGCTTCCTCGTCGTCGCCTTGCGCCGCGCTCTGCCGGCCCGGCAGATCGCGACGCTGTTCGGCATGGGTCTGCTGCTCGGCCTGCAGGGCACGATCGGCTGGATCATGGTCGCGTCGGGTCTCCAGCCCGGCATGGTCGCGGTCGCACCGGTCAAGCTGACGCTGCATCTGACTTTCGCCGGCCTGTTCTTCGCCTCGGTCGTCGCCTTCGCGACGACATTGACGCCGCTGCGCCGGATCGAGCCGGCGCGAGGCAGGGGAACCGCATGGCTCCTGCTGCTCCTGATCTTCGTGCAGATCGCGCTCGGCGGGCTCGTCGCCGGCTCCAAGGCGGGCTTCACCTTCAACACCTGGCCGCTGATGGATGGCGCGCTGGTGCCGCCCGGCTCACAGCTCTTCGCCCGGACGCCGTTCTGGGAGAACTTCGTCGACAATGTCGCGCTGGTGCAGTTCAACCACCGCATCGGCGCCTACATCCTTTTCGCCGTCGCGTCGTGGAATGTGCTGAGATTGCGCCGGGCGGCGCCAGGATCGGGCAGCGCCAAGCGTTCGACTGCCATCGCTGGGCTCGTGCTGGCGCAATCGGCGCTCGGCGTCGTCACGCTGTTGCTGGTGGTGCCGCTCTGGGCCGGGCTCGCCCATCAGGCGCTCGGCTTCGCCGTGCTGGCGATGGGCGTGGTCCACCTCACCCGCACCGAGCAGGCGTCGCGGGGTTAAAGAGCGTCATGCTCGGGCTTGACCCGAGCATCTCCCAAAGAAAAAGGCGCCGTTGCCGACGCCTCCTTTGTCATGAGATTCTCGGGTCAAGCCCGAGAATGACGCACTCGCTTAGGCCAGCGCCTGATCCAGATCCGCAATCAGATCCTCGACATCCTCGAGCCCGATCGAGAGGCGCACCACCTGCGGCCCCGCGCCGGACGCGGTCTTCTGCTCGTCGGTGAGCTGGCGATGCGTCGTCGAGGCCGGGTGGATCACCAGCGAGCGCGTGTCGCCGATATTGGCGAGATGCGAGAACAGCTTGAGGTTCGAGACCAGCTTGACGCCGGCGTCGTAGCCGCCCTTGAGGCCGAAGGTGAAGACCGCGCCGGCGCCCTTCGGCGTATAGCGCTTGGCCAATGCCTCGTATTTATCGCCGGCCAGGCCGGGATAGCTGACCCACTCTACCGCCGGATGCTTCTGGAGGTGCTCGGCGACCTTCTGTGTGCTCTCGCAATGGCGTTGCATGCGCAGCGGCAAGGTCTCGATGCCGGTCAGCAGCATGAAGGCGTTGAAGGGCGAGAGCGCGGGGCCGAGATCGCGCAGCCCGAGCACGCGGGTCGCGATGGCGAAGGCGAAATTGCCGAAGGTCTCGCCCAGCACCATGCCGTTATATTCCGGCCGCGGCTTGGAGAGCATCGGGTAGCGGTCGTCGCCGACCCAGTTGAACGAGCCGCCGTCGACGATCAGGCCGCCGATCGAGTTGCCATGGCCGCCGAGGAACTTGGTCGCCGAATGCACGACGATGTCGGCGCCGTGCTCGAACGGGCGCAGCAGGTAGGGCGAGGCCATCGTGTTGTCGACGATGAGTGGGATGTTGTGCTTCTTCGCGATCGCGCTGATTGCTGCGATATCGACGATGACACCGCCGGGATTGGCGATGGATTCGATGAAGATCGCCTTGGTCTTCGGCGTCACGGCGGCGGCGAAGCCTTCGAGATCGTCAGGATCGGCCCAGATCACGTTCCAGCCGAAGTTCTTGTAGGAATGGTTGAACTGGTTGATCGAGCCGCCATAGAGCTTGCGCGACGCCACGAATTCGTCGCCCGGCTGCAGCAGCGCGTGGAAGCACAGGAACTCGGCCGCATGGCCCGAGGCGACGGCGAGCGCGGCCGTGCCGCCCTCCAGCGCCGCGACGCGCTCTTCCAGCACCGCGTTCGTCGGGTTGCCGAGGCGGGTGTAGATATTGCCGAAGGCCTGCAGGCCGAACAGCGAGGCGGCATGGTCGACATCGTCGAAGACGAAGGAGGTCGTCTGATAGATCGGCGTGGCGCGTGCGCCGGTCGCTGCGTCGGGAGCCGCTCCGGCATGGATGGCGAGTGTGTGGAACCCCGGTGCGCGGTCGGTCATGGCTGCTCCCTATGGTCTGACGTCGAAAACGGATCGTTCGATTTAACGAACGGCTCGCGAGGCGTCAATTCGGAGCAGGCGGCGGGGTCAGGTGCCCGGCCGGTGGATCGTCAGCTTCTGGAAGCCCTTGCCGGCGAGCACCGGCTTCTTCGACGACAGGATGCGCGAATTGATGCCCTGCCAGCCGATCTCGCCGGAAAGACGGCCGTATTCGATCTTGGGACAACGGTTCATGATCACGGTGACGCCCTTCGCCTCGGCCCGGGCCGCGGCCTCGTCGTTGCGCACCGAAAGCTGCATCCAGATCACCTTGGGCAGCGGATCGAGCGCCAGCGCCTCGTCGGTGATCGGTCCGGCGGCTTGCGAGTTGCGGAAGATCTCGACCATGTCGATCGGGCCGGGGATGTCCTTCAGCGCGGCATAGACCGTCTTGCCGAGGATCGTCTGGCCAGCGAGGCCGGGATTGACCGGGATCACGTCATAGCCGCGGTCGAGCAGGTATTTCGTCACGATCCAGCTTGGCCGCGCCTCGTTGGCGGAGGCGCCGACCAGCGCGACCCGCTTCACGGATTTCAGGATGTCGCGGATCAGGCTGTCGGGATAGGCGTCGTGGGTCATGGGGGACACTCTGCGTCATTCTCGGGCGGAGCGAAGCGCAGACCCGAGAATCTCTTCGATAGGGGTTTCTGGTTTACGAGATGCCCGGGTCAAGCCCGGGCACGACGGCCTTCACCCCTCCCACACCGGCGCGCGCTTTTCGACGAAAGCGCCGATGCCCTCCTCGGCGTCGCGCGCCAGCATGTTCTCGACCATCACGGCTGAGGCGTGATCATAGGCCGCCTTCAGCCCCATCTCGCTCTGCTCGTAGAAGGCGCGCTTGCCGATCTTGACGGTCGCCGGTGACTTCGAGGCGATGATCGCAGCAAGCCGCCGCGCCTCCGCCAGTGCGTCGCCGGCCGGCACGACGCGATTGACCAGCCCCATCCGGGCCGCTTCGTCCGCCGGCACAATCTCGCCCAGCAGCAGCATTTCCAGCGCATGCTTGGCCGAGAGGTTGCGCGAGAGCGCGACCATCGGCGTCGAACAGAACAACCCGATATGGACGCCCGGCGTGCAGAAGCGGGCGCCTTCGCCTGCCACCGCGAGGTCGCAACTCGCGACGAGCTGGCAACCTGCGGCCGTCGCCGTGCCCTCGACGGCTGCGATCACCGGCTGGGGCAGGGCGGTGATCTGCTGCATCATGGCCGAGCAGCGCCCGAGAATGTCAGTGAAGTAGCTTCGCCCCCGATCGGCATCGGCGCGATGGGCGGTCATCTCCTTGAGATCGTGCCCGGCGCTGAATACTGGTCCGGCCGCCGTGAGGATCACGACCTTGACCGATCGATCGGTGGCGATGGCGGCAAAGGTCTCGCTCAGCGCCGCCAGCATCGCCTCGCTCAGCGGGTTGCGCGCTTGCGGGCGGTTCAGCGTCAGCGTCGCGATGCCGCCGGCGTCCTGGCGCAGCAGGACGGGCGCGGCCTCCGGCTGATGATGGGCGTTCATGGCGCTTCCTTTCCGCATTTCCGCCTATTGTCGGAGCCGGCCCGCCATGCTGCAAGGGGAGAAGTCCCGCCTCAGCCTTCGGTTTTCCGCATGACGACCCGCATGAGCGCCTCCGAGATCGATGCCTATCTCGACGAGGTCTTCCCGCAGCTTCATTATGGCGGGCGCACCTATTTCATCGAGGCGGTCGGGCTGATGACGGCCCGGATGCGCTGCGACTATCATGAGAAGCATCTGCGCCCGGGCGGCACGATCTCGGGCCCGACCATGATGGCACTGGCCGATCTCGCGCTCTATGCGGCGATCCTCGCCCAGATCGGGCCGGTCGGCCTTGCGGTGACGACGAGCCTCAATTTCAACTTCCTGCGCAAGCCCGGCCAGACGGCGCTGATCGGCGAAGCCAAGCTGCTCAAGCTCGGCAAGCGGCTCGCGGTCGGCGAGGTCTGCCTCTATTCGCAAGGGGAGACCGAGCTGGTCTGCCACGCGACCGGGACCTATTCGATCCCAGTCGCGCGGTAACTGCTTGCCGCTCTTGTGCCGCCTCAGGCCGCTTGCTGGAGAGCCCGCGCCGCAAAGACCTCCTTTGCGGCGAAGAGCCCGTTGAGGGCGGCGGGAAAACCGGCATAGACGGCCATCTGGATCAGCACTTCCACGATCTCGTCGCGGCTGAGCCCGACATTCAACCCAGCCTCGATATGCACCTTCAGTTGCGATGTCGCATTGCCGAGCGCGGCCAGGGCCGCAATCGTCGCGATCTCCCGCTGTCTGAGATCGAGGCCCGAGCGCGTGTAGATGTCGCCGAAGGGAAATTCGACGATGTAGCGTGCAAAGTCGGGCGCGATATCGGCAAGCTGGTCGATCACCCTGGTTCCGGCTTCGCCGTCAATGGCCGCCAGGGCCTGCCAGCCTCTCTCGAACCGCTCGTTCGTGTCGTTCTGTTGTTGCGTCATGGTTCGTCTCCACCGTGTCCAGGCCGGCATAGCCGGCGATCTTGGTGTCGAGGACGGCAAGGCAGGCCTGAAGCTCGGCGACATGAGCCTGGACCTTGGCTCGATGCTCCATCAGCAGAAGGCGGCGGTCTTCCTCCGTTGCAGGGCCGCGTTCGCGCAGGCGTGCATATCGCAGCATGTCGCGGATCGGCATTCCGGCCGTCTTCAGACGGCCGATGAAGTCGATCCAGGACAGAATGGAGGCGTCGTATTCGCGGTGTTGGGACGAGGCGCGAGAGGCATAAGGCAGCAGCTTGATTCGCTCGTAATAGCGGATCGTATGCGCCGACAGCCCGGTGCGCCTCGCGAGGTCCCCGATCTTCATGGTTCGCCTTGTTCGTCGTGACGCAGACCTAGCTACATCTTTGAGTGCACTCTAAGTCAAGGGCGGGCCACGGCATTGGTTTGGCGATGCCTCAAGCACATCCTGTGTTCCAATTTGCCGGGCGAGCGCGTGATGGGGCAGGGAATGGTGCGGCGTTGGAGATGAAAGCGGTATCCTGATACCATTTCGTTCATCGCTATGAGAAAATTGCATTTTTCGGGTTTTGCGTTTTCGTGAATGCTTGACAGCCGGCTTCCTTGCCCCTATCCCGACGCCACACCGCCGCCGGGCTCTCCGGCGGCTTGTCCTTTTTTAACGCAACCGAAGGGTGCCGCGATGAAGACCGTCTCGCTCAAGCCCGCCGATGTCGAAAAGAAGTGGGTTGTGATCGACGCCTCCGGGCTCGTCGTCGGCCGTCTCGCCTCCGTTGTGGCGATGCGTCTGCGCGGCAAGCACAAGGCGGCGTACACCCCCCATGTCGACTGCGGCGACAATGTCATCGTGATCAACGCCGAGAAGGTCTCCCTGACCGGCCGCAAGCGCGAGCAGAAGAACTACTATCACCACACGGGCTTCCCGGGTGGCATCAAGGAGCGTTCGGCCAAGTTCATCCTGGAAGGCCGCTTCCCTGAGCGTATCCTCGAGAAGGCCGTCGAGCGCATGCTGCCGCGCGGGCCGCTCTTCCGCCAGATCCTTGGCAACCTGCGCGTCTACAAGGGCGCGGAGCATCCGCATGCTGCTCAGTCGCCGGAGGCGCTCGACGTCGCCGCGCTCAACAGCAAGAACAAGAGGGTCTGACGATGGCCGAGGTTCTTCAGTCTCTCTCCCAGCTCGGCGAAGTCGCCAAGCCCGAGCAGCCCGCCGCTCCCGTCCACGTCAAGAAGGTCGATGCGCAGGGCCGCGCCTATGCCACCGGCAAGCGCAAGAACGCCATCGCTCGCGTCTGGATCAAGCCCGGCTCGGGCAAGGTCACCGTCAACGGCCGCGACCAGGAGGTCTACTTCGCCCGCCCGGTGCTGCGCCTCGTGCTCAAGCAGCCGCTGCAGCTCGTCGACCGCGTGACCCAGTACGACGTCGTCGTCTCGGTCAAGGGCGGCGGCCTCTCCGGCCAGGCCGGCGCGGTGCGCCACGGCATCTCCAAGGCGCTGACCTTCTACGAGCCGGAGCTTCGCGGCCCGCTCAAGAAGGAAGGCTTCCTGACCCGCGACTCGCGTGTCGTCGAGCGTAAGAAGTTCGGCAAGGCCAAGGCCCGCCGCAGCTTCCAGTTCTCGAAGCGCTGATCGTTTCCCGATCATCCGGTATGCGGAAGGGCGGCTCGCAAGAGCCGCCCTTTTCGTATTGGCTGTCCCTGTCGCGCCCAATCAGCAGGAGCCTGCCATGAGCCGCCCCGTTCTTCTCGTCACCGGCGGCAGCCGCGGCATCGGCGCCGCGATCTGCATCATGGCTGCCGGGCGCGGCTACGACGTCGCGGTGAACTACCAGAGCAACGCCAAGGCCGCGGCCGAAGTCGTCGCGGCCTGCGAGGCGGCAGGCGCGAAGGCTGTGGCGCTGCAGGGCGACATGGCTGATGTCACCGACATCATCCGCATCTTTGCCGAGGCGAAGGCGGCGCTGGGCCCGCTGACCCATGTCGTCAACAATGCCGGCATCACCGGCAAGTCGGGGCCGCTCGTCGACGCCGATACCGCCCTCATCCGCGAATGCATCGACGTCAACGTCACCGGGGCGATCCTTGTCGCGCGGGAGGCGGCCCGCGCGCTGATGGCGAACGAAGGCGTGCAGGGCAGGGCGATCGTGAACATCTCCTCCGTTGCGGCCGAGCTGGGCTCGCCGAATATGTCTGGTACGCCGCCTCGAAGGGAGCCGTGGATTCCCTGACCATCGGCCTCGCCAAGGAGCTCGCGCCGCACGGTGTCCGCGTGAACGCGGTGGCACCCGGCATCACCGAGACGGAGATCCATGCGCTGTCCACCGGCGAGGCTGGTCGCGTCGCCCGGATCGCGCCGCTGATTCCGCTGAAGCGCGCTGCGACCGCCGAAGAGATCGCCGAGGCGGTGCTGTTCCTGCTCTCGGAGGCATCGAGCTACACGACCGGCATCATTCTCAAGGTCGCTGGCGGGCGCTAGCTTCGGCGGCAGGCCTCGCGCAATCCGCGCCTCTGATGTAGCAAATGCCCATGCGCGTCCTTCTTGTCCTGATCGCCTTCGGCATGATCGCGGTGCCGGCCCTGCTCATGCTGGCGCGTGAGGAACTCCCGCGCGCGCAGCGCATCGGCCGGGCACTACTCGTCTTCCTCGCTCCGGCGGTGGCGCTCGGGCTGATCCACGGCGTGTCGGACCTCGATGGCCGGGCGCTCAACAACCCCAATGCCTGGACGATGCTGCGGCTCGTCCTGACCGCGCTCGCCCTTATCCTGCCCTGGTGCCTCTATGTCTGGCTGACCGCGCGCCGCTGACCGTTCGAGACGTCCACGGACGAAGCCACCGGCATGTCGAAACGATCCGCGAAAGCATTGAATCGCTTTGCGAGGAAAGACCGCGAAGCGATTCCCGCGCTTCAACTTTCGTGCCCGACAAGTCCATCGTCATTGCTTCGCTGTGCTCGCAGTGACGGGACCGGAGCGCAAGCTCCGATTGACAGCTCGCTCAAGCGCGAACATATACGAGGCCATGATGACGAGCTTCACCCGACGTCGCCCCTGTCAGGCCGCCCCGGCGCGCCCGCGATGACGTTCGGCTGAAGCCCGAATGCCCGCGACCGCGCCCGAGGCGCGGTTTTTTTATGCCCGAAGCCCATCCATTGCTGTGTCTGCCCAGCCACCGGGGATCCCGATGAGCCAGAACCTGAAAACCATCTTCATCGACGGCGAAGCCGGCACCACCGGGCTCGGCATCCGCGAACGTCTGGCCGCGGTGCCGGAGGTCGCGGTCAAGAGCATCGACCCCGACAAGCGCAAGGACCCTGCCGCGCGCAAGGACATGATGGCGAGCGTCGATCTCGTCGTGCTCTGCCTGCCCGACGAGGCTGCGAAGGAATCGGTCGCGCTGGCTGATCAGCTTGGCTCCGATGCGCCCAAGATCGTCGATGCCGCGACCGCACATCGCGTCGCTCCGGGCTGGGTCTACGGCTTCGCCGAGCTCGAGCCCGGCCATGCCGGGAAGATCGCCAAAGCCGACCGCGTTGCCAATCCCGGCTGCTATCCGACCGGCGCCATCGCGCTCTTGCGCCCGCTCGTCGATGCCGGGCTGATGGCGCAGGACCATCCGGTCACGGTCAATGCCGTCTCCGGCTATTCCGGCGGCGGCAAGTCGATGATCGAGGATTTCGAGACCGGCGTCGCTCCGGCCTTCGAGCTTTACGGCCTCGGCCTGCGCCACAAGCACCTGCCTGAATTGCAGGCCTATGCCCGCCTGACCCGGCGGCCGATCTTCGTGCCTTCCGTCGGCAATTTCCGGCAGGGCATGCTGGTCTCGGTGCCGCTGCACCTCGATGCGCTTCCCGGACGGCCCGGCATCGCCGATCTCCACCACGCCCTGGCCGAGCGCTATGCCGGCTCGACCTATGTCAGCGTCGTCCCGCAGGACGGGAAGGGTGGCAAGATCGAGCCGGAAGCGCTGAACGACACCAACAAGCTGGAGCTCACGGTGTTCGGGCAGGACGATCTCGGCCAGGCGGTGCTGGTCGCGCGGCTCGACAATCTCGGCAAGGGCGCGTCGGGTGCGGCGGTGCAGAACATCCGCCTGATGCTCGGCCTGCCGGAGGGCTGAGCCGCAGCCTGTGGCTTTCACCTAAAAATGCATCTGATCTCCATCATTTGAAGGAGACATTTGCGCGCGGAGCGTTAGATTGTTGGTCCCGCGAGAGGGATGGACGTGGCAGGCAGCGAGTTCGAGAATGCGTTGATCGACGGCATCTACGAAGCCGCGATCGTGCCTGAGAGTTGGCCCGCCGTGCTCCGCGACACGGCCCGGATCGCCAGCTGCCGCGAGGCGCTGCTCGGAACGGTTCTGCATGACGACGTGCGTCTGCTCGCCTCGTCGCCCGAATTCGGTGACGACTACGAGGAAGTCCTGCGCCGCATCCCGTTTGGGGTCAACGAGCGGGCGCAGCGCCTGCTCGCGCATGGACGCCACGGCTTTATCACCGACGAGGATGTTTTCAGCCGCGACGAGCTCGCGCGCGAGCCGGTCTATCAGGACTTCCTGATCCCGGCCGGATACGGCTCCGGGGTCGCGACGGTGATTGCGGCTCCGACCGGCGACACCACGATCGTCCATTGCGAGCGGACCTTTGCCGAAGGCACCGTCGATGGGCAGGCCATCGCCGCGCTGGATCGCTTGCGCCCGCATTTCGCCCGGGCCGGGCTGCTTGGGCGCCGGCTGGCGATGGAGCGTGCGCGCGCCGCTTCGCAGGCTCTCGAGCTTATGGGGCTTCCGGCGGCGGTTCTCGGTCTGCGTGGCCATGTGCTCGATGCCAACGCCCTGTTCCAGGACCTGATTCCAGGGGTGTTTCTCGATCGCGCGGCGCGCCTTTCCCTCGCCTACGGCCCGGCCGACGACATGCTCGCGACGGTGATCGCGGGCTTCTCGCGCGCGGACCTGCCCCAGCCCGTCCGTTCCCTGCCGATTCCGGCCTGGCGCGGTACGAATCCGATGGTCGTGCATGTCGCGCCCGTGCGGGGCCGCGCGCGCGACATCTTCTCCTTTGCGGGGGCCATCATCGTCGCCACGCCGGTTGCAGCGGGGGCGGGGCCTGATGCCGGCCTGATCGCCGGCTTGTTCGATCTGACTCCGGCCGAGGCGCGGCTGGCAGCGGCCATAGCCGCCGGACACCCGCCGCGGGCTGCGGCCGTGCGTCTCGGCGTGACCGAGGCCACGGCGCGCACGACGCTGAAACGCATCCTCGCCAAGACCGGCACGCGCCGGCAGGCCGATCTCGTCGGCCTGCTGAAGAGCGCGGCCGGGCCGCGCTGAGGTCGTTGCGAGCAGATCGGGAAATCCGTTCGCTACCATCGGGAAAGTCGGTGGATCGGCCGGAGTAAGCCGATTTTTCCGCCGGATATTCCGTCTAGAAAGCAAAAAAGCCCCCATTTGGGGGTGGAAAATCGGTTCTGTGCAGCCATGGTGGTGGGGCTCGACAAGGCCGCAGGGCCTGGAGGCGGGCACAGCTTGCACTGCCGAAGCCGGGTCAAGCAGCTTCGGCAGTGCCTTTTCGCGCTGCCCGCATGCCGAGGCTTCCCGCTGACATGAAAAGGGGCGCCGTAGCGCCCCTCCTGGATCAGCCCTTGTAGGGCACGAAGTTCTGCTTCTGCTCGCCGAGCCCCTCGATGCCGAGGGTGACGACCTCGCCGCCCTTGAGGAAGCGCGGCGGCTTGAAGCCGAGGCCGACGCCGGGAGGCGTGCCGGTGGTGATGACGTCACCCGGATCGAGGCGCATGAACTGGCTGATATAGTGGACCAGATAGGCCGCGCCGAAGATCATCGTCTTGGTCGAGCCGTTCTGCACGCGCTCGCCATCGACCTCGAGCCACATGCCGAGATTCTGGATGTCCTTGACCTCGTCGGTGGTGACGAGCCACGGACCGAGCGGGCCGAAGGTCGGGCAGCCCTTGCCCTTGGCCCACTGGCCGCCGCGCTCCTGCTGGAAGGCGCGCTCCGAGACGTCGTTGCAGACGCAGAAGCCGGCGATCGCGGCAAGCGCGTCCTTCTCCTCGATATAGGAGCCGCCATCGCCGATCACGATGGCGAGTTCGACTTCCCAGTCGGTTTTCTGCGAGCCCTTCGGGATGATCACGTCGTCATTGGGCCCGACGATGCAGTTCGGGGCCTTGTTGAACAGGATCGGTTCCTTCGGGATCTCGGCGCCGGTCTCCGCCGCGTGGTCGGCGAAGTTCAGGCCGACGGCGATGAAGTTGCGGACATCCGCGACGCAGGCGCCGATGCGCGGCGAGCCTGAGACCAGGGGCAGCGATTCCGGCGAGAGCGCCTTGATCTTGGCGAGCGAGGCCGCGGTCAGCGCCTTGCCGGCGAGGTCTGGAATGACGCCGGACAGGTCGCGCAACCCGCCCTTGGCATCGAGAAGGGCCGGTTTCTCCTGGCCGGGTGCGCCGTAGCGGAGCAGTTTCAAGGTGTTTCCCCCGTTTCAAACGATCTAAATGGGTCGGGGATTCTGATCGGATGCCGGCCCGAAACACAAGCCCGTCACCGCGCATAGCGTATCCGCGGCGCGCAGGCGGGTGGGTTGTTGCCGGAATGCCACGACTCTTTTCAAAGCGAAGTTTCCGACGAAGGGAGCAGCCGGGGGGAAGGGCGGCCGAAGACACTCAAAACCGGCAATAGTTCTCATATAAACTATACCTTTCTGAACGATCCCGCTGAAGCTTGTTCAGAAAAGGTCATTTTTGGAGAGTTTTGGAAGATCACGGGTCCAAATGGGCAGCTCGTAAGGCGAATCCGTGGCACGAGAAGCAGGATTGCGGCCGCAAACGGCTCAGGTCATGCTTCGAATCAAGCGAGGTATCTGGCCTCGAAAAACCTTGGAACCGGGATGGATTCGATGAAGGGCCTTGTTCGTACAGCCGCTGCCGCCTCGGTTTCGCTCGCTGCTCTCCTCGCGGCCGGAGCCGCCTCGGCGAGTTCCTTCGCCATCCGCAGCGGCCAGGGCGCCGAAGGTCTCGGCATGGCCTATGCTGGCTCGGCCTCGGGCGGCATCGGCATGAGCGCGATGGCCTGGAACCCCGCGACCATCACCATGTTCCCCGGCCGCACCAGCAACTGGAACTACACCTATCTCAACGCCAATGGCGACTATGAGCCGACGAGGCCCTCGCGGATCGGCGGTCCGGCCGCGCCGGCGCCGCTGAACCCGATCCAGTTCGGCACCGGCAATCTCGGTGGCGACGGCGCGATGATCCCTGCCTCGGCCAGCGCCTGGCAGCTCACCGATCGGCTCTGGGTCGGCATGACCACGGGTGCACCCTATGGCCTGCGTTCCAAGCCTGAAAACCAGGTTCACGCCGCCCAGGTTTACGGGCGTTCGGCCAAGGTCACGACCATCAACGTCTCGCCGACCGTCGGCTACAAGGTCAACGACTGGCTCTCGGTCGGCGCCGCTCTGCAGGTCCAGTACCTGAGCGCCAAGCTCAAGCAGGCCGGTGGCCTCGGGCCCGCGGCCTCCCCGGTCATTCTCGAAGGCGACACGATCGATTTCGGCTATCGCCTCGGCGTGACGCTGACCCCGTTCGAGGGAACCAATATCGGCGTGGCCTATCGTTCTGCGATCCGCCAGACGCTCGAAGGGTCGCTGGCCACGCCGACGCCGATCCTCGCTCGCTTCCCGGTCAAGGCCAACCTGAACCTGCCCGACTCGGTCGTCGTCGGCGTTTCGCAGGTCATCAACGACCAGTGGCAGGTCCATGCCGGGGTCGAGTGGACGAACTGGAGCCGCTTCCGCAACATCCCGATCGTCAACGAGCTCAACGGTCGTCCGCAGACCAGCCTGAATTTCCAGTATGACGACGCCTGGTTCTTCAGCGGCGGCGTCGAGTACAAGTACAGCAAGGACCTGACGCTGCGCGCCGGCATCGGATACGAGATGTCCGCGGTCAACGACCGCAACCGCACCATCTATATCTCCGATAATGATCGTCTCTGGCTCAGCGCCGGTGCGAGCTATCAGATCACCGATCGGATCAAGCTGGATCTCGGCTACACCTATATCGACGTGAAGAAGGCGTCGGTGAACTACAATCCGGGGCATCCGCAGTGGAACCCGGCCGTGCCGGTCTACTACGCCGCCGAAGCCAAGCCCTATGTTCATATCGCCTCGGTCGGCATCACCTATCGCTGGGACGATCCGAAGCAGACCGTCCCGGTGCAGCCGGTGGTCCGCAAATACTGAGCGGGACCGTTCCCGCGACAAGAGCCGGCCTTCGGGCCGGCTTTTTTGTTAGTGCGACTAGGGTCGGTCTGCGGCGTGTGCAGCCTGGACGGGAGCGAGGCGGGGCCTACTCGGGATGCCGGGCATTCCACGCCTCGGCATAGTCCGAGCACATGCGATAGACGGCATCGCGATTTGTGAAGCCTGCCGGGTTGGACCGGGACGGCAGGGCCGTTTGAAACGGCACATAGCCCTGATGGGCCAGCCGCCAAAGCCGTCGCAGCTCGTTCAGCGGTTCGGCATGATCGTCGATGCGCAGATCGAAGCTCGGAAATGGCGCCTCCGTCCAGATGCGGATCGCACAGGACTGCCGCCCTCGCTTGTCGCCTCCGACGCGTTCGCCGGCTTCCATGGCGACGATGAGGCGCTCGTCGAAATCAAGGGTTGCCGCCGCGAGATACGCCTTGAGGGTTTCTTCGACGACCTCCGGACCTGCCAGCATGTTTCCTGCGACGGAGACATCGGGGCCGCCGACGCTGCCGCTCCATTCGATGCATGCCGGGCCGGTATGGGCAGCCGCGCGGCCGGCGCGATCGATCAGATGCACCTGCCTGTGATCGCGGCCTTCATCGAGCGCCGCCAAGGCCGAGACGATCTCCTGCGCGGAGTAGCCTTCCTGCAGCATCCTCAGGCCATCGACGCCGAAGAACGGATTGGCGAAGGCCTGGGTCGCAATCACTCCGGTTCGGCCGGCTCCATAGGGAACGACGGCCCCAACCGCCAGCGCCCGCGACGCGCATAGCACGCCAAACGCGCCGGTCTGGGTGTCCCGCGCAACGATCGACCATGTCATGCGTCATTCCCTGACTTCGAAGAGGCGTGGAATAGCCGCCGCCACCATCGACATCCGGCCGTCGTCATCGACCTTGTGCCGAGCGTCCATGTCTGGCGTGGCGAAGAGCGGGAAATGCTCACGGAGAGGGCTCATCGAGCCGCCTCGGCGCGAAGGCGGGGATGGTCCCCACCAGGGCGGTCATGACGGCGACGAAAGCCTACGCCTTCACCTTCACATAGGTGCCGGGCGCGTCGGCGAGCGCCTTGAGCTTGCCGCCGCCGGGTTCGCGGGCCGGGACCTTCTTCGGCGCCTGGGCTTCAAGCCAGCTGAACCAATGCGGCCACCAGGACCCCGGATGCTCGTCCGCCTTGGCCAGCCAGTCGGCATAGCGGCCCTCCACCGGGCCGCCGGTCCAGTACTGGTACTTCACCTTCGCCGGTGAGTTGACGACGCCGGCGATATGACCCGATCCGGCGACGACATGTTCGACCGGCCCGCCGAAGCATTGCGAGCCGTTGAAGACCGACTGGGCCGGCGCGATGTGGTCCTCGCGCGCCGCGAGATTGTAAATCGGGATCGTCACCTGCTTGAGGTCGAGCGCCTTGCCGCCGATCCGCATCCCGCCCTTGGACAGCTTGTTGTCGAGATAGCAGTTGCGCAGATAGAAAGAGTGGTTCGCCGCTGGCATCCGCGTCGAATCCGAATTCCAGTAGAGCAGGTCAAAGGGCGTCGGCGCCTTGCCCTTCAGGTAGTTGTTGACGGCATAGGACCAGATCAGGTCGTTCGGCCGCAGCATGTTGAAGGCGCCCGACATGCGCGCGCCGTCGAGATAGCCGGTCTTGGCCATCTGCTCCTCAATGGCGCGGATCTGCTCCTCGTCGACGAAGACCGAGAGCTCGCCGGCCTGCGAGAAATCGACCTGCGTCGTGAAGAAGGTCGCGCTCTCGATGCGCTTGTCGCGTACCGCTGCCATATAGGCCAGCGTCACGCCCAGCAGCGTGCCGCCGACGCAGTAGCCGATCGCCGAGACCTTCTTTTCCCCGGTCGCTTCCTCGATCGTGTCGAGCGCGGCGAAGATGCCCTCGCGCATATAGCTCTCGAAATCCTTCGCGGCATGTCGCGCATCCGGATTGACCCAGGAGATGCAGAAGACGGTCAGCCCCTGCGCCACGCACCAGCGGATGAAGCTCTTCTCCGGATTGAGGTCGAGGATGTAGAACTTGTTGATCCAGGGCGGCACGATCAATAGCGGCCGCTTCAGCACCTGCGGGGTCGAGGGTGCATACTGGATCAGCTCGATGATCTCGTTGCGAAAGATCACCTTGCCCGGCGTCGTCGCGATATTGACGCCGACCTCGAAGGAGCCGCCATCGGACTGGCGGATCTTGAGTTCGCCGCCGCCGGCCTCGACGTCCTCAGCGTACATCTTCATGCCGCGCACGAGGTTCTCGCCGTTCTGCTGCATCGTCTCGCGCAGCAGTTCGGGATTGGTGGCGACGAAATTGGTCGGCGAGAGGGCGCCTGCGATCTGCTTGATGTAGAAACGGGCCTTCTCGCGCGTATGCGGGTCGAGATCGTCGGCCTTGTCGACCATGGTCTCGGCCCAGCGCGAGCCGATCAGATAGGCCTGCTTGATGAAGTCGAAGGTCGGGTGGTTCCAGTCGGGGTCCTTGAAGCGGCCGTCGCGCTTGTCCGGCTCGGCGACGGGCGCGACCTCCTCCCCGCTCGCACGCTTCAGCGCCGTGCTCCACAGGTTCATGAAGTCGCTGGTGAGGGACGCCTGCGCCTCGATGATCTTGGAGGGATCGTTGACCCAGCGCTCGGCGACGCGGCCGAGCGTCTTGACCATGTCGCTGGCCTCGTCGGCCTGGCCGGTCTTGGCCTCGCCGCGCTCGATCGGTTTGAGGTAGGCGGCGGTGATCTTGCCGTATTCCTCGACGAGCCGCCCCATATTCTGCGCGAACTGGTCGAAATCGGGAGCGGCGGCCTCGGCCGGGCCGGCGGTGTCCTTCGGCCTGTCGCTTTTCCCGCTCATGTCTCGCCCTTTCCCCCAGTCGTTATAGGATAGCGCATGGCGCTCCATTTTGGTCCTATTAAGGACGCAGCCGCTATGCTTTACCAAACAAAATCGACAACCGCTGGATGACCCGATGCCGACTGAAATCTCCGCGAAAAAGCTGCTCCTGATGCCGGCGGCGTTGGTCGTGGTCGGCACGGCGCTCGCCGGCTGCGGCAGCGACGAAGGCTTCAAGGGGGTCGCCGAGGCTGCGGGTCTGGCAACTACCCCGCAGCAATCGAAGGCCTTTGTCCGGGAGGCTCGCCCGACCGATCTCGAATATGTTCCGATCGGGTCGAGCGTGACCCGGGCGGCGCCGCGCAAGCCGGTCGAGGACTACAAGAAGATCGAGGCCGGGCTGGACGCCAAGCAGAAGGCCAACGAGGCGGCTGGCAACACCGCCAAGGCGCTGGGCGCGACGCCGCCGCCCGAGCCGGCGAAGATCCCGCAGAACTGAGGACAGGCTCGCTTCCAGCAGGGCGATGCGGCTGCTGACCAACTTCTCTGCACTGCGAATCGCACAATATTGCGTCATTGGCTCTGTCATGGCGAAAGATGCGATGCTAAGCACCCTCGGCGCAAGGATGTAATCCGCGCGAAAACATGACACCGCCTCCGGGCGGCCGAGGACCTGTTCGAGATGACCGATTTTCACCGCATCAAGCGCCTGCCGCCCTACGTTTTCGAACAGGTCAACAAGATTAAGGCCGCCGAGCGCGCCAAGGGCGTCGACATCATTGACCTCGGCATGGGCAATCCCGACCTGCCGGCGCCCAAGCACGTCATCGAGAAGCTGATCGAGACCGCTGGCAAGCCGCGTACCGATCGCTACTCCGCCTCAAAGGGCATCGGGGGCCTGCGCCGCGCCCAGGCCAACTATTACGAGCGCCGCTTCGGCGTGAAGCTGAACCCCGACACGCAGGTCGTCGCGACGCTGGGCTCGAAGGAAGGCTTCGCCAATATGGCGCAGGCCATCACCGGGCCGGGCGACGTCGTGCTGGTGCCGAATCCGAGCTACCCGATCCACGCCTTCGGCTTCCTGATGGCGGGCGGCGTGATTCGCTCCGTTCCGGCCGAGCCGACTCCTGCGATGTTCCCGGCGCTGGAGCGGGCGATGATGCATTCGGTGCCGAAGCCGATCGCGCTCGTCACCTGCTATCCGGCCAACCCGACCGCCTATGTCGCCTCGCTTGATTTCTACCGCGACCTCGTCGCCTTCGCGAAAAAGCATGAACTGATCCTGCTCTCCGACCTTGCCTATGCCGAGGTCTATTTCGACGAGAACAACCCGCCGCCCTCGATGCTGCAGGTGCCGGGCGCGATCGATGTCGCGGTCGAGTTCACCTCGATGTCGAAGACCTTCTCGATGGCCGGCTGGCGCATGGGCTTCGCCGTCGGCAACGAGCGTTTGCTCGCCGCACTCGCGCGGGTGAAGTCCTACCTCGACTACGGCGCCTATACGCCGATCCAGGTCGCGGCTGCCGCCGCGCTCAACGGCCCTGACGACTGCATCCGCGAGATGCGCGAGATCTACCGCAAGCGCCGCGATGCGCTGGTCGAGAGCTTCGGCAAGGCCGGCTGGGACTTCCCGGCGCCGGAAGCCTCGATGTTCGCCTGGGTTGCTATCCCCGAGAAGTTCCGCCATCTCGGCTCGCTCGAATTCTCGAAGCTGCTGATCGAGAAGGCCGAGGTCGCGGTCGCGCCGGGCATCGGCTTCGGCGAGCATGGCGACGACTATGTCCGCATCGCCATCGTCGAGAACGAGCAGCGGATCCGTCAGGCTGCGCGCAATATCGGCCGCTTCCTCAAGGGCGCCGATACGACCCTGCACAACGTCATCCAGATGCCGAAGGCGGGGTAGGGCACTTCGGCTGCGGCATCGCATGCCTCTGGACCGCGCCCGCAAAACATGGGAACCGATGCGGTGCGGACGGATCGCTCCGCATCGCGCCCGAGGCTCGTTTCCATGTCACGAAAAGGCCGTCTGCTCGGCGTCGCTTTCGCCGTCTTCGCGCTGGTCTGCTTCGTCGCGACCTACGACTATTCCAGGGGGCGCATCCCGCAGACGCGCTCGGCCCTGGTCTTGGATGTGCTGGCGGTGACCAATGGCCGCGAATGTGCCCGCGACGCGACCGAGATCGTGACCCGCTACATCCCGCTCGGGACCGGCCGGGCCGATGCCGAGCGCGTTCTCTCCGAAGTGACGATCGATCCGCCCAAGCCGTGGTTCTGGACTCCCGCTGTCGAGAACAGCACCGTGTCCGAAGGCACGACGATCGAGGCGCTGCATACCATCAAGGCGACGGCCTTCGGCACCAACCTGCTGCGTATCTATCTCGGTTTCGAGGACGGCAAGGTGAAACGCGTCGCTGCCGAGGTCGTCTGCCATTTTGGTTGAGACGCGGTCGATCCGTACATGGTCGTTTCGCTAGGTCAGTCGCTGCGCTATCCTGTCGGAGGGCTGCAACGACAGGTGCTGCCATGGAAGCGACGGACAAGGTTTTCGCCGGTCCCGTTCCGCAGATTTACGACCGGCTGCTCGTGCCCCTGATTTTTAAACCCTATGCCGAAGACCTGGCGGCCCGCGTAATGGCCGGAAACCCCGAGCGCATTCTCGAGGTCGCGGCGGGGACGGGCGCACTGACACAGGAAATGGCGGCGCGGCTCGATGGAGGAAGCATCGTCGCGACCGATCTCAACCCCGCGATGCTCGATCTCGCTGCCGCGCGATTCCCGAACGACGGCAGGATCACCTGCCGTCAGGCGGATGCGCTCGATCTGCCCTTCGCTGACGAGAGCTTCGACACCGTCACCTGCCAGTTCGGAGCGATGTTCTTTCCGGACAAGGCGAAGGGTTATGCCGAGGCGCGCCGCGTGCTGAGGCCGGGCGGGCGCTTTCTGTTCAATGTCTGGGACGCGGTCGAGAGCAACGATTTCACGGCGGTCATGCTGGATGCGCTGGCCGAGCTGTTTCCCGGCGATCCGCCGCGCTTTCTCGCGCGCACGCCGCATGGCTATCATGATGTCGGCACGATCGAACTCGACATCATGTCTGGTGGCTTTCCGCGGCCGGAGATCGAGCGGGTCGAGAAGCGTTCCCGTGCCGATTCCGCCGCCGATGTCGCGATCGGCCTCTGCCAGGGCACGCCGATGCGTGGCGAGATCGAGGCGCGCGGCACGCCGGAGCTCGGAGCGGTTACGGAGGCCGTGGCGAAGGCTCTGGAGCGCCGCTTCGGTTCAGGCACGATCGAGGGAGCTCTCTCCGCCTTCGTGGTTTCGGCCCGGAAAGCCGAGGCTTGAGGCGATTCCGGGAGTGTCGGAGTGTGGCTCTCCGTTGACACGAAACCCGCCTCATGCGACGCCGCGCGCATGACCAGCGTGCCTCTTTCGCCTGCCTCCCAGCCCCTGCGCGTCGGACTTGCCGGCCTCGGTACGGTCGGCGCCTCCACCTTGCGCATCCTGCGTCGGCAGGAAAATGCGCTTGCAGCGCGCTGCGGCCGCGCAATCCGGGTCACCGCCGTCTCGGCGCGCGACCGTAACCGCGACCGCGGCATCGATCTCGGCGGGCTCGCCTGGTTCGACGATCCGGTCGCGCTGGCGAATTCGGATGATATCGACTGCTTCGTCGAATTGATCGGCGGCTCCGACGGCCCGGCCAAGGCAGCGGTCGAGGCGGCCCTGTCGGCCGGCAAGCATGTCGTCACCGCCAACAAGGCGCTGCTCGCGGCGCATGGCGTCGCGCTCGCCGACCTCGCCGAGAGCAAGGGCGTGGCGCTCGCCTTCGAGGCCTCCTCGGCCGGCGGCATACCGGTGGTGAAGACCCTGCGCGAGGCGCTGGCCGGCAACAATGTCAGCCGCATCTCCGGCATTCTCAACGGCACCTGCAACTACATCCTCTCCCGGATGGAGCAGGAGGGGCTGACCTTCGAGGCCTGCCTGAAGGACGCGCAGCGCCTCGGCTATGCCGAAGCCGACCCGACCTTCGACGTCGAGGGTTTCGACACCGCCCATAAGCTTGCGATCCTGACGAGCCTCGCCTTCGGTACGAAGATCGACGCCGAAGCGATTCATGTCGAAGGGATTTCGGCGATCACGCCGCTCGACCTGAAGATGGCCGACGATCTCGGCTACCGCATCAAGCTGCTCGGCGTGGCCGAGCGGACCAAGACCGGGATCGAGCAACGCGTGCACCCGACCATGGTGCCGAAATCCTCCCCGATCGCGCAGGTGATGGGCGTGCTCAACGCGGTCTCGATCGACGCCGATGCGGTCCGCGAGATCACGCTGGTCGGCCCTGGCGCCGGCGGCGACCCGACGGCCTCCGCCGTCGTCGCCGACATCGCCGATGTCGCGCGCGGCACCGCCGGCCTGCCCTTCGGCCTGCCGATCGCGCGTCTGGAAGAGCCGAAGCGTGCCCCGATGCAGCGTCATGAGGGCGGCTATTATGTCCGCCTCGCCGTGGCCGATCGTCCCGGTGCCGCCGCGGCCATCGCAACCCGCATGGCCGAGGCCGATATCTCGCTGGAAAGCATCGTCCAGCGCCGCTCGCCCGAGGCCGTGACGCGCGATCCCGGCGGCCGCTCCGGCGCGCCGGTTCCGGTCGTGCTCATTACCTATGCCACGAGCGAAGCCGCTATCCGCGCCGCGCTGGAAAAGGTCACGGCCGACGGCCATGTCGCGGAACCGCCGCAAGTTATCCGCATAGAGCGGGAACAGGCCTAGAGCAGGATGCGTAAAAGTGGGAACCGGTTTTTCGCGCCAATCCTGCTCTGACACTATCTTGCTCTAGCGCCGTACCCGCCAAACTCATTGCAAGGGGACTTATTTCATGTCCGTCGATCTCCGCATCTCCCCCGACCAGATCATCGAGCGCTATCTCTCGATGGAGCTCGTGCGTGTCACCGAGCGCGCCGCCGTCGCAGCGGCCCGCCTGCGTGGCCATGGCAACGAGAAGGCGGCCGACCAGGCCGCGGTCGATGCGATGCGCCGTGAATTGAACCGCCTGCCGATCGACGGCGAGATCGTCATCGGCGAGGGCGAACGCGACGAGGCGCCGATGCTCTTCATCGGCGAGAAGGTCGGCAACAAGCAGGGCCCGAAGGTGCATATCGCGGTCGATCCGCTCGAAGGCACCACGCTCTGCGCCAAGGACATGCCCGGCTCGATCGCGGTGATGGCGATGGCCGGCGCCGGCAGCCTGCTCTACGCTCCCGACGTCTACATGGACAAGATCGCTTGCGGCCCGGGCTACGCCAAGGGCGTGATCGACCTCGACGCCTCGCCGGCCGACAACATCAACGCGCTGGCCAAGGCCAAGGGCGTCAAGCCGAACGAGATCTCGACGCTGATCATGGACCGCCCGCGCCATGCCAAGCTGATCGAGGAGGTTCGCAAGACCGGTTGCTCGATCCGCCTGATCACCGATGGCGACGTCGCCGGCGTGATCTTCTGCACCCAGCCCGAGAAGACTGGCATTGACCTGTATCTCGGCATCGGCGGCGCGCCGGAAGGCGTGCTCGCTGCGGCGGCACTCCGCTGCGTCGGCGGCCAGATGCAGGGCCGTTTGATCCTCGACACCGAGGAGAAGCGTGTGCGCGCCCACGGCATGGGCGTGCTCGATCCCAACAAGAAATACGACATGTCGGAAATGGCCTCGGGCGACGTCATCGTCTGCGCGACCGGCGTCACCGATGGCGGCATGCTTTCGGGCGTGCGCTTCGGCAAGGATTTCATCGAGACCGAGACGCTGGTCTATCGCTCGATCACTGGCACGGTCCGCCGCATCTATGGCGAGCACCGCGAGTTCTCGAAGTTCCAGCTCGATTGAGCTGAACCGAGTCGACGAGACGTCATTCTCGGGCTGATCCGAGAATCTCACGCCGGAAGAGGCGCAGGAGCCTCCCTCGTCAAGAGATGCTCGGGACAAGCCCGAGCATGACGGTCCTCTGCCGGCTGCCTTTTCCACTTGTTTGCGGCGCGTAGGGCGGATGCCGACGGCCCGGCAAGGTCGACACAGGTTGACCTCGCCGGCCGCTTGCGCGACGCCGGATGCATCATGAGTCTGATGCCGCCCCGTGCCTTTCTCGGCGTGACCCGTTCGGTACTCGGCCGCCCCTGGCGCGACCGGCTCGACATTGCCGGCCTCGGCCGCGCCGAGGCGCTGAGCCAGCTGCAGGGCCTGCCGGATATCCTCGCCCGCCTGCTTGCCGCGCGCGGTGTCGAGCCCGGTGAGGCCGCCCGCTTCCTCGAGCCGAAGCTGCGCGACGTCCTGCCCGATCCCGCTGTCCTGATCGACATGGAGGCCGCTGCCGCCCGACTGGCGCAGGCGGGCATGAAAGGCGAGCGCGTCGCGATCTTCGGCGATTACGATGTCGACGGCGCCTGCTCTTCAGCCCTGCTCGCAGGCTTCCTGGCCCAGGCCGGCGCGCGCCCGCGCATCCATATCCCCGACCGCCTGATCGAAGGCTACGGCCCCAACAGCGAGGCCATCCGCATGCTGGCGGGCGAGGGCGCAACCCTGCTCGTCACGGTCGATTGCGGCACCACCAGTGAGGAGCCGCTCGCCGAGGCGCGCCGGCTCGGCCTCGATGTCGTCGTGCTCGACCATCACCAGGCGCCGGAGCGGCTGCCTGCCGTCGAGGCGCTGGTCAATCCGAACCGGCAGGACGATCTCTCCGGCCTCGGCCATCTCTGCGCCGCCGGCGTGGTCTTCCTCGCGCTGGTCGCGACCAGCCGGGCGCTGCGCCGACTGGACCATTGGGCGGCACGCGGCGGCGAGCCCGATCTGCTGGCGGCGCTCGATCTCGTCGCCCTGGCGACCGTCGCGGATGTCGTGCCGCTGCAGGGCCTCAACCGCGCCTTCGTTCGGCAGGGACTGGCGATGATGCGCAGCCGCGCCCGGCCGGGCCTTGCCGCGCTGATGGACGTTTCCGGCCTCGACGGCCCGATCCAGCCCTGGCATCTCGGCTTCCTGCTCGGGCCACGCATCAATGCGGGCGGACGCATCGGCGATGCCGCGTTGGGCGCCCGCCTGCTCCTGACCGATGACGAGGTCGAGGCACGGACCATCGCGACCGAGCTCAACCGCCTGAACCAGGAGCGCCAGGAGATCGAGCGCCTCGCCGTGCTGGAGGCGGTCTCGCAGGCCGAGCACGAGCTTGCGGGCATGGCCGAGATGCCGGTGCTGCTCGCCGGCAGCGCCGACTGGCATCCCGGCATCGTCGGCCTCGTCGCGGCCCGGTTGAAGGAGCGATTCCGCCGCCCGGCCTTCGCGCTGGCGCTCAACGGGGAGGGCGGGGCGACCGGCTCGGGCCGCTCGGTCGCCGGCGTCGATCTCGGCCGCGCCGTGCGCGCCGCCGTAGAGGCTGGACATGCGGTCAAGGGCGGCGGCCATGCCATGGCGGCGGGCGTGACGCTGGCGGCTGGCCAGGCGAGCGCTTTCCACGCTTTCCTGAACGAGCATCTTTTGCGCGAGGTCACCGCCGTCGGCGACGCCGAGGCCCTGCTCGTCGATGCCGCACTCAGCGCCGGCGGTGCCAGTCCGCGGCTGCTCGCCGAGATCGACAAGGCCGGCCCCTTTGGCTCCGGAAGCCCTGAGCCGGTCTTTGTCTTCCCGGCGCATCGGCTGACCGACGCCGTCGAAATCGGCACCGGCGGCCATGTCCGCATCAAGCTGCGTTCTGGCGATGGCGCCAGCATCGGCGGCATCGCCTTCCGCGCTGCGCAGGAGCCGCTGGGGCAGGCGTTGTTCGCCGCGCGCGGCGAGAGCGTGCACCTCGCCGCGACGCTCTCGCTCAACCGCTGGGGCGGGCGGGAAACGGCGGAACTGCGCATCCTCGATCTCGCCCGGCCGGTCTGAGAGGCTGCCGGCTATTTTCTTGTGATCGGGTGCTTGCGGAGGAGCAGGCCTGCCACTATACCTCGCCCCGCTTCGGCACGAACCCCAGCGGTTCGCGGCAGAGCGGTCTTCGTCTATCGGTTAGGACACCAGCCTTTCACGCTGGGGAGACGGGTTCGACTCCCGTAGACCGCGCCATTCCCCCATTCCGGTGCAGAACTGCGAATATCGGCCCCCGCGAAGAAGGGGCGATGGCCTACGCGACGCTGGGCGGCGCGTCTCAGCGGAAGCCCGGCGGCGATATCGCATGGCCGAACCACTCGACGAAGCCGATGATGTCGAAGACCGGGCGGCCGGTTACCGCGGCGATCGCGGCCGAATGGGGCGGCAGATTGGTGCATTCGCACAGGATCGCCCCGACATTCGGGTGACGATGCACCAGGGCCTGCGCGGCGGCGACGGCCTCGCGTTCCAGCTCGGCGAAGTCGGCAACACCGCCACGGTTGCCATAGACCGACCGGAACAGGGTGTCCGGCGGCAGCCCTGCGATCGGCGTGTCCGGGCGCACGCCCACGGCCGCGAGATGCTGCGCGCTCAGGGCCTCGGCCGCGAAAGTGAGGATGCCGACCTGCTGGCCCGCCGGCAGCATCGCCTCGATCAGCGGCGCCTGCAGCAGGCTGCTCGTCGCGACGGGGACCGGCAGTGCGGCGCAGAGCTCCTTCTGCAGCAGGGCCAGGAACCCGCAACTCGTCGTGATGCCGCGCACGCCGCAGGCGATGAGATCCTGTGCTGCCGCGATGAAGGGCTTGAGGAATTCCTCCGGGCGGCCATGGACGATCGCCGCCGGATCGGCGCCGCGCACCACGCGAAACTGCACCGGGAACCGCCATGTCCGGCCATTGCCGATGTCGCCCGGCAGCCGGCGGAAATGCGTGTCGAGCATCAGCACGCCGATGCTCAGATCGTTGACGGCAGCGGTCGGCGGGCGTGTCGTGGCATCGGTCATGAGAGGGGCTCCGATAAGCTCTGCTGCAGCGCTGTTGCCGAGGTTTCGAAGAACCAGGCGAGGAAGCGGTTCTCCCGCAGCAGCGCAAAGGGGATGTCCTCCTGCGCGAGGAGCCCGGACTTCCCGATCGAACCGCAACGGAGAAGGTCCAGCACGGCCGCGACATGGGACGCAGCGGTGCGCCGCATGGCGCCGACCATGACGTCGCCGATCTCCACCGGTTCGATCTCTCTCAGAAAATGCTCGGCGACCTCGCTGCCGTCATGGCCGGAGGTCGCGACGATCGAGATCAGCAGGCGATCATCCGGGATCTCGGGCAAGCCGTTGAGGAAGAGATTGCGCAGCAGATAGAGGCGCTCGCGCAGCTTCAGCTCGTCCAGCAGGAACGCGATGCAGTCGGCATGCCCGGGATAGCGGATCGTATAGGAGACCAGGCTCGCGACCTTCCCCGCCAGGCGCTCGCAGAGCGTGTCGGGGATGGCGCTCGAAACGAAGGCCTCATAATCGCATGAACCGAGGCGCAAGGGGCTGCAGCGCGACATTGGCGCGAGCTCGGTCTTGTGGCCGTCGATCAGGGCGACGGAGGGGCGCGTGTACTCGCGCAGCGTCGCGTCGATATCCCAGATCAAGCCGTAGCCCAGGCGGCCGGACGGCTGCTGCGGCAATCCGCCGATCCGCACCGCGATGTCCGGCTCGTTCCCGCAGCGCGAGGCGAGGTCGAGCACCAGCCCCGAAACCAGGCCCGGAGAGATGCCGCATTGCGCGACGAAGCAGCTGGAGGCGACCTCGGCCTCGCGCCGGATAGCCTCCAGTGCAGTCCCGTCGTCGCCGAGGTCGAGATAATGCGTGCCGTGGCGCCGGGCCGCCGCAGCCACCATCGGTGTCGCCGAGGATGGCAGCGCTGCGACGACGGCATCGGCGCCGGTCAGGAGCTGATCGAGCCGGGCCGGGTGGCTGGGATCGGCGTCGGCGAGCGGGAGCCCAAGCTCTTTGACCCTTCGGCGTCCAGGTTCCGTCGGATCGGCCATGAGGACGTCGAATTCCGGCTTCTCACGCAGGAGCAGCGCCAGCGCCGTGCCGATGCGGCCGGCGCCGATGATGACGACCTTGAAGCGCCGCCTGCCGTTTTCCTGCCGGTCAGGCATGGAAGCGGGCGAGGAACGACTTGAGACGTTCGTTGTCGGGGGCGTGCAGAACGTGATCCGGGCTGCCCTGTTCGGCGATGCGCCCATCTTCCATGAAGACGACGCGGTCGGAGACATCGGCGGCGAAGGAGATCTCGTGCGTGACGAGGACCATCGTCATGCCCTGTTCGGCGAGGCTGCGCACGACGCCCAGCACCTCGCCGACGAGCTCGGGATCGAGCGCACTGGTGATCTCGTCGAGCAGGAGCGCGTCCGGCTGCATGGCAAGTGCCCGGGCGATGGCCACGCGTTGCTTCTGCCCGCCCGAAAGCTGGTCCGGTCGTGCATCGCGCTTCTCGGCGAGCCCGACCTTGGCGATATAGTCCATCGCGATGTCGACCGCCTCTCCGCGCGGCTTGCGCTGCACGGTGACGGGGCCTTCGATCACGTTCTCCAGCACGCTCATATGCGGAAACAGGTTGAAGTGCTGGAACACCATGCCGACATGGCGCCTCAATTCGCCGAGGCCGAGGAGCTGGCCGTCGCCGCGGAACTTCGGGACGACGCGGCGGCCGCGATAGAGGATCTCTCCGCTGTCCGGCACCTCGAGCATGTTCATGCAGCGAATGAAGGTCGACTTGCCGGAGCCCGAGGGGCCGATGATCGCGACGACCTCGCCGCTCGTCAGGGACAGATCGATGCCGTGAAGGACGGGAAACGCGCCGAAGCTCTTGGTGATGGCGCGGGCTTCGAGGACGGTTTCGCGGAGGCCGGATGTGGAGAGGGTGCTCATGGGATGGTTCTCGCTCAATGGCTGCCGCGCGTCCGGCTCTCGACGATGTCGGCGAACTTCGTGATCGGGAACAGGATGACGAAATAGAGCACCGCGAGGACGGTGTAGGATTCCAGCGGGCGGTAGGTCTGCCCGTTGACGATACTGGCCATATAGGTGAGCTCGGCCACCGAGATCACCGAGATCAGCGAGGTGTTCTTGAACTGCGTCACCGACTGGTTGATGAAGGCCGGCATCATCCGGCGGATTGCCTGCGGCAGCACGATGCGCCGCATGACCTGCCAGCCGGACATGCCGATCGCAGCGCCCGCTTCGGACTGCCCCTTGTCGATCGAGACGATGCCGCCGCGGAAGACCTCGGCATAGAACGCCGCCGCATAGAGCGAGAGCGTGATCAGCGCTGCCGCCCAGTTGGCCAGATCGAAGCCGAGCAGCAGCGGCAGGGCGTAATAGATCCAGAGCAGTTGCACGAGCAGCGGCGTGCACCGGAACAGTTCCTGAAAACCCTGCGCCAGCCAGCTGAGCGGGCGGATGCCCGAGAGCCGCGCGAAGCAGAGGAGCAGCCCGAGGACCAGCCCGATGGCGATGGAACTCACCGTGTAGACGATGGTGATCCAGGCGCCCCAAAGGAACAGGTCGCTCGCCTGGAAGATCGGGGCGAAGCTCCACGTGTACATGTCATGCCAATCTTTGTTGGAAACGGCCCGAAAGCAGGATGCGAAGGTCGGCAAGCCGTTTTCGCGGTTATCCTGCCCTCATTCGCGACGGGAGTCCGGTTCGGGTTTCAGGCGGATCACGGTGGTTCCGCCTGAAATCATGCAGCCTGACCGGGCCTTGTTCAGCCGCCGAAGCCGAAGCCTTCGGGCATGTCGTCGAGCGTGATGCCGAAGGGCGCCAGGCTCTTCACGATCCAGGTCTGGTTGTTGCCGATGCGCCGATTGTACTCGGCCCAGGCGGAGACGAAGGCACGCGACTTCTCGTCGGCCTTCCAGTTCATCGCGACCACGGACGGAGTCGAGAGAACCGGCGACGGCACCATCACCTTGCCGATGCCGCTCGCCTTCTTGCTCATGACGAGGCCGTTCAGCATCGTGTTGACCAGGCCATCGGCCTTGCCGGTGACGACAGCCACGATGGCCTCGTCGCGCGACTTGAAGCGCAGCATCTTCGCCTTGGGCAGGTACTGCTGGGAGATGAGATCCTGCGACGAACCCAGATCGACCGCGAAGGTGTATTTCGGGTCGTTGAGCTCGGCCCAGCTCAGCTTCGAGAGTTCCGCCTTGGGCGAGACGATGATGAAGCTGTTGAAATAGGTCGGGTTCGAGAAAGCGACCGAGAGCGAGCGCTGCGGCGTGGCCGTGACGCCGAGCGCGAGATCGGCCTTGCCGCTCTGAACATCAAGGATGGAGTTCGGCCAGCTCGACTCGACGACCTCCAGCTTGACGCCGAGGGTGTTGGCGATGTCGCGGGCCATCTCGATGGCGAAGCCGCGCCACTCGCCGGTGCGCGGGTCCTTGTTGAAGTAGGGGTCCTCGTTGATGATCCCGGGAATGCGCAGCACGCCGCGCGCGCGGATCGCTTCGATGGTGTCCTCGGCCCGGGCCGAGGATTGAAGTGCCAGCAATCCAAGGCCGGCGGCGCAGATGGCGCGAATGATCGAGTTCATGTGATTTCCACTCCGTTCCCTTTGCCGATGTTTTTCGGTCTTGTGCTGGTTGCTAGGACGGCAAAAGCCTATGCGACGCACTTGAGCGGACAATGCGAGAGTAGGACATCCTCCTACCGGTTTTCTTATATGTTCGGGTGGCTCGCGAAGGCCTTCAGGCTTGCTTCCAGCACCTTGAGGTTCTCCGGGCGCAGGGGCGCAAGGGGGGCGCGCAGTTCGTTGCCGATCAGGCCGGTTCTCGCCAGCGCGGTCTTCACCGGCACCGGGTTGCTCTCGATGAAGAGGTCGCCGATCAGGTCGAACAGCGCCTCGTGGATGCGGCGGGCCTCGTGCGGGCCGCCCTCGAACCAGGCCCGGCACAAAGCCACGATCTCGGCCGGGAGCAGGTTCGAGGCCACGCTTGTCACGCCGTCGGCGCCGAGCGCCAGGAAAGGCAGGGTCAGCCCGTCATCGCCCGAATGGATCACGAAATCCTGCCCGAGCGCCAGCCTGAGTTCCGTGATGCGCTCCGCCTTGCCGCCCGCTTCCTTGATGCCGACGATGTTGGAATGAGCCGCCGCGAGCCGGGCCGCGGTCGCGGGAGCGATCTCGACGCCGGTGCGTCCCGGCACGCTGTAGAGCATGATCGGCAGGCCGACCGCGCTGGCGATGGCCGAGAAGTGGTCGAACAGCCCGTCCTGAGAGGGCTTGTTGTAGTAGGGCGTCACCAGCAGGAGGCCGTCCGCGCCCGCCGCCTCGGCGCGTACCGCCTTGCCGATCGCGAGCTGTGTCGCGTTCGAGCCTGCGCCGGCCATGACGAAGGCCCGCCCGCGCGCAGCCTTGACCGTGGTGCGGATGACGGTGTCGGCTTCCTCGTCGCTCAGCGTCGCGGCCTCGCCGGTCGTGCCGACGGGCACCAGCCCGGCGACACCGGCGGCGATCTGCGCCTCGATGAGATTCTCGAGCGCGGGAATATCGAGCCCCCCGGCACGGAACGGCGTGACCAGCGCAGTGAAGACGCCGGTGAGCCGGCGGCGCAGTTCTGGATCGATCATCGGCTTAACTCCCCTGCATCGTCAGTCGATGACGACCTTGATTTCGCTCATTTCACGCAACGTCATGTGAATGCCCTCGCGGCCGAGCCCGCTCGACTTGATGCCGCCGAACGGCACGTTCTCGGCGCGGAAATCGGGCCCCTCATTGACCATGACGCCACCGACGCGCAGCCGGCGCGCAACGCGCTTCACCAGCGCATGGTCATTGGTGAAAAGCCCGGCCTGCAGCCCGTAGGCGCCGCCATTGATCTCGGCGATCACCGCTTCGGGGTCGTCGAAGCGGCGCACCGCGAGCACCGGCCCGAAGGTCTCCGATCGGACGAGTTCCGTCTGCGCCGGAACGGCATCGAGCAGGGTCGGTGCGAACAGCGTGCCGCGGCGGCTGCCGCCGGCAACGATCCGGGCGCCGTCCGCGACGGCGAGCTTGACGCGCCGCTCGACCTCGGCAGCGGCCGGCTCGTCGATGACGGTGCCCATGACGGTTGAGGCATCGGCCGGATCGCCGGTCGAAACCTGCGCGACCTTTGCGGCGATGCGCTCGATCATCGTCTCGCGGATGGCATCGTGCAGGTAGAGGCGCTTCACGGCCGCGCAGCTCTGGCCGGCGATCTCGAAGCGGTGGGTGATCGCGACCTCGGCGGCGCGGTCGAGATCCGCATCCGGCATGACGATCAGCGGGTCGTTGCCGCCGAGTTCCATCAGGCAGCGCACGAGGCCCGAGGCGTTCTTCAGCGCCAGGCCCGCCGCCGGCCCGCCGGTGAAGCTGAGCAGGTCGATATCGCCGCTCGCGATCATCGCCGCGACATCGGCGCCGCCATGGACCACGCTGAACAGGCCGGCGGGAAAGCCCGCCTCCTCGGCGAGCTCCGCCAGTCGCTGGGCGGCGAGCGGGGCTTTCGGCGAGGGCTTGGCCACGACGGCGTTGCCCGCCGCGATCGCGGGGCCGAGCTTGTGGCAGAGCAGGTTGAGCGGATAGTTGAACGGTGTGATCGCGCCGAGGACGCCTGCCGGCTCATGGGTGATCACGGCCTGCTTGTCCGGCGCGCCCGGTACGATGGCCGTCGGCAGCACCTCGCCATGAAGCACGGTCACGGCATCGCCGCTCAGCCGCAGCGTGTTGCGGGCGCGACGAACCTCGTTGCGCGCCTCGGTGATCGTCTTGCCGACCTCCGCGCAGATCGTCCGCGCCATCGCCTCGGCCTCGTCGCCAAGGCGTTCCGCGAGGCGATGGAGCAGGTCCTTGCGTTCGGCAGGCGTGCTGAAGCGGAAGCTCGCCCAGGCCTTGCGCGCCCGGCGCAGGGCGTCGGCGACGGCGATCTCGTCGGCCTGGCGAACCTGATCGATGACGGAACCGTCGAACGGATTGGTGACCTCGACCATGGAGGCGGCGGTGGCCCGGGCAGGCTTGGCGAGGGACAGGGGCACGGTCAGATCACTCCGTTTTCATCTGTTGTCAGGCGGGCGAGCGCTGCGACCGAAACCGGTCGCAGCGGCCAGCGCGGGGGGATTGCGGCCGGCAGTGGCTGGCCGCGCAGGGCCGCGATCATCGGGCCGCAGAAGCGGCCTTGGCAGGCGCCGAGCCCGAAGCGGCCCATCAGCCGGATCTCGCGAGCGGAAGCGTCCTGCGCCAGAGCCGCAAGCTCCGCATAGCTGCGCCCTTCGCATCGGCAGATCAGCGTCTCGGGGGCGGGCACGACAGGCTCGCTACGGAGCACCCGGGTGAGGGCGGCCTGGAAGCCGCGCGCCCGGATCAAGCCCCGCTCGTCCGACCACGCGCGCGGCGTGGCCTGGCCGAGGCGGGCGAGCACCTGCATTGCAGCACGGCGGCCATCGAGGATCGCGGCATCGGCTCCGAGCGCTTCCCGCCCGTCGCCGGCGAGCAGGACCGGCACGGCCGCCTCGGGATCCGGCAGCGGAATGCCGGTGCGGTTCGGCGCGATGCCGTCATGGATCAGCAGATGCCGCACGCGCAGGACTTGCCGCTGATCGCCGACCCGGATGCCGACCTTGAGCCCGTCGCCATCCGGCTCCGCCTGCGTGACGATCGCTCCGCAGCGATAGGGCACGCGGCTCGTAGCGAGCGTCGTTGCATAGGCCGCAGCCTCGCTCATCGGGCCCCATGACAGAGCGAGTCGGGCCAGCGCCGCCGGGGCGTTCCAGGGCCGGCCGCGCTCCAGCACGGCGACGGGCGGATTGCCGGCCTTGGCCAGTTGGGCCGCCAGGGCGGGCAGAAGCGCCCCGCTGCCGGCCACCAGGATCGGGCCTTCCGGAGGGCGGCCAGTTTCCTTGAGCAGCACCTGCGCTCCGCCGGCGCTCATCACGCCGGGCCGTTCCCAGCCGGGGAAAGGACGGATCGCCTCGACGGCGCCGACGGCGATGATCGCCGCGCGGGGGCGGCGCGCGAAGACGCAGGCCGCGCGACGATCGTCGAACAGGAAGCGCCCTTCGCTGTCGACCCCGAGAAAGATGGTCTCGGTCCGGGTCTCGATCCGGCCGGCGCAGGCTTGCAGCCGGGCCATCAGCCCGGCCCAGTTGCGGCGGTGCCGGGCAGGGCGCCAGACATGGCTGTCGTTGCCGACGGCCGGCTGGCGATGGATGGCGCCGCCGAACTGGTCTCGCTGCTCGATCAGGAGGACGGGCAGCCCGGCTTCCGCGATGGTCGCGGCGGCGCTCGCGCCTGCCGGCCCAGCGCCAACGACGAGGATGGGAGCCTCACGCATGTCGGGCTCCGACAAGGGGCAGCGAGCCGAGCCGAAGGCCCTCGCGCGCCGGCGTCAGGCAGGCCTCGACCGGTGCCGCGCCCATCACGGCGACGACGCAGCCCTGGCAGGCGCCAATTCCGCAGAAGACGCGCCCTCCTGGCGCATTCGATGGCTGGCTGAGATCGGCAAGGCCGGCACGCAGCAGCGCCGCGGCGATCGTCTCGCCCGGCTCGAAGGTTACCGGGTCGCCGTTCCAGAAGAAATGGCTGGTCATGCGTGGACCTCGGCCCGGACCAGGCGTTGCGGCGACAAGGAGGACAAGTCGGATTCGGGTCTCTCGCCGAGCAGCAGGCGGGCGGCGCTCGCGCCCATGAACGGGCCGAGGCAGATGCCGTCGCCTTCGAAGCCGGTGGCGATGACCACGCCCGGGCGATGCGGATGCGGGCCGACGATCGGCAGGCCGTCGCGGGATGCCGACCTGACGCCGGCGAAGCTGCGCAGGACGCGGCGGGCCGCCAGCGGCGGGTAGAGATCGAGCGCCTCCCGCAGGATTGCCGCGATCGTCACGGCATCGGTGCTGTGGTCGCTGCGATGGTCCTCGCGGCTGCCGCCGATGAGGAACTGGCCCGTCATCAGCGGGTCGATCACCAGCCCGATATGGCTGTTGTCGCGTACGATGCCGCGTTTCGCCGCGAGATATGAAGCAGCCATCAAATGACCGTCGATGGCCGGGCCGGCAGTTGTCGCTCGATCGGTGACGGCCATCTGGCCCTTCCGCGGGATCAGGATCTCACCGAGGCCGAGCAGCGGCGCCGAGCCGATGCCCGCTGCGACGAGCACCGCATCGGCCGGAAGGAATTCGTCGCGGATCAGGACGCCGCAGGCGCGGCCGGCCCGCATGACGATCTCTGAAACGGGCGCGTTGCGGCGGATGTCGACCCGGCTCGTCGCCAGCAGGCGCTGCGTGATCTCGTAGCCCAGCGCATGCCCGTCATCGGGAATCTCGAGCGCGGCGCAGACGCTGTCGCCGAGGCCCGGAATGCGCGCGAGAAGCGTCGCGCGATCGACCTCGATGACGCGTTCGCCCGCGGCCGCCAGGTCCGCGCCATGCCGGGCGACGAGATCGGCCTCGATGGCCGTGCGGGCGACGAGGAAGGTCGAGCGGCGATGGAACAGGCCACGAAACAACCCGTCCCGCTCGTGGCGCACGTAGAAGGCGCGCGCATGGCGGGCGAGATCCATCATCGGGCCTGGCCGCTTGCTCGCCACCGAGACCGCTCCGTCCGAGGCGCCGGTCGCGCCCGCCGCCGGCCCGGAGGCATCGAGCAGCGTCACCCGCGCCCCTGCGGCGGCGAGGAAATGGGCGGCGGAGGCGCCGACGATCCCCGTGCCGATCACGGCGACATGAAGGGGTGAAGAGGAGGCCATGCAGAAGCGGTTCGTCCCGTAAAGCGATGGCCCGAACCTCGTCGGCTTCACCTATGGGGTCGATCCAAATCATCCGCCTCGACTTGCATCATTGTTTGCAAGTCACCGAAGCCAGGCTGTTGTAGGAGATGAGACGCACCGGCCGAGGGGGGCGCATGCGCGAAGCCAATCTGACGCTCATCCAGACGTTCTTCATCGTCGCGCGCGACGGCTCGTATTCCGCCGCTGCCCGCAAGCTCGGCATGAGCTACCAATCGGCCGCGAACCATGTCCGTCGGCTCGAGCAGCTGTTGAGCGAACGGCTGGTCGTCTCCGAGCAGGGCGCGAAGACGGTGACCCTGACGCCGCGCGGACGCAGCCTCTACAAGCTCCTGCTGCCGGAGCTCGACACGATGCTGACCCGGCTTGACCGGACGCTTCAGAAGGAGCGGCCCGTGCTGCGCATCGGCTTGCCGCAGGCGATCTTCTTTTATCTGATGCCGCCGATCCTGGCGCAGTTCCGCGCTCTTTTCCCGCAGGTCGAGATCATCGCCTTCGAGCGCGATACCGCCCTGCCGGAGATGATCCGCGATGGCAGCCTCGACCTGTGCATTACCGAGCGCTATTTCGGCGACCCCAATGTGCCGCAGCACCTCGTCTGCACGTATTGGCCGGCGCTCGTTTTCCCGCGCGAATGGGGCGCGCCGCCACAAGGAGAGATCAGGCAATGGGTCCAGGGGCGCCCCTTCGTGACCTATGAGCCCGGCCAGCTTCTGCGCAACCTTGCCATCGACTACCTGCAGGCGGGCGATACCGAGATGGAGATCGCGATCTCGACTTCGGGGAGTTCGAGCGTCAAACGCTGCGTCGAGGCAGGTCTCGGCTATGCGATCATTCCCGCCTGGTGCATCGACGGCACCGAGACCACGATTACCGCGATCGATCTGCCGGAACTGCCCGAGATTCCCATTTACTTCGGCGAAGCCAGCTTTCTGGCACGGAACCCGTATGTCGTTGCGCTAAGGCAGCTTTGCGTGGGTTTCACTTCCGTGATGGGATGAAGTCCCTGTCGGCACGCGCCACGAAGCTCTGTCCCCCCATGCGCTCTTTCGAAAATGTCCCGGTCGGCGAGGCTTACGGATCCGGAGCGGACTGGCCGTTCCTGGCGGCACGGCACCTGCTGCGAGAACCGGCATGGGACGCGATCTCCAGCATCCTGAAGGATCTTGGCACGCGGGCCGATGTCGATCGGGCCTGGATGTTCGAGTATGACGATGGCCTGCTGCGCTTCCACAACACCCATGAATGGTGCCGGGACGGCGTCCGCTCGCATGTCCAGGACCTTCAGGACGCCCCGGTGACCATGATCGGCTGGCTGCATCGCTCCCTGGTGAAGGGCGAAGCGGTCATGATCCACGATGTCGAGCGCTTGCCGCGGCTCGCCGGCCCCCTGGCAACCGAAATGCTGCGACAGGACGACAAGAGCGTCCTGAGCGTGCCGGTCTTCGGCAAGGGCAGGCTGCGGGCCTGTATCGGCTTCGACATGACGCGGACGCGGCGGACATGGAACGCGAGCGAGGCGGGCTCGCTCGCAGCCTGCGCCGAACTGATCGGCCTGGCGCTCTACAAGGAAGCTCCCGAGGGGCTTCCGCCGCCCGAGGCGCAGGCGCGCAGCGTGGGCGCATTTCCGCCGCTGCTCTATCTGCGCCGAGGCGGCGAGATTCGGGGTGTCGCGCCGGGCGAGATTCTCGGCCTGCGCTCGGCCAGGGACTATACGCAGGTCTGGTTGATCGGGGGCTCCGTCATGCTCGATGCCCGCCCATTGGGCTTGTGGACCGCGCTCCTGCCCGCGGCCGACTTCCTGCGCATTCACCGCACCGCGATCGTCAACCTGAAGCATGTCAGCAAGATCGGACCGGCAGGCGCGGGCAATGGCAAGTGGACGGTGCAGCTGCGCGCCAGCGAGGCGGTCTGGAGCGTCTCGCGCCCTTACCGGCAGGCTCTCCGGGAACGCCTCGGCATCTGATTCGCGGCAGGTTCGGGGCAAACGGTTTCAAGGCATCCTGCCGGCGCGGCGGTAAGGCCGGATTAATCCTCGTGCGAAATGGCATGTCGATTCGTCGGCACCAGCCGGCGATCGGTCGAAACGGGCTTGCCAGCCTGGGGTTCGGTTGCCTCCATTCGCGGCCTCTCCGGCATCGGACGAGCGTTTCGAGGGGTACCGTGATGCGCAGGAGCTTCGGTCTCTCGTCGCGCTGGCTGTCCTGTTCCGTCTCCGGCCTGGCATTGGTGACGGCTGCCGACCTGCTTGCCGGCATGCCGGCGCTCGCCCAGAGCTGTCCTTCAGGCGCCGTCATCTGCATCGACAACTCGGGCGCCGGCGGGCGCGACGGGAAATCGGCCGGAAACCACAATGACAACGGCGAGAACGGGCAGTCGGGGCGCGACATCACGACCCAGATTCCGTCACTCGGAGTGGCTTCGACCATTCCCGGTCAAGGCGGCGTCCTGCTGCGCAGCAATGGTGGCAAGGGCGGCGAGAGCTCGGACCGCCACAACCATTGGGGCGGCAATGGCGGGGACGGCGGCGCGATCACAGTCATCGCACGCCCGACATCGCAGACGCCCTCCGGCCCGTTCTTCAGCCAGCTTGGGCCGGGACTGACGCTGGTCTCGCTCGGCGGCAATGGCGGGGCGACGAGCATCGTCACCGGCGGTCACAGCTATGGCCAGGCGGGTCATGGCGGAAAGCTGACGACGGATCTGACTCTCTCCAACGCGACCGTCACGGGGCATTTCCTGTGGGCGACCACCGCGGGCGGCTCGGCCTTCGACGCGGCGGCGCGACATCTGGCGGTCAACGAGAAGGCCGGTGACGGCGGACGCGGAGGCGATATCGCTTCGACAATCGCCGCCGGCACGATCACGGTCCTGGGGCCGAGCATGGTCGGAGCCGCGATCGGACTTGCCTCGAGCGGCGGCAATGGCGGCGGCGGCCGCGGCAACAGCGTCAATCCCAATTACGATGGCGAATCGGGCGTCGGCGGCGCCGGCGGACGGATCGACCTGACCTTCAGCGGTGTGTTGATGACGACGGCCGGCGGCATATCGGCCAACAGCATCGGCGGGCATGGCGGCTCCGGGCTGCCGGCGGGGGCCCTGAGCTCCGGCAGCGCCGGCGGCGCGGGCGGGCAGGGCGGCGACATCAACATCATCCTGCGCGGCCCGGCTTCGCATATCACGGCGACGGGAGACGGCGCCTTCGGCGTCCGTGCCACGAGCATCGGCGGCAACGGCGGCGATGGCAGCAAGGGGCATGTCGCGGGGCCGGAAGGCTATGACGGCGGCAATGGCGGCGGCACCGGCCGGATCACCATCTCCAACGCGATCGGCATCACCACGATCGGCCGCGACAGTTATGGCATCGGCGCCTTTGCCACGGGCGGGAAGGGCGGTGCCGGCGGTAACGACCATGGCGTGATCTGGTCGAGCGGCGGCAGTGGCGGCAGCGGCGGCAGCGATGCCGCGATCAGCATCACCAATGCAGGCGCGATCAGCGCCGGCGGCGCCGCGCCGGAGAACAGCGAGAACGCCAAGGGCATCGTCGCGCGCAGCATCGGCGGCGGCGGTGCCACCGGCGGCAGCACGCAGGGCGGCTTCGTCTCCGCCGGAGGCAGCGGCGGCAATGCCGGCGATGGCGGCCTGGTCACGGTGACGAATACGCGCTCCGGCAGCATCGCCACCCGCGGCGCCTTCGGCTCGGGGATCGACGCGATGTCGATCGGCGGCGGCGGTGGCGATGCCGGCATCGCGCGCGCCATCAGCGTCGGGCCGCTCGGCGTCAGCCTTGGCGGCAGCGGCGGTGGTGGCCGTTCGGGCGGCGCCGTCTCGGTCGGCAATAGCGGCGTGGTCGCGACCTTCGGCGCCAATGCCACCGGCATCAGCGTCAAGAGCATCGGCGGCGGCGGCGGCAGTGGCGGCGCCGCGAACCTGATCGCGATCGGAATCGGACTCAATGTCGGCGTCAATATCGGCGGCAGTGGCGGCAGCGGCGGCAATGGAGGCACCGCCAGCCTCGTCAACGAGGGCGAGGTTACGACGGCCGGCGCACAGAGCATCGGCGCGACAGTACAGAGCATCGGGGGCGGTGGCGGTAATGGCGGTTCGGTCTGGACGAAGCAGCTCACCGTGGGCGTGCCGATCAGCGGCAGCCCGACAGGGCCCGCGGCTGCCGCGCTGAGCGTCGCGGTCGGCGGGGCCGGCGGCAGTGGCGGGACCGGCGGAAGCGTCGACGCCCAGCAATTGGGCGCGATCAGGACGGCAGGTGCCGGCGCGCACGGCCTCGTCGCCCAGAGCGTTGGAGGTGGCGGGGGCATCGGCGGCTCAACCGCCACGCAGAGCCTGACCCTGCTCGCCGCCTCGCAATTCACCACTGGCGTCGCCGTTGGCGGAGCAGGCGGTATCGGCGGCGTCGGCGGCGCGGTCAATGTCCTGAACCGAGGCACGATCGCGACCGGTGGCGACAATGCTCGGGGCATCATCGCGCAAAGCATCGGTGGGAGCGGCGGTGTCGGCGGCAGCGCGCTGGCCGAGGTCAGCGGCGCGCAGATCGTGCCCCTGCCGGAAGGAACGCCGCAGGCTGCGCCGACGACGTTCGGCGTCGCGACCTCGGTTGGCGGGCATGGCGGCCTCGGCGCTGTCGGCGGCAGCGTCGTCCTCAGCAATGAGGGGACGATTACCAGCACGGGCATCGCCGCGGCCGGCATCTATGCCCAGAGCGTGGGCGGCGGCGGCGGGGCGGGCGGAAGCTCCCAGGGCAAGACCAGCCCGTCGCAGCGCGGGACCAGCGCGATCACGGTCGGCGGCACCGGCGGCAGCGGCAATCACGGCGGCTCGGTCACGATCGCCAATCGCGGCACCGTCTCGACCACCGGCGAGATGTCCTATGGGATTTTCGCGCAGAGCATCGGCGGGGGCGGCGGCGATGGCGGCAATGCGGAGCGGCTCACCGGCAATTCGTTGGCATCCGCGATCGGCGGTGACATCAGCGCACTCTTCCGCCTGATCAGCACGCTGCGCGCGGTCTCGGCAGATAAATGGGTGACGAGCCAGTTCACGCCCTCCTTCACCAGCAACGTCACGGTCGGCGGCAATGGCGGTAGCGGCAGCCATGGCGGCACGGTCGCGATCGACAATGCCGGAACGTTGCGGACCACGGGCGCCGGGGCGCATGCGATCGTGGCGCAGAGTATCGGCGGCGGTGGCGGCAATGGCGGCAGCGCCGATTCCCATGCGATCAGCACGCTGACGACGACCCTGGTCGATGCGCTCGGAACGCTCGCCGCCGCCGGCGCGAATTTCCGACAGTTTCCCGAGACCTTCGGCCTCAACCTCAATCTCGGCGGGCGCGGCGGCGGCTCCAGCGATGGCGGCGCGGTCAAGCTCGCCAATAGCGGCACGATCGAGACGGGCGGCGCCGGAGCAGCCGGCATCTTCGCCCAGAGCATCGGCGGCGGCGGCGGCAATGGCGGCAGCGTCGGCCGCAGCGTCGAGGACATCGCCAGGGATCTGTTCTCCGACGCCAACATGCGCACGACCGTTCTGCGCGCGCTGCTCGACGCGGTTCCGCTCCTGCAGGCGCAAGGCGGGGCGAGCCTCTCCTTCAATGTCGGCGGCGCCGGCGGCAGCGGCGGCGATGCCGGTCATGTCGAGATCACCAATACCGGCCAGATCGCGACCCATGGCGACCAGGCGCCGGGCATCTTCGCCCAGACGGTCGGCGGGGGCGGCGGCAATGCCGGCAGCAGTCATACGGCGCTCGGCAACCAGTCCTTCAATATCGGCCTGAACATCGGCCGAGGCGGCGGAGCCGGCGGCCATGGCGGTGGGGGACTACGCGTCGCCGATGATCCGACCGACTATGCGGTCGTGATCGAGAACCGCGGGCGGATCAGCACCTTCGGCGTGGATTCACCCGGCATCCTCGCCCAGAGCGTCGGCGGCGGCGGCGGACGCAGCGCGTCCCGCTTCGGCGGCGGTGCCGGCGTCGGCAACATGCCGATCTCGCTCAGCGGCGCGACCAAGGTCGGAGCCTTCGGCGCGAACGGGCATGGCGGCAATGTCTTCGTCCGGTCGACTGGCCGAATCGAAACCTCGGGCCTGCTGTCGCACGCGATCATGACCCAGAGCATCGGCGGTGGCGGCGGCGCGGCGAGCCTGGTGTTCGACCGCCCCACCTCCGGCTCGCACGACATCACGCTTGGGGCGGAAACTGGACGCGGCAAGGCCGATGGCGGCAAGGTCAAGGTCGCCGTCGACGGCCTGATCAGGACCTCCGGCGACCTCGCCTTCGGCGTTCTCGCCCAGAGCGTCGGCGCCGGCGGCGGCTATGTCGCAACGGCGGCCACGCAGGGCGCGCTCGCCTTTCCGATGACGCTCACCCTCAATGCCACCCGTGGCGTTCAGGGCTGGGGACAGGACGTCACTGTCGCCCTGGGCAAGGACGGCGATCTCACGACCACCGGCAAGGCGGCGCATGGCATCGTCGCGCAGAGCGTCGGTGGCGGCGGCGGCATCGCGGCGCTGACGACGCAGCCGGGCCTCGTCACTCTCAATCCGGTCTCTCTCTCCGGTTCGGTGACCTATGGCGACGGCGGCCCGATCGGCGTCAGGATCGACGGATCGGTCGAGACCTATGGCCAGGGCGCCATCGGCATCCTGGCGCAGAGCATCGGCGGGGGCGGCGGCATCGCCGGCGACCTCTCGTCGATCTCCTACGATACCGGGCTGGTCCGGTCCGCGCCCGGCAACGTCCAGGGTGCAGGTGGCAATGGCGGAGCGGTGAAGGTCGCCGTCGGGGACAATGGCTGGATCGCAAGCTTTGGTGATCGCGCTCCCGCCATCGTGGCGATGAGCCTCGGCGGCGGCGCGATCTTCAAGGATGGCGGCATCCTGCTCGAGGCGAACCAGGGCAGTTGGGGGACCAACACCAAGGGCGGCAAGGTCGAGATCACGGTCGGGCGCGATGCTGTCGTGCATGCGGGAGGGACCGGGGCGCCGGCGATCGTCGCGGTCAGCACGAGCGCCAGCCCCGACGTGAACAACCGCTCGACGCCGATCGCGATCAGCATCGCCTCAGGGGCGCATGTCACCAGCGAGCAGGATGCGGCGATCCTTGCGATCAGCGAGTTCTACACGCGCGTCGACAATGCTGGCGTGATCCGCGGCAAGGTCGCCGGGCGTTCGACGAATGGCGGCCTGTCGATCAGCAACAGCGGGACCATGATCGGTGATATCCTCACCACCGGGGACCCCTTCAACAGCGACATCGACAACCGGCCCGGCGGCGTCCTTGCGATGGGCGCGCAATATCAGACACGGCTGTACAACTCCGGGACGATCAATCCGGGCGGTGCGGTGGCACATGGCGGAAGCATCGCCACGACGCGGATCGCGAGCGTCTTCGAACAGAGCCCGGGCGGAATCTATCAGGCCGACGTCGATTTCGGCGCCGGCACCGCCGACATGATCTCCGTAGCAAGCTCGGGCACGGCGCCGTCACTGGCCGGTCAGCTTGAACCGCAGCTCCAGAAGCCCCGGCCGGGCGTGTCGCTGCAGGTTGCGCATTTCGACGATCGGCCGACGGGGGACTTCTCGATCAAGAGCGGGACGACCGCCTATAGCTACCGGATGCTTCAAAGCCCGGACGGGCGCGACCTTTTCCTGACGGTCGACGGCCATTTCGGGCTCGCCAATGGCGGCCTGAGCGCCGACCGGTCGCGCGTCGCGAAGCACATCCAGGCGCTGTGGGACAGCGGCGACACGCGGGCAGGCCCATTGTTCGATGCTTTCACGAGCGTCGAGACGCTCGCGCATCACGGCAGCGTCGTCGATGCGATCGCCAATGACGGGGTCGGCGCGCGGTCCGCCAATCAGATCAACGAGTCGTTCGCCTTCTTCAACCGGCTGATGAGCTGTCCGGCCTTCACGGGGCCCGGTGCGGCGCTCTCCGAAAGCGATTGCAACTGGGCGCGGGTCGGCTCGAACTGGATGCGCCGCGGCAGCAGCGCCGGCGATAGCGGCTTTCGGATCAGGCAGACCACGTTGAGCCTCGGGGCGCAGCGAGAGTTCGCACCCGGTTGGTTCCTCGGCGGCGCGGCGAGCTATGGCTTCGGGCGGACCAGCACGGCGGCCGGCTCGACAAGCGACAATGACAGCTTCATCGGGGGCCTCACGTTGAAGCGCCAGCTCGGCCCCTGGCAGTTCGCCGCGGCGGTGCAGATCGGCCGCGACATGGCGAAGACGTCGCGCCGGGCGCCGGGAGGCATCGCCACGAGCGAGCCGCAGCTCGATTTCGGCGGCGGCCGCCTGCGCGCCGCCTACCAGATGGATTTCGGCAGCTGGTACGCCAAGCCCTTCGTCGATCTCGATCTCAACTACGCGGTGCAGCGCGGCCATCGCGAGAGCGGGGCCGGCTGGTTCGATCTCGCGATCCATCGCAGCGATCGTTTCACCGTCATGGCGACGCCGAGCCTGGAGGTCGGCATGCGCCACGACCTCGAGGGCATGACGTTGCGTTCCTATCTCTCTGCGGGCGTGAGCATCCTGCCGACCAGCGACTGGACCTCGAAGCTGCATCTCGCCGCCTTCGACGCAGCCCCCTTCACCCTCGTGACAGGGCTGCCGAAGACCTATGGCAACGTCTCGGCCGGCCTGGAGCTGGTCACCGCGAAAGGCTTCGAACTCCGCGCCGAATACACGGCGCGCGCCGCCAGCCGCTATCTCGACCAGTCGGCGACCCTGCGCGCGGCCTACCGGTTCTAGACCCCTGTACCCGGCGCCACATCGGAATGACACGGAGCGATCATGACATTCATCGGCAAGGCAGGCGCCGCATTGGCGGCGCTCCAAATCCTGACGGCAACGGCCGGTGCGCAAACCAAGGACCTCGCGCTGCGCGATGCCGTCTCGATGGCGGCCACGGCGATGTTCCTGAACTCCAGCGCGCCCGGCCTGATCGTCGCCGTCGTCCATGGTGACGAGACCGAGATCGCCGGCGTCGGCGAGACCGCGCCGGGTAGCAAGGTCGAGCCGGACGGGCGCTCGATCCTGCGCCTCGGCTCGATCTCGAAAGTGCTCACCGGCGATCTCCTGGCGGATATGGCGGCACAAGGCGGCGTCGGCCTGAGCGACCCGTTCACACGTCATGTGCCCGCGGGGGCGGTCGTCAAGTCTTTCGGCGGCGAACCCTTCACCTTGCTGGATCTCGCGACGCATTCGGCGGGACTGCCGCGCGAGTTGCGTGATCCGGCCGTCACGGGCGAAGGCAACCCGTTTGCCGCCTACAGGGCCGATTACTACTGGAGCTGGATGCGGCAGAACGCGCCGGCTTACGCACCGGGCACAACCGCGATCTACTCAAATGTCGGCTTCGGGCTGCTCGGCGAGGCTCTCGCCCAGGCCGGCGGCAAATCCTTCCCCGACCTGCTGCGCGACAGGATCACCGCGCCGCTCGGCATGGCCGATACGGTCGCCCGGCTTTCGGAAGCGCAGAAGCCGCGCCTGATGACGGGGCTCGACCCGTTCGGCAATCCCGACCCGAACTGGGAGGCGACGCCGATCATGGCGGCCAGCGGCGGGCTCTATTCGACGGCCGACGACATGGTGCGCTGGATGCGCTGGCACCTTTCAGGCGAGGCTCAGGCGACGATGGCGCTGGCCCATGCGCTCTGGCGCCCGCATGACGGCTTGCGCCGCGCTGTCGGAGTCGAGGTCACGGATTCGGAAGGCATGGGGCTGGGCTGGGTCGTCAGCCGCGCGCGCGACGGCGTGCCGCTGCTGCTCGGGAAGAGCGGCGGGCTCGGCGGGTTCATGACCTATGTCGTGCTCGCACCCAATCGCAAGCTCGGGATCTTCGTGGCGGCAAGCCGCGTCAATTTCGCGATGTTCGAGGGTATCCGGCAATCGGTCCGAAATCTCGCAGCGGAGCTGGCTCCGGCGGATTCCCGGGCGCCGGTTCGCTGAAGGTATCTCTGCGGCCCGCATCGTTCCCGCATTCGCGCCAGCCGCTGTCGGCTCAGCTGATCCCGAGCAGGCGGATCAGGCCGAGGCTGATGATCGCCAGGATGATCAGCGAAAGGGTGACTGCGGTGGTGACGCGTCCGCCGGCCCTGGCAACGACACGGACATCGACTCCCAGGCCCAGAGCCGCCATCGAAACGATGGTCAGGACGGTTGCGATGTGGGAGATCGGGCCGAGCGCGGCCTCCGGGATGAAGCCATGCGTGCGCAGGGCTGCCATCGCCAGGAAGGCGATGATGAACCACGGGACCAGCTTGTTGAAGGCGATGCGCTGCCGCGTGGCGCTGTTCCCGACCGCGCCTGCCGGAGCTGTCCCCGTCGCGTCGTCCTGCAGCCTGTGCCGCAGCAGCGACAGCACCAGGACGACAGGCCCGAGCATGAGGACACGGACGAGCTTGACGAGCGTCCCGATCTGGACGCTGGCGGTGGCGACAGGCGCGGTCGCGGCCAGCACCTGCGGGACGGCATAAACCGTCAGTCCGGCGAGGACGCCGTACTGGGTTTCGGACAGCGAGAGCAGCGGGACGAGCAGGGGCAGGCCGAGCACGACCAGGACGCCCAGCACCGCGGTGAAAGCAATGGAGGCGGCAACGTCCTTGCCGTCAGCGCCGATGACCGGTGCGACCGCGGCGATGGCGGAGTTGCCGCAGATCGAATTGCCGCAGGCGACGAGGACCGCCATACGCTTCGGCAGGCCGAGCGTCCGCCCGATCAGGAAGCTGAAGGCGAGGGTTAGCGCCACCACCACTGCGATGCCGGCGATCAAGGCCGGCCCGGCGGCGACGATCATCGCAGCGTTCAAGGACGCGCCGAGCAGGACGATGGCAATCTCCAGGACGGTTTTCGCCGAGAATGCGATCCCGGCGCGCCAGGTGTCCGAGGGCGTCCAGACGGACCGGACAGCGGCGCCGATCAGGATTGCCAGCACGAGGGCTTCGAGCCAGGCCCGGCCCGTGGCCGCAGCCTCGACATGCTCCAGCGCGAAGGCGATCGCGCTGATGCCGACGCAAAGGCCCAGGCCGGGCAGGATTCGTCCCACTCCCCGCGATATCGAACCGGGAGACAGGGGCAAAGGATTGGAAGAACGCATGGTAGCCATAAGGAAATTGTCCTCTCCGCTGACCTAGCCGGAGAAGAATTCAGCTGTCCATTGCATTATTCCGACCGTTTCGTTTCATCGGATCGAACGATGGCGCTCGGCGATGTCAGCCGCTTCTTTGGAAGAGCCTGTCGGCCATGGGCGCGCGGCCGCATGGCGGCGTTCGAGGCCCTCTTTCGAGGGTTCCCTGCGTTCAGGCCCGCGAGATCTCGGCCGTCATCCGCCCTCCCACGTCATACGACCCCCCGGCTCCGGTACTTGAAATCAGAACAATTCAAGTATCTCGTAGGCCAGCTCGTCGATGCCGTCGCATTGGCGGGTGGAATCGGCTCGCCAGCGGGCGGAGGATCGGACGTGAAGACAGGCCTGTCCCGCAGAAGCTTTCTCAAGGCCGGTGCAGCCGGCGTTGCCATCAAGGTTTCGCTGCTGCCGTCGCCCACGCAAGCGGAGCTGATCGAGACCCCGCCGCGTCCCGGCGCCGATTGGCTCGCTGCCGGTGGCAAGCCGAAATACCGCCTCGACGCGATTGCCAAGGTGACCGGCGGCAAGACCTTCTCGCGCGATTATCGCGCCCGCGACCTCGCAGGCTGGCCGAAAGAGCAGGCGCACGCCTTCACGCTCAAGGCGACGCGGGTCGATCGCGTCTTCGATGGCATCGATCTCGGCCTGCTCGGCGAGGAGCTCAAGCCCGACCGGCTCGTCCTGCATGAGGATCTCGTTGCCGATGGCGTCGCGATTCCCGTGCCCGGCTTCTATGGCGACGTCTTCTTCGTGCCGAAGGGCCAGACCGCCCGGCTGCTCGGCCAGCCCGTCGCGATGCTGATCTATCACGACTTCGCCCGCTACGATGCCGCCAAGCGCAAGCTGCGTTTCAGCGACAAGGTCGTGCGCTACGGCGCGGATGGGCCCTCGACCACTCCGGGGCCGTACGGGGCGGCGCGCTATGTCCGGATCGACGGTGGGACCCCCGACGCCGAGGACCGTTACTCGTCGCTCAAGGAGACGACGATCCGCGCCGGCTTCAAGGGCGAGGAGCCGCAATGGCCGGCCCCCGGCGACGGCGATGCGATGGCCCGCGGCATGGCGGCGGCAGCCGAGATAGAGCGCGAGATCGCCGCTGCCGGCGATGACGCGCTGGTGCTGCGGCGTTCCTTCACCAGCCAGTCCGCCGATGCCTCGGCCATGGAAGCCGATAACGGCAATGTCTGGTACGACCGCGCCAGCGGCCTGCTGCATGCGCTGATCGCCACCCAGTCGCCCTACGAGGTGGCGGAGATGGCGGCTCACATGGTCTCGAAGTCGACATTCCCGCTGAAAAGCATCGACCTCAAGATCGGCTACACCGTCGGCTACGGCACCAAGGACCACGCGATCTTCCCGTATTACTGCGTGCTCGCCGGGCTTTATGGCGACGGCCGCCCGGTCAGGCTCGCCAACGACCGCTACGAACAGTTCCAGACCGCGCTGAAGCGCCATGCCTTCCAGATGGAGAAGGTCATGGTCATCGACCGCAAGAGCGGCCGGTTCCGGGCGATGACCGGGCGCTACCGCACCGATGGTGGCGGGCGCGAGAACTTCTCGGTCTCGGTCGGAACGGTCGGCGCGACGGCGGCGCAGTCGATCTATTACCTGCCGAAGAGCGATTTCTCGGCGACGATCGTCTCGTCGCGCGCGGTCGATGCCGGTTCGATGCGCGGCTACGGCACGCTCCAGACGATGGCGGCGACCGAGATGATGGTCGATGAAGCCGCCGAGGCGCTCGGCCTCGATCCGATGGAGTTCCGGCGCCGCAACGCGCTGAAGGCGGGGATGAAGAACTCGCAGGGCGCGATCCCCTCCGGGGCCATGCGCCATGGCGAGATCCTCGACCGCGCGCAGCAGCACCCGCTCTGGGCGAACAGGCAGACGCGCAAGGCAGCCTTCGAAGCCGCCAATCCCGGCAAGAAATACGGCGTCGGCTACGGCCATGTGCACAAGGATTACGGCACCGGCGCGGAGTCGGCGCTCTGCGCGCTCGAATTCGATGCAGCCGGGCGACTGAAGCTCTCGCATGTCGCGCATGAGATCGGCACGGGCGCCACGACCTCGCAGGCGGTAATGGCTGCCGGCCTGCTCGGGCGGCAACCCGACGAGACCGAGTTCGGCAAGGTGCGCTGGCCGCAGATGCCGCTGGAGACCACCGACGAGCCCTACACGCTCTCCCAGGAGGAAGAGGACAAGCGCAAGGCCAATCCGCGCTGGACGCCGAGCTTCACCTCGCCGATGAGCGCCTCCAACAGCGTCTATTATCTCGGCCATGCGACGCGCGAGGCCGCGCGGGTGCTGGTCGATCTCGCGATCTGGCCGGCGGCGCGCTCGCTCTGGTCGCGCGGCATCGGCGGCGGCCAGATGGCGCCGGAGGCGGTGCGCCGCGAGGATCTGCGCATCGTCGATGGCAGGGTCACGGCCGCCGCGATGCAGCCGCTCGCCTTCGCCGAGATCGCGGCGGAAGCGCACCGGCTAGGCCTCGTCACCGGCGTCACCGTGCACAGCTTCAACCGCTGGCAATGGGCCGAAGCGGAATTCGACCTGCCCGATACCGGAAAGCGCCGCTTCGCCATCGACGCGCTCGCCGTGAAATATGGCGAGGGCGCCCCGGCCGCGCGCAGGGAGCTGATGACGCAGGACGGCTGGCATTTCGTCGAACGTGCCGCGGTCTTCTACCCGCCGGCGCAGCGCAACAATGCCGGCGTCACCTATTACGCGCCGATGGCGACGCTGGCCGAGATCGTCGTCGATACCGGCAGCGGCGAGATCAGCCTGCTCTCGCATCACTCGATCCTGGAATGCGGCAACCAGATCGTGCCGGAGCTGGTCTCGGGCCAGATCCAGGGCGGCATCACCATGGGCATCGGCCACGCGCTGAAGGAGTATCTGCCGCTTCATGAGGACGGACCGGGCGACGGTACCTGGAACTGGAACCGCTATGAATTGCCGGTCTCGAAGGACGTCGCCGTCTGGTCGCAGACCGCGGAGGTGCTGCCGCCGCTTTCGGACACCGATCCGCCCAAGGGCATGGCCGAGGTGGTGATGATCGCGGTCGTTCCGGCGATCGCGAACGCCGTCGCCCATGCCATCGGCAAGCGCTTCTACAGCCTGCCGATCACATCCGAGAAGATCCGGGAGGCGCTGGCATGACCATCGCGATGAAGCCGCTCTCCCTCACCATCAACGACAAGCCCGTCGGCCCCATCGACGTGCCCGAGACGATGATGATGCAGGATTTCCTCTTCGAGTATCTCGACCTGACCGGCTCGCGCATGGGCTGCGGCCAGGGCATCTGCCATGCCTGCACGGTGGTGCTGGAGAAGCCCGACGGCTCGCTCGAGGAGATGCGCACCTGCATCACCGGCGCGCACTGGTTCGCCGGGCGCAAGGTCAGGACCGTGGAAGGGCAAGCCAAACGCGACGCCAGCGGGACCATCACCGCGCTCTCGCCGGTCCAGCAGGCCTTCATCGAGCATTTCTCGTTCCAGTGCGGCTATTGCACGCCGGGCTTCGTCACCGGCGCGACGGTGCTGCTCGACCAGTTGAAGCGCAATCCGGTCAAGCGCGAGGCGCTGGAGCAGGTGATCAGCGAGGCGCTCGACCGCCATATCTGCCGCTGCACCGGCTATGTCCGCTATTTCGAGGCCGTGCGCGACCTCGCCCTCAAGACTCCCGGCTTGGTGAAGGCGTAGTGCGCATGGCGAGGAAGCTGCTTCTGGCGGTTCTGACGATCGCCGTCCTCGGGGTGCTTGCGGCGGGTCCCGTCTTCCTCGGCCTGTTCGAACGCAGTGTCGTGGCCAAGGATATCGAGCAGCCGCTCTCGGCCGAGCAGATGAAGACGCTGGCCAAGCGCGGCGCCTATGTCGCCGTCGCCGCCGATTGCTATGCCTGCCACGTCACCAAGGGCGGCGCGCCCTGGGCCGGCGGGCTGCCCTTCGAGACGCCGTTCGGAACGATCTATTCGACCAATATCTCGCCCGACAAGGAGCACGGCATCGGCGCCTGGACGCGGGCCGAGTTCCACCGCGCCGTGCGCGACGGCGTCGGCAAGCAGGGCCATCTCTACCCTGCCATGCCTTATGCTTCCTATCGCAAGCTGACGGCCGAGGACGTCGACGCGGTCTATGCCTTCCTGATGAGCCGCGAGCCGATGAAGGTGGCGAACAAGGCCAATCATCTGCCCTTTCCCTTCAACATCCGGCAGGGTCTGGCCTTCTGGAACCTGGTCAACCTCTCCTCCGACACCAAGACGCAGGTCGCCGGCCGCTCGGCTCAATGGAATCGCGGCCGCTATCTGACCGACGCGCTCGCCCATTGCGGCGAATGCCATACGCCGCGCAACCTCACGATGGGGATGAAGGACAGCGCCTATCTTCAGGGTGCGGAACTCGAAGGCGTCGTCGCGCCCGACATCACCAAGGCCGGGCTGACGCGGATGGGCTTCGATCCGCTGGTGTTCGCGAGCTTCATGAAATCGGGCATCTCGGCGCAGGGCGCGATGACCAACCAGATGTTCGAGGTCGTCCATTTCTCGACCCAGTATTTCACCGCCGACGACCTCGCTGCGATGTCGGCCTATCTCTTCGATCTCGACAAGCTGCCGGAGCGCACGACCCCGCCGGCGCCGCCAACTCCCGTCACGGTCTCGGCTGAGACCGCGGCCTCGGCGCGCGCCAGCTATCTCGCCGTCTGCGCCAGTTGCCATGGCGGCGAGGGGCAGGGCATCCCGCATGTCGTGGTGCCGCTCGCGACCAATGCCTCGCTGCGACTGGCGGATGCGCGCAACCTCAACAAGGTCATTCTCTCCGGTATCCCGGCCCAGCGCTTCCCGGGGCTTGAGCGCATGCAGCCCATGCCCGGCTTTGCCGCGCATCTCACCGACCAGCAGGTCGCCGATCTCTCCAACTGGCTGCGCGCAAGCTGGGGTGGCCAGCAGCCGACTGTCACGGCGGAGGAGGTCCGCAAGCAGCGCTGACGGGGAAGGGCGGTCGGCAGCATCGCTTCGGTATCTGCCCACCAAGGTATCTGTCTACCGAGGGCGGCGAATGCATTCCCCGTTCTCCCGGGTTGCGCCCGGCAGCGGCTGTGTTCTCCCGCGGGACCTGCTAGGGGAAGGATATTCTCCGTGTTAGCCGGCAGGGTCTCATGCAGTTTTCTCCCAATTTCGACGAGCGGATCGATCGCCGCGGCACCCATTCGGCCAAATGGGACAAGATGGAAACCGTCTATGGCGTGCCGGCCGATGGCGGCATCGCGATGTGGGTGGCGGATATGGACTTCCGCCCGCCGGCCTGCGTCCAGACCGCGCTCGATGGCATGAACGCCCATGGCATCTACGGCTATTTTGGCGATGACCGGGCCTATCTCGCGGCGATCCGCTGGTGGATGTCGAACCGGCACGGCTGGGATGTCGAGCCGGCCTCGATCTTCACCACGCATGGCCTCGTCAACGGCACGGCGCTCTGCGTCGAGGCCTATACCAGGCCCGGCGACGGCGTCGTGCTGATGACGCCGGTCTATCATGCCTTCGCGCGCATCGTGACTTCGTCCGGGCGGCGCGTCGTCGAATGCCCGCTGGCGCTGGAGGAAGGGCGCTACGTCCTCGACATCCCCGCCTGGGATGCCGCGATGACCGGCACCGAGCGCATGCTCATCCTGTGCTCGCCGCATAATCCGGGCGGCCGGGTCTGGACGCGGGACGAATTGCGGGCGATCGCCGATTTCTGCAAGCGCCACGACCTCGTCCTCGTGTCGGACGAGATCCACCACGATCTGGTCATGCCCGGCCAGAAGCACATGGTGATGCCGGTCGCGGCGCCCGAGATCATGGACCGCCTGGTCATGATGACGGCGACGACCAAGACCTTCAACATCGCCGGCGCCCATATCGGCAACGTCATCATCCCCGACGAGCGGCTGCGCGACCTGTTCCGCGGGCGCATGGAAGCGCTCGGCATCTCCCCGAATTCCTTCGGCATGGCGATGGCGACCGCGGCCTACAGCCCGGAAGGCGCGGCCTGGGTCGATGCCCTCAATCTCTATCTCGACGGCAACCGCCGTATCTTCGACACCGGGATCAACGCGATTCCGGGCGTGCGCTCGATGCCGCTGGAATCGACCTATCTCGCCTGGGCGGATTTCTCGGGAACGGGGATGGATACGGCCGAGTTCACGGCGCGCGTCGAGAAGCAGGCGAAGATCGCCATCAATCACGGCCCGACCTTCGGCAAGGGCGGCGAGAGCTTCCTGCGCTTCAACCTGGCGACGCCGCGCGATGTGGTCACGGAGGCGGTCGAGCGCCTGAAGCTCGCCTTCGCCGACCTGCAATAAGACGGAACGGCAAGCTTCCGGAAGGAAAGGCCCGTGCTGCCGATTGACGGAAGCCGGGCCGCGTGGAACATCGTCGGCACTACCGTAATATGGGGATGGAACAATGAAGTTGACCTTGGCGCTTGCCGCTGCTGCCGTTTGCGCCGTTTCGGTGTCGGCCGAAGCGCAGACCCTGAAGACCATTCAGTCGCGTGGCGTCCTGAACTGCGGGACCGGTGCGAATCTCGCCGGCTTCGCGGTGCCGGACGCGAATGGCGTCCTGACCGGCATCAACGCCGATTATTGCCGGGCGCTGGCCGCGGCCGTCTTCGGCGACAAGTCCAAGGTGAAGTTCATCCAGCTCCCCTCGAAGGACCGGATCACCGCGCTCCAGTCGGGTGAGACCGATCTCATCGCCGCCACCACGACCTGGACCATGAGCCGCGACACCACGCTCGGCCAGAACTTCCGCGCGACCTATTACTATGACGGCCAGGGCTTCATGGTGAAGAAGTCGCTGAACATCAAATCGGCGAAGGAGCTCAGCGGCGCCTCGATCTGCATCCAGCAGGGCACCACGACCGAGCTCAACACCGCGGATTATTTCCGCAAGAACAACATGAAGTTCGAGCCGGTGACCTTCGCCACCAACAACGAGGCGACCGAGGCCTATGAGAGCGGCCGCTGCGACGCCTTCACCACGGACGCGTCCGGCCTCTATGCCGAGCGCATGCGCTTCAAGGCCCCGGCCGATCACATCGTGCTGCCGGAGACGATCTCGAAGGAGCCGCTGGGCTACGTCACCCGCCACGGCGACGACCAGTGGTTCGACATCGTCACCTGGGTCCATTTCGCCCAGGTCACGGCCGAGGAGCTCGGCGTGACCCAGGCGAATGTCGACGAGATGCGCGAGAAGTCCGACAACCCGGAGATCAAGCGCCTGCTCGGCAAGGAAGGCACCTTCGGCGAGGCGCTCGGCCTCAAGAACGACTGGGCCTATAACGCCATCAAGGCGACCGGCAATTACGGCGAGATGTTCGAGCGCAATCTCGGCCAGGGCTCGCTCCTCAAGATCGCGCGCGGCCAGAATGCGCTCTGGACCAATGGCGGCCTGCAATACGCGGCGCCGATCCGCTGATCACGACGCGATCCTTTTGACGGAACAGGGAAAGGCCCGGCTGCGACGAGCGGCCGGGCCTTTCTGCATTGGGCCAAGCGTGCGGCGCCTGTCTGCAATCCGCGAAAACCCCTTGCGATCGTTCGCGGACCAGCGGAATGAGGGAAGGGCTGTTTCAGTCCGAAAAGGTGAGGGTAAAGGCGATGACGGCTCCGATCGTTCCGGCAGGCGAAGCTGTGGCCGAAAGCGAGGCGTTCCGCCCGCATACCTCGCATTGGGGCGTGTTCTCGGCCCGCATGAAGGAAGGGCAGCTCGAAGTCCGTCCGCATGAGGGTGATCCCGATCCCAACGAGATCATCCAGAATTTCCCGGCGGCGCTGCGCCACCGCGCCCGCATCGCGCAGCCGATGGTCCGCCGCGGCTGGCTGGAGAACGGGCCGGGTCCCGACGATCGCCGCGGACGCGACGAATACGTGCCGATGTCCTGGTCTGCCGTGCTCGACAAGCTCGCGGCCGAACTGCGCCGCGTGCGCGACGATTTCGGGCCCGGCGCGATCTTCGGCGGCTCCTATGGCTGGGCCAGCGCCGGCCGCTTCCATCATGCCCAGAGCCAGATCCACCGCTTCCTGAACACCTCGACCGGTGGCTATGTGAAGTCGGTCAACAGCTATTCCTCGGGCGCCTCCTCCGTCCTCGTGCCGCATATCATCGGCGACTACGAGGACCTGGTGAAGCGCAACGTCTCCTGGGAGCAGATCGCCGATCACAGCGAGATCGTGCTCGCCTTCGGCGGCATGGCGCTGAAGAACAGCATGGTCGCCGGCGGCGGCACCAGCCGCCATGTCGAGCGCGGCGCGATGGAGCGGGCGCAGGAGCGCGGTTGCGAATTCGTGCTGGTCAGCCCGCTGCGCAGCGACCTGCCGGCCGGAGCCAGGGCCGACTGGGTGGCGAACAAGCCCGGCAGCGACACGGCGTTGATGCTGGCGCTGGTCCATACGCTCGTCGTCAACGGCCTGCACGACCGCGCCTTCCTCGACCGCTATACCGCCGGCTGGCCGGTCTTCGAGCGTTATCTGCTCGGCGAGACCGACGGGCAGCCGAAGGACGCCAACTGGGCCGCCCCGATCGCCGGCCTGCCGGCCGAGGAGATCGTCGCGCTGGCGAAGCGTCTCCACGGCAAGCGCGCGCTCATCGTCGTGGCCCATGCCCTGCAGCGCGCTGCCCATGGCGAGCAGCCGGTCTGGATGGGCATGGTGCTCGCTGCGGCGCTCGGCCAGATCGGCCTGCCCGGCGGCGGCTATGGCTACGGCCTCGGTGCCATCGCCTATTACGGCCGGCGCTACAATGCCGTGCCGATGCCGACCTTCTCGCAAGGCAGGAACCCGATCAGCGACTACATCCCGGTTGCGCGCATCGCGGACATGCTGCTCAACCCGGGCACGACCTATCGCTATAACGGCCAGACCCGGACCTATCCCGAGATCAAGCTGGTCTATTGGGCCGGCGGCAACCCGTTCCACCATCATCAGGATCTCAACCGCCTGCGCGAGGCCTTCGCCCGCATCGACACGCTGGTCGTGCACGAGCTCGCCTGGACCGCGACGGCGCGCCACGCCGATATCGTGCTGCCCTGCACGATGACGCTGGAGCGCGAGGATATCGGTGGCAATCCCAACGATCCGCTGCTGGTGCCGATGCATCCGGTCGTCGCGCCCTATGGCGAGGCGCGCGACGACTACGCGATCTTCGCCGATCTCGCCGAGCGCCTCGGCACGGGCGAGGCCTTCACCGAGGGCCGCACTGCCCGGCAATGGCTGGAGCATCTCTACGAACCGACCCGCAACGCGTTGGCGGCGAAGGGCCTGCCGGCGCCGAGCTTTGCCGAGTTCTGGGCGGGCGAGGGCTTCGACCTGCCGCAGCAGCCGGATGATGGCGGCAATCTGCGCGCCTTCCGGGCCGACCCGGACGCTTCGCCGCTACGGACCCCGAGCGGCAAGCTGGAGATCTACTCCGAGACCATCGCCGGCTTCGGCGAGGCGGATTGCCCCGGCCATCCGACCTGGCTTGGCGCGACCAACGTCCCCGATGACGCCAACCCCTATGTGCTCGTCGCCAACCAGCCGCGGACCCGCCTGCACAGCCAGTTCGATTTCGGCGGCCATAGCAATGACGCCAAGCATCGCGGCCGCGAGATCGCGCATATGCATCCGGACGATGCAGGCCTGCGCGGCATCGCCGATGGCGACATCATCCGGCTCTCGAACGAGCGCGGCGCCTGTCTGGCCGCGGTCCATGTTACCGACGGCATCCGCAAGGGCGTGATCCAGTTGCCCACTGGCGCCTGGTACGACCCCGCCGACGCGAACGAGGACAAGCCGCTCTGTGTCCACGGCAATCCGAACGTGCTGACCCGCGATATCGGCACCTCGGCGCTGGCGCAGGGCTGCACCGGGCAGCTCACCACGGTGCAGGTCGCGCGCTTCGACGGCAATCTGCCGCCGATCCAGGCCTTCGATCCGCCGGGGTCGCGCACGGCGGAAGCCGCTGAGTAAACACCGAAATCCGCGATCCGCCGCTGGAAAAACCGATGGCGGATCGCGCGCGCCGACGACGAAACAACCCGCCGCCTGCCTCCGCGAGACCGCATGTCCTCCTATATCGACACCTATTACCGCCGCACCCTCGCGACGCAGGAGAGCTATCCGCCGGCCGAAGGCACGCTGAAGACGGATATCTGCATCGTCGGCGGCGGCCTGGCCGGCCTCACCGCCGCGCTCGATCTCGCCCGCGCCGGCCGTTCCGTGCTGTTGCTGGAGGCTGAGCGCGTCGCCTGGGGCGCGTCCGGACGCAATGGCGGCTTCGTCAGCCCGGGCTATGCGACCTCGCTTGCCGCGATCGAGCGCCAGACTGGGCGCGAGCAGGCCGACGAACTCTATCGCCTGACGATGGAAGGCGTCGAGATCGTTCGGGGCAATATCGAAAGCCTCGCGATCACCGAGGCCGCGCCATCGCCCGGGATCATGAAGGTCGTGCGCTATGAAGGCGGCGCCGGGCTTCAGGCCGTGCGCGACACGCAGGAGAAGCGCTTCGGCCGCAAGCTACGCTATCTCGGCCGCGACGAGACCCGCGCGCTGCTCAACTCGCCAAAATACCACGCCTCGCTCACGGCCGACGATTCCTTCCATTTCCACCCGCTGAACTACGCTCGCGCGCTCGCCCGCGAGATCGTCCGGCTTGGCGGCAAGATCCATGAAGGCTCGCCGGTGATCTCCTGCGAACTCGACGGCGCGGTGAAGCAGCTCAAGACGGCCAAGGCGACGATCGAGGCCGATCAGGTGCTGTTCACCACCGGCGGCTATACCGGCGACGTGCTGCCGGCGCTGCGCCGCGCCTATATCCCGATCGCGACCTATGTGCTGCTGACCGAGGCCGCGCCGGACCTGATCCGCCAGGCGATCCGCATCGGCACCGGCGTCGGCGACGATCGGCGCGCCGGCGATTATTACCGCACGGTCGAGGACGGCTCGCGCATCCTCTGGGGCGGGCGCATCACCACGCGCACGACCGAGCCCAGCGACGTCGCCGCGATCCTGCGCCACGAGATGATCACGACCTATCCGCAGCTCGCCGCGCTGAAGGTCGAGGCAGCATGGTCCGGCCTGATGTCCTATGCGCGCCATCTCATGCCGCAGATCGGTCAGTACCGGCCGGGCGTCTGGTACTGCACCGCCTTCGGTGGCCACGGCATGAACACGACCGCGATCGGCGGTACCGTCATCGCCGAGGCGATCCGGGGCGCCAGCGACCGCTACAAGCTGTTCGCGCCCTTCGGTCTGGTCTGGAACGGCGGTCCTTTCGGCACCGCCGCCGTCCAGTTGACCTATTGGGGCTATCAGGCCGCCGACCTGATCCGCGGGCGGTAGCCGCGGCGAGCCCCGACGCCGCTCAGCCTACCGGTTCGACCTGCACGACGGCCGTGGCGAGACTGGTATCCGCTCGCGACGGCGGCTGCACGAGTTCGATCATCCGGAGCGAACCGAGGCCCTGTGGCGCGCGATGCGCGATCAGGATCAGGGTGCTCGCGGGCAGGGCCCGGCGCAGTGCGGCGAGCACCTGCGCCTCGCTCTCGGCATCCAGCGCGCTGGTCGCCTCATCGAGCACGAGCCAGTCGGGCTCCTGAAGCAAGGCGCGCGCCAGGGCGAAGCGCTGGCGCTCGCCCCCGGAGAGGCCGCGCCGCATGTCCATCCAGCCTTCCGCGTCGAGCGGCCAGAGCGCCTCCAGCCCGACGGCGGCGAGCGCCTCGCGCAGCCTCTCGTCGTCGACGGCCTCCGGCGGTTGCGGATAGGCGAGGGTGGTGCGGAGATCGCCGAGCGGCAGATAGGGCTGCTGCGGCAGGACGAGGATGCGCCCCTGCGGCCGTTCGATCCGGCCCTCGCCATGTACCCAGAGCCCGGCGATGGCCTTCGCCAGCGTGCTCTTGCCATGGCCGGAAGGCGCCGCGAGCCAATAGCTGCCGCCGGCCTCCAGCGTGAGATTCGGGATCGGCGCGAGACGGCGCCCCGCGGGCGTCGCGAGCATGAGATCGCGCAGCCGCAGCCTCGCCTCGCCCGTCTTGTGCAGGGCAGGGCCCGCCACCGGCGCGGCCGCGTCTTCGGCAGCCCTCATGAAATGCGACAGGCGGCTCGCTGCCGCCGCGAGCTCGGTGAGGTCGTGATAGGAGAACACGAACCAGGACAGCGTCGTCACCACGTTCTGGAAGGCCGAGCCGATCTGCATCAGCCCGCCGAAGGTGACGCGCCCGGCTAGATAGGCCGGCAGCGCGAGGAAGAGCGGGATGCGCAGCACCGTCTGGAAATAGGGCCGCGTGAAGAAGCCGAGGATCAGCTCGCGATTGGCCAGCCTCTGCCAGTTCCCGGCGATCGCGCCGAAGCGCTCGCGGAACAGCCTTCGCTCGGCCGGCTCGCCATCGGCCAGCGCCACCGCTTCGACATGCTCGCGCAGCCTGACCAGCGAGAAGCGGAAATCGGCCTCGCGCCGCTGCTGCTCGATGTTGAGCGCCTTCAGCGGGCGCCCGAGCCCATGCGTGATGAAGGTGGCGATCGCCACGTAGAGCGGCGCGGCCCAGACCATGTAGCGCGGGATTTCAATCGCGTAGCCGAACAGGCTGAACGACAGCGCGAACGTTGAAAGCGACCAGAGGATCGAGACATAGGTCACCAGCGCGACGCTATTCGTGGCGAGCTCCATGCCTTCGATCGCGAGCTTCTCGACGAAGATGCGGCAGTCCTCGGCGATGCGCTGGTCGGGATTGTCGAGCCCGTGGTCGGTGCGCTCGCGCAGATGCCAATAGGCCTTGCCGGCGAGCCAGCGATCCAGCGCGGCCTCGGTCAGCGCGCGCCGCCAGCGGATCTGCACCATCTTGCGCAGATAGGCGCTGGAGAGATGCAGGCCCACGCTGATCGCGATGAGGCCGAAGAAGATCGCGATCTGCCTCAGCGCGCCGTCGACATCGAGCTTCTGCAGCGCGTTGTAGAAATCAGCGGTCCAGGAGATCAGCCGGACCATGACCTGTACCTGGGCGAGGCCGAGCCCGAAGATCAGCAGGAAATAGAACGCGCCGACCTTGCCGCCCGGCCCGGCGATGCAAAGCCGGGTCAGCCCGACGATCTGCGAGAACACGGCCCTCATGACGCGGCCCGCGTCGTCCGCCGCGATTGCGGAGGCTCGGGCGTATCGAGTCGGAAGAGCGCGTCGGCGATGCCGGCCACGGCGCTGGGGTCATGGGTTGCGGCTGTCTCCGGCAGCAGTACCGCGACATCCTCGATGCCGAGATCGCGCAACTGGAACGGTGTGCCATGGCCGTATTCGAGATGGCCACGCCCGATGATCCCCACGACCAGCGGATCGTCCTCCGCTGCCGCGAGATGGTCGGCGATCCGGCAGGCGAAGGAGCGATCCCAGCACTGCTGCGCCCGCACGAAGCGGTCGAAACGCTCCGGCGCCATCGCTTCCGGTCGGGCCGATCCGGCGAAGCGGCCGGTGATCGCCGCGAGATAGGCACGATAGCCCTCGGTCGCAGGGGCGGCCGGCGTGACGCCGTCCCGCTCGTCGACCGCGATCGCTTCCCAGCCGACCTGTCCGACCCGCGTGACCAGAGGCCGATGGCAGTTCAGCGCCAGCATCTTCAACCGCTGCTGCCGGCAGAAATGGAACAGCGGCAGGTAAAGCTCGGGATCGAAGCCCCAGACCTCAGCCCATTCGCTGCGCTCGATGAAGGTCGCGGTGTTCATCTCGCCCGCGACCCAGGCGTCGAGCACCGGCTGGATGCGCAGCGGGAACATCTCAAAGCCAACAGCCATCTGTGGCCGCAGCAGGTGCAGGCAGGTCGCGACATGGAGCTGCCAGCGGTGGATTTCGGCGACGTCATGCGTCTCGCCGAGCAGGACGACGCGCTTGCGCGCCATCGCCTGCATCAGTTCGCCCTGCGCCAGCAGCCGGCCCGTCTCCGGGCAGAGCCAGCTAGCGCGCGGATGGGCGAAGCTTGCGACGGCCGGGCTGGCGTCAGCCGCGAGCATCGACACCCGGCACCTCTGCGAAAGCCGCCGCCGGACCGCGCAGGACGAGGCCGAAGCTCTTGCCCTCGGCGTCGCGGGCCTGAAGGGAAACGACGCCCCCGCTTTCCGTTCGCGCCCAGCCCGACACCGCGCCGGCCTTGAGATGCAGATGCAAATCGCCCTGCATGATGTTGACGAAGCCCATCGCGGGCTTGGGTTCGGGCAGGGCGCCTTGCCAGTGCTGGAACAGGCCGGCGCGCTCGATATCGATGGCGATCGCTTTGCCGCTGGCCAGGATCGCGGCGAAGCTGCGGGCGCCGAGATCGTCCTCCGGCACCTCGGCGGAGCCGCCGCTGCCGGGCGCCTCGCGCTGGACCGGCTCTAGCGCCTCGCCGGCGCCGAGCGGCTCCAGCGCCTTGTCGAAGGGCTCCAGCCCGTTGAGCCCGATCAGGCTGAACAGCGTCTCGCCGGCCGCATCCTGGCATTCCAGGCGCGGCAGCACGCGCTCGCGCATCTTGCTGGTCCGGTCGGCGACGATGCTGACGACGGTTGCAAGGTCGATGCGGCTGTCATGGCAGGCGCCGGACAGGCGGGCTTCGTTCCCGGCGATGGTCACGGTCTCGACTGCGCCCATCCGCTCATGGGTGGCACCGCCGGAGCGGGTGCTCAGCATGACGCGGCCCATGGCGGGCAGGCTCTGCAGGATTTCGGCTGGCGATTGCACGAGCTTTTCGCGCGGGTTGGTCTCGTTGCTCATGATGGTCTCCAAAAGGGTTGCGACGCCCCGGGGTCTCGGCCGGGGCGCCGCTGATCCGCCGGGCTTTTGGCGTCCGGCGTCTCGAACAGGATCAGAATTCGACGGAAGCGGAGAGCTTGAAGGTGCGCCCCGGTGCGGTCTGCAGTTCCAGTGGGTTGGCGGCGGCAACGCAACTGGCCGGGCTGGTGCAGACAGCCGCCGTCTTCGCATAGGTCGTCCCGCCGACCAGGTTGGCGAAGTAGCGCTTGTCAAAGATGTTATCGACGCCGCCGCGCACGGTGATGGACGAGGTCGGCTTCCAGCTCAGATAGGCGTCGAACACCGAATAGCCGCCCTGCTTGAAGAGGGTGGGCGAGCTTGCCCGGGTCGCGCCGCCTGCGAAGGTGCCGATCACCTCGGCCTCGAGCCCGTATTCGGGCATCATGTATTTCAACCCGGTGACGGCCTTGAACGGATTGACGTCGAAGGGCGTGACGGGCAGGCCCGCCTCGACGCGCTGCTTGCCGTATTGGTAGCTGAGCGTGGCGCTCGCCAGCCAGCGCTCGTGGAAGCGCCATTCCGCGGAGGCCTCGATACCGGAGATCTGCACCTGCGACAGGTTCCGGGAGGTGTAATCGTTGGTGCCGGGGATGTTGTACAGGGACTGAATGAAGTCCTTGTAGCGCGCGTGGAAGACGCCGACCGAGAACCAGCCATCCGCGAACTTGCCACGGAAACCGGCTTCGTAGGAGCGGACGCTTTCCGGCCGCAGGTCAGGGTTCGGGATCAGGTTGAAGCCCGTCGACGGCAGCGAGGTATAGAGCTGCTCGGCCGTCGGCATCTTGAAGCCTTCGGCATAGCGGCCATAGATCGAATAGGTGTCGTCGAGCTTGAAGATCGTGCCGATCTGCGGGACCAGTCGGTGCGAGGTGAGTTCGCGCGGCTCCTTGCCCACCGCGATCTGGTAGCCCGGCCCCGGCTTGGGATCGATGTTATAGTTCGCGTAGCGCAGGCCGGGCGTGATCGTCCAGCGGCCGGACAGCAGCTCGATTTCGTCCTGGAGATAGAAATCGTAGCGGTTCGTCGTCGAGTTCGCAAAGTTGAAGCCGCCGGCGATCGTCGTCGTCGTCACGCCCGTGGCGAGATTCCTGACGTCGTCCTGGCGCTTGTAGTTGGTCTTGGTGATGTCGCCCTGGAAGCCGTAGGTCAGGCGATGGAAGCTCGGGCCGAGCCCGAAGCTCGACTTCGCCTGGATGTCGAGCTGCGAGAACTGCTCGGAATAGTCGTGCAGGCCGCGTGTCAGGCGCTGCTGGCCGTTGGCGAGTGTCTGCAGGTTGTTGGTGACGAAGGTCCGCTCCTGCGGCGAGAACGAGGCCTGCCAGCGCACGGAATCGAGGAAGCTCAAGCCCGCCTGCCATTCGTGCTCGAGCGCGACCCGCTTGCGGCTCTTGACCTGGTTGCGGATGTTCGGCCCGTTGCGGATGCCGGAACTCACGACGTTGTAGTTGTAGAGCTGGTTCACCGTCGAATCGCTGTCGTAGTATTCGCCGGTCAGCTTGAAGGTGTGGTCTGTTGTCGGCTTGAAGACGAGCTTGGCGAAGCTGTTCCAGACAGTGACGTCGAGCGGATTGAGCCTGTCGCAGCCGAGGAAGCGCATCGTCGGCACCGGGCAGCCCCAGCGGCCGCCATCGGCCCGCGCCTTGGTCAACCGTGCCTCCTGGGCGCTCTTCTGGCTGACGCCGACGATGCCCTCCAGCATCGGTGAGAAGCGGAAGGCCGCGATCCCGGTCTTCACGAAGGAGCGGTCGAGGCTGTCATAGCTGGTGCTCAGCCTGGCGGCGTAGGGCTTGTCCTTGCCCTTCAGCAAGTCTTCCGGGTCGAGCGTGCGGTAGGCGACGATGCCGCCGAGCGCGTCCGCGCCCCACAGCACCGAGCCCGGCCCGCGCACGATCTCGACATTCTTGAGGAAGGGCAGGTCGACGAAGTCGCGGTTGCCGTCGGTGACGCGCTCGATCACGCGCGAGCCATCGACCTGCATCTGCACCCGGTTGCCGCCGACGCCGCGGATGGTGAAGCCGCCGTAATTTCCGAACGGGTCGGTGCTGCTGGTGATGCGGTTGACGCTGACGCCCGGCTGGTAGCGCACCAGGTCCTGCGTGTCGCGGGTGATCCGCTCGTCGAGTTCCTGCCGCGTGATCACGCTGACGGTGCCGGGAACATCGAGAACCTGCTTCTCGCCGCGCGACGCCGTGACCGTGATCTGGTCGAGCGGGATCATCTGCTCACTGCTGGGCGCATTGACCTGCGGCGCCTGCGTTTGCGCCTGTGCCACCGAAAGAGCTGTTGTCGACAGCAAAGCTGCCAGGAAAGCCAATCTAGAATTATTATTCATTACGTAACCCCAGTCCCATGTCCGGGGCGTGTAATAGTCTTCTCAAAGGATTCGCAAGTTGATTCTTTGCGAGATAGCAATATAATAATTGCTATAATTCAAAGAAAAAGCCTTCAATATAATATAGTTATTACAATTACCTGTTGTGTAAAGCCCTATCTGAACAAATAGAGAGGGGCTTTGTTCAATGCTCCGTGGCTAGTGAAGCTGGAGCCTTGGCCCGGCTCCGCGGGCGGCGGTCAGATCAGCGCCAGCAGGTGCAGCCCGACGAAACAGCCGGCGCCGCCAGCGATCAGCAAGAGCGGATTGACCGGCGTCAGCATCAGCAGGGCTGTCGAGACCAGCGCGATGCCGCGGCCGAGCCAGCCGCTGTCGAGGGACTGGATCAGCACATAGCTCGCCGCCAGGATCATGCCCGCAGCGACAGGTCGCAAGCCCTTCTCGAGGGCGCGCAGCAGGCGGGCGCCCTCGTAGCGCGACCAGATATGGGCGACCCCGTAGATCAGGAAGGCGGTCGGCCCGAAGATGCCGGCGGTGGCGGCGAGCGCGCCCCAGAACCCGGCGATCTGCCAGCCGATCAGCGTCGCCAGCAGCGAGCCCGGCCCCGGCGCCAGCCGCGCGATCGCGAAGGCGTCGACGAATTGGGCGGCGCTCATCCACTGATGCACCTCGACGATCTGGCGATGCATATCGGCGATGGCGCTCTGGCCGCCGCCGATGGTCACCAGCGAGAGCGGCAGGAAGACGAGCAGGATGCTGAAGGGCAGGGATTGCATCGGCCTAAAGTATTTTCGAGCGAAGTGGGCACCGGTTCGCGTGAAGAAAATGCGACTGAAACAAAAAAGAGCTCAACCGTCCCGGTAGGTCACGGCGACGCTGAGCGAGCCGAAGCCGAGCACCGTCCAGAGCAATGGCCATTTCAGGATCGCGACCGCGACGAAGGTCGCGGCCATGATCGCGAGCGGGAAGACCCGGCGCGGCACTCGTCGCGCGGCGGTCAGCCCCATTGCCAGCGACAGGCCGATCGCACCCGAAGCCGCGCCGCTCAGCGCGACATGGCTGAGTTCATAGCTGCTGAGCGAGGCGAAGGCGCTGCCGATCAGGACGATGACGAAGGCGGCGGGCACGACGATGCCGAGCCAGGAGGCGATGGCGCCGTTGCGTCCGCCGAGCTTGTAGCCGATCCAGATCGCCATGTTGGTGACATTGACGCCGGGCAGGGCCTGCGCGACCGAGAGCCCGTTGAGGAAATCCTCTTCGCTCATCAGGCGCCGGCGCTGCACGAATTCCCGGAGCATCCAGCCGCTCAGGCCGCCGCCGAAACTGGTCAGCCCGATCCGCGTGAAGATCAGGAAGAGCTGCGGCGCGCTTGGGCGCTCGGCCAAGTTATCCGGCATCTGATTCTGCGCCATGAGACGGCTGATGAATCCAGAAAGCAGGCTTCACCGGGATTGGCCAGCGCTGAAGCGCATTGCCGGCATGAAGCCGTGCTCTGCAACGCTTCGCGCAGGCGGTGGTCGTTAGCGGGAAGGGGCGTCCGACCGTCGCAAGGTGCGCTTGACGGCGCGCTTCAATTGGGCGCCGGCCTTGCGCACGAGTTCGCGATTGCTGCCCGCGCGTCCCTTGCCGCCTGGCGAGGATGCGGGAAGGGGCAGCGGCGCCTCCTTGGCATGCAAGGCTGCCCTGCCGGGGCCCGCCGGCTCGGCCGGCGCGATCATGAAATCGGGGGCGCTGACCGGCAGCGCCGCCATGGCCGGATCGACGAAGGCCTTGATCGGCAGATGGTCGGAGGCGATGCGCGCGAGCGGCGTATCATGGACCGCGACCTGCGACAGGATTTCCGGGCGGTTGGCGATGATCCGGTCGAGCGCCAGCAAGGGCAGCCCGGCCGGGAAGCTCGGGACCGGCACGGGCATCGCGCCGAAGGCGGCATCGAGCGCGCTCAGTGCCGAGCGGCCGCCGAGGCGCCATTCGTTGAGGTCGCCGAGCAGGAGCGTGGGGCGCTCGTCCCGGCTGCGCATCAGGTCGATGATCATGCGGGCCTGCTGCGAGCGCGAGCGCCTGAGCAGGCCAAGATGGGCCGCGACGATCCGAAGTGCCGCACCGCTCTCCATGTCGATATCGACGACCAGCGCGCCGCGCGGCTCCAGCCCCGGCAGCGAGACCTGATGGACGTCGCGCACCAGCCCCTGCCGGAACAGCACGACATTGCCGTGCCAGCCATGCGCCGCGGCATTGGTGCTTTCCACGGGAACAGGGACGAGGCCGGTCTCGTCTTTCAGCCGGGCGAGGTCGAGCAGGCCGTGGCGGGCGCCGAAGCGCTTGTCGGCCTCCTGCAGGGCGATGACATCCGGCGCGATCTCGCGGATCACCTGCCCGATCCGGCCGGGATCGAAGCGGCCATCGACGCCGACGCATTTATGGACGTTGTAGGAGGCGACCAGCGTGCCCCCGGAACGACCGTTCTCTCCGGCCGAAACGGTGCCGGGGCGGTTGTTGCGCTGGCGCAGCGAGGCGATGATGCTGGCGGGCAGGCTCTGGTTCTTCTTCTGCATCGCTCCGCCGGCTCGTGCTCCGGACCCGCCTTGGTAGGGCGGGTAACGGTTTAGGCGCCTCTGGCATCAGGGATATGACTGCTTCGGCTCAGAGATAGGGCGAGCCGAGCCAGATCAGCCTGTCGATCAGACGCATGACATAGGGCCGGGCGCGCAGGCCGGCAAGCGTGACCGGGGTCGCGGTCGACATCACCGTCTCGATCCGGCGCTCGATCGCGCGGGCGAAACCATGGTCGAGAACCTCGAGGTCGATCTCGAAGTTCAGGCGCAGCGAACGCGGGTCGAGATTGGAGGAGCCGACATAGGCCCAGCTCCCGTCGACGGCGAGGAGCTTGGAATGGTCGAAGGCACCGGTGGAGCGCCAGATCCGGCAATAATTCTTCAGGATCTGGTCGAATTGCGCGGTCATCGCGCGGTCGACCAGCACGAGGTTGTTGACCGAGGGCACGACGATATCGATGTCGACGCCGCGTCGCGCCGCGGTGACGAGCGCACTGATCAGTTCCTGGTCGGGCAGGAAATAGGGCGACATGATCTTGACCGACTGGCGCGCCACCGACAGCGCGCCCATCAACAGCTTGTGATTGGTTTCCAGATAGGAATCCGGCCCCGTGGGCACCGCGCGCGCCAGCACCGGCATGCCGCTTCGCGCCAGCGCCGGAATCTCCCAGGCCGGGCCGGCCAGTGCTTCGCCGGTGGCGAAGCACCAGTCCTCGGCCGCGACGGCGAAGAGATCGGCCACCACAGGCCCTTCGATGCGGAAATGCGTGTCATGGGCGAAGGCGTCGCCGGCGAATTCGCGGGTGAAACCCTCGCGAATGTTCATCCCGCCCATGAAGCCGATGATTCCGTCGACGACGATGATCTTCCGGTGCGTCCTGAGATTGGCATAGGGCAGCCGCAGGCCCATGATGATGTTGCCGTTGAAGACGTCGACCGCGACTCCGCCCTCGCGCAGGTGCCCGGCGATGCTCGGCACCGAATAGCGCGCTCCGACCGCGTCGATCAGCACCCGGACCGCGATGCCGCGTTTCTGCGCCTCGATCAGCGCATCGGCGATGCGCAGGCCGATCGGGTCCCGGTCGAAGATGTAGCTTTCCAGGATGATGCTGCGCTCAGCCGCCGCGATGGCGGCGAGCATCGCGCCATAGGCCTCGTCGCCGGTCTCCAGCGTGTCGATGCGGTTGCCGGTGGTCAGGGGGTGGCGGGCGACGCGGTCGCCGAGCGTCTTGAGCGCGAGGAAGCGCCGGCCGAAATGCGTCGCGACCGCCTCGTCCTCGACATGGAAATCGGCCGCCGCCATGCCATGGCCGGGGCGCTGGGCCAGGATCGAGGCACGGCGGATGCGGTTGACCCCGGCGATGGCGTAGAGCAGCGGCCCGATGATCGGCGAGAGGATGATGACGCCGACCCAGCCGATCGCGGCGCGCACCTCGTCCTTGGTCATCACCGCATGCGCGCCGGCGACCGCCGACAGCGCGATCGTGATGACCGCGAGGATATGCGGCCAATAGGTCGAGAGAATCCCCCACATGCCGCTGAGGCTAGAGCATTTTCGAGCGAAGTGGGCGTCGGTTCGCGTGAAGAAATTGCGATAAATGAAAACCGAGAGCCTCGGCGGAGCGGATATTCCGGGCGCTGCTCTTCCGAACGCGCCTCTGCATAAGTCAGCGCCCTGGCCTCGAGAGCTGTTTGCGCAAGCAGCTTCGGAATGACGAGACCCGCCTCGCGTCACTCTCTGGCAGGGGCATGGGGAAGGCGGGAAGACTCGACTCGCCTTCCGGTGGGGAGCGTTCTATAAAGAACAAAGAGAGAACATAAGCTTTGCCCCATGCCCGAAACCGCCTCGACCCTGTCCGATCTGCGCCGCAGCCTCTCAGAGGCCACCTTGCGGGGCGGGCCGGTTGCGGCCGGGCGGATCGGCCTCGGCGTGCCTGCGCTGGACGAAGCCCTGAACGGCGGGCTCGCACGGGCAGCGCTGCATGAAATCTACGCTGCCGAGGTCGCCGATCTCGCCGCCGCGACCGGCTTCGCGCTCGGCCTCGCGCTGCGGGCGGGGGCGGCAGATGGAAAGGCCGGAGCATTTTCGAGCGAAGCCGCCCCCGGTTCGCGTGAAGAAACGCGAAATGGTTCCAGCGAGCGTTCCATCCTGTGGGCGCGGCAGGATTTCGTCGATGCCGAAGCCGGGCGATTGCACGCGCCGGGATTGAACGAATTTGGCCTCGATCCGTCACGCCTCCTGCTGGTGCGGGCGCGCGACGGCGAGGGCGTGTTGCGGGCGGGTGCCGAGGCGGCGCGCTGTTCGGCGCTGGGGGCCGTGCTGATCGAGCCCTGGGGCGAGCCGCGCCCTTTCGACCTGACGGCGAGCCGTCGTCTCGCCCTGGCGGCGGAAGCCTCGGGCGTGCCGGTACTGCTGCTGCGCGTTGCGGCGGCCGAGGCGCCGAGCGCGGCGCGCACGCGCTGGCAGGTGAGGGCGCTGGCCTCGCGGGCCTTGGAGGCGAATGCGCCGGGCGCGCCGGCCTTCGCCCTGAGATTGCTGCGCCAGCGCGGTGGCGTGGCCGAGCGTGAGTGGCGTGTGGAGTGGGACCGTGACCGACATTGCTTTGCGGAACGCAGCCTTTTCGACCGAGCTTCCCGGACAGACCATGCCGCGCCGCTATCTCGCCCTCTGGTTCCCCTTTCTGGCGACGGACAGATTGCGGCGGACGGGCGCGATACCGGCCTCCGGCGCGCCGGCTGAGAAGCCGCACGTGCTGACCGAGATGCAGGGCAACGCCCTGCGCCTCGTCGATTGCGACCAGCGCGCCGTCGATCTCGGCCTGACGCGAGGGATGACGCTGGCCGATGCTCGCGCTCGCATTCCCGATCTCGTCGCGCTGGAGACGCAAGCTCAGGCCGACAACGAATTCCTCGAAGCGCTCGCGGCCTTCTGCGACCGTTTCACGCCGCTTGTCGCGCTCGACGAACCGCATGGCCTGATCCTCGACATCACCGGCTGCGCCCATCTCTTCGGCGGCGAGAGGGGGCTCGGTAATCTGGCCGGGCGCGCCATGCAGCGAGGGGGCCTCAAGGTGAAAGCCGCCATCGCCGGCACGCCTGACGCTGCCCGTGCCTGCGCGCGGCACGGCCGCGGCGGCATCATCCCGCCCGGCCAGGAGGAGGCGCTGTTGCGCCCGCTGCCGACCGCCGCGCTGGATACCGACGCCGAGACCGTGATCGCGCTCTCCCGTGCCGGCCTCAAGACGCTGGCTCATCTCGCGGAGCGCCCTTCGGAAACGCTCTCGGCCCGCTTCGGCGAGGCGATGGCGGTCAAGCTCCGGCGTATCCTCGGCCATGAGGACCGTCGCATCACGCCGCTGCGCCCGCCGCCCGATTGCGTGGTCGAGCGCCATTTCGCCGAGCCTTTCGCCGACACGACGAGCCTCGAGGCTGTCGTCGTCAGGCTGATCGGGGAGGCGGCGCGGGTCTTGGAGGCACGCGGCGAGGGCGGTCGCGTCTTCGAGCTCGGCTTCTTTCGCAGTGACGGCGCGGTGCGCCGCCTCGCCATCGAGACCGGCCACCCGTCGCGCGACGCCAAGGCACTGCTCAGGCTCTATCGCGAGCGCATCGAGACCCTGTCCGATCCGCTCGATCCCGGCTTCGGCTTCGATGCGATCAAGCTCGCCGTGCCGCTCTGCGAGCCGCTCGACACGCCGCAGCACAGCCTCGATGGCCGCGCGGTCGAGGAGGAGGCAGTGGCCGATCTGGTCGACCGGCTCGTCACCCGCTTCGGCCGCGACCGGGTGCTGCGCTTCGCGGCGCAGGATACGCATCACCCCGTTAGGGCCGCGAAGGCGCTGTCGGCCGCTGCGCTGCTGCCGGACGCAGCTTGGTCCGTACCGGAGCCGCAGGAGCCGCCGGCCCGCCCGCTCCAGCTCTTCGAGCCGCCCCAGCCTGTCGAGGCCATCGCGGAAGTACCGGATGGCCCGCCGATCCGCTTCCGCTGGCGGCGCCTCATCCATGACATCGCCCGCGCCGAAGGCCCCGAGCGCATCGCGCCCGAATGGTGGCGCGACGGCTCCGACGAGCCGATGCGCGACTATTACCGCGTCGAGGATGCGCAAGGGCGCCGTTTCTGGCTCTACCGGATCGGCTTCTACGAGGCCGACAGCGCTCCGCCGCGCTGGTTCCTGCACGGGCTCTTCGCATGAATCAGATTGCGAATGCCTTCGCCGAACCCGTTGCCGCCTCGCATTTTTCCTTCCTGCGCGGCGCTTCGCCGGGGCCGCATATGGTGCTGACGGCGCTGCTGCTCGGTTATTCCGGCATCGGTATCGCCGACCGCAACACGGTGGCGGGCGTCGTGCGCGCCTGGGCGGCGCTGAAGCAGTTGCGCGAAGACGGTCTGCCGGCGCCCGACAAGGTCAGGCAAGGCGGCAGCCCCGGCGAATACATCTGGGTCGAGAACCCGGATTTCGCTGATCATCCCATCGAGCCCGAGCCGATGAAGGCGATGGCGAAGAAGTTCAAGCTCGCGACCGGCACCCGCCTCGTCTTCGCCGACGGCACGCCCGACATCGTCGTCTATCCCGCCAATCGCGCCGGCTGGGGCCGGCTCTGCCGCCTGCTCAGCCATGGCAACCTGAAGGACGGCGTGAGGAAGGGCGAATGCCGTCTCGTCCTCGACGACCTCCTGAGCGATGCTCGCGACCTGCTGCTGATCCTGATACCCGGCCGCAGCCTCGATGGCCTGCCTGCGCTCCTTGCTCGGCTGGATGATGCAGCGCCCGGCGCGGTCTGGCTCGCCGCCAGCATGCACCGGCGCGGCGACGACCGCCGCCGCCTTGCGCGCCTCAAGACTATCGCCACCGCGACCCGCACCCCGCTGATCGCGACCAATGACGCGCTCTATGATTCCATCGCGCAGCGGGACCTGCAGGACGTACTGACCTGCATCCGCGAGGGCAGCACCATCGAGCGGGCGGGGCGCCTGCTCGAATCCAATGCTGAGCGCCATCTCAAGCTGCCGCAGGAAATGGCGCGCCTGTTCCGTGATGCCCCCGAGGCCATCACCGAGACGCAACATCTCTTCTCCCGCATCGAGTTCGATCTTGGCCAGTTGAAATACGAGTACCCCGACGAGCCGATCCCGCCCGGCTGGAAGGATCAGGACTGGCTAGTCGAACTGGTCCGCCGCTGCTGCCTGATCCGCTATCCCGATGGCGTGCCGGAGAAGGTCGAGAAGCTGCTGGCGAAGGAGCTCGATCTGATCGGGAAGCTCGAATACGCCCGCTATTTCCTGACAATCCGCCAGATCGTCGAATTCGCGAACAGTAGAGGCATCCTCTGCCAGGGCCGCGGCTCGGCCGCCAATTCCGCCGTCTGCTACGTGCTCGGCATCACCGCCGTCGACCCGGCCGAGAACGATGTGCTGTTCGAGCGCTTCATCTCGACCGAGCGCAAGGAGCCGCCCGATATCGACGTCGATTTCGAGCACGAGCGGCGCGAGGAGGTGATCCAGTGGATCTACAAGTTCTATGGCCGTGAGCGTGCCGGCATCGCCGCCACCGTGATCCATTACCGGCCACGCAGCGCCATCCGCGAGGCCGGCAAGGTGCTGGGCCTGACCGAGGACGTCACCGCCCGCATCGCCGATACCAATTGGGGCAGCTGGGGCAGCGAGATCGGCGACGCCCGCGTCCGTCAGGCCGGGCTCGACCCGACCAATCCGACGATCCGCCGCGCCGTCGATTTCGCCACCCGGTTATTGGGCTATCCGCGCCATCTCTCGCAGCATGTCGGCGGCTTCGTCCTGTCGCGCGGGCGCCTCGACGAGACCGTGCCGATCGGCAACGCCGCGATGGACGACCGCACCTTCATCGAATGGGATCGCGACGACATCGACGAACTCGGGCTGATGAAGGTGGATGTGCTGGCGCTGGGCATGCTGACCTGCATCCGCAAGGCGTTCGACCTGATCAAGGCGAATGGGGGAGAGGATTATGCGCTCGCCGATCTTAAGGATGGCGATAAAGGCACCTACGAAATGCTCAAGAAGGGGCATTCTCTAGGCGTTTTTCAGGTCGAGAGCCGCGCACAGATGAACATGCTGCCGCGGCTAAAGCCCGAAAAGTTCTACGATCTCGTCATCCAGGTCGCGATCGTCCGGCCCGGCCCGATCCAGGGCAACATGGTCCACCCCTATCTGAAACGGCGGGCGGGGATCGAGAAAGTCGTGTTCCCATCTCCAAAGCCGCCCCACCCTGAGAACGAACTATTCGAAGTTCTGAACAAGACCGAGGGCGTCCCGCTCTTTCAGGAGCAGGCGATGAGGCTCGCCATGGTTGCCGCCAAATTCTCCGACATCGAGGCCAATGGCCTGCGCAAGGCGATGGCGACCTTCCGCAATGCCGGAACCATTGGCAACTATGAGGCGATGATGGTCGAGCGCATGGTGGAACGCGGCTATGAGCGCGATTTCGCCCAGCGCTGTTTCGAGCAGATCAAGGGCTTCGGCAGCTATGGCTTCCCGGAAAGCCACGCGGCTTCCTTCGCCAAGCTGGTCTACATCTCCTCCTTTCTGAAGAAGCACTACCCGGCCGCCTTCGCTGCTGCGCTGCTCAATTCCCAGCCCATGGGTTTTTACGCGCCGGCCCAGATCGTGCGGGAGGCGGAGGAGAACGGCGGCGTCGAGGCGCGGCCGGCCGATGTCAATTCCAGCTTTCTGGACAACAGCTTGGAGCCCGTTTCGGAATCAAGTTCTTACCGCGACCGGCCGAGCCGGGAAGGCGGAAGAGATCCTTTCGCCCTGCGCCTGGGCTTCCGCCAGATCGACGGCTTCAAGGATGAGTGGGGTAACGCCATTGCCGGGGAGCGGGAACCCGGCGGCCCCTATCGCGATGTCGAGGAATTGATGCGCCGTGCCAATCTCCCCGCCCGCGCCATGCGCCTGCTTGCCGATGCCGATGCCTTCCGCTCGCTCGGGCTCGACCGGCGCGAGGCGCTCTGGGCCGTGCGTCGCCTGCCGGATGATCCGGCGCTGCCGCTGTTTCAGGTTGCGCAGGCCCGCGAATTGGGTTCGGAGCGGAGCATGGCGCTGCCGGTCATGCCGCTGGCCGAGCATATCGTCGCCGATTACCAGACCGTTCGGCTCTCGCTGAAGGGGCATCCGATGCAGCTCCTGCGCCCGCGCTTCCGTCGCGAGGGCGTGCTGAGCTGCGCCGAGACCGAGGCGAAGCCCGATGCCGCCTTCGTCCGCACGGCGGGAATCGTGCTGGTGCGGCAGCGGCCGGGCAAGGGCAATGCCATCTTCGTCACGCTGGAGGACGAGACCGGCATCACCAATGTCGTGATCTGGGCGCGATTGTTCGAGCGTTTCCGCCGCGAGGTCATGGGTGCACGTTTGATGCTGGTCGAGGGCCGGGTGCAGAAGAGCGTCGAGGGTGTCACCCATCTCATGGCCCAGCGTATCGCCGACCGCTCGATCGACCTGCTCTCGCTCTCGGATACGCATCGCGCCGAGGTTCCGATGCCCATCGACGAACTGAAGAATCCGCCGTTGCCGCGCCACCGCCACCCGCGCAATGTGCGCATCCTCCCGAAATCGCGGGATTTCCATTGAGTTTGTGCTGCTAAGGGGCGTGTAGCGCGCCCGTCAAAACAAACTTCTCCAATGGAAGTGAAATAAGAAAAAACACGCTACCTTCTGTAAATTGAACCTTTGCCGCCATGGGTATAAGTGGTTCGTTCGATTTACCGAACAGGCGGCCACGACCATGGCGAACGGCTTCGGCTCGGACGAACCCTCGACGACAACGTCGGCAGAGGCGCTGCTGGCGCATCGCGCGGCCGCGCTCGATGCGGCGTTCGGCAAGGCGGACGTGCCCGCGCGCGTTTCCGGCATCGTCGCGGAAGCGAACGGGCGAGTAGTCTTCACCACCTCCTTCGGTCTCGAAGACCAGGTCCTGACCCATTTCATCGCGACCGCGAAGCTGCCTGTCACCTTCGCCACGCTCGATACCGGCCGGCTCTTTCCCGAGGTCTATGTGCTCTGGCAGGAGACCGAGGAGCGCTACGGCATCGTGATCCGCCCGTATTACCCTCGCCACGACACGCTCGAACTCCACGTGCGCCAGAACGGTATCAACGGCTTCTATGCCTCGCGCGACGCCCGCAAATCCTGCTGCGATATCCGCAAGGTCGAGCCTCTGGGCCGAGCGCTCGCCGGCGCCGATATCTGGCTGACCGGCCTGCGCGCCGACCAGTCGGCGGCGCGAGGCGGGGTGAAGCTGGCCGAGGCCGATGCGGCCCGCGGCCTCGTCAAGGCAAGCCCGCTCATCGACTGGTCGCGTGAACAGGCGCTCGCCTTCGCGCAGGAGAATGCCGTGCCGCTCAACCCGCTGCATGCGCAGGGTTTCGTCTCGATCGGCTGCCAGCCCTGCACCCGCGCTATCCGCCCCGGCGAGCCCGAGCGGGCCGGGCGCTGGTGGTGGGAGGATGATGCGGCCAAGGAATGCGGCCTGCATGTCGGACAGGACGGGAAACTGGCGCGTGCCGAGCTCTCGGCTGTGGAGCTGCGCCAATGATCCAGCTCAGCCATCTGCAGAAGCTCGAGGCGGAGGCGATCTTCATCATCCGCGAGGTCGTCGCGACCTGCGACAAGCCGGTGCTGCTCTATTCGATCGGCAAGGATTCCGCCGTCCTGCTGCATCTCGTGATGAAGGCGTTCTATCCGGCCAGGCCGCCTTTCCCGCTGCTCCATGTCGATACGACCTGGAAATTCCGCGAGATGATCGCCTTCCGTGACGAGACGGCGCAGCGGCTCGGCCTCGACCTGATCGTCCATATCAACCGGGAGGGCGTCGAGGCCGGGATCAATCCCTTCGCCTCCGGCTCGCGCGTCCATACCGACGTGATGAAGACGCAAGGGTTGAAGCAGGCGCTCGACCTCCACAAGTTCGACGCCGCCTTCGGCGGCGCGCGCCGCGACGAGGAGAAGAGCCGGGCCAAGGAGCGCGTCTTCTCGCTGCGTTCACCCGAACATCGCTGGGACCCGAAGAACCAGCGGCCCGAACCCTGGCAGCTCTTCAACACCCGCAAGCATCGCGGCGAGAGCTTTCGCGTGTTTCCGCTCTCCAATTGGACCGAGCGCGATGTCTGGGATTACATCGCGCTGGAGAACATCCCGGTCGTGCCGCTCTATTTCGCGGCGCCGCGCCCGGTCGTCCGGCGCGACGGCGCCTGGATCATGCGCGACGACGAGCGCATGGAGCTCCTCCCCGGCGAGACGATTGAGATCCGCATGGTCCGCTTCCGGACGCTGGGCTGCTACCCGCTGACCGGTGCCGTCGAGAGCGAGGCGGCGAACCTCACCGACATCATCGCCGAGATGCGTTCGTCACGATCCTCCGAGCGGGAGGGCCGCGTCATCGACCATGACGGCTCCGGCTCGATGGAGCAGAAGAAGCAGGAAGGCTATTTCTGATGGGCTTTGCCCTTGCCAAGAAGAAGGCACCGAAACCGGTGCAGACGCCGCTTCCGGCCAACGATGCGCCGGCCGCCAGCGAAACAGGCCAGCACTCGCTGCTGCGCTTCATCACCTGCGGTTCGGTCGATGACGGCAAGTCGACCCTGATCGGCCGCATGCTCTACGAGGCCGGCGCGGTCTTCGACGACCAGCTCAGCGCGCTCGACAGCGATTCCCGCAAGTTCGGCACCCAAGGCGAGGCGCCCGATTTCGCACTGTTGGTCGACGGCCTCTCGGCCGAGCGCGAGCAGGGCATCACCATCGATGTCGCCTATCGCTATTTCGCGACGCAGACGCGCAGCTTCATCGTCGCCGACACACCCGGCCACGAGCAATATACCCGCAACATGGCGACGGGCGCCTCCACCGCCGATCTCGCCATCATCCTGGTGGATGCACGCAAAGGCCTGCTGCCGCAGACGCGCCGCCATTCCTTCATCGTCTCGCTGGTCGGCGTCCGCCATGTCGTGGTTGCCATCAACAAGATGGACCTCGTCGGTTATGACGAAGCGGTTTTCGAGCGCATCGCGGACGACTATCGCGCGGCGGTGAAAAGCCTCGGCTTTGCCTCGATCCGCTTCATCCCGGTTTCGGCCCGCGACGGCGAGAACGTCATGCGCCCGTCGACGCTGATGCCCTGGTATGATGGCCCGGCGCTACTGCCCTATCTTGAGGGCGTCGCGGTCGCCCGCGCTGCCCCGAGTGACGAAGGCTTCGTCCTGCCGGTGCAATGGGTCAACCGGCCCGATCTCGATTTCCGCGGCTATGCTGGTACGCCGGTTGCCGGCCGTGCCCGCGTCGGCGATCCCGTCGTCGCGCTGCCCTCCGGCCGCACCAGCCGCATCGCACGTTTGATCGGCGCAGCCGGCGAGGCAAGCCAGATCGCTGCCGGCCAGGCCGCGACGGTCGCACTGGAGAACGATATCGACATCTCGCGTGGCGACGTCATCGCCGCTGCCGGGGCGGCGCTGCCGGTGAGCCGCGGCCTGAAGGCACGCCTGCTCTGGACGGGCGAGCGGGCCATGCTCGAAGGCGGCCAATTTCTGGTGAAGCTCTCGACGCAGAGCGCCAATGCCACGGTCGAGGCGCTGCATCACAGCATCGATATCGAGGGCTTCGAGCCGCTGCCGGCGCAGAGCCTGGGCATGAACGGCATCGGTCTCGTTACGCTCCGGTTCGATCGGCCGCTGGTCTCGCTGCCCTACGCGCAGAGCCACCAGCTCGGCGGCTTCATCCTGATCGACCGGATCAGCAACGAGACGGTGGCCTTCGGCTTCGTCGAACCCGCCGAGGGCGAGGCTCGACAGGCCGTGGGCGAGGGCGGGGCGCTGGTACGGGCGCAACGCGGCGTCCTCCGCATCGTCGGAAGGCGCGGCACGCCGGACCGCCGGGCATGGCTTGCCGGGATCAGCTGGCGTGTGTTGAGCACCGCCGGGCTGTTCGCGGCGGCCTTCGTGCTGACGGCCAATGCGGCAGCATCCCTGGCGCTCGCCTTCGGTGACATCCTGCTGCGTCCCGGCTTGCGGGCGCTGCATATGCGGCTCTGGCGTAAGGCGCCGGTCGGGGCGTTGCAGGATGGCGCAGGGATTTAGGCCGCGGGGTCAGGCACCGACCACCGCCGTCGCCTCGATCTCCAGCAGCGCCTCCGGCTCGACCAGTGCGGTGACGGCGACCACCGCCATGGCCGGGAAATGCCGGCCGAAGACCTCGCGATAGGCCGGCCCCATCTCCCTGAGGCTGGCGCGATAGGTCGCGATATCCGTGACATACCAAGTCAGGCGCACGATATCCTCGACGCGCCCGCCGCCGGCCTCGATCACCGCCCTGATGTTGAGGAAGGTCTGGCGGAGCTGCCCGATGAAGCCCTCGGCGAAGACGCCCTGCGCGTCCCAGCCGACGAGCCCGCCGGTCACCAGCACACGGCCTTCCGCCACCATGCCGTTGGCATAGCCGCGTGGCTGCGGCCAGCCTTCGGGCAGGATGGCGCGGGATTGGGAGTGGTCGGACATGGCGTATCGCCTCGTTTTCGGCCGTTCAGGCTCTGTCGAAAGATAGGTTAGCTCTCGCCCTGGGCCATCTGGCGCAGGGCGAAGCGTTGCAGCTTGCCGGTCGCTGTTTTCGGCAGGGCGGCGACGAATTCGATCGCGCGGGGATATTTATAGGGCGCGATGCCGGCTTTCACATGCTCCTGCAGCGCCTTGACCAGCGCTGCGTCGCCAGTGACACCCTCGCGCAAGACGACATAGGCCTTCACGATCTGCCCGCGCTCGGGGCAGGGTGCGCCGACCACGCCGCATTCGGCCACCGCTTCATGCATCAGCAGGCAGGCTTCCACCTCGGGACCGGCGATGTTGTACCCGGCCGAGACGATCATGTCGTCGGAGCGGGCCTGGTACCAGAAATAGCCTTCCGCATCGCGCAGATAGGTGTCGCCGGTGATGTTCCAGCCGTTCAGGACATAGACCGCCTGGCGCGGGTCGGCGAGATAGCGGCAGCCGGTCGGGCCGCGCACGGCGAGGCGCCCGGGCGTGCCGTCCGGCACATCGCGCCCCTCTGCGTCGACGATCTTCGCCTCATAGCCCGGCACCGGAATTCCGGTCGCGCCGGGCCGGATCGCCTCGCGCGGCGCGCCGATGAAGATATGCAGCATCTCGGTTGCGCCGATGCCGTCGAGCAGCGGCATCCCGGTCCGCGCCTGCCAGGCGTCGAAGGTCGCCTTGGGCAGCGCCTCGCCGGCGGAGACGCAAGTTCGGAGCGAGGCGATGTCGCGCCCGTCGAGCTTGTCGAGCATGGCGCGATAGGCCGTCGGCGCGGTGAAGACGACGCTGACCTTGTGGCGTTCGATCGCGTCGATCAGGTCGGCCGGGCCGGCCTTCTCGGGCAGCACCATCGCCGCGCCGATCCGCATCGGGAAGAGCACGAGCCCGCCGAGCCCGAAGGTGAAAGCGAGCGGCGGCGAGCCGGTGAAGCGATCATCCGGAGAGGCCTTCAGCACGCGCGCGCCATAACAGTCGCAGATCGCCAGCATGTCCTGATGGAAATGCATCGTGCCCTTGGGCTCGCCGGTGGTGCCTGAGGTGAAGGCGATCAGGCAGACATCGTCACGCGCCGTGTCGATGGCTTCGAAATGCTCATAGCCCGGCTGCGCCATCAGCGCCTCGAGCTCGCTGCCACCGCTGCCGAAGGCGACGATGCGGGCAAGCTCCGGCACTTGTGCCCTGGCGGTCTCCAATTCGGCGGTGAGGCGGTGGTCGCAAAGCGCGAGCGTGATTTTGGCCTTGCGCAGGGGATAGGCAAGCTCGCCCGCCCGCAGCATCGGCATGGTCGCGACCGCGACGCCGCCGGCCTTGATGACGGCGAGATAGGCGGCGACCATCATCGGCGTGTTGCCGGCGCGCAGCAGCACGCGGTTGCCGCTGACCATGCCGAGGTCGCGGGTCAGCACATTAGCGATGCGGTTCACCACCTCAGTGAGGTCGGCATAGCTCCAGTGCAGGTCGTTGGCGATCACGGCGGTGCGCCCGCCATGCCCCTCGTCGACATGCCGGTCGAGCAGCTCCGCGACGCAGTTCAGCCGCTCGGGGTAGGCGAGCCCCGCCTCCTCCAGCCTCAGATCGGGCCAGCTTTCGCGCGGCGGCAGGTTGTCCCGCGCGAAGCTGTCCTGATGCCCCGATCTCGCGAATCCGGTTGCTGTCATGGCGTTCCCCTGCGAGAGCCCGATCCGAACAGGTCCCCTCGGCCTGACCGGTGAATCCGGCTCTAACGATGTGCTCTTCCGGCATGTGATTTCAGGAGGTCGCGCGCGATCACGACCTTCTGGACTTCCGAGGCGCCCTCGTAGATGCGCAGGGCCCGGATCTCCCTGTAGAGTTCTTCGACCTTGACGCCCTTGGTGACGCCGAGGCCGCCATGGATCTGCACGGCGCGGTCGATCACGGTCTGGGCGTTCTCGGTCGCGACGAGCTTGGCCAGTGCCGCCTCGCGGGTAACCCGGGCCGCACCACGGTCCTTGGTCCAGGCGGCGCGGTAGACGAGGAGAGCGGCGGCATCGACCTCGGCCGCGCTCTCGGCAATCGCCGCCTGCGAGAGCTGGAGATCGCCCAGCGTGCCGCCGAAGAGCTTGCGGCCATTGGCATGAGCCAGCGTCTCGTGCAGCGCGCGGCGCGCGAAGCCGAGCGCGGCGGCGCCGACCGTCGAGCGGAAGATGTCGAGCGTCGCCATCGCGACCTTGAAGCCGTCGCCGGGACCGCCGATGCGGTTCTCGAGCGGCACGCGGCAGCCCTCGAAACGCAGGGTCGCCAACGGATGCGGCGCGATGACTTCGATGCGTTCCGCGATGGTCAGGCCGGGCGTATCGGCCTCAACCAGGAAGACGGAGAGCCCGCGGGCACCGGGCGCCTCGCCGGTGCGGGCGAAGACGACATAATGGTCGGCGATGCCACCATTCGAGATCCAGCTCTTCTCGCCGTCGATGCGGACATGGGTATTGCCGTCCGGCGTCGCGGTCGTCGCCATGGCGGCGACGTCGGAGCCCGCTTCCTTCTCGGAGAGTGCAAAGGCGGCGATGCGCTTGCCGGCAGCGACATCCGGCAGGATGTGCCGCTTCATCGCCTCGGAGCCGGCGATCGAGATCGAGCCTGTGCCGAGCCCCTGCATGGCGAAGGCGAAATCGGCGAGCCCGTCATGCGCGGCCAAAATCTCGCGGGCGAGGCAGAGCGTGCGGACATCGAGCTTGTCAGTGAGCCCGCCATAGGCAGCCGGCACGGCCGCCTTCAGGAAGCCCGCAGCACCTAAAGCTGCGACGCGCGCCCGGCAGGCCTCGTCGACATCGTCATGCGGCAGGTCGGCGAGATAGGAATCGGCCCAGCCGGACAATTCGGCGGCGAAAGCGCGATGGCTCTCCTCGAAGAACGGCCAGTCCAGCGTGTCGTCGAGAATGTCGAGGCCGAGAGGAGAAGCGCTGCTCATCTCAGTTGCCCTCGAAGACCGGCTTCTGCTTGTTGGCGAAGGCGTGATAGGCGCGGGAAAAGTCCTCGGTCTGCATGCAGAGCGCCTGCGCCACGGCTTCCGCCTCGATCGCACTCTCGACCGACATCGCCCATTCCATCTCGAGCATGCGCTTGGTCATGGCATTGGCGAAGGTCGGGCCGTCAGCCAGCTCGGCGGCGAGCGCCTGTGCGTCCGCCAGCACGGTCTCAGGTGCACAGATGCGGTTGAGAAACCCCCAGCGCTCGGCTTCCTCGCCCCTGAGCACGCGGCCGGTATAGAGCAGTTCCGCGGCGCGGCCCTGGCCAACGATCCGCGGCAGCATCGCGCAGGCGCCCATGTCGCAGCCGGCGAGGCCCACGCGGTTGAACAGGAAGGCGATCTTGCTGCCGGCCGTGCCGAGCCTGAGATCCGAAGCCATGGCGACGATGGCGCCGGCCCCGGCGCAGACGCCGTCGATGGCGGCCACGATCGGCTGCGGGCAGGCCCGCATCGCCTTGACCAGCTCGCCGGTCATCCGGGTGAATTTGAGCAGGTCCTTGGTCTCCATCGCGACCAGCGGCCCGATGATCTCGAAGACGTCGCCGCCCGAGGAGAAATTGCCGCCGGCGCCGGTGACGACGATCGCCTTGACCGCCTCTTCCTTCTGCGCAGCGAGGAAGAAATCCGTGAGTTCGCGGTAGCTTGCGAAGGTCAGCGGATTCTTTTTCTCAGGCCGGTTCAACGTCACGGTCGCGACCTTGCCGGAGACCGAGAGGCTGAAATGCTCCGGCGTGAAACCCGCCAGCGGCAGGGTCGTGGCATTGGCGATCTCTGCCATCAGGCGTCTCCCTTGGCGGCTTCGCCGGCCCGCCCCGCGATGGCGCGATGCAGCGAGGTCTTGGTCTCTCCGAGCAGCCGGAAAAGCTGCGCGATGGCCGGCTGGTCGAGCCCGGCGAAAAGCTCGGCGATCCAGTCCTCATGGCGCTCGGCCATGGCGCGGAAGACCTTGCGGCCCTGTGCGGTCAGCGTGAGGATCTGCACCCGTCGGTCCTGCGGGGCGGAGCGCTTGTCGACGAGCCCGTCCGTCACGAGCCCGGCGACGACGGCGGTGACATTGCCGTTTGAGACCATCAGGCGCTGCGAGACCTCGCCGACGGTCATGCCGACCGCGGTCTTGTCGAGCTGGGCCATCAGGTCGAAGCGCGGCAGCGTGGTCTTGAACTCCTCGCGCAGCCGGTTGCGGATCTCAGTCTCGATCAGGGTCGAGCAGGTCAGCATCCGCAGCCACAGGCGGAGTTCGTCCTTGTGGTCGCCGGGGCGCTCGCTGGCCTTGGTCTCGCGGTCCAGCACGAGGGCGGAAGAGGGCGTTTCCATCTCAGAACTCCCCGCCATTGATCATGAGCGACTGGCCGGTGACGGCATCGCTGCCCGGCCCGCACAGGTAGAGCACGGCGGCGGCGACCTCTTCCGGTGCGATCAGCCGGCCTTGCGGATTGTCCTTGATCATGGCCGCCAGCGCGTCCTCGCGGCTCTTGCCGGTCTTGTTGGCGACATTGTCGATGCTGGCGGTCGCCATGTCGGTATCGGCATAGCCGGGGCAGACCGCGTTGACGGTGACGCCGGAGCGCGCCGTCTCCAGCGCCAGTGACTTCACCAGCCCGATCACGGCATGCTTCGCCGCCGTATAGGCGCTGACATACGGGTAGCCGCGATGCCCCGCCGTCGAGGCGATGGCGATCAGGCGGCCGCGGCGGTGCTCCAGCATGGCCGGCAAAGTGGCGTGGAACAGGTTCACCGTGCCGATCAGGTTGATGTCGAGCATCCGGCGGAAGCGCTCGTTGTCGCTGCGCATGAACGGACCGGTTTCGACCGCGCCGGCATTGGCGATGGCGATGTCGAAGGCTGGTTCGCGCGAGAGCTGGTCCAGCGCCGCGGTAACCGAGGCTTCGTCGCGCACGTCACAAGTTGCGTAATCGGCCGCGACGCCAGCTGCGACGGCCTCCCGCAAGGTCGCCTCGTCGCGCCCGAGGATGCTGACCCTGGCTCCGGCTGCTGTCAGCCCGGCGGCGATTGCCCGGCCGATGCCGCGTCCGCCGCCCGTCACCAGTGCACGCTGTTCCCGCAGTGTCATGGCCGCTCGACCTCCGGATGAGAATATATTTTAAGTCTGAAGGAATTTGCAAGCAGCCTGATGGCAGCCGCGGTGCAAGGGTATTTCCAGCGCAAGCTGGCAATCCGGTGGGGCGCTTTTGAGTATCGAGCGGCATGGCCCCGCGGTGGCTGCTGCAAAATCCTCTTGAGGCCAAAAACATTTCAGGCTTAAAATAATTTCTCAAGCCGGATCGACCCGGCTCCCGGATGGAGGCGTCGATGCGTATCGCGGTCGTGGGCGGAGGGCCGGCGGGGCTCTATTTCGCGCTCCTGATGAAGCGGGATTGGCCGGAGCTGACGGTCGACGTCTTCGAGCGCAACCAGCCGGACGACACCTTCGGCTTCGGCGTGGTCTTCTCCGACCAGACGCTCGATACGTTCAAGATGGCGGATGCGCAGAGCTATGCCGCGATCCGGGACAATTTCGCCTACTGGGACGACATCGAGATCCACTTCAAGGGCGACACCTTCCGCGTGCCTGGCAACGGCTTCTGCGGCTGCTCGCGCCGCTCGCTGCTGATGCTGGTGCAGGCGAGGGCGCGCGAGCTCGGCGTCAACCTGCATTTCGGCAACGAGGTCGCCGATGCCGAGACATTGAAGCGCGACTACGATCTCGTCGTTGGCGCCGACGGCATCAACAGCCGCATCCGCGAGAACTGGCGCGAGCGCTTCCAGCCGCAGACCGACCTGCGCCCCAACCATTTCACCTGGATGGGCTCGACCCGTCCCTTCGACGCCTTCACCTTCTTCTTCAAGGAGACGGAGCACGGCGTCTTCATCGCCCATTGCTACCAGTACGAGGCCGGCCGCTCGACCTGGGTGCTGGAGACCGACCCCGAGACCTTCGCGAAGGCTGGCCTGGGCGCCATGGACGAGGCGCAGTCGGCAGCTTTCCTCGAAGGCGTCTTCGCCGAGGAACTGCAGGGCCACAGGTTGATCACCAACCGCTCGCTCTGGCGCAATTTCCCGATGATCCGCTGCCGTCATTGGGTGGTCGGAAATGTCGTGCTGATTGGTGACGCCAAGGCGACGGCGCATTTCTCGATCGGCTCAGGCACCAAGCTCGCGATGGAGGATGCCATCGCCCTGCACAGGGCGATGGGGCAGGCGAAGCTCGATGTCGCGGCCGGCCTGAAGCTGTTCGAGACGCAGCGCCGCGAGGAGGTCGAGAAGACCCAGCACGCGGCCGACGTCTCTCTGGTCTGGTTCGAGGAGCTCAAGCGCTTCTGGGATTTCGAGCCCCTGCGCTTCGCCTTCGGCCTGATGACCCGCTCCAAGGCAATCACCTATGACAATCTGGCGCTGCGGGCGCCGGACATGGTTGAGGCTGTCGACAAGCTCGTCGCCGACGGGCTCGGGGATCTGGCCAAGCGACGCAAGGACGGCGCGCCGGTGCCGCCGGCCTTTCAGCCGTTCAAGCTGCGCGAGATGCGGGTTGAGAATCGCATGACGCTCTCGCCGATGTGTCAGTACTCGGCGCAGGACGGCCTGCCTGATGATTGGCACCTGATGCATTACGGCTCCCGCGCCATCGGCGGCCCCGGCCTGATCTTCACCGAGATGACCTGCGTCGCGCCCGATGCGCGTATCACCCCCGGCTGCACCGGGCTCTGGAACGATGCGCAGGAAGCCGCCTGGAAGCGGATCGTCGACTTCGTCCACGCCCACTCGACGGCGAAGATCTGCCTGCAGCTCGGCCATGCCGGCCGGAAGGGCGCGACTAGGCTGATGTGGGAGGGCATGGACCGACCGCTGCCGGAAGGCGCCTGGCCGATCGTCTCGGCGTCGCCCTTGCCCTACTACCCGGAAAGCCAGGTGCCGCGCGAGATGACCCGCGCCGACATGGACCGGGTCAAGGCGCAGTTCGTCGCCGCGGCCGAGCGTGGCGAGCGCGCCGGCTTCGACATGCTGGAGCTGCACTGCGCCCATGGCTATCTGCTCGCGAGCTTCCTCTCGCCGCTGACCAACAGGCGCACGGACGCGTACGGCGGCTCGGTCGAGAACCGCCTGCGCTATCCGCTGGAGGTCTTCCGGGCGCTGCGCGAGACCTGGCCGCGCGAGAAGCCGATGTCGGTGCGCATTTCCGCGACCGACTGGGCCGAGGGCGGCCTCTCGGCGGCCGATTCCGTCGCCATTGCCGAGGCTTTCGCCGCCGAGGGCTGTGACCTCGTCGACGTCTCGACGGGCCAGACCGCGCGGGAATCGCGGCCCATCTACGGCCGCATGTTCCAGACGCCGTTCTCGGACCGCATCCGCAACGAGGCGCAGGTGGCGACCATGTGCGTCGGCAACATCACGACAGCCGATCAGGTCAACACCATTATCGCAGCTGGCCGCGCTGACCTCGTAGCGCTCGGGCGGCCGCACCTGGCCGATCCATCCTTCGTGCTGCGCGCTGCCGCCTGGTACGGCGTCGATGCCGACCAGCCGGTGCAGTACGGGCCCGGCAAGGACCAGCTCATGCGCAACACGCCGCGGGAGCGCGAGGAGCTCGAGACGCTGAAGCTGAAGGCCAAGCCCAGCCGCCACGGGCCGGTCATCGAGGCCTGAAACTCTATTTTGCGCCCTGCGAACGCCCGGAAGGTGAAACCTCCGGGATGGTCGGCGCGGTGGCCGGGCGTTCGCCAAACGGGCTGGCCGAAGGCGGGTTGCGCCGCAGCCGGAAGGCGAGATAGGCCGCAGCCGCCGCCGAGAGCAGGCCGAGATAGGCCAGCAGCCCGTTCGGCCCGACCGTCTGCATGAAGGCGGCGGCGACCAGGGGGCCGATCGCCGAGCCTGTCGCCCAGAGGAAGAGCAGTTGGGCGGAGAGGCCGAGCGCCCGTTCGCGGCCGAGCCGGAAATAGGCATGCGCGACGGCGACCGTGTAGATCGGCATCGCCCCCGCGCCGATCAGGGCGAAAAGCCCGAACAGCCAGAAGCGCGTATGAGGCACGGAGAGCCAGAGCACGACGCCGAGCGCCAGCGAGCAGAGCACGACCGAGACGGTGGCGGTCAGCATGATCTTGCGGCTCTCGACGCGGTCCGCCAGCAGCCCGAGCGGCCATTGCAGCACGAGCGCGCCGATCTGGATGCCGGCGGTCAGCAGGATCGCCCAGGCCTGGTCGAGGCCGATCAGGATGCCGTAGGCCGGTGCGATATTGGTCAGCGCGCCGCCCATCAGCCCGACATAGAGACAGCCGATCACCGAGGCCGGCGCGTATTGCCACATCGTGTTGAGCCGGACCGAGACGACCTCGCCCGATTCAGGCCCCTTGGCGCGGGTCATGCCGACCGGGATCAGCGCGATCGAGAAGGTCGCGCTCGCCAGCAGGAAGACATCGTGCGATTGCAGCGAGACATAGCCGACACCGATCTGCGAGCCGATCAGCGCCAGGCGGTTGAGGATCTGGTAGAAGCCGAACAGGCGCCCGCGCTGGCCGGCCTTGGCCTGGCCGCTGATCCAGCTCTCGATGCAGATCGCGTGGCCGGCGCCGGCGAAGCCCATGCCGAGCCGTGAGATGCCCCAGAAATCGAGCGATGTGAGCGCGAAGCTGATCGTCAGCACCGCCTGCAGCGCGGCGAAGACGCCGAAGGCGCGGATATGGCCGACACGGCGAATGAAAGCGGGGATGACGAAGCAGCCGGCGAGAAAGCCGACGGAATAGGCCGAGCCGACGAGGCCGATCAGCAGCGGCGCCTTCTGCTCCAGCGCCATCTTGAGCGGCACGACCGTGTTCACGATGGTCGAGGCGATCTGCAGGATAAGAGCGCCGCTGACGATTGCGCCGAGCGCTGCGACGGAACTCGTCCGGGGCTCGGCTGGCTGGCTCACGGCGGTCCCGGCCTCCGGCGCAGCGGCCACTGAATCCTGCGATTCCGGCGGCTGCAACTCCTGCGGTTGCGATGCTTGCGACATATCCGATTCGACGGCCGATTGGTGAGAAATAGGTTGGAACTGCAGCCTCGCCCGAAAAAATGGGCCAATCGGGGCAGGTCGCGAAAAAATCCCGTCTTTCTTCCTCCATCGTCCGGTCTCGATCGCGCCGTCTTCGCGTGGCCTTGGAGGCGCGCGCCGGGCCCTGTGCCGCCGCGCGCGAACCGCGAAAAATTATCGATCCGGTTCACCGGCGATTAACCAAGGCGGCGCCTTATCGATACGGAACGAAGTTTGGGTTCTCCCGGCATGTCCTGTCACACCGCGATGCGCACCGCGCCTCCCTCGGTCGAGGCGCGTGCGGCCGTGCTGTGCCTGCGGCCGCCGGGCGTGGCGTAAGCGTATCGAGAGTGCGGCGGATGACGTATGCGACCTATGTGCGGGAAGGTGGCGCGCCCTATGTGCGGCCGCGTCGTCGCCGCAGGCCCTTGCTGAAGGGGCTTCTCCTCGCGCTCGCCCTGAGCGGCGGCGCCATGTCCGGATTCTGGATGCTGGGGCAGGGCGCCCCCGGCCCCGATGCGGAGAAGATGCCCGCCGCAATCGCCCACAAGGGATCGGCCGGTCATGTCGCGCAGCAGCCGGCGCCGGCCTATAGCGGCCTGCTCGATCCCTCCCTGTCGGGCGGCAAGGGTGCGTCCTTCGTCCAGGGCGCTCCCGTCCGCTCCGCGTTCCAGCCGGCGGCCCCGGTGCCGCCATCCTCGTCGCTCGCCGCTGTCGCTCCCGCGGAGCCCGCCTTGCCGCTGCCGCCGCAGCCCCCGGTCACGCTGGCGGAGAAGGCCGCTCCCATGCCGGTGCCGCGCCCCTTGGATCTGCTGCCGAAGGCCGGTCCGCAGCAGCTCCAGCCGCAACAAGCCCAGCCGCGCGTCGCCCAGCCGACGACGTCGCGTCGCAACCGGACGGCCGCCGCGGCGCCGACGCCAGGGGACAACCGCAGCTTCTTCGAGAAGCTCTTCGGCGTGCAGAAGCAGCAGGAGCCGGCCGGGACCGTGCTCGCCTATGCCGCGCCGCAGGACGACATCATCGATCGTGGCCGCATCACCCGTCTCAGCCCCTCGGCCGGCACCCCCACGCGCACCGCCGAGGCCGGCACCGCGATCTACGATATCGCGGCCAAGATGGTCTATCTGCCGAATGGCGAGCGACTGGAGGCTCATTCAGGCCTCGGCGAGATGATGGACGATGTCCGCTACGCCCATGTCCGGATGAAGGGCGTCACCCCGCCGCACACCTATACCTTGACCGAGCGCGAGGCACTGTTCCACGGCGTGCGCGCCATTCGCCTGAACCCGGTCGGCGGCAGCGGCGCGATCCACGGCCGGGCCGGGCTGCTCGCCCATACCTATCTGCTCGGCCCGCGCGGCGACTCGAACGGCTGTATTTCCTTCAAGGATTACGATCGCTTCCTGCAGGCCTTCCTGCGCGGCGAGATCAAGCGCATCGTTGTGGTGGCGAGCCTCTGAGTGCAGGCGACTGTGCTAAGGCCGCCGCTGACGATTTGCCGTCCGCAGCGCGATCCCGGTCGCGGCCAGAACGCAGCCCAGGAAGAAGGGCGGGACGAAGACCATAAGGGCTTCGGTATCCTCCCAGCGAAAGCGGAAGCGGGAGAGGCTGCAGCCGCCCGAATGCAGGCCGCAGGCGAAGAGGTTCAACGCGACCCAGCCCGCGAAGGCGACGAGGCAGAGAACCGCCCCGCCTCCGATCAGAAGCCAGCTCGCGCGCCGCATTCAGGCTTCTCCGTGAGGCGCGGCGCGGTTAGCCGCGCGCCGCCTTCGGCGTCTTCTTCTCCGTCGCGTTCGGCTCGGCCGCTTTCTTGGCCGCCGTCTTGGCCGCCGTCTTCTTGGCAGGCGCCTTCTTTGCAGCGGCCTTCTTGGCCGGAGCCTTGGCCTTGGCAGCACCGCTGGCGGCCTTCGGCTTACCCTTGCCGCCCTTCGCCTCGGCCTTGGCGTTCGCCAGCTCGATCGCCTGTTCCAGCGTGATGCTCTCCGCAGTCATCGTCTTGGGCAGGGTCGCGAAGATCTTGCCCCAGGCGACATAGGGGCCGTATTTGCCGGCCTTGACCTCCAGCGCCCCGCCGGCGGGATGGTCACCCAGCGCCCGGCCCGGCGTCGCCGCCCGGCCGCCGCGCCCGCCGCCGGCCTCCTTGGCGACGATCAGGTCGATGGCGCGGTTGGCGCCAAGCTCGAGCACGTCGTCGTCCTTGTCGATATTGGCGTAGACCTTGCCGTGCTGGACATAAGGCCCGAAGCGCCCGATGCCGACGAGGATCGGCTCGCCGCTCTCGGGATGCCGGGCGACTTCGCGCGGCAGGGAGAGCAGCGCCAACGCCTTCTCCAGCGTGACGCTCGACGGGCTCATGCCCTTGGGCAGGCTGGAGCGCTTGGGCTTCTCGCCCTCGCCGAGCTGGATATAGGGGCCGAAGCGGCCGTCGCGCAGCGTGACTTCGAGGTTTGTCACCGGATCGGTGCCGAGGATGCGCACGCCGGGCGTGCCCTGGCCGCCCTCGGCCGAGGCCTCGCCATCGGCGGCCGGGACGGAGAGGGGCCGCGTATAGCGGCATTCCGGGTAGTTCGAGCAACCGACGAAGGCGCCGAACTTGCCGAGCTTGAGCGAAAGCTGGCCGTTGCCGCAGGTCGGGCAGACCCGCGGATCGGAGCCGTCGGCCTTCTTCGGGAAGATGTACTCGCCGAGGATGCCGTTCAGCGCCTCCAGCACGTCGCCGACGCGCAGGTCCTTGGTCTCGCCGATCGAGGCCTGGAACTCGTCCCAGAAGGCGCGCAGCAGCGCCTTCCAGTCGATCTCGGCGTTCGAGACGCGGTCGAGATTCTCTTCGAGATTCGCGGTGAAGTCGAACTCGACATAGCGCTTGAAGAAACTCTCCAGGAACGCCGTGACCAGCATGCCCTTGTCCTCGGGCACAAGGCGCTTCTTCTCGATGCGGACATATTCGCGGTCGCGCAAAGTCGAGAGCGTCGCGGCATAGGTCGAGGGCCGGCCGATGCCGAGCTCTTCCATGCGCTTGACCAGGCTCGCTTCCGAGAAGCGCGGCGGCGGCTCCGTGAAATGCTGGTCGGCGGCGATGTCGCGCTTCTCCAGCGGGTCGCCGGCCTTCATCGCCGGCAGCTTCTTGGAGTCCTCGTCTTCCTCGTCGTCGCGGCTTTCCTGATAGAGCGTCAGGAAACCGTCGAAGAGCACGACCTGCCCGGAGGCGCGCAATTCCAGGTTGCGGGCGCCGACCTTGGCCGCGATGTCGACCGTCGTGCGCTCCATCTCGGCCGATTCCATCTGGCTCGCGATGGTGCGCTTCCAGATCAGTTCGTAGAGCTTGGCCTGCTCGGGTTCGAGCTGGCGCGCGACCATGGCCGGCAGGCGGCCGAGATCGGTCGGGCGGATGGCCTCGTGGGCCTCCTGCGCGTTCTTGGCCTTGACCATGTATTTGCGCGGCGCGTTCGGCACGTATTTGGCGCCGAACTCCTTGCCGATGACGTTGCGCGCCGCGGTGATCGCCGAGGGGTCCATGTCGACGCCGTCGGTACGCATATAGGTGATGAGGCCGACGGTCTCGCCGCCGATATCGACGCCTTCATAGAGCCGCTGCGCCAGCTGCATCGTCCGTGCCGGAGCGAGGCCGAGCTTGCGCGAGGCTTCCTGCTGCAGCGTCGAAGTCTGGAAGGGCGGCTGCGGATGGCGCTTGACCGGCTTGGCCTCGACTTCGCTGACGGCGAAGAGGGCGGTTTCCAGCGCCGCCTTGAAGGCCTTGGCCTCCTCCTCGTTGCCGATATCGAGCCGGGTGATCTTCTTGCCGTCGGCGCCGACGAGCCGGGCCTCGAAGGTCTGGCCGGATTCCGTCGCGAGTGTCGCGACCAGCGACCAGTACTCACGGGCCCGGAAGGCCTCGATCTCGCGTTCGCGGTCGCAGACGAGGCGCAGCGCCACCGACTGCACGCGGCCGGCCGAGCGGGCGCCCGGCAACTTGCGCCACAGCACCGGGGAGAGCGTGAAGCCGACGAGATAGTCGAGCGCGCGGCGCGCCAGATAGGCATCGACCAGCGCCTGGTCGATCTGGCGCGGATTGGCCAGCGCCTTCTGCACGGCGTCCTTGGTGACGGCGTTGAAGGTGACGCGCTCGACGGGAATGCCTTTCAGCACCTTCTTCTGGTTCAGCGCTTCCAGCACATGCCAGGAGATGGCCTCGCCCTCGCGATCCGGGTCGGTGGCGAGGATCAGCTTCTCGGCGCCCTTCACGGCGCGCGCGATCTCGGCGACCTGCTTGGCGCCGCGGCCCTCGATCTCCCATTTCATGGAGAAATCGTTGTCGGGCTCGACCGAGCCATCCTTGGCCGGCAGGTCACGGATATGCCCGAACGAGGCGATGACCTCGTAGTCGGAGCCGAGGTACTTGTTGATCGTCTTGGCCTTGGCCGGCGACTCGACGACGAGGAGCTTCATGATTTTCGTGTCTCGATAACAGCCTTGATCAGAGCGCGGAACCGGCCGTAACGGACGGTCCCGCGACCCGCAAGACCGCTGCGGTTCGGAAGATGCGCGCGAAAGTGGTTCAGCGCGCCGGCTCTGTCAAACCCCGAATGGATGACAACGACGATCGCCGGCCCGCTGATGCAGCGGTGAGACATGGGGGCGATCGCCGGCTTTGCAAGCGGGGCGTCAGCCCCGCGCCGCCACCAGCCGGTCGATGAAGCCGTCGGTCTGGGCGCCGTTGATCCAGCGCAGCACCGCGACGACATCCTGCTCCGGATCGACCCAGATCACGTTGCTGCCGGCGCCCAGCGCCGAGAAGGACGCGGCCGGCACGCCCGGGCGCGCCGCCAGCCACCAGAGATAGCCGTAATTGGCCAGGGTGGGCGAGGGCGTCAGCATGCGCCTGACCCAGTCGCGCGACAGGATCTGCCGGCCGCCCCAGTCGCCCTCGCGGCCGATCAGCAGGCCGAAGCGGGCATGGTCGCGCGCGCCGATGAACAGCCCGCCGCCCCAATGGCCGCCGCCCGGCACCGACTGGATCGAGCGTCCGTCGATATCCGTGAAGGAGGTGCTGTAGCCCTCCCAGCGCCAGTCCGGCGAGGCGCCGATCGGGTCCATGACCCGCTCGCGCAGCACCTCCGGCAACGGGCGGCGGAAGCGCTCCAGCAGCGCATAGCTGAGGACGTTCACGCGCACGTCGTTATATTCGTAGAACGAGCCCGGCGTCTTGAGTTCGCGGCGCTGGCCCTTGCGGCTGTTGTCGGCGCCGGGGCCGATCTGGCGGTTATGGTCGACCTGGTCGGACTTGCCGAAGATCTCGCCCTGCCACTCGCTCGATTGCTGCAGCAGGTGCCGCCAGGTGATCTGGCCGTTATGGGCGCCGGCGAAGACCGGGCCGGCGACCGTCGCACCGACCGGCTCCTCGACATCCTTGATCAACCCGTCGTCGAAGGCGATGCCGGCGAGGACCGCGAGATAGCTCTTGGCGATCGAGAAGGTCATGTCGGTGCGGGCGGTGTCGCCCCATTCGGAGACAATGCGCCCGCCCTTCAGGATCAGGCCGGCCGGGCCGCCGCGCTCGCGCACCGGGCCGACGATCTCGGTCCAGGGGCCGCGCTCGTTCCACTCGACATTCCCGACATAGCTGCCGTCCGGATAGTACAGGCTGCGCGGCCAGGGGCTCTCCTGCTCGCGGGCGAACTCGACCGCGGCCTTCAGCCTCTCCGGGTCGAAGCCGGCCTCGGCGGGCGCGATCGTCTGCCAGAGGGCCCCATTGGGGGCGGGAGCGAAGGCATCGGTCGGGCTGGACAAGGCGGTATCCTCACGCACGGCGGAAAACCCGATTGGTAGCGCCGTTTCCGCGAAAGCTCCAAGACCCGCAAGACAACACCCACAGGACATGTGTCCTCCCAGCCGGGAGGAGCTTGCGCCGCACCCGACTCGCGCCTAAACAGCCTGCTTCAAATGACATCGCCAGCACCGCTCTATCCGCACCGCCATCTCCTCGGGATCGAGGGGTTGTCCCATCTGGACATCGAGGCGCTGTTGGACAGGGCCGAGGACTATGTCGCGCTCTCCCGCCAGGTCGAGAAGAAGGCGGCGACCTTGCGCGGCCGCACCCAGATCAACCTGTTCTTCGAGCCCTCGACCCGGACGCAGGCCTCCTTCGAGCTTGCCGGCAAGCGCCTCGGCGCCGATGTGATGAACATGTCCGTCGCCTCTTCCTCGGTGAAGAAGGGCGAGACGCTGATCGACACCGCCGCGACGCTCAACGCGATGCGGCCGGACATCATCGTCGTGCGTCACCATGCGGCCGGCGCGGTCAACCTGCTCGCCCGCAAGGTCGGATGCTCGGTGGTCAATGCCGGCGACGGCGCCCATGAGCACCCGACGCAGGCGCTGCTCGATGCGTTGACGATCCGCCGCAACAAGGGCCGCATCCAGGGCCTGACCGTGGCGATCTGCGGCGACATCCTGCATTCGCGCGTCGCCCGCTCCAACATCATCCTGCTCAATGCGCTGGGCGCGAAAGTCCGGCTGATCGCGCCGACGACGCTGCTGCCGCTTGGCATCGAGCGCATGGGCGTCGAAATCTTCACCGATATGAACAAGGGGCTGGAGGGCGCCGACATCGTGATGATGCTGCGCCTCCAGCTCGAGCGCATGCATGGCGCCTTCGTGCCCTCGCCGAAGGAGTATTTCCGCTATTACGGGCTCGATCACGAGAAGCTGGAGCGCGCTCAAGCTGACGCGCTGGTGATGCATCCGGGCCCGATGAATCGTGGCGTCGAGATTTCTTCTGCGGTCGCCGACGGCGCCCAGTCGCTGATCCGCGAGCAGGTCGAGATGGGGGTCGCCGTCCGCATGGCCGTGCTCGACGCGCTGGCCCAGCATCTGCCGAATGCGTAAGCGTAAAGAGAGCGGACATGGCTGACACGCAGGACATCGCGACGCGGGACTTGGCGATCGTCAACGCTCGCCTGATCGACCCCGCAACCGGTCGCGAAGAAGCGGGCTCCGTCCTGCTCCGCAACGGCATGATCGCTGCGGTCGAATGGCAGGGCGCCCCCGCTACGGGCGAGGGCGTGCGCCGCATCGATGCGAAGGGCCAGGTGCTGACGCCCGGCCTTGTCGACCTCCGCGCCTTTCTGGGCGAGCCTGGCGCCGAATTCCGCGAGACGCTCGGTACCGGCTCACAGGCCGCGGCCGCCGGCGGCGTCACCACGGTCGTCTGCCGCCCGGATACCAATCCGCCGATCGACGACCCCGCGATCATCGATTTCGTCAAGCGCCGCGCCCGCGACAAGGCCGTCGTCAACGTCCTCTCCTGTGCCGCCCTGACCAAGGGCCTGCATGGCCAGGAGATCACCGAGTTCGGCCTGCTGCTGGAAGCCGGCGCGGTCGCCTTCTGCGATGGCGCCAGAGGCCTGCGCAATCCGCAGGTCATGCGCCGCGCCATGATCTATGCCCGGAATTTCGACGCCCTGATCATGAACCATGTCGAGGACCCCGAGCTGCGCGGCTCGGGCGTGATGAACGAGGGCGAGTTCGCCAGCCGCAAGGGCCTGCCGGGCATACCCGTAGAGGCCGAGACGGTGATGCTGGAGCGCGACATCCGCCTCGCTCGCGCCAGCGGCGCCCGCTACCACGCCGCGATGATCTCCTGCGCGGAATCGGCCGAGCTGGTGCGTCGTGCCAAGCAGGACGGCGTGCGCGTCACCTGCGGGGTCTCGATCAACAACCTCACCCTCAACGAGAACGACGTCGGCGAGTACCGCACCTTCTGCAAGGTCACGCCGCCGCTGCGTCATGAGGACGACCGCCTCGCGATGGTCGCGGCGCTGGCCGAGGGCGTGATCGACGTCGTCGTCTCCGATCACGATCCCCAGGACGTCGAGACCAAGCGCCAGCCCTTTGCCGAATGCGCCGACGGCGCGCTCGGCATCGAGACCATGCTCTCGGCTGCCCAGCGCATGGTCCAGGCCGGGCAGATCGGCCTGCCGCAATTGCTCGCCGCCTTGTCGGCACGGCCGGCCGCCTTGCTCGGGCTCTCCGCCGGCAGGCTCGCTGTCGGGGCGCCCGCCGACCTCGTTCTGTTCGATCCCGAGGCGCCCTTCGTCGTCGACAAGCGCAAGCTCAAGTCCCGCGCCAAGAACTCGCCCTTCGACGAGGCACGGCTGGAAGGCATCGTTCAGGCGACCTTCGTCGGCGGCCGGGTGGTCTACGAAGCCGAGCCGGGCTAGGCTACCTGCAAACCGGGGGAACGGGCGGCATGACGGATGTTCTGAACTGGGGCCTCTCCGGCTCCGCCACGCTGATCGCCCTCGTCGTCGGCTATCTCTTCGGCTCGATCCCCTTCGGCATCATCCTGACCAGGCTCGCCGGTGGGCCGGACCTGCGCAGCATCGGCTCCGGCAATATCGGCGCGACCAATGTGCTGCGCACCGGCAACAAGAAGCTCGCGGCGGCCACCCTTGTCGGCGACATGCTGAAGGGCACGGTGGCTGTCCTGGTCGGCGCGCGCTTCCTCGGCGGCCCCGAGGCCGCGCTGGCCGCCGGCGCCGGTGCCTTCCTCGGGCATCTCTTCCCGGTCTGGCTGGGCTTCAAGGGCGGCAAGGGCGTCGCGACCTATCTTGGCGTGCTGATCGGCGTGAAGGCTTCGATCGCGCTGGTCTTCGCAGCGATCTGGCTGAGCCTGGCCTATCTGTTCCGCTATTCCTCTCTCTCGGCTCTGGTCGCGAGCGTGTTGACGCCGCTCCTGCTCTGGTTCTGGGTCGGGATGCCGAAGGCGGCGCTCGTCATGGCCGGGCTCACCGTCCTGCTCTGGATCATGCACCGGGAGAACATCGCCCGGCTATTGGCCGGACGCGAAGGCAAGATCGGCCAGAAGGGCTGACAGGGGCATGGCTGGGATCGTCCTCTCCGATCGCCAGCGTCTCGATTGGTTGCGGTTGATCCGCAGCGAGAGCATCGGCCCGCGCAGCTTCCGCACCCTGATGAACCGCTGCGGCGGCGCGGCCGCGGCACTCGATGCGCTGCCCGACCTCGCCCGGCAGGCAGGCCGCACGATCCGCATCTGCCCGGCAAGCGAAGCCGAGCGCGAATTCGAGGGACTGTCGCGCCTCGGCGGCCGCTTCATCGCGCTCGGCGAAGCCGGATATCCCGTCCCGCTGCAGGCGATCGATTCGGCCCCGCCCTTGCTGGCGGTGCTCGGGCGCGGCGACATCCTGCAACGCCCTGGCGTGGCCATGGTCGGTTCGCGCAACGCCTCGGCCGCGGGGATGAAGTTCACGGCGCGGCTCGCCCGCGAGCTCGGCGAGGCCGATTTCTCCGTGGTCTCGGGGTTGGCGCGCGGCATCGATACGGCAGCCCATGAGGCTAGCCTCGAAACCGGCACGGTCGCCGTGCTCGCCGGCGGGCTCGACGAGATCTACCCGCCGCAGAACATTCCGCTCGCCCGCCGCATCCTGGAGCGCGGCGCGCTGATCAGCGAGATGCCGCTCGGCTGGGTTGCGCGGGCGCGCGACTTCCCCCGCCGCAACCGCCTGGTCTCGGGGCTGTCGCTCGGCACGGTCGTGGTCGAGGCGGCGCGCCGTTCGGGCTCCCTGATCACCGCGCGCTTCGCCAACGAGCAGGGCAGGCTGGTCTTCGCCGTTCCGGGCTCGCCGCTCGATCCGCGCGCCGAGGGCGGCAACCACCTGATCCGGGAAGGGGCGACGCTCTGCGCCGAGGCGGCCCATGTCATCGAAGCGCTTCAGCCCTTGCGCCAGCGCGATCTCGACCTGTCCTTCCCGGTGCAAGCCATGCGCGAAGTCATCGGAGAGCCCGCCTCCGAGGCGATGTGGGACGAACTCGACCTGCCCGAGATCATGCCGGCGCCCGGCTATGCCCGGCATGAAGACGGCTTCGAGCCGGAGCCACCGTCATCTTTGCTGGCGAAGGGCGCTCCCGATTCCGGCCGGCTCGTGCTCGATCTTCTCGGCCCCACTCCGATCGGGCTTGACGATCTCGTCCGTGCCAGCGGGCTCGCGGCCCGCGAGATCGGTCATATCCTCGTCGAGCTGGAGCTGTCGGGTACCATACGGCGCCACCCCGGCGGGGCATTGTCGCGCAACCTGCCTTGAACCGGCCCGGCCGGTTTCAATGACGCTCGCTGCGCGGCGATGCCAGTCGCTCGATTTCCGCCGAGGCCTCGATTCTGGCCATTTCGAGAAAGTAGCTGAGGGCGCTGAGCCTGGCATCGCGGGCCATGGCGCGGAGTTCCGCCGCCATCCCCTCGATGAAGCAGGCGGCCTCCAGCGGCGACATCGGCCGGCTGGGAATGTCGTCTTCGCTGAGCCCTCCCGGATCGGGCTCAAGTGCGACCAGCTTGGAGACTTTGTGTTTCATGGCGAATGGATTCCCTCGCATAATCGGGGATCGACTCGTCCGGCGGGCTTTGCTTCCCGGACAGATATGCAATCATAGATTGCATTTATGAATGAATTTCAAGTTTCCGTATACTATGCCAGAAGAAAGACCGCTGCCGGAAGCGTCGCCAGGGCGAGCAGCGTCTGCAGCGTCGTGATCTCGGCCATCAGCGGGGCGTCGCCGCCGAGGTCGCGTGCCAGGAAATAGGCGGCGGTGGCCGTCGGGACGGCGCCTGCGACCACCGTCATCGCAAGGGCCGGGCCGGTGACGCCGAACCAGCCGGCATAGAGCCAGGCCAGCACCGGCATGACCGCGAGCTTGAGCCCGACGGCAACGGCATGCGCCAGCCGCGGCCGGGCCAGGCGGTCGAGGTCGAGCGCCGAGCCGACCACGAGCAGCCCGATGCCGAGCGAGGCACGCCCGAGCACGTCGAGATAGCCGGTGAAGGCGGTGGGCAGCAGCCACTGAACCTGATTGAACACGAGGCCGACCGCCGAGGACCAGATGAAGGGGTTGTAGAGAATCGAGCGGATCATCGCGCTCAGGCTCATCGGCTTGCCGCTGGCGAACCGGGCGAGCACGAAGACGCACATGACGTTGAGCAGCGGGATCATCGTGGCGACGGCGATCGCCATCAGCGTCGTGCCGGTGCGGCCCTGCAGGCCGGCCGCCAGCGCGAGGCCAACGAAGCTGTTCCAGCGCACCGAGCCCTGGAAGATCGAGGTGAAGGCCGGCCCCCCGATACCGGCCCGCGCCAGCAGCGGGCGGGCGAGCAGGAGCAGGGCAGCGACGCTGAGGATGGCGAGGACGAGGCTCGCGCCCATGCCGAGGACCGGAACGCTGCGCAGGTCGGCCATGGCCAGCGTATGGATCACCACCGCCGGAAACAGGACCTGGTAGGTCAGGCGCTCGACGCCGACCCAATGCGCCGGCGAGACGATGTTGCGCGCCTTCAAAAACCAGCCCGTCGCGATGACGAGGAAGACGGCGATCAGGCTATCGAGCATGGAGGGGCCGGAAACGAGGGCGGGGCAGGAGGCCGTGGCGAGAGGCTGTCGGGAACAATGGAGATGGGCAGCCGTTTTACTGTCGAACTGACCTGTCCCTGTCATGCCCGTTCGTGGCCGGCAAGGGCGCGGGAGAAGGACCGTCCTGTCCCTGCCGCAATGCTGCCGCGATTGGTTCAGGTCCCATTCAACCGGATTGCCCCATGCTGACTTCAACATTTGGTGATCTCGTGAAAGGAGATGCCGTCATGATGTCTCTGAAGAAGAAAGTCGCTGTTGCGCTGACCGCCGCGAGCGTTGCCGCGGCCAGCTTTGCCGTTCCCGCCATGGCGGCCGAAACGCGGGGCTTCGACGCGGCGCGCCTCGACAAGGCCCAGGCCGAATATACGCAGTATCGCTACCGTCACGGCTATCGTGGCCATTGGCGCGGCTCGTCGCGCGGCGCGGCGGTTGCCGGCGCGATCGGTCTCGGCATCCTCGGGGCCGCGGCGATTGCGGCCAACAGGAATGCTTATGCGGGGCCGAGCTACTACGACGACGATGGCTATTATGCGCCGCCGGCGCCGGTCTACGTCGCGCCGAGGCGCTACTACGCCCCCTATGGCTATCAGCCCTATGATTTCCGCGACTATCGCTGAGATGGATCGCAGCTAGACCGGGAGGGCCCGCGCAATCGCGCGGGCCTTTCTGTGTGACGATATATTTGGGATTTGGCGTCATGAAGCGCGGTCATGGACTTTCCGATGGGGGTATCGCCACGATGAAATCGCTTCGACAGACACTGGTCGCAAGCCTCGGTCTGGTCGCGCTGGCCTGGGCTTCCGCTCAGCCGGCCGTCGCCCAGTATTACGGCGGCCAGGGCAACGGCTACGAGCGCCGTGGCCAGGAACGCAACGGCTATGAACGTAACGGGTATCAACGCCGCGACTCCTGGCGTGACGATGATCGTGGCTCGCGTTTCGGCCGGGACGACGGGCGCGGTGGCTACGGTCGCCGCACGCAGAATCCGATGGCCGGGATGAGCCTTGAAGAGCAGAAGCGCGCGGTCAAGAACGAGCGCGAGGCGCAGAAGAAGGCGTTCAAGCGCGGCCAGATCTTCCAATAGGTCCAGGCTGGCGCGACGCCGGCAAGGACGGCTTTCACAAAGGCCGCTTCGCCATCCGGCGGGCGGCCTTCAGTCGTATTGGCTTTCGTCTTCGCCATCCTCCTGCGGTCCGAGCCGGCCCAGCCGGTCGAGCGCGCCTTGCAGGATATAGGCGGCCGCCATCTTGTCGACGACGGCGGCGCGCTTGGCGCGCGAGGCGTCGGCATCGAGCAGGGTCCGCGTCACGGCAAGCGTCGACATGCGCTCGTCCCAGAACACGATCGGCAGTTCGGTGAGGGGAATGAGATTGCGCACGAAGGCGCGGGTCGATTGCACGCGCGGTCCTTCCGTGCCGTCCATGTTGAGCGGCAGGCCGATGACCAGCCCGGCGACCTGGTGCTTGCCGGCGATCTTCAGCAGCGCTGCTGCATCGAGCCCGAACTTGACCCGCTGGATCGTCTCCAGCGGCGTCGCGATCTGCCGCTCCACATCCGAGAGCGCCAGCCCGATCGTCTTGCTGCCGAGATCGAGCCCGAGCAGCCGGGCATGCGCCGGCAGGTCGAGGAAGGCTTCGAGCGGGACGACGGCGCTGGTCATGGCATGGCGGTATCACGCGCCGGCCGGCCTCGCGAGCGATACCTTTTCCGATGCGCCCGGCGAATGACGGGTTCCCGGTAGCTGTAGCGCGGAAGCCATCGCGCATCGCCGGCTATCAGGCTATATCCGCGCGCTTGAAAAGCGGCGCAGCCGCATCGAAGGATAGTCCCGTGCCGGCGCGCATCTCGCTCCACGTTCCCGACAAGCACCTGCTCGGCGCCTATCAGGCGGCGTTGCGCGGCGGCTGGTCGCCGAATACGACGCGTAACGTCGCGCCCGAGCATCTCGCTGCCATTGCCGCCGATCCCGACGCTTTCCTCGCCGAGATCCGTGGCGGCCCCGGCCGGATCCGCCTGCCGGATGGCCGCGAGGTCGACCGCATTCCCGGCCCGACCCGCTGGATCTTTGCCGAGGATCTGCCGGAGCGGCCCTTCATCGGTTCGATCAACCTGCGCTGGCAGGAAGATGCGGCGGGTCGCCCGATCCTCGCCCTGCCGGAGCATGTGCTCGGCCATGTCGGCTACACCATCCTGCCGGCCTTCGCCGGGCGCGGCTACGCGACGGCGGCGCTTGCGGCGATGCTCGGCGTGGCGCGCGAAGCCGGGCTGCCCGAGATCAGCATCACCTGCGACGCGACCAACCAGGCCTCGCGCCGCATCATCGAGAAGAATGGCGGGCGGCTGGTCGAGACCTTCGTCGCGCCGCTCTACGGCCCCGATCAACGCCTCCGTTTCAGCGTCAGCACTGCACCATGACCGATATCGTCATCACCGAGTTCATCGACGACACCGCTCTCGCCAATCTGAAAGCGCGGTTCGCGGTCCATTACGACCCCGAGCTCTATGCCGATATCGACGAGATGGCGCGGCTTTTCGCCGATGTCCCGGCCGTGATCGTGCGCAACCAGACGCAAGTGCGTGGCAAGGTGCTGGAAGCGGCGAGGGCGCTCAAGGTGATCGGCCGCCTCGGCGTCGGCCTCGACAATCTCGACATGGAGACCTGCGCTGCCCGTGGCATCCGCGTCTTCCCGGCGACCGGCGCCAACAGCCTCTCCGTCGTCGAATATGTCATCGGCACGACGATGACCCTGCTGCGCGGCGCCTATTACGCCAATGCCGCGATGCTGGCCGGCGAGTTTCCCAAGACCCGGCTGATCGGCCGCGAGATCGCCGGCAAGCTTATGGGCCTCGTCGGCTTCGGCTCCATCGCCCGCGACGTCGCCCACCATGCCCGCGCGATCGGGATGGAGGTCGCTGCCTACCATCCGCGCCTTCCCATCGACGATCCGGCCTGGAGCGGCGTGCGGCGGCTGGAGCTCGACGAATTGCTAGAGCAGGCCGACATCATCAGCCTGCATGTCCCGCTGACCTCGGAAACCCGCGGCATGATCGACGCCAAGGCCTTCGCCCGGATGAAACCGGACGCGATCGTGATCAACACGGCGCGCGGTGGCATTCTGGACGAGGCGGCTCTGGTGAAGGCGCTCAAGGCCGGCAAGCTCGGCGGCGCGGCGATCGATGCCTACGAGCAGGAGCCGCTCGGCAAGGACGCCGCCAAGGTCTTCGCCGGGGCGCCGAACCTGATCCTGACGCCGCATATCGCCGGCAATACGGTGGAATCGAACGGTCGTGTGTCCGGGCTCGTCGCCGAGAAGGTCATGGCGGCGCTGGACGAGCGGATTTAGGGCGATCTGGACAGCCGGGAGCGACGGCTTTCGCCCCTGGCCAACCCTCGAGGCGGATTGAATAATCGCCTCGAGGCCCGTTTCATGGCCAGACAGGTGCGCCGTCCAGCCCCGTGCTTTCCGGTAGACCGCAGATCAGGTTCGCATTCTGCAGCGCCTGACCAGCTGCGCCTTTACCGAGATTGTCGACCACGCCCATCGCGATGATCAGGTCGCGCTCCGGGTCGGCCGCATAGCTGACGAATGCGAGATTTGAGCCGGTCGCCCATTTGGTCTGCGGTGGCTTGTTGGTCACGCGGACGAACGCCCGCTCGGCATAGAAGCGCCGCGCCGCGTCCAGGCACTCGTCCGTGGTGGCGCGGCCGCGGCAGTAGATGGTGGCGAGGATGCCGCGAGTCATCGGCACCAGATGGGGCGTGAACACCAGCCCGGCCGCGCTGCCGCCGCTCAGCCGTTCGATCGTCTTGGCGATCTCGGGCATATGGACATGCTTGAGCAGGCCATAGGGCACCAGGTTCTCGTTGCTCTCGGCATAGCCGAACTTGCTGTCGCCGCCCCGGCCGGCACCGGAGATGCCCGTCTTGACGTCGATCACGATGTTGCCGGGCTCGATCAGCTTGTTGACCAGCAGCGGAGCCAGTGCGGTCAGCGTCGCTGCAGGAAAGCAGCCGGGGTTGGCAACGCGGGCCCGGCCCTCGATCTGCGCCGGCCAGATGTCGGCCAGGCCGTAAGCCCAGCCTTCGACATAGCGGTGGTCGCCGCCGATATCGACGATCTTCACGTTCTTAGGCACGCGCGCCAGCGCGTCAGCCGAAGCACCGGTGGGCAGCGACGCGAAGAGCACGTCGAGCTTCGGCAAGGTTGCAGGCTCCCACTTCTCGATCACCAGTCCGGCCAGCTTGGTCGGCACACCGGGGAAGCGATCCACCAAGCGGCTGCCGGCGCTGCTGTCGCCGGCCGCGTAGACCAGCTCGAAAGACGGGTGGCTCGCGATCAGGCGCAGTGCTTCGCCGCCGCCGAAGCCACTGATCCCTACAATGCCGACGCGAATGCTCATGATGATGTCCTTCTGGGGTTCGGGCAAAAGAAAACCCCCGGAGCCGAGGGCTGCGGAGGTTCGGGAACACGGGCCGGGGGCCGCTTCGGCGGATGAAGCCTACGGTGAGGCTGTCATCATGCGGAAGGGCACTGATCGACGCGCAGCCGGAAGAGCCGCCGCTTGTGTGGAGCAGCGTCGGCGTCGATCACAGAGGTTCCGGTTTCCGAGCATGTCCCGCGACACTGTCGCTGCCCCTATTCATCGTCAAGCGGAAACTCCGCGTTCGCCGCAACGCGGACGCTGCGCGCTCAGCAAGCGTTCCAGCTCGCCATCAAAAGCTCACGCGAAATCGAACCGATCGACATCGACCAGCCCCTTGTCGGTGATCTTGAGATGCGGGATCACCGGCAGGGTCAGGAAGGCGACCTGCAGGAAGGGCTCGGCCAGCACGACGCCGAGTGATTTCGCGGCGGCGCGTAACTTTTCCAGATCGTGTCGCACGGCCTCGAAGGATTGCTCGCTCATCAGCCCGGCGACCGGCAGCGCCAGCTCCGCCGTGACCACGCCGCCATCGGCCACGGCGAAGCCGCCACCGATCTCGATCAGGCGATTGGCTGCCGCCGCCATCGAGGCTTCGTCGACGCCGACGACGCAGAGATTGTGGCTGTCATGGCCGACTGATGAGGCGATGGCGCCGCGCTTCATGCCGAAGCCATGGACGAAGCCTGTGGCGATGCCGCCATTCTTGCCGTGCCGCTCGATCACCGTGACCTTGATCGCATCCTGCGCCAGATCGGGCAGGGCCTCGCCATCGCGCGAGGGTAGGGCCATCGACAATCGCTCGGTGATGATCCGCCCCGGCACCACGCCGATCACCGGCGTCTCGCCGTCGCGGGCCTTAACGGTGAAGTCGGCGGGCGCGAGCTTGCGGCTCTTCACGCTGCCGAGTCCGACCGGAGCGATCGTCTTCCGATCCGTGAACAGCGCTTCCTCGACCAGCCGGCCCCCGGCCAGAACCTGCTTCACCGAGCAGGCGGCGAGGTCCTCGACCAGCACGATATCGGCGCGCTTGCCCGGCCCGATGAAGCCGCGATCGAACAGCCCGAAATTCCGCGCCGCCGACAAGGAGGCGATGCGATAGGTCGCCAGAACATCCGCGCCCTCGGCGATGGCGGTGCGGATCATGTAGTCGAGATGGCCCTCCTCGCCGATATCGAGCGGGTTGCGGTCATCGGTGCAGAAGGCGAGGAAGGGCGAGGCGTCGCGCGAGATCAGCGGGATCAACTGATGCAGGTCCTTCGAGACCGAGCCCTCGCGGATCAGGATCGCCATGCCCTTGGCAAGCTTCTCGCGGGCCTCGTCGGCGGTGGTCGTCTCGTGGTCGGTGCGGATGCCCGCCGCGAGATAGGCGTTGAGGTCCATGCCACGGACAAGCGGCGCGTGGCCGTCGATATGGCGATGCGAGAAGGCTTCGAGCTTGGCGAGGCAGCCGGGGTCGCGATGGATCACGCCCGGGAAATTCATGAACTCGGCCAGTCCGATCACCTTGGGGTGATCCATCATCGGCGTCAGGTCGGCGGCTTCGAGTCGGGCGCCTGCGGTCTCCAGATGCGTCGCAGGCACGCAGCTCGAGAGATTGACGCGCAGATCCATCCGCATCGCCTCGGCGCAGGCGAGGAAATAGCGGATGCCCTCGGTGCCGAGCACGTTCGAGATCTCGTGCGGGTCGCAGATCGCGGTGGTGACGCCATGCGGCAGCACGCAGCGCTCGAATTCGAGCGGCGTCACCAGCGAGGACTCGATGTGCAGATGCGTGTCGATGAAGCCGGGCACGGCGATGAGGCCCTTGGCATCGACGACGCGCTTGCCCTCATAGGTCCCGTAGGTCCCGACGATGGTATCACCGCAGATCGCGATATCGCTCTCGACCAGCGCACCGGTGACGAGATCGAGGAGTTCGGCGCCCTTGATGACGAGGTCGGCCGGCTCGTCGCCATGCCCCTGGGCGATCCGGCGGGCCAATTCTTGACTGGAGACCGTGGCGGCGTCGGTCATGGGGCGATTCCGTGGATTCGTCATGGCGCCAGCCTGCCTCTCTCCGCCTGCATTGTCGACTTGGTCGACGGACCGGATCGGCCTAGATAGGGGCCGGCATTTCGAAAGCCCGGAGCCTTCGCATGAAACTCACCTGGTACGGCCATTCCGCCTTCCGCGTCGATCTCGACGGCGCCGCCATCCTGATCGATCCGTTCTTCACCGGAAATCCGGCCTTCGAGGGCGATGTCGCCGCGATCTCCAAGGGCGTCAGCCATATCGTGGTCACCCACGGCCATGGCGACCATGTCGGCGACACGCTCGATATCGCCGGGAAGACCGGTGCGACCGTCATCACCAATTACGACCTCGCCATGCATCTGGCCTCGCAGGGCCTGAAGAATTTCAGCCCGATGAACACCGGCGGCACGGTCGATCTCGGCCCGTTCAGCGTCACGCTCACCCGCGCCGATCATTCGGCCGGCATGGGCGAGGGCGGCGTCAACGTCCCCGTCGGCAGCGCCAATGGCGCGATCATCAAGGCCAAGGGCGAGAAGACGCTCTGGCACATGGGCGACACCGACATCTTCTCCGACATGGCGCTGCTCAGCGAAATCCACGGCGTCGAGGCCTGCATCTGCCCGATCGGTGACCGTTTCACGATGGGCGGCAAGGTTGCGGCGCTGGCCATGACCCGCTTCGTCAAGCCGAAGCTGGCAATCCCCAGCCATTACGGCACCTTCCCGATCATCGATCAGAATGCCGACACCTTCGTCGCCGGCATGCAGGGCAGCGGCATCGGAGTGGTCCTGCCGAAGAAGGGCGAGGCTTTCGCGATCTGAGCCGGAGAATCCCGCCTGATCGATCAATGCTGATTTACGTTTGCCCGTTCGCCGCGCTATAGCGCGGCGAACCGTTTTCCGGCGCGCGATCCGCGCCCTTTTCAGGAGTCCGCCATGTCGGTCGATCTCGCCACCGTCAAACGCGTCGCGCATCTCGCGCGCATCGCCGTGCCGGAGGCCGATCTGCCCAAGCTGCAAGGCGAGCTCAACGCCATTCTCGGCTTCGTCGAGCAGCTCAACGAGGTGAATGTCGACGGCGTCGAGCCGATGACCTCGGTGACGCCGATGGCGATCTTGCAGCGCGAGGACGTGGTCAATGACGGCGAGATCGCCAACGCGATCGTCGCCAACGCCCCGGCCTCCGAGGACAACTATTTCATGGTGCCGAAGGTGATCGAATAAGCGCGAGGCGCGCCTGTTCGATCGTCCCGGAGGCGCGAAGCGTCATCCGGGATCACCATCTGCATACAGAACGGAACTGAAACCGTGACCGATCTCACCCGCCTGACGCTGACCGAGGCCCGCGACGGCCTGAAGGCCAAGACCTTCTCCGCGACCGAACTGACGAAGGCGCATATCGCCGCCGTCGAGAAGGCCCGCGCCCTCAATGCCTATGTTCTGGAAACACCCGAGCACGCCCTGAGGCAGGCTGCCGCCTCCGACGAGAAGCTCGCCAAGGGCGAGGCTGGCCCGCTCGAAGGCCTGCCGCTCGGCATCAAGGACCTGTTCGCGACCAACGGCGTGCGCACCACCGCCTGCTCGAAGATCCTCGGCAACTTCGTGCCGGCCTATGAATCGACCGTGACGAGCCAGCTCTGGCGCGACGGTGCCGTGATGCTCGGCAAGCTCAACAATGACGAATTCGCCATGGGCTCGTCGAACGAGACCAGCGCTTTCGGCAATGTCGTGAACCCGTGGCGCCGCAAGGGTTCCAATGTCGGCTCTGGCGCCGGTGGCGCCGTCGAGGGCAACCACCTCGTGCCGGGCGGTTCGTCGGGCGGTTCGGCTTCGGCCGTCGCCGCCGGTCTCTGCTTGGCCGCGACTGCGACCGATACCGGCGGCTCGATCCGCCAGCCCGCTGCCTTCACCGGCACGGTCGGCATCAAGCCGACCTATGGCCGCTGCTCGCGCTGGGGCACGGTCGCCTTCGCCTCCTCGCTCGACCAGGCCGGGCCGATCGCCAAGACCGTGCGCGACGCGGCGGTGATGCTGCGCTCCATGTCCGGCCACGATCCCAAGGACACCACCTCGGTCAACATGGCCGTGCCGGATTACGAGGCCGCCGTCGGCCGTTCGGTGAAGGGCATGAAGATCGGCATTCCCCGTGAATACCGGCTGGACGGCCTCAATGCCGAGATCGATGCGCTCTGGCAGCAGGGCATCGAATGGCTGAGGGCCGCAGGCGCCGAGATCGTCGATATCTCGCTGCCGCATACCAAATACGCCCTGCCGGCCTATTACATCGTCGCCCCGGCCGAGGCCTCCTCCAACCTCGCCCGTTATGACGGCGTCCGCTACGGCCTGCGCGAACAGGGCAAGGACATCGTCGAGATGTACGAGAAGACCCGCGCCGCCGGCTTCGGCGCCGAGGTCAAGCGCCGCATCATGATCGGCACCTATGTGCTCTCGGCCGGCTATTACGACGCCTATTACGTCCGGGCTCAGAAGATCCGCACGCTGATCAAGCGCGATTTCGAGGCGGTCTATGCGCAGGGCATCGACGCGGTGCTGACGCCGGCGACGCCGTCGGCTGCCTTCGGCATCGGCGAGAAGGGCTCGGCCGATCCGGTCGAGATGTACCTGAACGACATCTTCACGGTGACGGTGAACATGGCCGGCCTGCCGGGCATCGCCGTTCCCGCTGGCCTCGACGCGCAGGGCCTGCCGCTCGGCCTGCAGCTCATCGGACGCCCCTTCGACGAGGAGACCTTGTTCTCGCTCGGCGAAGTGATCGAGCAGGCGGCGGGCCGCTTCCCGGTCTCCGAGCGCTGGTGGGGCTGAGCGGAGTTCGGCCCCTGGGCTGCTGACAGAACGCTTCGCCATCCGGACGCTTGGTGAAGCCGCGCCGTCCCGGGATGGCATGAGCTACGCTTGGCCGTTAGGCTGCTTGCCTCTTCAAAGGAGACGGCGATGATCGTCAGCCGCGCGATGGCCTATGCCTGCCTGATGGTGTTCGCCGGCATGCTCGTGCTCATCGCCGCGCTGATGATCCTGCTGACGATCGTCCAGATGGCGCGTGGCGAGACGATTCCGGATTTGGGCGCTAGAGCGATCGGCACGGTGATCGCCGCCGGCCTCGCGCCGCTCTGCCGGGCATTGGCACGACGTCTGGTCTAGGCCGACCGGGCAGGGACGGCGAACGAAAAAGGGGCCGCATCGCTGCGGCCCCTTTCTTGTTTGGTTGTCCCGGGCCTTCCGTGGCCTCAATGCGCCCCGGTCGGCTGCGCCGCGGCCTTGCGCTTCGTCCCGCGCAGATCCGCCAGCCAGCGCACCATCACGTAGAACACCGGCGTGAAGATCAGGCCGAAGAAGGTCACGCCCAGCATACCCGAGAACACCGCGATGCCCATCGCCTGGCGCATCTCGGCGCCGGCACCGACCGAGACGGTCAGCGGCAGCACGCCGAGGATGAAGGCCATCGAGGTCATCAGGATCGGCCGCAGGCGGGTCTTGGCGGCTGCGATCGCCGCGTCGCGGCGGTGCATGCCCTCGTCCTCGGCCTGCTTGGCGAACTCGACGATCAGGATCGCGTTCTTGGCGGCAAGGCCGACGAGCACCACCAGGCCGATATCGACCAAAATGTTGCGGTCGAGCCCGGCATAGTTCACCCCGAACATCGCGGCCAGGATACACATCGGCACGATCAGGATGACCGAGAGCGGCAGGAGCCAGCTTTCGTAGAGCGCCGCCAGCAGCAGGAAGACGAACACCACCGCCAGCCCGAAGGCGATCACCGCGGTGTTGCCGGCGAGCTTCTCCTGCAGCGCGATCTCGGTCCATTCGAAGCCGAACCCGGCCGGCAGCCGCTCCGCCGCGATCTTCTCGACCGCCGCGATGCCCTGTCCGGTCGAGAAGCCGTGCGCCATCGAGAGCTGCACCTCCGCCGCCGGATACAGGTTGTAGCGCGGCACGCGATAGGCGCCGGTCGTGTCGTGGAAGGACGCGACCGAGCCGATCGGCACCATCTCGCCATCCGCATTGCGGGTCTTGAGCGTGGCGACGTCGCGCGTGGTCAGGCGGAACGGGTTGTCGGCCTGCGCCGTGACGCGGAAGGTGCGGCCCAGCAGGTTGAAGTCGTTGATATAGGCCGAGCCCATATAGACCGACAGGGTCTCGAAGATGCGCGTCACCGGCACGCCGAGCATCTCCGCCTTGGTACGGTCGATATCGGCATAGATCTGCGGCGTCTTGGTCGAGAACAGCGTGAAGGGCTGCTGGATGCCCGGGACCTGCGCGGCCGAGCCGGCGACGGTCCAGGCCGCCCCTTCAAGCGCCGCAAGCCCGCGTCCGCCGCGATCCTGCACGTAGCCCTTCAGGCCGCCGCCGGTGCCGATGCCCGGAATGGCCGGCGGCTCGATCAGCAGGGTGAAGGCCTCGGTGATCCCGAACATCTGCTGGCGCAGATCGTTCAGGATGCCCTGTGTGGTCAGGCCCTGCTTCTCGCGATCCTTGAACGGCGAGAGGGTGACGAAGGCGACGCCCGCGTTCGGCGCGATCGTGAAGGTCGCGCCGTCGAGGCCGGCGAAGGCGACGGTATGGGCCACGCCGGGGCGCGACTGCAGGATCTCGTTGGCCTTGCGCAGCACCGTGTCGGTACGTTGCAGCGAGGAACCCGGCGGCAACTGGATCACGGCGATGAAATAGCCGCGGTCGAGTTGCGGCACGAGGCCGGTCGGAGTCTTGCGGATATCGTAGACGGTTGCCGCGATCAGGCCGGAATAGACGATCAGCAGGATCACCGCGATCCGGATGAGTCGCGAGGTGACGCGGCCATAGGTTCGCGACAGCCAGTCGAAGCCGGCGTTGAAATAGTGGAAGAACCAGCGGACCGGCGCGCCCAGCTTGTAGAGGAAGCCGTGCTGCTCGTGCTCGTCATGCTTCTTGTGCGCCTTGAGCAGCACCGCCGACATCGCCGGCGAGAGCGTCAGCGAGACGAAGCAGGAGATTGCCGTCGAGGCTGCGATCGTAACCGCGAACTGCTGGTAGAACGTGCCCTGCAGGCCGCTGATGAAGGCGGTCGGGATGAACACCGCGCAAAGCACGAGCGCAATGGCGAGCAGCGCGCCGCCGACCTCGTCCATGGTCTTGTGCGCGGCTTCCTTAGGCGTCATGCCCTCGGCCAGATAACGCTCGACATTTTCCACCACGACGATCGCGTCGTCGACGACGATGCCGATGGCGAGCACGAGCGCCAGCAGCGAGATCGTGTTGAAGGAGATGCCGACCGCGCTCATCACCAGGAAGGTGCCGACCAGCGAGACCGGGATCGCGACGATCGGGATGATCGCGGCGCGCCAGGTCTGCAGGAACAGGATCACCACGATCACGACGAGCACGACCGCTTCGAGCAGCGTCCGCACGACGGCGTCGACGGATTCGCCGATGAACTCGGTCGGGTTGTAGATGATGCGATGCTCGAGGCCGACCGGGAACTGCTTGGCCATGTCGGCCATCGTCGCGATCAGCTTGTCCGAGGTCGCAAGCGCGTTCGAGCCCGGGCGCTGGAAGACGCCGATGGCGACGGTGTTCTTGTTATCGAGATAGGCGTTGGTGGTGTAGTCCTGCGAGCCGAGCTCGACGCGGGCGATATCGCGGACGCGGATCGTACCGCCATCGGCGTCCGAGCGCACGACGATGTTCTCGAACTCGGAGATATCCGTCAGGCGGCCGAGCGTGTTGACCGAGAGCTGGAAGGCCTCGTCCGACTTCGCCGGCGGCTGGTTCAGAGCGCCGGCCGCGACCTGGACGTTCGCCGCCCGGAGCGCGGCGACGACGTCGCCGGCCGTCAGGTTGCGCGCCGCCACCTTGGCCGGGTCCAGCCAGATGCGCATCGAGAAGTCGCGTGCGCCGAAGACCTGCACGTCGCCGACGCCGTCGACGCGGGTCAGCACGTCCTTCACGTAGAGCGAGGCGTAGTTGGAGATGTACTGCGCGTCGCGCGACCCGTCCGGCGAGATCATGTTGATGACCATCAGGAAGTCGGGCGAGGCCTTGCGCACCTGCAGGCCGAGCTGGCGCACTTCCGCCGGCAGGCGCGCTTCGGCCTGCGAGACGCGGTTCTGCACCAGCACCTGGGCCTGGTCGACATCGACGCCGGCCTTGAACACGACGTTGATGGTCACGCGCCCGTCGCCGGTCGACTGCGACGTGATGTAGAGCATGTCGTCGACGCCGTTCACCTCCTGCTCGATCGGCGTCGCCACCGTGGCGGCCACCGTCTCGGCCGAGGCGCCGGGATAGGTCGCGGTGATCGACACCGTCGGCGGCGCGATCTCGGGATATTCGGCGATCGGCAGCGAGCGCTGCGCGATGGCGCCGGCGATCGTCAGCAGCACCGAGAGCACGGTGGCGAAGATCGGCCGGTCGATGAAGAAATGGGCGAAGCGGAACATGGGAATGTCCTGGCCGGAATAAGGCGGGCGGGCGCCCGTTGGCGTCCGTGATTCGATGCCGGGCCAGGCAGGGCCCGAGAGGCGGGCACCGGCTTTTGCGGAAAGCCAGTGCGGCAGGCGCTCAGTTGGTCGTCGCGACCTTGATCTCGCCGGGCTGCGGGGCGACGGTGACGCCCGGGCGGACCATCGGGTTGGCGGTGCCGCCGACGATCACCTTGTCCTCGGGCGTCAGCCCGGACCGGATCACCCGGAGGCCTTCGCTGAGCGGCCCGAGCACGACCGGCTTCGGCACGACCTTGTTCTCGGGGCCGAGCGTCAGCACGATCTTGTGGGCCTGGTCCGAGGCGATGACCGTGTCCGGCACCAGCAGCGCGTCGGATTCGCCGGCGTAGAAGCGCAGGCGCCCGAACACGCCCGGCGTCAGGAACTGGTCCTTGTTCTCGAACACGGCGCGGCCGCGGATCGTCGCCGAACGGGCGTTGAGCGCGTTGTCGAGGAAGTTGACCTTGCCGCGGCGACCCCATTTGGGTTCGTCGGACAAGCGCACCTCGACCACCGTCCCGGCATCCTTGCTGGCCCCGTCGCGCGGGTTGCTCATCCGGGCATAGCGCAGGTAATCGGCTTCCGAGACGTCGAAGGTGAAGTAGATCGGCGCGACCGCGACGATGGTCGTCAGCAGCGACGCGCCCGACTGGCCGCCGGCGATCAGGTTGCCCGGATCGACGCGGCGGTTCGAGATGCGCCCGGCGAGCGGCGCGCGCACCTCGGTCCATTCGAGGTTGAGCTCGGCGTTCTTCAGGTTCGCCTCGGCACCCTGCAGCGACCCGACCGCACTGTTCAGGTTGGCGCGACGCTGGTCGACGTCGCGCGCCGTGATCGTGCGGTTCTGGGTCAGGCCCTCGGCGCGCTCGACTTCGTTCTGGGCGAGCTCGACCTGGGCCTTGGCGCGCGCGACTTCGGCGCGGGCCACGTCGACGGCCAGTTTGTAAGGCCGCTGATCGATGGTAAAGAGCAGGTCGCCCTTCTGGACGAGCGAGCCGTCGGAGAAATGCACGCTGTCGATGAAGCCGGAGACGCGGGCGCGCACGTCGACCTGTTCACTGGCCTCGAAGCGACCGGTGTACTCGTCCCAGTTGGTGATGCGCTTGGCGAGCGGGTTGGCGACCTGGACCGGAGGGGCCGGAGGAGCCCCCTGTGCAGCGGCGTCGAAAGCCGTCAGGACGGTCGACGTGAAGATGGCGGTGAGCACCAGACCGATGAAACGGCTGCGTGACATGACGGAACTCCGGGTAACGAGCCGGCCCAACCAATGAGGGTTTCCGGCATTTTGCGCAAGAAGGGGTGGCGAGTGACGAATGTCAAGAACCATCACCCGTCAATCGGCGCGATATAGCGCCACATAAGCCACATTCCCGCCATCTGGTTGCAGGAGCGCAACGCGGCGGGCCATTTTCGCCTCTCGTGAGTGCCGTGCCGGTGCAACGGATGCTTGCCGCCCGCCCGCCGACATCGTAACGCGTAGGCGCTGGAGCACGCGCCGATCAGATTGCGTTGCAATATGATCGGGTCACGCGTCCTCTAATATAACTTGGAGGCGGATTCACCGATCAGGTTTCGACGTGATCGGATCCGACTCTATCAGCCGGAAGAGTCCAGATGAACGCGCATGCCCGCCCCGCCGACCCGAAGAAGCTGATCAAGGGCGCGACCGGCGACTGGGAGATCGTCGTCGGCATGGAAATCCATGCCCAGGTCACCTCCAATGCCAAGCTGTTCTCCGGCGCCTCGACCGGTTTCGGTGCCGAGCCGAACGAGCATGTCAGCCTCGTCGATGCCGCCATGCCGGGCATGCTGCCGGTGATCAATGCGGAATGCGTCAGGCAGGCGGTGCGTACGGGCTTGGGCCTCAACGCGCAGATCAACAACCGTTCGGTCTTCGACCGCAAGAACTACTTCTACCCGGACCTGCCGCAGGGCTACCAGATCAGCCAGTACAAGAGCCCGATCGTGGGCGAGGGCGAGATCGTCGTCGATCTCTCGCCGACCGAGCAGATCACCGTCGGCATCGAGCGGCTGCATCTGGAGCAGGATGCCGGCAAGTCGATCCACGACCAGCACCCGACGATGAGCTTCGTCGACCTCAACCGTTCCGGCGTCGCGCTGATGGAGATCGTCTCCAGGCCCGACCTGCGCTCGGCCGAGGAGGCCAAGGCCTATGTCACCAAGCTGCGCACCATCCTGCGCTATCTCGGCACCTGCGACGGCGACATGGAGAAGGGTAACCTGCGCGCCGACGTCAACGTTTCCGTCCGCAAGCCCGGCGCGGAGCTGGGAACCCGCTGCGAGATCAAGAACGTCAACTCGATCCGCTTCATCGGCCAGGCGGTCGAGACCGAGGCGCGCCGCCAGATCGGCATCATCGAGGATGGCGGCACGATCGATCAGGAAACCCGCCTCTACGATCCCGGCAAGGGCGAGACGCGTTCGATGCGCTCCAAGGAAGAAGCGCACGATTACCGCTACTTCCCCGACCCGGACCTGCTGCCGCTCGAATTCGACGATGCCTTCGTCGAGAGCCTGAAGGGCGCGCTGCCGGAACTGCCGGACGCCAAGAAGGCGCGCTTCATCGCGACTTACGGGCTCTCGCCCTATGACGCCTCGGTGCTGGTCGCCGAGCGCGAGCAGGCCGATTATTTCGAGGAGGTCGCCAAGGGTCGCGACGGCAAGGCCGCCGCCAACTGGGTCATCAACGAATTGTTCGGCCGCCTCAACAAGGAAGGCAAGGACGTCACGACCTCGCCCGTCTCGGCCGCGCAGCTCGGCGGGCTCGTCGACCTGATCGGTGAGGGCGTCATCTCCGGCCGCATCGCCAAGGACCTGTTCGAGATCCTCTGGACCGAGGGCGGTGATCCCCGCGAGATCGTTGAGGCCCGCGGCATGAAGCAGGTCACCGATACCGGCGCCATCGAAAAGGCCGTGGACGAACTGATCGCCGCCAATCCCGACAAGGTCGAGCAGGTCAAGGCCAAGCCGACCATGCTGGGCTGGTTCGTCGGCCAGGCCATGAAGGCCTCGGGTGGCAAGGCCAATCCGCAGGCCCTGAACGAGATCCTGAAGCAGAAACTCGGCATCGAGTGATCATGTGACGCCAGCCGATCTCGTCATCCGCGACGCCGAAGCCGCCGATCTCCCGGCGGTCAGGGCGCTTTTGGTCGAGACCTGGCACGCCACCTATGACGGCATCTATGGCTGGCAGCGCGTCGCCGAGATCACCAATGCCTGGCACTCCCTCGAGAACCTGAAAGCGCAGCTCGGGCGCGACGAGGGCGTCTTCCTCGTCGCGCTGGTCGGCGAGGAGATCGTCGCGACGGCCTCGGCCCGGCAGGAGCGTGACGGCGCGGCCCTGCTGACGCGGCTCTATGTCCTGCCGACCCGGCAGGGCGTCGGCATCGGACGCACCTTGCTGCAGGTCGCGCTGGCCTGCTTTCCGGAGGCGCCGGTGGCGCGGCTCGAGGTCGAGAGCCAGAACGAGCCGGCCATCACCTTCTACGAGCGCATGGGCTTCTTCCTGCAAAGGCAGGCGCGCTTCGACGGGCGTGACGATACGCCCAATACGCTCCTGATGGCGAAGCGCCTCTTCGTCGCCTGACGCAGGCGCCCAACAAACGAGACAGGCCTATGACGAAAATCGACGCTTCCGAAATCCGCATGCGCGAGGCGGTCAGGGCCGACGTATCGCGCGTCGCAGAGCTGATCATGCATGGCGCTTCCGTGCAGAAGCGCACGCCGGGAGAGATCGTGGCCGAGGCGCAGGACCCGGTCTATCTCAAGGCCTTCGATGTGATCGCGGCCAACCCCTACAACACGCTCTTCGTCGCCGAGCATGAAGGCAAGGTCATCGGCACCTACCAGATCACGATCCTGCCGGGCCTGGCCGAGCGCGGGCGCATCCGCGCCAAGATCGAGAGCGTCCATGTCGCGCCGGAATGCCGTGGCCGCGGCATCGGCGCGATCATGATGCGCCATGCGCTCTCCTTCGCGGCGCAGAAGGGCGTCGGCCTCGTCGAACTGACCTCGCACAAGGCCCGGCCCGACGCGCATCGCTTCTACGCTGGCCTCGGCTTCGAGCAGAGCCACGAAGGCTTCAAGATGGCGCTCTCGCCCTGAGCGAGCCCGCCGTCAGGGCATGGCGCGGTCGCGCCGAAAGCGCACCGCAGCCCCTTACGGGGCCTTCGCAAGCTTCCTAGGTTCGATGGCGAGGCCTCCCGCCTGAAAGGAAGCGACCGATGTCCGCAGCCCCCGCCAAGCCGATCGACCTGTATTACTGGCCGACGCCGAACGGCACCAAGATCACGATCATGCTCGAGGAGACCGGGCTGCCCTACGCCATCGTTCCGGTGAACATCGGCAAGGGCGACCAGTTCAAGCCGGACTTCCTCGCGATATCCCCGAACAACCGCATGCCGGCGATCGTCGATCCCGACGGGCCGGGCGGCAAGCCGATCTCGGTCTTCGAATCCGGCGCGATCCTGCAATATCTCGGCCGCAAGACCGGAAAATTCTATCCGAAGGACGAACGCGGCCGCGTCGAAGTCGACGAATGGCTGTTCTGGCAGATGGGCGGTTTCGGCCCGATGCTCGGCCAGACCCATCATTTCCGTCTCTATGCGCCCGAGCCCGTGCCCTACGCCATCGATCGCTACACCAACGAGACCAACCGCCTCTATGGCGTGCTGAACAAGCGTCTCGAAGGCCGCGACTATATCTGCGGCGATTATTCCATCGCCGACATGGCCTGCATCGGCTGGGCCCGTGGCTGGGAAAAGCAGGGCCAGGACCTGAAGCAGTTCCCGAATGTCGCGCGCTGGCTGGAGACGATGCAGGCGCGCCCGGCCGTGCAGCGCGGGCTGAAGGTCGGCGAAGAGCTGCGCAATCCGGCGGGCATCAGCACGCCGGAGGAAAAGGCGATCCTGTTCGGCCAGAAGGCGCGCTGAACACGGGCCGTCATGCCCGGGCCTGACCCGGGCATCTCAGGACGAGAGGTCGCCTCTTCCGGCATGAGATACTCGGGTCTGCGCTTCGCTACGCCCGAGGATGACGTTTTCCCGCCGTTGGCGGCAAAACGTCAGTTCATCCGGTTCCACTTCACCGAGCGGCAGATCAGCCCGCCCATGACGCAGCCTGCGGTGGTCAGCGTGCTGCCCGAGAGCGTCATCGTCCCCGAATAGGTCTTGCCGTCCTCGGGATTGAAGGCGCTGCCGCTCCACTTGTTCGCGCCGTTCGGCTTCATGTCGTAGAAGATGCGCTGACCGACCTTGGCCGGCCCGTTCGTCTCCTTGAGCCAGGAGAGCGAGCCGCAGAGCGCCTCGCCGCACTTCGTGAAGCGCACGCGCGAGGCGCCTGTATCGCGCTCCCAGGTGCCGACCACGTCCTGCGCCGCAGCAGTCGTGACGCCCGCCAGCAGGCCGAGCGTCGCGAAGGCGGCAAGCTTCGATCCGGTTCCGTGATGCATCCGATCCTCCCGTGTCCGACCAGCTATGCCTGCATGGTTCAGATATGAACTATATCCGGGATCGGGCCCGTCTCCAAGCTGCCGCAGCGGAAGAGGTTTCTGCCGCTTCCGCCGCGCAAGGTGAATCCATTCTCAATGCGCCGCAGGGTGACGCAAGATCAGGGTATTGAGATTATTGCGAATTTCGCGATTCCGGGGTGAATCCTTCGTTGATTTAACCGCCCGCTTACGTCTCGTTGAGACTCGATTCATCGCGAAATTTAGGAGGCATTTTAAAGATCGGACCCACTCTCGCAGACATCAGCCGGGGGCCTTTGGACGGGTGGCCGGCACAACGACAAGAGGGTGATTTGTCATGGCACGCATGGAGATGAGCGCTGTTCCTGCTTCGCTGGTGATCCCGGCGGAGGTATCGGCGGAAGCCTATTACGAACTCGGACTGATGCACGCTTCGGGGCGGGCGGGAGCTGTCGACCTGGTCAAGGCGCAGATGTGGTTCAACGTCGCCTTTGCCCGCGGCTGCGCCCGGGCAGCGGCGCACCGTCAGGAACTGGCGCTCGAGATGAATCGCGACGAGATCGCCTCGGCCCTGCGCGAAGCCCGCGCTTTCCTGACGCGGCACTGAGGCCACGTTCGGTATCGGAGGATGCCGCCCTGCTGCGCCGTTCAGAACGCCGCGATGCCGCCGGAAGGCGGGGGCTGGTTGCCCCTGCGGTCGCGGGTGATGGAGTCCGGTGTCACGAGCAGGATTTGACAAAGCATTGCCAGGCAGCTGGCGAAGGCGAGAGCAATGAGCACCATGGATCGGCTCCTTGTCGTCAACGCCCGATCCTAACATGGAATTGATCCGCCGGCTCATGGATTCCGGGCATGACGGCCCGGCGCACAAGCCTTGTGGGGTGCGAAGGTGGTCGCTATAAGCGCGCCACATTTCCCTTCTCCGTACCCCTTCCAAGGATCGATCGATGGCTGTCCAGCGTACCTTCTCCATTCTCAAGCCCGATGCGACGAAGCGCAATCTCACCGGCGCGGTCAACGCGGTCATCGAGAAGGCCGGCCTGCGCATCGTCGCGCAGAAGCGCATCCAGATGACCAAGGCCCAGGCCGAGACCTTCTATGCGGTCCACTCGGCCCGTCCGTTCTTCGGCGAGCTCGTCGAGTTCATGACCTCCGGCCCGGTGGTCGTGCAGGTTCTGGAAGGCGAGGACGGTATCGCCAAGTATCGCGAAGTGATGGGCGCCACCAACCCGGCCAACGCTGCCGAGGGCACCGTCCGCAAGCTCTTCGCCCTCTCGGTCGGCGAGAACACCGTGCACGGCTCGGACGCTCCGGAGACGGCTGCGATCGAGATCGCCCAGTTCTTCGCTGGCAACGAGATCGTCGGCTGATCCCAGCCGCAGCTTGAAAAGCAGAAAGGCGGGCCGGTATCCGGCCCGCCTTTTCTTTTGCGGTTTGGGGACGCCATGGCAGGGGAAGCCCCGCCATGGCGCGGCGGCTCGTCAGAGCCCGAAGGAGTAGCTCGTTCCCGTGTCGAACGAATAGCTCGCCGACAGGCCGAAGGTGAGCGAATCGCGTGAGCCGAACGGCCTGACGATCGGCGAGCGCGTGGCGTCGCCGACAAGGCGCTTGTATTCGACATAGCCCGTGGTCTTGAGCTGGTCGGACCAGTGATAGGTCACTTGCGCCAGGGCGCCGACCGTGTGGACGCCGGCGTTGTAGCGCTGCAGCAGGCCGCCCGTGCCCGGCTGGGCGCCGCGAGTGCCGAAATAGGTCCGGACGTAGTCGGCCGAGGTGATCCGCATGCGCGGGCCGATGCCGAGCGTCCATTGTCCGACGGTCGAGAAGGCGTCGAGCTTGAAATCGGCGACGACGCCGTCATGCGCGACGACGCCGCGGCGCAGGTCGACACGGCCGCGCAGCCAGGAGGTCGGGTAGAACTCGGCGAAGCCGCCGAGCTCGGCGCCGAACTTGGTCGCAGGCACTGCCACGAGGGCCGGATTGACCTTGGCCGAGCGCTTCCAGAGCAGGTCGCCCGAGAAGCCGATGCGCCAGCCCTGTCCGGAGAATACACCGATGCTGAGCATCGCGTCGTCCTCGGCGCTCCACCAGGTGCTCTTCAGGCCCTTGCCCAGCGAGATGATCGGGCGGGCCCGGAAAACGTAATCGTCCGAGCCGGTGTAGTCGGGCTGGTAGCGTACGCCGGCGCCGACCGTGATGTACCAGTTCTGCGCCGACTGGGGGGAAGTCAGGGTCGAGTAGTCGCTCGACTGGGCCTGGGCATAGCCAGGCAGCGACAGGGCGAGGCAGGTCGAAAGACCTGCCAGATACGCAACGCAACGCATGATCCAGAACTCCGACGCGACGGCGTCTCCGATAGGGTATGCCCGCAATCTGGCGGAGGAGGTTTAATGCACGGTTAAGGTTCCCATTTCGTTATCTTCAACATTTTCAAGTGGTTGATCTTAGGGTCCTTTCACGCGTCGTCAGCTTCTGCACGGTTTCGCTCTGTCCCGGCGGCGAGGCGGGACCAAGCTGCCGGCTGGCCGACAGGCCATGTCGAGCCGTTCGAAAGCGCCAAACAGCACTCCGCCTCCGGCTGCCAAGCCTCCGCGTGCATACTGGCCCTGCCGAAACGAGGGTGGCGCATCGCTCGACGGCTTCTTATCTCTGTTGCGATGCACAATTTATGCTGCGTCGCAGCTAGACGGTGAGGCTGACATGGCAAAAAGGAACTCCGGCTCGGTCCGCCGGCGCAAATCCTCCGAACAGCGGAGGCAGTGGCGCGCGGTCGTCGAAGCGTGGAAGCAGGGCGGCCTCGAGTGGCAAGGCGCTTGGGGGCCGCCGCCCAGCCAGATCGGCTGCTTGTGCCCGCGCTCCATTCTGGTCGAGCTCGGACTGGCGGTGCCTGTGGCCGCCTAGAGGCGACGGGCAGGGCTCGCGGTGCGGGTCGGGGCAGGCCCGGATACCGCCCGTTAATCGATGACGGGGAGAATGATCGCAAGGCCGGGAATGGCGGCCGAAAGGCGCTCCAGGAGCAGCGGCGATCATGGAACTGGCGATCCTCTGGCTGCTCTGTGCGGCCGTGTTCCTCGAGCTGGCGGACAGTGCGCCCGAGGCCGACTGAAGCTTCGACTCGAAAAGGGCATGCGGTTCTCGGGAAAGGCGATGCAGGACCGGAAACGGCCGCATTGACCGTGTCGGCATCGGTCAGGCTGTCCTCTCAAATGGCCGGAACCTGCGGGCTCTGGGCGGATTGTGCCGCCGGTGCTGCGAACGCCTGCTCTGGCGCGCGCCACCCATGAATCGGTAGTCCGGCGATGATCCGCCTCTTGACCTCGGGCTCGCACTATGGCCATGCCGGGGCAGGGGCTCGGCATCGTGGTCTTCGATGGGCTCCGTTCTCGAAGGGCAGGCGGAATCATGAAGATGCGGCGGATGGGTGCGGTCGTTCTGGCCGGTGGACTGTCGATTCTGGCGAGCGTTTCGGCCTATGCCGCAAGCAGCTCGACGACCTTGCCGCCGCCCGACCCGACGGCGAAGAACCTGACCCCCTACATGATCCAGCTGCGCGCCTTCGACGCCTGCCTGATCACGCAGTCGCAATTGATGGGCACCACGCGCGAAGCCGTCCACACCCCCTGCAGCTGCTACGCCAAGGGCACGGTCAACGCGATGACCAAGGACGAGATCCAGGCCTTCCGCGACACCGGCTATTTCAACGACACGGCCCGCCAGAAGGGCCTGCAGTTCATCGACCAGTGCAAGCTGAAGCGCCCGTTCTGAACTGACGGCTGCGCCGGCTCGCCGGCGGCATCCTTCTCGCTACGGCCGCCTTGCTGCTGACACGCTCCTGACAGAACCTGTCAGCGCGGTCGAGCCATTCTGCCGCAGGTCCACATCGTTGCCCGTTCGATCGTCTCGGTCGAACGGCATGGGTGCTGGATCGGGAGACGAGTGGGGAGACGCCGCCGTGCAGCGCGCTGAACGATTGCTCGACATGATCCAGAGCCTGCGTCGCCGCAGGCGCCCGGTGACGGCCGAGACGCTGGCTTCCGAGCTCGACGTCTCCGTGCGTACGGTCTACCGCGACATTGGCGCCTTGGTGCGCCAGGGCGTGCCCGTGCGCGGCGAGGCCGGCATCGGCTACGTGCTCGACGCAGGCTTCGACCTGCCGCCTCTGATGCTCTCGCCCGACGAGATCGAGGCCGTGCTGGTCGGCATGCGCTGGCTCAGCGAACGGGCCGACCCGGTGCTCGCGCGGGCTGCCGAGGATGTCGTCAGCAAGGTCGCGGCGGTGCTGCCGCCGCATCTGCGGCCGATCCTGCTCGATGGTGCGCTGTTCGCGGCCTCCCATCCCGGCGACGTCCCGGCCGATCAGGTCGATGTCGCAGCCGTGCGTGCCGCCATCCGCAACGGCCGCAAGCTCTCGATCCACTACAGCGACGAGAGCGGCCAGGCGACGCAGCGGATGATCTGGCCGATCGGCATGACGTTCTACGAGCGCGTGCGCGTCGTCATCGCCTGGTGCGAGCTCCGGCAGGCCTTCCGCCATTTCCGCACCGACCGCATGACCGGCCTCGCCGCGCTGGAGGAGCGCTATCCCGCGCGCCGTGCCGATCTCTTCCGCCGCTGGCAGAAGGAGGAGGAGAGGGCGAAGGAGGAGTGGGAGCGCTGCAAGCGCGAGGGCGATGCTGCGGCTCAGCCGCGGATCACGACGCCGTCTTCAAGCTTGGCCCGGCCGGACGCGACCTCCGCCAGCGCCGCCGGATAGAGCTTGTGCTCCTCGACGAGGACGCGCTGCGACAGCGTCTCCTCGTCGTCATCAGGCAGGACCGGCACCTTCGCCTGCAGGATCACCGGCCCGGCATCGAGTTCCGGCACGACGAAATGCACCGAGCAGCCGTGCTCGGCAACGCCGGCTTCCAGCGCCTGGCGATGCGTATGCGTGCCCTTGAACAGCGGCAGGAGCGACGGGTGGATGTTGATCATCCGGCCTTCCCAGCGCGCCACGAACCAGGGCGTCAGGATCCGCATGAAACCGGCGAGCACGAGCAGGTCAATCTGGTTCACCCGCAGCGCTTCATCCACCGCGCGCTCGAAGGCCTCGCGGTCCTTGCCGAAGGGGCGATGATCGACCGTCGCCGTGGCGATGCCGAAATCGCGTGCCCGGTCGAGCCCGGCGACATCGGGAATGTTCGAGATGACCAGCGCGATTTCCGCCGGATAGCCCGGCGCCTGCGCCGCTTGCGCCAGCGAGACCATGTTCGAGCCGCGCCCGGAGATCAGCACCCCGACGCGCTTGCGGGGAGGGATGGCGCTCACAGCGAGAGCTTGCCGCGATAGCTGACCTGCTCCTCGCCGCTGGCGACAGGCACGATCTCGCCGAGCTTCACCGGCGCTTCGCCTGCGGCCTTCAGCGCGGCGAGAACCTCATCCGCCTTGCCGGCATCAGCCGCGACGATCATGCCGATGCCGCAGTTGAAGGTGCGCAGCATCTCGCGCTCGGCGACGCCGCCGACCTGGGCAAGCCAGCCAAACACGGCCGGGACCGGGATGGCGGTGAGATCGAGCGCGACGCCGAGCCCCTCCGGGAGGACGCGCGGAATATTGTCGGGGAAGCCGCCGCCGGTGATATGCGCCAGCGCCTTGATGCCGTCCGTCGCCTTCAGCGCCTGCAGCAGCGGCTTCACATAGATCCGGGTCGGCTCCAGCAGTGCTTCGGCCAGGCTCTTGCCGGGCGCGAAGGGGGCGGGCGCCTCCCAGCCGAGGCCGCTGACCTCGACGATGCGGCGAACCAGCGAATAGCCGTTGGAATGCACGCCGGAGGAGGGCAGGCCGAAGACCACGTCGCGGGGCTTCAGGTCCTCGCGCGGTAAAAGCGTGCCGCGTTCGGCGGCGCCGACGGCGAAGCCCGCGAGGTCGTAATCCTTCTCGGCATACATGCCGGGCATCTCGGCGGTCTCGCCGCCGATCAATGCGCAGCCGGCCTGGCGGCAGCCATCGGCGATGCCGCGGACGATCTCGACGCCGACCTTCGGGTCGAGCTTGCCGGTGGCGTAATAGTCGAGGAAGAGCAGGGGCTCGGCGCCCTGCACGATCAGGTCGTTCACGCACATCGCGACGAGGTCGATGCCGATCGTTGCGTGCAGCCCGCTTTCGATGGCGATCTTGACCTTGGTGCCGACGCCGTCATTGGCCGCGACCAGGATCGGATCGCTGAAGCCGGCGGCCTTGAGGTCGAACAATCCGCCGAAGCCGCCGATCTCCGCATCGGCGCCCGGCCGGCGCGTCGCGCGCACCAGAGGCTTGATCTCGTCGACCATGGCGTTGCCGGCGTCGATATCGACGCCTGCCTGCGCATAGGTCAGTCCGTTTGCGCCGGGCTTGCTCATTGCGTTTCGCCTTCCTTCTGCTCGCGCGAGCGATAGGCAAGCGCGCCCGCGCTGGCAAGGCATCTGCGCCGGCTTTGTCGATTTCTCACAGGCGAGGCGACGTCATTCCGACTGGACGCAGGGTCTCTGTCCGGAGAGCATTGGTCTTTTCCGCGGTTCGCGCGAAACTATCGCCATGACGATCCCCAACCTGATCACCATCGGTCGCCTGTTCCTGGTGCCGCTGGTCATCGTCATGATCGTCGGCGCGAACTGGGAGACGGCCTTCATCCTCTTCGTCGTCGCCGGCGTCTCGGATGCTGTCGACGGCTTCCTCGCCAAGCGCTGCGGCATGGCGAGCGAGCTGGGCGCCTGGCTCGATCCCGTAGCCGATAAGGCCCTGATCGTCTCGATCTACATCACGCTCGCCATCGTCGGCGCGATTCCGGTCTGGCTCGTCGTGCTCGTCGTCGCACGCGACCTGATGATCGTGGCGGCGGTGATCCTGTCCTGGCTGCTCGACAAGCCCCTGACGATCGCGCCGATCGTCGTCAGCAAGCTCAACACCGCCGCGCAGATCGGCTTCGCCGCGCTGGCGCTCGGTTCGCGCGCCTTTGGGATCGAGCTCGGCGCTGCCGCTCTGGTCTGTGAACTCCTCGTCGCTCTGTTGACGGTCGCCTCGATGACGGCCTATCTCGCCTTCTGGCTGCGCCACATGGCAGGTTGACGGGGCTTTATCCGCCATTGCGGCTTGGAACCCCGGGCCTCGATGCACATTTGTCTTGTCCCGCCGGCCGTGAGACGCGAGAGAGGCTGATCGATGACGTTGCAACGCCAGATCGGCTTCTGGGTCGGCTCCCTTCTCGTATTCATCCTGGTTCTGGTGATGCTGCGGGACGTGATGCTGCCCTTCATCGCGGCACTGGCGCTGGCCTATCTGCTCGACCCGCTCGCCGACAGGCTGGAGCGCATGGGCATGAACCGGCTGGCGGCGACGATCGTCATCCTCGTCGTCTTCCTGCTCATCTTCGTGCTGGGGCTGGTGCTGCTGGCGCCGCTGCTCGGCCAGCAGCTTGCCGGGCTCGTTGCCCGCCTGCCGGGCGACGCCGCCAAGCTGCAGGCGCTGGTGCTGGAGAAGGGGGCGCCCTGGCTGGAGCGCTTCGGCGGCGCCGACTTGACCAAGGAAGCGCAGAATTCGCTCGGCAACCTCGTCGGCGACGGCATGAAATGGGTCGGTGGCCTGCTGCAATCGCTCTGGAGCGGCGGCACCGCCATCGTCGGGGTGTTCTCGCTCCTGGTGCTGACGCCGGTCATCGCCTTCTACTTGCTGGTCGACTGGGACCGCATGGTCGCGACCGTCGATAGCTGGCTGCCGCTCGACCATCGCGACACCATCCGCAGCCTGCTGCACGAGATGGACATGGCGATCGCCGGCTTCCTGCGCGGGCAGGCGCTGGTCTGCGTCCTGCTTGGTGGCTTCTATGCGATCGGCCTCAGCGTCATCGGCGTGAATTTCGGTGCGCTGATCGGCATCATTTCGGGCTTCCTCTCCTTCATCCCCTATGTCGGCTCGCTGACCGGACTCGTGCTCTCGGTCGGCGTCGCGACGGTGCAGTTCTGGCCGGACTGGACCTGGCCGCTGGCGACGCTCGGCGTCTTCCTGGCCGGGCAATTCCTCGAGGGAAATATCTTCCAGCCGAAATTCGTCGGCGATTCCATCGGCGTGCACCCGGTCTGGCTGATGTTCGCGCTGCTTGCCTTCGGCTCGCTGTTCGGCTTCGTGGGCTTGCTGCTTGCCGTGCCGCTCGCGGCTGTCATCGGCGTGCTCTGCCGCTTTGCGCTGAGGCAATATCTCGCCAGCAATCTCTATCACGGCGGCGATGCCACCCGCGCTGCGGCGGCAAAGGCACGCGTCGACGCCGACGCCTGAGCCGCCATGTCCGACATTCCGCAACGCCCGCGCCAGCTCGCCTTCGACCTGCCGGTCGACAGCCGCCATGGCGTCGAGGATTTTCTCGTCGGCTCTTCCAACGAGGCGGCTTACAGCCTGATCGAGAGCTGGCCCGCCTGGCCGGAGGCCTGGCTGCGCCTGACCGGACCGGAAGGGGCCGGCAAGACCCATCTTGCCGCGATCTGGGCCCGCGCCGCCCATGCCTGGACGATTTCGGCAGCGGAGCTGAACGAGGCGGAGGTGCCCCACCTCGTGTCCGGCGGGGCGCTGGTGATCGAGGATTGCGATGCTGGCCACCTCGACGAGCGAGCCCTGTTTCACCTGATGAACGCAATCAAGGCGCGTGGCGGCTCGCTGCTGCTGACGGCGCGAAGCGCGCCCGATCTCTGGGGCGTTAGTGTGCCGGATCTGCTGTCGCGACTCCGGCTGGCGCCTGCCGCGACGATCGAACCGCCGGATGACGGGCTGCTGCGGGCACTGCTGGTCAAGCTGTTCATCGACCGCCAGCTCGTGGTCGATATCGCCGTGATCGACAGCTTGGCCATGCGGATGGAACGTTCCTTCGCCGCCGCGCGGCAGGTCGTCGATCGGCTCGACCGGCTCGCGCTGGAACGCGGACGCCGGGTGACGCGCCCGCTGGTGCAGGAGGCGCTGGCGGAACTGTTCCCGGAGGAGCCGGGTTGAATCCGGCTATCTCTGCGCAGGCCGCATGCTTCAAATCATGTCGCTTGTCATCGAACCGTCGCACTAGAATGGCTTCAACGGCGGCATGAGCGGCAAGACGACCAGGACGCGAGTGAAGCGCATGACCCTCGACACGGTGATCGACGAGTCGGAGAAGCTCTCCAGCGAGGCTGATGCGGCGCCCCTGCGCCAGCAGCCGGAGCGTTTCATGAACCGCGAGCTCTCCTGGCTCCAGTTCAACCGCCGCGTCATGGAGGAAGCCTCGAACCGCAGCCACCCGCTGCTGGAGCAGCTGCGCTTCCTCTCGATCTCCGCGAACAATCTCGACGAATTCTTCATGGTCCGCGTCTCCGGCCTGCGCGAGCAGCTCAAGGCCGGCGTGACCACGCGCAGCCAGGACGGCCTGACGCCGGCCGGCCAGCTCGTCGCCATCGGCGAGGCCGTCGCGGCACTGACCGCCGACCAGCAGGCGCGCTGGGCCGAATTGCGTCATGAGCTGCACGAGAACCGCATTCACCTGCTCCAGCCCGGCGATATCGGCGCGCAGGACCGAATCTGGCTGGAGGACTACTTCCTCAATTACATCTTCCCGGTGCTGACGCCGCTGGCGATCGACCCGGCGCATCCCTTCCCCTTCATTCCCAATCTGGGCTTCACCATCGCGCTGGCGCTGGAGCGCAAGAATGATGGCCGTCAGCTCGACGCGTTGATCCGCGTGCCCACCAAGATCGACCGCTTCATCGAATTGCCGGATCTGGCGCGCGAGGGTTTGCATCGCTTCATCGCGCTCGACGACGCGGTCTCGCTGTTCATCAGCAAGCTCTTCCCCGGCTACGAGGTGAAGGGGGCGGGTTCCTTCCGCATCATCCGCGATTCCGATCTCGACATCGAGGAGGAGGCAGAGGACCTCGTCCGCGTCTTCGAAACCATGCTGAAGCAGCGCCGCCTCGGCGTGGTGATCCGGCTCGAGCTCTCGACCGGCATGCCGGACCATCTGCGCCGTTTGATCGTGCGCGAGCTCAAGGTCGACAGCGACGAGGTCGTCGAGGTCAACGGCCTGATCGGCCTGACCGAGCTCTCGCAGCTCGTCGGCGTCGACCGGCCGGACCTGAAGTTCAAACCGTACAATGCCCGTTTCCCTGAGCGTATCCGCGAGCATGGCGGCGATTGCTTCGCTGCGATCCGCCAGAAGGACCTGCTCGTCCACCATCCCTATGAGAGCTTCGATGTCGTCGTGCAGTTCCTGCAGCAGGCGGCGCGCGATCCCAATGTCGTCGCGATCAAGCAGACGCTCTACCGCACCTCATCGAACTCGCCGATCGTCAAGGCGCTGACGGAAGCGGCCGAGGCCGGCAAGTCGGTGACGGCGCTGGTCGAGCTCAAGGCTCGCTTCGACGAGGAAGCCAATATCCGCTGGGCCAAGGAGATGGAGCGCGCCGGCGTCCAGGTCGTCTATGGCTTCATCGAGCTCAAGACCCACGCCAAGCTCTCGCTGGTGGTGCGCCGCGAGGCCGGTCAGCTCGTCAGCTACTGCCATATCGCGACCGGCAACTACCACCCGATCACGGCGCGCATCTATACCGATGTCTCCTTCTTCACTGCCGATCCGGTGATCGCGCAGGACGTCGCCCGCGTCTTCAACTTCATCACCGGCTATGCCGAGCCGGCCGGGCTGGAACGGATGGCCGTCTCGCCGACTGGCCTGAAGCAGCGTCTGCTCGCCGACATCGCCGAGGAGGTCGCCCATGTGAAGGCCGGCCGCAAGGGCGCGATCTGGGGCAAGTGCAATTCGCTGGTCGACCCGGAGATCATCGACGCGCTCTATGACGCGAGCCAGGCCGGCGTCGAGATCGACTTCGTCGTGCGCGGCATCTGCTGCCTGCGGCCGGGCGTGCCCGGCTTGTCCGAGAATATCCGCGTCAAGTCGATCATCGGCCGCTTCCTCGAGCATACGCGCATCTACGCTTTCGGTGCCGGCCACGGCATGCCCGGACCCAAGGCCAAGATCTACATCTCCTCGGCCGATCTGATGCCGCGCAATCTCGATCGCCGCGTCGAGGCGCTGACCCCGATCCTGAATCCGACGGTGCATCAGCAGTTGCTGGATCAGATCATGTTGGCCAACCTGCTCGACAACGAGCAGAGCTGGACGATATTGCCCGATGGCGGCTCGCGCCGCATTGTCCCCGCGCCGAACGAAGAGCCGTTCAATGCGCATAAGTACTTCATGACGAACCCGAGTCTGTCCGGACGTGGAAAATCGCTCTCCAATTCAAGTCCCCGCTCCCTCGCACGCCGAGGGGGACGCAAGGCCTGAGCCCAGGCACGCGCCGGGGCGGCTCGCGCTCTCCCATACCATTGCCATCGTCGATATCGGCTCGAACTCGGTCCGTCTTGTCGTCTACGAGATGCTGGCGCGCGCGCCCGCCCAGGTCTTCAACGAGAAGGAGATGGCGGGTCTCGGTCGCCAGGTCGCCACGACCGGACGCCTCGCCGACGATGCCATCGCCAAGGCGATCAACGCGCTGGTCCGCTTCCGCATCCTCTGCGAAGCCATGCATGTCGGGGAACTCCGCGTTATCGCGACGGCGGCGGCGCGCTATGCCAGCAACGGGCCCGAGTTCATCGCGCGTGCCGAGGAGGCGATCGGCCAGCCGATCGAACTGATCTCGGGCGGGCGCGAAGCCGTGCTCTCCGGCCTCGGCGTGATCTCGGGCTTCGATGTGCCGGACGGTGTCGTCGGCGACCTCGGCGGCGGCAGCCTGGAGCTGATCTCGGTCAAAGGCGGTTCGGTGGGGCAGGGCGCCAGCGTGCCGCTCGGCGGTCTTGCCTTGCTCGACCGCTCGAAGGGCTCGCTGAGGGCTGCCGAGAAAATCGTCAAGGACGAACTCGACAAGCTGCCGCAGCTCGCTGCGATGAAGGGGCGGGACTTCTATGCCGTCGGTGGGACCTGGCGCGCGCTTGCCACTCTTCATCAGCACCGCATGGCCTATCCGCTCAACGTGATGCACGGCTATGCCGTGCCGACGCGCGACGTCGCCGATTTCGTCAAGCTGGTCGAGCGGGCCGATGCCTCGGTGCTCGATGCGATCGATTCGGTTTCGTCGGCCCGCCGTCCGCTGCTGGCCTATGGCGCGCTGGTGCTCGATGAGCTGATCAAGCGCGGCAAGCCGCGGGGCATCATCATCTCGGCGCAGGGCGTGCGCGAAGGCCTGCTGCACGAGCAGCTCTCGCCGGAGGAGCAGAATGCCGATCCGCTCTTGCAGGCGGCGCGTGACTACAACCTGCTGCGCGCACGCGATCCGCGCCATGCGGCCGAGCTGATCAATTGGACCCGCGGCATCCTCGAAACGGCCGGCCTGCCGCAGGACGAGCCATCCGGCCGGATGATCGAGACCGTCTGCCTGCTCTCCGATATCGGCTGGCGCGCCCATCCTGACTATCGCGGCGAGCAGAGCATGAACGTCATCGCCCATGCCTATTTCACCGGCATCGACCATGTCGGGCGGGCTTTCCTGGCGCTGGCGATCTTCCACCGCTATGCCGGGATGAAGGCGAGCTCGCCGGGGGCGGCGGGACTGAAGACGCTGTTGCCGCCGGCCATTCTCGCGCGAGCGCTGCTGATCGCGGCGATCTTCCGCGTCGCCTATCTGCTTTCGGCCGGCATGGCGGGCATCCTGCCGCGCATTCCGGCGGCTTGCGTCGACAATCGCCTGCTGTTGCGGTTTCCCGACGATCTGTCGGCGCTGGCGAGCGAGCGTGTCGAGGGGCGGCTCAAGCAGCTCGCGAAGCTGCTCGGCCGCGATTTCGAGATCGGCAGGCTCTAAGCGCTCCTCACTGGGCGTCATGCTCGGGCTTGACCCGAACATCTATCGCCGGAAAGGGCTCCAGCCGTCATTGCGAGAAGCGAAGCGGCGAAGCAATCCAGGGGACGTCGAGCGCTGCCGCCCCTGGATTGCTTCGCTGCGCTCGCAATGACGCCGAAGGTTCCGGCGCCTTCTCGTCCTGAGGTTCTCGGGTCGAAGCTGCGCTTCGCCCGGGAATGACGGCCGGGTGGCCCACGCTCAGCCGACCGCCCGCAACCGCGCGAAGCCGGCATCGAGATCGGCCTTGAGATCCTCGATGTCCTCCAGCCCGATATGGATGCGGATCGTCGGGCCCTTGAAGCCGGGCCCGGTCGCAGTGCGATAGCTCTTGCAGTCGAAGGGCAGGACGAGGCTCTCATAGCCGCCCCAGGACGCGCCGATCCCGAACAATGTCAGCCCGTCCAGCATCGCGCCGACGGCTTTCATCGAGACCGGTTTCAATTCGAAGGTGAAGAGCGAGGAGGCGCCGGTGAAATCGCGCTTCCAGATCTCGTGCCCGGGCGCGCCCGGCAGGGCAGGGTGCAGGACCTGAGCGACCTCGGGCCGCGCGCGCAGCCATTCCGCCATGGCGATGCCGGCCGGCATCTGCTCCTTCAGGCGGATGGCCATCGTGCGCATGCCACGCAGCGTCAGGAAGGCGTCTTCCGGGGCGATGATCAGGCCGAGCTGGCCCCAGGTTGCGCGCAACGCCTTGAACAGCTCCGGCGTGCGGGCCGAGACGGTGCCGATCAGCACGTCGGAATGGGCGGCGTAATATTTGGTACCAGCCTGCACGGAGAGGTCGACGCCGAAGCCATGGGCATCGAAGAACAGCGGCGTAGCCCAGGTGTTGTCCATCGCGACGAGAATGTCGCGCTCACGCGCAGCCGCCACGATGGCCGGGATATCCTGCATCTCGAAGGTCTGCGAGCCCGGAGCCTCGGTCCAGATCGCCCTGGTGTTCGGCTTGAACAGCTTGGCGATGTCGGCGCCGACCAGCGGGTCGTAATAGGTCGTCTCGACGCCCATCCGCTTCAGGAAGGTATCGCAGAAGATCCGCGTCGGCCGGTAGACGCTGTCCGTCACCAGAACGTGATCGCCGGCCGAGAGCATGGCGAGAAAGGCAAGTGTGCAGGCCATCAGGCCCGATGGCGTCACGACGACGCCCGCGCCGCCCTCGATCGTGTTGGCGGCGGCGATCAGCGCGTCGATCGTCGGGTTGCCGTCCGTGCCGTAGGTGTAGCGCGCCTTGCGCACCAGGAAGTCCTCGGTGTTCGGATAGACCACCGTCGAGCCTCGTACGATAGGCGGATTGACAAACCCGTAGCTGTCGGCGGGGTCGCGGCCTGCCAGGACGAGGCGCGTGCGCTCGCCGAGGCGCGCAAATTCAGGCGAAGTCAGCTTTTTCATGGAAAGGCACGGCCAAAAAACGGAAAAATTGTGGCCGGGCTTGACCACTCCCCACAAACTCGCATGTGATATATGCAGCGAACAAGGGGCGGCTCATGCGTATGGCGGTTGCTTGACGCTCATGAGTCGCTCTGGCAATCGACGCGATGATATGGGGACGCCGCGCGAAAGCGGGATGAACCGAGCGGCGAAAAAGCCGCCGGCGGCGGGACCAGACAAATCTTCCGGCATCAGCCGGACAGGGGTTCCAACGGGAGAGTACCGATGAAGAAGTTTGTAGCAGCCGCCCTTGCAGCAGGCATCGGCCTGGCGATGTCCGCGACGGGGGCTTCGGCCCAGGCCACGCTGGCGCAGGTCAAGCAGCGCGGCATTCTCAACTGCGGCTCGAACACCGGCCTCGCCGGCTTCGGCGTGCCGGATGCGCAGGGCAACTGGAAGGGGCTCGACGTCGATCTTTGCCGTGCCATCGCCGCGACGATCTTCAACGATCCCAGCAAGGTGAAGTTCATCCCGCTCTCGGCCAAGGACCGCTTCACCGCGCTCCAGTCGGGCGAAGTCGACGTGCTCGTCCGCAACTCGACCTGGACGATGACGCGCGACGCCTCGCTCGGCCTGCTCTTCACCGGCGTGAACTATTATGACGGCCAGGGCTTCCTGGTCCGCAAGAAGCTCGGCGTGAATTCGGCGCTGCAGCTTTCGGGCGCGTCGGTCTGCACCCAGCAGGGCACCACGACCGAGCTCAACCTCGCCGACTATTTCCGCGCCAACAACCTCAAGTACGAAGTCGTCGCCTTCGCGACCTCGGACGAGACGGTCAAGGCTTACGATGCCGGTCGCTGCGACGCCTTCACCACGGACGCCTCGGGCCTCTATGCCGAACGCCTGAAGCTGACGAACCCCGACGAGCATCTCGTTCTGCCCGAGATCATCTCGAAGGAGCCGCTCGGCCCCTCCGTCCGCAACAACGACCCGCAGTGGTTCAACCTGGTGAAGTGGACCCATTTCGCCATGCTGAACGCCGAGGAGCTCGGCGTCACCCAGGCGAATGTCGACCAGCAGCTGAAGTCCGAGAACCCCGAGATCAAGCGTCTGCTCGGCACCGAGGGCAAGTTCGGCGAGCAGATCGGCCTGACGCCGGACTGGGTCGTCCGCATCGTCAAGCATGTCGGCAACTACGGCGAATCCTTCGAGCGCAACGTGGGCCAGGGCTCGCTGCTCAAGATCGCCCGCGGTCAGAACGGTCTCTGGACCAAGGGCGGCCTGCAATACGCCCCGCCGGTTCGCTGAGAGGCATGCGGGGCGCCGGTTGTCTGACCGGCGCCCCGTTCTCGCATGGGCTCACCGAAGCGGTCCTCGTTGATCGGCCGCGATCATCTGAATGTCGATTGCCGGGTAGTGTCGCCGCCGCTGTCACCCGGGTCTGATTCCGCCATGGGAAAGGCCGGGATGCCGACCATCCTTGCGCTGGTATTGGCCGCCATGGCCGCCCTCGCGCCCGACAGTGGACGAGCGGCGCCCGCAGGCGGCCTGCTGGAGCAGGTCAGGCATCGCGGCGCCGTCATCTGCGGCGTGGCTCCCTCGCTGGCGGGGTTTTCCATTCCCGACAGGCAGGGGCGCTGGACCGGTTTCGATGTCGATCTCTGCCGGGCCGTCGCGGCCGCGATCTTCGACGATCCCGAGAAGGTGAAATTCATTCCCCTCCTGTCGAAGGACCGCTTCACCGCGCTCCAGACGGGCGAGGTCGATCTCCTGTCACGCACCTCGACCTGGTCGATGGCGCGCGATACCGCACTCGGTCTCAACTTCACCGGCATCAATTTCTATGGCGGCGAAGGCTTCATGGTTCGTGCCAGGCTCGGTCTGACTTCTGCCGTGCAGCTTGCGGGCTCGTCCGTCTGCATCGAGCAGGGCACGACGACCGAGCTCAACGTTGCCGACTTCTTTCGCAGCCACGGTCTGAAATACGAGATCGTCACCTTCAAAGGCAGCGAGGAGACCGTCGACGCCTATGCCAGCGGCCGCTGCGACGCCTATGCCTATGACCGGGCCGGGCTCGCGATCCAGCGGATGAAGCTGGCAGCGCCGCAGGAGCACGTCATCCTGCCCGAAACGATCTCGAAGGAGCCGCTCGGCCCCGCCGTCCGCCATGGCGACGACCAATGGTTCGACCTGGTGAAGTGGACGCTCTTCGCCATGGTCGATGCCGAAGAGCTGGGCGTGGGCCAGGGCAATGTCGATTCCATACGGGCCTCGGAGCGGCCTGACGTCCGCCGGCTGCTCGGCCTGGAGGGTCATTTCGGCGAGGCACTCGGCCTGGATCGCGACTGGGCCTATCGCATCGTTCGCCATGTCGGCAATTATGGTGAATCTTTTGAGAGAAATCTCGGTCGGGACTCGCCTCTGAAGATCGAACGTGGCCAGAATGCGCTGTGGACCAAGGGGGGCCTGCAATACGCTCCGCCGATCCGCTGAAGACGACCGGCGGGCGGCCGGTTCGAAAGATGACGGGACAGGGCGAGGCAGCCCTGTGCGAGACGAAGGAATCGAGGCAGGTGTCGCGCCGGTTGGCGCGAAGCTTGCTGGCTGGCCGAGGGCGGGACGAACCCGCTCCGAACAGGGGAACCGCATGAGGAACATCATCGCGCCGGCGGCCGCCGGTGCCGGATACCTGTCGCAGCGCAACGCGCTGCGCCGGGCCGGGACGTAAGGGAAGGGCGCGCGGCCTGCCGGCCGGGCGCCGTTCGCAAAACCAGAAGAGTGGCACGGACAACAAGACGACCGCAGCGCAACCGCACCGCTGCAGGATCGCCGGCCACGACAAGCGAAACAAAAAGGGCGTGACAGGTGTCGAGCATTCCGAGCGAACAGGTATCACCCGGCAAGGCGTCGTTATTCTACGACCCGAAGGTCCGGGGCTATGTCTATCAGGCCGCTCTGGTGGCGATCGTCGTCTTCCTGATCTGGTCGGCGGCTTCGAACGCGATCGAGAACCTGCGCGCGCAGAAGATCGCCTCCGGCTTCGGCTTCTGGCACAACGCCGCCGGCTTCGACATCAACCAGAAGCTGATCCCGTTCTCGGCCGCGGGCGGCTCGACCTATGGCGACGCCTTCATCGTCGGCCTGTTGAACACGCTGCTGGTCGCCGGGCTCGGCATCATCTTTGCGACCTTCCTCGGCTTCTTCGTCGGTGTCGCCCGGCTGTCGAACAACTGGGTCATCTCCAAGCTGGCGATGATCTATGTCGAGGTCATCCGCAACATCCCGCTGCTGCTCCAGCTGTTCTTCTGGTACAACGCGGTGCTGAAGCCGCTGCCGAACCCGCGCCAGTCGATCGCGCTGCCGGCCGGAGCGCTGCTCAACAACCGCGGCCTTTACCTTCCCGATCCGCACCTGGGTCCCGGCGGCAGCCTGATCATATGGGCGTTCCTGATCGGTCTCGTCGCCACCTTCATCTTCCGCTCCTGGGCGCACAAGCAGCAGGCCGCGACCGGCAGGCAATATCCGATCGGCTGGGTCGCGCTCGCCCTGATCGTGGTCGTGCCGGCGCTGATCTATTTCGTCCTGGGCCGGCCGGTCACCTTCGTCTATCCCGAACTCGCCGGCTTCAATCTGCGCGGGGGTGTCCAGATCTTCCCGGAATTCGTCGCGCTGCTGATCGGCCTGACGACCTATACGGCCGGCTTTATCGCCGAGGTCGTGCGCGCCGGCATCCTCGCGGTGTCGAAAGGGCAGACCGAGGCCGCCCATGCTCTGGGCCTGCGCAACGGGCCGACGCTGAAGCTTGTCGTCATTCCGCAGGCGATGCGCGTCATCATCCCGCCGCTGACCTCCAACTACCTCAACCTGACCAAGAACTCGTCGCTGGCGGTCGCGATCGGCTATCCCGATCTCGTTCAGGTCTTCACCGGCACGGTGCTGAACCAGACCGGCCAGGCGGTCGAGGTCGTGGCGATCACGATGGCGGTCTATCTGACGATCTCGCTGGTGACATCGCTGTTCATGAACATCTACAACAAGCGCATGGCGCTGGTGGAACGGTGAGGGCCGCGCGATGACCGACGCAACAACCGAAAACGCGCCCTACGCCTTCGTCCGCAGGGAAACCCTCGAGCAGGAGCCGGCACCGCTCTCCGTCGCCGGCCCGCTGGCCTGGATCAGGACGAACCTGTTCTCGAGCCCGCTCAATATCATCCTGACGCTGCTCTGCGTCTGGCTGGTGATCGACACGGTTCCGGGGATGATCCGCTTCTACTTCCTCGATGCGGTCTGGACCGGCACGAACCGCGATGCCTGCCTCGCCGACAAGGTCGGGCGCCCGGTCGGCGCCTGCTGGGCCTATATCGCGGACCGCACCCAGTACTTCATCTACGGCTCCTATCCGGTGGCGGAGCGCTGGCGGGTCAACATCGTCTTCGCGATGTTCGCGCTCGGCGTGGTCTGGCTGCTCTGGAACAAAATGCCGCTGAAGAAGGTCGGCTTCTTCTTCTTCTTCGTCATCATGCCGGCGAGCGCCTTCATCCTGCTGCTTGGCGGCGAGCGCGCGGAGAGCTTCCTGCGCTTCCTGATCCTCGTCACCTTCGCGCTGGCGGTGCTCTATCTGGTGCTCTCCTTCGCGCCGGGACTGATGAAGTTCTGGATCGGCGAGGGCCAGCTCGCGGTCGAGGAGGCCATGCCGGCCTGGCAGCGCTTCTACCGGCCCAAGCGCCTGATCCTGATCTCGCTCGTCGTCTTCGGGCTCCTGGCGGTGCTCGCCGACAGGATCGGGCTGCCGCGCGTCGATACCGGCCTCTGGGGCGGCATGACCGTGACCTTCCTGATCTCGGCGGTGGGCATCGTCTTCTCGCTGCCGCTCGGCGTGCTGCTGGCGCTCGGCCGCCGCTCCAAGCTGCCGGCGATCCAGCTGCTCTCGGTGATCTTCATCGAGTTCGTGCGCGGCGTGCCGCTGATCACGGTGCTGTTCATGGCGAACACCATGCTGCCGCTCTTCGTGCCGCAGGAATATTCGCCGGACCGTTTGCTGCGGCCGCTGATCGGCGTCGCGCTCTTCGCCGCCGCCTATATGGCGGAGGTGGTGCGCGGCGGCCTGCAGGCGATGCCGAAGGGCCAGTACGAGGGCGCGATGTCGCTCGGCCTCGGCTACTGGCAGATGATGCGCCTGATCATCCTGCCGCAGGCGTTGCGGATCGTCATTCCCGGCATCGTCAACACCTTCATCGGGCTGTTCAAGGACACGACGCTGGTCACCATCGTCGGCATCTTCGACTTCCTGCGCACCATCGAGGCGACGCTGATCGATCCGACCTGGGCGACGCCGACGACACGGTCGACAGGCTACGCCTTCGCCGCCATCTTCTATTTCCTGTGCTGCTGGGGAATGTCGCGCTACTCGATCGCGGTCGAGAAGCGCCTCGCCGCCGGCCAAAAACGTTGAGAGGGACGACAACCATGGCAATGGCAGAAACCAAGACGACCGACTCCCGCCCCGCGGCCCTGAAGCAGACCTCGCTGAACACGGCGACGGCGGTCGAGATGATCGGCGTCAACAAGTGGTACGGCGAGTTCCATGTGCTGCGCGACATCAACCTGAAGGTCAGCCGCGGCGAGAAGCTGGTCATCTGCGGCCCGTCCGGCTCGGGCAAGTCGACGATGATCCGCTGCATCAACCGGCTGGAGGAGCATCAGAAGGGCCAGATCATCGTCGATGGCACGGAGCTCACCAACGATCTCAAGAAGATCGACGAGATCCGCCGCGACGTCGGCATGGTCTTCCAGCACTTCAACCTGTTCCCGCATCTGACGATCCTCGAGAACCTGACGCTGGCGCCGATCTGGGTGCGCAAGATGCCCAAGAAGGATGCCGAGGAGATCGGCATGCACTATCTCAAGCGCGTCAAGATTCCCGAGCAGGCCCATAAATATCCGGGCCAGCTCTCGGGCGGCCAGCAGCAGCGCGTGGCGATCGCCCGCTCGCTCTGCATGAGCCCGAAGATCATGCTGTTCGACGAGCCGACCTCGGCGCTCGATCCCGAGATGGTCAAGGAGGTGCTCGACACCATGGTCTCGCTGGCCGACGAGGGCATGACCATGCTCTGCGTCACCCACGAGATGGGCTTCGCCCGCCAGGTCGCCGACCGCGTCATCTTCATGGATGCCGGCCAGATCGTCGAGATGAACACCCCCAACGAGTTCTTCAAGAACCCGCAGCACGAGCGCACCAAGCTCTTCCTCTCGCAGATCCTGCACTGAGAGCGGGTATTCCCATCGAAAACCGCAAGCGCGCCGGCTCTGCCGGCGCGTTTTGCGTTTCAGGGGATGTCGGAACGAATCCTTGCGTAACCGGTTGGTGACGGGAACGGAGGATACGTCATGAAACGTCTTGTTCCTGCCCTGCTTGTCGCGCTTCTGATGAGTGGCGGAGCCTATGCCCAGTCGATCAATGTCGGCCCCGGCGGCGTCAGCGTCGATACGCGCTCGCCGCGCGAGCGGGCCATCGATCGCGAAATCCGCGAGGAGCGGCGCGACCGGTACGACCGTCATCGCGAGCGTGAATGGCGCCGTGCGAATTCGCGCCGCGACTGCCGCACCGTGACGACCGAGCGCGAGACACCGCGCGGCGTCGTGCGTCGGACGACCCGCGTCTGCGATTGAGTTCAGCCGTGCCGGAAGGCGCGACATCTCCCCATGAGAAGGCCCGCGACGCCTGGCGTCGCGGGCCTTCTGCCAAGATCGGGCTTACTTGCCGTCGCGCGCCTTCACGGCCTGATCGGGGAAATCCGAGAACAGTCCGTCGAGGCCGAGCGCGAAGAACGCCTTGTACTCGGCGCCCGCATCGCTCTTGAAATCGGAGGTCAGCCGCTTCGGCTCGCTGCGGAAGGTCCAGCTATGGACCAGCAGGCCGGCGGCATGGGCGTCCTTCACCACATTGGTCGGGGCGATCAGCGTGCGGTCGCGCTCGTCGATCGCGCCGTCGCCATTGAGGTCCTGCGGCTTGCCGTCCGCACCGATCGTCTGCTTGGCGCCGATCAGATAGGGCTTCCAGGGGCCGACGCCGTCGGCATAGGTCGCGATCTCCTTGAGGCCCTCGGCCGAGAGCATGTCCTGGAAGGTCCGCTTGTCGCCCAGCACGGCGAAATCATAGGGCCGGTCGAAGGGCGCGGCGAGCGTGACCTTGCCGTCCTTGTCGACGCCGTCGCCATCGACGAGCTGGACGAGGCGCAATTGCGTCTTCGGGCGCAGGTATTTCAGGTTCGCGGTCTCGAAGCTCTGGATGAAGACCGGCGCGGTCTTGTCGGTCCAGCCGGCGGCCTTGAGCATGTCCAAAAGCTTGTCCTCGAAGGCGAGGCCGAGCGCGGCGTGATAGGTCGGATGCTTGGTCTCGGGATAGATGCCGATGGTGCGGCCGGTGCGGGCGCTTTCGGCCTTGGCGAGGTCGATCACCTCCTGGAAGGTCGGGATCTGGTACTTGCCGTTATGGGAAGGGTCGCGATCGGCGAAGGCCTGCTTCGCCTTCAGCGTCTTGATCTCGGCGGCGGTGAAGTCATTGGCGAACCAGTCCGTGGTGTCGACGCCGTCGACCTTGCGGGTGGTCTTGCGATTGGCGAATTCCGGGCGATCCGCGACATCGGTCGTGCCTGATAGCATCGGCTCGTGGCGGACGACGAGCACGCCGTCCCTGGTCGAGACGAGGTCGGGCTCGATGAAGTCGGCGCCTTGCTCGATCGCGAGCTTGTAGCCCTCGATCGTATGCTCGGGCAGGTAGCCGCTGGCGCCGCGATGGGCAATGACCAGCGGCTTCTGGCCGGACAGCGTCGGAGCCGCCTGCGCAAGCGCGACCGGTGCCTGGAAGGACAGCGCGGCAAGGAGCGTGGTCGAGAGAAGGAAGCTCTTTGTCATGGCCTGACCCGGTCTTGCGGAAATGCCGGCGAACTTAGGTCGGCGGATATGACGCCGGCATGAAGGCTGGCACTTGGTGAATCTGGGGCGGGTCTGGGGCGCCGCGCGGAAGCGTGTGGCGCGGCATCTGGTCGAAACTGTCGCCGCTCAACCGCGCGGAATGCAACGACGTTCACGCTCCGTCGATTGGCCTTGCCGGGCCCTGAGGCTCGGATTTGTGCCGCCGGTCACCTCGAGGATCTGTCCTCGCGGGCATCTGCCGTCATCGACCAGTATCTTTTGACCGGCTCGGATCAGCCCTTTGGCCGGCTCGTGGCGATAGATCTGCTGGGCTGCCGCCGCATCTGCCAGCGCGAGCGATAGAAGAGTTAGCGAGAGAGCCCCGAAGCGCATCATCGACCGTTCCTCCACCCTGGTGGAAGGCTAGCATCGGCGCTGTCCCGATGACAGTTGGCCGAAAGTTGAGCGGCCGCGTGCCGCGGGTCTTCTACCGATCGCGTCGCCCATATAAAAACCCGCCCCGGCAGAAGCCGGCGCGGGTTTTGGTGCGATTGCCGATGCGAGCGGGATCGGTCGGCCGCGACGCAGCCAGCCTTTGCCGCTCCGCGAAATCTCAGCGGCGGTTCTCGAGGGTCGTCTTGGCGTCGAGGCGCTTGGAGGCCGGCGGAGTGTAGTCCGGCTGCTGGGTGGCGCAGGCGGCGAGGCCGAGCGCGACGAGGCTCAGGATGACGATGCGGCTGGCGCTTTTCATGTGTGTGTATCCCAATGGCCGCGACATGCGGTTGCATCGTCTTTCCGCTTGTGGAACGACCGCGTCAAGAGTGTGGCAATGGGAGGCTTATGCCCCGGCGTCATGCTTGAATCGGTCGAAACATGTTCGACACCGTGTTTGCGGCGCCCGGAAGCCGTCCGGCGCCAGGATTGAAACGTCATGACCCCAGCCGCCCGGATCAGTGCTGCCATCGAGGTGCTCCAGGATATCGTCGAGCGCCGCCGGCCGGCCTCCGATTCCCTGAAGGACTGGGGCCTGTCGCGCCGTTTCGCCGGCTCCAAGGACCGCGCAGCCATCGCCTCGCTGGTCTATGACGCGCTCCGGCGCAAGGCCTCCTCCGGCTATGCGATGGCGTCGGAGACGCCGCGTGCGCTCGTCCTCGGCATGCTCGCGGGTTTGCGCGGCCTCGGCGTCGCGGAGATCGCGGAACTCTGCTCTGGCGAGAATCACGCGCCGGAGCCGCTGAGCGACGACGAGACCGCGCTTCTCACGGCTTTCTCGGTCGAGGGCGCGCCCGAATGGGTGCAGGCCGACGTGCCGGAATGGCTCTGGCCTTCTTTCCGAGCGGGATTGGGCGAGGTCGCCATCGCTGAGGGCGAGGCGCTGGCCGCGCGCGCGCCGATCGATCTGCGCGTCAATCGCCTGAAGGCGAGCAGGGACGCCGTGTTGAACGATCTGGCCCATCTCCAGCCGGAGCAGGGGCCCTGGTCTCCGGATGCGCTGCGTTTCCAGCCCGGCCATGACGGGCGCGGTCCGTCGCTGCAGACCGAGCCCGGCTTCTTCGCCGGCGCATTCGAGATCCAGGACGAGGGCTCGCAACTGGTGACGCTGCTCGCCGGTGCCCGGCCCGGCCAGACCGTGATCGATCTCTGCGCCGGGGCAGGGGGCAAGACGCTGGCGCTCGCGGCGTTGATGGCCAATCGCGGCAGCCTCTACGCCACCGATCTCGACAGCCGCCGCCTCGCGCCCCTGCATGACCGGCTCGCCCGCTCGAGCGCCGGCATCGTCGAGGTTCGCATTCCCCGCTCGCGCGGCCACGAGCCCTTCGCCGATATCGCGGGGCAGGTCGATCTCGTCCTGGTCGACGCGCCCTGCACCGGTTCCGGTACCTGGCGGCGCAACCCGGATGCGAAATGGCGGGTGCGCCCGGGCGCACTGGCCGAGCGCATCAAGGACCAGGCCGAGGTGCTGGCCCGCGCCGCCAGGCTGGTGAAGCCGGGCGGCCGCGTCGCCTACATCACCTGCTCGGTGCTGCCGGAGGAGAACGACGAGGCCATCCGCGCCTTCCTCGCCAAGCATGCGAGCTTCTCCGCAATCGCGCCGATCGACGTGCTCAGGGGCGCCGAAAGCGACTTCTCCCTGCTCGCCCGCTTCGCCACCACCCACGGCCTGCAGCTCTCGCCGCGGCGCACCGGCACGGATGGGTTCTATCTGGCCTGCCTGTCGCGCAACGCATGAGCGTTAGCGGCTGCGCTTCCGCATCGACACTCTGCTGAAACTCTGCGAGGTTTCCACTCGGCGACGTGTTCGGCCGGGACCTTCCCCGGCCGGGATGGGAGATGGTGACATGCCCAACAAGCCCGCGATCGTTCTGGTTCATGGCTTCTGGGGCGGGGCCGCCCATTGGTCGAAGGTCATTCTCGAATTGTCGCGGCGCGGCCATGCCGATCTTCACGCCGTCGAGAATCCGCTGACCTCGCTGGCGGATGACGCCGAGCGCACCCGCAAGATGGTGCGGCAGATCGCAGGCCCCGTCGTGCTCGTCGGCCATTCCTATGGCGGCAAGGTCATCACCGAGATGGGCGACCTGCCGAACGTCAAGGCCCTGGTTTTCATCGCGGCCTTCGCGCCCGATGCCGGCGAAAGCGCGGGCGGTATCAGCCAGGCCAGGCCGCCGCAGGCCTTCCCCAACATCGCGCCGGATAGCGACGGCTATCTCTGGATCAAGCCGGACAAGTTCCGGGAGAGTTTCTGTCAGGACCTGTCGGCCGACGAAGCCATGGTGATGGCGATCACGCAGAAGGCGCCGCTCGGCTCGACCTTCGGCGACACCGTGACGGCCCCGGCCTGGAAGAAGAAGCCGAACTGGTACCAGATCTCCAGCGCCGACCGGATGATCGCGCCCGAAAACCAGGTCATGATGGCGCAGCGCATGCGTCCGCAGAAGACCCTGAGGCTCGATGCCAGCCACGCCTCGCTCGCCTCGCGCCCGGCCGAGATTTCTGACCTGATCGAGGATGCCGCCAAGGCCTAGCGGTAGAGCCGCCATGCGTTCGGGCGCGGCCCCGTTGCGTGCGCCCGCGCGATCCATTAACGGAACGCGATGACGAGCGCTCAGCCCCATCACGACTCCATCCTCATCATCGATTTCGGCTCGCAGGTGACGCAGCTGATCGCGCGGCGCATCCGCGAGATCGGCGTCTATTGCGAGATCGCCCCGTTCCAGTCCGCTTCCGAGGCCTTTGCCCGCATGAAGCCGAAGGGCGTCATCTTCTCGGGAGGCCCGGCCTCGGTGCCGGACGAGGGCAGCCCGCGCGCTCCCGAAGCGGTCTTCTCGGCCAATATCCCGCTGATGGGCATCTGCTATGGCCAGCAGACCATGGCGCATCAGCTCGGCGGCAAGGTCGAGGGTGGGCATGCTGCCGAATTCGGCCGCGCCGATGTCGAGATCGTCACGCCCTCGGCGCTGTTCGAAGGTGTCTGGGAGGAGGGCGGCCGCTATCCGGTCTGGATGAGCCATGGCGACCGGGTCACGCAGCTCCCGGCCGGCTTCACCGTCAAGGCGACCTCCGAGAACGCCCCCTATGCCGTGGCGAGCGACGAGGAGCGCCGCTTCTACTCGACGATGTTCCACCCCGAGGTGGTCCATACCCCCGATGGCGGCAAGCTTCTGCGCAACTTCGTCGTCGAGATCTGCGGCTGCAAGCCGGACTGGAGCATGTCGGCCTATCGCTCCGAGATGCAGAAGAAGATCAAGGAGCAGGTCGGCACCGGCCGCGTCATCTGCGGTCTCTCCGGTGGCGTCGACTCGGCGGTGGCGGCGGTGCTGATCCACGAGGCGATCGGCGACCAGCTCACCTGTGTGTTCGTCGATCACGGCCTGATGCGGATGAACGAGGCGGAAGAGGTCGTCCGCCTGTTCAGGGATCACTATAATATCCCGCTGGTCCACGTTGAAGCCGAAGAGCTTTTTCTCTCCGAACTTGCGAAGTGCGGCGCCGATCCGGAAGCCAAGCGCAAGACCATCGGCCGGCTGTTCATCGATGTCTTCGATGCCGAAGCCGCCAAGCTCGGCGGCGCCGATTTCCTGGCGCAGGGCACGCTCTATCCCGACGTGATCGAGAGCGTCTCGTTCTCCGGCGGTCCTTCGGTCACGATCAAGAGCCACCACAATGTCGGCGGCCTGCCCGAGCGCATGAAGATGAAGCTCGTCGAGCCGCTGCGCGAGCTGTTCAAGGACGAGGTTCGTGTGCTCGGCCGCGAGCTCGGCCTGCCCGAGGCCTTCGTCGGCCGCCATCCCTTCCCGGGGCCGGGCCTCGCCATCCGCTGCCCCGGCGAGATCACCAGGGAGAAGCTCGACATCCTGCGCAAGGCGGATGCGATCTATCTCGACGAGATCCGCAAGGCCGGCCTCTACGACGTGATCTGGCAGGCCTTCGCCGTGCTGCTGCCGGTGCGAACCGTCGGCGTGATGGGCGATTACCGCACCTATGACCATGTCTGCGCGCTGCGCGCCGTGACCTCGGTCGACGGCATGACGGCGGATTTCTATCCCTTCGACATGAACTTCCTCGGCCGCGCCGCGACCCGGATCATCAACGAGGTCAAGGGCATCAACCGCGTCGTCTACGACGTGACGAGCAAGCCGCCCGGCACGATCGAGTGGGAGTGACTCAGGCCGCTCCGGGCGTCTTCAAGATTGCGCTGGAGCACGCTCTAACGCGTTGAAGCCGGACAGGATGGCTCCTGCGACGAGCGGGGCCGGAGCAACTATGTTGCGTCGCGCGCCCACTCGTCTCCCCAGATCATGACCGAGTGCCCGGGCGAGACTGTCCGGTACTGGCGGATCGGAGGTTCGAAATCGGCCGGCCTGATCGGGCTTCTGATCTCGGCGTCGGAGACGGGCCGCGGCTGGTGGCGGCGCTCCGGGTCCGCGATCGGCACCGCGGCGAGCAGCCGTTTCGTATAGGGGTGCTGCGGATTGCCGAAGATCGCGGCACGGGGTCCGATCTCGACGATCTCGCCGAGATACATCACCGCGACACGGTGGCTGACACGCTCCACCACCGCCATGTCATGCGAGATGAACACGTAGCTCAGCCCCATCTGGGCCTGCAGGTCGAGCATCAGGTTCACCACCTGCGCCTTGACCGACACATCCAGCGCCGAGACAGATTCGTCGGCGACGATCAGGCGCGGTTCGAGCGCCAATGCGCGGGCGATGCAGATGCGCTGGCGCTGCCCTCCCGAGAATTCGTGAGGATAGCGGCGGGCCATGTCGGCTTGCAGCCCGACCCGCTCCAGCAGGTCCGCGACCTTGTCCCGGGCCTTGGCCGGCGTGGCGAGGCCGTGGATGACGAGCGGCTCGGCGATCGCCCTGCCGACCGTCTCGCGCGGGTTGAGACTGCCGAACGGGTCCTGGAAGATCATCTGGATGCGCCGGCGCTGTTCGCGCAGTTCGTCGGCGCCCAGCTTCAGCATGTCCACGCCGTCGAGCAGGATCGAGCCGGCTTCCGGCTCGACCAGCCGCAGCAGGGAGCGGCCCGTGGTCGACTTGCCGCAGCCGGATTCCCCGACCAGCGCCAGGGTCTCGCCCGCGCGGAGGTCGAAGGAGACGTTCTCGACCGCGTGCACCCGCCCCGTGATCCGGCCGCGAATGGCGGAGCGGATCGGGAAGCGCGTCGTCAGATTGCTGACCTGAAGGAGAGGGCGCTCCTGGTCCCTGACGGTGTCTGGAACCTCCGTCGGAACATCCGACGTGCCGGTGCTGCGATCCACGATCGGGAAGCGCATCGGCCGTTCGCGGCCGTTCATGGCGCCGAGCTTCGGAACCGCGGCGAGTAGCGCCTTGGTGTAGGGATGCTGCGGTCGCCGGAAGATCTCGGCGGTGGTCCCGGCTTCGACCGCCTCGCCATTGAACATGACGACGGTCCGGTCGGCGATCTCGGCAACCACGCCCATGTCGTGGGTGACGAAGAGGATCGCCATGCCCTCTTCCTTCTGGAGATCCTTGATGAGCTCGAGGATCTGCGCCTGGATCGTGACATCGAGCGCCGTGGTCGGCTCGTCGGCGATCAGGAGCTTCGGCTTGCAGGCCAAGGCGAGCGCGATCATCACGCGCTGGCGCATGCCTCCCGACAATTCGAAGGGGAACTGGTCGAGGCGGCGCTCCGGGTCCGAGATGCGGACCTTGCGCAGCATCTCCAGGGCGAGCCTGCGCGCTTCCGCCTGCGAGCAATCCCGATGCGCCAGGATGGCCTCGGCGATCTGGTCGCCGATCCGGTAGACCGGGTTGAGGCTGGTCATCGGCTCCTGGAAGATCATCGCGATATCGCTGCCGCGCAGCGAGCAGGCCGTCTCGTCCGGGAGATCGGCCAGGTCGTAGGTCTGGCCCGATTTCGCCGCGAAGGCGATCCGCCCGCCGGTGACGCGCGCGACGCCCTTCGGCAGCAGCCCCATGATCGACAGGCTGGTGACCGATTTGCCGGAGCCGGATTCGCCGACCACCGCCAGCGTCTCGCCGCGCCTGAGATCGAAGGAGATGTCCTTCACCGCGGCCACGGCGCCGTTCGGCGTGGCGAACTCGGTCCGCAACCCCGCCACGGAGAGCTGGACGTCCTCGGGAAGGCGGACGTCGCTGCGGTCCTGCAGGCCGCCCGTGCCTTCCTTGCCCTCGGGCAGGCCCTTCAGCTTGGTCGTGCGGGGATCGAACACGTCGCGTACCGCGTCGCAGAGCGCGTTGACGATGAAGATCGTCGTCACCAGCGCGGCGCAGGGCCAGACCAGGCCGAGCGGATTGATCTCCAGATAGGCGCGCGCGCCGCGGATCATCAGGCCCCAGGACGGCGTCGGCGGCACGATGCCGAGCCCGAGGAAGCTCAGTCCGGACTCGACCACGATCGCCGAGGCGACAACCAGCGAGAACTGCACGAAGAGCGGCGCGGCGATATTGGGGAGGATCGTCCGCCGCAGGATGCGCGACGGGCCCGCGCCGATGGCGCGCATCGCCTCGACATATTCCTTCTGCCTGACGGCGCGGACCTCGCCATAGGCGATCCGGGCGAATTCCGGCGCATAGAAGACCGAGAGTGTGACGATCAGCGTCGCCGTGCCGGGGCCGGTCAGGGCGATGACGAGCAGGGCCAGCAGGATCGGCGGGAAGGACAGCATGAATTCCGCCGTGCGGACGGTGAGCACCTCGGCGATGCCGCCGAAATAGCCGCCGATCATGCCGGCGCTGACGCCGACGAGGGCCGCCACCGCGCCGGTCGCGAGAGCAACGCTGAGCGAGACCTGCGCGCCGTAGAGCAGCCGGCTCAGGACGTCGCGGCCGAACTCGTCCTGCCCCAGCCAATGTTCGACCGAGGGCGGTGCCAGCCGCCCGCCGATATCCAGGGTCAGGGGGTCGTAGGGAGCGATCACCGGCGCCAGGACGGCGATCAGGATCAGGATGAAAAGCGCGATCAGCGACGGCGCGAGATGGCGCGCCTTGGGATTCCGCCACAGGAGGGCGAGCAAGCCGTTCATGACGCGCGCACCTGCGGATCGAGAACCGAATAAAGCACGTCGACGACGAGATTGAGCACGATGAAGAGCGTCGCTGTGACGAGCACCACCCCCTGGACCTCGGGATAGTCCCGGTGCTCGACGGCCCTGACGAGGAAGCCGCTCATGCCCGGCCAGTTGAAGATGAACTCGACGAGCACGGTGCCGCCGAGCATCGAGCCCATCTGGAGGCCGGTCACCGTCAGGACGGGCCCCAGCGCATTGCGCACGACATGGCGGCGCAGGACGCGCGGTTCCCGCAGGCCCTTCGCCCGCGCCGTGCGCACCCAGTCCTGCTGGAGCACGTCGAGCACGGTGGAGCGTGTCATGCGGATGATGATCGCCGACAATCCGACGGCAACGGCCGTCGCCGGCATCAGCAGCAGCGTGAGATGCGTCGCCGGGGACTGGCTGAACGGCACGAATCCGCCGGCCGGCGCGATGCGCAGCAGCAGCGCGAACACCAGGATGAACAGGGTGCCGAGCACAAAGGTCGGCACCGACAAGGCGAGGCTCGTCGCGGTGCCCAGCACCCGGTCGATCCCGCGACCCCGGTTGCGCGCGGCCAGCACGCCGAGCGGGATCCCCACGAGCAGGGACAGGATCGTCGCCGCGCCGATCAGTTCGAGCGTGCGCGGCAGGCGCTGCGCGATGTTCTTCAGGACCGGCTCGTTGTCGAGGAAGCTCCTGCCGAGATCGCCGCGCGCCAGGCGCGACAGATAGCTCGCATACTGCTCCGCAAGCGGGCGGTCGAGGCCGAGGCGCGCGCGCAGTTCGGCCGCGACGGCCGGGTCGGGCTTGCCGCCATCGGCCGAAAGCATGACCTCGACCGGATCACCCGGCACGACATGCAGGATCATGAACACGGCGGTGGCGACCATGAAGATCATCACGGCGGCCACCGCGCACCTTTTCACAATGTAAGCGAGCATGATGCGGCTCTGTGCCCTCTGCCCGCTCAGCCGACCGAGGCGGTGTCGAAGGCCATGCCGACCTGATTGTTCATCTGGTCCGACAGCACCTTGAAGCCCTTTACCCGGTCGCGCACGCCCCAGCCCTGCGCCCGGAAATTGAGGAAGGTGACGGGAACGCTGTCGGCGACCGCACGCTGCAGATCGGCATAGATCTTCACGCGGGCGGCGGTGTCGCTCTCGTGGCGGCCCTTGTTCAGCAATGCGTCGAGCTTCGGGTCGGACAGGCCGAAGGAGCGGCGGTAGGAATCGGAGCCCGAGCCGAAGAAGGCGGTCAGATCGTCGGGATCGCCGAGGTCCGGTCCGCCGCCATTAACGGCGAAATGATAGCGCCCTTCATTGCCCTGGCTGACCCGGACGCCCCATTCCGGCAGGCTGAGCTTCACCTGCATGCCGACAGCCGCCAGATGCTGCTGCATGATCTCGGCGATGTCCTTGTGGAAGCCGTAGGTGCTGGTCGCCAGCAGCGTCGCCTGGACGTTCTGGGCGCCGGCCTCCTTCAGCAGGCTCCGGGCGCGGTCGGGATCATAGGGCCAGAGATGCTCGAGCTCCGGGACGGCATAGGGCGAGCCGGCTGGCAGCGGCACGCCGTCCAGGACCTTGCCGGCGCCGAAGAAGGCCGCCTTGACGATGTCCTCGCGCTTGACGGCGTGAGCCACGGCGCGGCGCACCTTCGGATCGGTGAACGGGCCCTCCTTCAGATTGAAGACCACGTACATGAACGAGCCGAGCGAGTTCTGCAGTGTCAGCCCCTTGGTCTGCGAGAGGCCCTTCATGCTCTGCCACGGGACATATTCGATGATGTCGACGTCGCCGGCGTTCAGGGCCGCGATGCGCAGGCTGTCATCGGGATAGGCGACGAAGCGGACGGTCTCGGTCGCGGGCTGGCCGGGCCGGTAGAAATCGGTCCTCGCCTTGAAGGTCAGCGATACGCCCTTTTCCGAGTTTTCCAGCCTGTAGGGGCCGGCACCGATCATGGCATCGGGATTGTCCATCTTTCCGGCGAAGACAATCGGCGCCATCTGTCCGGCCAGCGCCAGGATGAAGGAGGGCGTCGGCTGCTTGAGCACGATGCGGATCGTCTTCGGGTCCTCGACCGTGATCGTCTCGACTGCCTGGAAGGCCTGGCGGACATAGGCCGTGGACTTCTCGCCGCGGATGGCATCGAACGAGGCCTTGACGTCTTCGGCGGTGACCGGCTTGCCGTTCTGGAAGGCCGCATTCGGGCGGAGCTTGAAGCGATAGGTCCTGGAGTCAGGCTGCTCCCAGGATTCGGCGAGTTCGGGCTGCACCGCTCCCTTCTCGTCGAAGCAGAGGAGCCCGCGGAACAGCAGGGCCTTGACCGTCACCGCCGCCTGGCCGGACCAGTCGAACGGGCGCAGGTTCGGCGGATAGGCCGACAAGGCATAGGTGATCGTACCGGGGGCGGCTGCGTTCGCGGCCTTCGACAAGGCTGCGGGAACGAGCAGGCCGGCACCGAGCGCGGCACTGCCCTGCAGGAATTGACGACGGTCCGTCGCGAAATGCCGTCCGTACGACGTGCTTCGATTGTTCGCCATAACCCTCTCCCTTTTTGTTTTCGTTGGAATTGCATGGCTGCCGAACTGCAGGACCATCATTCCATTGCGGATGAGCCCGTCCGGCTCCGGTTGACATCGGCGGGGCATTTTTCCGCCTGTGGGCCCGAAGCGCCCCTCCGAGGCTGCGAGCCGACTGGATCGGCGGCATTGCACAAGGCTTTCCACCGCGCCCGAGCCAGCCTCCCCATCTTCGGCCTATAAGTCCAAGTCGAAATTTTTAGGCTTGTATTCTTCAAGTTATAGATTTCGCAGCGAAGCCAGGCCCGTGGCCGGAGCGCCGGGGCGCTCGCGGCATGCGTCGAGACTCGCTGGAGACGCTGGCCTTTCCCGCTGAATCTTGAGGCTGCAGCGGGACCTGCGAGCGCGCCCGGCTACGCAGCCGACTTCCGGCGCCCCTCCCGGAGAAGCGTCAGGGCCTGGTCGACCAGCGCATCGCCATATCCTGTCCGGGCGTGCTCTTCGGTCATGATGTCGTTGAGCAGATCGGCTGCGATCAGCGCGACCGGCCGCTCGGCCGGATTCCCGAAGCCGCCACCGCCCGGCGTGGCGATGCGCACCGTCTCTCCGGTGTCGATCAGGAGCTGGGCGATCTTCGAGGGAAGCGCCTGCTCGCGTCCCGTTCCGGGGTTGCGGGTGACGCGGCCCACGCCGCCATGCCCGCCGCCTTCCGCACCGGGCGCGCCGGCCTTGTGCCGGTCCGAGCGCGCTTCGAGATTGGTCCTGTCATGCAGCGCCCGCACCGTGCGGGCGATGCCCATGCCGCCGCGCCAGCGGCCGCAGCCGGCGGAATCCCGGACCAATGTGTATTCCTCCACATGCAGCGGGAATTCGTTCTCCATCGCCTCCGTCGGCAGGTTGAGCGAGTTGGTGACATGGACATGGACCCCGTCCATGCCGTCGCCGTCGCAGCGCCCACCGCCGCCGCCGCCGACCGTTTCGCCGCAGATATAGAAGCTGCCGTTCTCGGGGCGGTGGCCGGAGAAGCCGAAGGAGGGCAGCACGTCATAGGCCGAGGCGATCCGCGTGTCCGGATCGACCAGCGGCTGGAAGGCGCCGAAGATCGCGCCGGCGAGGCGCTGGCACGCGATGGTGCGCGAGCCCACCGGCGCCGGCGAACGCGGATTGACGATGGTGCCTTCCGGCGCCCTGAGCACGATCGAATCCATCATGCCGGAATTCGCCATGAGCTCGGGATCAAGCAGCGCCTTGACGCAGTAATAGGCCGTGGCCCTGAGCGCGTTCTCGGCAATGTTGATCGCCCCCCGCGCCTCCGGTCCGCTGCCGGTGAGATCGATCACGAGCTTGCCGTCCTCGACGCTGACGGCGGCGCAAAGCGGCACCATCTCGCCGTCGGGCAGGCCGTCATCATCGAGCCAGGCCGTGAAGCGGCTGGGCGCTCCTGCTGCGAGCCCGGCGATGCGCAGATCGAGCCGGCGTTTCGTATAGGCGAGAAGGTCATGGATGCGCGCCTTGAAGCCGTCCACGCCCATCCTGCGAACCAGTTCCAGCGCCGCATCGGAGCCCCGCGCATTGGTCGCGATCTGGACCCGCAGGTCGAGCAGGCGCTCCTCCGGCAGGCGCGAATTCAGCGCGATCAGGTTGAGCAGGTCCTCGTCGACCTCGCCCTCGCGGCAGACCCGCATCACCGGGAGGCGCAGGCCCTCCTCGAAGATCGAGCGGGCCGTCGGCGAGGTCGAGCCCGGCACGGCGCCGCCGACATCGGTGTGATGGCCGATATTGACCACGAAGGCGATCAGCTCATCGCCCTGGAACACCGGGGTGCCGACCGCGATATCGGGCAGATGGGTGCCGCCGGCGGCATAGGGGTCGTTGGAGATGAAGGCGTCGCCGGGGCGGATCTCCTCACGCGGATAGCGCTTGAGCAACCCTTCGACCACGCCCATCAGCGAGCCGAGATGGACCGGGATATGCGTTCCCTGCGCCACCAGCCGGCCCTTGCCGTCGAACAGCCCGACCGAGAAGTCGCGGCGCTCCTTGATCTGCGCCGAGAAGGACGAGCGCATCATGTTGATCGCCATGGTCTCGGTGATCGAGAGCAGGCGGTTGGCGAAGACCTCCATCGCGATCGCATCGAAACCGGCGATCGACCCGGCAGCTCTGTTGGGCATCGTCATGATCGGGTCCTCAACGCTGCAGCGTGATATGGATGTTGCCGAAGCTGTCGACCTCGGCGCTCTGGCGCGGGAGAACGACGGTCGTGCCGCTCATCTCCTCGACGATCGCCGGCCCCTCGAACGGCACGCCGGCGGGCAGGAGCGCGCGCCGAAAGATCGGGGTGTGGACCCAGCCGCGCTCGGGGCCGAGATAGACCTGGCGCGTCTCGATCCGGGCGGCATCGAGCGATGAACCTTGCGCGGGAGCGGCGCTCTCGCCCTTCCTGACGTGGCAGACCGCCTTGAGCCGGACATTGACGACCTCGATGTCGCGGCCCTCCAGGCTGTAGCCGAACTGGTCGGCATGGGCGCGATGGAAGCTGCTCGCGAATGCGTCGAGCGTGCCGTCGCTCAGCGTGTCGAGAGGCACCGGGATGTAGTGGCTCTGGCCGCGATAGCGCGCATCGAGCGTGAAATGCAGCTCCTTGGCCGCATCGGGAATGGCTTCCGTGGCGAGCCAGGCGCGCCCGGCCTCGGAGAGCTCGGCGCCGAGCGCGACGAGCTCGGCCCAGCTCTCGCCGTTCACGCGGATCAGGGCGGTGCGGACGTAGTCGCGGCTGAGATCCGACAGCAGGACGCCGCGCGCGCAGAGCGTGCCGGGCTCCTGCGGCACGACGATCTTGTTGAGGCCGCACTCTTCCGCGACATCGGCGGCGTGCAGGGGGCCGGCGCCGCCGAAGGCGAAGAGCGTGAAACCGGCGAGATCGTGCCCGTGCTCGATCGAGACCGAGCGGATCGCCCGGCTCATATTGGCGGTGGCGATGCTGACGACGCCATGCGCGGCGTCCTCGACGGAGATGCCGAGCGGATCGGCGATCTGGCTGCGGATCGCCGCATAGGCCAGGCCGCGATCGACCTTCATCCGCCCCTCGAGCAGCGCCACGGGGTTCAGCCGGCCGAGCACGATGTTGGCATCCGTCAGCGTGACCTCGGTGCCGCCGCGCAGATAGGAGATCGGCCCCGGCATCGCGCCGGCGCTGGTCGGTCCCACCTTCAGCGCGCCGGCATCGTCGAGCCGTGCGATGCTGCCGCCGCCGGCGCCGATGACATGGATGTCGACCATCGGCATCCTGGCCGGATGCCCTGCGACCAGCCGACTCGAGGTGAACTGCGCCCGCCCGCCGGTGATCAGCGACACGTCGGTGCTGGTGCCGCCGACATCGAAGGTGATGATCTCGCTCTCGCCGATCTCGGCGCCGATCCGGGCCGAGCCGATCACCCCGGCCGCCGGTCCCGAGAGGCAGGTCAGCACCGGCAGTTCCTCGACGGTCTGCACCGGCAGGAGCCCGCCATTGGAGTGGAAGGTCAGCGGCTCGACCTTGATGCCGGAGGACGCGATCTTCTCGCGCAGCCGGTGCAGATATTTCTGGGTATGCGGGCCGACATAGGCGTTGAGCACGGTGGTCGAGAACCGCTCGTATTCGCGGAATTCAGCGACGACCTCGGAGGAGACGCTGACATAGAGCTCGGGCGCGACCCGCTTGATCAGGTCGCGTACCGCCCGCTCGTGCTCGGGGTTGCGGTAGGAGTGCAGGAAGCCGACCGCGACCGCCTTGACGCCGCTGTCCCGTAGCTGGACGACGAGCTTCTCCACCGCCGCGAGGTCCGGCGCCGCCAAGGTCGTCCCGGATTTGTCGAGACGCTCGTCGACCTCGACCCGGCGGTGCCGCTCGACCAGTTCCGTGGGCTTGCGCACCGACCAGTCGAACAGCGAGGGCCGGGTCTGGCGGCCGATCGCCAGCACGTCGCGAAAGCCCTTGGTCGTCAGGAGGCCGGTCGGAACGCCGCGCCGCTCGATCACCATGTTGGTGGCGACGGTCGTGCCATGGCCGACATAGCCGACATCCTCCGGCGAAACCGCGTTGAGCGTGAGCATCTCGACGATGCCCGACGCGATCGCCCGCGACGGGTCGTCCGGCGTCGACGGCACCTTGTGGAAGGCTGTCGGGCCGCCCTCCGTATTGACCATGACGAAGTCCGTGAATGTCCCGCCCACGTCCACACCGATCCGGTACATCTCGCCTTCACTCCCTCTGGTTGTCCGGCATCACGCCGCCGCGCGCTGCTGCATGAGCCGCTTGGCGCCGAAGCCCTCGATCGATCGTTCTGTGCTGCCGCGGATGACAAGATCGGCCATGATCGCGCCGACCACCGGCACGAGCTGGAAGCCGTGTCCCGAAAAGCCGAAGGCGTGAAAGGCCCCCTTCGCGTTCGGCGAAGCGCAGATCACCGGCAGGTGATCCTTCGTCGTGGCCTCCATGCCGGCCCAGGTCCTGACGATGCGCAGCGCGCTGATGGAGGGGAACAGGTCCGTCGCGGCGCGCGCGCCCTTGGCGAGTTCCTGGAAGTCGACGAAGCTCTTCTGGGCCTCGATATCGGCCCGGCCCTGCAGGCCGCCGCCGATGACCAGCGTTCCCTGCTCGGACTGCTTGAACGAGAGCGGCCGCCCGACGATGCTGATCACGGGCTTGAGCAGCGGCGCGATGCGCTCGGTGACGATCATCATCGAGGCCTTGAGCCCGAGCGGGATGTCGTCGCCCAGCATCGCGGCGATCTTGCCCGCCCAGGCACCGGCGGCATTGATCACCGTCGGCGCGGCGAAATCCCCGGCAGGCGTGCGCAGGTGCCAATCGTCCCCGGCTTGTTCGATCGCATCGACCCCGACGCCCTCGCGGATCGTCACGCCAGCCGCCTCGGCGCTCCTTCGGAACGCCAGCAGGGTCCGGTGCGGGTCGGCGGCCCCGTCGCGCCGGGCGATCAGGGCTCCCACGCAATGCGGCGAGATCGCCGGCACGAGCTTCAGCAGCTCGGCCCGGTCGATCAGCTCCTCATGCTCGTATCCGGCCTCCCGCATGCGGGCGAGACGGCTCTCGAGCTTGGGCAGGTGGTGCGCGTGTTCGGCGATATTGAGCTGGCCATGGGCGTGGAAGCCGCAGCTGTCTCCAACGAGCCCCGCGATGCCGTGCCACATCTCCATGGCTTCGAGGGAGATCGGGATCTCGGCGGGGTCGCGGTTGAGCGTGCGGACACCGGCAGCGCTCGCTCCCGAGGCGTGACGCCCGACCCAGGATTTCTCGAGGATCGTGACGCGGCGCCCCGCCCGCGCCAGATGCAGGGCGGCCGACAGGCCGTGAAGCCCTCCGCCGATGACGAGCGTGTCGATGGCCTTCCCGCTCATGGTACGGAATCCATCATGTCGAGCGCGGCGAGCTCGCCCAGCGTGACCGGCTTGAGCGGCGGGCGGACCCTGTAGAGCCCGAGATCGGGCACGGCCCGGCCTTCGGCGGCCGCAAGCACATGGGCGACCGTGTAGCTGCATTGGCGACCCTGGCACGGGCCCATGCCGACGCGGGTGAAGGCTTTGACCTGGTTCGGCCCGGGCCGGCTGGCGCTGACCTGCTCGCGGATCGTTGCGACGCGAACCTCCTCGCAGCGGCAGGCGATGGTCCGGTCCGCTGGAACGAAGACGGCCGCTCGCGGGCGATAGTAGCGATCGAGGAATGCGCGTGGCGACAGCGCGTCCGCCAGGCGGGAGCGGATCGGCTTCGCGAGGGCTTCCGCCGCCGCTTCGGACAGCCGGCCCGTGCTGGCCGCGATCCCGAGGGCTGCGAGTTCGCCCCGCAGGCAGGCGGCCCTGGCGCCGCCGATGCCCGCCCCGTCTCCCGCGACGAAGACATGCCGCTCCGATGTCTCCCCCCAGCCGTCCAGTTCGGGGGCGAAGCTGTCCTGCTCGCTGTTCCAGACGTGTCGGCAGCCGAGCGCGAGGGTGGGATGGATCGTCGGGACGAGGCCTTCATGGACGAGGAGAAGGTCAGCCGGAACAGTCGCGGCGCGGCCGTCGGCCGTGACGTAGCGGATCCGTTCGAGCCCGTGCTCGCCGATCGCCTCGATCTCGGCGACATGCCGGACACAGGGAACCTGCCGCCTGAGCCGGATGATCCAGCCCAGCCCCTTCAGGAGATCGCCCGGCGCGCCGAACAGGGCCGCGGGCAATGCCGCCATGGCTGCCACGGCCCGCCCGGGCGGCGTGGTATCGAGGAAGCCGGCGATCTCTCCGCCCGCCTGCAGCAGCTGGACCGCATAGAGCAGTGGAAGCGGACCGGAGCCGGCGATCCAGACCGGCTTGTCGGGAACCTGGCCCGAGGACTTCAGGACGATCTGTGCCGCGCCGACCGTCATCACGCCCGGCAGCGTCCAGCCTGGGAAGGGCACCGGGCGTTCCTGCGCGCCCGTCGCCAACATCACGCGATCGGCTGCGACGGAGCTGGCGGAGCCGCCGCGGCGCAGAAAGGCGCGGGCTCCCGCCTCGACATGCCAGACCTGCGTGCCCGGCTCGTAATCGACACCGCTGGCGCGAAACTGCCGGACCACGGCCGCACCTTCGGCATAGGCCTTGCCGAGAAGGTCGGCCCGCGCGGTTGCGGCCACGGTCTCGATATTCCGCCAGATCTGCCCGCCGGGCGAGGGCTGTTCGTCGACGACGAGCACATCCAGACCATGCCGCTTGGCGACGACGGCTGCCGACATTCCGGCCGGGCCGGCCCCGACGATGAGGAGATCGACACGCCGGCTCATGATGTCACGTCCGGCCGGCCCTGCTGGCGCTCGATGCGCATGCCCTCTCGAACCGGCGCGAGGCAGGTCTGGACCGACGACACGCCGTCGACCACCGCGAGGCAGTCGAAGCACACGCCCATCATGCAGTAGGGGGCACGCCGCGCGCCCGAAACCGGCGTTGTCCGCGCCCAGAACGGCGCCTGCCGCAGGAGCACGGCTGCAACGCTTTCACCGGCGATGGCGAGGACGGGATGTCCATCGACATGGACCGTCAGCGAACTGCCCGTGTCCTGATCCAGCTTCCTGAACATGAAAATGCCTTCCGGATGTCTCGACGCGGGGCCCGGGCTCTTAACGGCCGGTCGCCAGGGGCCATGATCCGGCCCGGGATCCGGCCGAGGCGCGCCTTGCCGCCCCGAAATGCCTCGTCAGCCTTGACCCACGCATGATGTTCCCTCCGTGTTGACGACGGTAGGGAGCGGCATACTATTATGTCCAATAGAAATCCGACCGCACTCTATTCCCAGAGTTATAGCATGCCCCGCGCGCTCAACCTGAGGCAGATCGAGATCTTCAAGGCTCTGATCGAGCACGGCACGGTCAGCCGCGCGGCCGAGGCGCTCTACATCTCGCAGCCGGCCGCGAGTAAGCTCCTGATGCAATTGGAGAAGGACAACGGTCTCAAGCTTTTCGATCGCTACAAGGGCCGGCTGGTTCCCACTGCGCAGGGCTTGCGGCTGCATGAGGAGGTCGCCCGCATCTTCGTCGGGGTGCGCCAGGTCGAAAGCGCGATCGGATTGATCAAGCGCGAAGATCAGGGGCGCCTGGTCGTGGGCGTGATCCCGGCGCTCAGCGGCGCCTATATCCAGCGCACCACGATGAGCTTCCTCAAGCGCAATCCGAATGTCTATTGCTGGATCAAGTCGCCCAGCTCGCAATGGATTCCCGAATATGTCCTGACGCGCGTCCTCGACATCGGGATCGTCACCGCCCGCGTCGAGAACCGGTTCATCGTCACCGAACCGCTGTTCGAGCACCCGCTGCTCTGCATCATGCCGCTGGGGCATCCGCTCGCCGAGCGCAAGGTCGTCCGCCCCGATGACCTGAACGGTGTCCCGTTCGTCGCCTTCAACACGGAAACCTATACGGGGCAGAAGGTTTCGGCGATGTTCGACGCCTATGACGTTCGATCCAATGTCGTCCTGACGGCCGATTCGAATTCGACGCTTTGCCATTTCGTCGCAGCCGGCCTCGGCGTGTCGCTCGTCCATCCGCTCTTCATCGCAGGCGTGGAAAAGCAGGTGGTCGTCAGGCCGTTCGAGCCGACCATACCGCTGGACTTCCTGGTCTGCTTCGGGCGCGATGCGCGGAACCTCCCGCTCATCTCGGAATTCGCGACCGAAGCCAGGATGATGGCGACGAGCTTCGTCGACGATCTCGCGAAAAGCTGGAGCTGAACCCGTTCACGACATCGCCTTAAGGGAGCGCAAGGGAGTGCGGTTTTCTCACATCGAGGCCTTTCGCGCGGTCATGATCACCGGATCGACCACGGCCGCCGCCCGGATTCTCCACACGTCGCAGCCGAATGTGAGCCGCTCGATCGCGCAACTGGAAAAGGCCGCGGGGTTACAGCTGTTCGAGCGAATGCCGGGAAAGGTCGTGCCGACGACGGACGGCTTGTCGTTCTTCAACGAGGTTCAGCGCAGCTTCCACGGCCTCCGGCGACTGGAGGAGGCGGCAAACCGCATTCGCCGGTTCAGCGGAGGCCTGCTGCGGATCGGATCGATCCAGACCCTGGCACATGGCCTGATCCCGCGCTCGATCAAGCGGTTTGCCGAAATCTATCCGGAAACCGGCATTTCGATTCATGCGGGACATTCGGCGGCGGTGTCGCAATGGGTGGATGAAATGTCCTGCGATGTCGGAATCGTATCGCATCTCTACGAGAATTACGGGTTTTCCAGCGAGGAGCTCTACAGCGTCGACGGGGTCTGCCTGATGCCGGCGGAGCATCGCCTGGCCGGCAAGGCGGCGGTACGCCCGGCCGATCTCGCCGACGAGCCCTATATCTCCTTCGCGCAGAACGACCACGGCCGTTCGAACGTCGACGAGGTGTTCTCGAAGGCCGGAATCGATCGGCGCATCACCCTGGAAACGCCGTTCAGTACGATCACCTGCTCGCTGGTCGCACAAGGGCTCGGCGTGGCGATCGTCAATCCACTCGCGGCGCAGGACTACCGGCATCTGGGCGTCGTCATGCGCCCCTTCCGCCCCTCGATCAAGCATGAAGCCTTGCTGATCTATCCGAAGGGGCGTCCGGAAAACCGTTTGGTCGCCAGCTTCATCGAGATCCTCAAGGCCGTGACGATGGAGGAGAAGGCAGCCCTCTCGGCTGTGCGGGAGCGCGGCAAAAAATAGCGAAAACCGCGCCGGGACGGGCGTCAATCCGCTCCCGGAACGGGGCCTGGAAATCCGCGGCGGCCGAAGGCGAAGCCTATATCATAACTGCATAGACCCCCGGTGTATTTCTATTTGCTCTAATGACAGGCGGTTCATAGCCTGCCTGCTCATGAGATCGTGGTGCGGGAGGAGCGCGCGCCGCATCTCAGATCAGATAAAAAATTCGGAGGGGTCATGAATCGATTTCGTAATCTGTTGCTGGCGGGAACCCTGGCTTTTGCTTCCCCCGCATTGGCTCAGCAAACCATGTATGTCGCCGGCCCCGGCGGCAGCACGCAGAAACTCTTCCAAAGCCAGATCATTCCCGAGTTCGAATCCAAGCATAACGTCAAGATTACTTACGTTCCCGGGATTTCGAGCGAGATCGTCGCGAAGCTGCAGGCTCAGGCCGGCAAGCAGGAGATCAATGTCGCCATCTTCGATGACGGGCCGCTCTATCAGGCGATCCAGTTCGGCTATTGCGACAAGCTGAGCGACGCCCCGATCTACAAGGATATCTATCCGTTCGCCCAGTTCGGCGGAAATGGCATCGGCGTCGGGCTGGTGGCGACCGGCATCGCCTACAATGCTGCGAACTACAAGAAGAAGGGTTGGCCGGCGCCGACCTCCTGGAAGGACCTGACCGACAGGAAGCTGGAGGGGCGCCTGACCGCTTCCTCACTGTCCGGCACCTACGGAGTCCATACGCTCGTGATGTTCGCCCGCATCAACGGCGGCGACGAGAGCAATATCGAGCCCGGCTTCGACTCCATCCGGAAATCGCTGGCGCCGAACGTCCTGAGCTGGTCTTCCTCGCCCGCGAAGCTCGCCGAGATGTTCCAGAACAACGATGTCGACGTAGCCGTCTGGGGCAGCAGCCGCGCGATCGCACTGAAGAACACCGGCTTCCCGATGGAATTCGTGTATCCGAAGGAGGGGACGCCCGCGCTCGTGCTCGGTGCCTGCCCGGTGGTCCAGAACAGTCTTCCCGAAGCATCGCAGGCTTTCCTGCAATATCTCGTCACGCCCGAGATCCAGGCGAAGCTGGCCACGGAAGGCTTCGGCCCCACCAATCGCCAGACCAAGCTGGATGACAAGTTGGCTGCGCAGGTCCCCTACGGCGATGAGCGCGTCGGCAGGATGATCTCGGTCAAGTGGAGCGAGATCAACAAGAACCGCGCCGAGTGGACCAATCGCTGGAACCGCACGATCGAGAGATAAGGGCGCAAGCGCCCGATCTCCGCAGCCGTCGAAGCGAAGGCCCATCGAAATGAGCAGTTTGTCTCTGCGCGCCCTGTCGAAGAGCTATGGCCCGGTCCAGGCCGTTCGCGGCGTGGACCTGGATGTGAACGAAGGCGAATTCCTCTCGCTGCTGGGCCCATCGGGCTGCGGCAAGACGACGACCCTGCAGATGGTGGCGGGCTTCGTTCCGCCGACGACGGGGAGCATCGTCGTCGACGGGCAGGACCTGACCAGCATCGCGCCGGAGAAGCGCGACATGGGCGTCGTCTTCCAGAGCTATGCGCTCTTTCCGCATATGAACGTGGCCCAGAATATCGGCTTCGGCCTCGAGATGCGCCGGGTCGAGCGCGGAGAGCTGAAGCGACGGGTCGAAGAGGCCTTGGCGATGGTTCGCCTGGCTGGTCTCGAGGGGCGTTATCCCAGTGAGCTGTCCGGTGGCCAGCGCCAGCGTGTCGCCATCGCCCGCGCCCTGGCCATCCGTCCGCGGGTTCTCCTGCTGGACGAGCCGATGTCAAATCTCGACGCCAAGCTTCGCGGCGAAATGCATGTCGAGCTCCGCTCCCTGCAGCGGCGGCTCGGCATCACCGCGATCCTGGTCACGCACGATCAGGTCGAGGCGATGACGATGAGCGACCGGATCGCCGTCATGACGAATGGCGGGATCGCGCAGCTCGGCACGCCGCAGGAGGTCTACGACAGGCCGGCATCGCAATTCGCGTCGAGCTTCCTTGGGCACACGAACGTGCTGAGCGGACGGATCGAAAGCCGGATCGCCGACGAGGCGACCGTCCGGGTCGGACCGACCTCGTTCCGGACCAGGGTCGCGAAAGATCAGGCGGGGCCCGAGATCGCCGTGTTCGTCCGTCCGGAGCGCCTGCGCCTCGGCTCGCCAGACCAGGCCACCCTCCAGGGGCGTGTCAGTACCCGCCTGTTCCTCGGCGGGTCGTGGATCTACGAAATCGAGACCGAACTCGGCATGCTTCGTATCACCCAGCAGAATACCGGGACAGTGCAGCCCGAGGAGGGGGAAACGATCGGAGTGAGCTGGAACGCCGAGGATCTGCGCGTCATCGCGACGGAGCGTTCCGATGGCTAGCTCGACCCCCCAGACCAGCCGCGGCCTGCCCTGGCTGCTCTCGCTGCCGGCTCTCGCGCTCTTTCTCGCCTTGCTGGCCATTCCGCTGGTTCTGACTGCGATACTGTCGTTCAACGCCTTCGACGGCATGCGCGGCATCCAGCAGAGCTATGGTTTCGGCAACTATCTCGAAATCCTGCTCGACGGCTACTACCGGGAAATCTTCCTGCGGACGGGCGGGATGGCGCTCGCCGTCACGCTGATCTGCATCGTCCTCGGGGTGCCCGAGACCCTGATCCTCGCCAAGATGAAGCCGGTCTGGCGCGGCACCTTCTTCGTCGTGATCCTCGGACCGCTGCTGATCTCCGTCGTCGTGCGCACGCTGGGATGGTCGGTGCTGCTCGGCAGCCAGGGCGTGGTGAACACGGTGCTTCGCGGGCTCGGCCTGGTGGATGAGCCGATCCGGCTGCTGTTCTCGATGACGGGCGTCATCATCGTCCTGACCCATGTTTTCCTGCCCTTCATGGTCATCGCCGTGTGGAGCGCCATGCAGCGCCTCGACGGGCAGATCGAGCACGCGGCCCGCTCGCTCGGAGCGGGACCTTTCACCACCTTCCGCCGCATCATGCTGCCGCAGCTGATGCCCGGCATCCTGTCCGGAGCCATCATCGTCTTCGCCCTGGCGGCATCGGCCTATGCCACCCCGGCGATCATCGGCGGGCGCAGGGTCAAGGTCGTCGCCACCACGCTCTACGACGAGTTCTTCAACTCGCTGAATTGGCCGCTCGGAGCCGCGATCGCGGTGCTGCTGCTGCTTGCCAACATCCTGATCATCGTCGGCTGCAACCGGCTCGTCGAGCGGCGTTTCAAGCAGGTGTTCGCATGAGCGGCCGGGACATCTCAAGGAACGGACCGCTGGCGCTGATCTTCCATGCGCTGCTCACCGTGTTCATCCTGGCGCCGCTGGTCGTGGTGATGCTGGTCTCGCTCTCCGACAAGGAATACCTGTCGATGCCCTTCGACGGCATGTCGCTGCGCTGGTATCGGGAAATCCTGGCGGCGCCGGAACTCATCAGCGCGTTCTGGCTGTCGATCTGGCTCGGTCTGGCCTCGGCGACATTGGCGACGATCGTCGCCGTGCCCGCGGCGCTCGCGATCGCCCGTCATCGGTTTTTCGGACGCGACGGGTTGATGGCGTTCCTGATGTCGCCGCTGATGATCCCCCATGTCGTGCTCGGCGTCGCCTTCCTGCGCTTTTTCTCGATCATGGAGTGGACCGGCTCCTTCGTGGCCCTGGTGCTCGTTCATGCGATCACCGTCGTGCCGTACTCGCTGCGGCTGACGCTCGCCGCCGTGATCGGGCTCGAACGTGACGCGGAGACGGCCGCCCGGTCGCTCGGCGCCTCGCGAGCGGTCGCCTTCCGCCGCATTCTCCTGCCGCTCATCCTGCCGGGCGTTGCCGCGGGATGGGTGCTCGCCTTCATCCAGAGCTTCGACGAGGTCACGATGACGATCTTCGTCGCGACGCCCGGAACCACGACGCTGCCCGTCGCGCTCTACAACCGCATATCCCAGCTCACGGACCCGGTGACGACGTCGGTCTCCACCATCCTGATCCTGGGAACGATGGCCTTCATGTTCATCCTCGACCGCATGGTCGGCCTGGACAGGGTTCTCATCGGAAAGAAATAGCCGAAACGACCGTCCCGACCGGTCGCCCGATCGGCGCCGGCAGGACAGTTGCGCCCGAAATTCGAGACGAAAGCCGGTCTGGACCGGAGTTGCGGACATGAGCAGCCAGACGATGACGGTGGTAGGGGGCGGGCTTGTCGGGGCCGCCATTGCCTACGGAGCGCTGCGGGCGGGAATGCGCGTCCGCGTTCTCGACCAGGGAGATACCGCGTTTCGCGCCTCGCGCGGCAATTTCGGCCTGGTCTGGGTCTCGAGCAAGGGCGGCAAGATGCCCCGCTACGCGAGCTGGAGCCGCGATGCGCTGAAGCTCTGGCCGAACCTGCAGAAGGAACTGGTCGATCTGACCGATGTCGATGCCGGTCTCGAACAGCCGGGGGGCTTCTGGCTGGGCTTCAACGATGCCGATGTCAGGGCGCGCGCCGATCTTCTGGAACGGATCGATCGCGAGGTCGGCGGCATCCCCTTCAAGATGATGGACCCCTCCGAGCTCCGGCAATATCTCCCCGGGATCGGGCCGGCCGTGGTGGGCGGGAGCTTCTGTCCGCTCGATGGCCATGCCAATCCCCTGATGCTGCTGCGCGGCCTGCACGCCGCGCTGCGCCATCGCGGGGCGGATGTGATCACCGGCGTCGACATTGCCGAGATCAGGCACGATCCCGCCAACGGGTCCTTCGAGGCGGTCTCGCAGGATCGCCAGAGCTGGAAGAGCGACCGGATCGTGCTCGCGGCAGGACTCGGTAATGCCGGATTGGCCTCTCAGGTCGGCCTGCACGCCCCCATCGCATCCACGCGCGGCCAGGTCCTCATCACCGAGCGGCTGAAGCCGTTCCTCGACTACCCCACGAACAAGTGCCGGCAGACGCGGGAGGGCAGCGTCCAGATCGGTTCGACCTCCGAGGATGTCGGCCTCGACGACGGCACGACGACCGACAAGATCGAGGTGCTGGCACGCCGCGCGGTCGAAACCTTTCCGGCCCTGGCGCGCGCGCGCCTTGTCCGGGCCTGGGGCGCCCTGCGGCCGCTGACCCCGGACGGTTACCCGATCTACCAGGAATCGGTGTCCTGCCCCGGGGCCTTCCTCGCCACCAGCCATAGCGGCGTCACGCTCGCGGCGGCCCATTGCTACGTCCTCGGCCCCTGGATGGCCGGTCTCTCGCAGGTGCCGGCCGGGTTCGAGGTGTTCACCGGCGATCGCTTCCTGGACGCCGATGCGAGCTTCTCCCATGACCATTGAACCGCTCTTCACCGTGCCGGACGCGCCGGCCGGCGCCTCGGTCACGATCGTCTTCGAGGGCACGCCCTTGCGGGTTCCAGCCGGCATCACGGTTGCCGCGGCCCTGCTCGTCGGCGGCGTCAGGGAATTTCGGTCGAGCGTCGTCGGCGGTGTTCCGCGCGGCCCTTACTGCATGATGGGCGTCTGCTTTGAATGTCTCGTCGAGATCGACGGGGTGCCGGCGCGGCAAAGCTGCCTGATTCCCGTCCGCGAAGGGATGGTCGTCGCGCGCCAGCTCGGTGCGGCCCATCTCGACGCAATCAGCCCGGGAGAAGAGCCATGAGCGCTGCGGCGGATCTCGTCGTCGTCGGTTGCGGGCCGGCGGGCATGGCTGCGGCCTGCGAGGCGCGCGCGCTCGGTCTCTCGGTCATCGTTCTCGACGAACAGCCGGCGCTCGGCGGGCAGATCTATCGCAACATCGAAGCCGCGCCCGCCGATCGCATCGCGGTTCTCGGCAGGGATTACGAGGCCGGGCGCAGTCTCGCGGCCGAGTTCCGCGGCAGCGGTGCCGGGCATCTGCAGGGAGCAACCGTCTGGAACGTCGCACCGAACGGTGCCGTGGACTATGTCGCGGATGGACGATCGCGACAGGTCGTCGGCAAGGCCGTGCTGCTCGCCAGCGGCGCCATGGAACGGCCGTTTCCGATCCGGGGCTGGACGCTTCCCGGCGTCCTCGGAGCAGGCGCCGCGCAGATCCTGCTGAAAGGCTCCGGCGCCCTGCCCAGCGGGCCGGTCGTCCTGGCCGGTTGCGGCCCGTTGCTCTACCTCCTCGCCTGGCAATATCTCTGCGCCGGCGTGACGATCGCGGCCATCGTCGATACGACGGCAGGGTCGGGCTATCTGGGCGCCATACGGCACGGTGTCGGTGCCCTGCGCGGCTGGCGCGATCTCGCCAAGGGCCTCAAGCTGTTCGCGACGCTGCGCCGGCACGGCGTCAGGTTCTATTCTGCCGCAAGCGATCTCGCGATCGAGGGTGAGCGGCAAGCCGAGGGCCTCTCCTTTCTCCATCGCGGTCGGCGGGTGACGCTGCCTGCTTCGCTGGTCCTGCTGCATCAGGGCGTCGTGCCGAATACGCAGCTGTCATGGTCGACGGGGGCGGCCCATCGCTGGGACGGCGAACAGCTGTGCTGGTTGCCCGAAACGGACCGTTGGGGCCGGCTGGGCGAAACGCCGATCTACGTTGCAGGAGACAGCCGGGCGATCGTCGGTGCGCAGGCATCGGAGACCCAGGGAAGGCTGTCGGCGCTCGCCGTCGCGGAGCGTACCGGCCGCGCCGTCGACGCCGGCCGGCGCGCGGCGCTGCTGGCTCTACTCGAACGGCAAAGCCATATCCGGCGCTTCCTGAACAGCCTCTACCGGCCGGCCGATGCGAACCGCATCCCGCGTGACCCTGCGGTCATCGTCTGCCGGTGCGAAGAGGTCACGGCTGGGCAGATCCGCGGCTATGTCGAGCTCGGCTGCCGCGGCCCGAACCAGACCAAGGCGTTCGGCCGCTGCGGAATGGGGCCCTGTCAGGGGCGTCTGTGCGGACTGACGGTGACGGAGATCATCGCCGAGGCGCGCGGCGCGACCCCTGACGACGTGGGCTACTACCGCATCAGGGCGCCGATCAAGCCGGTCATGCTCGGCGACTTCGTCGATTGAATTCCCGTCCCCCATTTCACCACGAGGAGAAGACCATGAACGACATCGTCCGCATCGAAACCGATCCGCGCCGCAGCCGCGTCGTCGTCTACAACGGCGTCGTCTATGTGGGCGGCATGACCGCCGACGATCGCAGCCAGGACATCAAGGGGCAGACCCGGCAGACGCTCGAAAAGATCGAGCAGTTCCTCGCCAGGGCGGGAACCGACAAGAGCCGCGTATTGACCGCGCAGATCTGGATCAAGGATCTCGCTCGCGATTTCGAGGGCATGAACGAGATCTGGAATGCCTGGACCGCACCGAACGCCGCGCCGACCCGCGCGACGGCTCAGTGCGAGATGGGGGCGCCGGACGTCCTTGTCGAGATCATCGTGACGGCCGCGGCCGGCCGGTAATCGCACGGAGCAGGGCGCAGGGGACGGGCCATGAAAATCGCCGAACTGCGAACCTATGTGCTCGCGGATGCCAACAAGCATTACCTCTACGCGGCCATCCAGACCGACCGGGGAATCGTCGGTTTCGGCGAGGCGACGCTCGACCATCGCTGGCCGTCTGTCGCCGCCGGTATCGAGGAAGGCTTTCGGGCCATAGCGGGGCAGGATCCGACCACGGTCGCGAAGCATTGGGCACTGCTCAAGGACAAGGTCTATTGGGGCGAGGGCGCCAGCAGCATGGCGGCGCTCGCCGCGATCGACCAGGCGCTGTGGGACATCGCCGGCAAGGCTTACGGCCTGCCGGTGCACAAGCTCCTCGGCGGCGCCGTGCGCGATCGCGTCGGCGTCTACCTGAATCAGTGGTGGGCCGGATACCGGTCGACGCAGGACCTGATCCGGAAGGCGCAGGACGCGGTTTCGCGCGGCGCCACCGCCCTGAAATGGTATCCGTTCGGGACCGCCGATCAGCTCCAGTATCGCGTTCGGCAGCACGACGTCCCGAAAGCGGTGGCGGAGGTACGGGCGGTTCGCGACGCCGTCGGCCCGTCGATCGGGTTGATGGTCGATCTCTGGCGCCGGCTCGACTGGGCCTCGGCGGCGCAGTTCTGCTCCGGCGTGGCTGATTGCGACCTCGTCTTCGTCGAGGAACCGACCGAGTTCCAGAGCGCGGATGCGCTGGCACGGCTGTCATCGGCCACGCGGACCCGCATCGCCTTCGGAGAAAGGCTGCATTCCCGCCGGCAATTCGCGGAGATCATCGAGCGGCAGGCGGTCGGGCTGGTGCAACCCTCGATCATCCGCGTCGGAGGGCTGACCGAGGCGATCAAGATCGCCAACGCGGCCGAGACCTACAATATCGGCGTCGTGCCGCATAATCCGCACGGACCCGTTGCGATCGCCGCATCGGTGACGCTGGCGGCGCTGGTGCCCAATTTCGTGATCCTCGAATCCTACGAGAACGACAATCCGCCCTCGCGCAGCCAGTTCGTCCGGCAGGGGCCGATGATCGTCGGAGACGGCTATCAGGTGTCGGAAGTGCCCGGGCTTGGCATCGAGATCGACGAGATGGCGCTGGCAGGGCTGGCGATCGCGACGCGGGTGGTGCGCGCCTGAGAATGCGCGGCACCGTTTGCCTCTCCGAAACGACTGTCTGGCATCTATGCCGTTCTGTTGTCCGGAGGTGGATGTGGAAACATCGCTCTATCTGCCCGTCAAGCGCTTCCTCGAAGGGCTCGGCTACGCCGTGAAGGGCGAGATCGGGCATTGCGATCTCGTCGGCCTGCGCGACGATGATCCGTCTGTCGTGGTGATCGGCGAGCTGAAGCTGAGCTTCAATCTCGAGCTCATCCTGCAGGGCGTCGACCGGATGAGCCTCGGCGACGAGATCTGGCTCGCAGCCCAGCTCTCTGCCAGGGGCAAGGGGCGCGAAAGCGATCCGCGCTATCGCAACCTCTGCCGGCGACTCGGCTTCGGATTGCTCGGGGTCTCCAAATCCGGACATGTCGATATCCTGGTGTCTCCGGTGGCGCCCACGCCGCGCAAGGACCCGCGCCGGCGCTCGCGGCTGGTGGATGAGCACAAGCGCCGCCAGGGCGATCCGGCGATGGGCGGCGGCACGCGCCGGCCGATCATGACGGCTTATCGCCAGCAGGCGCTGGCCTGTGCCGCGGCGATGGCCGGGGAGCCGAAGCGGCCGCGGGACCTCAAGCCCTCCTGTCCGGACGCCCAGAAGATCCTGCATCGCAATGTCTATGGCTGGTTCGAGCGGTCCGGGCGCGGTATCTACGCGCTCACCGAAGCCGGCCGCAGCGCTCTGGCGATGTGGCGGCCCCAGCTTCCCGCCAGCCTGGATGGGTCGGCCATGGTCGTCTGAACGGCTCGGCCGCCCGCCATGGATGCGCCGCATGGCGCTTGTAGAGCCTTCCGGCGTCGTTCCATTGCGATGAAAGGAATTGCCTCGATGTCTGGTCGGAGATGCCTTGCCGCTGGAACCCTGTCGCTTGCCGCACTGATGCTCGCGGCCTGCCAGAGCGATGCGCAGCAGGCTCCTGTGGGAGCTGCGCCCGGCTTGCCCGGCCTATGCCGGGAAGATGCGGCCGAGACGCTGGCGGGCAAGGGGCGCATCAGTGATGCCGAGGCCCAGCAGGTCACGGGCGCATCGATCGTCCGGCAGATTCGGCCGGGGCAGGGCGTGACGATGGACTATCGCAAGGAGCGGGTGACGATCGAGACCGACCCGAAGACCGGCAGGATCGTCCGCGCCTATTGCGGGTAGGCGCGAGGTGGCGCCGTTCTTAGGCCTGCGGCGGCGATTGATCCGGCCGCCGCGACCTTGAAGTTCCAAACGAAAAAACCGCCCGAAAGGGCGGTTTTTCAAAGCGAAATCAGATCGGGAGGCTATCGCCTCACTTGATCTTGGTTTCCTTGAACTCGACGTGCTTGCGCGCGACGGGGTCGTACTTCTTCTTCGACATCTTCTCGGTCATCGTACGCGAGTTTTTCTTCGTCACGTAGAAGAAGCCGGTGTCGGCGGTCGAAAGCAGTTTGATCTTGATCGTCACGGCCTTGGCCATGGGTCTATCCTCGAGCCATGCGGGCCAGAGGCCCTCGGAAAAGAAAATGGCCGGGCGAACCCGGCAAACCGTCAGCGCGGGGAATGCCGCAACGGGCCGGCGAAGTCAAGGAAGAATAGCTTGGCGACGCGAATGGCCCTCAAAGCTCCTCGCGCACGAAGCTGCCGCGCTTCTCCCAGTAGAACGGGACCGGCAGATAAGGCGCGAAGCCGCCTTCGATGCGGGCCTCGACCTCCTGGATGATCACCTTGGTGATCGTCGGCAGGTCGAGCTCCTTGGCCTCGTCGAAATCGACCCAGACCAGGTCGACCAGCTCCGAATCGGGGCCGATGATGCCGTCGATCCGCTTGGCGACGGCGGAGGCGTCGATCGCGAAGAAGCGGGTGTCGAAACGCTTTGGCCGGCGCGGCGGCGTGATCGCACGGGCGACGAAGGTGACGGCCGACAGGTCGGGGAAGACGCCCTGCGCCGCGAAGTCGCTCCAGCTTCCGGCCGGCGCGGTTTCCGGCGCGCCGAACTCGTCGGAGCCGAAGAGCAGCCCGGTTTCCTCGAAGGTCTCGCGGATGGCGGCCAGCGCCAGCGCCCGCGCCTTGGCGGCGCTGGGGCGCAGGCAGCGCTTGCCGAGCCGGTCCTCGCAGATCTGCGGCACCGCGCCGGTCGCGGCCATCAGCCGGTCGCCGGCATCGACCCGCCCGCCGGGAAAGACGTATTTGCCCGGCATGAATTTGTGGCCCGCATGCCGCTTGCCCATCAGCACCTTGGGCCGCGCACCGCTGCGATCCAGGATCATCATGGTCGCGGCGTCCTTGGGACGCTGGTTGGCGGTGGTGCGCGCCCGCTCGGCCTGGGTCAGGGTGACGGTGTGATCGGTCATGAATGTGATTCCGAAGAAGGCAGGGGCTGGCGTTCGGGCCGGTCGGGCTCGCCGCCGAAGCCGTGCATGCGCACGGCCCATTGCAGGCCGACGACGCCGCCCTTCACGGGCTGCATCATTGCGATGGACAGGATCAGAGTCAGCGCCGGCCAGACGACCATGTGCAGCCACATCGGCCAGTCGCCGAATTTCTCCGCCAGCAGCAGGCCGCCGACGATGATATGGCCGACGATGGTGATGACGATATAGGGCGGCAGGTCGTCAGCCCGCTGGTGATGCAGGTCCTCGCCGCAGGCCTCGCAGGTGTCGACCGGCTTCAGGAAGGCGCGGAACAGCCGGCCCCTCCCGCAATGTGGGCAGCGGCCCCTCAAGCCGCGCGCGACGGCCTGGCGCCAGTCGCGCGCGTCGAGATGCGCTTCGGCGCTGTGAATCTGGACGCCCATCACCGCCTCTTGCCGGGCTTGCTCTTGCCCGGCTTGCTTTTGCCGAAGCCACCGCCGCCCGGCTTGCCCTTCTTGCCGAAGCTCGCCGGTCGGCTCGTCCCGAAGGGGGCTGCGCCGCCGCGCCGCTTGCCGGTGCGTCCCGTCGCCACGACGCGTCCCTCCGAGAGCAGTTCGAAGCGCAGCGCGCCTGCGACCGGCGCAGCCTCGACCAGCTTGACATGGACCCGGTCGCCGAGGCGCCAGCTCTCGCCGGTGCGCTCGCCGATCAGCGCATGCGCGGCCTCGTCATAGCGATAGTAGTCGCCGCCGAGCGTGGAGGCCGGAATGAAGCCGTCGGCGCCGGTGCCGTCGAGCTTCACGAACAGGCCGGCCTTGTGCACGCCGCCGATGCGTCCGTCAAAGCTCGCGCCGATCTGGTCGGCGAGGAAATGCGCGATCAGCCGGTCGGTGGTCTCGCGCTCGGCAGCCATGGCGCGCCGCTCTGCTGCCGAGATGCGCGTCGCGACCTCGCGCAGCTCCGCGAGCGTGGTGCTCTTCGGAAGGCCGTCGTCGCCGAGCCTCAGCGCCGTGATCAGGGCGCGGTGCACGATCAGGTCGGCATAGCGCCGGATCGGCGAGGTGAAATGGGCGTAGCGGCGCAGGTTGAGGCCAAAATGCCCGTAATTCTCGGCGACATATTCGGCCTGGGCCTGCGTGCGCAGCACGACCTCGTTGATCAGCGTCTCGTTCTCCGAGCCCTTGATCATGCCGAGGATGCGGTTGAACAGCACGGGCCTGAGTGCCCCATCCTGCGGCAGCTTGATGCCGATCGAGGCCAGCACTTCGCCGAGCGCCCGCATCTTCTCCAGCGAGGGCTCGTCATGGCAGCGATAGATCAACTGGCTGCCGGCTTTCTCCAGAGTCTCGGCCGCCGCGACATTGGCGAGGATCATGAATTCCTCGATCAGCCGATGCGCCGCCAGCCGGTCCGGCACGATGACGCGATCGACCGAGCCGTCGGGCTTCAGGATCAGCTTGCGCTCGGGCAGGTCGAGTTCCAGCGGCTGGCGCTGGTCGCGGGCGCGGGCCGCAATGCCATAGGCCGCCCAGAGCGGCATCAGCACGCTCTCGCGGATCGGCGCGGTCTTCTCGTCGGGGCTGCCCTCGATGGCGGCCTGTGCCTGCTGGTAGGAGAGCTTCGCCGCCGAGCGCATCAGCACGCGGTGGAAGGAATGGCTCTTCTTCGAGCCGTCGGCCTTGAGCACGAGCCGGACGGCAAGCGCCGGCCGGTCCTCGTGCTCGCGCAAGGAACAGAGATCGTTCGAGATCCGCTCCGGCAGCATCGGCACGACACGGTCGGGGAAATAGACCGAGTTGCCGCGCTCCAGCGCCTCGCGGTCGAGCGCCGAATGCGGCGTCACATAGGCCGCGACATCGGCGATCGCGACGGTGACGACGAAGCCGCCGGGATTGTCCGGGTTGTCGTCCGGCACGGCATGGACCGCGTCGTCATGGTCCTTGGCGTCGGCGGGGTCGATGGTGACGAGCGGCAGCTCGCGCCAGTCCTCGCGCCCTTTGAGCGTTGCGAGCGGCGCATTCGCGGCTTCCTGAAGGGCGGCCGGCGGGAACTCATGCGGAATGCCATGGGCGTGGATCGCGATCAGGCTGACGGCGCGCTCCGACTTGATCGAGCCCAGCCGCTCGCGGACATGCGCCTCGGGCGGGCCGAAGCGGCTTTCGCGGCGCAAGCTGACCGAGACGAGGTCGCCATCCTGCGCCTCGGCGGTGCGGCCCTTCGGGATGATCGCCTCGCGCCCCTGCGCCTTCTTGTCGATCGGCACCAGCCGGCCGGAGCCGTCGGGCAGGGCGCGGAAGATGCCGAGCACGGCGGCCTTCGCCTTGCCCATCACCTTGAGCACCCGGCCGGAATAGCCGAAGCCCTCGACGCCGCGCAGCCGCGTCAGCTTGAGGATGACCTGATCGCCGACGCCCGGCGCAGGCCCCGCCGACTTGTCCTTGCGGCGTCCCTCGCGGGTGCGCTCGATCAGGATCTGCGGCGGCGCTCCGCTCTCCGCCTCGTCCCATTCCAGCGGCTGGGCGACGAGGTCGCCCTCGCGGTCGCGGCGCTTGATCTCGGAGAGCAGGACGGGCGGCAGCGCGCCGCGCGGATGGACCGGGCGCTCCTTGCCGTCGCCGCCGATCTCGCCTTCCTCCGCCATCTCCTTGAGCAGGCGCTTGAGCCAGATCTTGCCGCCACCATCGAGCCCGAAAGCCCTCGCGATCTCGCGCCGGCCGACCTCGCGGCCGGCGGCGCGCTCTTCCTCGATGAAGTCGAGAATGGCCTCGCGGCTCGGATCAGGAACGGACACGGCCGGTACTCGGGGCATTGGGCAGGGAAAAGCGTGACACGCCGCCTGTCTGCCACGGCTTGCGGCCGGGCGCCAGCTTTGGCGGCCTGAAAGCAAGAAGGGCAGCCCTTGCGAGCTGCCCTTCCATTGCCGAACCGCGACCCGGCGAACCGGATCTGAAGGTGCGAAAACTCACGCGGAATAGAAACCCCAGCAAGAAGAGGTCCAGATCCGCCCGCCTTGCACCAGCGGTTGATGACAATGAGACACTGGATCACCTCCTTTCAGTTGTTACCGACAAGAAGGAGGCTAAGGCGATTCTCGGGGACTCGTAAATGCCAAAAAATGCACTGGATGAGCACGACGAAAGTCGCGATCCAGACCGTGAATGCGGAGAGCGATACGCGTGTTGCACAGGGATGAGGCAGGCAAGTCTGCGCGAACAGCATGCGTTGCAAGCGGTTACCCGTGCAGCTTCAGCCCCTTGGTGATCTTGTCGATCTCCTTGCGCTCGGCATGCAGGCCGAGACCGACGAGGTCGAGTGCATCCGTCGCAACCGCAGCGACAGCGGCGCGGTTGTCCATGTCATTGCCGGTTGCGAACAGGTCCTTCGTATAGAGATGCGGCCGGACGCCGCGCTGCTGCGCCCGTTGGAGCATAGTCGTGAGCTCCGCTGCGCTTGCCGCGAAGATCAGGATTGGCTGGCGGACCAGCGGACCGTAGAAGCGGCCTGAGCCATCCCTGTAGGGTTCGCCCGCGAGTTCCGGAGCGGTTCCGACGAGTCCGCCGGCGAGGAAGCTGGCGACATTGAGTTTTTGCCAGGTTGCGAGATCATCGCGAACCACGATGGCGATCTTGGTATCGTAACGCATGGACGCATCGCTAACCGAGGCCGGCAAGGCCCGTCTTGAACGATCGTGCGGACCCGAGCGGGACTGGGTCCGGCTCGGCACCGGCGCTGATGGAATCGAGCGCATGGAAGCGTTCTTCCGAGGCTATGCCTATGATCCGCACCGCCACGACACCTATGCCTTCGGGCTGACGCTCTCCGGCGTGCAATCCTTCGATTACCGCGGCGCAAGGCGCGACAGCCTCGGTGGCCACGCCATCGTCCTGCATCCCGACGAGGTCCATAACGGCCGCTCCGGCATCGAGAGCGGCTTCAGCTACCGCATGCTCTATGTCGAGCCGCGCCTGATCCGGCAGGCGGTGGGCGAGGGCGGCCGGGCACTGCCCTTCATATCTACAGCGGTTTCTCAGGAGCCGCGTTTGGTCGCGGCGATCGCCCGCGCGCTGCGCGATCTCGATCAGCCGCTCGATCTTCTGGCGGTCGATGATCTCCTCGAACGGCTGGCGCAGGCCTTGTTGGCGCTCGATCCCTCGGCGGCGCGTGCTCGGCCGTTGCGGCTCGAAAACAGGGCCCTTGAGCGCGCTCGGGACTATCTCGACGCGCACACCGCCGAGACTGTCGATTCGAGCCGCCTGGAAGCCATGACCGGGCTCGATCGCTTCACCTTGGCGCGCCAGTTCCGCGCGGCTTTCGGGACCAGCCCTTATAACTACCTCGTGATGCGTCGCCTCGACCGTGCCCGTCGCATGCTGGCGGAGGACACGCCTCTGGCTGACCTGGCCTTCGCCTGTGGCTTCGCCGATCAGAGCCATTTCACCCGCCAGTTCCGCCGCGCCTATGGCGTCACGCCGGGGCGTTGGCGGGCCTTGCAGCAGCAAATCCGGGGTTGAGACCTGCGTCGCATCGGCTTGCCCCGCCCGCCGCCTCCATGCTTGAAGCAGCGAAAGCCGGCTTTGCGGAGTATCTGACATGCAGCTTGGAGTGATCGGCCTCGGCCGGATGGGTGGCAACATCGTGCGCCGGCTGATGCGCGCCGGCCATCAATGCGTGGTCTATGATCGTGATCCGAAGCCGGGCCAGGCGCTCGCCGCCGACGGCGCGACGCTGGCCAGCGATCTCAAGGATATGGTCGCCAAGCTCAAGGCGCCGCGCGCCATCTGGGTGATGCTGCCGGCCGGCAAGATCACCGAGGCGACGCTGGCCGAGCTCGCCGGTTTCGTCGGCGCCGGCGACACGCTGATCGACGGCGGCAATGCCTTCTGGAAGGACGATGTCCGCCGCGGCAAGGAACTGGCGGCCAAGGGCATCCATTACATGGATATCGGCACCTCCGGCGGCGTCCACGGCCTCGATCGCGGCTATTGCCTGATGATCGGCGGCGACAAGGAAGCCTTCGACCGGCTGGAACCGATCTTCGCGACGCTGGCGCCCGGCAAGGGCGAGATCGAGCCGACCCGGCATCGCGAGGGCCGCAACCCGACGAGCGAGCAGGGCTATCTCCATTGCGGCCCGACCGGCTCCGGCCATTTCGTCAAGATGGTCCATAACGGCATCGAATACGGCATGATGCAGGCCTTCGCGGAGGGCTTCGACCTGCTGCGCAACGCCTCGGCCAAGGAAGGCCTGCCGGCCGAATACGGCTTCGACTTCGACACGGCAGAGATCGCCGAGGTCTGGCGCCGCGGCTCGGTCGTCACCTCCTGGCTGCTCGACCTGACGGCCGAGGCGCTGGCCGCCGACGAGGAGCTCTCCTCCTATACGGGCAACGTCTCGGATTCCGGCGAGGGCCGCTGGACGGTCGACGCCGCCGTCGAGACCGCGACCCCGGCCGAGGTGCTGACCTCGGCGCTGTTCGCGCGCTTCCGCTCGCGCGTCGACCACACTTTCGGCGAGAAGATCCTCTCGGCGATGCGCGCCGGCTTCGGCGGCCATGTCGAACCCAAGAAGCAGGGCTGATACGGTGGCAGAGGCAGCAGGCGGTGGCCGCCCGGCCGTCATCGTCGTCATGGGCGTCGCGAGCTCCGGCAAGACCTCGCTCGGCGAGCGTCTGGCGGAGCGCCTCGGCTGGCCCTTCCGCGACGCCGATTCCTTCCATCCCCCCGAGAACGTGGCCAAGATGGCCGGCGGCACGCCGCTGAACGACGAGGATCGCAAGCCCTGGCTCGCGGCGATCGCCGCCTGGATCGACGATCTCCGGGCCAAGGGCGAGCACGGCATCGTCACCTGCTCGGCGCTGAAGCGCGCCTATCGGCAGGTGATCGTCGGCGACCGGCCGGATGTCGCGCTGGTCTATCTCAAGGGCTCGCGCGAGCTGATCGGCCGGCGCATGGCCGCCCGCCAGCACCATTTCATGCCGCCGACTCTGCTCGACAGCCAGTTCGCCGCGCTGGAGGAGCCGGGTGCGGACGAGAAGCCGCTGGTCGTCTCGGTCGAGGACAGCAAGGACGCGATCGTGCAGGACGTGGTCGATCGGCTGGGCCTCTGAGGAGCGGCCTCACGTCACCTCGAACCAGCTCCATAGCCCGAGGTCGAAGCGCTCCAGCACCGTCGACGAGATCAGCCAGCGGCCCGGATTGTCGGCGATGAAGGCGATGTGCAGCTTCTTGCGTTCCGGGATCTGCACGGTGTCGAGGAAATAGTTCTCCCAGCCGTCGTCGAGCGGATGCAGCAGCCGGAAGCTGTGGCCGTGGACATGGAACGGCTGGACGAAGGCGGTGCGGTTGTCGATCGCCATGACGATCGGCGTGCCGCGCTTCACGCTGAACAGCGGCTTGCCTTCGAAGGAGCCCGTGCCGCCATTGACCCGCCACGGGCGGGCGAGGTCGAGCCCGGTGAAATCGAGCTTCTGGTCCTCGGTCTGCCTGGCGCCGCCCTCGATGACGAGTTCGGGCCGCAGCGCATCCTGCATCCGCACGCCCAGCGGCAGGGCAGGGTTGAGCTTCAGGGCGGGCATCGCTGCGGGCGGCACCTGCGGCTCGCCCGCCGTCACGATCCTGACCAATGGCAACCCGCCGCCGATCAGGGCGCTGACATGGACGGCGGCGCCGACCTCTATCGGCATATCGAGGATGACGTCGTAGCGGGTACCCGGCGCGAAGGGCAGCTGCGAGCGCACAGGCTCGAAACTCTCGGTCGGCTGGCTGTCGACCGCGATCACGGTCGTCTTTCCGCCGTCGAAGCGCAGTCGCATGATCCGGGCATTGCAGGCATTGGCGAGCCTGAGGCGAATCCGCGCACCGGGCCGGGCCGAGATCGGCTGCGGCGGCGAGCGGCCGTTGACGGTGAGCCAGCTGCCGAGGCGCCCGGCCGAGGCCGAGGCATTCCCTTGCAGCACGAAGGGCTGGAGCGCCTGGTCGTCGCCGAGGAGCCAGTCGGTTATGAGGACGGGCAGGTCGAGATCGACCGGAGGCGGCTCCTTCTCCTCGACGATGACGAGGCCGCTCAGGCCCCGGCCAGCGGGTTCGGATGAACTGCCGGCCCGGAGCGGGCGATAGAGCAGGGTGCCCGAATCCGCCGGCGTGATCCGGAACTCGCCGGTCTCTCCCGGCGCAATGGGCGGGCGCGTGAAGCTGGCGGCGCCATCCCGTTCGGCCTCGCCGCGCAGGCCGTACCAGTGCAGGTCGAGCGGGGTCGTCGTCTTGTTCTCGAGCTTCACGGCCAGCGTTTCGCCCTGCTTGATTCGCAGGGGCGGGGCCGGCGTGCTGCCGTCGAATGTCCAGATTTCCGTATCGACCGGCGGTGACGGACGCAGCCTTGCCTTCGCTGGCGCGGCGACGAGCGTCCGTCGCTGCGGCTCGCTTGCCGGCTTGATGGTCGGGGCGGGAGCTTGCGCGAAACCCGCTGAGGGCGCGATCAGGCAGGCTCCGCCGAGCCCCGCCAGCCATTGGCGGCGCGTGAGCGGGAGCGGGACGGCGGCGGGCGGTTTCGTCATGCCATACCGCATAATCCGGGCGGCCCGCTCTGGCGAGAGCCGGTTCGGGTCCCCCGGCGAAATGCCCGGCGCAGCGCCTGTTTTGCAGAACCGTCATTTTTTTGCTGCATGGCCCGGTCGAAATGCGTATAGGCCTGCGGCTTGACGATGGCCGCGCTGCGTTTGCTCGCGCGCAGCGCTATCGGACCGGCGGGCGTGGCGGAATTGGTAGACGCACTGGTTTTAGGTACCAGCGGCGAAAGTCGTGGGGGTTCGAGTCCCTCCGCCCGCACCATCGGTCTAGTTTTTTCGCGAGCGCGGCGGCGGTCGAACCGGCGTCGCGCTTTGGACATTGAGACGTAAACGAGCTGTTGGCGGTACAAAAATGAACGTGACCGAAACCCTGTCCCAGGGCCTCAAGCGCGAATTCCAGGTGGTGCTGAACGCCGCCGACCTGAAGACCAGGCTCGATGGCAGCCTCCAGGACCTCCAGGGCAAGGCCAAGATCAACGGCTTCCGCCCGGGCAAGGTGCCGGTCGCGCATCTGCGCCGCCTCTATGGCCGCTCGGTCATGTCCGACGTGCTGCAGAACGCCGTCAACGAGGCGAACCAGAAGATCGTCGCCGACAACAACCTGAAGCTCGCCTTCGAGCCGCAGATCCGCTTCCCCGAGAACAAGGAAGAGATCGAGGCCGCGATGGAGGCCAAGGGCGATCTCGCCTTCACCGTCGCGCTGGAAGTGCTTCCGAAGATCGAGCTCGCCGACCTCTCGGACGTTTCGCTGGTGAAGCCGGTCGCCGAGGTTCCGGACGCCGATGTCGATGCCGCGCTTCTGCGCATGGCTGCCGGCAACCGCAGCTACACCTCGAAGGGCGAGAAGGCCAAGGCCGAGAAGGGCGATCGCCTGATCATCTCCTTCGTCGGCACGCTCGACGGTGAGAAGTTCGATGGCGGCACGGGCGAGGGCATCCCGCTCGATCTCGGCGCCGGCCAGTTCATCCCGGGCTTCGAGGAGCAGCTCGAAGGCGCCAAGACTGGCGAGACCCGCACCGTCAAGGTGACTTTCCCCGAGAACTATGCGGCCGAGAACCTCGCCGGCAAGCCGGCCGAGTTCGAGGTCACCGTGACCGACGTCCAGGGCCCGGACGCCGTCAAGATCGACGACGAGCTCGCCAAGGGCTTCGGCATGGAGTCGCTCGACAAGCTCAAGGAAGCCGTGCGCGAGCAGATCGGCCGTGATTTCGTCGCCCAGTCGCGCCGCAAGCTCAAGAAGGGCCTGCTCGACGCGCTCGACGGCAAATATGCCTTCGAGCTGCCGCCGACCCTGGTCGAGCAGGAGTTCACCAGCGTCTGGGGCCAGGTCGAGGCCGACATGAAGCAGGCCAACAAGACCTTCGCCGACGAGGACACCACCGAGGACGCCGCCCGCGCCGACTACCGCAAGATCGCCGAGCGCCGCGTGCGCCTGGGCCTCGTGCTGGCCGAGATCGGCGAGCAGGCCAAGGTCCAGATCTCGGATGACGAGGTCACCCAGGCCCTGATCGAGCGCGCCCGTTCCTTCCCCGGCCAGGAGAAGGAGGTCTGGGAATTCTATCGCAAGAACCCGCAGGCTCTCGCCGAGATCCGCGCCCCGATCTTCGAGGAGAAGGTCGTCGACCATTTGCTCGGCCAGGTGAAGGTCGAGGACCAGACGGTTTCGCGCGAGGCGCTCTACGCCGACGAGGACGCCGAGGACACCGCCGAGGCCAAGCCGAAGAAGGCCGCCGCCAAGAAGGCGAAGAAGGCCGAGGCGAAGGCCGACGACGCCTCCGCCTGAGCCTCACGGCAACCTTAACGACAGCTATCGCGCCGCCGGCCTTCGCGACCGGCGGCGCTTCCCTTTTCAGCCGCGACTGCCGTGCTTAAGTGAGTGTCTGCCTAGACACCGCTGATTCGACATCTCGCTGGCTTCCCCAGCGCTCCACCTCAAGGACAGATCCATGCTTCGCGATCCGCTCGAGACCTACAACAATCTCGTCCCGATGGTGGTCGAGCAGTCGAGCCGCGGTGAACGCGCCTTCGACATCTATTCGCGCCTGCTGCGCGAGCGCATCATCTTCCTGACCGGCCCGGTCGAGGATTACTCGGCGTCGCTGATCGTGGCGCAGCTCCTGTTCCTCGAGGCCGAGAACCCCAAGAAGGAAATCTCCTTCTACATCAACTCGCCCGGCGGCGTGGTGACCTCCGGCCTCTCGATCTACGACACCATGCAGCTGATCCGCTGCCCGGTGACTACCGTCTGCATCGGCCAGGCCGCCTCGATGGGCTCGCTGCTGCTGACGGCCGGTGCCAAGGACATGCGCTTCGCCCTGCCGAACGCCCGCATCATGGTTCACCAGCCCTCCGGCGGCTATCAGGGTCAGGTCACCGACATCCTGATCCACGCCCGGGAAGTCGAGAGCCTGAAGAAGCGGCTGAACGAAATCTACGTGAAGCATACCGGGCGTCCCTACGAGGACATCGTCGCCGCGCTGGAGCGCGACAATTTCATGACCGCCGAGCAGGCCCGCGATTTCGGCCTGATCGACAAGGTCATGGAGCGCCGCGCCGAGCCCGAGGCCTGATCGCGGCGCTCGCGATCCTGTGGGTTGGCCCGGCCTTCCGGAGCCCCCATATTGCATTGAGGATCGGCCCCGTGTTTGCATGGGGCCGGGGGTGAGCGGACGAGCGCTCCAATCTGATCCGGCTTGGGCCGGCCCTGCGTATCCGAATGTACCGGAACGGGCCGTTAACCTAATCATCGTGATCTGAGCGCTTAGATATGACGGAGAGACGACGGCTGCATCCGCCACTGGCGATGCGGCTCCCGGCTCCCGAACTGGAGATGGACGATGGCTAACAAGCCCGGCGGCGACTCGAAGAGCACGCTTTACTGCTCTTTCTGCGGCAAGAGCCAACACGAGGTCCGCAAGCTCATCGCGGGCCCGACCGTGTTCATCTGCGATGAATGCGTCGAGCTCTGCATGGACATCATCCGCGAGGAATCCAAATCCGCGCTGGTGAAGTCGAAGGACGGCGTGCCGACTCCCAAGGAGATCCGCAAGGTCCTCGACGACTATGTCATCGGCCAGGAGCACGCCAAGAAGGTGCTCTCGGTTGCGGTGCACAACCATTACAAGCGCCTCTCGCACGCGACGAAGCAGAACGACGTGGAGCTCGCGAAGTCGAACATCCTGCTGATCGGGCCGACCGGCTCGGGCAAGACACTGCTTGCGCAGACGCTCGCCCGCATCCTCGACGTGCCCTTCACCATGGCCGATGCGACGACGCTGACCGAGGCCGGCTATGTCGGCGAGGATGTCGAGAACATCATCCTTAAGCTGCTCCAGGCCTCCGACTACAATGTCGAGCGGGCGCAGCGCGGCATCGTCTATATCGACGAGATCGACAAGATCAGCCGCAAGTCGGACAACCCCTCGATCACCCGCGACGTCTCGGGCGAGGGCGTCCAGCAGGCGCTGCTGAAGATCATGGAAGGTACCGTCGCCTCCGTGCCGCCGCAGGGCGGGCGCAAGCATCCGCAGCAGGAATTCCTGCAGGTCGACACCACCAATATCCTCTTCATCTGCGGTGGCGCCTTCGCCGGTCTCGACAAGATCATCTCGAGCCGCGGGCAGGGCACCTCGATCGGCTTCGGCGCCAAGGTCGAGGCCCCGGACGACCGCCGCATCGGCCAGATCTTCCGTCAGGTCGAGCCCGAGGATCTCCTGAAGTTCGGCCTGATCCCGGAATTCGTCGGCCGCCTGCCCGTCCTAGCGACGCTGGAGGATCTCGACGAGCCGGCGCTGAAGACCATCCTGACCGAGCCGAAGAACGCGCTCGTCAAGCAGTATCAGCGCCTGTTCGAGATGGAGGACACCCAGCTCACCTTCACCGACGAGGCCGTCAGCCTGATCGCCCGCAAGGCGATCGAGCGGAAGACCGGCGCGCGCGGCCTGCGCTCGATCATGGAGAGCATCCTGCTCGAGACCATGTACGAACTGCCCGGCCTCGAAGGCGTCGAGCAGGTGGTGATCGGCCCCGAGGCGGTGGAGAGCAAGGCCCGCCCGCTCTTCATCTATGCGGAGCGCGAGGACGAGACGAAGACCGCCTCGGCCTCCTGACCTTTCCTGCAATGCGACAACAGGACGCGCGCCCTTGGCGCGCGTTTTGCGTTGTGATGGGCATGGGCCGCTCGCGGTTTCGCATCGCAACAGCCCTGCGCGAGATTGAACTACCTCTTCTCGCGGCATCCGTCCCTCGTCCGTTGCAGGACAGCGGTGCATGGGCCGGATACCTCGCTTGAAAGCCGGCGAGGAAGTCTCCACTTTAGGTGCACTTGCGAGAGTCGCATGCCTAATAGGGTGCGATGCGCGAGGGCGGAGAGGCGAATGGTCGCCTTGGCCGCACACGTCCGATCGTTCCGCCCATCTCGGGGGTCCGCCGGGCGCAACTGCAAAGGAATTGCCATGACTGGCTCGACGCCACGCGCTCCCTTCGTCCCAGGCGAGGCCGGCACCTTCCCGGTGCTGCCTTTGCGCGACATCGTCGTTTTCCCCCACATGATCGTCCCGCTCTTCGTCGGCCGCGAGAAGTCCATCCGCGCGCTCGAGGAAGTGGTGAAGACGGACGGGCTGATCCTGCTGGCGACCCAGAAGAACGCCGGCGACGATGATCCGCAGCCCGACGAGATCTACGAGATCGGCACGCTCGCCCGCGTGCTGCAGCTGCTGAAGCTGCCCGATTCCACCGTGAAGGTGCTTGTCGAAGGCGTCGGCCGTGCCAAGGCCGCGTCCTATTCGGCGAGCGAATCCTTCTACGAGGCCGAGGCCACCGGCTTGGCCGAGGAAGAAGGCAAGAAGGTCGAGGTCGAGGCGCTCGCCCGTTCGGTCGTCAGCGAGTTCGAGAGCTATGTGAAGCTCAACAAGAAGATCTCGGGCGAGATCGTCGCTGCGGTCACGCAGATCGACGAGCCGACCAAGCTCGCCGATACCGTCGCCTCGCATCTGGCGGTCAAGATCGCCGATCGCCAGGGCGTGCTGGAGATCACCAACGTCGCCCATCGCCTGGAGAAGGTCCTGTCGCTCATGGAGAGCGAGATGTCCGTGCTGCAGGTCGAGAAGCGCATCCGCTCGCGCGTCAAGCGCCAGATGGAGAAGACCCAGCGCGAGTACTACCTCAACGAGCAGATGAAGGCGATCCAGAAGGAGCTCGGCGACGGCGATGAAGGCCGTGACGAGTTGGCCGAGCTGGAAGAGCGCATCGCTCAGACCAAGCTCACCAAGGAAGCCCGCGACAAGGCGACGGCCGAGCTGAAGAAGCTGCGCCAGATGTCGCCGATGTCCGCGGAAGCGACCGTGGTGCGCAACTATCTCGACTGGATGCTCGGCATCCCGTGGGGCAAGCGCTCGAAGATCAAGAAGGATCTCAACGCCGCCCAGCTGGTGCTCGACGACGATCATTTCGGCCTCGACAAGGTCAAGGACCGCATCGTCGAATATCTCGCCGTGCAGCAGCGCGCCAACAAGCTCGCCGGTCCGATCCTGTGCCTCGTCGGCCCTCCGGGCGTCGGCAAGACCTCGCTCGGCAAGTCGATCGCCAAGGCGACCGGCCGCGAGTTCGTGCGCATGTCGCTCGGCGGCGCGCGTGACGAGGCCGAGATCCGCGGTCACCGCCGCACCTATATCGGCTCGATGCCCGGCAAGATCATCCAGTCGATGAAGAAGGCCAAGACCTCCAACCCGCTCATCCTGCTCGACGAGATCGACAAGATGGGCCAGGACTTCCGTGGCGATCCCTCGGCGGCCCTGCTGGAGGTGCTCGACCCCGAGCAGAACTCGACCTTCAACGATCACTACCTCGAGGTCGACTATGACCTGTCGAACGTGATGTTCGTGACGACGGCGAACACGCTGAACATCCCGCCGGCCCTGCTGGACCGGATGGAGGTGATCCGCATCGCCGGCTACACCGAGGAAGAGAAGACGGAGATCGCCCGCAAGCACCTGATCCCGAATGCGATCAAGAAGCATGGGCTCAGCGGCAAGGAGTGGTCGATCACGGACGAGGCCGTGCAGACGCTGGTGCGGCGCTATACCCGCGAGGCCGGCGTCCGCAACCTCGAGCGCGAGCTCTCCAACACGGTCCGCAAGGGCGTGAAGGACATCGTGCTCGGCAAGAAGGCCAAGGTCGTGGTCAACGAGCCGTTGCTCGAGGAGTATCTCGGCCCGCCGCGCTATCGCTACGGCATGGCGGAGACGGAGGATCAGGTCGGTGTCGTCACCGGTCTGGCCTGGACCGAGGTCGGCGGCGAATTGCTGACGATCGAGGGTGTCATGGTGCCCGGCAAGGGCCGCATGACCGTCACCGGCAACCTGCGCGACGTGATGAAGGAATCGATCTCGGCGGCGGCATCCTATGTCCGCTCGCGGGCCGTCGATTTCGGCATCGAGCCGCCGCTCTTCGACCGGCGTGACATCCACGTCCACGTTCCCGAGGGGGCGACCCCGAAGGACGGGCCGTCGGCCGGCATCGCGATGGCGACCACCATCGTCTCGATCCTGACGGGCATCCCGACCAACCGGGACGTCGCCATGACCGGCGAGGTCACGCTGCGGGGCAGGGTGCTGCCGATCGGCGGTCTGAAGGAGAAGCTCCTGGCGGCGCTTCGCGGCGGCATCAAGAAGGTGCTGATCCCCGAGGAGAACGCCAAGGACCTGATCGACCTGCCGAAGTCGGTGAAGGATGGCATGGAGATTATCCCGGTCGCGCGCATGGAGCAGGTGCTCCAGCATGCGCTGACCCGCCAGCCGGTTCCGATCGTCTGGGAAGAGGATCTCAAGGCCGTGCCGCCCAAGGGCGCGGACGACGACGCGGCGGGCCTCGTCGCCCACTGATTTCCGGCCTCGGAAACAGGAGCCGCCGGCGCGCAAGCGCCGGCGGTTTTCTTTTGGGCGTTAAGGGCGGTCATTGCCGCAATGCCCGCTCAGGTTCATTTTAAGCCTGCTTCTCCGCAGGCAGTTCGATCAGAGGGCCATGAAGCTGCGATGGCTTCCGAAACGCAGGCCGAAACCGGATGGATGGGCTGCATTCGATAGCCTGCCCGCGCCGGTACGTCGGGCGCTGGCGGAGGCGGATCATCCGCTGAATCCGCTGAATCTGGCCGGTTCGGCCGATGTCGAAGAAGCGCTCCGCCGTGTCGCCCGGCTCGATGCCGCCGCCAGGCGACGTGCGGAGCGAACTGGCTAGCGGCCAGCAGGCTGCGAGGGCTGCTGCCTGACGGATCTGGTGGGCGGTGACGGGCTCGAACCGCCGACCCTCTCGGTGTAAACGAGATGCTCTACCAACTGAGCTAACCGCCCCTCGCGGTCGCCTTTAAGGCCTCGGCCGCCGCATCGCAAGCATTGTCGGGCGAGCGTCTTGCCAAGGCTTGCCGTCGGCCGAATTCCGCCATCTTCATCGTCACCCTGCCGGGCTCATGGAGATCAGCCGCTTGACCCGTTCTCGTCCCGTCCTGCGCTACGTACTGGCAGGCACCTGCCTGGGCCTCGTCCTCGCTGCAGGGCAGGCTGCGGCGCAGTCGCTCCTGCCCGATTCCTTCTTCGTCGATCGTCCGGCCTTTTCCCATCCGGAGCAGCCCGGCAAGCCGGCGAGCTGCGAGAGCATCGCGGCGCAGCTCCCGGATTCGGTGCCACGCGATTCGCGTGTCGACATGGCGATCGCGGGAACGGTGAGTCTCATCCGGACGGACGGTGCGCTTTGGTATGTCGCGGTCTGTGCCGCACCGGGCGTCCGGGTTCTGTGCGTGACCTATGGCGCCGGCGACCTGAAGCTGGGCGACAAGGCAGTCCTGCGCGGCGGATATAACCGCCAGGACAGCCGCCACGTCCTGCTCGATCCCTGCCTGGCATCGCCCTGGAACGAGGGTGACGCAGCCGAGTGACAGGAGAGGGCGAGGATAATTTTCCCCAGATGCGATTTTGCCGGCGTCACTCGCTTGACACTTCCGGTCGGGGGCAATACTCACCACGTCGCTGACGGCGAATGCCCCAGCCGCCCTGCGCGGGCGTAGCTCAGTTGGTTAGAGTGCCGGCCTGTCACGCCGGAGGTCGCGGGTTCGAGCCCCGTCGCCCGCGCCATGTATCTCTCTGAAGATACTCATCTTTTCTTCCTCTCGAAAATCTCGGAACGCCTCAGTTCGGAATCGCCCAGCCGGCAATTTCGGAATTACGGGCTACTTTCGTTCGCGGATCTTGCCCGCCGGCCGCGTCGTCTAGCTTCAGGAACAGTGGACGCTGTGGCGATCTGAGCTGGCGTATATGTGCGCTGCAAAGCCTTCGACTGAGCCAAGGTATTGCCCATCACATCGGACAGCGCCTTCGGGTCGACCTCGCCGGCTGATGCCTCCAGCGCGCCCGATCGACGGATGTCGGTAAGCGTCCTGGTGTCGCCCGGGTAGACGAGATTCCGGATGTCGCGGAAGTCCTCAGCGAGGCTGTTCTTCCGGTAGTCCGAATCGCGTCGGGTCCTGAATAGTGGGCGCTCCAGATCGACCACCTTCCGATCTGCCAGATAGGCATCCATGACCTTCGCTGCGCGCCGGGTGATGGGTGCGTAGGCGAGGGCACCTGTCTTGCCGCGAGTGATCGCGAACGCCTGCAGGTTGCCGTGCCTGATCCGATGGGCGGGCTTGATGGTGCGCGCGTCGACCGGTGACATCATCCCGTCCCACATCACGGCTAGGACCGCGGCGAGGCCCTTGTAGCCCTCGCGCCATGCTCGCTTGCCGATCCGCACGATCTCCGCGAGCTGCCATTCCTGAGACCTGGGCGCGGGCTCCGTGTTCCGAACGCCGAAGGAAGGGTCGTTCTCGGCGTCGCAGTATTTCATCGCCGCCATGACCTGCCACAGCGCGCGCCAGATCTTGATGCAGCGATGTGCCTCGCGCAGCGACACCGTCTCCTCGACGAGCTGGCGCCACTCGCTGACATCGATGAGCGTGACGGTCTTCGGCTTCTGATCCCCGAACACAGCCTCCAGCCGAGCCCAGACGCGATCCCACTCCTCACGGGTGCGCGGCTGCTTCTTCGGCCACTCGGGCGTGCGGCGGTAAAGCTCCCAGGCTTCACCGATCGAGCCCTTCGGGTATTTCGGCTTGTTGTCCTGCTCATCGCCGGCGCCGCCGCGGCGCGCCTTCCACATGGCGTTATAGAGCTTGGCCGCAACCATTCGGGCTTCATCGCCGGCCGGCCCGAGAGGGCGAGCAGCGAAGCCCGGCGGGACCTTGCCCCGCGGTTCCCAGTATGCCCGCCCCTTGCGCTCGTAGTAGTAGGGCACCTTCATCGCGTTACCGCCTCGCCTGGGCATTGGCACGCATCCTCTTCAATCGGTCCGCAATGACCGAGCCAGTGCCTTGCGCACCCGGCTGGTCGCTATTCAGGCCGAAGAGTGATGGGTGCCGCAAGCGGCGCCATTGAACGACAGCGTCTAAGTCAACCATTCCAGTGGTGTCATCGGGCTGAGGAAAGCCGCGCGCGATCAGCGCTGCCAGCTTGGCGCGCATGTCCGCCTCGCTGATGTTCATCAGCCGGCCGGCATCAGCAAGCGTGCCGTCGCCAAGGATTTCGCTGACCAGCATCAGGCGTGCGCGCGCCATGGCTAAGCCCTCCTCAGCGCGTTGCCGGAGGTGATCATGCGGAAACCATCGTCGAACACGAGGCCGACGGAGTTCATGGTGCCCCGCGCGAAGACATAGCAGCGCTGGCCTTTCCGGCCGCAGCGATCCCACCGGTAGAGGTACTGCCTCGGCGAAGCTGCCGGCGCTCCCATGGGAGGAGGTTTGAGCGACACGCCGGCAGCCGCCGAAACCCTCAACGGGAAAGAGGGGGTGGCGAAGCGAAGCTGGCTGGTAGAGCCCGGCGGCGCGTCCTTCATTTGGAGGGCTCGGCTCACAGCTTACTCCTCTTGCGATTGGGGAAGGGGCGGGAAGGCCATGCACGCTTGCCGGCCCTGGGTTTGATCTTGGCCTCGACGGCCCGGCCGCCCTTGGCGAGGACGCGCTCTCGGAACGCGGTTTCCTTCGCGACGAGATGGCGGAGCTTCTTCATCTTCCCGATGTCGGAGCCGGCGGTGGTCGCGCCGGCACCGCGGGTCTTCACGGCGTGGCATTCACGATGGACCGCACGCAGGTTCTCGATCTCATCAGCGCCGCCGAGGGCTAGTGCGTGAGCGTGGTCGAAATCCACCTCGCTCAGATTGACTAGGCTCTCGCCGCACAGCGAGCACTTGGCTTGCGCGACGACAATCTTCAACTTGTCGACAGCGGTGAGCTTGCGACGGGCGATTGTCACCGGCGCTCCCCCCTCAATCGAAGGTGCGACCATGATCTCCCGCTCTTGATATCCCAGACGGTTTCAGACGAGACCCCGTATTCAGAGGCGATCTCGCGGTGATGGCGGGTGTCAGTGAAAATTGAACGGGCCTGAGACTCAGAGAGCTTCGCCGCTGTGTTTAGATTGCCAATACGCACGACCGCGCGACCGCGCTCGACCATGTCGGCGGAGTTGTCGGCTACGGTTCCAACCGTAAGATGCCTCGGGTTCACGCATCTAGGGTTGTCACACGAGTGGCGGAGGAGCATGCCATCAGGGATGGCGCCGCAGACCAGTTCGTAGGCTTTCCGATGGGCCCGGCCGGTAACGCCGAAATATGTGACTCGGCCATACCCGTCCTTATCGAGCAGGCCAGCCCATAGCCAGCAGCCATCCGCAGTCCTCGACTTCCTGACGCGCTGCCAGAAAAGTGCCTCACGATCAGAGTTCCGCGCTTTGGCATGACAGGCCCACGAGCAGTATCGGCGGCTTGCCCAGTATTGTTTGCCGTAAGCCCCTCGCTGCATCGACAACCCGCACTGCTCGCAGGCCTTCTCGTCGGCAACCAGATTTCGATGGTCGGCGGCGCGCATCAGCGGCGCCCTCCGGCCTTGTCCGCCATCTCGGCCTTGTAGGTTTCGACGTCGAGATCGAACTCGCCGTAGATTCGGTCGAATGCCTTGGTGCAGAAGGCTTGGAATTCGGCGGCATCCATCTCCGCTATGCTTTGCGGGAAGACGTGTAGGGAACCGTCCATGAGGTTGAAGCTCTCGGCATGCCCTGTCTCGACGAGTAGGGCGTTTGAAAGGGCACGCGAGTTGCCAAACTCGTCGCGATTCTCGACGACCCATCCGAGGAAGCCCCAGTAAAGACGTAGGGAATCGTTCGATTTCGCTCGGTCGATCGTGGCGGTGACCTCCGCGCCCAGAGGCAGGCCGGCATGGAACTCCGCGTCGATGGCTGCGACGGGCTCGTACCCGCCGCGCACCACCCGCAGAATCGTCACCGGCTTGTTCTGGGCGCGCTTGGCCATGGCTCAGCCCTGACCTTCGGCGGCGCGGAGATCGTCCATGCGCGCCTTCCAGAGCGTGCGAAGAGCCTGACGCGTCTTGTCGTCGAGGATCTCCCGGTTCTCATCGTCGCCATACCAGCGCTTCTTCAGCGCCTCGGCGTCGGTCATGGTCTCGATGTAGCCGCGGATATGAGCTTCGAGCTCGGCGGCATCTATCTTCTCGGGCTTCTTCTCCGTCTGCGCCGCAGCCTTGGGCGGCTTGTCGCCCGGAAAGTCGTCGTCGGGATGCCCGCGCTCATCGGGGCCAACCGGATCGCCCATCTCAGCTGCGGCCGCTTCGTTCGCGGCGACCTCCTCGGCCTCGTCCGCCGCCTTGATCCGCGCCTTCGCCAACTCGTACCGGCGCTGCGCATCCTCCTGATCCGACCGCGTCAGGCTATTGTAGATCGTGAGACCGCGCCCTTTGCCGCCGGTATAGGCGTCCAAGGCATCAACGCTGTCGATCTGGTCGAAGGTCTCCTGCAGCTCCGTTAGGAGCGCCTGGCCTTCGTAGGCGTCATCCTGCTGCTGCTCGCCTTGATCCTGCTGCTGCGCCGGCTGGCGGCCGCTCGTGACTTTCGTGTTCTCCGGCTTGGTTTCGGCGGGCTTCGGCGCGGCGCGACGTGCAGGCTTGACTTCCTGCTGCGGCTCATCGCGGCTCGGTTCATCCTGCTGGACCTCGCCGGTCTCGGGGGCGCCGGTCTCGACATGCGCAATCTGGCGGGTAACGGGCGGTGCAGGCGGCAGGCGGCGCTGAGAGACTTCGGCCACCTCGGCGACGGCGACATCACCCTCGACGCGGCGTCCTTCCATCTCCTCTGCGGTGAGCTGGTTGCCGAGCTCCTCCGGGAACGCCTTGCGCAGCGCAGCTGCTTCGGCACACTTCTCGATCTGGCCTTCGGGCCGGCTCTGCCACATGTCGTTCGGCAGGTCGGTGTTGCCGATCGTGGCGCAGCTCTCCAGCCACTTCACCTTCGGGCCGACGAACTTGCAGACGCGATCGCCCAGCACGCGATACACCGTCATCCGGCACCATTCCGGGAACTCGACCGTGACCGTCTGGTCGACCCAGCCGTCGCCCTTCTTCACTTTGCCGGTGAACGTCCTCTCGATGGTCGGGCCGAACTCGGCTTCGTCGCAGCCGGCATACTGTCCGGTGCGGAACGCCGTGGTCCGAACTTCCGATATCCCAGGCCAGATCGTCTCGACGTAGGCCTTCTTCTTCGAGTCCCACATCGGCACGATGTGAACCGGCTTCTTGAACGGATCGAGCTTGCGCGCCTTGCAGTAGGACAGCGCCATCACGACGGAGTCGGGTGTCTTGGCGAGCGGGTAGACAGCCTCGACCAGCGCCTTCCAACCGCTCTTGTCGATCTGGAAGCGATCCTCGACGGCGGGATGGTAGGGCAGGCGTGGCGGCTGCAGTTCGACGAGCGCGTTCATGATATCGGACCTCAGACAGTGACCATGCGGGAGCGGACGATGACGCCGGGTGCGGGCGTCTCGCCGACGCCGTGGTTTCGGGCAAGATTATTGGCGGCCGTTTCGAGCGCGCTGAGGATGACAACGCTCTTCATCTTGCCGAGGAAGGCAGCGAAGGCTTCGTGGTCGGTGATCTCGCCGTAGCGGCGCTCGACCAGTGACGTCTTCCGCCCACGCGAGCCGCTGGACACCTTCTCCGGCTCGGCCGCCGATGGTGGTGGCTCTGCTTCGCGGCCGGCTGCAGCAGCAGCCTCGGCCTCAGCGCGCTTTCGAGCAATCTCCTCGTCGCGAAGGCGGCGCTGCTCGACCTGGAACGGATTGATGACCCGGTCCTTGATGGTCTTCGCTGCGGTTTCGAGCCCGTCGCGCGTCGGGAAGAACTTGTTGTCGACCTCGCGGCCGCCATCGAGCCACGGCTGCTTCTCGACCTTGTGCGCGGCGATGACCTTGGCCTTGGCCTCGGTCAGCGTCTTCGCGAGATTCGACGCGATATCGGCGTCCTCCTCGGTCTTTGCTCCGCCTGCCTTCACAAGATTGCGTGCGGATTCGAGATGGCCCGCTGCCTCGGCGAGCAGAGCCTCGACGCTGCCTTCCGGCGGGGCGTTGTCGCCCATACCGCCGCGCTGATCCTTCTTGAGCGGCGTTCCGTCCGGCCAGACGCCTTTGTCGAGCGCGGCCAGATAGGCCTCGTGCTCGACCGCGACGAGCTTCGGCCAGGTCTTGGCGAGGAACCCCGACCACTCTGCACCGCAATCACGATCGATTGCATCGGCGCCATTGATGGACGCGAGCCACGCGCCGTCCTTCCACGTCGCGACGGGCAAGGCCGTGCCTGCGATACCGTTCGGCAGCTTCCAAAAGCCCGCGAAGATGTCGCTATCAGGCTTCGGCGAGCCCTTGTTGGCTTTCAGGGCGGCCCATGCAGACCAGTCGTTCTCGGCGGTATCGCTCATGGCGGTTCTTTCGGTTTGGGCTAGGGGAGCGCCGCAACGCTCCCCGTTCTGTTTTCAGGTGGCTCGCTGACCAGACCCCTTGTCTGGGGCGAGCGGCGGGTTGGAGATGTTCCCGGGCCATTGCGGTGGCCCCCGTGAGGACTGGCGGACGGTCGGCTTCAAATGACCGGGGTTCGCCAGCGGAGTGCTCGCCAAAAGGGCGATGATCAGGATCGCCAGAGCGATCATCAGAAGACGGGTTCCTCGGCGGCGACCTCTGGTGTGGCTCCGGCCATGTAATCGGCGGGAGGCGGAGAGGGCGGCTGCTCAGCGGGCGGGTCGAACGCATCAGGCGCGAGCCAGAGCGTGATCGGCTCGACGCGCGGCTCCGCGGTGCGCCATGCCTTGCTCGACTCCATCACCACGAACATCGTGCCGGGGTGCTTCAGAGCGAGCCGCTTGGCCTCCGTCTCGGCCAACAGCGGGTTCGGGTGCTGCATGGTCGGGACGGGCTTACCGACGCCCCAGACAAGCCAGAACTTGTGCTGATCGGCCATCACGCGGCTTGCTCAGCGACGGCGGGGCCGGGTGCGAGGGGTCGCGCGGGCTGCCCGACGGATGGCTGCTGCTTGCGGAACACATCCGTTGGTCGATTGATGTCGGCGTACTCATTCAGCACGCGGCCGAGGCGCAGGATGTCGGCGCCATCGAAAGCGGAACGGTTGGCGAGCTGCTGGCGCGCGAAGCAGTCCGCGTTGACGAAGGCGGCCAGCACATCAGCACTGGTGCGATCGTCCTTTTCGGAGACGGACTTCAGGAGTTCTGTCAGGCCCATATCGGGCTCCTTTCAAAGCAGGCCCAGCGGGAAGTCGCGGCCAAGGGCATCACCACGCTGAACGAGCAGTCGAGGGCGATCCAGGACAGCATCGCCGTTTCGAAGGCGCAGACTGCGGCGCTGCGAGAAGGCGGGGCTGCAGCTGCCGAGGTCGCACGCATCCGCAAGGAGGCTGAACAGCAGGCCCGAAACACAGGCGGCGATGTTGAGGCCATCTTCCTGGAGCGGGTGAACAAGGAGATTGCCGAATCCCAGCGCCTTCTCGCCGAGAAGCTAGCGCAGCAGCGTGAACAGGTTTCCGTTCAGAGCCGGGTCAACGCGGAGGTTAAAGCCGGCAGCCTGTCCGAGCAGCAGGCTTCCGAGCTGCTCCAGCGCCGTACCACGCTCGAGGCGGAGAAGGCGCGGCTTCTCGCCCTCGGAGTGAAGGATCAGGGCGATATGAATGCCCGCCTTCAGGAATACGAACGGGCCATGGTCGCGGCGAACAATGCGCAGCGCGAGATGCAGGCGCTTGGCATCCTGTCGAACCAGCGCGACCAGATCGAGATGCTGAAGCTCGAGGTCTCCCTGCTCGGCCGCTCGACGGAGGAGCGGAACCGCGCCGTGGCGGCTCTCCGCGCAGAGCAGCAGGTCAGGAAACTTGGGGTCGATGCTAAGAGCGACATCGGCAAGAGCATCATCGACAACGCCAAGGTCGAAGCCGACCTCAACTCCACCAAGGATCGCTTCGTCGACTTCGGCAAGGAGCTGTCGACCATCCTTGGCGGCGCCTTCGATGATTTGTTCTCGAACGCCGACAAAGGATTCAAGGGTGTCGCGGAAAATGCGCTGAAGAGCTTCTCCCGGCTCGGCACGCGCCTGATCGAAAACCAGATCCTGAAGCCTCTGCTGTCGGGTCAAGGCTTCAATTTCGGCAGCCTCACCGCTTCGAACGACAATTCGCTGTCGCCCTCGACCTTTTTCAAGGGCATTGAGAAGGCGTTCACCGACGGCTGGAAATGGATCACCGGCGCCAGCAGCGGAGCCGGTGCGACGTCAACCGTCAGTGGAGCGCCGGCGGCCAGCGGATCAAGCTTTGGCGGTATCGCGGCCGTTGGTGTGGCGGGCCTCGCCGGCTTCGGTATGGGCCAGCAGTCGCAGTCGCCCCTCATGGGGGCGCTCGGCGGCGCGTTGGCCGGCGCAGCGGCTGGATCAGCATTCGGGCTTCCCGGCATGGCGATCGGAGCGTTGATCGGCGCGGCCGGCGGCGTGCTTGGCGGCATCATGGGCCAGCAGGCTGCCGGCAAGCAGCGCCGCCAGCAGATGATTCAGGCTGCGATGGAGTACCAGCAGAACTGGGAGCAGATTCAGCCGGACGTCATGCGGCAGCGCTCGATCTGGCGCGGCGAGACCGAAGGATCGCTGACTGGCTCGTTCCGCGAGGCGCGTTCCAGCTTCACCAACGCGGCGAAGACGGCGCAGCTTGCTGGCGACACCAACGCCGTCTTCGCGATGGAGCGCGACCTCGGCACCTATCTCGACAAGATGGCAGGCGAGTTCTGGCGCTCCTTTGGCGATACGCTGCGCTCGCTCGATGCGGGCTCGGGACCGAACGGCCCCTTCATGCAGGCGCGCAGCCAGATCAAGCAGGTCGGCGAGGCGCTGAAGGGCTTCGTCACGGATACGCAGACGGTCGGCGCCAACGTGCTGATGGCTCGCAAGGCGAGCCAGGATTATGCGCTGAGCCTGATTGTCGGCGAGACCCGCCTGACCGCAGTCCAGACCGAAATGGAGCGGATCACCGGGACGGCTGCCGGCTTGCAGGATGTGCTGACGGATCTCGGCCTCTCGTCGGAAGTTGCGGCGGCGGCGATCCAGCAGGGCGTGGTGAAGGCCATGCAGAACCTGCGGCAGAGCTTCACCAACGACCTGCAAGGCAAGCTCAATGACGCGCTCGGCCGCGGCTACATCAACGATGTCGTCGACCTCTTTGTCGAGCGCTCGACGCTGCGCGCCGATGCCGGCCGCCTCGGCCTGCCCACCGACCAGGTCGAGCAGTATTTTGCCGCCGCGGCGCAGCAGATCGTCGACAATGCGAGGCTGACCGGAGACGCCTTCACCAACCTCGTCGGGATGTTCCCGGAGCTCAACGGCCGGGTCCACGCTTTCACGGGCGCATTGGGCAGCCTCGAGGACCGCCTCGCCGCGGCGGCGCAGCGGGCACAAGGCTATGAGGACCGGCTCTTCGCCGCGACGAACGACAATTCGACGCTGGCGGGGGCGCTGGCCGAATTCAATCGCCGCGCGGCGCGTGAGCGTCAGGACGAGATCGCGGCCGGAGGCGAGCATATCCTGTTGCTCGAGCGCACGCTGGCGGCCGAGCGTGCCAAGGTCGTGAAGGACTTCAACGACCAGATCGTCGAGCAGCAGCGCGCCTCGATCGACTCGATCCAGCGCTATCTCGACGATCTGCGCGGCGGCTCCTCCTCGACCCTGTCGCCGACCGACCGGCTGCGCGAGGCGCAGGCCTCCTATCAGCGCGAGCTGGCAATGGCTCGCTCCGGCAACGCGGAATCGGCGAACGGCGTCACGCAATATGCCCAGGCCCTGCTCGAAGCGTCCCGTGCCTATTACGGCTCGGCCGGTGGCTATCAGGATGCGTTCCGGTCGGTGAACACGGACCTGATGGGGCTGCAGAAGCTGTTCGGCGGTTCGCCGACGCTGAGCGCCTCGGAGATTCCGACGGGCGCGATGACGGCGCCCCCGCCCATGGCCGCCGCCGATACCCGCATCGTTGATGGGCTCGCCGCGCTGCGCAGCGAGAACGCCAGCCAGCGAGCCGAGATCGCGGCGCTGCGGGCGGATCTCGCCCGGCTCGTGGCAGCCCTGATCACCGCGGAAGGCGACGGCGCCGAGAAGGTGAAGGGCGCGGTCGACAGGCTGACCAACGAAACGCGGCTGGCTGCCAACCGGCCGGCCGCCTGAGGACACATCATGGCGAACCTGACGTCCTATGCCCGCAAGAAGCTCGGCGATCACCTTGTCGGGCACACCGCCTGGACCATGCCAAGCCCGGTCTATCTCGCGCTGTTCACGGCTGATCCCGGCCTGTCCGGCTCCTTCGCCGCCGAGGTATCCGGCGGCTCCTATGCCCGGGTCAACATCTCGGCGGCGCTGAGCGATGCCGATACGACCTCGGGGCTGATCGTCAACACCACGGTCATCACCTTCCCCACGCCCTCTGCGGGCTGGGGCGTCGTCACCCATGTCGGCCTCTGCGATGCGGGCGCTGCCGGCAACCTCCTGACCCGCCAGCCGCTCAGCGTGGCACGGCTGATCGTCTCCGGCGATCCGTTCATGCTGCTCGAAGGCCAGATCCAGTTTTCCTTCGCCTGATGCTGGCCGGATCACCCCTTGGCGAGTTCGCCCTCACGGAGCTGCGGCGCTATCCGCTGCTCTGCGAGGCCGTGATCGTGCTGGAAAGCGAGGTCGACGGCACCAACGATTTCTCCGAGATGATGGATGCCGGTGTGAAGGATTTCGTCATCGTGGCCGAGATCTCGGTCGCGCCCTATGGGGTGATCTCGTGATCGCCGCCGGCGTCATCGCGGGGAACCCGCTCGCCGACCTGCCGCTCGCCAACTTCGCCTTCGGCGGCGCGATCCTGACTTCGCAGGTCTCCGAATCCTCCACCTTCCGGCTGTTCGCCGGCACTGCCGAGATGGCGACGCAACCCGACGACGATCCGGCGAGCGAGCCGATCTGGGGCACTCTGCAGCAGGCGCTGCGCTTCGAGCGCTCGCTGCTCTCCGGCGAGGAGATCGGCGCGCTGACGGTTGGCTGGGGCGAGATGGTGCTTATCAACACCGATGGCGCCTATGACAGTTTCCTCGCCGGCTATGCGGTCGACGGGCGCGATCTCACCCTGAAGCTCGGCCGCGCCGGCTCCGCCTATCGCCGTTTCGAGACCGTCTTTCGCGGCACCATGGCGGGCTGGGATATTCAGGAAGACACCGTCGTCGTCTCAGTGCGAGATCGCGGCAACCTGATCGAGGTGCCGGCACAGGACGCGGTCTATGCAGGGACCGGGGGCATCGAGGGCGGTGAGGAGCTGAAGGGCAAGCGTCGACCGGCCGCGCTCGGCGAGCTCATCAATGTCTCGCCGCCGCTGCTCGATCCCGCGCTGCTGATCTACGATCTCAACGACGGGCCGATCGAGGCCGTGCTCGCCGTCCGAGACCGTGGCGCGGCGCTCACTGCTGGCGTCGACCATGGCAGCTACAACTCGCTGACGCTGGCGACGGTGGCGCCGGGCAGCTACGCGACCTGTCTGGCGGCGGGGAAGGTCCGGCTCGGCGCGCAGCCTGCCGGCACTGTCACGGTCGATCTCAGCGGCGACAAGGCCGGCAGCGTCTATGTGTCGAGCACGGCGCGCATCGTCGAGCGGCTGCTGCTCGCCCGCACCCGCCTGGTCGCGGACGATCTCGATTCCTACGCCTTCGCGGCGCTCGACGCGTTGCAGCCGGCGCCGGTCGGCTACTGGCTGGGCGCGGATGACGGCCAGAGCGTCGCCGACGTCGTCGGACGCCTCGTTGCCGGTATCGGCGGTTTCAGCGGCTTCGGTCGCGACGGCCGCTTCGGTGTCGGGCGGTTCGATCTGCCTGATGGCGTGCCGAGCGGTCGATATGGCCGCGAGGACCTGCTGACGATCGACAGGCTGCGGCCCCCGGGCGCGATCAACCCGCCGCCCTGGCGCTACCGCACGGCCTATGCCCGCAACTGGACCGTCCAGACGGATCTGGCGGGACTGGTCCTAGCGGCGACTGTCGCTCGTCTCGCCGCGCCCTGGTCGGTGGCGCAGTGGGATGACCGAACCATCCTCGCCCGCCATCCGCTCGCGCAGGACGCGGCCGTGATCGAGAGCTTCTTTCATCACGAATCCGACGCCTTCGCCGAAGCCGAGCGGCGCCTCGACCTCTTCGGCCGGCCGAGCTCGCTCTACCGCTTCACCGTCCACGGCCGCCCGTTCCAGCACGAGGTTGGTGGCGTCGTGCATGTCACCTATCCGCGCTGGGATCTCGGCGCCGGCCGGCTCCTGCGCATCGTCGCCGTCTCCGAGGACTGCGACGCCAACACCGTCGAGATCACGGGTTTCGCCTGATGTCCTCAGCCCTAGCCTTTCGCAACCTGGCCGATGCCGGGAGCCTCGCTGCGTCCAGTGGTGCCGCGCGCATGCCGGTCTCGCTGCTGCAGAACGTGCATGTCGCCCGGAAGTGGCGTTCGCTGGACGGGGCTGCGCAATTTTTGATCTGCGACCTCGGCTCACTGCAAATGCTCGACACGATCGGGCTCTTCGGGCTGACGCTGGCGCTCGGCCATGTCGCCCGCATCCGCGTCTCGGCTCTCGACAATACCGGGCTCGTCGGCGACCGGTAACGGATGCGGTCGACCCGGCCTATGGCACGCAGGTCGCGCTGCTGCCGGCTCCGGTCGAGGGTCGCTTCATCCGGATCGATCTGGATTCGCCMAGYGACTATGTCGAGGCCGGCCGGCTCTTCRTYGGGCAGCGCCACGCGCCGCGCATCAATTTCTCCTTCGACTGGTCGCGGAACTTCCTTGACCGCTCGCGACGCACCACGGGCCGCGGCGGCCAGATCTTCGTCGATCGGGACGTGCGCCATCGCACCGTCACGCTGTCGTTCGGGGCGCTGCGCGCCAGCGAACGCCTGTCCTGGCTCGAAGAGATGGATCGCGAGAACGGCGCCTCGCGCGACCTCCTGCTGATCACCGATCTCGATAGCGCCAATCTCGGCCGGGACTCGCTCTGGGGCCTCGTCGACGAGGTGAGCCCGGTCCTGCAGCCGATGGGCTGGCTCGACGGCGAGCCGATCTATTCCAAGTCTCTCACGCTGACGGAGCGCCTCTGATGGCCNCTGCTGCTGATCACCGATCTCGACAGCGCCAATCTCGGCCGGGAYTCGCTCTGGGGCCTCGTCGACGAGGTGAGCCCGGTCCTGCAGCCGATGGGCTGGCTCGACGGCGAGCCGATCTATTCCAAGTCTCTCACGCTGACGGAGCGCCTCTGATGGCCTTACGCGTTGCTGACCGGGTCCGCGAGACCTCGACCACGACAGGAACCGGCTCGATGGCGCTCGCCGGCGCAGTGTCCGGCTGCCGGACCTTCGCACAGGCCATGCTGGTGAACGATACCTGCTGGTANCTCGACCACGACAGGAACCGGCTCGATGGCGCTCGCCGGCGCAGTGTCCGGCTGCCGGACCTTCGCACAGGCCATGCTGGTGAACGATACCTGCTGGTATTGCATCGAGATGGGCTCGAGCTGGGAGGTCGGCATCGGCACGCTGACCGCCAGCACCACGCTGGCGCGCACCACCGTGCTCTCCAATTCGCTCGGCTCGACCGCCAAGATCAATTTCGGCGCCGGGACGAAGAGCGTCTACGTCACGATTCCGTCGGCCATCTTCAGCGACGAGCCGCTGCCGATCGGCCTTACCGCAGATGACCTTCACGCGGTCCGCCGCGACTATGCCGATGCCAGATATCGACGCCTAGGTCAGGCGCTCGACATGGCTCATGTGGTCGCGCCGGCTGCGCCACCGGCCGGCACCAGCCGCTTCTATGCCGACGCGGACGGCATCCTGCGCAAGCTGATTTCGACCGGCGAAGACTATCCGGTCTCGGGTTACCGCCTTGCCGACGGCACCGCGGCGGGGGTCGCCACGCTGGACATCGCCATCCCCAGCGGCTTCCGCGAGGTCGAGATCTACCTGCACCACATGCAGCCTGTGACGGCGGGCGAGATCATGCAGATGCGCCTCGGCGCCAGCACAGCAGCCTATTATTCCGGGGCGACCGACTATCGCTATGCCCATCACAACGTCGATTCCGCCGGCGCCGANTTGAGATCTACCTGCACCACATGCAGCCTGTGACGGCGGGCGAGATCATGCAGATGCGCCTCGGCGCCAGCACAGCAGCCTATTATTCCGGGGCGACCGACTATCGCTATGCCCATCACAACGTCGATTCCGCCGGCGCCGATACTGCGGTCGCGTCCGCGGGCGCTTCCGCGCTGCCGGTCATCCCGGTCGGCCAGCTCAAATCGGGTTCCAACGCCTCGACGCGCATCCTGCTGCGCGCAACCGACGTGCTGAATTACAGCCACCTCCTCGAGGTCTTCGGGCTCTGCTCCAACAATACCGGCGGCGCGCTGAACGTCATGCGCGGCGGATCGCGGCTGATGGCCGCTGGTGCCTCCGCCTCGCGGATCGGGGCCGCGCGCTTCTTCTACGGGGCCGGGAATATCGAGCAGGTCCGCTACGAAATGTACGGGAGAATGTGATGCTGCGCGCCGTTGTTGAACTCCGTCAGGTCCAGGGGGCCGGGAATATCGAGCAGGTCCGCTACGAAATGTACGGGAGAATGTGATGCTGCGCGCCGTTGTTGAACTCCGTCAGGTCCAGATTGGCGAAGGCGATGAAGCCTCGGCCAGGTTCATCACCGAAACCGTGATCGTTGATATGACGCCGGACGAGCAGGCCGAGCACCTAGCCTCTCTCGCCGATTTGCCCGGCCCTGCGGTGGCTACGATCTCCGACCGCCAGTTCGCGCAGCAGCTCGCCGAGCTCGGCAAGATCAGTGAGGCCGAGGCGCTGGCCTGGGCGGCGCGCGGCGAGCCGCCGGCGGCGCTGGAAACCGCGATCGACAAGCTGCCGGCAGAGGAGCGCTTTGCCGCGCGCATGCTGCTCTCCTCGGCTACGAAGTACGAATTCGGCCATCCGCTGTGTCCGAAGCTCGGCGCTCTGCTCGGCTTCGACGAGCTGGCCCGGCGAGACCTCTGGATGGCTGCCGCGCTGCTCTGAAGCGGCGCACACGGGTCCGCCCCACCACCCCATCCACCCGCCGCCTCCGGGCGGCTTTTTCATGTCTGGAGACTGCAATGTCCTATCTGTCGAGTTCCACCCATGCGGCCGTGATCGCCGATGCCGCCGGCACCGTTCCCGGTCTCTATGCCTCGGTTCGCTCGATCTTCATCGCCGATCTGCCGGCCGCGCTGCAGACGCTCCCGGAGGATCAGCTGAAACTTGCCTTCGCGACGATCCTCGCCTTCGACCTCAAGCCCTATGGCAACGGCGGCGGCCTCGACCTCGCCAGCAATCTCGCCGCCGCCGACCTCAATTGCGACAACTACTGCATCCTGGCGATCGAGCTCTATCGTCTGTTGAGCCCGACGCCGGGTGCAGAGCCGAAGCTCATCGGCTGGAATGGCGGCGCCGTCGGGAACCATGCCCAGATCTTCATGACCGCATCCGGTGTGCACCTGATGGCCGATCCGACGATCGGCCTACTGGTGAAAGGGCAGACGCTGGATGGCCTGACTCGGGGCTATCCGCCGTCGTCGGGCCATACGAAGTCGTTCTTCGCCTTCAACTCCGGACGGACGAACGTGGCGACGCTGAACAGCAATGTGCAGACCGCCGTGGCGCTCGGCACCTATTACACCAGCCATCTTCTCTACTTCTTTCCGGAGCTCGAGGACTATGTGTCGGCTCCGGGGTCGTCGGCCTGGGCTACGCCCCAGAGCTGGAACATCAGCTGACAGGATGATGTGTAATCGTCCGGGAGAAGCGCCACGGCGCCTCCCGGACGATGACTTGCTATCGAGCGGGCAGGCCGGGTGCATCTCGCAAAATGGGTCCAGATGCCCCTGCCTGACTCTGATCTCGCTCGGTGGCCAGGTCATAGCCCCACCATCGATCGGCGACGGATAGAAACCAGCTGCTTCCCGTCTGCTCGCCCAAGCGCTTCATGAGCCTGGAATGCCAGCGCTGATAGATGCGCGAAAGCTTAAAATCAGAGAGGTATTGGATCGGGATGATGTAGGTCGCCGTTCCAGCCGCAGACGACGACGGAGCAGTGTCCGGACTCAACCGATAGTATTCGTTAATGTCCGGACGCAGCCCTGCAAGGCCGACGCCGGAGAGGCGGCCGGAAAAGTCGATTCTGAGCCGGTACGTCTGATTGCGAGCATCGTTCAGAAAGATAGGACCCGGCAAATTTGCCTTGAAGAGCGAATTTGCCTTGTCGACGGAAACAAGCTCCAACGGCAGCTCCTCTCCCGTTGGAGCGATGACTGCGCCGCTATTGACAGTTACGGGCTCTGTTTCACCCTTTACGAGGAACAGGATGCCTGTGACCCGCGGCACCAGGTCGTATTTCGTCCAGTAACCGGTGTCATAGAGCGACGCGAGCTTCTCGATGGTCGCCAAACCCTGATCAGCAATCGACTTGATCGCCGGATCTCCGGTTTCCTTGGCAAGGTCATAGAGAGCAACCAAGGAATAGAGGTGGCCATTCAGAATGTGAGGGCTGTGCTCGCCGGGGACCGGGACCTCTTCATAGAATGGAAGTCCATCCACTCTTCCGACCAGGCCCCCGTCTTCTATGGGGGTTCCATAGGCTTTGGCGGCTCTGACGGCGAGGTCTAGATATTGGCGATCCCGGCTCACCCTGGCTGCGTAGATGAGTGCGTGGATAGCCCTCGCTTCTGAGAAAGCGGAGCTCCAGCCTGGGAAGACCGTGAAGGTGGTATAGTAAAGCGGGAGCGGATAGGACCAGGTGATGCCGCCTTCGGGTAGATCGACCTTGTTGTCGACGAGCCATTTGAGAGCGGCAAGCTGGGCAGGCGACATGGTTGGACGCTGCGCTACTATGGTCTCGATGTATAAGCCGGCGGTCCCCTCGAGGCCTTTGTCCGCAAGCGCCTGCGTCGCGACATTAAAGGGGTGGTAGTAGCGCCGGCCGTTTTCGAGGATGAACGAGACGACGCCATTTTCGTCCGTTCCAGGCTGCGCGGCCTCATATGCACTGGCGATGGCCGGAGCAATGCTTCCATCTGGCAACCGTTCGACGATCCTGAATTCAGTTTTCGCCGTAACCGGCAGAGGACCGATAGAGGCAAGCGCTAGCGCCAGGGCGAGGATCTGACGTGCCGAAATCGGCCAGTGCTGCACGAAATCGCGCTCCCTGATTGCAGGTGGCGTCTGCCTGTCGCGGCATCTTGCTCAGAGCCGAAACTGAGAGATGTCAGCGCTGGCACTCGCACACAACCCGCCGCATCGAACGGCGCTGCGGACCGTTCGATCATCATCTGAAACTTCGTCTCTCGCAAGGCTCCCCATTTTCTTGAGGGCCTTGATTCCGCTCGCCGCACCGCGGGCTTTTCATGCTCGGAGCATCTAAATGACTGCGCAGAATTTCGCGCCGGCGCTTTCGCGCGCCCTGGTGCATGAAGGTGGCTTCTCGAACCATCCTGCTGATCCCGGTGGCGCCACGATGAAGGGCGTGACGCAGCGCGTCTATGACGCCTATCGACAGCGACGCCACGTCTCAAAACGTTCGGTTCGGCTGATCGACGAGAACGAGCTGCAGGACATCTATCGCCGCCAGTATTGGAATGCCGTCAAGGGCGACAAGCTGCCGGCCGGGGTCGACTATGCGGTGTTCGATGGTGCCGTGAATTCGGGGCCGGAGCAGGCTGTGAAATGGCTGCAGCGCGCGCTCGGCTCGATCAAGGTCGACGGCCAGATCGGCGAGGCGACCCTCGCTGCGATCGAGCGCCATCCGGATCACGACCGACTGATCGCTGCCATGCTGGATCGCCGTATCGCCTTCCTGCAGGCGCTGAGGATCTGGCCGACCTTTCGCAAGGGCTGGTCGGCGCGCGTGGCGCAGGTTCAGCAGATCGGACAGGCCTGGGCGACGGGCTCGGTCGGGCCGCAGCCGACCTTCACCGGCGGCAATGCCAAGGCGACGATCGACCAGGCAAAGCCTTTGCCCGGCAAGGGCGCGGCCGATGCGGCTACCGGCGCCGGTGTCGGTACCGGAACGCTCGGCGGCGTGCTGGAGCAGGCGCGGCAGACTCTCGATCCGCTGGCTGCGGGCTCGACCTGGATCGCGAATGTGGTCACGGCCCTGGTCATTACCGGCGTGGTGCTGACAGCCGGCGGCGTCGCCTATCGCTGGTATGCGAGCCGGAAGGCGAAGCGCCTCGCTGACGCGCTCGATCTGCCTGCCGGTGTCGCGGCATGACTGTCCTGGTCGCGCTCGCCGCCGCTGCCCGCAACACGCCATGGCAGGCCTGGGCTGTCCTCGGCCTCCTGCTCGCCGGCGGCATTTATGGCTGCCAGCAGCGCCGGGAAGGCGCCGCCGGCGCACTCGTCGAAATCGAACGCAAGCAACAGGAGCAGGCCGATGCGGCACGTAAAGAGGTTGATCGCCTGCGCGGTGGCGCTGACCGCAGCCGCGTGCAGCAGTTCGACCGTGACTGACGGCTGCCGGATCTTCGCGCCGATCTACGGCTCTTCTCGGGACACCCTGGAGACGCGCTCGCAGGTCGATCAGCACAACGCCAAAGGGGTTGGGGCCTGCGGCTGGAAGGCGGGAGCATGATGCCATACCGGAATCATCCGCTACCGACGCGGCTCTATCTCGGGATCGCCGACCATTTCCCGGCCCGCCGATCCGAATGGGTCCTGGCCGGCATCATGGTCGCGTGGGGTTGGATATTGATCTCGCCGGCATCAACCTTCGCCGGCAACCGCGCATGGTCGCAGATGGCGGCCATGATGAGCGAAGGCGCCTGGGGCTGGTTCGCGATCGGTGTTGGCACTTTCCGCCTGCTGGCGCTCATCATCAACGGCACGTTCGCCGGCACCTGGTACGGCAGATGGTCGCCGCACGTCCGGGCGCTGGCATCCTTCCTAACCTGCTTTCTCTGGTTCCAGATCAGCTTCGGCCTCTGGGCATCCGACGCGGCGACGACTGGCCTTGCTGTGTACCCCGGCCTGCTTGTGCTCGACGCGATGAACATCGTCGCGGCGACCAAGGATGCCGCGGGCATGGACAAGGCCGTATCGGATGGACGCTAGCGCACTCACCACCGAGAATATCGTCGCTACGGTCGTCGCCGGCGTCGGCATCGGCATCCTGGGCATCTGGAAATACCTGAAGGAGCTGAAGAGCCCGACGACTGCCAGTGGTGACCGTATCATCCCTGGCCTTTCAATCGCCGACATGCAGCCCATTCGCGATCTCGCCACGGCGCAGGGCAGGTCCGCAGATGCCGCTGAGCGCACGGCCGCAGCTCTGGAGAAGATGCTGCTTCTCAGCCAGGAGCGCGCCGAAGACGCCGAGATTGTCCGTCGCGCCGAGCTGATGGCGCAGGAGATGCTGAAGCACCTCGGAGAGACCACGCCCGCACGGCGAAGACGCGGAACATGATGCCAGCGATCGCGTTCCCCTAATCTCCCGTACCACCTCGGACAGATTCAAAACTCGGCCCCGTCAGCTCCGGCTGGCGGGGGTTTTTTTGTCTTGCGTATTCAACCCAAACTGCGTCTGGCGAGATGAGCGATGGCCGCTTGCCGGGTTGGCTCATCCAGATCCAAAATCCGCGCTCTATCAGAGCTGCGGCTTCTTCGAGGGTTTGGGCGAAGATCGCATTCGCCGCGAGATGCTGGCGAGTACCATGCTTCGGGTCTGCCAGCTGATACCCGTTCTTCGAGTGATGCGGATACTCAGGGCCGCCAGGCCGTGGCGCAATTCGCTCGATCCAAAGAACCTTGCCTGACATCCGCCGCCCCGCTCGGTCGCACTCGCAGCGAGTTAGCGGACAGGCCCCCGACGATCAACTCTTGGCCCGGCCTGCTCGCGCGGCGCCGGGCCTTTTTCATTTGAGGCATCTCTTACCATTTGGGGGCTTCGCCGCCGTTCCGCGCCGTTACGCTACCTGTGAAGGAGCGCGGAGTGGAACCGATACTGATCGCCGGCGGCATGATGGCAGTGGTCGCCATCGCATGGTGGATGAGCAGACACTGGCGCCTCTGAGCGTAGATCACCCGTAGCAGGAACGATTCCGCTCGCCGCCCGTTCGCGACTCGTTGTGGAGTTGCGTCAGGAGTTCGCCATGGCTGGTCACCGTGCGCAGTGGAAAGGCTTCATCAAGTTCGGCGAGGTGAGTTGCGGCGTGGGGCTTTACACCGCCGTCAGCACTTCGGATCGCATCGCGTTCCATACGCTGAACAAGCCTACCGGAAATCGCGTCAATCGAATCTTCGTCGACAGCGAGACCGGCAAGCCGGTGGAACGCGAGGACCAGACCAAGGGCTTCGAGGTCGAGAATGGCCAATACGTCATGATCGATCCGGAGGAGGTCGCGGCCACCATTCCCCAGAGTAACAAGACGCTCGCCATCGAAAATTTCATCCCGTGCTCCGATGTCGATGACGTCTATTTCGACAAGCCGTATTACCTCGTGCCGACCGACCGGCTGTCCTCCGACGCATTCATCGCGCTGCGCGACGCCATGGCGAAATCCAAGGTCGCTGCCCTCGCGCAGACCGTGCTCTTCCGGCGCGTCAGGACGGTTTTGATCCGAGCGCACGGCAAGGGTCTGATCGCGACGACCCTGCAGTACGACTACGAGGTGCGTTCGTCGGAGAAGGCATTCGAGGAAATGCCCAAGCTTCGCATCAAAGGCGAGATGCTCGAGCTGGCACAGCACATCATCGCCACGAAGAAGGGATCGTTCGACCCCGCGGAGTTCGACGACCGATACGAGGCCGCGTTGGCGGACTTGGTCAAGGCCAAGATTGAAGGCAGGGCCGTGCCGAAGCGCAAGCAGGTCAAGGTTTCGAAACCGGATGACCTTCTCGCCGCCCTTCGCGAAAGCGCCAAGGCGATGGCGGAGGGGGCGCACACTCGGCCGGCGGCAAACGCCAATCGCGGGACAGCTCCCAACGCTAGGCGCGCGTCGGCACCGGCCTCACGGCATCCGCAACGCAAGGCGAGTTGAGGAGATTCATCATGGCTTTGCGTCCCTATTGGAAAGGCTACCTCAAGCTCTCGCTCGTCACCTGCCCAGTCGCAATGTCGCCGGCCACGTCCGAAAGCGAGAAGGTCCGCTTCCACACCTTGAACAAGGCGACCGGCAACCGCGTCGTTTCTCAATACGTCGACTCGGTCACGCGTAAGCCGGTCAAGGATGATGACGAGATCAAGGGCTACGCGCGCGGCGAGAACGATTACGTCATGCTAACCGATGACGAGCTCGACGCGGTCGCACTCGATACGGTCAAAACGATCGACATTGAGAAGTTCGTGCCGCGCGACAGCATCGAATGGGTCTACCTCGAAAAGCCTCACTACCTGATGCCCGACGATCCGGTCGGCCACGAAGCGTTCGCGGTGATCCGAGACGCCATGGCGGCCGACAAGGTGCTGGGGATCTCACGGCTCGTCATCGGCAGGCGAGAGCGCGCAATCGTGCTAGAGCCGCGCGGCGAGGGCATTGTGGTCTGGACACTTAGGTTCGGCGATGAGGTCAGGCCGGAAGCTTCCTACTTCGCGGAAGTCCCTGAGAAAGCCGACGCAAGCTTAGTCCCACTCGTGCAGAGCTTCATCAAGGGGCATACCAAACCTTGGTCGCCGACGATGGTGTCGGATCCGGTTCAAAGCGCTCTGCTCGACATCATTGCGGAAAAGAAGAAGGCGCTGCGGCCGACCCGGAAGGGCAAAGCGAAGCAGGTGGACGGCGAGAGCGAAAGCAACGTCATCGATATCATGGAGGCGCTTCGCAGGAGCCTCCAGCCGCGAGGAAAAACTAAGAAGGCATCGTGACGCCGCCGACATCCTTCGGGATGGCGGCTTTCTCGTTTCAGGGCCTAGCCTTCAGCGCGGCATACCGATCGATCTCAGCGCGCAGTTGCGCGACGGCGGCATCGCCGCGGATTTGCCGAACGCCACGCATGCCGTCCTTGACGCCATCCAGAGCTTCATTCCTCTGCGCCAGCGACATGTTGGCCCGATACCTGACCTCGCATTCGTGCTTCCACTCTTCCGACCAGGTCGAGACCTCGCGGCCGGTGAGGATGGAGAAGACGTGCGGAGGGTTGTCTGGGGGAAAGGGCATCGTGGCGAACTGCCAGATTCGAGCGCCGCATAGAACTCTCAATCGCCGGCGCCGGCGTCTTTTATCCGTCGGCCAATCAGTACGACGAGTTCGCGCACCGTTCGGCATCGCTGCATCGCCTCATCCGGTATCATGTCGCAGTCGAATTCGCGTTCGATGGCATTCCCGATAAGCGTCAGGTCGTCGATCGTGAATCCAATTTCATCGACCTTGGCACAGGTATCCAAAAGGTCGGGCTTGATCAGCCCTTCTGCCGCGATGATTTCGAGCAATCGGGAGACCAGCCCAGCCCCCGATTCTTCACTCGCGGAACCAATTTTTTCGCCATCGTTGGATGTCATGTTTCGCTCCTGATCGGGCGGATGCACCGCCACACAGGCCATGGCGCTGAGCCTGGATGAGCGAACTGGATCGAGATCAGATAGTTCCCTTTCGGGCGGCTTCGATCAACTCGTAGTGCTCATGGGTGTCGCCCCGTGACATAAGGTTCTTCGAGCCGCAGACAGAACAGCGGTAGCGCAGGCAGATATCCGGGATGGGCGTCTCGGGCGGCAGTCCGCTGGCATCGATGCCATTCGCATGGTGATGGCATTCGTTGCAGTAGATCTCGATTCTCCGGCGCCCAAGGGCCATATGGCTCGCGACGGTGGCGGGCTGGATTTCGCTGCCGTCCTTGTTGTAGGCGCGACGCGGGTTGCGTTTCATAGTGCCCTGATCTGCTCCTCGAACTCCTCCGGGATTGCGCCGTGGCGCGCCAGGACGTCGAGCGCGCTGACCTCGCCGGTTTCATCGTCGGCGGTCACGTGGATGACGGCTACGCCTTCCGCGGTCCGGCCCAGGCGCTCGCCCTCATTCAGGGCATGATGCTTCGTCTTCGCCAGCACGCGCTGAGCCGGTACCAGGCGCTTCCGATGTGTCTTGAAGGGCTGGAGGAAGAACGTGTCGACGCTGGCCATGGCTTGACTCCCTGATGTAGTTTGTTCTCATAATGTTCTCATACCCGAGGACGCAAGCCATGTCATCAGCCGTGCCAAAACAGGCGCCTGAACAAAAGCCCGTGGAGGGCAAAATCGATTCCGTCTTGGCGGAGTTCGGAGGCGACGCGCGCGCCGCGATCCGAGCGCTTCTTCACAATCGCGAAGAGCTTCTGAGGGACGCTGACAGAGCAGCCTCACTTGGTTTCCTGCGCGGTCGGTTTTCGGAGGGAGCGCGGCCAGCCCGCGAGGCCGAATGAGCGATGAAGCCGCCGGACGAAGAGACGCCGCTGCGGGACTATCCGTGGGTGGTCGTGCGCCTGCGGTGCCCTTGGTGCCGGCGGGGTGGCAATTTCAAACTTGCCGATATCGCAGCGAAACACGGCAGCCGGATCACGATCGGGTCGATCGTCGTCGCCTTCATGGAGGGCTGCGAGTGGCGCCCTTGGAACCCAGCCCGCAAGCCGCAGAAGTACGGGATGAGATGCGGCGGCTACTGCCCCGACCTGCTCCGGCCCGACCCGCCCGATCTGCCGCCGTCGATGGTCGGGCTCAACCTGATCGAGGGAGGCAAGGATGAGCAGCTACCAGCAGAGCCGAGCCGGCAGCCCCGGCGGAAGCGCGTTGGGGGAGAATAAGTTTGACGATGCCGAGCAGGCTTTTGACCCGAAAGCCTACATCAGCTCGGAATTCGTCAATCCGGAGGCGATCGAGGGCGTTAAGGCCTCGCTGATCGAGACGCGAGACAAAGGCCATATCGGCGGATGCTCCGTGGACGACTTCAGCCCGACGACGGGGGTGAACTGGCTGAACGCCATGGCCGAGCACTACGATTGCGAGGTCAGCGGCCCTTACCTCGGCGATGTCGACCACGGCGGCGATTACTACCTGTTCCACCATCGGCCGAAGCCGCCGATTCCGCAGGGGGACTTGTTCGAGCCATCGCGGGATGCAGGATAGGCCGACCGCGGAGGCTCTATGTGCAATCTCTACAGCCACACCCGGAACGTCGAGGCGATCAGGAAGCTGTTCGCGAACTTCGACGATGCCGGCGTAAACGTGCCGCCGCTGCCGGGAATCTTCCCGGACTACGCGGCACCGATCGTCAGGAACGACGAGGGCGGCCCGCGCCTGGCCATGACGCGCTGGGGCATGCCGTCGTCGAAGAAGGCGCTGCTCGATGCGGCATCGGCACGGGCGGACAAACTCCGCGCAAAGGGCAAAGATGTAGATTTCGACGAGATCCTGAGGATGGAGCCGGACAAGGGCACCACGAACGTTAGAAGGACTGCTAGCAAGCATTGGCTGCGCTGGTTGGGCGTCGAGAACCGCTGTCTCGTGCCGTTCAACAGCTTCAGCGAGTTCGACTGGAGCACGAAGCAGGACGTCTGGTTCGCATTCGGCGAGGAGCGCCCGACCGCGTTCTTCGCCGGCATCTGGGCTCGGCAGTGGACAAGCGTCCGCAAGATCAAGACAGGTGAAGAGACCATCGACCTCTACGCCTTCCTGACGACTGATCCGAATGCCGAGGTCGGCGCCGTCCATCCGAAGGCGATGCCTGTAATCCTGACGACGCCCGAGGAGTGCGAGACCTGGATGACTGCGCCGTGGGAGCAGGCGAGGGCGCTCCAGCGACCGCTACCTGATGGCTCGCTCGATATCGTCGCACGCGGCATGAAGCTGGATACGACCGAGCTGTTTCCGACGATCGACCCGCCGAAGCAGGGCGATCTGTTCTAACAGCCCTTGGGAGCCGACTTATCGCGGTAATGCTGAGTAGCGGGGCACGGCATGCGGCTCTGCACTTGTTTAGTCAGGTGAGGCTCGGCTAGGCGGAAGAGCCCCCGTCGCAGCCAGTTGGGTGGCAATGGCTGTGCTCGTATGCTTATCGATATGTGATCGAGCCGGACGGCGTGTTGACAACCCGGCTCGCTCTGATCGAATTTCCGATTTTACGCAAGGTCACTTTCGGGTGCCTACAATGCCGGCGGAAGTGACATTCCCGTTCAACGCTGAAATCTGGCAGGAAAGCTGTGAGACCAGGATTAGTCAAAAAAAGCACGTTTATACTAACATTATGTACCTTAACTCTATGTGCATGGATGCAGGTCGGCTTTGCGCAAGAGGCCCCCACGATGAAAGTTCTTCTGGATGAAAAGGAGGCGTCTGCGCTGAAAAGCCCGATAAAATTTTCTGGCCTGACACTCGGTTGGGTAAATGCTCGGCTCATTGAGCAAAGACAAAAACCGCTTTTCTGTACGCCGCCGAATTTTCTGAACTGGAGCGACGATTTTTTTCCTCTACTGCAAAACTGGGTTTCTAAGAATAAATGGATCCAAGACGAAAGAGTTACATCTTATCCGCGGCACCTGATTGACGCTCTAGTCGATAGATTCCCGTGTAAATAGAAATAAGTTTGTCGAGAGGAGAACTTGTTTCGATGTCTACGATTCCGATTGAGCCGAGCCATGACTGGGCCCCGAATTCGACGTGCAGCCAGCGTTACTTGATGGCGAGATTTGTTGCACTGATTTTTATTGCCCTTTTTTCCCTCGTTCAAATCGCTTCGGCCGAATCTGCCGAGTTTGAAGTGAAGCTTGGCCAGAAAAGAATCGAATTGTTTCTGGGGCTTCCGTTCGACGGATACGGAAGGGTTATTAATGGGTCTGTTAAGGTCGATCTGAAGCAGAATGATGCGACTGATTATTCTTCATACGTTACTGCTCAATTGTTCGTGGGGGCTTCAGAGTTAAAGGTATGCGCGGGCGATTTCGATTCTCTCGCGAAGCGATCGAGCGAGGCATCTCGAAAAATGGTTGAAAGATGGGACATAGCGGTAGAGTGCAAAATTGTTTTCGCAGAAAATGACAAGTTTTATTCAAATCATTTGGTTTGGAATGTTGGTTGTTCATGTTTTATTACGTTAAATTCGTATTATTCGCCCGACGGCGAGTCCATAATCAAATTTTTGGCTTCAGGAATTGTGAGCCATTTCTCAGGCGAACTGAGTCGTCATTATAAGTACAACGTTTTCGATACCGTTGCCGGAATTAATGACTCCAAGATACCTCCGAATCTGCAATCTTTCGCGGGTGTATTGAAGGCGGTCGAAGCCTCAGAAGCGCTTCGAAAACGGGAACAGGAGGATTCCTCGAAGACGTACCACAATGCTTTTAATGCTATAAAACTCGCGAGGAATAAGATTGAAGCCGAAGAAAAGGAACGTGCTGAAGAAATTGAAAGGGAGTTCAAGCTGAGGGAAGCAGAGGAAAAAAGAAAATCAGACGAGCGTGAGAGGGTCGAAAAATCACTCGCAACGGCGAGTGGCCGATTGCAAAGTAATCCAAACGGAATAATATTTAAGATAAAGAATGTGGCAGGGAAGACTGTTCATATTCGCTTTTTCAATTTGGGATTTTCAAACCGCGGCCCGGCAAAGGGCGTTTGGCCCGCGCTCGGCAAAGCATATGTCCTGCAAGATGAGAAAATGACTGAGTACAAAATGTCCTGCCGAAAGGGAGAGAGAATCTGCTTTGGTGCAGAATTTCCAAATCAAGGGGGGCGTCGTACCTATTTCGGTTCTTCTCTTTCTGGGCAAGAGGGCTGCGAGAACTGCTGCGGCGAGTGCGGAGCTGGCCCATATGGAACTCAGTTGGTGTATAAGCCGAGCGCAGAACCTGCTCCAACTCCAGCTAACCGCAACCAAGGTTCTGTATCCAACGATGCTGGGTTGCGCAATTTGGGGGTCGCGGCAGGTGCCGCCGCCGCAATTTTTGGTCTCCAGCAAAGGCAAAAGGCCGTGCAACCCACCTATCGAGTAGCCCCCCCGCCCGCGGCGCCTCGCGGACCTAGTTATCGTCCGTCTGGCATTTCAAGATAGCCGAGTGGGTCTCGCGTTCCACGAGAAAGCAGCGGGAGCCGGCATCTAGAAGAATGCTTCAGGCTAGAGCTTGGCGAGTTGGGCTAGAGGTTATCGCCAGGCCCCTGTCAGCCACCCATATATCCCGACCAGCACCAGTGCCATGAAGGTGAGGCCGATGGTGAAGCCGTTGGGGCGGATCATGGGGCGGAGACCATTTTGCCGGTATCGGGAATATGGTCGGGCATCTCGGCCTCGGTCACGGGGTCTGCTCCATCTGCTTCATAGCCCAAGCCAAATCCTCGCGGGTCGGCGGCAGTGCGATCAGGCGGCAGAACGACCTCAAATCCGCATCCGAGACATTGCGGTCTTCCGCCATATCTTGAATGACCCTGCGCTCCTGCCAGAGGATGGACAGCAGCTCGACCAGAGCGAGCGTTCTGCCGTCGGTCGTCGCCTTCTCGTCCAGCTCAGCGCTCATCGCGGGGCTCCAAGGCGGCGCGGCCTGCGGGGGTGATGGTGAAGATCGTGCCGCTGTATTTCGCGGGCGAGGCGGTCACGTAACCGTTGGCCAGAGCCCATTTGTTGGGTGGGTAGTGGTCGGCCCCCGACTTCGGACCATCGAGCAGGTCTTGCAGCATCTCACGTCTTGCCTTTGTCAGCTTACCCATGGGTGTCTTCCTCCTTCGGCATGGCGGGGCGGGAGGGGTCTTTTGAGTGCGCATCCGCGAGGTTCCGGCCAGAACTGTCAGAGCGGAGATGCGCGAGACGAAGGGCTTTGCGGTTAGCCGCTGTGTTCAACACGACGGGGCCGACATCGTTGTCGACTATCTTTGGGGGCGCCGGCACGCCCATGGCTTCAACGACGGAGCATTCGACCGCGAACCGGACCAGCTTGCCGCCCTCCTCTTTACGGTAGCAGGCGCCATAGCCCGAGCCATGACGAACCTGCTCTTCGCCGTAGCGGCCAGACCAAGTCAGAGGGTACGCATACCCTGCGTTGGACGGTCGCCAGAACGAGATGCACGGACGCCGCAACCAATCGTGCCGCAGATCCACGATGTAGAATTCAGGTGAGGATAGCTCGCGGATGCCGACATCAAAATCAGATCCCTTCACGACTTCCTCCCCTCGGTCGCGGGCGCTAGGGCGGCGTTGATCCGTTCGGCTGCCTCTTGCGCGGCTGGGTAGCTCGGGAAGCTGGTGATCCGCTTGCCGTTTACGCGAAGCTCTGCGTTGCCGTCCTCGTCGAGCGCGTGCCATGTCGCGCTCTCCACCGTGGCGGGCGCGGGATGCGCGTAGAGGGCGGTCGCTCCGATTGAGCACGGTTCCGCCGGGTAGATTTTGCCTTCCCGGCCAGCCTTGAGCCCTTGGAGGGTAATATCTCCAACCCACCCAACCGCAGGGCCGGCAGGAGACCAGTCCTCTCCGAAGCGAGCGGTAAAGATGTTGCCGATCACTGCCGACACGTCGCCGTCGACCGTCTCGGTGGCGGCGTCCCATCGGACGGAAGCCGGATCGACTTTGAGATAATCGCACAGCCGCGTCATCGCGAAGTCGCAACCGGCGTTCCACCGTTCGTCAGCGGTCGGGTCGTCCTTCCAATTCTCCGCCGCAGGGCCGGCAGAGGACGAGAGGGCGGCTTTGGCCGCAGCTACCGCTTCGATCACATAAGACCGGGTGTCGCCAGCGAGGATAGCGATAAGGTCCTCTAAAGCTTCCCGCACACCCCCGCCCGCAGGCTCAGAGGCGGGCTTGACGAGGATGTTGGGCATCTCCTGCCACTGGTTCGCGTGGTTGAGATAGAGGAGCCGCCCGTCGTTGGTCTCGGCGAGGTATCGGCCGGTGTTTTCGGCGCGCGGGATGGCGGCAGGGGAGGTGCCTTCCAACCCATAAGTCTGAAGCAAATAGAGGACGCGATCTCGAACCTCCTTCGTCCGATAGACCTCGATCATGTTGCCATGGGGCTGTGGCTTGCCACGAATATTGCGCCAAGCATTTGTGATAGTGATACCAAAGGTCGGATGGTCTTGATCTGGCCTCTGATAATCGTCGCCGATCACAGCTTCGGCCACCGGCCCCTGCGCGGAGGTTGAGGGGGTGGTCATGGGCGGGCTCCATATTCCCACTCAGCGAAACAGCCGCCGACGTGCCCCCAGTACCAAAGGCGGCGATACGTCTGCTTGCCGAACCACCGCAGCCAGACGGGCGTCGGTTTCCAAGGACCGGGAGTAGCTCCTGCTGGGACATTCGGGGGCCGGGTTGATGCGTCGTTCGTTTCGGGCGCGGTCATGCTGCCTCCGTGAGGTTTTCGCGGCGATCGATGAAGAGACCTAGTCCGCTGTTGCGCAGGGAATTGATGGCGGTATCGCCCATGCCGATCAGCACGACGCCGTGGCCCGGAGCATTGCGCCAGACCTTGCCCTTGGCGGCAGCCTCGCGCTCAAGACGCTCGCGAACCTCGTCGCTCGGGATGAACTGCGTCTTGCCCTTCGGGAACAGAAGGGCTTCCGCTCGCGGCGCCACCGTTTCGTGGAACCATTCGGACGAGGTGTAGGCTCGGACCACGGCGATACCGTTGCGGTGGTCGAAGAACCTCTCCAGCCATGGCACATGTCCGTTTCTGCCGCCGAAGGGTGGGTTCATGAAGACCAACCCGCGCCACGGCTGCGCGAGGCCGTCATCTGCCTTCGTGTAGATCTGGCGCGCCGGCACCCAATGGCCTGCGCCCGGAGAACAAGGGTCGAGATCGAACGTCAGCCCGATCGCATCCAGCATGTCGCGAGGGGTGTACCAATCGTCCGAGCCGCCGATGCAGCTTTCGTGCTCAGCCACGTCCCGCCTCCCTCTGTTCCGTCCCTGGATCGGAGGGGGGATTATTTGTGGCATCCGCGAGCTGACTGCCAGAACCGATAGGCTGCACCACCTTGATGAACGCGGCTTCCTTTTCCGGGCCGCAGTGTGCGACATGCCCCCGCGCCTCCTCGAAGGGGAGCACCCAAGCGTCGAACTTGCCGGCGCGAGTGTAACCTTGGCCGTTGATGCACCAGACGCCGTGCTCCGTGGAGATATGGACCATGCAGCCGGCCCACGAGCGCGTCGCTTTGCTGGTTGGGTAGCGCCGCAGATACTTCTGCGTGATCCGCTCGGGTGTGGCCAGCCAAGGTTCTTGAGGACAGCGCGCGGATGCCAACTCCTGAGAAAGCCTTTCCCCCCTCTCTTCCGAGGCTTTGAGGGCGGCTAGGGCTTCGTCGCGCTGGCGGGTGGCTTCGACGGCGCGGCGTTTGGAAAGCACGGCCTTCTTGTTGGCCTCGAACACCTGCTCCTTGAGCATGTCGGCCCAATCCCGCACGGCTTCAGGGCTGGTGAACTCCGAGCCACCGGGCGTCACTCGCTGGAAAGCCGACCGCCATGCGATCATTTCGTTGACGTAGCGATTGGCCTCGTCGTGCTTCCGGCCAACCTCCCGACGCGCCTCCGCCAGCTCTGCGACCTGTGCGAGAAGGGCGTCGAGAAGAGCGGAGATGCCGGAAGGCGAGCAGCGGGCGATCCAAGCGGCGTTGATGGCGTGCTTGGGTTCTTTCCGCTTGCTGTCTTCGAACCCCGGCCACGCAACGACAGGCGTCTTCGAGCGGCACTGGACTTCGTTGATGATTCCGCCGAACTGCGGGCGCAACTTGTTGCGATAGTGCCGCCACGGCCCTGCCGAAACGCCTTCCATGGCCTTGCGCCACCCGGACACGAGCCCTGCAATGTCGACCCCGCTCATGCTGCGGCCCTCCCGAAGAGATCGCCTTGTGCGGGGACAGGATTGATCGCCTCGGCTTCACGAAGAGCGCGAGCCGCGCCATCGCGCATCCACTGGCAATCGAACTGCGGGCGAGCGTCAGCTTCTCGGGACAGCACGCCGACATAGTATTCGAGGAACGACCTGCGCTTGGCAGGGGTGTCCGCATTCGGAGGGAAGATCTGGGTCATTCCGCAGCCTCCAAGAACATCGGCATGGGGGCAGGGCGCTTCGGCCCGGCGCGGTCACGGGCCTGATAGTTCGCAGCGACGAGGGCCTCGGCTTCCGACGGGCAGACGCTGTTCCCGCACATGTAGCCCTGCTGCTCGAGAGTGAAGCTGACCGGCGATCCATCCTCCAGGATGCCGCGATCGATGATGTAATCGGCGCGGAAGCCCTGAGCGTTGAAGCGCTCGCGGGGCGTGAGCATCCGCATGCCGATATCGACGATGGCGTAGACCACGCCCGCGACAGTCACTGTCACCAAGCCGTGCCGTGGTTTCGTAGAGACGGTGTGCAGCGGCTCGTCGACTGACTGCGAGGGAAGGCCGGTTCCGAAGTATTTCGCGAGGAAGGCATAGACCGTCGCGGCGTGGTTGCCGCCGGCCGATGCCGTGCGAAGCGGCTCCTCCGCGCTGGCGTCGCGCCGGTCGCTTCCCCGCATGTTGAGCATGCTGGCTGCGACGACCTGCTGCTGCGCACCCGCCGTTGCGATGGTAGACAGCGGCTCTTCAGCCGAATGAGCCGGGGCGCCCGGGCGAGGACCGCCATTGTGCTGCGCGAGGAACGCCGCGACCACAGCCGCCTTGCCCGCGCCGCCGGCAGTGATCGTCCCGACGGGCTCCTGTGCGTCCGACCCAACCGACGCGCCGAACTGCCGAGACAGATGGACGGCCGCAAGGCTGCCCTCGTTCCCAGTCGGCACGATGACCGGCGCCGGCTCCTCTACCGACCTGGTGCGCGGCTCCTGGCCGGTTCGCTCCCCATAGCGAGGGACGAGAAACGGGGTCACAAGGCCGTGCCGGTTCCCGCCGGCCGTGTCTGTCGCCAGAGGGACGCCGGTCGGCGCAGAACGATCAGTGCTGCCTTGGCCTGGGCCGTAGTAGGAGGTGAGTACCGGCGCGACGAGGCAAAGGTCAGCCTTCGCCGTTTGCGTCAGGATAGGCTCGTCGCCGGGCCTGGGCTCTGTCTGTGCCGCCCTGCCTCCGCAGCCGACCAAGACCGGCGCCACGATGCCCATGGGCGCCGCGCCGCCGTCATGCGTGTCGCTGGCATGCGCTGTGATGGTGTGAACAGGCTCATCGATCGCGTGCCCTGTCGATCCGGTGACGAACTTCGTCACGAACGGCGTGACGATCGCATTCTGGTCCTTCGCCGAAGCCGTGATCGTGTGCAGCGGCTCGGCCGCATCGCGGTTACCGCCGCCCTGCTGGGCATAGGTGACAAATGGGGTCACGAGCGCGTCGTCGCGCTTGCCAGTCACCGTGCCGAGCGGAGCATCAATGTCGCGATCGCGAGCATCGGACCGGCCGGTGTGGTTCACCTTGACCACGAAGGGCTTCGCCGCGTTGACGACGTAGCGCATGGTGCCCTTGGCAACCCGGGCCATGGTGTTCTCAGCCAGCGGCCGGTTGGCGCGGATCCCGAGCTTGGCCTTGATCTCGGCCGAGGTGTCGAAGATCGAAGGGCAGGGCAGGCTGAAGTCGATGATGTCGGCGGCGGTGCGCCAAGGCTGGAGTTGCCCGGCGGCGATCAGCGCTGCGTCGCCGGCATCGTTCGGGTTACCATGGGTCCGTTCCGGCCAGACGATCGGCTCACCGTCGCACCGCATGACCATGTAGAGCCGCTTGCGAATGGTCGCCGCACCGCTCCACCATGCTCGCCGCTCGCGCCACTCGACAACGTAGCCGAGCGCCTCCCATGCCTTTACGAACTCCTTGAAGATGGAGCCCTTCTGGATCGGGCAGCGCTTGCCGTCAGGGGTGAGCGGCGCCCAATCCTGAAACTCTTCGACGTTTTCCAGGAAGACGACGCGCGGACGTTGCCACCTCGGAAGCTTTTTGACCCAGCCGAAGCAGGACCAAGCCAGCCCACGAATGTTCTTGTCGCGCGGCTTGCCGCCCTTGGCTTTCGAATGGTCCTTGCAGTCCGGCGACATCCACAACATGCCGACCGGTTGACCGGCGCACATGCCGATTGAGTCGATCTCGGTCACATCCTCCACCAGGTGATGCGTCTCAGGATGGTTGATCCGGTGCATCGCCAGAGCGAACCGATCGTGGTTCACGGCGATGTCTGGATCACGTCCGATAGCCGCCTTGATGCCTTCGCTTGTCCCGCCGCCGCCAGCGAAGCTGTCGATCACAATCTCCTTCAAAGCGCTGCCCTCCGGAGCGAGGGGGAAAAGCCGTTCGGAAGAATCGGAAATCCCGAGGGACATCCGTGGAACGGATTTCCGAATGATTGCGCGCTCAGCCCATATTCGGCCGGCCTGTCACGCCGGAGGTCGCGGGTTCGAGCCCCGTCGCCCGCGCCATATAAATCAAAGCCTTAGCTTGCTTGGCCGCCCGGTCGCTACACTTTCCGGCGCAGGCTCATTACACTTTTCGCCTCGGTTTGTTCTTTCTGAATTTGGCGCGCCCTTCGCGACGGCTGGCATGACGTCACGGACGGTGGCGATGTTGACCGGGCTGTAGGTCTTCTGAAGCCGGGTCGACTCCAACTCCAGCGCAGTACGCCAGCGGACAGTTCCAGAAGCTCATCGCCGACAACGGCGTCACCCCATGGATGCTGCCCACCGCGTAGCGGAAACGCGCGCCGTCGCACTGACGATGCCATGAACGCCGACCTCACAACCAAACCACGGGATGATACCGATGGAGAGCCTCTCGGAACTCGGTCCCGTGGGCGTTCGCAAGCCTAGCTTGACGACGTGGTTTGCAGGCACTCGACGATCGGCTGCATCAGCCTAACCGCCAGGTCCATGAAGCCGTCAGCAGGCCGGGGGGGACAGGTTGGGATGTTGAGTACAGGCCCTGAGATTCTCTGCGGATGCATTTTCGGTTGCGCAGCCTAGGCTTGCGGCAGCCTCGGAAGATCGCTTGCGATGGCGTTCCATCATTGTGGGACCCGCTTCTTGCGAAGCCGAAGGCCCATTGATTTTGAGAAGGACGGACAGGGATGCGCGCGAAAATTGCAGTCTTCGTCATCGGCTTGGCTCTTGCGGGGTGCAATGCCAATTCTGCCGATCAGCGGACCCTCGGCGGTGCGGCCATTGGCGCTGGGACCGGTGCCATCGTTGGCGGCATTGCGGGAGGTGGGCGTGGAGCGGCGATCGGTGCCGCTGTGGGCGGTGTCACGGGCGCCGTGATTGGCCGGGCGACCACTCCGAACAACTGCCTTTATCGTGACCGCCATGGGCGCGTGTTCGAGGCGCGCTGCCCTTGACGTTCTGAAACAAGCCCGCTGGCCCGACGATCGTCGGGAATGACCGGCCCGTTGCTTCGCCTGACGGGAGTTTGGGAGCCCGAGGGCAGAGACCTGACCGATTGGCTTGGGGCGTATGTCGGGCTGGCGCCCGGTGCGCTGGTGGCAGGAGAAGCATGATATGGTGAGCAGACGGCTGGTTCTGTCTGGACTTCTCGGGCTGGCCGGTTCGGCTTTGTTCGACATTGCCATCGGCGCTGCCGCGACAGGCGAGGCAGCGCTGCCAGAAGGGACGGCGCGTGCGCTGGACCAGGTCGATGTGGCATTCAGCCAACGCCCGCAACTGTACTATAATCGGAAGCGGCAGTTTCGCCCCCGGCAGCACAACCAGCCATGGCGCGCCCCGCGCCTTCGCCGCTCCCGGGGCCGTGTGCGGCCACGACGCCCAGCCTCGCCGTCCTGACAGGTCTCCGCGATTGGAGCCGGATTTGACATCGGCTCGCCCGCTTGTGTGGCGCGCGGCGCGCCCGAGTGCAGGCCCACGAGGCTGACGGGCTGGCTCCCGCACACGGGATAGAGGCTGTTCCGATTTGCCGTCAGCGGCGCCCGCGGTGCCGGGGCGGCGGGGGCAGCGGCCGGCGGTTGCGCTGGCGATAGCGATGCCAGTTCTTCCGGCGCGGCCGCGGATTTTCTGGCCGAGCGGGAAGGGTAGCCGCGCCCGGTGACCGCGGCTGCGGCGGGCCTTGCGTGAATTCGGCATCCAGCGTGTCGAGCGCGCTTGTCGCCACTGCGGATCGTGTCTCGACCGGCGCCGCCTTCGCTGTCGCCGCAATCAGCACGCCGCCGACAAGTGAAATCAAAAATGATCTGCGTTCCATCTGCATCTCGTCAATTACCTTGATCGTTATGTGCGCTCGGTGGAGCTATGGCTCCTGGTACCATTGCCATGCCAATGCTCGCGATCGTTCCCGGTCGGAGCAGAGTTCGGTAATCGAACTCCAGTCGGTGTCTTCGTTTTTTGTGGAAGCGGCAAGATGATCTGCCTGTGCCTTTGATTGACGGGGGCTAATTAAAAGAGCGAGCGGAGCGTGCCGCCATCGTTCGGTTGCTTGCGAAAATTCAGAAGCGCCAGATCAGGGGCACGATGAAGACCGCCACGACGAAGAACCAGATCAGCAGCGGCAACCCGAGTTTCCAGTAATCGCTGAAGACGTAGCCGCCTGGTCCCATCACCATCAGATTGGTCGGCGTCGCAATCGGCGTCAGGAAGGCGCCGGCTGCGGCGACCGCCGTGCTCATCAGCACCGGCCGCGGCGAGATGCCCATGGCGGTGGCTGCGGCGACGCCGATCGGGATGACGATCAGCGCCGTCGCGGTATTGCTGATGAGCTGGCCCAGCACCGCGGTCAGGACGAACAGGCCGGCGAGCAGCGCGGTCGGCCCGGCGTCGCCCACCATCGAGACGAGGTGGTCGGCCAGCATCTTCGCTGCGCCGGTCTGGATCATCGCGGTCGAGAGCGGCATCATCGCGCCGACGAGGATCACGGTCGTCCAGCTGATCGCGCGGTAGGATTGCTCGACGGTCATGATGCCGCAGAGGATGATCGCACCGGCCGCCAGCAGGCCCGCCACGGCAGACGGAACGATGCCGGTGGCCAGCATCACGACCATCGCGAACAGGATGATGATCGCCTGCTTGGCGCCCGGACCCATCGGCACGGCCTGGCGCCGCACCAGTTCCGGGGAGCTGACGACGAGGACGTCGGGATCGTCGAGATGGGTGTCGAGCGCCTTCCAGGTGCCCTGCAGCAGCATGGTGTCGCCAGCCTGCAGCACGACGCCGGCCGTCTTGGTTTTGCCGGCGTTTGGAGCCTCGCTCGCGCCGCGTTGCACGGCCAGGATGATCAGGTCGCCGCTTTCGGTGACCATGCCGGGGAACACGGTCTGGCCGATCAGGCCTGAGCGCGGCGGGATCACCACCTCGGCCAGGCCGGAGCGGCGGTTGAACAGGGTTTCTTCGCCATCGCCCGCGCCTTCCTCGCGGAACGCGAGGTGCATCTGCGCCGCGAAATTGGCCGCGGCCTCGGCATCGCCGCGCAGCAGCAGATGGTCTCCCTCGGCGATCGTCGTGCGACGCAGCGGCCCGGCCGTGTCGCCGTCCTGGACCGCAACGAGCTGGAGCCCGGACCATGTGCCGAGGTCGACTTCGTCGGAGCGCTTCCCGACATAGGGGCAGGTCGCGCGGACGCGTAGTTGATGGACGCCGCTCGCCAGCCCGTATTGCTCGACCAGCGTCCTGGCGTGGCGGCTGAAATCGGCCGGCATGGTCGCGCCGTTGCGCTGGGGCAGAAGCTTCTCCCCGAACAGGATGATGATCGCCATGGTGCCGGCGAGCAGCGGGATGCCGGCCAGCGCGAACTCGAAGAAGCCGAAGCCGCCGACGCCGGCATCGAGCCCGGCCTCGGAAACCAGCACGTTCACCGGTGTGCCGGTCAAAGCGAGCATTGAGCCGGCATGTCCGGCGAAGACCAGCGGCATCAGCAATTGCGAGGAGTTGCGTCGCAGGCGGACGGCGGTGACGACGACGACCGGCAGCAGCGCAGCGACCGCACCGTTCAGGCTGATCAGCGCGACCAGAAGTGACACCAGCCCCATCATGAGCAGCAGGAGCCGCGTCCGGCTTTCCTCTCCGGCCCCCTTGATCAGGAGCTGGCCGGCCCAGGCGGTGACACCCGTGACCTCGAGCCCGGAGCTGACGACGAACAGGGAGGCGATGAAGATGACGGCGGGATCACCAAGCCCGGCGAGCGCCTGAGGCAGGGTGAGCACGCCGGTCGCCCAGAGGCCGAGCGCCGTGCCCATCGCGACGAGCACGACAGGCACCTTGTTCGTGACGAACAGGACCACGGTAATGGCGACGATGATGCCGGTATAGGCGATCGGACTCACGCATCAGCTCCTTGGGGGTGTTCTCGGCCGCAGACCCGTTTGAAGGGTCTCAGTCTTCGAGCGTCGCCATCAGGATGCCGAGACGGCAGCCCTTTTCGTACTCGGTGAGATTCACATATTCCTTGATCGTGTGGATCTCGGCCTGGCCGGCGCCGATCGTGATGGTCGGGACGCCGTGCTTGTCGAGCCAGTTGGCATCGAGGCCGCCATTGGAGAACAGGTAGTTCGGTTCGATACCCAGGATGCCGAGCGCCTTGGCAGCGCGCTTGACCACAGCTGAATCCTTGGCGAGCTCGAAGGGTGGATAGGCCGGCTTGTGGGTGAACGTCACCTTCGCCGTCTCGCCGCCATCGTCCTTCACCTCGCCTTGAGCCTTGGCGAAGGCGGTCTTGAAGGCCTCGGCGATCTTGGTGGCGAAAGCGGCCTCGGGGCTGCGCGCCTCGCCGCGGATGTAAGCATAGTCGGTGACGACATTGGTCGCGTCGCCGGCGGCGACCGTGCCGCCCTTGCCGCCGAAGATGCCGACATTGCTGGTGCCGCGGCCATCGGACTTCACGATCTTGCCGAACCAGCCCTCGCGGCGAGCTTCCGCAAGTGCGATCGCGCCGACGAGCGTCGCCGAGATGCCCTTTTCGGGCGCGACGCCGGCATGGGAGGCCTTGCCGGTGATCTCGACTTCCCAGTTCTCCTGGCCGACCGCGCCGATCAGCAATTCGGAGGCGAGCTGGCCGTCGACATTGATGCACATGACGGCACCGCCGAGATCCTTCGGGTTCAGCTCGCGCGCGCCGTGCAGCCCGCTTTCCTCGCGCACCGTGAACAGCAGCGTGATCGGCGGGTGGGGCAATTTGTTCTTGATCAGCGTCTCGGCCAGCACGACGAGCAGCGCCACGCCGGTGCGGGCATCGCCGCCGAGCGCGGTGGTGCCCTCGGAGACGATGCGGTCACCCTCGCGCTTCGGCTTGGCCCCGGCGCAGAGCGGCACGGTGTCGAGATGGGTCGAGAACAGCAGGCGCGGCCCGGCCTTGGTGCCGGGCAGGTCGACGATGAGGTTGCCGGTTTCGGTCGGCAGCGGGATGCGCTTGTTGGCATCGTCGAAGCGGATGGCCGAGGCCGGCACGCCGACGGCCTTCAGCGCCTCGCTGACGGCAGCGCCGATATTGGCTTCCTTGCCGGTCACGCCCTCGACCGAGAGGAAGCGCATGAGATGCGCGATGGCGGCTTCGACGTCGAGGGGAATGGCGGGTGTCGTCATGATCTGCATCCGAACGGGTTGGATTGGCGACGGGGAGGGCTGCGATGGGGCTCAGAGCCCCCAAGGCAGGCCGAGCATCTTCCAGACGGCGAACAGAGCCGTCCAAAGCACGAACATCCACACGACATAGGGCAGCATCAGCGAGACCACGGTGCCGACGCCGGCATTCCTGTCGTATCTTTGGATGAAGCCGACCACGAGGGCGAAATAGGCGTTGAGCGGGGTAATCGCGTTCATCGGCGAATCGCCGATGCGATAGGCCGCGAGCACGGCTTCCGGCTCGACGCCGAGCTTCATCAGCAGGGGCACGAAGACGGGGGCGAAGATCGCCCATTTCGCGATCGCGCCAGTGAGAAGCAGGTCGATGATCGCGACCACCACGATGAAACCGAGCAGCAGCGGCAGGGCGCCGATATTGGCGGCCTGGAGCACGCCCGAAAGGCTCAGCGCCATGACCGTGCCGATATTGGTGTAGGTGAAGTAGGCGACGAACTGGCTGAGCACGAAGAACAGGAAGATCGTGCCGCCCATGCTTTTGATCGATTTCTCGATCGCGGCGATGACCTCCGCCAGGGTCTTCAGCGTGCCGGCGCCGATGCCATAGGCCCAACCGGTGACCAGGAACATCAGCATGATGAGCGCGATCAGGCCGTTCATGAAGGGCGAGTTGCCGATCAACTCTCCGGTGGTCGGATTGCGCAGGGGCGCGCCCGCGGGGAGCGTGAGGAGGCAGAACACCGCGATCAGTCCGAGGAGGCCGAGACCGGCGAAGCGAAGACCGCGCGACTCCGCTTCGGACAGCACGGCGCCTTGCTCGGTGACTGTTCCCTCGGCCGCCAACTTCGGATCGTAGCTGCCCAGGCGCGGCGAAATCATCTTGTCGGTGATGAACGCGATGATGACGGTCAGAAACAGCACCGAGGCGATCGAGAACCAGAGATTGGATGCGAGGCCGATCGTGCGATTGGGGTCGACAAGGCGGGCGGCGTCGTTGGTGAACTCGACCAGAACCGCATCGAGCGGCTTGATCAGCATGTTGACGGTGAAGGCACCGGCGACCGCTGCGAAGCCGAGCGCCAGGCCCGCGACCGGATGGCGGCCGACAGCGAGATAGGCAATGCCGGCAAGCGGGATCAGGACGAGATAGCCGGCATCGGCCGCGATGCTGGCGATGATGCCGACGAAGGCGAGGATATAGGTCAGCGCCCAGTGCGGCGAGACGATCACAAGCTTGCGGATCAGCGCGGTGACGAGCCCTGATTCCTCGGCGACGCCGGCGCCGATCATCGCGACGATCATCAGCCCGACGGCCGTGAAGCTCATGAAATTCGGGATCAGCGACGAATACATGAAGCGGATGCCGTCGATGGTCAGCAGGCTCCGGATCGCCGTGCTCGCCGCCTCGATTTTATGGGTGTCGGGGTTGATCCGCTCGTAGGTGACGGCGGTGCCGAACAGCCCCAGCACAGCCGAGAGGGCAATGACGATGCCGATCAGGATCAGGAAGATGACAACGGGGTGGGGAACCATGTTTCCCACCTTCTCGACGGTGTCGAGAAACCTCTGCATGGTCGTTTTCGGCGCGACGGTGGCAGTGGTCATCGCATTCCCCCCTTGAGCCCAGGCTTTCAGCAGCGAACCCGCGGCCGATGTGCCGAAGACTCCGGCACCCGCAAAGCTCCGAGCGTGATGGGGGAACCTTAAGTCCGGGAGCCGGGAGAGCATCGGCAGAGAATCCCAAACTTTGGGCCTTCTGTCCCAAAGTCTCCTTCCTCGCGCCCGTAGGCGGGGTGTGGGCTTGCCGCCGGCGGGGGGGCTTTCTACGGTCCGTCGCGGTGAGGGCCTTTGTCGGCCGATGATCGACCGGGGCGGAACGATGCCGGACCAGGGCCAGGATGCGGGGGAAGGGATGTTCGAGGCGTCGAGATGAACGGCGTGACATGGCTGGAGCGGTGCCAGCGCTCCGCTCGCGCGCGTTTGTCCTGGCTCCTGCTCGTCGCGCTCGCCGCCGGTCTGGCGGCTTGCGCATCGACGCCGCGCGGGCTCCTGGAGCCGGTGGCGCCCGTCCCCGGCACCGACAGCGTCAACATGCTGGCGGCGACGACGCGCGCGCCCTCCGCCGATGCCGGCGTCCTGTTCAGCGGCGAGCGGGGCGAGGGCGTCTCGTTCCGGAATATCGTCGTCTCGATCCCGCGCAACCGTGAGGTCGGCAGCATCCAGCTCCCACGATCGGTTCCCGGGAATCCCGCCACGGATTTCACCGTCACCGCCTCCACGGCGCTGCCGAAAGCCAAGCTCGCCGACTGGTTCAGGTCGACGAGCGGACGCTCGAAGCGCGTCTTCGTGTTCGTGCACGGCTTCAATACGCCGTTCGACCGAGCCGTCTTCCGCTTCGCGCAACTGGCGCATGATGCCGACGCCGATGCCTCGCCGGTTCTCTTCTCCTGGCCCTCGCGCGGCTACCTGCTCGACTACAGCCGCGACTTCGACAATGCGTCCTATTCGCGCTCCGACCTCGCGGACCTGCTGGGCGTCGCGGCCGCCGCCCCCTCTGTCCGCGAGATCGTGATCCTGGCCCATTCGATGGGAAGCTGGCCCGCCGTCGAGGCGGTCCGGCAGATCGCGCTCAAAAGCGGCGGCGTCCCGCGCAAGATCACCAATCTCATCCTGGCGTCGCCGGATCTCGATGTCGGCGTCTTCCGCCGCCAGATCGAGGATATGGGGCCGAAGCGACCGCAGATCACGCTGTTCACGGCCCAGCACGACCGGGCACTGCAGGTCTCCCGCTTCATCGCGCGCGGTGCGACGCGGCTCGGCGGCATCGACCCGACGCAGGAGGAATACCGCAACCAGTTCGCCGGATTCTCCGGGATCACCGTGATCGACCTCTCCGCGATCAATGCGGGCGACCGCCTCAACCACGACCTGTTCGCGGCGAGCCCGGATGCAGTGCGCCTCATCGGCGACCGGCTGCTGCAGGGACAGGTGATCACCGATTTCGACGTCCCGGCGCCCCTGGCGGCGGCGGGGGCGATCAGCTCGGCCGCGACTCTTCTGGTCACCGCGCCAATCCGAGTCTTCGATGCAGCAACGACGCCATAGGGTTGACGGGTCGGGCGGCGAAAGCCAATATTGACGGATATTCGGCGGTAATTCGAATTTTAGACTGTTGTTAGATAACTCTACTTCCGGATTGCCCTGTTGATTTAGATCAATTTCGTCCAAATGCGACCAGTGTTAGGATCAGATCCTGCTTCTGTGGCCTGCGCAAAGCCGCAGAGTAATTGGAGTATCTGATGCCGGCTTTCTCTCATGGTGGGGTGAGGAAGGACGTCAGCATGTTTTCTGTGGCGCAGTTTTGCACCATGGAGCTTCAGGCTAAGGACCAGTTCGACGCCTGGCGTTCCTTGCACAAGGACACGATCGAGCTTTTTCCGACAGGGGAGCGGTCGGCGGGATTTGCCGCTGCATTCTCGTCCTGGACCCTGGGGGAGCTTGTTCTGACACGTGTTGTCTATTCGGGCGCGCCGGGCCGGCAATGGCGGCACCACCCCAAATCCTATCTGGACCATTGGTGTGTGGTGCTGGCGCGGGCGGTGGCAGCCGACGGCTCGGCGCGGGGAGAGCTGAGCTTTCGTTCGCTGGCGCTGCCCTATGAGGGCCAGGCGCAGGACAGCGAGGTCATCACCCTGTATCTGCCGCGTGATCAGCGCCCGGTCGATGAGCAGCGCCTCGATGGAGCCCACGGTGTCGAGGTGAGCCCGGATTTCGCACCGCTGCTCAGCGACTACATGGACGGCCTTGTCCGGCATCTGCCTCACGTCACCCCGGAGCACGCCGCAAACCTGGAGATGCCGACAAGGGCCCTCATCGCGGCCTGCATCACGCCCCTATCGACCTATCAGGAGCCTGCGCGCTCCGCCTTGGGGGCGGCTCTCATCGACAGGGCGCGCGCCGTCGTGCGCCAGAACATGGCCGCCCCGGATTTCGGTCCCGAGCGGCTGGTCCGCCTGCTGGCGATGTCCCGCTCGAAACTGTATCGGCTTTTCGAGAACAGCGGCGGAGTGGCTCATTTCATCAATAGAGAGCGCCTGCGCGAGGCGCATCTCCGCCTGAGTTCCCAGCGTGAAATGCTCTCCATCCACGCCATCGGAAACGAGGTTGGATTCGTCGATCACTCGACCTTTAGCCGGGCCTTCCGGCGGGAGTTCGGCTACAGCCCGACCGAGGCGCGCGAGCGCGGGATCGTCCGCTCCTTCGCCGATGAACGGGAAGGGCTGGGCCAGGGTTGACCGGTGCGGCTTCCATCACGCCCGAAAACGCGGCCATCTGACCGGCCGAGCCCAAACCCGCCGCTCGGGGAGTGGGCCTGATGACAGGCGTGCCCACCGGGCGGCTTTCGCTTCTTTACGCAATTCTGTTCTTCGAGCTCGGGGTCAATCTTCCGTTCTTCCCGCTCTGGCTCCAGGCGCAGTCGCTCGAGAGTGACGCGATCGGCATCATCCTGGCGACCCCGTTGCTGGTCCGGGTCGTGGCCAATCCCGTGGTCGGAGCGCTCGCCGACCGCAGCGGGCGCATTGCGGTGGCGCTCACGCTGTGCGCCATGCTGGTTGCGGCTGGCACTGGCCTCCTGACCGTCGCGCGCGGCTTCTGGCCGATCCTCCTCGTCGTCATCGCCATCGCCCTGGCGCAGGGACCGTTGATCGCGCTGGCCGATGTCATGACTCTCGGCCGCCTCGCCGGGGGGCCGCGGTCGGAACTCGCCTATGGCCGTATCCGTTTGTGGGGATCGCTCGGCTTCGCCGCCGCCAATCTCGCGGCCGGCTGGTCGCTCGAATGGTTCTCGACCGACGCGATCGTTGTGCTGTTGCTGGTCTCGGCGATTCTCACCGCCGTTGCCGCCGCCCGTTGCATAACGGGTACCGTGAACCGCCCGCGAGACGATGCGCAAAGCGCCGCATGGCCGGCGCATCCGCTGCTTCTCGTCTGCACGATTGCCGGTGCCGCGTTCGTGCAGGCGAGCCACGCGGCGTTCTACGGTTTCGGCACGCTGCACTGGCAGGCGATCGGGACTTCCGGCGCCGCGATGGGCGGGCTCTGGGCTCTCGGCGTCCTGTCCGAGGTCGTCGTGTTTTCATGCCTGGGCTACCGCATGAACGGAGCCGCGAGCGCAGCCGGCCTGTTGGTGGCGTCGGCCGCGACGGCGATCCTGCGCTGGGGAGCGATGTCGCGGGATCCCGACCTCTCCACCCTGATGTGCCTTCAGGTGACGCAGGGCCTGACGTTCGGGGCCACTCATCTTGCCAGCATCTTCCTGCTGACGAGACTGGCTCCGGGCAGCATGCAGGCGCGCGCCCAGGCCTGGCTCGCCGGCGGGTGGGCCGGCGTGATGGCCGTTCTGACGACGCTGTCCGGCCGGCTCTACGAAAGCTGGGGGGAGCAGATCTACCTGGTGATGGCCGCGGTTGCTGCCGTTGGATTACTGCTGCTGCTGCCTGTCGCTTTCGCCCTGCGCGCACCGCGGCTCGAGAACCGCCTGCCCTGACCCCAAGGAACTCGGCCTTTTCCAACAATGGGATGACCAGCCCAGAGTTGGGATTCTGAGCTGATCCGCCTTTTCTTCGGGGTTGCTAGCCTCTCTGTGTCGTCCTGAAAGGGCTTTGCGGGCCGTAAACGCGCCCGTTGGCATGCGGGGGCGCGGCCGTCAGGGGAAGGGTTCGATGCAGAGGCAAGGCTTGGGATGCCAGGGTGCGCCGCTGCAGCGGCAGGAGGCTGCGAGGGAGCGGGCATGAGGCACAGCGAGGCTTCATCGCGGCTGGGCCGTCTTGCGGTCGTGACCGCCATCGCGCTCGCCGTCGCCTCCTGCAACCGTGAGGAGAAGGAGGCTCCGGCGCCGGTTCGCTTCGTTCGGACCGTGACCGTCGAGCCGCCACGCCAGGCGCCCGATCTCGCCTTCACCGGCCATATCGAGGCGCAGGACCAGGCGTCGCTGGCCTTCCGCATCGGCGGTCGCCTGGCGGAACGCCTGGTCGGTCTTGGCGCGACCGTCCGCGAGGGGGAGACCGTCGCGCGACTCGACCCCGAGAACGAGCTTAACGATCTCCGCTCCGTTCAGGCCGCGTTGACTGCGGCGCAGGGCAATCTGCGCAAGGCGGAAAACCAGTTCCAGCGGCAGAGCCATCTGCTCGAACGCCACATCACGACGCAGGCGGATTTCGAGAGCGCGCAACAGGCACTCACCGCCGCGCGCGCCCAAGTCGACGCGGCCCAGGCACGGGTCCGGTCTGCGGAGGACGTCGTCGGCTTCACAACGCTGAAGGCCGATGCGCCGGGCGTCGTCACGCGGGTCGGTGCGGAACCTTCGGAAGTCGTTTCAGCCGGCCGCATGATCGTCCAGCTCGCAAGACGGGAGGGCCGCGACGCCGTCTTCGAGATTCCCGCCGATCTGGTGCGACAGCTCACGCCCGATATGCAAGTGCGCGTCGCCCTGGCCGGGGAGGCCGGTGCGGAGGCCACCGGCCGGGTGCGCGAGATTGCGCCGCAGGCCGATCCCGTGACTCGGACCTTCCGGATCAGGGTCGGCCTGACCGACCCGTCCCCGGCCTTCCGTCTCGGCGCAGCCGTCTCGGGCTCGATCCGTGGCGCCGAAGGCGGGGCCATCACCATCCCCGCGACGGCGCTGGCGCGGCGCGACCAGGCCACCGGCGTATGGGTGGTCGACCCTAAGAACCTGACCGTTTCGCTGCGCAAGCTCGAGGTCGCGAGCGCGGATCCGGCGGCCGCCAAGATCTCTAAGGGATTGGACATAGGCGACATCGTCGTCACCGCTGGTGCCGGGCTTCTACGTGAAGGCCAGCGCGTACGCCTGATCGGAGCGGAGCCGCGATGAGCTTCAACCTCTCGGAATGGGCGCTGAAGAGCCGCTCGGTCGTGATCTACCTCATGATCATCGCGGTCGCTGCCGGGGTCTTCGCCTTCATCAAGCTCGGCCGCAACGAGGATCCGGCCTTCGTCATCAAGACAATGGTGGTCTCCGCGATCTGGCCCGGCGCCACGATGGAAGACACGCTGAGCCAGGTGACCGAACGCCTCGAACGGCAGCTCGAGGAAACCCCCGGGCTCGACAGCGTGCGCAGCTTCACCAGGCCGGGCGTGACGACGATCTTCGTCAACCTCAAGGGCGACGTTCCCGGCCGCCAGGTCCAGGACACCTGGTACCGGGTGCGCAACCTGATTGCCGACATGCGGCACACGTTGCCGGCTGGCACGCTCGGGCCGTTCTTCAACGACCGCTTCGGCGACACTTTCGGCATCATTTACGGCTTCACCTCGGACGGCTTCACCAGCCGCGACCTGCGCGACCATGTCGAGGCCATCCGTTCGCGGCTGCTGCTCGTGCCAGACGTCTCGAAGATCGAGATCGTCGGCGCGCAGGACGAGCGCATCTTCATCGAGTTCTCGGTCAGGGAACTGGCCAATCTCGGCCTCGATCGCTCGGCGCTGCTCGGGGCTCTGCAGGCCCAAAATGTCGTGCGACCGGCCGGTGAGGTGCAGACGCAGGACGAGAAGTTCTCGGTGCGCGTCTCCGGCGCCTTCCAATCGGAGGCGGATCTGCTCGGCATCAATTTCCCGGTGGGCGACCGTATGGTGCGGCTGGCCGACATCGCGACTATCAGGCGCGGCCATGCCGATCCGCCGACGCCGATGTTCCGGGTGAACGGGCGTGACGCAATCGGGCTGGGCATCGCCATGCGCGACGGCGGCGACATCCTGGCGCTCGGCAACAACATCAAGAAGGCGATGGCCGAGGTCACCGCCGGCCTGCCTCTCGGCATCGAGCCCTATCTCGTCGCCGACCAGGCGGTGACGGTCTCGCACGCGATCGACGATTTCATGATGTCGCTCTGGCAGGCCGTCGGCATCATCCTGGTCGTCAGCTTCATCAGCCTCGGCGTGCGGCCGGGCCTCGTCGTGGCTCTCGCGATACCGCTGACGCTCGCCATCGTCTTCGCTTGCATGCTGGTCGCCGGCATCGACATGCAGCGCATCTCGCTCGGTGCGCTGATCATCGCGCTCGCGCTGCTCGTCGACGATGCGATGACCACGACAGACGCCATGGTCACGCGACTCGCCGCCGGCGAGGCGAAGATGAAGGCGGCGACCTTTGCCTTCGAGAAGTACGCCACCGCGATGCTGGCCGGCACGCTGGTGACGATCGCCGGCTTCGTGCCGATCGGCTTCGCCGCAAGCTCGGCCGGCGAATACACCTTCTCGCTCTTCGCGGTGGTGACGATCGCGCTGGTCGTCTCCTGGTTCGTGGCCGTGCTGTTCGCACCTGTGCTCGGCGTCGCCATGCTGAAAGCGCCAGACGCCTCCGCGCAGCAAAAGGAGCCGGGGCGTGTCGAGCGCGGCTTCCGAAGCTTTCTCTCAAGCGCGATCAAGCTGCGCTGGGTCACGATCGCGGTCACGCTCGGTCTGTTCGCCGCCTCGCTCCTGGCGCTGCCGCTGGTGCCGCGGCAGTTCTTCCCGGCGTCGGACCGGCCGGAGCTGCTCGTCGATCTCACGTTGCCGCAGAACGCCTCGATCTATGCGAGCGAGGACATGGTCAACCGCTTCGAGGCTTCGTTGAAGGGCGATCCCGATGTCGAGCGCTGGAGCACCTATGTCGGCCGCGGCGCTATCCGCTTCTACCTGCCGCTGAATGCGCAATTGCCGAACGACTTCTTCAGCCAGGCCGTGATCGTCGCCAAGGATGTGGCGGCGCGCGAGCGGCTGCAGAAGAAGCTCGAGGCCCTTCTCGCCAAGGACTTCCCCAATGTAGTCGGGCGTGTCTCGCCGCTCGAACTCGGCCCCCCGGTCGGCTGGCCGGTGCAGTACCGCGTCAGCGGCCCCGATATCGCCGAGGTCCGCACCATCGCGATGAAGTTGGCACAGGTGGTCGCGGCAAATCCCAAGGCGCAGCAGATCAATTTCGACTGGATCGAGCCCGCCCGCGAACTGCGCCTGCGCGTCGACCAGGACGAGGCGCGCCGGCTTGGCCTCAGCTCCGCGGCTGTCGCCGCCATCGTCAACACGGTGGTCTCGGGGACGGTTGTGACGCAGGTGCGGGATTCCATCTATCTCGTCGATGTCGTCGTGCGGGCGCAGGATGCGGAGCGGGCCTCGCTCGACACGTTGCGGAGCATGCAGGTCGCGCTGCCGAGCGGCCGTTCGGTGCCGGTCTCGCAGTTCGTGAGCTTCAGCTACGGCCTCGACACGCCGTTGATCTGGCGCCGTGATCGCGTGCCCAACCTGACGGTCTCGGCCGATGTGCCGCCCGGGATATTGCCGGACGCGGTGGTCGGCGCGCTGCAATCCTCGGTGGACGGGCTCAGGAAAACACTGCCCGCAGGGTACGACATTGCCGTCGGCGGCACGGTCGAGGAAAGCGCCAAGTCGCAAGCCTCGGTCATCGCGGTGATCCCGGTGATGCTGCTGATCATGTTCACGGTGCTGATGGCGCAGCTCAGGAGCTTCCGGCTCTTCGCGATTGTGCTGAGCATCGCGCCGCTCGGCCTGATCGGCGTCGTCGCCGCGCTGCTGCTCTCCGGCAAACCGCTGGGCTTCGTCGCGCTGCTTGGCATCCTCGCCTTGATCGGCATCATCACCAAGAACGCGGTGATCCTGGTCGGGCAGATCGAGGATGAGCGTGCGGCCGGCAAGGGCGTGGTCGAGGCCGCGGTCGACGCCGCCGGCACGCGCTTCCGGCCGATCGTGCTGACCGCGATCTCGACGGTGCTCGGCATGATCCCGATCGCGCCGACCGTGTTCTGGGGGCCGATGGCCTTCGCGATCATGGGCGGCCTGCTGGTCGCGACGGTGCTGACCCTCGTCCTCCTCCCCGTCCTTTACGTCACCGTTTTCGGCGCCGCGACCGCACGCAACGGCAAGACGAAGCGGATGGCCAGTGCGGGAGCCTCCCGATCATGAGCGCGATCATCACGAGGCGGATGCTTGCGAGAGGTATCGGACGCATTGCCGCCGTCACGTTGCTGGGGGCGGTCCTCGTCTCCTGCGGCGATGAGAAGGCACCGCAGGCGGAGGGGCGGCCGGTCGGCGTCGTCACGGTGGAGGCGGGGCAGTTCTCCGACGACGTCCAGCTCAGTGGCGAGATTCAGGCCAAGAAGGACGTTTCGCTCGCCTTCCGCATCGGCGGGCGTGTCCTTGAACGCCCGGTCAATGTCGGCGACCAGGTGAAGGCGGGGCAGGTCATCGCCCGACTTGACCCCGCTCTCGAACAGAATGCGCTGGCGGCTGCCAAGGCGGCACTGGAAGCCGCGCGCGGCGAGGTCAGCACGGCGCGCAGCACCTTCGAGCGCCAGGAACGCCTGATGGCGCAAGGCTTCACGACCCGGCCGCGCTACGATCAAGCCCGGCGGGCGCAGGAAACGGCGCAGGCCACGCTCGAAAATGCCGAGGCGCAGGTCGAATTGGCGCAAGATCGCCTTGGGTTCACTGCGTTGCGCACAGATGTTGCGGGCGTCGTGACCGCGCGCCGGATCGAGCCCGGCGAGGTGATCCAGCCGGGTCAGGTCGTCGTCCAAATTGCCCGCGACGACAGCCGCGACGCGGTGTTCAACGTGCCGGCAGCGGTGCTCGACACCCATCTCAGCGATGCCCGAATCCGTGTCGCGCTGGCTGATGCTCCTGCTGTGACGGCATATGGCTCGGTGCGCGAAGTCGCGCCGCAGGCCGATCCGGTGACGCGCACCTTTGCCGTTCGGGTCGGGCTGCAAGACCCGCCGGAGGCGATGCGCCTCGGCTCGACGGTCGTCGGCACGATCGAACTCACCACCGCGGCGATCGTTTCCATTCCGGCGAGCGCACTGACCCAGCAAGGCCGTTCGCCCGCCGTATGGGTCGTCGACCCCGCCAAATCGACCGTTTCCCTGCGCGATATCGATGTGTTGCGGTTCGATGCCGGCACGATCATCCTCTCCCAGGGGCTGGCGCCCGGCGAAATCATCGTATCGGCTGGCGCTCAAGCCCTGCATCCCGGCCAGCGCGTCAGGCTGTTGCCTGGGCAATTGCCTTCGTCGCGGCAGCAGGCGGCCGTGTCGCCGTGACCGTCGCGGGCGGAGGCCGATGCGGATGGCGAACAGCGGCATTCCAGAATTTGGCCCACCGACATTGCAGTTTCCTTGGCAGAGGGCATCCATGGAGATCGTTCCGGCAGCCGGAGAAGCAGAGAAACTCGGGACGGAATTTCTCGTCCTGGGGGTTTTCTGCGACGGTCCGCTGATGGGTTCGGCGCGGGCGGTGAACAATCGGTCGGCCGGTCGGCTCGCAGCCATCCTCGACCAGGCTGGCCTTGGGGAAACCGTCGGCGCGACCTGCCTGATCGGAAAGCTGCCCGGTGTCGCGGCGCATCGCCTTCTGCTGGTCGGCCTTGGCAAAGCCGGGCGGTTTTCCGACAGGGCCTATCGGCAGGCGCTCGCGGCGGTGGCCGTAGCCCTGAACGACGATCCGGTCGCGGAGGTGGTCGTCACGCTCGCGGAGAACGAGGTGCCCCGCCGGGCGCTCAGCTGGCGGATGCAGCAGGCCGCGCGGATTCTCGCCGACGGCCGCTTCGACTTCGGGCTGCCCGATCGAAACATCCGGGGCGAAAAATGCACCATTACGCTGCTCGTGCCACAGGCCCTGACTTCGGAGTTGGTCGGAGCGCTGCGGCAGGGCGTGGCGATCGGCGAGGGCGTTTCCTTCGCCAAGGAGCTGGGGGATCTCTCACCGGACCTGTGCACGCCGGCTTTCATCGCGCGGACGCTGCAGGCGATGTCGAACCAATTCGGCTTCAACCTCGATGTGCTGGGGAGGCACGAATTCGAGAGGCATGGCATGACGCACTTTCTGGCAAGAGAGAACGCTGTGGCCGGCGCCTGCAAGCTCTTCGTCGTGAGGAGCGATCATCGGAAGGCGGCTGGCCGCCCGATCGTCCTGATCGGTGACGATGTCGCGGCGCTCCAGGCGCCTGCCAAGCACGAGCCGTTCGCGCCTCCTTCAGCTTGCGACATGCACGGCATCGGGAGCGTGCTGGGCGCGATGCGGACGGTCGAGCGGCTGGGGCTCGCCTTGAATGTCGTGGGTCTCATCGTCGCCAGCCAGCGTGGAGCATCATGTATCGACAGGGATGACGGCCACCGAGCGCGGAAGCCCTCGCTCCTGGGGGACGTGCTCGGCTACGCCGCTCATTTTTCGCCGAGCTGTGTCATCACCGTCGCTGCGCTGAGCCGTGCAAGCTTCATCGCGCTGGGCAGCCATGCCAGCGGCTTGTTCGCCAATGACGAAGGCTTGGCATCGGAACTGTCGAAATGCGGTGGGATATCGGGCGACGGTGTATGGCAGCTTCCGTTGTGGGAAGATGACCCGCCATTACCCGCGGGCCAGGACGCTGAGGCCGATCAAGAGATCGAATGTCCCGCCGATGCGATCACGGCCGCCTCCAATCTGGCCCGCTTCGCCACCGCCTATCCCTGGGCGCATCTGGACATCGCCGGAACCGCATCGACGGCACAGCGGAGGAGATCGACAGGGCGTCCGGTGCCGTTATTGGCGGAATTCCTGGTCGGCCGGGCACGAGCGGTGCCGGGGCACGCGATCTTTTCTCCCCGCTCAAGCAGGAGCTCCATTCATGAGTGATCTCGTTTTCATCGCCTTCCCGACGGAACAGAAGGCTGAGGAAGTTCGCCAGAAGGTCCTTTCGCTCCAGCGCGAGTATCTGATCGAGCTCGGCGATGCGGTCGTCGTGGTCAAGGACGAGAAGGGTCAGGTAAAGCTCAACCAGATGATCAATCTGACCGCGACGGGTGCTGCCTCGGGCGCGCTCTGGGGCACGCTGATCGGCTTCATCTTCCTGGCGCCGCTGGTCGGCACGGCGTTGGGTGCCGCCTCGGGCGCGCTGAGCGGCAAGTTCACCGATATCGGCATCAACGACAAGTTCATGAAAGATGCCGCTTCGGCGCTGCAGCCGAACACGGCTGGCCTCTTCCTGCTGATCCGCAAGATGACGACGGACAAGGTTCTGGCCGATCTCAAGGGCGTCGGCGGCACCTTGATCAGCACCTCCTTCGACGAAACGAAGGAAGCCCAGCTGCGCGAAGCCCTCTCGGCCGCGGCGAGCGCCGAGGCATCGCCGGCGTGACCCTCGACTGGAGCCTGGGTGCAGAGGCTGCCGTCTGGGCAGCCTCGACCGTGCGCCTCGACGATTTCCGGCCTCTGCTTCCGGCAGAGGAGGAGATCGTCGCCAAGCTCCAGTCCGGCAGCTTCGACAGGCTCGGCAACGGGGTCCTGCCCGCCGAGCCTGATCCGGCGCGTATCGTGCGCGCCTCGTTCCTGCGCTTCCTGATGCTCGGCGGCGAGGCAGGCTGCCGGCCGCACGAGAAGGGCGTACTCGTTCATGGCGCCTGGATTTCCGAGGTTCTTGACCTTGAGGCCTGTCGCATCTTTCGCGACATCGGCCTGAACGATTGCCATTTCGAGGCAGCGCCGATCCTGCGCGCCGCCATCATCAACCGGCTCTTTCTGGACGGCTCTCGGCTACCCGGCCTGCAGGCCGAGCGACTCGAGGCGCGCGGCGGCATCTACCTTCGGGGGGCGGATGTCGAGGGCGGGATCAACCTTGACCAGGCGCGCCTCGGCGGCAACCTCGAATGCGACGGAGCGACGATCCGCAATCGCAGCGGTTATGCCCTGCTGGGCCGCAGCCTGGAGGTGCGCAACGTGCTCCTGCGCGGCGCGACCCTGCGCGGCGGCGTAAATCTGGCCGGCGCGGTCCTGGCGGCCGATCTCGACGCCGCGGGCGCGACCGTTCCGGCCTTCGAGCGAACCGCGATCGACGCGACCGAGATCACCTGCCATGGCAGCATCGTGCTGAGAAACGCACACGTCACCGGCGAGGTGCGACTGACCGGGTCCGCTATCGCTGGTGATCTCGATTGTTCCGGTACGCTTGTCGATCATGCCGGGGATACCGCCCTCGACGCCAGCCGGGCGGCTATCAAGGGCGCCTTCTTCTTGCGCCGCGACGCTCGGTTGGACGGCACGCTGGCGCTGACCGGTGCCTCGATCGGCACGATCCATGACGAGGCGGCCTCCTGGCCGAAGCCAGGCGAATTATTGCTCAACCGCTGCCGCTACGGCGCCTTCATCGATGGACCGGTCGATGCGGACAGCCGCCTTGATTGGCTCGCCCGCCAGATACCCGCACGCTGGGGCGAGGATTTCTGGCCGCAACCCTACGAGCAGCTCGCGGCGGTCTTCCGCGAGATGGGGCATGGCGAGGATGCCAGCTCGGTGCTCGTCATCAAGGAAAGGCTGCAGCGCCGGGCCCGCCGGGCGCGGACGGAAAGTCCGGTCTGGCGGGCGCTTCTCTTCGTCGCCGACGGTATCCTCGGGATCACGCTCGGCTATGGTCGCAGGCCGCTCTTCGCGCTCGTCTGGCTTGTGTTCTTCTGGCTCGCAGGCGTCGGGATCTTCGCCTATGCGGAGGGCCAGGGCGCGGTGATGCCCAACAGCGCCGTCGTGCTGCGCGCGCCGGAATGGACCTTGTGCGGCATCGCGCATGGGGAGCAGAGACCGCTGGTCGCCAGCGGTCCGTCACAAGGGCTGGCTGTGCCGGGCCAGACCCAGCTTGACTGCTTCCGGCAGCGCTGGGAAGCCTCGAGCTACCCCGCCTTCAGCCCGTGGATGTATTCGCTCGACACGTTGCTGCCGGTGCTGGACATGGGCCAGCGCAGTTTCTGGCGACCGAATCCGGCGAAGCCCGGAGGGCGCGTCGCCATCAGCTATTTCTACTTCCAATCGATCGTCGGCTGGGCCTTGAGCCTGCTCGCGGTCGCGGGTTTCTCGGGGCTGGTGAAGTCGTCATGACGCGGCCGGTTCCGCCAACAACGGTGATGTCGTGAGCAAGACGCCTGCTTCCTCCAGCCAAGCCGGCGGCGCGAGCGCCCCGCCGCGCCAGCCGCTCGATATCGATCTCGCTTTGCAGGGTGGGGGCGCGCATGGTGCCTTCACCTGGGGCGTGCTGAACCGGATCCTCGAGGAGGATTGGCTGACGATCGAGGCGATCTCGGGCACCTCGGCCGGGGCGATGAATGCGGCGGTCCTGGCCTCCGGCTATGTCACCGGCGGACGGGGTGGCGCGCGCGAGGCGCTGAACCAGTTCTGGCGGAAGGTCTCCGAGGCGGCGAAGTTCAGCCCGTTCCAGCGTTCGCCGCTGGACGTGCTGCTCGGGCGCTGGACGCTCGACACCTCACCGTTTTTTGTCGCGATGGACATGATGTCCCGGGTCGTCTCGCCCTACAGCCTCAATCCGGCGGGCACGAACCCGCTGACAGAGATTCTTGCCGAGGTGATCGATTTCGACGCCATCGCGAAAAGCCCGATCAAGCTGTTCATCTCCGCGACGAATGTCCGCACCGGCCGCAATCGCGTCTTCCGCAACGCCGAGATCACGCCTGAAGTGCTGCTCGCCTCGGCTTGCCTGCCGACCCTGTTCCAGGCGGTCGAGATCGACGGCGAGAGCTATTGGGACGGCGGCTATTCCGGCAACCCGACCATGACGCCGCTGATCGAGGAGAGCAATGCCAGCGATACGATCCTCGTCCAGATCAATCCGGTGGAGCGGCCGGGAACGCCGCGGACGGCGCGTGACATTCTGAACCGTCTCAACGAGGTCTCCTTCAACGCGGTTCTGTTGAAGGAGCTCCGCATGATGGCGCTCCTGCAACGCGAGGCGCTTTCCGGGGGCGGCGAGGGTGCGCGTTGGGCGCGGATGCGGGTCCACCGCATCACCAGCGACGCCATGACCGAGCTCGGTTACTCTTCGAAGCTCAATGCCGAATGGGAGTTCCTGACGATGCTGCACGACGAGGGCAGACGTTCGGCAGAGGCCTTCTACCAGGCAAATCGCAACGAGATCGGCAAGCGCTCGACGCTCGATCTCGCCGAACTCACCAAGGGGGTCTGACCGGTGCTCATGCTGAACGGCCGCACAACCTCGATATTGCCGCCGATGCGAGGACGGACAGGATCATGACGAGCGGCAATATCCATCAGGCCGGTCTGGTCGTGGTCGCCACCATCATCGTGGTGGCGGCGTTGTCGATCGCGAGCTCGGTCTTTGCGCCGGTCGCCTTCGCGCTGTTCATCATCGCGCTGGTCTGGCCGTTGCAGAAGGCCCTGCAGGGCGTCCTGCCGCGCCTTCTGGCGCTGGCGGTCTGCGTCGTGGTCATGGTCGTCGCCTTCGTCGGCTTCGGCTCCCTGATCGCTTGGGCCTTCGGCCGTGTCGGCCGCTGGATCGTCAGCGATGCCGCCCGTTTCCAGACCTTCTACGACCAGGTCACGGTTTGGCTCGAAGGGCACGGGATCGCGGTCGCCGGGGCCTGGTCCGAGGCGTTCAGCGTCAGCTGGATGCTGCGCACCGCCCAGACCGTCACGGGGCGCCTCAACAGCACGATGAGCTTCTGGCTGGTGGTGCTGGTCTATGTTTTCCTCGGCCTGCTCGAAGTCGATGAGTTCGGCCGCAAGCTCAGGAGCATGCGCAATCGCGCCACCGGCGACCTGCTGCTGCGCGGCAGCATCGCGACGGCGGTCAAGATCCGCCGCTACATGCTGGTCCGGACGGCAATGAGCGTGATCACCGGCGTGCTGGTCTGGGCCTTCGCTAAGTCTGTCGGCCTGCAACTGGCCGAGGAATGGGGCTTCATCGCCTTTTTGCTCAACTACATCCCGTTCCTGGGCCCGCTGGTCGCGACGGTCTTCCCGACCCTGTTCGCCATGACGCAGTTCGGCTCCTGGCAAGCGGTGATCGCGGTCTTCGCCTGCCTCAACCTGATCCAGTTCGTGGTCGGGAGCTATGTCGAGCCGCGGGTCGCCGGCAGCGCCCTTTCGATCTCGCCGGCGACCGTCCTGTTCTCGGTGTTCTTCTGGAGTTATCTCTGGGGGGTCTTCGGCGCCTTCATCGGCGTGCCGATCACCATCGCTCTGCTCACCTTCTGTGCCCTGCATCCGTCGACGCTGTGGCTGGCCGAAATCTTCGGCTCGCCACAGAAGGACGAGAAGATCGCGGAAGGCTCGTCCGTCACGCCATGACGGCGGGCGGCGCGGGTTCGATCACGATGCGCTGCGGTTCCAGCAGCGCTATCCCGCCGGGCGCCGCCGCCAGCGTGTGGATGTAGAAGCAGGTCGGTTCGTCATCCGTCGCCTCCATCACCGGCGACGGCGCGGAGACGATCTTCAGCGCGCCGCAACGGCCGATCCAGTCGATATGGCGGTGCCCATGCATCGCGACCATTCGGGAGGCGACCGGTCGCAGCAGCCGCAGGAGCCGGCTGCCATTGATCAGGGCCGTGCCGATGCGCTCCGAAAACGCTTTTGCCGGCCGCGGATATTCGACCGGATGGTGATGGAGCGCCAGGATCCAGCGCGCCTGCGGAAAGGCGCGGGTCGCGGCGAGCAACGCCTGCATATCCTCCTCGGCGACGAGGCCGAGTGCGTTGGTGAAGGAGAAATGCGCTTCCACGTTGGAGTTCAGCAGGATGACGCCGAGTCCGTCGGGCTCGGCCGGTGGCAGCACCATCGGGAAGGCATCCTCCCAGATCGCGGCGAGGCCGATTGAGAGGCGCAAGCCCCCCGAATCGGCGAAAGCGGCGATCCTGCCGCGATGCGGTTCCAGCGTGGCGGCGAGACTGCCGGCGAGGTGGCTTCGGCTGTCGTCGAAAAGCTGCACGCGCTCGCCCTGGAGAGCCGCCATGGCCGAGAGCGTGCGCATCTGGCGCAGGCGCTTGCCCGGGCTGCCCGGCAATTCGAGCCGGGCAGGATTGGCGCGGTCGACGATGTTGACGTCGTGGTTGCCGGGCAGGATCAGGCTGCGCTCGGCGAGAGCGGGGTGGCGCAACATGGCGTCGAGGAACTCGGCCCATTCGGCCGAGCGCCCGGCGTCTGTCATGTCGCCGGTGATGAGCAGCAGGTCGAGCGGCTCGGCCTCATGGATTTCAGCCAGCCGCTCGAGCGCCTGGCGAAAGCGTTCGTTGCCGCGCGGGCCGGCGCGCCCGCTCTCGATCCTGAAGCCGTAGCGCTCGCCGACGACATGGACGTCGGAGAGATGCGCGACGCGCCACCGGCGGGCCGAGGCCGGCACGGTGTCGAAGCCGTCGAGATCCTGCGGCTGGTCCATGAACCCGTCGGCGATACCCCAGAGCAGCGAGGCCGCTGCCAGATAGAGCGACATCAGCACGACGGCATTGGCGAGGGCGGGAAGGACGAGCCGGACCGGATCGACGAAGTCGGCGAAGCCGCCGGACCAGCGCGTGGCCGGCCAGACGATGGCGGCAACCGCGCCGGCAACGAGGCAACCGACCAGCCCCGCGCCGATCGCGCTGCCCGCGCGCCAGGTCGCCCGCCTGCCCGGAGCGGCGGCGGCGGGGATGAAGCGCTCGGCGAGATGCTGCAGCCCCTCGCGGCAGATGGCGTAGCCCGGCTGCACCACAAGCGCGTTCAGCGACCAGAAGCTCTTCTCCGCCAGGCGGAATAGCGGCCGGAAACCGTACCAGCCGACGGCGCCGACCAAAGCGAGCAGCACCAGCGAGCCGACCCCGGCGAGTGCCGTCACGCGGCCTGACACGGACGCGACCCAGGCCGACATGACGAGGGGGGCCGCGCCCAGCAGGAGGCTCGGCAGCAGGGCACCCAGAACCCAGGCGAGCGCCAGCTTGGGCAGGCTGATCTCGCCAAGCAGGCTGCCCGCGATGGCGATCAGCGAGTGCTTCTTGGTGCTGCTCGCGTCGTCTTCCGCGTCGCCGTGCCGCGGTTCGATGATCATCGGCATGATGATGCGGCCGGCCGGGCGGCAGGCGTCGAGGGAAGATCGAGCTGCGGCATGCGGTCCCCGGACAGAGCGAGCCGCCATCCTGCGCAGATCGGGCGCCTTCCTGCCAGCCACTGCACTGAGAAATGGGACGTGGCGCACAGTCATGAGACATCGGGCTGATGTTGCCCGGGGAGGTGGGCGCTACCCTCATGCTGAACGGGGCAGGGTATCGACCGGAGGCGGGCGAGACGATGGGTGGAGCGGCCGCGGCCGACGACGTGCGGCTCCCGGCTCTCCTGATCCGGGGGCTTTGCCTGCTGCTGCTGTGGGTGACCCTGATCGGCCCCGCACCGATGGACCTGCCGGTCGGGCTCGTCGCCAGCGCCGCCGGAGTCTGGGCCAGTACGGCGCTGTGGCCACCCGGCGGTAAGCTTTCGCCAGCGGGCCTCGCGCGGTTCCTGATCCGCTTCCTGCCGCAATCGGTGGCCGCCGGGCTCGACGTGGCGCGGCGCGCCTTTGCACGCGAACCCGACTTGCGGCCGGGCTTCGCGACCTGCCGTTCCAGCATTCCCGACGGCATGGCGCGCGATTCCGCCTGCGCGGTGATGAGCCTGCAGCCGGGCAAGTTGCCGGTTGCCATTGAGAGCGACGGGACCCTGCATATCCATTGCCTCGATCTGCGTGAGGCCGTGGCCGAGCAGGTTGCGGCCGACGAGGTCGCTTTCCGCCGAATCCTCGAACGGGATCGGCGTGATGGCTGATTTTCTGACCACTGCGGCGTTGTTCATCCTGGCGGTCACGGCCATCGCACTGTTGCGCGTGCTGCGCTCCCGGATCACGGCCGAACGCATGATGGCGGTGCAATTGCTCGGGACCGGCGGAGCGGCGGTTCTTCTGCTGCTGGGGGTGGCATCCGGCTCTGCGGCTGCGAGCGATGTCGCGCTGCTGCTCACTTTGTTCGCGGCGTTCTCCTGCGTGGCTTTCGTCCTGGGCTCCGCTGGGCAGGACGCGGACCGCACTTCGTCGGGAGAGCAACCATGAGCGCCCTTCTCGACACCGTCACCGTCGTCCTGGTGAGCGTGGGGGCACTGCTCTTCCTGGCCGGCGCGCTCGGCCTGCTGCGGTTTCCCGACACGCTGAGCCGGTTGCATGCGATCAGCAAGGCCGACAATCTCGGGCTCGGGCTGATCGTGCTCGGTCTCCTGCCGCAATCGGCGAGTATCGCGGGCGGCTTGAAGCTCGTCTGCATCTGGCTGCTCGCGCAGCTTTCGGCCGCAACGGCGAGCCAGTTGCTCGCCCGTGCGGTCCATCGCGACCGAACCGAGCGATGATGGCGCTGTTCGACCTTGCGCTCGTTGCCTTGCTGCTGATGCTCGCGCTTCGCGTCGTCGTCGAGCCGGACGAGCGCAGCGCGATCATCACCTTCCTCGCCTTCGGATTGCTGCTCGGGCTGGCCTGGGTCCGGCTGTCGGCGCCCGACGTCGCCTTGACGGAGATCGCGATCGGCGGCGGCGCGACCGGGATCCTGCTGTTGCGGGCGGAAGCTGCCCTGCGCGGCCGCGGCAAGCAGGCGAAGCCGGTGACGCGCACGGGCAAGCTCACCGTCGCTGCGGGCTGCGCCGCAATCTCCGCCGGGCTCGGCTTCGCCGTGCTGACCTTCTCCACACCGGCACCGACGCTCGCGCCGGCCGCCGCGCAGGCGCTTCCCGCGACGGGCCTGGGCAATCCCGTCACCGCCGTCCTGCTGGCCTTTCGCGCGCTCGATACGCTGCTGGAGAAGGTCGTGGTGCTGCTCGCCCTGATCGGGGTCTGGTCGCTGGCGCCCGACGCGGTCTGGGGCGGCGCTCCCGATGTGAAGCCCGCCGCCGTTCCGGGGCCGCTCGCCTATCTCGGGCGTGTCCTGCCGCCTTTCGGCGTCGTCATCGGCGTCTACATGTTCTGGGTCGGGGCGGATGCGCCGGGCGGCACCTTCCAGGCCGGGACAGTGCTCGCGGCGATGTGGCTGCTGGTGATGATGGCGGGGCTTCATCCGCCCCCCGACACGGCCCGGTGGTTGCTAAGGCTGGTGCTGGCCGGCGGGCCGATCCTGTTCCTGGCGATCGCCTTCCTCGGCTTCGCCTTCGCCGACGGCTTCCTCGCCTATCCGAAGGCACTGGCGAAACCCCTGATCCTGGCGATCGAGGCGGCGTTGACACTCTCCGTCGCTGCGGCGCTCGCCATGCTGGTCGCGGGGCCGGCCCGCAAGGCGCCGGCGCGATGATGGCGGTGCTTCAGCCCGGCGTCCTGTTCGGCCTGTGCGGGGCAGCGCTCGTCGGTATCGGCCTGTTCGCCGTCATCACCCATCCCGGGCTGCTGCGACGGATCGTCGGCTGCAACATCCTCGGCGCGGGCATCTTCCTCGTTTTCGGCGCCGTCGCGCGGCGCGGCGCCGGCCCGGGCTTCGACGCCGACCCGGTGCCGCAGGCCCTGGTGATCACCGGCATCGTCGTCGCCTTCTCTGCCAGCGCACTGGCCGTCGCCTTGCTGAAGCGGCTCGCCGAGCTGACTGTCGGCGACCGAGCGGCACCTGATGAATCGCGGAGTGGCTTGTGACGCCGCTCGTCCATGCCACCACGCCGGGCGGCTTCCTGCTGGTCCTGGCCGTGATCCTGCCGGTCTGCGCGGTGCTCGCCATCCTCGCCTGCGGGCCGCGCAGCGCGGCCCGGATCGCGCTGGCGACGTTTGCGGCAGGGCTCGTCGTCGCCATCGCCATCACCACCGAGCTGATATCGAGCGGGAAAGCGCTTTCCTATGTCGTCGGCGCCTGGCAGCCGCCGCTTGGCATCGCTCTGCGGGCCGACGGGCTATCGGGGGCGATGCTGGTCATGACGGCGCTGGTCGTGGTCGCGGTCGGCCTGTTCGCGCATATCCAGCACGGGCTCCAGGCGGACGCTGGCGGCGGACGGGCGCAGACGACCTTCTGGGTGATGCTGCTGGCGCTCTGGAGCGCGCTGAATGCCGTCTTCGTCGGCGAGGATCTGTTCAACCTCTATGTCGCGCTGGAGCTGCTGACCTTCGCGGCGGTGCCGCTGGTCTGCCTCGACGGCCGGGCTGAGACCGTCACGGCGGCGTTGCGCTATCTGCTGTTCGCGCTGATCGGCTCGCTGCTCTATCTGCTTGGGGCCGGCCTGATCTACGGCCAGTACGGCACGCTCGACCTGCTCGCGCTGGCGCAGCTTGGCCGGCAGGACCTGGCGCTCGCGGTTGCGCTGGCGCTGATGATCGTCGGGCTTCTGGCCAAGGCGGCGCTGTTTCCGTTGCATCTCTGGCTGCCGCCGGCCCATGCCGGGGCGCCGGCTCCGGCGAGCGCCGTCCTGTCGGCGCTGGTGATCAAGGCGCCGGTTTTCCTGATCCTGCGGTTGGTGCTCGACGTCGCGCCCTCGCAGGCGGCCGCGATCGCAGGCCAGATGCTCGCCGTCCTCGGCGCCGCCTCGATCCTGTTCTGCAGCGTCATGGCGCTCCGGCAGGCGCGGCTGAAGCTGATGATCGCCTATTCGACCGTGGCGCAGATCGGCTATCTCTTCATCGTCTTCCCATTGGCCGCCGGCAGCGCGGACCTGCCGCCATGGGGCACGATCGCCTGGACAGGCGGCGCTCTCCAGCTGGTCTCCCATGCGCTGGCGAAGGCGGCGATGTTCCTGGCGGCGGGCGTCATTGCCGAGGCCTTCGGTCATGATCGCATCGCCGATCTCGGCGGCTTCGGCCGGGTGCTGCCGATCAGCGCGGCCGCCTTTGGCCTCGCGGGTCTGTCGCTGATGGGTATTCCGCCGAGCGGCGGCTTCATCGCCAAATGCCTGCTGCTGACGGCCGCAGTGATCCAGGGGAATCCCTGGCTGGCAGCAACCATCCTGGCCGGCGGGGTTCTGGCCGGTGCCTACGTCTTCCGCGTGATCGACAAGGCGCTGGCCGTCCCCACCGTTCCGATCGTGGCGCGCCGTGCCGTGCCGCGCCGGCTCGAATGCGCGGCGCTCGCCTTGGCCATTGCAGCCGTGCTGATCGGTTTCGTGCCGCTGCGGCCCTTCGGCTTCCTGCAGATCGGCCGCGATGGCCTCAACATGGCATGGGCGCCATGAGCAGCGCCGGCCTGCTTCTCGCCGCAGCGCTGTTCTTCCCGCTCGTGCTCGCGATCTGCTGCCTGTCCGCGCGGTTCCGGGCGAGGGCCCTGGCCGTGGTCGTCATCGCGCCGCTGCCGGCCCTCGCGGCGGCAGTCCTCGTACCGGAAGGTCGCTTCGCCTTCTTCCCGGCGCCGTTCCGGCTGACGCTGGTGCTCGACCAGCCGGGCGCGATCCTGCTCGGGGGCGCCGCGCTGCTGTGGAGCGCTGCCGGCGCCTACGCGGCCTCGCTCATGGCGCGCGACCCGGCTGCGTCGCGCTTCGCAATCTGGTGGCTGCTGACCCTCACCGGGAGCCTCGGCCTCTTCATCGTCGGCGACGTTGTGAATTTCTACCTGCTGTTCACCCTGGCGAGCCTTGCCGCCTATGGGCTGATCATCCACGAGCAGAGCGCCTCCGCACACCGGGCCGGTGTCATCTATGTCGGGCTCGCTCTGCTGGGAGAGGCCTTCCTGCTGATCGCGCTGGTGATGCTGTCGGCCATGCATCCCGACGCCAATCCGCAGATCCGCAGCGTCGTCGCCGAGCTGCCGGCCTCGCCGATGCGTGACGGCACCCTCGCGCTGTTCATCATCGGCTTCGCGCTGAAGATGGGGCTGGTGCCGCTGCATGTCTGGCTGCCCTTGGCGCATCCGGCGGCGCCGACACCGGCTTCGGCGGTGCTGAGCGGCGTGGTGGTCAAGGCCGGCGTGATCGGGCTGATCCGCTTCCTGCCCTTCGAGGCCGGGGCGCCGCTCTGGGGCTCCGTGCTGATCGGGGTCGGCCTCGTCACGGCCTATTACGGCGTCATCGTCGGCATCACCCAGGCGCGGGCGAAGACAGTGCTGGCCTATTCCACTGTGAGCCAGATGGGGCTGCTGGCCGTGCTGCTTGGTGTCGGCCTCGACACCGCCGATCCTGCCGTCACAAACCTGACGGCTTATTACGCCGTTCACCACACGCTGGTGAAGGGCGCGCTGTTCCTGGGCGTCGGCGTCCTCGCCACGACAGGAGGGCGCCGCCTCAGGCTCGCGCTGCTGCTCACCGCGGTGCTCGCGCTGAGCCTCGGCGGCATGCCGCTGACCAGCGGTGCGCTGGCCAAGCTCGCGACCAAGCCATTGTTCGGCTATGGCTGGCTCGCTGGCGCGATGACGCTGGCCGGCGCCGGCAGCACCGCGCTGATGCTGCATTTCCTGCTGATCCTGCGCCGCGACACGGCGGGCAATACGGCGGGATCGCCGGCGCTCGGGCAGCTCTTGCCCTGGCTGGTCGTGGTGGCTGCCGCCTTCCTCATCCCGTGGTCGCTCTATCCGGCGGTTTCCGGCGAAACGGTTTCCGGCCTGCTCCAGCCGGAGGCGCTCTGGAAGGTGACCTGGCCGATGCTGCTCGGCGCGGTCGCGATGCTGTTCGTCCATCGATTGCCGCAACGGCTCGGTGCGATTCCGGAAGGCGACATCATCGTCCTCGCACAAGCCGCACAACCGGTTGCCCGCCGCTTTTCGGATCGGATCGGGGGTATCGACGCCCATTTTCGCCGCTGGCCCGTTGCCGGGTTCGCCCTGATCGCTCTTGCCATCCTGCTTGGCGGCGTTTTGATGTTGCAGGCCTGAAAGGGCGGCAGGAGGCCTCGACGTGACACCGATCCAGAGCACCGCCCTCGTCACCGTGGCCGCGATCGTGCTGTTCACCTGGAACAGGCTGCCGGTCGTCGTGGTCGCGATCGGCGCGGCGCTGGCGCTGTGGGCGACGGGCGTGGTCACGCTCGACCAGGCCTTCGCCGGCTTCGGCGACCGCGCCGCCCTCTTCGTTGCCAGTCTCTTCATTGTCAGCGCTGCGCTCGAAAGAACGGGCATCACCGCCTGGGCCGGACAATACTTGATCGCGAAGGCGGGAACTGAAGGGCTGACACGGCTGCTGGTCATCATCATGGTCGCGGCCGGTTGTCTGAGTGCTCTCATCAGCGGCAGCGGCGCGGTCGCGGCGCTGATGCCGGTCGCGGTCATGGCGGCGGTCCGCCTGCGCCAATCGCCGGCGCAGCTCCTGATGCCGCTCGCCTTCGCCTCCCATGCCGGCGCGAACCTGCTGCTGACCGGGGCGCCGAAGAACATCCTGGTGTCGGAGGCGCTGGAGGATGCGGGGCTCCCCGGCTTCGCCTTCGCGGAGTTCGCGTTGGTCGGGTTGCCGCTTCTGGTCGGGACCATCGCGATCATCCTGCTGCTGGGCAAGCGCCTGTTGCCGCAGCAGAGCAGCGCGCGGCTGCCGGCCGATTTCAGCCGGCACGCCCAGACCCTGGTCGAGCATTACGGGCTGAGCGACGGCGTCTTCCGGCTGCGCGTGCGGTCGACCTCCACCTATGTCGGCATCCCACCCGACGAGATCGATGTCGGGTCGGCCGGGCGGCTCAACCTCATGGCCGTACAGGCGGGAGAAACGCGGACGCCGCTACGGGCCCCGGCGGTCTCCGAGGGCGATTACCTGCTCGTACGCGGCGATGCAGAGGCGATCGCGACGCTGGCTGCCGACAAGCATCTGGCCTTGCGCGAGGAGGGTACGCAGCCGGGGTTGTTCAGTCGCCGTTCCGGCCTCGCCGAGGTGGTGATCCCGCCGCGCTCGGCCTTGATCGGCCGCGCGCTGTTCCCGGGCATGGTGACCGATAGCGGTGATCTCGTCGTGCTGGCCGTGCAGCGAGCCGGCGTCGACGTCGAGCCGGGCGAGACCTTGCTTGCCGGCGACACCATGCTCCTCGAAGGGACCTGGGAGGCGCTGGATTTGCGCCTCGACGACCCCGACGTGCTCGTCGTCAACTCGCCCGATCTGGTCCGGCGCCAGGCAGTGCCGATGGGGGCCGGCGCCGGGGTGACGCTCGCCGTGCTGGCCAGCCTCGTCGCGATGCTCGCGACGGGCATCCTGCCGCCCGCGGTGGCCGGACTCATCTGCGCCGGTGCCCTGATCCTCGCCGGCATCATGACGGTGGAGCAGGCCTATCGCGCGATCAACTGGACGACGGTGATCCTGATCGCGGCGATGATGCCGCTCTCCACGGCAATGGTGCAGTCGGGGGCGGCCAAGGTGGTGGCCGACCAGCTGGTGACGCTGACGGGTGGAGCAGGCCCCTTCGTCTTCCTCGGCGGCCTCTTCGTGCTGACCGCGAGCCTCGGCCAGGTCATGAGCAACACGGCGACGACGATGCTGGTGATTCCGATCGCCATGGCGGCCGCCGCGGGCCTGGGCGTCTCGCCGCGCCCGGTGCTGATGAGCCTGTGCATTGCCGGCTCGGCCTCGTTCCTGACGCCGATCGCGACCGCGACCAACATGATGGTGATGGGGCCGGGCGGCTACAGCTTCACCAGCTACTGGAAGCTCGGAGCGCCGCTGATGCTCTGGTTCTTCGTCATGGCCGTATTCTACGTGCCGCTGGTCTGGCGCTTCTGAATGTCGCCGCCTTCACCCACTTGCTCTCCGAGGCCGGCTATGGACCCCAACCGGCTGGTTGAACGCAGCAAATCCCATTTTCGGCAGGTAAGATGACAGGCTATCGCACGAGAATGCTTCTCCTTCCGCTGCGCTGGAGCCGTAACCTGTCCGGCATCGGACTGGCTCTGGGCACGTTCCTGTTTGCGGCTTCGCTGACCCCGACGCTCGTTCCGCGCACTGCTCTGACCCAAGGGGTTCTTGGAGGAGTCTGCTTTGCCATCGGCTACGGTCTCGGCACGGCCTGGCGTTGGTTTTGGGCGTATCTGGAGATGCCGGAGCCGAACGAGCGCATGCGGCGCATCGGCAATATCGTCATCGCCTGCGTCTGCCTGCCGGTGGCCGTGATCTTTCTGGCCAACGCTGCGCGGTGGCAGAATTCCATCCGCAAGGTGATGGCGATGGAGCCGATCGACAGCGCCCATCCGCTTCAGGTCAGCCTGATCGCGCTCGCGACCTTCGCCGTGCTGCTGGCTCTTGGGCGGCTGTTCAGGCTTGTCGCCCTGTTCCTGGCGCGGCGACCGCTGCGCTTCATGCCGCGGCGCGTCGCCTTCGCCGCTGGCCTCACGATCACGACGCTGCTGCTGTGGACGCTGGCGAATGGTTTCCTGGTCCGCATCAGCTTTCGCATGCTCGATTCCTCCTTCCGCGAGCGCGACGCCTTGATCGAGCCGACCAGCCCGCAACCGATCGACCCGCTCCAGTCGGGAAGTGCCGCCTCGCTTGTGAAATGGCAGGAATTGGGGCGTGCGGGCCGGGAATTCGTAGCCTCGCGGCCGAGCACGGCCGAGATTGCGGCGATGACAGGCAGGCCCGCCTCGCAGCCCATCAGGCTCTATGTCGGGCTGCGGGCCGCCGGATCTGCGCAGGCGCGGGCACGGTTGGCGTTGGAGGAGCTAAAGCGCGCCGGCGCCTTCGAGCGCGCGATCCTCGTCGTGATCACGCCGACCGGCACCGGCTGGGTCGACCCTTCCGCCATCGCCCCGATCGAATATCTCGGCGACGGCAACGTCGTCAGCGTGGCACTGCAGTATTCCTATTTGTCGAGCCCGCTGTCGCTGCTGGCCCAACCCGAATATGGCTCGGAGGCGGCGCAGGCGCTGTTCGCCGAGGTGTACGGCTATTGGACGGGCTTGCCCAAGGACCGCAGGCCACGGCTCTATCTGCACGGGCTGAGCCTTGGCTCGATGAATTCGGAGCGCTCGGTCGAGCTGCTCGACATGATCGGTGACCCGGTCGACGGCGCCTTGTGGAGCGGCCCTCCCTTCGGCAGCCGCTTCTGGCGCAGCATCACGGATCGGCGCAATCCCGGCTCCCCCGCCTGGCTTCCTGAATATCGTGACGGTCGCTTCGTCCGCTTCATGAACCAGGAGGGTCCGCGCGTGACCCCCGAGACGCCTTGGGGCGTCCTGCGGATCGTCTATCTCCAATATGCCAGCGACGCGGTCACCTTCTTCGACCGGAACTCCTTCTTCCGGCGGCCCGCCTGGCTCGAGCCGGTGCGCGGCCCGGATGTTTCCCCGGAGTTCCGCTGGTATCCGATCGTGACGGGTCTGCAGCTCGCGCTCGACATGGCTTTCGCGACGCGGACGCCGATGGGCTACGGGCACGTCTATGCCCCCCAGCACTATGTCGATGCCTGGGTCGCAGTTGCCGATATCCGGAACTGGTCGCAGGAGAGCCTGGCTTCGTTGAAGCGGCATCTCTTGGAAAAAGCTCAGCGCAGGACCGACGATGGGGACGGAGAGGAGGGCCCCTACGACAATCGCGGGGGCTGACCGCGGGGGCGGCAAGAGTGTCGCGCCCGAGCGCGCCGAACGAAGGCTTCAGAAGCCGCTTTTCTCGCCCTGAAGATAGGCTGCGACGTTTTGGGCGAGCTCCGACATCGTCAGATCGTGGTTGAAGCGCCCGGTCCTGATGAAGGTCACGGCCTGGGCGACGACCAGCGGGTTGTTCATCATGAAGGTGTGGGTCACCGGCAGCACGATGTGATCGGTCATGCCATCGAGCTTCGTGCTCTCCACGGAGACCTTGCCGTCGTTCGGGCCGGCGAAGAAATGCGACAGGAGCGGGTTGAGCGAGAGTGTTCCAGCGATGATGCCCAGCTCGTAATCTGCCTTGGGCAGGATGTTGGGCAGGCTGTCCGGATCCGTTCCAAGCTGTCGGCCGGCGGGTCCGTTGATCAGCTCGAAAGCCGGCAGGCGACCGAGCCCATCCACCAGTTCCGAGCCGTGATTGGGCGGGGCCAGCATCACGACGCGCCCGAGCTCGCGCGGACGGTTCTGCCGTAGCCAGGCACGCAGGAGGATGCCTCCCATCGAATGGGTTACGAAATGCATCCGCTCCACGTTGCAGCTTCGGGCGGCGTTCTCGACGTGGCTCAGCAGGCCTTCTATCGCGTGGTCCGTTGAATCGTAGGTTTCGTTGATGACGTTGTAGCCAACAGCCGAAAGCAGCTTTTCGATGAGCAGAAGTGACGATCTGCTTCGTGCGAGACCATGAAGCAGGATGACTGTTTCGGATTCTCTCGTCATTTGCTTCGCGTTTCGTACCGTGTCGGACACTCGGGCTCGCTCCCGGCTCTCCGTTTCACCGTGCCCGGGGCCGGCGGGTTGAACATCAGGCCGCCATGGCTCTGGTGGAGCGCTTGCCGAAGATGGCGGTGCGAACCGGGCCTTGAACATGCTCCATGCTCATTCACGCGCCCCATCCTCCATTGCCTTTCGAAGCGGCGTGGTTTGAACCCGCCATGGCGCTCGCGCGTCTTGGCTCTACCCTGTGAGAAAACCACGACAGCGCATGCTCCGGAGCCGACTCGATTGCGTCACAACAGGTTCTTGTGGAGCCGGCCGTCCTTCATGATCACGGTGAAGTTCCGGTGCGGGTCTTCGAGCAGCTTGAAGTCGTCGAGCGGGTTGCCGTTGACGACGAGGATGTCGGCGAGGGCGCCCTCCGCGAGGACGCCGATCGGCGCCGGGTAAGGATTGCGGGGGCCGGAGAGATGCAGCAGCGCAGCGTTTCCCGAGGTCGCCATCTGCAGGGCTTCTGCGTTGGTGTACCAGTTGCTCAGATGGGTGAGCATGATGTTCTGGCGCTGGGTCAGGGCCGGCGAGAACAGGACATCGGAGCCCCAGGCGGTCTTGATGCCGAGGCTACGAGCGAATTTGTAGATCTTGGGCGTTCCCACAAAGATCTGCTGGGCGCGCTCGACGCCCGGCCCGCTCTGCGAGTCCGCGTCTTCCATGCTGAGGAAGGGCTGCGTGCTCAGCCACGCGCCCTTCTCCGCGATCATCCTCGCCGTGCCCTCGTCCATGAGATGCGCATGCTCGATCGAGGTCACGCCGGCCGCCAGCGAGCGCTGGATGGCGCGGGAGGTGTAGGCATGCACAGTCACATAGGTGTTCCAGTCCTGCGCCACGGCGACGGCCGTGCGAAGCTCGTCCTCGCTGAAGGTCAGGATGTCCAGCGGGCTGCGCGGCGAGGAGACGCCGCCGCCGCCCATGAGCTTGATCTGCGAGGCGCCCTGGAGAAGCTGCTCGCGCACCCGCATCTTGAGATCGCCGAGGCTGTCGACGATCGCGGCCCCTCCTATCAGCTCGCCCTTGCTCAGCCGGCCGCCGTCACGCGGGATCTCGCTCGGCAAGCGCAGGTCGCCATGGCCGCCGGAGGTGGTGATCAGCGCCCCGGAGGGGAAGATGCGCGGGCCGGGAATGACGCCGCTGTCGATCGCCTGCTTGAAGGAGAAGACCGGGCCGCCCAGGTCGCGGATCGTGGTGAAGCCGCGCAGCAAGGTGCGGTTGGCCTCGGCGGTCGAGGCGGCGAAGATGATGCCCGGATCGCCGTTGAGCAGGATGTTCAGCGGCACGGCGGCGAAGATCGCATGCCAGTGTGCGTCGATGAGGCCGGGAAGGAGAACCCCGTTGCGGCAGGCGATGACGGTGGCGTCGCCGGGGGGCGGAGCATTGCTGAAATCGACGGACGCGATCCGGTTGTTCTCGACCAGGAGCTGCGCGCGCTCTTTCACCTGGCCCGAGACGCTGTCGAAGAGCCGGGCTTCGCGGAACAGAATCCGGCTGGGCGGCGCGGAGGTCTGCGCCCCGGCGGAGCGGGGCAGCAAGCCGGCGACCGTGGCGGCGGCCGCGCCGCCGAGCAGGCCACGCCGCGAGAACGCCGCGAGGCGGCGGGAGGCCTTGTGAAGGTCGGGATTGCAGCAGCCGCAGCCGGCACGACGCGCCAGATGGCCGTATTTCTCGCCCAGTCTCAGCATTGGCTTCCTCCTGCTCGTCGACCTGGCATGTGGCGATTCATTCGACGACCACGTCGCCGCCGACCGCTTGAGCACTATCGAACAGCATGAATACGATCGGCGTACCGGCCTCGGCCGTGGCGTCGGTCCTGCGGGCGCCGACCTTGCCGCTGCGCGGTGCCGTATATTCCGCGACCACCTCTCCGAAGGTGTTGCGCTGGACCGCGACCTTCTGCCCGGCTTCGACCGCCTCGTTGAGCTTGACCAGAAGCTCGACGAAACCGCCTCTGTTCGTGACGATCGGCAGCATGCCGTCGGCGACGAAGACGTTCGAATCCTTGCCCGTCCTGCCGATGGCCCCGGCGACGATGCCGTGATGCTTGAGGACATTCATCGTCCCTTCGACGAAGAGCGCGATCATCTCGTGATCGAACACGCGCGGCCGGCCGATCTCGGGCGTGAAGGCCGGAATGCCCGCCGCGATCAGCGCATTTGCCAGGAGTCCGGGGTAGGCGGGATTGTCGAAAATCTGCTCGATCGGGTAGAGCTCGGCCATCGCCTTGACCTCGGGCAGATCCATGCGCGCGAGATGGAACGCGGTCATGTCCATTCCCGTGGCGGCGGTATGGAAGTCGATGCCGTAATCGAGATTCGCGCGGAGCAACCGATTGAACACCAGGCCCGCATGGCGGCTCGGTGCGTCGGGGGCGTTTTCATTGCCGGGAAACAGCCGGTTGATATCGATGAGGTCGATCCCGCGCCCGGAACTCGGCCAGCGCCGCTCCATCCCTTCGATCGCCGGGCGCGAGACGTCGAACACGGCCAGCACCGTTCCGGACATCCCGGCCGGTTCGAGCTGCCTCATCACGGACTGGACGGTGTGCATCGGGCTCATCTCATCGCCGTGAATGCCGCTGATCAGTCCGAGCCGCTTGCCGGGGGCGGCGCCCTTGGCCACCATCACCGACACGTACCAATGCTGGCCCGTCGGCATCTGCACGCCCTGGAAGTAGAAGCTGTGCTTGCCGGGCGCGAGGTCCGCGACATCGAGGGCGCTGATCACGCGCTTGCCGTCGATGATATCGCCCGTATAGACGGTGCCCGATCCTGCGCTGGGAGAAGCCGTCGGCGCTACCGCGGCGGATTGCGCCTGTGCCTGCTCCGCCTTCAGCGCTACGGCCGCACCGACCGTTGCCGCGATCATAAAATCGCGACGGTCGAGGCTTTCGGCTCGTTCAATCGTCATCGTTACGATCCTCAGTGTGCCAAGAGTACATGCATAGGAGCGACAGGCAACGATGCAGGGCAACCCCATAGCGGTGTCCTGCTCATTATCTCGGTACGAACGACTTTGAGATACCGGCGTTTCGGGGCGATTTATGAAAGGAGAAGCGGAAATACAGTCACAGTGCGTGAGCGATGACCGTCATGGGAAGCGGTCGCGCTTGGCCGTTGACGGGCGGCTTTCACCTGCAACACGCGCTCGGCATACGGGAGGGCGAAGGCGTTCGGCTTGTTTTGCGGCCTAACGGGTCTGGCGAGAAGAGGAAAACCTTGACTGCCAGCACGTCCTCATTGGTCAGCAAGGTGCAGGCGGCGCTCCAGTCCATCATCAAGCCGCTTAAGGATCAGATAGCCAAGGATGAGTAATTGAGAATTAGGTCAGTATTTCAATCGCATAGGCGCTCGCAAATTGATCCGGCCCGGCCCACCAACCTGGACAGGACATGCGATGACAGGGGTGTCATCGGCCGTCGCGTGCGAGTGATCGAAGGTCAACAGGGCAGGGGATTCGCTCGTTGCCCCCCGGATAAACGAGATTTCGAATGTCGCGGAAGCCCTCGGCGAGGCTGTTCTTTGTCCTCGGGTTGACGTCGCCGAACGCGAGGCCGAGCCCCTTCCAGGCGCGCAGCCAGTCGTCGTGGCTTTCCTGATCCCTACTGTGCTTCTCGCCCTTCGCGGCGCGAGCCGCGCAGAGCAGGAAGCGCTGGGCCGTTGCTATGGCGCCTCGAAGGCCCCGAGACTGACAACGTCCCCGTTCGAAGGCATGTTGGGGGGCAGCCCGAGTGGGCTTCCTGCGCCAATCAGCCTGCTCCCCTTCGCCAGTCTCAAAAAGCCCGAGAGTGGCAGGGAACCGTCCGCCTGGCGGGGACCGCGCGCAATTGCATCTTCGATGGACTGAAAGTCGTTCAAAGACACGCTGAAATTCGTTGGCGAGAGGGACCTTAAGGCCGCACCGTTGCTTGCATTGTGCGACTGAGACTCAAGCGCGATATCGAAGTCGTGCCTTCCGTCTTTTGTGAAGGCTATATTGTTCCGAAGCACCGTGCTCGCATTACGCTGGATGATGAAGGCGTAGCCAACCTCACCGCGCGCATTGTTGAAGGAGACATTGTTGAAGATGGCCATCGGCTGCAGCCCGCCATTATAGCTGTTGTCATCAAAGCCGCTTGTCTTGTTGTTCCAAGCAAGGCACCGGGTCACCGTGTGGCCGCCATAGAATCCGGTGGCGCCTGGGCGCCGCCCCCCCAGCTTGAAACCGCAGCCGTCGCCAGTCTCGTTAGGGCCGATCGAGCCGTCGGAGTTGTATCCGTTCTCGAAGGCCCAGTTCTGATCGATAAGGCATGGCGAGGTGCTGAGGCTGTCCTTGGCCCTCGAGGTGTTGTAGAAGTCGAAGCCATCGTCCGTGTTGCGCCAAGCGCGGTTACCGGTGACGATGGTGCCGGTGCTGTCGTTGAGCGAAACCGAGATCCCATCGGCATTTCCGCCCGTTGCGCCCGGTCCTCCGCCGTGATTGCCGAAGGAGTCGCAATTGCGCACGATGTTGTGATCGCCTTTCCCGAGGATGCCCAGGCCGGTGCCATACTCGTCGTTGAGCCAGCCATTGTCGCGAAAGACGCAGCGCTCAATCAACAAGTCGTGATGGGTGCCGTTGACGAAGCATCCGCCCAGCGGGCCATGGCGAACGGTGAGCCCGCGCAGGGTCAGGTGGGAAGCATCCATGATAACAAGCGCAAACCCGCCCGCTGATTTGCGCGAAGGCCACGCCTGATACCGTTCTGTCGGGGGCCTCATTGCGGCTCCGTCGATCACGGGAGACTCGCCGGGATAGTTCTCGATGACGATCGGGCGTCCCGGCTCTCCGTCGCGACCAGCGAGAAGCCATCCTTCGGCGGCACCGTCGAAGCCGTATTCTCCCCCTCGCAGCAGGATCGTATCGCCGCCGTAGGCATGGGCGAAGGCGTGAGGAAGCGTGGCGAACGGACGCTGGATCGTGCCCCGCTCCGGATAGTCGCCGTCCTCGCCGGTGGGCGCGACGTAGAACGTACGGCAGGTTCCGTTTGCCTGGCTCGGGGTAGACGCACTTGAAGCGTTACGGCTCACTGCCGAAGCTTGGCCGAATGCCTCTAATCCATAAAGCCCTGAGGCAGCGAGGCTACCAGCGTTGAGGAGAAAACTGCGGCGAGACACCATTGGGCAAATCCTCCAGGGTCCAAAGCCGGGATCCACCGGCGTCGGCGCGTTGGGGCTACGAGTGAAACCAACCGCGCAGCGGCGAGTTAACCTAACTGCCCCTTAGAATTGTTTTATTGACCGAAATCAGATATTATTGGTGCAGGCTACATTCATCAGCCGAGGATCTCGCATGGGCTCAAGTCCATCAAGAGATAAATCGAAGCCTGTAATAGCAAAAAGACAGGCCTCGGTCAGAGTTCACTCGAAATTATCGAGTTTGAATACAAGTTCACCACGATCAAATAAGCTATTTAATTCATTTTCTATGTTATACCAAGTTATCTCTAAATGTAATGGAGAATTGATGAATTCTTGCAACCCTGGATCTGTGGAAGAGCTTATTGATCAATTCTATTTTCTTAGTCTCGATAACAAGGAGCTTCGGCATCGGCTCGACAATTTCGTGCCGTTAGTTTTGTCTATCATCAAGCTGACAGCGGAAAGTAGCGCGACAGTGGCAGAATTATGCGATGCGTTGGAAGGGCGCCTTCGCGCTATCGCAAACGCTGATGTATCCACGCGAATGGGCGTGGATCATTGCTCGTTGGAGGAGCTCGTCCGCCTCGAGCTTTCTCCGTATTGCCGCTCCAATCAGTTTGACTTGGTCGGGCCGTTGGTTGGGCTCCGTAGTGGGCTTGCGCAGTCGATCTCGATAATCATTCACGAACTCACGACAAATGCCGTCAAGCATGGAGCCTTGAGCTGCCCGACAGGGAAGGTGCTGGTCCGTTGGAGCATTCAACCTATTGACAGCACCCGCGCGAGCCTGTGCCTGCAATGGCTTGAACGGGACGGGCCTCAAGCGACGGGAAGCTGCAAACGCGGGTTCGGAACCTCAATTTTATGTGATGACGGCAAAGCGATCACCGGCGGGACCTCGACGCTCGGACTTTCGCCGGAAGGCTTGGAGTATGTCCTCACCACAGCTCTGGACTTGTAGGCTCCGCACTCCGTCGGAATGGGGGCTCCCGATCACGGCCCTTACTCCTTCCTTTCAAGCCACTGTTGAGCAAACAGCGCCGCGGAGGCCCTGTTCGTGGCTCCAAGCACACGGATGACCGCCGCCGCATGGATCTTGACAGTCGCCTCCGCGATGGCGAGTTCGCGCGCAATTTCCTTGTTGGACTTACCCCGCGCCAGTAGGGCGAGGACATCCCGTTGGCGGTTCGTCAGGCGGATGAGTTGCGAGCGACTGGACTCGGTCACCTTTACCATCTCGCGCCATGAAGAAAGTCCCTTCGTGAGGGCCAGGCGCGGCGTGACATAGATTTTTCCGGCAAGGACGTCCTCTATGCCCGCAATGATTTCCTCGTCAGTCTGAAGCTTTGAAATATATCCGTGAAATCCGCAGGCAAGGCATTCCAGAATGTCAGTCGCTGCTTCGGACGCGGACAGCGCGACCAGATGGATGTTCCGGCAGTTTGCGCTCAAGTCGCTGAGGCCCTCGACCGGAATGCGGCGCGGCATATGCAGGTCGATAATAAGAAGATCGAGGTCTGGATTCTCCTCGACTGTGGACAGGATTGTCGGAAGCGAGTCCGCTGTCAGGAGATCGGCATCGGGAAATGCGCGCTGAAGGGCCAGGTGAAGGCCCTTGCGATAAATCCCATGGTCATCGGCTAACAGGATACGCCACATTGTCGTGCCTGGCTCCCTGGCGTCTGCCGCGCCGTCGGATCAGCACATGCCCCTCGACCTATTATGACGCTCATATACCACAAATTTTTGGAATTGTCGCAAGCGGACGGCCATTGCCTTCAGGCTTCGGCATCTTCCCATTTGGGTGACTGAGCGACCCGAGCGAGCTGCGCCATGTCTCGGTAGCAAATGGTTTTCCGGGTCGGAAGATCGATCAAACCGCGCGCCCGGAATGCCGCTAGTGTTCGGCACGCGGTTTCCATCGACATCCCCAAGTAATCAGCGACGTCATTGCGGGGAATTGTGAAACGGAGCGCCTCCGCGCGCCGCGGATCCTGCGGAAGGTGTTCGTAGATCTGGAGCAGGAACCACGCCATTCGGCTCGTGGCGCTCTTCTTGCCGGTGGCAGCAAGGAGGCAGATGGACGCCTGAAGCGCCTGGTCCGTGCCCGACGGCTCCAAAGCGCCGGCCTCCTCATGACTGCGCGGCCTCAGCACGCAGCGCGTGACGGCCTCCGCAGTATAGCGTTGCAGAGCCGCGGCCTGGATAATGTCGCCGGGCCAAAAGAATGCCAGGATTTGGCGCGAACCATCGCTCCAGAGACGCGCGGCCCGAACGGTGCCCTCGACAATCTCGATGGCTTGCGGCTGTCGTTCGTCCTGCCAGAAGAGGACGGCGTTGCGAGCAAGCACTCTGTGGCGGATATCCCTCGCGCTTGGCGAGCGTTCCTCCAGCAGCGAATGAGAAGCTGTAGCGATCTGAAGCATGTTGCGATCCCTTGATCGCAACCAAGGTATTCGTTCTCTCAACCCTGCCAATCACGCAGAAGGATTAGACCTTACGCTCGAGGCGTAAGCCCTCGGACTAAGGCGAACGTCGTAGTTCGTCAGTGCGCGACGATGAAGGGGTCTCTGCCCGATCGCTACCGCGAATCATGCATGTGAGATCTTAACACAGTGTTAAACGAGGCGAGATCGCTTAAAGAGCGCGGCCAAGGGGCTCGCCACAAGGGCCCAGAGGGATCCAAACCCATAGCTGAAGTGAAGCGTAGCCAGCGCCACAGGGAGGAGCAGCAGATGCGCGCCGCGTTCTCGTGCCGCCGCGAGAAGGGTGGCGAAAGCCAGAACGCCCAGGTAAGCCAGCAAAGCAATCAGACCAGGAAGCCCCCCCGACCACGCAATTGTGATCAGGGCGGCACAGCTCAATGTGAGGACCAGCGCAAGCGGAGCGAAATGCCGCCAGCTAACGGCATCTGGCCTCTCCCGGGCAGCTCTGACCACCCCGATGCCGTTGGCGAAATACTGCCTCCAGAGCGACCTCAGAGTTTGCCGCGGCAGGTACCAGGCCCGTATTGCGGGCGACAGGTAGAGGCCATACCCCAAACCCTGAATGCGCGCGTTGAAGTCGTTATCCTCGGCGCGATGCAGATCTTCCCGCAGCAGCCCCACGCGATCCACGATGTGCTTCCAATAGCAGCCGTTCCAAATCGCGTCGGCCCAGCCTTCCGCGCCGTCCCGGCGGAATTTCGCGACGCCTACTCCGAAAGGGCTCTTATGCGCGGCGACGATGGCACGGCCGATCAGTGTCCTGCCGGCAGAGGGGCGTGCGATGGCGCCCACGCCTCCGGCGCCCGTTGCCAGCAGCGCCTCGACGCTGTTTGTCACGACATCGGGGTCATAGCGCGCATGCGCGTCCAGCCGGTTTACGATGTCCCCCGTCGCCCGCTCCAGCGCCAAGTTTATGCCGGCCGCCGGTCCGCGTTTCGGGTTCCTAATCACACGGACCCTGTCATCCACGTCGCTGAGCCGCAGCAGAGCCTCGTAGGTCCCGTCCTGCGAGCAACCATCCGCGAACCAGAATTCGACAATCCGCTCGTAATCTTGGGCGAGCAAGTCTGCCACGAGCCGGTCAAGGCAATCGATCTCGTTGTAGACGGGCACGATAACGCTGACCGTCGGGCGACACGGTGGAGCTGTGCTCGGGTGGTCACCGATTGCGCAGCGATAGTTATGCTCGGCGGCGAGCGATCTCGTCATGAACACCCCCGAGAACACGGGCCCGATTCACTTCAAGGATGTTGTCTTGCATCAGCGCACGCCCGTTTCGTCGCAGGCGCTCACGAAGCTCTGGCGCGCGCACCATCTTCTCGATCGCCCCGGCCAACGCAGGGACGTCCCGCGGAGGCACCAGCAGAGCGGTTTCTCCGTCCGTGAGAAACGAGGGAATTCCCCCCACTGTCGTCGCGACCGTTGGAAGGCCGATGGACAAGGCCTCGTTGATGACCTGCGGGAAACCCTCGGTTGTGGAGGACAGGACCATGGCTCCCGCCTTCTCGTAGAGGTCGAAGAGCGGCCGACCGTAGGGAACATAGCCGTGAAACGTCACCTGCGACGCAACGCCGAGTTTTGAAGCCAATTCCCGGAGCTCCTGGTCCATGGCCCCTGTGCCGACGAGATCGACATGGCAGCGCAGGCCGCGCTGGTTGAGCTGCGCCATGGCCTCGAACAGGAACCGATGTCCCTTCTCCGGAGCCAACCGGCAGACCTTGATGAGGCGCTTGGGATCGGATCCCGCGGACATCTGCGAGAACATCTCGAACTGTGCACGGTCGACGAGGCAGGGAAAGTGATTGTGCGCGCGGTTGCAGAAGCGGCTGTAGGCCTTCGTCATCTCCTCGCCGACCGCAAAGACCGTCCGGTCGCGGGCCAACCGCTTGAAATCCCATTCGAGAAGGTGGGCGGCGAGCATCGCGGCGTGACGCTCCAACCCGCGGTGGGCGCTCATTTGCTCGATGAGGTTCTGGCGCACCATCAGGACAACCGGGATGCCTTGAGCGATGCATATTCGGGCGACCAGCTGGCCAATAGGGTGGGGGCCGCAGATGACGAGCACATCCCAGTTCTTGGACTGCTCACGCACGGATTCGCGAATCCGACGATACATGCGGGGGTCGGCCCGCCAGAGCCGGTACAGGTTGGGATAGAATGGCAGCGCGCATAGAGAGAAGTTGGAGCCGTCCAGGACGTAAGGAGCCCGCCCAGGGGTCGGCGCCTCGCGTCCAATGAAAGTGATCTGGTCGACGAAGCCAGCGAAGCTCGCCGGGAAGAGGATGAACGACTCCTCGGTCGAGAGGACAGGCCCCTCGCGCCAGAATACTTGGTCGACAAAGAAGGCGACATGCATTGGCTTCAAGGTCTCAGGTGGGTTGCTCACAGAATGACCAAAGCTCGCGTGCGATTTCGACTGGACTTCGCGCCTCCTCGACGGCTGCGCAGGCTGCCTGACCCACGCGTCGGCGCAGCTCCGGATCGGCAACGAGACGGGAAACGTGCTGCGCCAGCTCCGTCGTATCCTGCGTCGCTGTGAACCCGGTTGCGCCATCCTCGATCAACTCGCCGACTCCATTGACGCGGGTCGCCACGCAGGGCTTTCCGGCTGCCATCGCCTCCAGGACGACATTCGGCGTGCCCTCGTAATCGGACGTGAGAAGAAAGATGTCGGCGGCGCAGATCAGTTCGCGGGCATCCGGCACCGCGCCGACGAGGCGTACGATGTTCTGAAGGCCCAGAGCTTCGATCTGGCGTTCGAGATCGCCACGGCAGCCGAGGTTCTCGCCGGCGATGACAGCCTGCACCGGGCCATCCGTTTTGACTTTGTCGATGATGTCGAGAAAGCGGTCGAAGCGCTTCTGGCTCGCGAGCCGACCGACCCCCACGATAAGGACGGTGTCCTCTTGAAGACCAAGCCGGCCCCGCCATTGCGCGCGCAACGCAGCAACCTCGCTCGGGCTTGGGGTCTCGACCCCGTTCGGCACGTAAGCTGCTTTGGGACACACGGTTCTGTGGCTCGAAAGCTGCTCGAAGGTGTCGCGGGAATTGCATATGGCCGTGGAGACGCCAGCGAGGCTGGCCCAAGCCCAGACCGATCGGAGGCGCGTGGGCAGGTCGGCGAACAACGCATTGCGGAAAGATCCGACGCGCTGAATACCCGTCCCAGTGAGGGCCAGACCGAAGGCGTTGGTGTACGAAGACCAGGAGAAAAAGCATGTCGCGCCCTGCGCCACGCAGGCGGCGCGCAATTGCGCCATTTTGGCTATTCGACCCCCGGCCAGCAGTACGACGGGAATGCCCAGGGCCCGGATGGGAGCTTCCCAGAAACCCAGTTGTCCGGAGACGTAGACGGTAGGCGTCCAGCGCGTGCGGTCGCAGTGGGCCAGGAACATGTAGAGCTGCCTTTCGCTGCCGCCTTGCGAAAGCTGCCCGATAAGGACTGCGACCGCCCTCGGGGCACCGGGGCGTGCGGCGGCAGCGGTGCCGGGACGGCCTGCCGCGCTGAGAAGGCTTCCCAGCATCATGACAGGGCTTCTCTGGAATGTTCAGCGCGATGGGCGCCGGCTGTGACGGGAGACCCGAAGATCGCCGGCGAGAGAGCGGCGCAGACAGCTTCGAGGCTGTGCCGGCCCTTTACATAGGCTAACGCGCGGACGCCGATCCGATCATTCAGCGACCCACGCCGCGTCAGCAGCCGCACGTCGTTGCGCAGTTCGACATCGCCTCCGCTGAGAAGGCCGATATCTTGCTGCTCAATGATGCCGCCAGGATCCACTGCAAGCGAAACGACTGGCACTCCCAGACTCCACGCCTCCAGCATCGAATTCGGAAAGCCTTCTCCGCTCGAGGTGTTCACGAGGACCTTGCTGCGAGCGAGCAGCGACAGCACGACATCCGCCGGCTGCGGCCCCCGATAGGTGACGTTGCTCAACGACTGAATCCGTTGCTCGAGCTCGACACGGGAGGCTGCGGGCAACGTCGGATCGAACCCGCCGACGACGCTGCATGAGAGATCCGGCGTCGAAGCCGCAAGGTCGAGGAATCTCTCGAGACGTTTCTCCGGGCGGATCTGAGCGACCCAAATGGCGTCGATCGACGTGCCCTCGAAATCTCTCGGGACAGAGGCGAAGGACCGCACCAGATTCGGCACGCAAATCGTCCGGCCCTGCAAACGGTGGGCAAGTCGAGCTCGCTGCCCCTCATGCTGCGCCAGGATCGCCTCAGCACTGTGAAGGCCTAGGGCGTAAAGCGGAGCGTGCAGCCAACGCCTGTAGGAATAGGCCTGCCAGGGTCGGCTGTGGTCGTCGTGAGCAAGCGCGTAAATGAAGCGCGCTCGCCCGTCGAAACGGCCAAGCAGCCCTTGCAGCGCCAGAAAATCGCTCGGCAGCCGCGCATAGATCACATCTGGCGAAATTTCCCTCAGCACGCGCCAGAACGCTGCGATGCTCGAAGGTTTCAGCCATCGTGGCGCGGCGTCGATGCAGGTGACGGAGGCAAGTTCCGTTGGTGGGCAGCGCTGGCTTCCGTCGCCGTAGATCAGGCTCACCTTATGGCCGAGCTCTGCCATCGCAGCTGCGAGATGGGCCACCTGGGCCTCGGCCCCGCCAGAGGTCCGTGAATCGCCACCGAGCACGTCGATCGAACGGCGGCCAGGCGAGAAAAAGCACCACCGCAGGCTCTGCCCCTTTAACGAAGGTTGCATCGAGCACGTCTCCCGACCACGTCCCGGACCCGGGCCCGCTTCCCCCGGCGCCATGCGGGAAGTCGTCCTCTGGCCTAAGCCTGCGTCTTCATGCGCTCCTGCTGTCCTCTGCATCGGAGCACTCGGCTCCGTGATTGCGAGGCGGCTATCTGCGCGGGTCAGTTGATAAACGAATGACCTCCGAGCCGAGTTGACGCGCGTCATATTCAGTTTGCTGCCGATAGCGCCTACTCGGTTGACGCCAGACAGGCTTGACCCGCTCGGGTCCATGGCTGGCGTCGATGCGCTTCCATCCCGGCGGCGTGCAGGCGAGCAAGGCGAAACAGAAACGATGTGCGGCATTTGCGGCTGGTTCGGACCGGCACAAGCGGCAGGCCCCGAGCTGACCGCCGCAATGACTGTGCCCCTGCAACATCGCGGTCCTGACGATCTTGGAATCGAGGGGGGAGACGGCTGGAGCCTCGGCTTCCGCCGCCTCAGCATCCTGGATCTCAGCCCCCTTGGGCATCAGCCGATGCGAAGCCCTGACGGGAGCTGCTGGCTGGCGTTCAACGGCGAGATCTACAACTATCTCGAGCTGCGCCGCGAGCTCGAGCGCGCAGGCGAGGCGTTCCAGAGCGGATCCGACACGGAGGTGCTGCTGCGGCTGCTCATGCGCCTCGGGGCGGGCGCGTTGCCGCTTCTGAACGGCATGTTCGCACTGGCCTTTGTGGACACGAAGCAGCGGAGCTTCATGCTTGCCCGTGACCGGCTGGGCGTAAAACCCCTCTACTACTGGGATCAGGAAGGCCACCTGCGGTTCGCCTCGGAACTGAAGGGCTTGCTGGCCTGTCCTGACGCGCCCCGGGAGATCGACCGTTCCGCGGTGGCGCAGTATCTCGCGCTCGGCTACCTGCCGGGCGAAACCTGCATTTTCGAGGGATACCGGAAGCTGCCGCCGGGCCATGTCCTCGCAGGCTCGCTCGACCGGCCCCATGCGGCATCGCTGGCACCCTATTGGGACCTGACCCTCAACGACGATCCCGCTCGGCGAAGCGCCAGCCCCGCCGAACTGGATGAACTCGAGAGTTTGCTCTTCGACGCGGTCCGCATTCGGCTCCGCAGCGACGTTCCCGTCGGTGTTTTCTTGTCGGGCGGAATCGATAGCGGCCTGGTCGCAGCCATGGCGGCGAAGACGGGACAAGCCCCGCTCGCTCTGACCGTCGGCTTCGCGGAAGAGCAATGGGACGAAAGTGCGCTCGCTCGCACAACCGCGGCCCATGCCGGGCTTGAGCACCGCGTGATCCCGCAACGCGCCGGCGGGCTCAGCGATATCGACCGGCTGGCCTGGCTCTTCGACGAACCCTTCGGCGACCCGTCCGCCTTGCCGAGCTTCACGCTCTGCGAGGCGGCGGCGAGCCATGCGACGGTGTTTCTCTCCGGAGACGGCGGCGACGAGGCGTTCGGCGGCTATCGCCGCTATGTCGAGAGCGCCCGCCGGGAAGGTTTGATCCGAGCAGCCGGCCGTTTCGGCCTCGCGCTGGGTGCGGCGAGCCGCCTTTTGCCGCAGGCGTCGCTCGCCCGCTACCAGCTTTCCAAGCTCAGCTTGCCGGATTGGGGAGCGGCGGCGGTTTTCGACGAGCTGCCTGACGATCCGATGATGGACCATTGCATTCACCCGGATCTGCAGCCGCTTCTGCGGAACGCCAGCAGCCCGGTATGGGAGAGATGGCGGATGAGCCGCGGCGCTCCGCTGACGGCGCGCCAGCAGAAACTCGATTATAGCCTCTATCTCCCCGACGATGTGCTGGTGAAGGTCGACCGGGCATCGATGGCTCATTCGATCGAGGTTCGGTCGCCGCTCCTCGATGTCCGCATCGTCGAATGGGCCGCGCGCCTGCCCCGTGCATGCCTGCTGGATCACTCCCAGGGGAAGCTGCCTCTAAGGGCTCTCGCCGCCCGATTTCTCCCGGAGGTTACCGGCCGAAGCCCGAAGCGGGGCTTCGGCGTTCCCCTGGGCGACTGGTTTCGCGAACCGGCCGGCCGCGCCATGGTCAGGGAAAGGCTTCTCGACCGCGACAGCAGAGAGCGGGGGTTCTGGAGCCTGAGAGGGGTGGAGCGGATACTTGATCTGCACAGCTCGGGGCGGAGCCGGGATTTCGGCCTGCTGCTGTGGCGCCTGCTGATGCTGGAAGCCTGGTGCCGCCATTATGCGGCAGGACCAGCTCAGCATCGGCGAGCGCAGTCCCGTTTACAGGGCGCTGTCGCGTAAGTGCGTCAGGGCGTCACCTGTGCTGTGGCATCCCAAAAACCGACCGCTGTTCCATAAGCCCGCCTGCCCAGTGCGCTGCCGGGCGAGTGAAACAGCGGTCGGTTCTTACCCATGTCCAGCTGGCCGATCCCCAATCGCGACCAGGATCAAGAGAGCCGCGCGAAGACAGCCTTTTTCAATGGCTCCAGATACAGATCTACATGACCTGGGTTGTCCGGGCGATCACCTTCTATGGTCGCTTTACGAGTGAAACGACGTAGCTGTGCTTTCCGGATTTCAGAGGGGGAATTTCCTGCAGCGTCTCGAAACTGATGTTGCACGACTGGCCCAGCAAAATCCGAAGCGAGGTGGCGATCTCGTCCAAAGCGGATTGCGCCGGAGCCGTCTTCACGACCATCTTGACGACGACGTCGTCGTAGTCGCGCTGGACGATCTGCGTCTTGAGAAGCCAACCGGCCTCGTGAAAGACTGTGAGAAAATAAACGAAGAAGATTCCCGATACGGCCGTTCCATCCCTCAAGATAAACGCGTCCGTCTGGCGTCCCGACACCGTCTGCAATTGTTCGACGAACGGCAAGGGACCGTCGGAGAATTTGCCGACCACGGCGCGATCCCCGAGTCTGTACCTGATGAGCGGCATCGCGAAATTCGTGAGATTGGTGACGAGGACCTCGCCCTCTTCCCCTTCCTGGCAGGGCTGACCGTCAGGCTTCACGACCTCGACGAGGTTGCAGTAGTCAAACACCTCCAGGCCACCGTTCTCTGTCCGCTCACCGGCAATGTCGCCAACTTCGCGACACCCGTATCTGTTCAGCGTCGGACAGCCGAACGCGCGCGAAATCTCCTCCCTCATGAACGGGTGCAGCGTGCCCGCGCTGGTAATGACGTGTCTCACGCCGGAGACCCTGGTCTCGCGGGCATTTGCGAAGCGAGCAAGTTCGAAGGCGCTGTCCGCGTATGCCTCGATGAGAACGGGACGGTATTGCCGAATCCAATCCAGATAGCGCAACATCGCCGTCTCGCTCATCTTGAACGAGTTCGCCCATTTCTGGTTGCGAACGAAGCCGCTGAGCTTGTTGCGCCACCCCAGAGTACCGGACACCACGTCCCGATCGGACCCCCAAAGCTTGACCAGGGACTCGCCGGCGTCCCTTCCGACCCAGCCGTGATACGTCTCGGTCATGGCGATACCCATCGCGTTGTAATCCTGGTCCTGGATCACGGCGACGGGCTCTCCCGAACTTCCCCCGGAACTGTTCTTGTACGAATGTCTCGAGCTCAAGTCGTCGCTCTTCAAACTCTCAGGGGAGTTCTGCAGGAAGCTCCTCGTTAGCGGTGGCACCTTCCCGAAGCTGGCGAGATCAATGACGTCACCACGCGCGATCTCCCGATCGACCAGTAACTTTCGGTAGTGCGGCACGTGTCGCGCTGCGTGCCTGAGCAGTTGCGTCAGACGCTGATCCCGCAGGTTTCGCCGCGCTTCGCGGGGCAGGGCATAAAAGTCCGAGATCAAGGTGCGGCATCGCGGGATCGGGCGGTTCATGACGCGCTCGTCGTAGAACTTCAGCATGGGGCGGCGCCAGTTAATCATGTGCCCTCCGAAGTATGAGCCGCGAGATCAGCTTGCGATCGTCGGGGCGGATGATGAAACCTATGAGTATGATCAAGTATAGTGCCGATATCGCGCCGGCCATCGCCGCGAGACTGATCCAATCGAGCGGTGGCCATTCGGCGGCAAGTGCCCTGCAAGCCAGCGCTATCCCGAGCACCGCCGCAGCTCCACCCGCGAGCCGGGGCAGGAACGCCCACCAGTCCAAGCCAAGCACGCGTGCGGCGTATACCGGAAGGATGAGCGTGTTCTTCAAGGTCCAAACGATCGCGGTTGCCGCCGCGACGCCGAGGACGCCCCAATTGGCCCAGAGGGCGAGCGCGACCGCCAGCCCAATGTTCACGACGCCAAGCGCCAGCGTCACCAAACCTTGCTGCTTCACCTTGTTGTGCGCGGTGAGGAGGTAACCGATCGGCCGGCCCGCCAGATTCACCGCCAGATGAGCCACGAGGACTGCCAGGAGCGTGTCGAGTTCGGCGAAATCCGGCCCGAGCCACAGCGACAGGAGCGGCCGGCCGAGTCCGCAGAGGAGCCCGACCGGCAAGGCCAGCCCGAAGGCGAGAAAGCCGACGGCGGATTCCAGCAGTCTGCGCACACCCGTGACATCGCCGATGGCGTAGCGGGCCATGATCATCGGGCTGAAAATCGGTGTGACCACCTCGGCCAGCGTGTGCATGAGCACCGCGAAAGCAAGCAATGCGCCGTAACGACCGGTCATGGTTGAACCGAACAATGCGTTCACGATGAGGAGGTCGACCTGCATGAGCAGCAGCATTCCGGCCGTGTTCACCGCCGACCAGGCGCCGAAATTCAACAGCGGCCGGAAGTGGTGGGGATCCACATCTGCGAGATGCAGGTGCAACTGCGGGGTCAGCCGTCGCCACGCGATCACGCAACTGCCCAGGCCGAGGAGGGCGGAGGCGATCAGGCCGAGGCCGACGTGCAGGAGGCTCGCCGGCCAGACAAGGAAGCACAGGGCCACGACCCCGACCCTGCTCAAGGCAACCGCGGACCGAATGGCGTTGCGGACGTCGAACCGGTGAGTGATCAGGCTCGATGCGTCGAAAGGGCTTCCGACGAGGAATGTCAGGGCGGTGAAGAAGGAGCCCGCGAGCAGGAACCGCGCCGCGCCCTCGAGGTCCGGCGGCACCTCGAAGAGTTGGGGAAAGAGCCAAACCGCCGGGGCCATCGGAACCAGCAGGAAGCAACTGACCGCGATCGTCAGCATCACGGCACTGTTGAACGTCCTTTGCGCGGCGGGCAGATTTCCACGGTTCAGATCGATCGCCAGGTTGCGGTAGATCGCACCGTTCACCCCCTCGCATACGATCATCGCGAACATGACCAAGGAGGACGACAGGGGAACCATCCCGTAGGCCGCAACCCCGAGATGCTTCAGCAGGAAAGGGATGTACCAGAACATGATGCCGGTGTTCAGCACGATGTAAACGAGGCTGCTGCCGACGTTGACGACGAACCGCCCGCTGGCCTCGTCACGCGGCGGGGCGGCTGCGCGCGCGTTCATCGCCCCCTCGCTAGCCGCGGTCATGACGACGCTTCGACAGCCAGGGGCCGCCCTCCTGTGCGCTTCGATCGTCGGCCTCCTGCACTAAGGACGGGATCAGGAGCAGGGCGAGTATCACGATGAGGCTGGCGTGATTTTCCAACCCTCCCGCCTTGAGCCATGTGGACCCGTACGCCGCCGTGGCTCCGATCACGGTCAAGTAGTATCCGTCCGGACAGGAGGGAGAGAGCAACCAACAGGAGCGGGAGCGCACGAAACTCCGTATCGCGGATCCGATCATGCAGACGTAGATGATCAGCCCGACCAGACCCGTGTCCACACCGACCTCGAGAAACGGCTGGTGGCTGGGCAGATCCGTGCGGTGATTGACCTCGCTGGTCAGCGACGCGATGTAGGGGTGCAGCCTGAAGGGGCCGTTGCCGATGCCGGCTCCGGTCAGCAGATGGTCGCGCATGAACAGAAGGCTTGCTTCCCACAAGACAGACCGTCCGCCGAGCTCGCCGCCATCTCCTTCGACAGCCCTTTGAATGAGGGTGTCGAAGAGGAACGGGGCGAAGAGGAACAGGCAGAGAATGAGCGCGACGCCGCCGACGGCCCATTTCCGCGCGGGTCTGAAGAACAGCAGCATCAGCAACAGGAGGCCGACCGAGATCGCGCCTCCTCGCGATCCGCTGAGTGCGATCAACGCCACGGCGCAAAGCATGTAGGTTATTGCCAGGATGAGCATGGACCTCCGGCGAGGCCCGTCACTTCGCATCACCGGCCAGATGACCCCGGGAAGTGCCATGATCAGCATGACGCCCAAGGTATTCTCATTCATGTTGAAACTTTTCAGTCTGGTTCCAAACACGAAATCGGTGAACAGGGCCGTATAAATCCCGCAAAGGATCATGAGCCAGCCCATCAAGCTCAACATCCGCATGAAGCGGTCTACTGCCGGCAGCGATCTCACCTCGTTGCAGATCAAAAACAGCAGGATAAAGCTGAACGTCCAGGCGATCAGCTTGCGGCGACCTTCGACGAGATCCGGCGCCCAGAGCAGCGTCACGAGCCCCCATGCGATGTACAGCGCGAGGAGAAGGCAAGTGGGGTTCCATTTGACCGTCTCGTTCCCGCTCAGCGCCCGGACGAGCCAGATCCCAAGAGCTGCGACGACCGTGCCGTTGCTGGCGAGCATGTAGATCCCCTCCACCCGAAGGTCCCCTGGCGGCAGCAGGAGCACGAACGCGGCGAGCAGGAGCGCGGCAAGCGGGTTTCGCAGCAGCAGCAGGCCGATCGTCGCCACGACGGCCAAGCCGATGAGCATTACGGGGACGGATGGGTTCCTCAAGATCAGGAGCGCGAGGGCAACGAGCGACAGGAGACCGGCACCGCCGACCCAGGACGCGACATGCACGAGCGATTGCCGCGCCGTTCGGGCCGTCACCGCGTAACCTCCCGAGGCGGCCCGCTGGTTCCGCGCGATGCACGGCGGCGGGGCATGTCCACGGCGACGGGCAGGTAGCCGAGGTGAGCCGCCAAGTCATGGTGGCGGGCCACAAAGACGCGCGCGCTCTTGCCCGCTTCCCGGTTCATGGCGTCGACGTTGTATCGTCGTAGCCAGCGCAGCAGGAACTCCAGCACAGGCTTGGCGCTGATGGGCATCAGCCGCTTGCGCCGGGCACCTGCTTGGATGACAGCTTTCATCGCCGGCCTCCTCTCGCTGCGATCGAAACCCTACGTCGGCCGGGCTTCGCAGTCTTGATGAGGATCAATTCGCTGAAAGGTTCTGCCAATAGTGTCCGGAAGTCGGGAAGCACAACTCGAAGCCGACGGCACGGCCGAAAAGCACGAGATCGGAAAGCGCATCTCTGACGCAGTGGGGCCCCCACGACGGTAGGGGACTAATGGGGCAGAAGCAGATCTTGTTGCCGGAGATCGACCTTGATGTCGTCGATGTCCAGGCGGTCGCGATAACGGCCACCCCTCGAGGCGAAACGATGATCAGCCTTGAGATGTCCGGCGGCCAGATCATGAATTTGATCTTCTCGCCAGCGACGCTCGCCCAGCTTGAGGCAATGCTTGACATAGCGAACGAGGCTCGCACCAGGGAGCGCCCGATCCAGTAAAGGCAGGCGCCCATGTGCGTGCGGCCGGCAGCCAAGCATGCTCTGAGAGGAGATCTGAACCGCGCCGGGTTTCCCGGAGGCGGTTCACAGCGACTGACGCCGGCTTTGCTTTGTCGCACCGGTGGATCAGTGCGACCGAAGCCATGTCATCGCGAGAGCATTTTCGAGCGCAGCGGACACCGGTTCGCGTGAAGAAAAGGTCTCCGGAGTGGGTTCACTGCACCGCTGCCGTCGAAGCATCCTCACGCCGGAACACGACTTCGACGGTGTCGCCCGGCATCAGCTCCGTGTCCTCGGACGCGGGAATGCGATCCCAGTTCGTTCGAGCTTTACGGATGATCGTGACGCCCGGCCGCGCGACGTTGGCGCCCGTCTCGAGGACGACCATCTGCCCAAGCACACGAAGCTTCTCTGTCGCGCCGTCGAGCCGCGCTCTCAGCTCGGTCATACGCAGCTGCGATTCCCTGCTTTCGCGTAGCACGTCGATGCGCCTTTGGGTGTCGACCTTGTCCAGGCGCCAAAGCAGTTCATCCCGCTGTTGCTTGACCTGGGTCAGGTTGGCAATCGTCTGAAGGCGCCGGGTCGACGACAGCAGGACGGCCCGGCGACTATCCGTGACGCGCGGGCTCGGCAAGCTGCCGGTGCCGAAGAGTTTGTTCACGCGTTCAAGCTCTGCCATGTCGGCTTGGAGGCCGCTCTGCTCCCCCTGCACCTGCGTGGTGAGAGTCTCGATCTGCTCGCCGGCCTGTCGCACCATACTCTCCAGATAGGCCCGCTCGCTCTTGGTTTCCTTGAGGCGAACCTGCAGGTAACGGGTCTCGACGCGCAGAAAGTCGGCAAGCGAAGCGGCCGATATGGACAGGTACCCGAGGGGCTGTTCCTTGATCGTTTCGGATCCATCGAGTTCCGCGGCAAGCCGCCAGGAGACAACATGCTCCTTGGCCAGCGCGCTTGTCGCCGTTCGGTATTCGCGCTCCGCCTCCGCGATCTCGACGCCTGACTGCCCGGGACGGCCCCGTACTGTGCTCGGGCCGCCTGAGAGAGCAATGGCATGGCGCGCCGTCATCTGTGGCCGATAGGCGTACTGCCCCGGGTTGAGCACGTCGCCGCTCACGTAGATGGGCCGGTACTCGACGACTGCCGTGGTGACATCGCCAGGCTGAAGCAACACGATCCGCTCGCGCCCGTCGGGCATTCGCTGGCGGAGGATTTTCGCTGCGAAGGCTGTCTCGACCCGGTCCTGCAGCACCTGCGGGGCCGATCCTGCCGCCATCACTGCCCCTAGCATCGGGATGATGATGGTTCCGTCGGGCTGCACCGGCATACGCTGCCGCAGCTCCGGCATTGGCGCGACGGCGATTTCGACCACGTCGCCGGGAGAGAGCAGATATTCAGCGCGGCAAGCTCCATGCGTCCAGAGCAAAGCCATGCCGGCCATGAGCAGTGTCGCTGCCCAGCCCTTGCGCGCAGATGGATGTCCCATCGAGAGCCTCGTATCGGTTCTGGAGCCGGTGCCGCGCGGCGGTCCAGGCAGGGCGGCGAGATCAGGTCATGAAATTGCTCTGCGAGCGCACCCGGCCCATCGCGAGGCGGGTCCGCCACCATTCGGTGGTGCGCCCGATGCCCTCGCGCAGGCCGGTCCGTGGCTGCCAGCCCGTAACCGCCGCGAAGCGGCTGCAGTCCGCCAGAAGCGCACGCACTTCCGAGTTGGCAGGTCGCATCCGGACGCCCTCTTGGACCACCGGTTTGGAAGTGCCGGAGAGTTCGAGCACCAGGTCGATCAGGTTGGCCACTGTCACGCCGCGCTGGCTTCCAGCATTGTAAGCTCGGCCGAACTCCAGATCCGGGGATGATCCCGCCATCAAAAAGGCAGCTACGGTGTCCTCCACGAAGGTGAGGTCGCGCACCGGCGTCGTGTCGCCGACCCGTATGGCGTCGCAGTTCGGATCCAGAGCCTGCCGGATGAGCGTCGGAATGATCGCCCGCTCGCTCTGCCGCGGACCAAATGTATTGAAAGGACGCAGCGTCACGACAGGCAACCCGAATGACCGGGCAAAAGCTTCCGACATCATGTCGGCACCGATCTTGGATGCCGAATAGGGAGATTGGCCCTGCAACGGGTGCTCTTCCGAGATCGGCATCTTCAACGCCGTTCCATACACCTCACTCGTCGAGGTATGGACGATCCGCTCCGTCCCACTCTGGCGGGCAGCTTCGAGGATGTTCAGGGTTCCGAGGATATTCGTTTCGACATAAGTCTGCGCGGCGGCGTAGGAGTGCGGGATGGCGATCAGCGCTGCGAGATGGAAGATGATGTCTTGACCCGGCACGACGCGCGAGATGAAGGCAGCGTCGCGGACATCGCCGCGGACGAGATCGAGCCGGGCTTTGGTCGCCTCCGGGATTTCGTCCAGCCAGCCATGGCTGTCGAAGGAGTTGTAGAGGGTTAAAGCCGTGACCCTGGCGCCGCAATTCACGAGCGCCTCGGTGAGATGCGAGCCGATGAAGCCGTCGGCGCCCGTCACAAGCACCTTTGCACCATCATAGGACATGGCATGACCTCCTGGACTAGATATTCTAGGCTTGCACTGGCTCAGGCGCGGCGTTCGACTTGCCTGAGGCCTGCGCTCGCGACCGAGGCCCAGCCGCAGATCGCCAGGAAGCTCCTGATCATGATCACGACATCCGATGCCAGGCTTCTGCTGCGGAAGTAGTCAAGGTCGATGCGCGCCTTCAGCGGAAACACGACGGTGCGATAGAACTCGTTGACGTCGGCACCTTTCGGGAAGGCGGCGGCCTCGTTCCGGAATATGATCTGGCACGGGCCGACGAGGCCGGGCTTGTATCTGAGCAACTCTTCCCAGCCGTTATGGAAGCAATCCGCGAAAGCAAGGCTCTCCGGCCGTGGTCCGACGATCGCCATGTCGCCCTTGATCACGTTCCAGAACTGCGGCAACTCGTCGAGCTTCGTCTTCATAAGCAGGCGCCCGACCTGGGTCATCCGGGGGTCCTGCTCAAGCGTCAACGGGCAGCCTGCCTGGCCGGCGTCTGCATGGAACTTCCTGAACTTGTACATACGAAAACGCCGGCCGCCCTGTCCAAGTCGAGTTTGACAGAACAGCGTTGGCTGCCCGGATTCCAGCCATATGGCGATCGTTATGAGCAGCATGAGCGGCGCCAGCAAAAACAACGCAGCGCCGGCTAGCAGAATATCGGCGGCTCGCCTGAGCCACGTTTGCGCCGTTTCGGCGACCGGCAGTCCCAAGAAGCCTTGTCCGTTCATGTGAAGGAACTCCTCAGCCACTTGCGAGGTTGGCGTGCTTGCTTTTGTCTCGCATTACGAACGCTGCGGGCGGAACGCGCTCGCCAAGCGCGTCCGCAAGTGCCGATGTAACTCTTTCGACATCATCGAGCCCCATGCGCGGGTGCAACGGCAGCGTAAGCTCATGATCGGTGAAGGCCTCGGTCCGGGGAAGATTCACGTCTGGATAGAGGCCGCGATAGAAGGAAAGACGATGGATTGCCGGATAGTGGATCGTGGTCTGGATGCCCTTCGCACGTAAGTGATCGATCACATCCTGACGGTCGGAGGAAGCCGGCAGCACCACCGGCATGATGTGATGGACGGAAGGTCGCCGCGCTTCGAAAGGGATGGCGACGCTGGGGCAATTCTCACCAATGCGCCGCCGATAGGACTCCGCCAGGATCTTCCGTTTCGCATTCCACTCTTTAAGGTGGCCGAGCTGGACGAGGCCGATGGCGGCCCTCAACTCGTCGAGCCGGTAGTTGAAGCCGAGCATCGTCACATCGTAGATCGGCGTCCGGCTGGAGCGCCGCTGGAAGGTGCCGCTCGTCAGCCCATGCCCTCGCGCACGCCGGATGGTGTCGAGCAGGGAGGCATCGCGGGCGAGGACCACCCCGCCTTCCGCCGTCGTCATGTTCTTGTTTCCGTAGAAGCTGAACGCCGCGGCGTCGCCGATTGCACCGGCGCCCGGAAGCCCGGAGGCATGAGCGGCGTCCTCGATCAGCATCAGGCCCCGCTCACGCGCGAAGGCCTGCCATGGCTCGGGATCGACCATGTATCCTGCGAAATGAACGAGGATCACGGCTTTCGTCCGGGGCGTGCATTTGGCGGCAGCGTCCTGGATGGACATCAGCGGCTGCGCCGAAGACTCGATGTCCACGAAAATCGGCGTGCCGCCGACATAGAGCACGCAATTCGCCGTCGCCACGAAGGTGAGGGCCGGAACGAGAACCTCGTCGCCCGGGCCGATCCCAAGAGCATGCAGGATGAGATGCAGCCCGGCTGTGCAGGAACTCACCGAAACAGCATCGTCGGCTGCGTGCGCCTCGGCGAAAGCGCGCTCGAAACTGCTCACCCGCTCGCCCATTGTGATCCAGCCGCTGTCGATGACATCGGCGAGAGCGGCCTTTTCTTGCGATCCGAGGATGGGCTCCGAGACGAGAAGCGTGGGCTCTGCTTTCATGTACGCTGCTTTCCTGACGAGTGTTTCGGACGTCGTGCGGAGTTGTGGCGTTAGCTGGCCACTGCGAGCAGCGAAGGCGCCCGCTCTTCCCACTTGATGTCCTGCGCGTTGTGGAAGTCCTCGACGCGTCCGATGTCGAGCCAAAGCCCCTGATGCTTGAAGACGTGGATGGGAACGTCTTTCTCGAGCAAGCAAAGCGCCAGGTCATCGAGGCCGAAGGGGATGCCCGCGGGGATGTACTTGATGACATCGGGCTCCATGCAATAGACGCCCATGCTCACGCTGTTGGACAGCGTGGGCTTCTCCGTGAAACTCGTGATGCGGTTTTCCAGATCTTCGATGATACCGAAATCCATACGGGTGGATCGGACCGTCGTGGCGATCGTCAGCGGGCCGCCATGCTTGCGGTGCGCCAACCCGAAGGCTGGAAGGTTGAGGTCGGTCAGAACGTCACCGTTCAACATCAGAAAGGTGCCGTCCAGATGCTCCCGCAGCAGCGTCAGCGACCCAACGGTGCCCAGCGGCTCGACCTCTTGTGAGTAGGTGATCTTGAGGCCCCACTGCTGACCGTCGCCACAGAAGCTGCGGATCAGGTGACCGAGGTAGCCCGTCGTGATGTAGACGTCCTCGATGTTGTTGCGGCGAAGCCATCTAAGCAGGAGCTCGAGAACTGGCCGCGCCCCTATCGGCATGAGCGGCTTCGGAAGAACGGATGTGTAGGGCATCAAGCGCGTGCCCTTGCCGCCTGCTTGAATGACTGCCTTCATGCCAGCCTCCTTCAATGGAGCATGAAGGCTAGGCGCGCTGCCACAACTCGTCTTGATTTCGGTCAACTTGCAGCTGCCTGCGCAGCAATAGCATTCGCTCGACAGCTAGCCCGCTTTGCGACGCCAGTTCGATGAACGAAAGCAGAGTCGATCAGCATGAGTCAGAACCCAGGCGAGTTCATCCCGATCGGGAGGTTGTCCAGTCGCGCAGCCCTCGGGGCCGACACGCAGCCGTCCCTGCCGCCAGAGCAGATGTTCTACGAGATCATCAATCTCGTTCGTCGACGCAGGCTTTTCATCGCGAAGGTTGTTTTGGCCGGCACGCTTCTGACAGGCGTCGCTGCCTTCGTTGTTCCCCCCGCTTATACGGCCACCGCGCAGTTCATGTTTGAGCCCACCCAAGCTCAGATGGCGGCCGGCCTGCTTGAGACCGTCGTGGACACGCACATCGCGACGCTCACGTCGGACGCCCGCCTGCGCGACGTGCTGAAGGCATTGCCGGACCTGCCGCAGTACAAGGCGGTGTCGGCGCGTGCCGTGTCCCAGATGGCGCACCCGACGCTGGGGGATCGGCTGCGGGGCTCGCTTGTCGCGATCGGGAAAGGCCTCAAGAACGTCGTTCTTCCGAGTCCAAATCCTCCGGAGGCCTTGCAGGCTGCCAACGGGCTGCCAAGCCTGGACGCCATGAAGAACTCCCTTCTTGTCCGGCAGGAACGGCGCTCCAACGTGATCTCGATCAGCTACAGGGACGTCGACCCCGAAAGAGCAGCGATCATCGTCAATCAGGTCGTGCAGACGCATGTCGATCGCTTGACGGATAGGATGCAGCAGCAGGCGGACGCGCTTCGAACAGGGCTGGACAATCGCCTGATCCAATCGCAGGCCGAGCTCGAAGCCGCGGACGAGGCGCTCCGGGCGCACGTCTCGGCGCACGGAACGCCAAGCGCGGACGCAGCAGCGGGTGAGCTGACCGCTGAGGCGTCCCGTCAGCTGGAGCTGGTGAGATCCGAGCTGTTGCGCCGGCAGGAGCGACTCGAGCAGGTTCGAAAGCTGCAGCTTTCGGGGGCACCGCCGGAAAAGATCGATGCGCTTCTGCGTGAACCTCTGGTTGGCACTCAATTCGCGCGCGCCGTCGCGCCGATCACGGCGCCCGAAAGCCAAGCCGATGTGAACTCCGGAACGATAGCAGCCAAGCCCACAGTGTCTGGCGCGGACTCCGAGCAGCGCCTGCAACGTCTGGAGCACGATGTCGACGTCTTCCGCTTGCAGGAGCACTCCCTCGCTGAGCGCATTGCTTCGCTGCAGGCTGCATCCGGCGCCGACCTCGCTCAGCGTCGCGAGCGGCAGACTCTCGAAAGGCGTGCTACGACGGCTGCCGATGTCGTCCGGGATCTCCTACGTCAGCAACAGCAGCTGAAAGATCCGAGCTCGACGGGAGTTCAGATCCTGGCTCAAGCTTCGGTACCGCAGCGCCCGAGTTCGCTCAGCCCTTACCTCTACATCTCGGCCGCGATGATCGCGTTCGCGGCGCTCGGAGGGGGGGCTGCTTCCGTTCTGGAGCGCATGGATCGCAGCCTACGAAGCGAGCGTGAGCTCGCGACCACCCTGGGAATCGGGTGCATCGGCCTGGTCCCGGAGGCCGAAGAGGGGCGGTACAATGGCCGCTGGCGGCTGCCCGAATGTCCGTCTCCGCCCTATGACCAGGCGATCGAGGCTGTCGCCGCGGTGGCGCTCGAGGTCATTCAGCATCGGGGCGATGGAAAGATCCTGGCAGTCACATCCAGCGGACCGGGCGAGGGAAAAACGGCGTTGGCGGTCGGCATTGCGGCGTACGCTGCCCGCTTTCAACGACGGGTGCTGTTGATATGTGCCGACGCTCCGCGCCAGGACGTGAAACTGACCGGCCTCAGCAGCGAAACGAACCTGGATAGCGACGTCTCGGCTCAACGCGCTTCGTTGGAAATCCGTCGCGACTCCGCTCTCGGGTTCGACTGCCTCGCCCTCGATGAGATCGGAGATGCCAACACGGCTTCCCTTGTCGGCAGTCAGCTCGCAAACAGCCTCGACAAACTGCGTGACCGCTACGACTACATGATCATCGCCGCGCCGGGCGTTTTTGAATCCGCTGGTATCCGCATTCTCGCGGCAAGGGTGGACGGCGTTCTCTTTGCCGTCCGTTGGGGTAGCACCCGCCGCGATGTTGCTGCAAACGCAATCGAACTGCTGATGAAGCCCGCACTGCTGAGCGGTGGGCCAAGACCTAAAATCTTCGCTGTACTCACGCGTGTGAACCTGAAGGCTCATGCCGGCTACCGTCGGGGCGACACAGGAGAGTTCCTCGGGAAACGCCCGCAGCGCTCCGGCGGCTCCGGCCTGCACGTCTCATAAGTGAGGTCTTCGTGATGTGCCGGCCTCGGTGAACGCATGTTTCATGTCATGTCCCAGATTGGCGGGCTGCTGGCACCCTCAAACGGAATTGCGATGATGGGGCTTCTGGGCCTGATCGTCATGGTGGCGACCCCTTGGCGACGGGTGGGGTTGGCGCTTGCGGGGGGCGGTATTTTCGGGATCCTGGCAGCCGGCCTCCTGCCTGTCGGCAACTGGGCGATCTTTCCACTGGAGCAACGTTTTCCTGCTTTCGTCGACGACGGTCGCCCCATCACCGGCATTATCGTGCTGTCGGGCGCGCTGGAAGTGACGAGATCCGCGGCGCGACGCGAGTTCGCGCTCAACGGAGCTGCGGAGCGCATTTTTGCCTTCATGGATCTCGCGCGGCGCTATCCAGGTGCGCGGCTGGTCTACTCCGGTGGCAATTCCAGGATCGGATCGAGGTTGCCGCCGGAAGCATGGACGGCAACCGAGTACCTGAAGACTCTCGGACTGCCCGGGGACCGTCTCACCATCGAGACCCGGTCCCATAACACTTGGGAGAATGCGCGCGAAACACGGAATCTCGTGCGGCCCAGCCCAGGCGAACGTTGGCTGCTCGTGACGTCCGCCTGGCATATGCCGCGGGCGATGGGCAGCTTCGAGCAGGTAGGTTTCCGCGTGATCCCTTATCCCGTCGACTTTCAGACAAATGGAACTCGGGATCTTGAGCAGCCGTTCACCGTCGTCAGTCAGGGCCTTGAGCGTCTGGATCTCGCCACGCGGGAATGGTTAGGTCTGATCGGATATCGTCTGAGTGGTCGAACCGGCGCCTTGTTCCCGGGTCCTGGTGTCGAACCGAAGCCCAGCGAAGCGAAACTCGCGATAGCGAATTGATGAGGCGTGTCTCATCAACAGCCAGCCATTGCTCGGCGCGAGAACATCCGGACGAGAACCAGATCCTGCCTCCCATTAGGCGCAAAATCGCGACCGAAGGGAGAATTGCGCCGCGTGAACCGGACGCGGCAAGAATCCCGTTTCGTCATTTTGTTTGACGAACGTTTCATCCCCGAGCCTCACGCGACTTGATACCGGTCAAGTGCTCCACTGGGGCATTCTAGTTAACTCGACCTCGGGACCGAGACCCGCAGAACCAGATGTCGGTCATTCGCCTGTACCGAGAAAGTCATGTTTCCGTCGCCCGGATCTTCGACAGAGCGCGGGCGTGAGCAGGCGCCGACCGCCGTCGCGGTGCTCACCAGACTGGCGGCGGCTCAGCTTTCCGCTCAGGGCATCGATCCCGAGCCGCGGATGATCGAGGCCGGGCTATCTCCTTCGCTCTTGGACAATCCCGACGAGCGCGTCCCCGTGCGCCGGCAAATCGCCTTCCTCAATATCGCGGCCGACGAGCTGGGCGATGATCTCCTCGGCTTTCACCTCGCGCAGAGTTTTGATCTGCGGGCGCTCGGCTTCGTTCACTACATCATGGCGTCGGCCGAGACCCTCGCGGAGGCTCTGGCTTATCAGGAACTGTATGGGGTGTTCGCGAACGAGGCCTTGAAGATCCGCGAAGGCAGCGGGGAAGGGGTGTCCCTTGAGCTTAGCTATGTCGGGGTTGAGCGGCACCTCGATCGCCACCAGGCCGAATTCTGGCTGACAACCACGTTGCGACAATGCCGCTTGTTCACTGGCCGCGAACTCGTGCCGACCTCGGCGTCGATGGTTCATTCACGCCCGGGCCGGGTCGCCGAGATGGAACGCTACTTTGGCCTTCAGATCGACTTCGGCGCGGAGCTGGACCTTCTGGCCTTCGCTCGGGACACCAAAGAACTGCCTCTGACGACCGGTGATCACTTTTTGAAGGAGCTCCTGGCAGGGCTGCATCGGAAGGCGTTTCCGTATTCTGCTGGGGAAGCCGGCTCCCTGCGCACCCGGGTCGAGAATGCGATCATGCCGCGGCTACGACATGGGACGCCAAAGGTCGAGGCCATCGCGCGAGACCTCGGTACGAGCGCCCGCACCCTGACGCGTCGACTGGCTGATTTGGGCATCAGCTTCAGTGAGGTCCTCGACGAATTGCGCTACCAGCTCGCGGTGCAATATCTCCGCGACGGAACATCGACGGTTTCGCAGGTGACCTGGCTGCTCGGATACCGCGAGCCGAGTGCTTCCGTGCGGGCCTTCAAGCGATGGACAGGCAAGACGCCGACGGCGTTTCGACGGGAGTTGAAGCGCGGCGCCGGCCGATGAATGGCGATGCGGCGCATTGTCCCAAATCGCGCTTGGCTTGAAACTCAACGGATATGGCGGGTCAGGCCAAGACGGCCGCGCATTCATATCCTATGTTTGATTCGGCTGCCGGAGATCGAGGCAGCCATAACTCCGCTCCCTGGAAAACATCCAGGGCAACCCATGCCGATGGCTACCCAATAAATGGAATCGTAGTCGCGACGATGCGGCTGCTATTTCGCCATGCGAGGGATGCTTGACGTCGTGGCGCATGCCTGACTCGTAAGCATTCAACAATCAGCAAGCATGGCTTGTGAGTTTGCTGATGTTCGGTGTCGGGCAGCGTTGATCACCCGATGCCTCCTCGTCCGCTTAAGCGGGAGTCAATCCCATAACGCGGCTCACTGGCCCTGCATCTGCGGGGACGGCGAGCTTTTTACTGATCAGGGGCCGGAGGCACGTCGAAGCGACGTGGCGCCGGATGTTCCCCTGTTGAGAAAGGGCGCTATGACTATCTTCTACGTTTCACCCACTGGCTCCGATAGCCAGGCCGGCACTCTCGACCGGCCTTTTGCCTCCCTGCAATATGCCCACGATCTGGCAAAGCCGGGGGACACCATCTATCTGCGGGGTGGCGTCTATAGCCTGAAAGATGGCATCCAGCTCACGAATGACGGGGAAAGCGGCCGGCCGATCACGGTCACGAACTACCCCGGCGAGAAGCCGATCCTGGACGGCTCGCACATGACGTCGAGCGAGTACTACGGGCGCTCCGGCGCCGGCGGCTGGGTGCTCGATGGGTCGAGCATTTCCTGGAACAACATTTCCGGGCTGGAGGTTCGCGGCGGGCCGATGGGCGGCATCGTGATCCGTGACGAGTCCCACAACAACATCATCGAGCGGCTCGACGTGCACGACAACGGCCGGCTGTCCCAGTGGGAAGGCAAGGGCGTCTCGCTCTTCGGGCCGGGCTCGAACAATCTCTTCCAGAATATCGATTCCCACGACAATCACGACCTGAGCGGCGACAACGCTGACGGTTTCCAGATCAGCACGAGCGGCGCCGGCAACGTCTTGCGCGGCAACCGCGCCTGGAACAATTCCGACGACGGCTTCGATTTCTTCAATATCCAGGATGGCACGAAGGGCGCCGGTGTGCTCATCGAGGGCAACTGGGCTTTCAACAACGGCTACGACGCCTCGGGCAAGGCCGAGGGCGATGGCAACGGCTTCAAGCTCGGTGGCCAGCGGCCGGGCGGCGGCGCCGAATCCGGCGGCCACACCGTGATCAACAACGTCTCCTGGGGCAATCTGTCGAACGGCTTCGACCAGAACGATGCCACCCTCGACAGCGTTCTCCAGAATAATTCGGCCTACAATAACGGGGCGTATAACTACGCCTACTGGTCTGGCCACAACAGCTTCGTCAACAACCTCTCGGCGGGCAGCGGCAAGGTCGCGGTCTCAGGTGCCGGAAGCGCGTCGAACAACTCCTGGAACTTTACCGCCCCGACGAGCAACGACTTCGTCTCCCTCAACGATGCGGGTGCGCGTGGCGCGCGTGCTGCCGACGGCTCGCTTCCCACGACGGACTTCCTTCACCTCTCATCCGGCAGCACGCTGGTCGACAAGGGCAAGGATGTCGGGCTCTCCTATGCCGGGAAGGCTCCGGATCTCGGGAGCTTCGAGAGTGGCATGGCGACGGGTTCCAAGCCCCTACCCGATAATCCTGGTACGGGAACCCAGCCGGACAATCCGGCGACCCAGCCGGACAATCCGGCGACCCAGCCTGACACCCCCGTAACCCAGCCGGACAATCCTGCAACCAAGCCGGACAATCCTGTCGAGACAGCCAAGGTTTTCGGAACCGACAAGGCCGACAAGATGGTCGGCACGAGCGGGAATGACTGGATCCACGGGAATGCCGGTGCGGACGTCATCGACGGCGGTGCAGGAAACGATACGCTTCTCGGCGGCAGCGGAGCCGACAAGCTGATCGGCGGCCTGGGAGCCGATACGATGTCGGGAGGCGCCGGGCCCGACACGTTCATTTTCCGGTCGGTATCAGAGAGCCTTCCGGGAGCCGGCAACCGGGACGTGATCGAGTGGTTCCAGCGCGGCGCGGACAAGCTCGACCTCAGCCTGATCGACGCCAACACGGCTGTCAGGGGAGATCAAGTCTTCCACTTTGCCGGCAAGACGAGCGTGGTTGAGGCAAACTCGGTGTCCTACTTCCATAGCGGCCACCACACCATCATCCAGGGCGATGTGAATGGGGACGGCCACGCCGACTTCCAGATCGAACTCAACCAGGCAATCAACCTCAGCCGAGATCACTTCATTCTCTGACGGGATTGACCATCACCATTATTCCGGCTCGCGCCCGCGCGAGCCGGTCAAAAACGGCCTCCCGTGGCTTCCAGGCTCGGGATAGCGAAAACGACCAGGATGACGCGCCGCCTCGAGCCGGAGCGTCCAAGCGCCTGAATGGCTGGTGCGGAGTGCCACCGCCAAGAATCTTTCTCGGTGGAGTCGCGGGTCTTGAGCGGCGCACCTTTTCCTTTGAACCGACGAGGCTCCATTGCTTCATCTCCTCCCGGCCCGCAATCTCCAGCAGACCGCTTCAACTTTTCTCGTTCAGGGCGCCGTCACGCTGAGGGCACACGGACGTGCGCTTTTCAGGCGCCTTGCCAGCCTTTCGCCTTCCGCCCAGGGCGCGACGCGTGCGCACGCAGGACGAGAGAAGATGGTTGCTTTCGGCATCCGTCTAGGAGAGACGCTCGCGCGGTCTCCGCTTACCGCGGCTATCTCCCAATGGCGCGGAGCATTTGTGGCGATCGCGGTCCTGAGTGGGGCCCTGAACCTGCTGACGCTCGCTAGCTCGCTTTACATGCTGGAGATTTACGACCGGGTCCTGCCGAGCCGCAGCATTCCGACGCTCGTGGGCCTCACGCTGCTGATCGTCATGCTGTACGTGTTCTACGCGCTCTTTGACATCCTGCGCGGTCGCCTTCTGTTGCGGATCGGCTGCGCTCTTGACGAAGGGCTGAATGGAAAGGTCTTCCAGGCGATCCTCTCGGGGCCGCTCCAGGCCAAGAATGCTGGCGAGGGCCTGCAGCCGATGCGCGACCTTGACCAGGTTCGCGGCTTCCTGTCAGGCGGCGGGCCGGGAGCGCTGTTCGATCTTCCCTGGATCCCGCTTTACCTGGGCCTGTGCTTTCTATTCCACTTCTGGATTGGCGCTACGGCGCTCATCGGCACCATCGTTCTGGTCGCGCTAACGGTCCTTACGGAGCGGCTCACACAAAAGCCGTCGACGGCGGCGAGCGGGGCTGCCGCCCACCGGATTTCCATCGCAGAAGTCGGGCGGCGCAACGCCGAGGCCGTCCATGCGATGGGCATGGGCGGCGAGATGGGCGCGCTCTGGAAGGTGGTCAGCGACGAGCATCGGCTTCAACATCAGCGCGCCGCCGAAGTTGCAGGGGGCTTTGCCTCAACGTCCCGAGTGCTGCGCATGCTGTTGCAATCGATCGTGCTGGGCGTCGGCGCCTACCTCGTCATTCAGCAGGAAGCGACGGCTGGCATCATCGTCGCGAGCTCGATCCTGACCTCGCGCGCGCTCGCTCCCGTGGATCTTGCCATCGGCAACTGGAAGGGATTTGTCAGGGCGCGCCAAGGGTGGGGCCGGCTGAAGGAGATGTTCGAAGCCCAGCCGTCTCAGGCGCCTGCGCTCGCGTTGCCTGCTCCGACGGAACTGATCACCGTCGAGGCTGCGTCCGTCTCTCCGCCCGGCGGGCAGCGCCTGACGGCGTCCAATGTCAGCTTCGCGCTTCGGGCGGGGCAGGGGCTCGGCGTCATCGGGCAGAGCGCGTCCGGGAAGTCCTCGCTTGCCCGCATGCTTGTTGGCGTTTGGCAGCCCCTGACCGGCACCGTCCGCATGGATGGCTCTTCTCTGCGTCATTGGCGGCCGGAGGAGCTTGGGCATCATGTCGGCTATCTCCCTCAAGAGGTCGAGCTCTTTTCAGGTACCGTTGCCGCCAACATCGCACGTTTCCGCAGCGACGCGACGGCCGAGCGCATCATTGAAGCCGCCAAGGCGTCGGGCGTCCATGAGCTTATCCAGCGCCTGCCGGAAGGCTATCAGACCCAGATCGGCGAGCGCGGAACGGCTCTTTCGGCGGGGCAGCGGCAACGCATCGCCCTTGCGCGAGCTCTCTACGGGAATCCCTTTCTGGTTGTGCTCGACGAGCCGAACTCGAACCTTGATGCCGAAGGCGAGCAGGCCCTGACCGACGCCATCTTCCAAGTTCGCCGAAGGGGCGGCGTCGTGGTGGTCATCGCCCACCGGCCGAGCGCCCTGACAGCGTTGGATCAGGTCCTCGTGATGGCGGACGGACGAGTCCAGGCCTTCGGTCCCAAGGACGAGGTGCTCTCCACGAGCTTGAAGGCGGTGCCGAAATCCGCTGGCATTTTCGATCGCGCAGCGAGCAGAAGCTGATGGAGCTTAGAATATTGGACGACGTCTCTCACCCCACGCGGCTTTCGATCCAGCGCCATGTTCTGGCGGTCGGAATCAGCCTTGGAACCCTGCTGATCGGCGTGGGCGGATGGGCTGCGACAACCGAGTTTTCAGGCGCGGTGGTCGCGCATGGTTCGCTCGTTGTCGAGTCGGAAGTGAAGAAGGTGCAGCACCCCACTGGCGGGGTCATCAGCGAGTTGCGCGTCCGGGACGGTGACCGCGTCAAAGCAGGCGACGTCATTATCCGCCTCGACGAAACCGTGACGCAGGCCAACCTCGCCGTCGTGAGCAAGGCTCTCAACGAGGCCCTCGCGCAACAAGCGCGACTCGAAGCCGAGCGCGACGGAGCTACCGAAGTCGCCTTTCCCCGCGAGCTGTCGACAGCAGCAGAAAGATCGCCGGATGTCGCAGCACTCCTGAGCGGAGAGCGCAGGCTCTTCGAGCTGCGAGGGACAGCGCGATCGGGCTTGAAGGCCCAGCACCTCGAACGCATCGGCCAGATGCGGGATCAGATCCGGGCCTTTTCGGAGCAGATCGTCGCGAAGGACCGCGAAGCCAGCCTCATCGCGCAGGAGCTCGAGGGCGTGCGCGACCTTCACAGCAAGAAGCTCGTTTCGATCACCCGATTGAACGCCCTGGAGCGGGATGCTGCACGTATCACCGGCGAGAAAGGCACCCTGGTCTCATCAGTGGCTCAGGCCAAAGGCAGGATCACTGAGACCGAGCTGCAGATCCTTCAGATCGATGAGGATCTTCGCACCGAAGTCGGCAAGACGCTCGCCGATCTTCGTGGCAAGATTTCCGAGCTGGTTGAACGGAAAGTCACAGCGGAGGACCAGCTCAAGCGCGTGGATATCCGGGCTCCCCAATCCGGCACCGTGCACCAGATGGCGGTTCACACAATTGGCGGCGTCGCCTCTCCGGGCGAAACCTTGATGCTGATCGTGCCCGCCTCTGATCGTCTGACGGTGCAGGCGAGGGTGCGGCCTCAGGATATCGAGCAGGTATACTCTGGACAGCGCGCCGGGTTGCGCTTCTCGGCCCTCAACCAGCGGACCACGCCTGAGATCGAGGGCGAAGTGTCCCGCGTATCTCCCGATCTCACCGTCGATCAGCGGACTGGGCAAGACTTCTACACCCTTCGCGTCGCCATCCTGGACGGCGAACTCGCACGACTCCAGGGGGCCAAGGTCGGGCCGGGCATGCCCGTCGAGGTTTTTGTGCGCACGCAGCAGAGGACGGTTTTCTCCTATTTCGCCAAGCCGCTTGCGGACCAGATCGCGCGAGCATTCCGGGAGAGATAGGCGCCGAGCCCTCGGAGTCGAACGCGCAGTTCTGATCGGCGGGGAGTTGCTTCGGAGCCTCCGCCCCAACGTCCCCTGCCGGGTCCTCGACCCCACATCAGCCATCGAACCGGTGTCGAGGGCAGGCCGGCTCACGATCGAACCGGTCATCCGTGATCTTGCCAACCATCAAGAATTTTTTCTTGAGATAGGCTCGACTACGGACTTGGTCGCAAGGGGCGCTGAAGTTGCCTCCGGACATGCTGGGAGACGCACATGCTAGGTGTGACAACCTTATCGAAATTCGCGTGCGATGATTGTGGCAGCATCTCCGTCATTCTTCCTACGGAGCTCATCGACTCGGCTCTTGTACGGTGCAGCGGCTGCGGTCGCGATTACGGTCGCTGGGGAGAGTTCAAGCAGGAGGTGGACCAAATCATCTCCGCAGAACCACGTCGGATGAACGGCAACAACCATCACTTTCAGGTTGGTTTGGATTCTTAGGACGACGATTTCCGAGATGGATGACTGCAGACGGTGCTCTTGTTGCTGATTCCATCGCGGTTTCCGGGATGGACGACGGCGATCGCACATCGTTTGGTCGGTCAGGAGCAGCTTTCGTCCTCGCCGAACGCCATGGAACGGAACTCGCGGAAATTCTTGCCCAGCACGCCCGCAACGGTTTCGGCATTCCCCTGAAGGCATCGTGGCGTGCCGGGCTCGAGGTTGCCCTGCATCCGCGCTGGGCCATCGGCGTGATGCCGCACGCCCTGGCGACAGGCAGGTTGTTCTCCCGGCATTCCGGCAAACTCAGCGCGGGCGAAAGGTCTCGTCCAACGCCTCGAGTTCCCGGGCGAGATTGCTGCGAAGCCAGAGCGCGACCTCGGCGACGATCGGGTTGAGGGGCCTCGACCGGGGCGCGATCAGGCTGTGGTGCCGGCCGGTCCGGATGACGAGGTCCGAAGCCGGCACCAATGTGCCCTTCACCAGGCTGCTCGACACGACGCTCAGCCAGCCCAGGGCGATGCCGTCCCCGTTCAGCGCCGCCTGGAGGATGACGGAATAGTCCGTGAACTCGTGCCAGACCCCTTTGGAGGCGTTGCGATGGGCGACATTGCCCCATTCCCTGGCCCATTCATGCGTGGCGTGGTCGCTCAGCCAGAGAAACACATGCCCGGCGCCGTCGCCTCGGTGATCCAGCTTGCCGCGCGCCTCGAGATAGGCGGGGCTGCAGACCGGGAAGACGATCTCGGGCGCAAAGGACCAGCGATGGTAGTTCGGGTCATCGTCCGCGATGATGCGTGTCGCCAGGTCGACATTGTCGGGCACGCCGCGCAGGACGCCCGGGATCAGATCGAACCGGATATCGATCTGCGGAAAGGCGGCATGGAATTCGCCGAGGCGTGGCAGCAGCCAATGGGCCACGAAAGAGCTCGACATAGACAGTGTGACGATGGGCTTTGTCCCGTGCTGTCGTCGCTGGATCGCCTCGATGGTTTCCGCGATGCGTCCGACGGCATCGCCGACGACGGCGTAGAGGTCGCTGCCGTCCACGGTCATTGCTAGACCACGGGCGCGCCGCTCGAATAGCTTCGCTCCGATGGCGGCTTCCAGTTCCGCGACGCTGCGGCTGGCGGAAGGCTGGCTGACGTTGAATTCCGCTGCCGCGGCGGTGAAGCTGCCGGTCCGGGCCGCGGCTTCGAATACCAGAAGCCCGCGTGCGGACGGGACGAGACGGGACAGTTGAGCCATACGCTGAGCGTATGCTTCTCCCAGGCTTTTTCAATCTGTTCCTGTTCCAGGAACATCGTCATCATCGGCGTCGACGGGCCCGGGATCGGGCCGGCGCCTCCTGCATCGTCGAGGCCGCGGGGTGGCGTTGTACCAATACTGGTTCGGCCACAGAGGGATCATTCGGTGAACGAGGCCATCGTCACAGCAGATCGTCGTTCGGCTGTCGCCGGCGACCCCCTGCTTCAACCCTTCGCGATCAAGAGCCTCCGGCTGCGCAACCGCATCGTCAGCACCAGCCATGCCTCGATGCTGGACGAAGGCGGCCTGCCGCTCGAACGCTATCAGCGCTATCACGAGGAAAAGGCCCGCGGCGGCCTCGCCATGACGATGATCGGCGGCTCCGCCATGACCTCGCCGGATTCCAGCTGGGGTGGCGGCCAGCTCGATCTCTCCAGTGACCGCATCATTCCGCATCTGGCGGCGCTGTCCGAGCGCATTCACGGCCATGGCGCCGCCGTGATGTGCCAGGTGTCGCATCTCGGTCGCCGCGCCACCTCCTATGGCTGGAACTGGCTTCCGGTGCTGGCGCCTTCGCGCGTCAGGGAAACGCGCAACCGCAATTTCCCCAAGGAGATGGACGACGCGGATATCGCGCGGATCATCCGGGACTATGCCGATGCGGCGCTGCGCTGCCTGCAGGGCGGGCTCGACGGCGTCGAGACCGTGACCGGAGGCCATCTGATCGGCCAGTTCCTCTCGCCGCGCACCAACAAGCGCGCGGATGGTTTCGGCGGCTCGGCCGAGAACCGGGCGCGCTTCGGGCTCATGGTCCACGAGGCGATCCGCAAGCGCGTTGGCGACGAGGCGATCGTCGGCATCCGCTTCGTGATCGACGAGGGCGTCGCAGACGGTTCGGATTTCGACGATTGCCTCGAGCTTGCCCGGATCTTCGAACGCGAAGGCCATATCGATTATTTCAACTGCATCTATGGCCGCATGGATACCGACCTCGCGCTGGCCGAGGACAACATGCCCGGCCTATTCCAGCGAAACGCGCCCTATCTCGCTTCGGTGGCGCAGTTCCGCCGCGAGACGAAGCTGCCCTTGATCCATGCCGGCGGCATCCGCGACGTGGCGACCGCGCGCCATACGATCCGCGAGGGGGTCGTCGACCTCGTCGGCATGACCCGTGCCCATATCGCCGACCCGCATCTGGTCAACAAGATCAGGCGCGGGGAGGAGGAGCGCATCAGGCCCTGCGTTGGCGCCTCGTACTGCCTCTACAAGAAGGTCAACTGTATCCATAACGCCGCCAGCGGTCGCGAAACCGTGCTCGGCCATGAGGTCGCGCCGACCTCGCGCCGGCTGAAGGCCGTGGTGGTCGGCGGCGGACCGGCCGGGCTCGAAGCCGCGCGTGTCTGCGCCGAGCGGGGGCATTCGGTCGTGCTGTTCGAGGCTGGGGCGAAGCTCGGCGGGCAGTTGCTCGTCGCCACGGCTGCCGAGGAGCGCCGCGACCTGATCGGCATCGTCGATTGGCGCATCGCCGAGCTGGAACGGCTCGGCGTCGATGTCCGGACGAATTGCTATGCCGAGGCCGATGCGGTTCGCGCCGAGATGCCGGATCTCGTGATCGTCGCCACCGGCGGCATTCCCGATACCGACTGGTTCGAAGGTTCGGACCTCTGCGACAGCGTCTGGGATGTGCTGACCGGCACGGTGCCGGGCAAGGCCGACGTGCTCGTCTATGACGGCACCGGCCGGCAGGCGGCGGCGTCCTGTGCGCTACAGCTCGCCCGGCAGGGCAAGGCCGTCTGCATCGCGACGCCCGACGACGCACTAGCCGTAGAGATGTCCTATATCGACAAGTCGAGCTTCCGGAAGCGCTTCGCCGAACTCGGCATCCGCTCGCTCGTCGATGTCAGGCTGGAGAAGGTCGAGCGCCGCGGCAACGCGCTGCAGGCCACGTTCCGCAACGAGTTGACCGGCGCGGAAACCCAGGTCGAGGCCAGCCAGGTCGTCGTCGAATACGGCACGCTGCCGGCCGCCGAGATCTATCACGACCTGCGGCATCTTTCCGCCAATGACGGAGTGACCGATATCGCCTTCATGCTCGGCAGCGCGGAGGCGGCCGCTCCTGCGCCGGGAGGCTTCCTCCTGCACCGCATCGGCGACGCGGTCTCGAGCCGGGACCTCTATTCCGCGATCTACGAGGCCTATCGGCTCTGCTCGAAGCTCTGAGCGGTCGTCAGGATCAAGCCGCGGCGGGGCTGCGGCCGCTTTCCGCCTTGGCGAAGCGCTCGATCCGGAAGTCGTGGAGCGGGATCTCCGTGGTGCCCGTCGCGATCAATTCGGCCATCGTGTCGCCGACGCCCGGACCGAGCTGGAAGCCGTGCCCGCTGAAGCCGAAGGCGTGGAACAGGCCCGGCGTCGTGTCCGATGGACCCATGACCGGCAGCATGTCGGCGAGATAGCCTTCGCAGCCCGACCAGGTGCGGATCACCGAGACTTTCTCCAGGGCCGGCAGCAATTGCCTGAGCGCGCGAAGCTGCGCCGGCAGCCGCGCCGGATCGGCCCTGGCATGGCCGGGATCGAGATTGACATCGACGCGCTCGGCTGCACCGCCGAAGACGATGTTGCCGCGCTCGACCTGCCGGAAATAGGCGTCGGTTCCGTGGCGACGGGTCCAGATGCCGACGACCGGCAGGATGCGATGGGGCAGGGGCTCGGTGACGCCCATCTGCGGCCCGCGCGGGGTGAGGGGAACCGGCTCGCCGAATTGCGCGGCGATCTGCATGCCCCAGGCACCGGCGGTGTTGAGCAGCTTGCCGGCCTCGAACACGCCCTTCGACGTGGAAACGCGGAAACCGGTTTCCGTCTTCTCGATGCGGCCGACCTCGCAGTCCTCGACGATCTCCGCACCGAGCCGCCGCGCCGCATCGGCGAAGGCCGGCGCGATCAGGCGCGGATTGCCGGAGCCGTCATGCGGGGAAAAGGAAGCCGCGATCGCTCCGGGGCCGAGACCGGGAAAGCGCGCGCGGATCTCGTTGGCACCGAGTTCCTCCAGCTCGAGCCCCCAGGGCCGTGCGGCATCGGCATAGGCGCGCATGTCCACCAGCGCGTCCTCCTCGAAGACTAGCCGGAGATGGCCGGTGGAGCGGAATTCGACGTCGCGGCCGAGCAGGCGCTCCGCCTCGCCCCAGAGTGTGCGGGAGCGATGCGCCAGCGGCAATTGCGTGAGATGCCGGCCGGTCCGGCGGATATTGCCGAAGGAGGCGACGGTGGCGCCCGTTCCGACACGGTTGCGTTCGATCAGCGTGACCTTCAGGCCGCGCCGTCTCAGGAAGAAGGTTGCGGCAGTCCCCATCAGGCCGCCGCCGAGCACGATCACATCCATGTCCAGCCTCTTGCCGCAAAGGCGGCAATGTCCACGCCACCGAACCTGACGCGGGCGCACGGAACCGTCAAAGACGCGATGGCCGGCAGGTCATAAGTCCAACCTATGGTCCTGCCCCGCATGTCTCTTGGACCACGCCGCCGCTTCCATGTCAGCTTCCGGCCGCCAGCAAGAGGAGCGGACATGGACGGCGGAACTGTGCCGAGTGCGGACTGGAAGGTCGGTGTCGATATCGGCGGCACCTTCATCGATTTCTGCGCGCTCGAAACGCATTCGGGCCAGGTCGCGTCGCTGAAGGTGCTGACGACGCCGGACGATCCCGGCGCGGAGCTGATGACCGGCCTCTCGCTGCTGACCGAGCGCGAGGGTCTCGATCCCCGCGCCGTCACCCGCTTCGTCCACGGCACGACGGTCGGCGTCAACACCATCATCCAGCGCAAGGGGGCGCCGCTTGCGCTCTTCACCAACGCCGGCTTCGAGGATGTGATCGAGCTCGCCCGGCTGCGCATGCCCGAGACCTATTCGCTGTTCTGCTGCCGCCCGGAGCAGCTCATCACCCGCGACAGGGTGTTCGGCATCCCGGCGCGCATGCGCTCTGACGGGCGCGAGACGGTCAGGCCCGATCTCGACGAGGTCGCAGCCGCTGTCGCTTCGGCGAAGGCGCGGGGCGCCGTCGGCATCGTCATCGCCTTCCTGCACGCCTGGCGCGACGGCGCGCAGGAGGAGGCGGTCAAGGCCGAGATCGCCCGGCTGGCTCCGGAACTCTTCGTCTTCACCTCGGCCGAGGTCTGGCCGGTCATCCGCGAATACGAGCGGACGACGACGGCGATTCTCAACGCCTATGTGCACCCCCGCATCGCCGGCTACCTGACGGCGCTGGAACAGCGGCTCGCGGATCGTGGCGTGCCGGCCCGCGCGCTCCTGACCAAGTCGAATGGCGGGGTGATGAACGCTGGCGAGGGCAAGCGCGCCTGCGTCTCCATGCTGCTCTCGGGCACCGCCTCGGGCGTCATCGGGGCGACCTGGTTCGCGCGACAGGCCGGAGAGAAGCGGGTCCTGACGCTCGATATCGGCGGCACCTCGGCCGATTTCGCCCTGATCATCGACGGCGAGCCCCAATACGGCACCGGCGAGATGATCGGCGAGTTCCCGCTCTATATCCCCTCCGTCTCGGTGAGCTCGATCGGCATCGGTGGCGGCTCGATCGCCTCGGTCGACGGACAGGGCGTGCTGCGCGTCGGGCCGGAATCGGCCGGTTCGACGCCGGGGCCGGCCTGCTATGGCCGCGGCGGCGAGCAGGCGACCGTCACCGACGCGATGGTGGTCTGCGGCTGGCTCGGCCATAGCGAGATGGCCTATGGCCAGTTGAAGATGGATGCCGGCCTCGCCCGCGCTGCCGTCGGGCGGCTGGCCGAAAAGCTCGGGCGGCCGCTGGAGGACACGGCGCAGGCGATCCTCGACATCGCCGTTTCCGAGATGTTCGTCGAGGTCGAGAAGCTGTCCTCGCGGGCTGGCGTCGACCTGAAGGATTTCACCCTGATGCCCTTCGGCGGCGGCGGCCCGATGCTCGGTGCCTTCCTCGCACGCGAGCTCGGCATGAACAGGTTGCTGGCGCCGCGCCGGCCGGGCGTCGTCTCCGCGCTGGGCGGCCTCGTCGCCGATCTGCGCGGCGATTTCGTCCGCACGCTTTTCGCCGAACTCTCGGCTGCGGTTTTGCCGCAACTGAAGGCGGCAGCGGCCGTGATGATCCAGGATGGGCGCAACTGGCTGGCGGCCCAGGGGCATGCCGGCCCCGCCGATCTCAGGTTTTCGGCGGATATGCGCTATGTCGGCCAGAGCTACGAGATCGAGGTCCCCTTGCTGCCAGCCTGGCTGGAGGCCGGCGACCCGGCGGCAATTGCCGCCGAGTTCCATCGCACGCATGCGCGCATCTACGATTTCGACGATCCGGATGGGCGCGTCGAGATCGTGAACCTGCGCCTCTCGGCCATCGGCGCCGGCCCGGCTCTCGCTTTCCCGGAGGCCGAGGCGGTCGATGCGGTCGCCGTACCGGAGCGCGAGCTGACGATCCATACCGGCGGCGCCCGGAGGGCTGTCGGCCTTTATCGCCGGGCCGACTTGAAACCCGGCAGCCGTTTCGCCGGGCCGGCCGTCGTCGCGCAGGAGGATACCACCGTCGCCATCCCCGCCGGAGCCACGGCGCGGATCGACAGCCATCTCAACCTGCACCTGACCTTCGCGGAGTGATGCCGATGTTCGACCGGATGAAGCTTCAGGTGCTCGCCAATCATGCGCGCGCCGCCGCCGAGAACATGGCGCATACGCTGCATCGCACGGCCCATTCCGCCTTCGTCAAGGAGACGGAGGATTTCACGGTGATGTTGATCAGCCGGCGCGGCGACACCTTCGCCGTGCCGATGGAGCTGGGCGCGACCTGGTACCCCGGGCTGTCCTGGGCGCCAGCACTGGCGATGGTCGACGATTACAAGCCGGGCGACGTCGCCTTCACCAACGATCCCTATTCCTGCTTCGTCGCCACCCACGCACCCGACACCCATCTCTGGAAGCCGGTCTTCCACGGGGGCGAGATCGTCGCCTGGACCGGCGGCCACATCCACAACACCGATATGGGCGGCGCGGTGCCCGCCTCGCTCTCGCGGGCGCTGACCGAGATCCATCAGGAGGGCATCCGCTTCCCGCCGATGAAGCTCGTCAACGAAGGCGTCTTCGACGAGCAGATCCTCAGGATCATGACGACCAATGTGCGCAAGCCGGACCTCAACATCGGCGACATCAAGGCACTGGTCGGCGCGCTCAACACCGGCGAGCGCAAGGTGCTGGCGATGATCGAGAAGTTCGGCCGTGATGCTTTCCTTGAAGGCGTCGACGCGCTGCTCGACCACGCCGAGGCGCAGGCGCGCGAGGTGCTGCGCGGCATGCCGGACGGCACCTGGGAGTTCGCCGACTATGCCGACGAGGACTCGGTCGAGGCCAATCCCTGCCGCCTGAAGCTCAAGCTCACCATCCGCGGCGACGAGGCGGTACTGGACTTCACCGGCTCCGATCCGCAACTCGGCTCCTCGCTCAACGTGCCGAGCGGCGGCAATCCCCGGCATACGATCCTGCTGGTCGGGGTCTACTACGTGCTCTACACGCTGAACCCGAAGATCCTGCTCAATACCGGGCTGACGCGCCCCTTCACCTGCATTGCGCCCGAGGGGACGGTCCTGAACCCGGTCTTCCCGGCGGCGGTCGGCATGCGCTCGCTCACCTGTGCGCGTTTGCGCTCGGTGATCTTCGGGGCGTTCTCCCAGGCTGTGCCGGAACGGCTGCCGGCCGCGCCCGCCGGCAACAATTGCATCGTCAACGTGATGACCACCGACGAGCGCACCAGCCGGACCGTCATCGCCGCGGTCAACCCGGTGGTGGGCGGCGGCGGCGGCATGCCCCATCGCGACGGCACCAACGGTTCGGGCGCCGACGCGGCCTACCTCAAGAACACGCCGATCGAGATCACCGAGACCGAGACGCCGGTGGAATTCGTCAAATACGGGCTGGCGCAGGACAGCGGCGGCGCCGGGCGCTGGCGCGGTGGCCTTGCCACCGAAATGGCGTTCCGCGTGTTCGCGCCCGACAGCCGCATCACCGCCCGCAACCGGGACCGCAGCTTCTTCCGGCCTTGGGGCGTGCTGGGCGGAAAGGCCGCGGGCCTCTCCGACATGGTGGTCAACCCGGGGCAGCCGGAAGCGCGGCGGCTCGGCAATATCGATACCGCCGTCCTCCAGCCCGGCGACGTGCTGGAAATCCGCTCGGCCGGCGGCGGTGGCCGGGGGCACCCGTTCGACCGCGAGGCCTGGCGCGTCGCGGAGGATGTCGTGCGTGGCTATGTCTCGCCGGAAGCGGCGGAGCGGGATTACGGCGTCGTCATGCAAGGCGAAGTCCTGGACGAGGAAGCGACGAAGGCAAGGCGCGCCGACCGCTCGCCGGTATCCGGCCATTTCCACTTCGGCCCGGAGCGCGAGGGCTACGAGGCGCAATGGACGCCCGGCGCCTATGACAGGCTGACGGCGATCCTCGCCGGCCTGCCGACCCATTGGCGCTTCTTCGCCAAGACCGAGATCTTCCGTCGCATGACCGGCAGGGTCGGTGCCCAGGGTGTGGATGAGGCCTTTGCCGCAGCCAGGGTCCGGTTTCCCGAGATGCCGCAGCCTCGGCTATCCTATGCCGAGGCTGCGGAATAACCATGGCTGCAGGAAAGGCGATGGGGCGGCTGGTTCGGCTGACGGAGATGGATCGCGCGCCGCTGCGCTTCGTCCTCGACGGCAGCGAGCATCGCGCCCTGGCGGGCGACACCGTGCTCAGCGCGGTGCTCTCGGTTGCGCCGGCTTTGCGCCGTTCCGAGTTCGGCCCGGAGCCTCGCGCCGGCTTCTGCCTGATGGGCGCCTGCCAGGATTGCTGGATCTGGCAGGAGGATGGGCCGCGGCTGCGGGCCTGCTCGACGCCTCTGGTTGAAGGCATGCGCCTCCTGTCCGACATTCCCGGCGATTGGCCGTGAGCGGTCCCGACGAACTGCGCGTGGTCGTCGTCGGCGCGGGACCTGCCGGCATCCGCGCCGCTGAGACATTGGTCGCCGCAGGCCTGAAGCCCGTTGTCATCGACGAGGGCGAGCGGGCGGGCGGCCAGATCTATCGCAGGCCGCCGCAAGGCTTCACGCGCCCGCCCGAGACCCTCTACGGCTCGGAGGCCGCGAAGGCGGTCGCGCTGCACGAGACCTTCGACGCCATGGCGGCGGCAGGCCGCCTCGCTCATCATCCCCGCAGCTCCGTCGTCGCCATCGCGGACGGGCGGTTGCAGGTGCTCGACGGGGCGGGTTCGCGCTGGATCGCCTATGATCGGCTGATCCTCGCGACCGGAGCGATGGATCGCGTCATGCCCGTGCCGGGCTGGGAGAATGCGGGCGTCTACGGGCTCGGCGCGATGCAGATCGCCTTGAAGGCGCAAGGGGCGGCGCTGGGGCGGCGCCTCGTTCTGGCGGGGTCGGGGCCGCTCTTGACCCTGCTCGCGGTGCAGTTGCTGAAGGCCGGGGCAGGGATCGCGGCGGTGCTGGACACGGCGCCCATTCGCCGGCAGTTGCGCGGCTTTCCCGGTCTGTCGGCGAGGCCGCTCTTTGCCTTGCGCGGGTTGATGATGCGCCGGCGCCTTGCCGGGCTCTACCATGCCGGTGTCCAACTGGAGCGTATCGAGGCCGATGAGCGCGGCCCGGTTGCCTTGCTCTGGCGCGACGCACGTGGCCGGGAGCAGCGCACGGCCTGCGATGCGGTCGGCCTGGGCTGGCATCTGCGGGCGGAGACCCGCCTCGCGGACCTGGCGGGTTGCGATTTCGCCTATGACGAAACCTGGCGGCAATGGATGCCGAAGGCCGATGCGGTCGGCCGGGCGATACCGGGCATCTATCTTGCCGGTGACGGCCTCCGGATTCTCGGCGCCGACGGGGCTGAGGTCGCCGGCCGCCTGGCCGCCGCGGCATGCTTGCAGGACCTTGGCTTGCCGGCACCGGACATGGCGGGCGACAGGCGCCGTCTCTCGCGATTGAGCCGCTTCGCACGCGGCGTCGCCGAGGCCTTTCCCTGGCCGGCCGAGACGGCGGCGGGATTGCCTGATCAGACGGTGATCTGCCGGTGCGAAGGCGTGACGGCCGGCGAATTGCGCAAGACCGTCGATTTCGGCGGCGGCGAGGTCAATCGCGCGAAATCGCTGGGGCGTGTCGGCATGGGGCGCTGCCAGGGACGCTATTGCGAGATCGCCGCGGCGGAGATCGTCGCCGACAGCGCGGGCCATGGTTGTGTCGCAGCGGCGGGCCGGCTGCGCGGCCAGGCCCCGGTGAGGCCGGTTCCGGTCGCAGCCTTGCTTCAGGATGCGGTTGTCGAGGGGTAGAGCGGCGTATTCAGGCGTTGCCGGGCCGGCCGAGGTCCCGGCAGGCGGCGCGCAGGCAATCGCGCATCAATTCATGGCTGGCCGAAAGCGGCCGGTCATTGCTGGTCAGGATCGCGATCGGTACCTCGATCCGGGGCTCGAACGGCCGGGTCACGACGCCGTTGAACTGCTCCCAGGGCAGGAGGCTGTCGACGATGGCGATGCCCAGCCCGTCGCGCACATAGGGCAGGGCCGTGATCGACAGATCGATCTCGATCGCCGGTGCATAGGCGAAATCCTCGGCTTCCGCCGAGGCGGCCAGCAGCCGGCCCGGCAAGGTGTCAGCGCGATAGGAGATCAGGGTCTCGTCGCTGATATCGGCGAAACGGACGCAGTCCAGCCCCGCCAGCCGATGCTCGGACGAGACGACGCAGACCAGCGTGGCGCGCCCCACCGTCTCGGCGTGGATGCCGGCATGCGGCAGGTTGTTCATGGCGATGCCGAGCGACACCTCGCCATTGCGCAGCATCTCGACGATGGCCGTCTGCGAGGCGATCAGCGAGCGCACCACGATCTCGGGATGCTCCTCCCTGAAGGCGGTCAGGGCGCGCGGCACGATCGACATGGAGGGCGGCGCCGAGGCGGCGAGCCGGACGAGGCCGGTGCGGCCGTGCCGCATGTCGATCGTCCGGCGCCTGAGCGCATCGAGCTCGCCGAAGATGTGCTCGGCCTGGGAGTAGAGCTCCTCGGCCTCCTGCGTCGGCACCAGCCGGCCGCGCACGCGGTTGAACAGCTTGAAGCCGAGCTGGTCCTCGGCATGGAGCAGGATCTGGCTCAGCGCCGGCTGCGAGATGTTCAGCATCGCGGCCGCGCCGGTCACCGTGCCGCAGCGCATCAGCGTGCAGAAGACTTCGAGTTGGCGCGCCCGCATCTGTCGTCCCATCAACGGCGATAGCGCAGACATCGCCGCCGTCGAGGCGGATGTCCAGTCTCAACCGCCGCTGGGCGTTCTCCCCGATCTATCGCTGGTCCCAGCGATCGCGCATTTCGTAGAAGAGCACGGCGAGCGGCAGGAACCAGGGCTTGCCGTAATAGAGCGGCCGGCTGCGGAAGGGCAGGTCGGCATAGGCGCTGGGTGCGTCCGTGCTGCCGAGCATGCGCTGGGCGATCCTGTGGCCGAACCAGCTCGCCCGCGCGATGCCGGTGCCATTGTAGCCGCAGGCGTAGAAGACGCCGTCCTGCTCGCCGAGATGGGGCAGCTTGTCGAAGGTGAAGCCGGTCTGACCGTGCCAGTAATGCGTGATCGGCGTCCGTTCCAGCTCGGGGAAGACCTGCAGCATCTGCTTGCGCAAATGGGTAGCATTGGCGTGGCCGACATCCTCGCCGGTCACCTTGAGCACGCGCCCGCCGAAGAGAATCCGGGTCCCGTCGGGCGAGGGGCGGTAATAGGTCACGACGCGCTGGCTGCCCGCCAGCATGCGCCGCTTCGGCATGAGGCGATCCATCACCTCGGCCGGGAGCTGTCCGGTCGCGATCAGCGCGCTGCGGATCGGAATGATCCGCCGTTGCAGGAAGGGCAGGAGCGCTCCGGTATAGCCGTTGGTCGCGACGAGGAGCTGCTTCGCCGTGATCGTCCGCTTCCCGACGGAGAGGCTGAACCCACCGGCCTGCGACGCAATGGCCGTGACGCGGGCGCCGCCGATGATCTGCACGCCGAGGCGGCGTGCAGCCTCGGCAAGGCCGGCGACATAGCGGGCCGGGTGCAAGCCGGCATAACCGGGCATGGCGAGGCCGCCATGGTAGAGCTCGGTTCCGATTTCGCCCTGCTGCTCGGCGCGCGGGACCAGGTAGGCATCGCAGGGCATGACCTGCCGGATGCGGTCGAGATTGCGCCCCATCGCCTCATAGAGGCGCGGCGTCATCGCGCCCCGGAAATAGCCGACCACCGCGAGATCGCAGGCGATGGCTTCGCGGGCCACCACATCCTTGACGTGCTGAAGGGCGAGGAAGCTTTCCTCGACGATGGCACGCGCCTTGTCCGGCCCATAGGCCATCGCGGTGTCGAAGGTGGCCCAGCCCGGGCCGAGCATGCCGCCATTGCGGGAGGAGGCGCCCCAGCCGGGCGCTTCCGCATCCAGCACGGTGACCTGCTTGCCGGCCCGGGCCAGCGTCAGCGCGGCGTTGAGCCCGGTGAAGCCGGCCCCCACGATCACGACTTCGCTCTGCGCCGGCAGTTCGGTCGCTGCCGGGGCTGCCGGTTTCGCAGCATCCCACCAATAGGGTGTGTCGACCGCATCATCGCTGAAGAACGGGCCGGTCAGGCGAGCCATGCGTATGTCCTCACGAAGGCAGGATGCGCCGCAGGAAATCCTGCGTACGCGGGTTCTGCGGACGGCTTAGAACTTCGTCGGGCGGCCCTTCTTCGACGAGGACGCCACCATCGAGGAACAGCACGCGGTCGGCGACCTCGCGGGCAAAGCCCATCTCATGGGTGACGACGACCATCGTCATGCCTTCGTCGGCGAGCGACCGCATGACGGCGAGGACCTCGCCGACGAGCTCCGGATCGAGCGCCGATGTCGGCTCGTCGAACAGGATCGCGTCGGGCTTCATGCCGAGCGCACGCGCGATCGCGACGCGCTGCTGCTGGCCGCCGGAGAGCTGGGCGGGATAGGCGTCGATCTTGGCGCCGAGCCCGACACGGGTGAGCAGATCCCGCGAGCGCTTCAGCACCTCCTCGCGCGGCTCCTTCTTCACGAAGATCGGGCCTTCCGCGACATTTTCCAGTGCTGTCCGGTGTGGAAACAGGTTGAAGCGCTGGAACACCATGGCGACGCGGGTCCGCAACTGCCGGATGGCGGAGGATCCTGTGTCGACCCGTTGCCCGTGTACCGCGATCGAGCCGCCCTGATAGGTCTCGAGGCCGTTGATGCAGCGCAGGAGGGTCGACTTGCCGGAGCCGGACGGTCCGATGATGCAGACCACCTCGCCCTTCTCGACCGAGAAGGAGACATCGTGGATGACCTCGACCGTGCCGAAGGATTTTCTGATGTTGCGCAGTTCAATGATGCTCATCGGGCCTGCCTCAGGCGGCGTTCGAGCCAGCCGTTGAAGGCGGTGAGCGGCAGGCTCATCGCGAGGTAGATCAGGGCGACCATCGTGAAGATCGTGGTGTTCTCGAAGGTGGAGGATGCCAGCAGCTTGCCCTGCAGAGAGAGCTCCGCGACGGTGATCGTCGAGGCGAGCGAGGAATCCTTGAGCAGCATGACCATGGTGCTGCCATAGGGCGGGAGCGCCACGCGGATCGCCTGGGGCAGGACGACGCGCCGCATCAGCAGGCCCCAGCCCATGCCGATCGAAAGCGCTGCTTCCGTCTGGCCGCGGTCGATCGCCTCGATGCCGGAGCGGAAGACTTCGGCCATATAAGGCGAATAGGCGATGCCGAGGCCGATGATGGCGGCCTGGACGGCCGTCAGCGACAGGCCGAGATCCGGCAGCACGAAGTAGATGTAGAAGAGGGTGACGATACCCGGGATGCCGCGCACGATGACGATGATCGTGCGCGCCGTCCAGGCGAGCGGCGCGATGCCGCTCACCCGCATGAAGGCCCAGACCAGGCCCAGCGCCGTCGCGAGGACGAAGGCGCCGAGCGTGACCAGCAGCGTGAGGTAGACGCCCTGCATCAGGATCGGCAGGTATGTCGGAACCTGGCTGAGAAAATGCGTCATGACTGGATCGATGGCGCGCGCTCAGAGACCCCACTTTTTCAGGATCGTCTCGAAGCGGCCGTCCTTCTTCATGTTCGCGAGGCTGGTGTTGATCTTCCCCAGCAGCTCGGCATTGCCCTGCTTGACGGCGATGTTGATCGGTCCCGGCACCGAGGGCTTGTAGGACTTGACCAGCCGCAGTTGCGGGAAGCGCCCTTGCGCAAGGTTGTAGGCCAGGATCGGATAGTCGCCGATGCCGGCATCGAGCCGGCCGTTGGAGACGTCGCGCAGGATGTCGGGCAGGCTGTCATAGGCGCCGACCTCGGCTGGCGCGCCCGAGGCCTTGAGGGCGTCGATATAGCGCGTGCCGATCTGGCCGCCGACCTTCTTGCCCTTGAGATCCGCGAAGCCGGCATAATCCTTGGAGTCGTCCGACTTGACCACGAGACCCTCGCCATAGGCGTAGACGTCCTCGCTGAAGTCGACGACCTTGGCACGCTCCGGCGAGCCGTACATGGCGGCGGAAATGATATCGATCTTGCCGGAGGTCAGCGAGGCGATCAGGGTCGAGAACTGCATCGGCTGGATCTCGACCTTGAAGCCGGCGTCCTTGCCGATCTCCTCGATCACGTCGACCATCATCCCCTGGATGGTGTTCGTCTTGGCGTCGAGGAAGGTGAACGGCGTGCCCGTCGGCGTCGAACCGACCTTGTAGACCGTCTGTGCCTGGGCGGTCGCCGCGGCGGCCATCATGGCGAGCGCCGCGACCGTTGTCCTGAACCCGATCATCCCATTCCCCTTTTTGCTTCGAATTCGCTCGTCTTTCCGAACTGGCCCATGCAGCATCCGTGCCCGGCGCAGCGAGCGAAAAGACGGATTTTTTCCGGGCCCATAAGCCGGGCTTATGCGATCCGGGCGTGTACCGTTCCGCCGGTCTAGAACTCGGCCACCTTGCCGAAGGCCGAGCCCTCCAGTCGCTCCGGCCGATAGGGCGCCGGATCGACGATCGGCTTCGCACCGGTCACGATATCCGCGATCATGTGACCGGCGCCGGGACCGATGCCGAAGCCGTGGCCGCTGAACCCGGCTGCGAGGATGAAGCCCGGCAGGCCCGTGAGCTCTCCGATGGCCGGCACGCCGTCCGGCGTCGAGTCGATATAGCCCGCCCAGCGCGCCGCGACCGGCACGGCCTTCAGGGCGGGCAGCAGACGCTGCGCCCGCGCATGGGTTTCGGCGATCTGGCGCGGATCGGGCGTCGGATCGAGGATGCGGTTGGCCTCCATCGGCGTCGGCGCGTCGAGCTTCCAGCGACCGAGCGTCTCGTGGCCGGCCTTCCAGCCGTCCAGCCCGCCGATGGCGAGGTTGCGCCAGCGCCGCAGGAACATCGGCACGAACTGGCGGGCGAAGCGCAATTGCTGAGGCGTCGGGTCGACGCGGGCCCCGCCGCTGATCGCCAGCGTGTAGCCGCCATCGCTGCGCCGGGTCACCGAGACCGCGGCCGTATGCAGAGCGTCCGGCAGGCCGGTTGCGCCGGGGGCTACGGATAGAATCGACGATCTGACAGAGGATTGGGGGAAGCGGATGCCGAGTTGGTTGAGGAATGAGGACGCCCAGGCACCGCCAGCGTGGATCACGGTCGTTGTGCGGATCGTGCCCTTCTCCGTCACGACGCCCGAGACGCGACCGCCCGCCGTCTCGATGCCCCGCGCCGCGCAGAACTGATGCACGGTCCCGCCGGACTTGAGGATGCCGCGCGCGATCACCGGTGCGGCCCGGGCAGGATCGGCCGTGCCATCCGTCGGCGAGAACACGCCGCCCTTCCAGCGCTTCCCGGTCGCGCTGCCGCGGTTCGAGGCTTCCTCCGGCGAGAGCATGTTGGTGACGACACCCTCGCCGCGGGCGAAATCGCGCCATTTCGCCCAGCTGGCGAGCTGTGCGTCGTCATCGCTCAGATAGAGCAGGCCGCAGCGACGGAAGCCGAGATCCTCTCCGATCTCCCCGGCGAAACGATCCCAGAGCGTCAGGCTTTCGGTCGCCATCGGCAGTTCGCGCGCGTCGCGGTTCTGCTGCCGGCACCAGCCCCAGTTGCGGCTCGACTGCTCGGCGCCGATCCGGCCCTTCTCGATGAGCGCGACCTTCACGCCGCGCCGTGCGAGATAATAGGCGGCGCAGGTGCCGACGATGCCGCCGCCGATCACGACGACATCGGCACTCTCGGGCAAAGCGGGGCTGGTCTCGATCTCGAACAGTGGCGCCGGCATCACGGTCTCCTTGCCAGGAGACTAACCGGCGGCGAAACTGTCCGTGCACCGCAGATCGCACCCGCACGGCATTTCCTTCGCTTTGATCGCCTGATTTCGCGATGAATATCGGGCAAGCCCCCTGCGCGCCTGTTTTTTAAGCGCGGCATTATCTGCTGCCGGATTGCCGCATGTGCCGGTTTGCGGCATGGTCCGTCGAAGAGCCGGCGGGCGCGCCGCCCCGGCAGCGCCAAGCCCGACGAGGCCCGCATGAAGCTTGACCAGATCGATATCAAGATCCTCTACGAGCTGCAGAAGAACGGCCGGATCACCAATGTCGAGCTGGCCGAGCTGGTGAATCTGTCGCCGAGCCCCTGCCTGATGCGCGTCAAGAAACTGCAGCAGGACGGCTACATCACCGGCTATTCCGCCCGCATCAACGTCGGCAAGCTCGGCCAGACCCTGACCGTCTTCACCGAGGTGACACTGAAGAACCACCGGCAGATCGACTTCGCCCGCTTCCTGGCCGCCATCGAGAAGCTCGATCAGGTGATCGAATGCCATCTGGTCTCGGGTGGTTACGACTATCTCGTGAAGTTCGTCACCAGCGGCATCATCGAATACCAGACCCTGATGGAGCGGCTGATCGACCTCGATATCGGCATCGACAAGTATTTCAGCTTCGTCGTGCTGAAATCGCCGATCGTGAAGCCGCATATGCCGTTGACCAGCCTGTTTCCGGTCACGGCCACGGTCGCGACCTGAGGCGGCCTCAGCGCTTCGCGAAGGCCGCGACGAGTTCCGGGTCGCGTTCGAGCTTGTCGAGCCAGGCCGGGTCGAGCTTGGGCACGGACGACATCAGCAGGCGCGAATAGGGGTGGCCGGTGGTGCTGCCGACCTGGTCCGCAGGCAGCTGCTCGACCTTCACGCCACGATACATGACCGCGACCTCGTCGCAGATCGCCTGCACCGTCGTCAGGTCGTGGCTGATGAAGAGATAGGACAGGCCGAGCTCGCGCTGCAGGTCCTTCAGCAGTTCGATGATGGCGGCGGCGACCACCGTGTCGAGCGCGGAGGTGATCTCGTCGCAGAGAATCAGCTCGGGGTCCGCGGCGAGCGCACGGGCCAGGTTCACGCGCTGCTTCTGTCCGCCCGACAATTCGCTCGGCAGCCGGTGCTTCAGGGCGCGGGGCAGATGCACCAGCTCGAGCAGCCGGTCGATGCGCGCGTCGCGGGCGGCGCCACGCAGGCCGTGGTAGAAGGTGAGGGGCCGGCCTAGGATATCCTCGATCGGCTTGGCCGGATTGAGCGCCGTATCGGCCGACTGGAACACGATCTGGAGCTTGCGCAATTCATCGGCGCTCCGGTCCTGCGCGCGGGGCGCCATCGGCTTGCCGTCGAAGGCGATCGTGCCGGAGGAGGGCGGGATGATGCCGGCGATCGCGCGCGCAAGCGTGGACTTGCCGCAGCCGGATTCTCCGATGATGCCGAGATTGCGCCCGCGCTCCAGCTTGAAGCTGACCTTGTCGACCGCCAGGATCAGCGGTGTTCCGTCCGCCTGCAGCTTGCCGTAGCCGGCGCTGACTGATGCGAGTTCCATCACCGGGCGCGGAACCGCGTCTTCCGGACTTGTGACCTGTACGGGCACGCGCCCGGGCGGCGCGAAGGCCGCGAGCAGTTCCCGGGTGTATGGATGTTCCGGCGCCGACAGGATCTGGGCCGTGGCGCCGATTTCCTGGATGACGCCGCCCTTCAGCACGACGATGCGGTCGGCGATCTGGGCGACGACCGCCAGGTCGTGCGAGACGTAGACGCCGGCCATCCGGCCCTGGCGCATCACGGATTTGAAGGCGCGCAGGACCTCGATCTGCGTGGTGACGTCGAGCGCGGTCGTCGGCTCGTCGAAGATCACGACCTTCGGGTCGCCGATCAGGGCCATGGCCGCCGAGAGGCGCTGGAGCTGGCCGCCGGACACCTGGTGCGGGTAGCGCGTGCCGATCGTCTCCGGCGAGGGCAGGGACAAGGCCCGGAACAGGTCCACCGCCTTGGCTTCGGCCTCGGCACGGGGCATCAGTTCGTGGATGCGGGTGATCTCGATCACCTGGTCCATGATCCGCTGCGCCGGATTGAAGGCGGCGGCCGCGCTCTGCGGCACATAGGAGACCGTGACGCCGCGGATTTTCGCCCGATCCTTCTCGGGCAGGTTGGCCATGTCGCGCCCGTCGACGCTGACGCTGCCGCCGGCAATGCGGCAGCCGGTCCGCGTATAGCCGAGCAGGGTCAGTGCGATCGTGGTCTTGCCCGAGCCGCTCTCTCCGATCAGCGCGACGATCTCGCCCGGCGCGATCTCGAAGCTCACGCCCTTGATGATCTCGACGCGCCGGCCGGCATCGGTGGTCGCCTCGACCTTGAGGTCCCGGATTTCGACGAGAGGGCTCATCATTCGCTCCGGTCGCGGATTTTCTGCGGCAGGTTGTCGATCAGCAGGTTGACCGCGATCGTCAGGCTGGCGATGGCGAAGGAGGGTGCCATCACAGCCGGCGCACCGAAGGGCAGGCCGCCGATATTCTCGCGTACTAGCGAGCCCCAGTCGGCCTCCGGCGGCTGCACGCCGAGCCCGAGAAAGGATAGGCCGGACAAGAGCAGCACGATGAAGACGAAGCGCAAGCCGACATCGGCGAGCACCGGCCCGATGATGTTGGGCAGGATCTCGGCGCGGATCAGGTAGCTCAGCTTCTCGCCGCGGATGCGCGCCACGGTGACGAAATCGGTGGTGTTGACGTTGACCGCGAGCGCCCGCGCGAAGCGATAGGAGCCGGGCGTGTAGATGATGCCGAGGATCAGCATCAGGACGGGGATCGAGGAACCGACGCCGGCAACGGCAACGAGAGCGAACAGCTTGCTGGGGATCGAGCTGAGCGCATCGATGAAGCGGCTCAGCACCGTGTCGAACCAGCCGCCGCTGACGGCAGCGGCCATGCCGAGCGTGACGCCGATCGAGCAGGCGATCAGCGTCGCCGCCAGCGAGATGCCGACGGTGTAGCGCGCGCCGAACAGGATGCGCGAGAGCATGTCGCGGCCGAGGTAGTCCGTCCCAAGCGGGAACTGCAGGCTCATCGGGCCGAAATAGTCGGTGTCGACGATGTCACTGATGCCGTAGGGCGTCACGTAGGGCGCAAGGATCGCGATCGCAGCCCAGGCGAGGATGATGACGAGGCTGATCCAGCCCGTGAGGTTGAACCGATATCCCGCCCGGCGCGGCTTGAGGGTCGTGGTGGTGGCGTCGGTTGCCATGGTCAGCGCAATTTCGGGTTCGACAGGATGGCGATGACGTCCGCCGTCGTGATCAGCAGCAGGTAGACGACGCAGAAGATCATGGCGCAGCTCTGGATCAGCGGCAGATCCCGCGTCGCCACGGCATCGACCATCAGCTTGGCGATGCCGGGATAGTTGAAGATCGTCTCGACGATGATGACGCCGCCGAGCAGATAGGAGAGCGACAGCGCCACCGCGTTGACGATCGGGCCGAGCGCGTTGGGCAGCGCATGGCGCAGCACGACCCGCGTGCGGGAGGCACCCTTGAGCTGCGCCATCTCGACATAGGGCGTGTCGAGGGTTTCGACGACGGCGGCGCGCGACATCCGGATCATCTGCGCGGAGATGACGAAGCTCAGCGTGAATACCGGCATCGCATAGATGCGCAGCATCTCGCCGAAGGAGTGGACGTCACGCGCGAAGGACAGCGCCGGCAGCCATTTCAGCCAGACGGCGAAAATCAGCACGCCCGCCGTGGCGATCATGAATTCCGGCACCGAAATCACCGTGATCGTCGCCATCGTGACCGAGCGATCATAGAGCGTGCCGCGCAGCATGGCGGAGGTGATCCCGAGCGCGAGCGCGATCGGCACCGAGAAGAGGGCGGTCGCGGCCGCGAGCTGGAGCGAATTGCCGAGCCGCCCAGCGATGAGCTCCGCGATCGGCCGGTTATTGGCGTAGGATATGCCGAGATCGCCGGTCAGCATTCCACCGAGCCAGCGGAAGAAGCGCAGGATCGCCGGGTCGTTGAGATGCATCGCGGTGCGAAGCCCTGCAACGGCCTCCGGCGTCGCCGCCTGGCCGAGCAGCACTTCGGCCACGTCGCCGGGCAGGATCTGGGTGGCGCAGAACACCACGAACGAGACGATCAGCAGCGTCAGCAGCGCGACGAGCAGCCGTCCGCCCAGCAGGGACAACAGGTGAAGGTTCATCGACGCTCCCGCAGCTGACACCTCCAGGTGGAGTGTGACACGAAAAGGGGGCCGGACGCACGCGCCCGGCCCGCAGGAGAAAAAGGGCTTTAGCCTTCGAGCCAGACGTACTCGGCGAAGGCGTAGCCCATCATGCCGCCGAGTGGGTTGGGGAGCAGGCCCTTGAGCTTGTTCGAGATCGCGTCGACATTCGAGATGTAGACCGGGATCGCGGTGCCGGCCTCGTCGGCGACCATCACCTGCATCTCGCCGTAGATCTGCTTGCGCTTGGCCTCGTCGAGCGAGCCGCGCGCCTCCAGCAGCATCTTGTCGAACTTCTCGGACTTGTACTGGCTCTCGTTCCACGGCGCCGTGGAGGCGTAGAGCAGCGAGAACAGGATGTCCGGCGTCGGCCGCGGGTTGATGTTGCCGAAATGGACCGGGGCCTTCAGCCAGTAGTTCGACCAGTAGCCATCCGAGGGAACGCGCTGGATGTCGAACTTCATGCCGATCGCGTTGCCGGCCTGCTGGACGAGCACGGCCATGTCGACCGACGAGCCGGCGGCGTCCGAGGCGACGATCGGGATCGACTGGCCGAGCACGCCGGCCTTCTGGAACAGCGACTTGGCCCGCTCGGGATCGAACGCCTTCGGCTTCAGATCCTTGTTGTGATAGACGTTCATCGGCGGAACGGGCTGGTCGTTGGCGATCTCGGCCAGGCCGCGCAAAGCCGATTTCTGGATCTGCTCGCGGTTGAGCAGATACTTCATGCCGGCGACGAAATCCGCCTTGTTGCCGGGCGCCATGTCCAGCCGCATGTTGAGGTTCGTGTAGTTGCCGGTCGTGGTCTTCGACAAGACGACGTTCGGCTGGCTCTCGACCAGGCGCATCGAGCGCGGATTGATCGCGGCGGCCATATGGATATCGCCGGAGAGCAGCGCATTGACGCGCGCCGTGTCGTCGGTGATCGCGAAGAACTCGAAGGAATCGAGGTTCGCCCCGCCGGACTTGAAGTAGTTCTTGTTCCTGGCGGCGATCGAGCGCACGCCGGGCTCGAAGCTTTCGCAGGTGAAGGCACCGGTGCCGTTTGCCTTGGCGAAATTCGTGGTCCCGTCGGCGATGATCATGAAGTGGTGTGTCGACAGGATGGTCGGCAGGTCGCCGTTCGGCGCCGCGAGCGTGATCTCGACGGTCAGCGGATCGACCGCCTTGAACTCGGTCATCTGCTTGGCGAGCGAGTTCGACTTCGAGCCGACGGCGGGGTCGAGATGGCGCTTCAGCGAATAGATGACGTCGGCCGAGGTCAGCGGCTTACCGTCATGGAAGGTGACGCCCTTCTTGAGCGTGACGGTCCAGACCTTGGCGTCCTTGGTCTCGAACTTGTCGGCGAGCTCCATCTGCAGCTTGCCTTCGCCGTCCAGGAAGGTCAGGCGGTTGTAGAAGGCGCAGCAGCGGACATAGTCCGTCGACAGCGAAGCCTTGGCGGGGTCGAGCGTGTCGGCGGTCGAGGACGACCAGCCGGCCGCCTTCAGGTTGCCGCCCTTCACCGGCGTGGCGGCGAGCGCGGAGGTGGCGCGCGCCAGCACGAGGCTGCTGGCGGAAGCGGCAAGGCCGCCGGCCATCAGCATCTGCAGGAGGTCGCGGCGGCTGGCGCCGCGGCGGATCGCATTCTCGACGATGGCGTCGTCGGCGCTCGTCCAGCTGGAAGAAATCTTGTCGGTCATGCTCATTCCCCTCTTCTGATTTGCGCCGTTGCGCCGGCGTTGGTCTTCTTCGTTGCGGGTTCCTTCAAGCCACCAGACGGCTCTCGACGGCATCGGCGAGCGCGCCCATCGAGGTGAAGTGGAAGTCAGGCTCGGTGAAGCGTTCAGGTTCGATCGTGCCGCCATAGCCGGCTTGCGCGTGGCGCCGCTGGATCCAGCAATTGGTCAGGCCGAGCTTCCGGGAGATTCCGATGTCGTGGTACTGGCTCTGCGCGACATGCAGGATCTGCTCGCGCGAGCCGCCCTCCTTCTCGACGAAGGCGAAGACCTGCTCGAAGAAGGCCGGGTCCGGCTTCTCGGTGCCGGTGTCGTCGACGGTGAAGCCGGCATGGAACGGGTTGCCGAGGGCGCGGGAGAAATGCTCGAAAGCCCAGCGCTGGGCATTTGTCATCGCGATCAGCTTGTAGCGCTTTGCCAGCCGGGCGAGGGCATCAGTGCTGTCCTGGAACGGGCGCCAGTCCTTGACGGCGTCCCGCAGGCGCCGCGCATGGCTCTCGCCTGCCGGCAGGCCGAGCTTCGGCGCGATCACGCCGTAGACCCGGACGAGATCGTCGGGGAAGTGCTGGACATCCGGCATATAGCGGGCGGCGCGGTAGAGGTTCAGTGCCTCCCCGCCGTCGAAGGGAACCCCGGCCTCGCGGGCGATGGCTTCGAGGCTGCCGACAAGGCCGCCCTCGAAATCGATCAGCGTGCCCACGACGTCGAAGGTCATGTAGCGGAAGTCGCCGAAACCCTTAGCCATCGCTTCTCCGCTTCTCCCGCTTTTGCGCGCGGGTATCCGTGATCGTCGGCGAGCGCGGTCGCGTCGCCTCGGGGTTGCTCGGTCGCTGGTCGCGACGGTTGCGTTCTGTTCCCCGGCCGCTCTGCGCCGGCCGTGAATGAGTTTCCCACCGCTGGCTCGCCGGATTCACCGAATGTCGAAAACCGGGCGGCACAAAATTCCGAATTCGCGGAGTTCGCGGAATATCGGCTGTTGCGGAAGCGGGCGCGAGGAGAAGCTGCGTCCGCTCCCGATGACGTGATGGACCTGGCGGTCACGCCATCACGGCGCGCACATCCGGGTCGGCCAGCGTCTCGTCGAGCGTCGCACGGGTCCGTTCGACGATCGCGTCGATCTCGCTGTCGGTGCAGCACAGCGGCGGCGCGTAGCCCAGCACACCGTTGCCGAAGGCCCGGATCACCAGACCCTTGTCCCAGGCGCGGTCGAAGATGCGCTGGGCCGGCGCGGCAGTGGCCGGCAGCGGCGTCTTCCTCGCCTTGTCGGTCACGAGTTCGACGGCGGCCAGCATGCCGCGGCCGCGCACCTCGCCGACGAGGGGATGATCGCCGAGGCTTTCCAGCCCGGCTATCAGACGCGCACCGGCCTTGCGGCCATTGTCGAGCAGGCCGTTGTCGTAAAGGCGCAGCACCTCGAGGCCGACTGCGGCGCTGACCGGATGGGCCGAATAGGTGTAGCCATGGCCCACCGCCGCCGCGCCCGCGCCGTCGGCGATGACCGCGTAGACCTTCTGCGACATCAGCACGGCGCCCATCGGCACATAGCCGGAGGTCAGCCCCTTCGCGACGGTCATCAGGTCGGGGACGATGTCCTCGTCCTCGCAGGCGAAGAGCGGGCCGGTGCGCCCGAATCCGGTGATGACCTCGTCGGCGACGAAGAGGATGTCGAGCTCGCGGCAGAGCTCGCGCATCGCCTTGACCCAGCCGGGCGGCGGAACGAGCACGCCGCCGGAGCCCTGGATCGGCTCGCAATAGAAGGCTGCGACCCGCTCGGCGCCGCCCACCGCCTCGACCTTGGCCCTGAGCGCCGCCAGCGACGCGGCGATGACGGCGTCGGGCGCCGAGCCCGCCGGGTTGCGGTACGTGTAATGCGACGGAATTTTATGCTGCCAGTCATAGGGCACGCTGAAGCCGGCATGGAAGACGGGCAGGGCGGTGAGGCCGGCACCGACGGTCGACGAACCGTGATAGCCCTGTTCGATCGAGATGAACTGGTCTTTCTGCGGCTTGCCGCGCGCCTGCTGGTAGTAGCGGATGAAGCGGACCGTGCTGTCTATGGCGTCCGAGCCCCCGAGCGTGAAGTAGACGCGGTTGAGATCGCCCGGCGAACGCTCGGCGAGCTCGGCCGCCAGCCGGATCGCGGGCTCGGAGCCGAGGCCGAAATAGCCCGTCGCATAGGCCAGCTCGCGCATCTGGTTCGCTGCGGCCTCGACGATGCTGTCATGCCCGTAGCCGGCGTTCACGCACCACAGCCCGGCGAATCCGTCGATGAGCTGCTTGCCGGAGGCATCCGTGATGGTCGCGCCTTTCGCCGAGCGCAGCACGCGAACCCCGGCCTTCTCATGGCCGCGATAGGAGGCGACCGGATGAATCCAGTGTTCGCGATCGAGTTCGATCAGGGAATTGCTCAACATGGCGGTTCTCCAGCTTATCCGAGCGCCTGACTGGCGAGAGCGAAGGGTTTCGCGGGCCCGATCGGCTGTCGGCTTGCCGCGTTGCGGCGCATGGCGATGCCGCCGCCGACATGCGCGAGGCCGCACGCGGCGAGCCAGGGGGAGAGCCCGGCGGGCAAGGGCGTGTCGACCCGCAGGAAGGTGCCGGCCCGGGCATTGATCAGGAACGACAGAATGGCTTGCGCCTGCGTTTCGGTCTCCGCGATCACGGGGCCGATCACCTCGCCGCGCCCGAACGGGCGCAAGGCTCCGAAGCCGGTGATGCGGTCTCCTTCGCGCAGGATCGCGACCTGCGCGGTCTCGGCAAGGAGGTGGAGCAGGGTGCGGCGATCGAATCCGAGCGCCTGGCGGTCGAGGGCGGCAATAGTGGCGAAATCCTCGGCACGCGCCCATGCGATGCCGCGCATCGGGACCGGGATCGCTGTCCCCTCGCGGAGATGCCCCTGATGCTGGCGGATCTCATCAGCCGCGCGGAAACCTAGCTTCTCGTAGAGGGGCAGGCCGTCTGCAGTCGCCGTGAGGCAGCATTCCCGCTCGCCGCAAGCCTGCAAGGCAGCATCCATCAGCCGGCGGCCGAGTCCGCGGCCCCGCATCGTTGCAGCCACGATCACCATGGCGATCCTGGCGGATTCGTCGGCAAACGGGGTCATCATGGCGGTGCCGACCACGACCTCGCCCTGGAGCATGACGAAGCCATTGCTGAGCGCGAGCAGCATCGCCCAGTCCTCGCGCCGGTGAGGCCAGCCCGCTTCGCGCGAGAGCTGAAGGGCGCCGTCGAGATGGCGTTCCTCGAACGCGACGAGATCGATCGTTTCCTGGTCCATGCTGCTTCGCTTCGTATCCGTTGCATCATGGATAAGCCGCATGCCGGCGCAGTTCCTCCCGAGGAACGGGCTCAGGCGATATCTTCGGCCGTAGGAACGTGCGGCGACCGCATGGAATGCCACGGCCAGGCGGAAAGGGGCGGGGGCCGCCTCGCGAGGCACATCGGCCGCGGTGGGGAGGCGCAACACTGTGCCACAGCCCCGGGGGCGGACGGCAGTTTGTGCTTCCCGCCGCGGGCAATGCGGTGCTCGCGCCGTTTGAGGCCCGTCTATGATCCGTGCAACGGCCACAACCGTTTCGCCACAGGGGATTTGCGCGGATGACTGTCTTCAAGCCGAAATTCGTCACCTTCGATTGCCACGGCACGCTGATCTATTTCGCGATGGATAAGGCGGCGCGCGCGCTCTATGGCGACAAGCTGGACGAGCCGGCCATGCAGCGCTTCATCACGAATTTCTCGGCCTATCGGCTCGACGAGATCCTCGGCGACTGGAAGCCCTATGAGGAGGTCGTCTATAATTCGCTGGAGCGCGCCTGTCGCCGCAACGGCGTCGCCTTCCGCCCCGAGGATGCGCGCTGGATCTACGAGCAGGTGCCGACCTGGGGCCCGCATGCGGACGTGCCGGCCGGGCTCGCAAAGGTGGCGAAGGAAATCCCGCTCGTCATTCTCTCCAATGCGGATAACGACCAGATTCCGCACAATGTCGCCCGGCTCGGCGCCCCCTTCCATGCCGTCTATACGGCCGAGCAGGCTCGCTCCTACAAGCCGCGCATGAAGGGCTTCGAGTACATGTTCGACATGCTGGGCTGCGGGCCGGAGGACGTCTGCCACGTCTCGTCCTCGTTCCGCTACGATCTGATGACGGCCCATGATCTCGGCATCAGGAACAAGGTCTGGGTCAATCGCGGGCACGAGCCGGCAAACCCGTATTACGGCTATACCGAGATCAAGGACATCGGCGGCCTGCCCGGCGTCTTCGGCCTCTGAGGCAAGGGCAGGGGACATAGGCGCGATGCAGTTCAAGTCCTATTGGCATGATACGGCGGCGCCCTTCGACGGCGCCGTTTCCGGGCCGGTCGAGGGCAGCTATGACGTGGCGGTGATCGGCGGCGGCTTCACGGGTCTCGCGGCGGCGCGCCAATTGGCCATGGCCGGTGCGAAAGTCGTCGTCCTGGAAGCCCGAAGCGTCGGTTACGGCGCCTCGGGCCGCAATGGCGGCCATCTCAACAACGGCCTCGCCCACAGCTTCGTCGGTGCCAAGGAAGCGCTCGGCACAGAGCGCGCCGTCGCGCTCTACAAGGCCTTCGACGACTCGGTCGATACGATCGAGCGGATCGTGGCGGAGGAGGGCATCGACTGTGCCTTCCGCCGCGCCGGCAAGCTCAAGCTCGCCTCGAAGCCGGAGCATGTCGCCTCGCTCACCCGCAATTTCGAGGTGCTGCATCGCGAGGCCGATCCCGATACCGCGATGCTGAGCCGGGCCGAGCTCAAGAGCGAAATCGGCTCCGATGGCTTCCATGGCGCGATGCTCTCGAAGAAGAGCGCGATGATGCATATGGGCCGCTTCGTCGCCGGGCTTGCCACCGCCGCGGTGCGTCATGGTGCGGTCATCCATGAAGACGCCCCGGTCACCGGGCGGCGGCAGGAGGCCGGGCGACATATCCTCGACACGCCGCGCGGCAGCGTTTCCGCCAGGGACGTGCTGGTCGCGACCGGCGCCTATACCTCCGGCCCCTTCGCCTGGTTTCGCCGGCGCGTCATCGCGGTCGGGAGCTTCCTGATCGCGACGCGGCCGCTCACCGAAGCCGAGGCCGCTGCGACCATGCCGGGCAACCGCACGGCCGTGACCTCGCTGAACATCGGCAACTACTTCCGCCTCGCCCCCGACAACCGGCTGATCTTCGGCGGCCGGGCGCGCTTCTCCGCCACCTCCGACCAGACCTCCGATGCAAAGAGCGGAGCCATCCTGCGTGCGAGCCTTGCCGGCATTTTCCCGCAGCTCAGGGATGTCGAGATCGACTATTGCTGGGGCGGGCTGGTCGACATGACCAAGGATCGTTATCCGCGCGCCGGCTACGAAGACGGTGTCTGGTACGCGATGGGCTATTCCGGGCACGGCGCGCAGATGTCGACCCATCTCGGCATGATCATGGCCGATGCGATCCTCGGCCGGCCGGATCGCAACCCGCTGAAGGGGCTGTCCTGGCCGCCGGTTCCGGGCCATTTCGGCAAGCCCTGGTTCCTGCCGCTGGTGGGGCTTTACTACAAGGCGCTCGACCGGATTGAGTGAGCGCATCGCACTGTCGCGACAGCGTGAACAGGCGCCGGGAAACTCCCGGCGCCCATTCTGTTTTCAGAGACCGCCGATGTGGAAGGCCTTGACCTCGAGATATTCCTCGATGCCGAGCTGCGAGCCCTCGCGGCCGAGGCCGGACTGCTTGACGCCGCCGAAGGGGGCGACTTCCATCGAGATCGCGCCGGTATTGAGGCCGACCATGCCGAATTCCAGCGCCTCGCCGACGCGCCAGGAGCGGCGCATGTCCTGCGTGAAGAAATAGGCGGCCAGGCCGAAGGGCGTGCCGTTGGCGACGGCGATCGCCTCCGCCTCGCTGCGGAAGCGGAAGAGCGGCGCCACCGGGCCGAAAGTCTCCTCGCTCGCCAGCAGCATCTCGGTCGTCGCCTCACCCAGGACTGTCGGCGTGGCGTATTGCTTGCCGTTCGGCATCCCGGCCGCGCTTGCGAGACGCCTGGCGCCCTTCGCCAGGGCGTCATCGACATGGCGCCCGATCTTCTCCAGCGCCGCGGCATTGATCATCGGGCCGATATCGATGCCGGCCTCGGTCCCCGGGCCGACCTTCATCGCCGTGACGCGGGCCGAAAGCCTCTCGGCGAAGCGGTCATAGATGCCGTCCTGCACCAGGATGCGGTTGGCGCAGACGCAGGTCTGGCCGCCATTGCGGAACTTGGAAGCGAGGATGCCGTCGATCGCGAGGTCGAGATCGGCATCGTCGAAGACGATGAAGGGTGCGTTGCCGCCGAGCTCCAGGCTGAGCCGCTTGATGCTGTCGGAGGCCTGTCGCATCAGGAGCGCGCCGACGCGCGTCGAGCCGGTGAAGGAGATCTTGCGAACGCCGAGATTGCCGGTGAGCTCGGCGCCGATCTCGGTCGGCAGGCCGGTGACGATGTTGACGACGCCGGCCGGGATGCCGGCCCGCTCCGCCAGCACGCCGAGCGCGAGCGCCGAATAGGGCGTCAGCTCCGAAGGCTTGATCACGACGGTGCAGCCGGCGGCAAGCGCCGGCGCGACCTTGCGGGTGATCATCGCGTTCGGGAAGTTCCAGGGCGTGACGATGCCGCAGACACCGACGGGCTGCTTGAGCACGACGATGCGCCGGTCGGCGGTCGGGGCGGGGATGGTCGAGCCGTAGATGCGCCGGGCTTCCTCGGCGAACCATTTCACGAAGGAAGCCCCGTAGCGGATCTCGCCGCGGGACTCGGCGAGCGGCTTGCCCTGCTCGCGTGTCAGGATCAGCGCGAGGTCCTCGAGATGCTCGAGCATCAGGCCATGCCAGGCTTCCAGCAGCACCGCGCGCTCGGCCGGGGTTCGGGCGCGCCAGCTCTCGAAAGCGGCCGTGGCGGCGTCGATCGCGGCGCGGGTTTCAGGCGTGCCGGCGTCCGGCACCGTGCCGAGAACCGCTTGCGTGGCGGGATCGACGACGTCGAGCGTGCGGCCCGAGGCCGCGCCGATCCACTCGCCGCCGACAAGGCAGGCTTCCTGCACGAGTCCGGGGTCGCGAAGGCCTTCGATGGTCATCTCTGCTGTCCTCTCAACCCAGCGCCGCGACGATGGCGCTGGTGATCTCGGTTGTCTTGTGCTGGCCGGGCTTCGTGCCGATGCCACGAGCGGTTGCGGCTTCGATAGCGCTGATCACGGCGGCTGCCGCGCGCGATTCCCCGAGGTGGTCCAGCATCATCGCGCCGGACCAGATCGCCGCGATCGGGTTGGCGATGCCGAGATGGGCGATGTCCGGGGCCGAGCCATGCACCGGCTCGAACATCGAGGGCGCGTTGCGCTCGGGGTTGATATTGGCGGAAGCCGCATAGCCCAGCCCGCCCTGGATGGCTGCGCCGAGATCGGTCAGGATGTCGCCGAACAGGTTCGATGCGACGACGACGTCGAGGCTTTCCGGCGCCATCACCATCCGCGCCGCCATGGCGTCGATATGGTAGTTCGCGACCTCGACATCGGGATAGTCGGCCGCGACCTGGGCGGTGACCTCGTCCCAGAACACCATCGAATATTTCTGCGCGTTCGACTTCGTCACCGAGGCGAGCTTGCCGCGGCGCTTGCGGGCCTGCTCGAAGCCGAAGCGCAGGATGCGTTCGACGCCCTTGCGGGTGAAGATCGCCGTCTCGACCGCGACTTCGTCGCCCGTGCCGTTATGGATGCGGCCCCCAGCGCCCGAATACTCGCCCTCGGTGTTTTCGCGGATGCAGAGGATGTCGAAGGCACTGGCGCGCAGCGGCCCCTCGACGCCAGGCAGCAGCCGGTGCGGGCGGATATTGGCATATTGCACGAAGGCCTTGCGGATCGGCAGCAGGAGCCCGTGGAGAGAGACCGAATCCGGCACGCGCTTCGGCCAGCCGACCGCACCGAGCAGGATCGCGTCGAAGCCGCGCAGCGTCTCGATGCCGTCCGGCGGCATCATCGCGCCGGTCTTCTCGTAGAAATCGCAGGACCAGGGAAAGCTCGTGCCGTCGAGCGCGAAGCCCGCGCCGGCCGCCGCCTTGTTCAGCACCTGCCAGGTCGCGTCGATGACGGCGATGCCGATGCCGTCGCCCGGGATCAGGGCGATCTTGTAGGATTTCACGGTGCAGTCTCCTCAGACGGCGATCAGGACGCTCTTGGATTTGCGATTGGCGAGATAGGCCTCGCGGCCGAGGTCCTTGCCGAGACCGGACTGCTTGTAGCCTCCGGTCGGCAGGATGTGGTCCCGCGAGCGGCCATAGCGGTTGACCCAAATGGTGCCGGCCTGCAGGCGGTCGATCGCACGCAGGGCCCGCGACAGGTCGCGCGTGTAGAGGCCGGCGCAGAGCCCATAGGTCGGATGATCGGCGAGCCCGAGCCCTTCCTCCTCCTCTCGGAAGGTCTGGACGGTCAGGACCGGTCCGAAGATTTCCTCGGTCACGGCGGGCGAACTGGCGTCGACGCCCTCCAGCACGGTCGGCGCATAGAAATAGCCGGCATGGTCGAGGCGTTCGCCGCCCAGACGACAATTGGCGCCGCGCCCCACTGCCGCATCGACGATGCCAGCCATGCGGCCGATCTGTCGCTCGGAGATGATCGGCGAATAGGCGCTCGCGGCGTCCCAGGTCGGACCTGGCCGGACTGCCCGCATGCGCTCGACGATGAGCCCGACGAGCTCCTCCGCGACGCTCTCCGCCACGATCAGCCGCGAGCCGGCGACGCAGGCCTGGCCGGCATTGCCGAGGATGCTGCGGGCGATGGCGCCGGCCGCGAGCGGCAGGTCGGCATCGGCGAAGACGAGCTGCGGGCTCTTGCCACCGAGCTCGAGTGTCATCGGCTTGATGCCTGTACGGGCGATGTTTTCCATGATCGCGGCGCCGGCGGCGGTCGAGCCGGTGAACGAGACCTTGGCGATGTCGGGATGGCCGGTGATCGCGGTGCCGGTGGTCCGGCCGTCGCCGAGCACGATATTGACCAGGCCCGCCGGCAAGCCGGCCCGCACCGACAGTTCCGCCAGGTAGAGCGTGGCGAAAGGCGTCATCTCCGAAGGTTTCAGCACGACGGCATTGCCGGCCGCGAGTGCGGGGCCGAGCTTCCAGCCGGCCATGTTGATCGGGAAGTTCCAGGGCGTGATCGCGCCGACGATGCCATAGGGCTCCGTCGCAATCATGCCGAAGCTGCCGGAGCCTGTCGGGACGAGATTGCCGCCTTCCTTATCGGCGAATTCGGCGAAGAAGCGGATCTGCTCGGCCGTCACAGGGACGTCGCCCGCCATGAGCTCGGAGATCGGCCGGGTCGAGGCGACGGCCTCCAGCCGCGCCAGCGTTTCCGCTTCCGCCTCGATGAGGTCGGCCCAGCGATGCAGCGCGCGGGCACGCTCCCGCGGCGCCAGGCGCCCCCAGCCGCTCTCGGCCAGGGCTGCCTTCGCGGCGGCCACGGCGCGGTCGACGAGGCTGGCATCGCCGACAGGGCAAGCGGCGAAAGCGGCCGCGTCCGAAGGGCGATGCAGGTCGATGCCATCCTTGGCATCGACCCATTCGCCGCCGATGAAATGGCCGCGCGGCAGCGTGACCGAGGAGGGGTCGAAACTCAGCGACACGGCGGATCTCCAGCTGGCGGGCGTGTCAGGCTAGATCGGCCACACCCGCAGTTTGCGCCTCTGAACGTGCCGGCGCCGATCGGAAATCCCGTTTGCCCCGCCCGGTGCGGCCGATTCTTCGGCACGGCGTCAGCCGGCAATGACGTAGATCTTCCGGACGGTCTCGATCGTCTTCCAGACGCCGACATAGCCGGGCTTCATCACGAAGCTGTCGCCGGCGCGGAAGATGCGCGGCGGTTGGCCTTCCTCGGTCAGCTCCACGACGCCGGAGAGGATGCAGCAGAACTCCATCGTCTCGCCCTTGATCGAGCGGGTCTCGCCCGGCGTGGCTTCCCACACGCCCGTGCGGACGGGGTCCTTGCGGGATTCGTCCTGCGCCCAGGTCTTGAAGGAGGGATCGCCGGAGATCAGGCGGTCTGCGGCCGCCTTTGAATGCTTGGGCTCGCCGGTTCCGGCGAGGTCGAGCTTGACGAGGAGAGACATGGGAAAGCCTTTCGTTGGGCAGGGGGGATTCAGTAGCCGCGGCTGCGATCGACCAGGCCGATCGGCGGCAGGCCGGAGCGATGGCGACGGATATTCTCGATGACGGCCCTGGCCGCGGGCTCGGCCTCCACCTTGCTGGCGATATGCGGCGTCAGGATCACCTTGGGATGGCTCCACAGGCGATGGCCGGGCGGAAGCGGCTCCGGCTCCGTGACGTCGAGCACGGCGCCGGACAGATGGCCTCTGTCGAGTGCATCGAGCAGGGCGGCCTGGTCGAGATGCTGGCCGCGACCGACATGCACGAGGCCCGCCCCAACGGGGAGTTGCGCAAAGAGCTCCGCATCCAGAATGCCGGTCGTCTCGGGCGTGAGCGGCAGCAGGCAGATCAGGATATCGGTCTCGGCGAGCAGGGTGGACAGGCCCGCCGCGCCATGAAGGCAGCGTATCCCGTCGATCGATCGCGGCGAGCGGCTCCAGCCGGATATCGGAAAGCCGAAAGGTTTCAGGCGGTCGATGACGGCCGATCCCATCATGCCCAGGCCGAGCACGCCGATCCGGCGGTCGGTGGCGGATACGATATCATACGCCTCCCAATGCGCGGCGTTCTGCTGGGCGATGTAGAGTGGCCATTGCCGATGCAGGGCGAGCACGCCGAGCGTCACGTATTCCTGCATCATCCGGGTGATGCCCTCCTCGACCATTCGGACGACGAGGACGCCGGGCGGCAATCCGTCCGTCTTCATCTGGTCGATCCCGGCGCCGATCGAGAACAGGATTTCGAGATTGGCAAGGCGGTGGAGATCGTCCGGGGCCGTCCAGGTGACGAGATAGCGGATATCGGCGGGATCATAGGCATCGCCGGCCTTGAGGAAGCGGATATCCGGCAATTCCTCGGCGAAGCGCGCCGAAAACACCCGGGCCCGCTCATCGGTGGAGTTGAAGAGGAAGGTCAAGGCGGGCTCCGTGAGATCGGAAGATCAGGCTGTTCCTGCACGAATTCTGCGCCGAGCCGTTCGCGCATCCCGTCACGGGCGGCTCCGGGTCAAGGCGGCGTTGGCGACATGATAGGGCCGGCGCACCGGCCTTCGCATCGTTTCGGCACCGCCTCGCGGACTTCCCTGCCGAATTGCCGTGGAATAACGGTGCTTCCTGTTGCGGGATTGGTTTAGAACCGATCGGTACCCGGCTGGAATCGACAGACGGGCAGAGCCGTGGACACGGCGGAGGCTGCGATTTGGAGACGATCGCCCGACTGCATATCGACACGTTCGAGCTCAGCTTGCGCGACATCAGGCAGGTCGATCCCACGCTGCTGCATGCGCTGTCCGTTTCGGTGGGCTGGCCGCATCGGGAAGGCGACTGGCAGATGCTGCTCGATCTGGGGCAGGGGCTTGCCGCCGTCGACGAGATCGGACGGGTCGTCGGAACCGTGATGTGGCTCCGCTACAGGCCGGATTTCGCCATGGTCTGCATGCTGATCACCTTGCCCCGCCTGCAGGAGCAAGGGGCGGGAAGCTGGCTCATGGAGAAGGCGCATGAGCTGAATCCGGGAGTCGTTTTCGGTCTCACCGCGACGCGGGAGGCGAAGCGGCTCTATCGCTCGCTCGGCTACGGGTACGAGCAGAAGGTCCTGCGTTGTCAGGGGGAGGCCGCCCCGGATGCGCTCAATCCTGGAAAGGTCATGCCTTTCGCCAGGACGGAAGGCTCGCTTCGTCCGCTCCAGGCCGAGGATCACGACGGTCTTCTGCGGCTCGACTGCGCGGCGATCGGCCTGGATCGCTCCGCCGTTTTCGGTTCCCTGCTTCCGGTATCCCAGGGACATGTCCTGATCCGCAACGAGGAGATCGTCTCCTTCGCCCTTTGCCGGCCGTTCGGACGAGGGCACGTCATCGGCCCGGTCATCGCTGCGACCGAGGCCGATGCGATCGCGGTCTCGCGCCCCTATGTCGAGGTCCATGCCGGCAGGTTCCTGCGAGCCGACACGCCGGCCTGCAATACCGCCTTCACCAACTTCCTCGTCGCCAGCGGCATGCAGATCCACGACAGCGCCACATCGATGGGGCTGGGACGGGCCCCCTACATGCCGTCGATCCCGGGCGGTCCGCGCCGCATCGCGCTCGCCAGTCAAGCGCTCGGCTAGCGAGACCACCCGGAGGCTGGCGCCGAACCCGCGTCCGGATGTGGCACGGGCCTATCTGACTTCGTTGACATAGGCGTGAGCGGCCGTCGTCGCGCGGTGCCATCCGAGGATGGTGGGCACGCCCGCCTGATCGTAGGCGACCTCGTCGATGGTGAGCACGGCTTCACGCCCGCCGAGTTCGAGCAGCGCGATATCCTCGTCATCGGCGAGATCGGCGGTGATCTGTTCGCGAACCGCGGAAATCCGGATACCGTAGCGTTCCAGCAGGTGGAGATAGAGCAGGGGCGGCAGGTCGGTGGTGCCGCACGGCCAGTCCGGCAGCCGTTCCTGTGCCATGATCATCCTGTCGTGCATCACCGGGCGGCCATCGACATGGCGAACGCGGCGAATCCTGATCACGCCTCCGGCCCTGATCTGCAGCGCCTCCGCCTGTGCCGGCGTAGCGGGCAGGGCCTCGACGCTCAGGAATCGGCTGGTCGAGTGGACGAGACTGCCATCGGCCCGGTGCAGGCGGAAATACTGGAAGAAGAAGCGCAGGCTGTGATGCGGCGTCCGGCCGGTCACGACCGTGCCGGTCTTGCGGCGGCGCGTCAGCAATCCCTCCGCCACCAGATCGCTCATCGCGCGGCGCACCGTGCCGACCGCGATGCCGAAGCCCTGGGCGAGGGACGTCTCGCTGGGAAGAACCATCCCCGGCTGCCATTCGCCGACCAGGATCGCTTCCGACATATGGCGCTTCACGCGCTCATAGAGCGGCGCGGCTTCGCCGGCGCCGAAATTCGGCAGGGTCGGCGCCGCGGCTCTGGCATCGCTGCCCGTTCCGGCCGCAGAGGCCGTCGCATTTTTGGCATTGACAGGGGGCATGCCGCTGAGTCCTATTTCTATATAGTTTATATGAAAGAGAGGGGACCGCAAATGGCATTGCCAGAAGCGGCATTTCGATTGCTCCATCGCAGATCACACGGGCGCCGGACAAGCGCGGCGTCGCTGGGCTGAACGATGGTCGAGCCTGTATCCCTCCGACAAAACGAGACGGCGCTGGCCGAGGCCTGCGGCTGGATTGCCGCCAATGCCGACGATGCGGTCGCCGGGCTCGGCCGGATGATCGCGGTCGACACCTCGTTCCCGCCCGGCCTGGGCTATGATGATTTCGCCGACCTCATGGAGGCGCTCGTCGCCCCGCTCGGCTTCGAGGCCGAACGGGTCACGGTGCCCGAGAGCCTGTGGAAGGTGCCGAATGGACCGGCAGCCGGCCCGCGCACGAACCTGATCGCCAGTCGCGCCGGCGGGAAGCCGGTCTGCGGCCTTTATTTCCACGTCGACACGGTGCCGGCCGCGGCGGGCTGGAAAACCGATCCGCTGCGCATGGAGTGCGACGGCGATCGCCTGATCGGCCTGGGCGCGGCCGACATGAAGGGTTGCGTCGCCGCGATCCTGCTGGCGTTGCGCGCGGCCCGGACCTGCGGCGTCGAACTCGCCTACGACCCGATGCTGCTGTTCTGCACCGACGAGGAGGGCGGCCTCTATCCCGGCATCCGCTACCTCGCCGAGCAGGGCCGCCTTCCCGAGCACATCCTCAACTTCAACGGCAGCGCCGAGGCGCGGGTCTGGGCCGGCTGCTTCGGCCTGTTCAACCTGCTCGTCCGCATCCACGGCCAAGCCGTCCATGCCGGCGAAGGCAACCGCAAGGGCTCCGGCCTGAACGCGATCGAGGGAACGCTGCCGCTGCTCAACGCGCTGACGGAGCTGAAGGCGCAGATCGCGACCCGGATCTCGGCCCTGCCGCCGCCGCCCGGCAAGCCGCCGCTCGCGGCGCAGCTCAACCTCGCCGCGATCCAGGGCGGCACGGCCGGCGGCCAGGTTCCGGCCCTCGTCGAGCTGACGCTCAACCGGCGCTATGCCCCGGAGGAGCGCTTCGAGGAGGCTCTGGCCGAGATCGAGGCGGTGATCCGCCGCAGCACCGCCGCCGTGCCGGGTCTCTCGGTCGAGACGGCGCTGGTCGGGCATCTGATGCCGACCGCGGACCCGGTCGGGCCGCATTGGCCGCGCTGGCAGGCCGCGATGGGGCAGGGCTTCGGCTATGCGCCGGAGGACTTCCGCAAATGGGGCGCGGCGAGCTGCTCCGATTTCGGCTGGGTCCAGCGCGCGACCGGCCGGCAGGAGGTGCTGCTCGGCGGGCTCGGCCGGCCCGACCGCAACGTCCACTCACCGGGCGAATACACCACGGTGCCGGACATCGTCTCGCTGGCGCAGGCGGTGCTGTCCTATCTCGCCGCCGATTTCAGGCCCGACATCAACCCCGATCTATCCCCCAAGAGCTGAAGGAGCGTTCCATGCCGAGCATCCATCGTCGCGATTTCCTCGCCGCTTCCGCCGCTCTCAGCGGCCTTGCCCTGTCCGGCGTTCCGGCCTTCGCGCAGACGCCGCGCCGGGGCGGCACGCTGCGCGTCAGCGTCGACCAGGCGGTTTCCAAGCTCAATCCGCTCGTCACCCGCGTGAACCCGGAATACCTCGTCGCCGAACTGCTCTACTCCAACCTGACCCGGCTCAAGCCCGACATGAGCGCCGAGCCTGATCTTGCTGAATCCTGGACGAATTCCGCTGACCTGACCGAGTGGACCTTCGCCCTGCGCAAGGGCCTGAGCTTCCATGACGGCTCGCCCTGCACGGCGGCCGATGTCGTCGCGACCTTCGAGGCCATCCTCGACGCCAAGACCGCCTCGCCGGCCCGCCAGAACGTCGGCCCGATCGCCAAGGTCGTGGCGAAGGACGATGCCACCGTCGTCTTCAGCCTTTCGGCTCCCTTCGCCGATCTGCCGGTGACGCTCGCCTACACCAACGCCAAGATCGTGCCGGCCGCGGTCATCAAGGGCGGTCTCCAGAAGCTCGACCGCGAAGCCGTCGGCACGGGCCCGTTCAAGCTCGTCTCCTTCGAGCCGGAGCGGCAGATCGTCGTCGCCCGCAACGACGCCTATTACGACAAGGCCCGGCCCTATCTCGACAGGATCGAGATCCTCGTCTTCCCGGATGTCAGCGCCGAGGCGTCAGCGCTCATCGCTGGCGATACCGACCTGATCTCGACGACCCCGCCGACCGAATTCGGCCGCCTGCAGAAGGCGAGCGGGGTCAAGGCGCTGCGCGTGCCGTCGGGCCAGTTCTGCAACGTCAATTTCGGCTGCGACCAGAAGCCCTTCAACGATGTGCGCGTGCGCCAGGCGCTGGCTCTCACCGTCGATCGCGCCGCCATGGTCGATTTCGTCACCGAGGGCTTCGGCTCGCCCGGCAACGATACGCCGCTCAACCCGGCCTATCGCTTCTATGCCGATCTCCCGGCCAAGAAGGCCGACATCGCCAAGGCCAAGGCGCTGCTGGCGGAAGCCGGCTATCCCAAGGGGCTCGAGGCGACCCTGATCGCCTCCGACCGGCCCGGCCAGCGCACCCAGCTCGCCGTCGCCCTGCGCGAGATGGCCAAGCCCGCCGGCTTCGACATCAAGGTCGAGACCATGCCGCACGCGACCTATCTCGATCAGGTCTGGAAGAAGGGCTCCTTCTATGTCGGCTTCTACAACATGCAGGCGACGGCCGACGCCATCTTCTCGCTGCTTTACACCTCGAACGCCGCCTGGAACGAGACGCGCTGGAACAATGCGGCCTTCGACAAGGTCGTCTTCGAGGCACGGGCCACCGTCGACGAAGCCAAGCGCCGTGCGCTCTATGCCGAGGCGCAGAAGCTGATGAATGCCGAGGTGCCCTCGATCATCCCGGCCTTCTTCGACCTGCTCGGCGCCCAGCGCGAATGGGTCGAGGGCTATCAGCTTCACCCGCGCGGCGCCGTGTTCCGGCTCGACCACGTCTCGCTCGGCGCCAACGCGCCGAAGCGCGGCTGAGCCCGAGCGGAGCGAGCCAGCGTGTCGCCGGCCTATATCCTCAAGCGGATCCTGCTGATCGGCTACACGCTGCTCGTCGTGTCGCTGATCGTCTTCGCGATCACTCAGGTCTTGCCGGCGGACGCTGCCGTGATGATGCTGGGCGAGAACGCGACGCCTGATGCGCTGGCGGCGTTGCGGACCAAGATGGGGCTGAACGACCCCATCTGGATGCAGTATCTGCACTGGCTCGGCGGTGTCGTCCGCGGCGATTTCGGCGTCTCGATGCGCACCGGCCAGCCGGTCGCGCCGGCGATGATCGAGGCGCTCGGCCGCTCGCTGCTGCTCGCCCTGTTCTCGATCCTGCTGATGCTGGCCGTCGCGATCCCGCTCGGCATCGTCGCGGCGGTGAGAAGGGGCAGGGCGGCCGATCTCGGCGTCAGCTTCCTGTCCTATGTCGGCGTTTCCGTGCCGGAATTCGTCACGGCGACGCTGGTCGTGCTCGTGCTGGCCGACTGGCTGCAATGGCTGCCGGCGACGGGCTACGTGCCGCTGACGGAGGACCCGTTGCGCGGCTTGAAGCATCTCGTCCTGCCGGTGCTGACGGTCTCGATGATCCTGATCGCGCATGTCTCGCGCATGGTGCGCTCGGAACTCGTCGACGTGCTGCACTCCGACTATATCCGCGCCGCACGTCTGAAAGGGCTGTCGAAGCGGCAGGTGCTGTTCAAGCATGGCCTGCGCAACGCACTGCTGCCGACGATTACGATCGTCGCGCTCGATGTCGGCTATCTGCTCGGCGGCGTCATCGTGGTCGAGGAGATCTTCGCCCTGCCGGGGATCGGCCGCCAGCTCATCGTCGCGATCCAGGCGCGCGACCTGCCCTCGATCCAGGCCGGGGTGCTGATCATGGCAACGACCTATGCCGTCGCCAATTTCCTCGCCGACATCTGCTATGCCTGGCTCGACCGGAGGATCCAGTATGATTGAGATCCTCAGGCGCATGCTGCGCTCGCCGCAAGGCGCGCTCGGCCTCCTGATCGTCGGGCTGATCCTGCTCGTCGTGATCGCCGGACCCTGGGTCGCGCCGCAGGATCCCGAGAAGATGGCGCCGCTGATGCGCTACAAGCCGCCGAGCGCCCAGTTCTGGCTCGGTACCGACCAGTATGGCCGCGACATCCTCAGCCGCCTGCTGCACGGCGCCCGCGCCACCGTCGTGATGGCGGTGCTGGCGACCGCGCTCGGCACACTGGTCGGCGCCGTGATCGGCACCGTCTCGGCCTTCCTCGGCGGGCGCAGCGACGAGGCGATCATGCGCACGGTCGACGCGATCATGTCGATCCCGAGCCTGCTGTTGGCGCTCCTGATCGTGAACCTGCTCGGCAAGAGCAGCCTCAACGCATTGCTCGCCATCGCGCTCGCCTTCGCGCCCGGCATGGCGCGGGTGACGCGCTCGGTCGCGCTGTCCGTGCGCAAGCAGGATTACGTCAATGCCGCGGTGGCGCGGGGCGAAAGTGCGGCCTTCATCGTCGGGCGCGAGATGCTGCCGAACGTGGTGGCGCCGATCATCGTCGAGATGACGATCCGCGTCGCCTTCGCGGTGATGCTGTTCGCGACGCTGTCCTTCCTTGGGCTGGGCGCCCAGCCGCCGGCGTCCGAATGGGGGCTGATGGTCTCGGAGGCCCGCCGCTTCATGCATCTGAGCGCCTGGATGATCCTGTGGCCGAGCCTTGCCATCGCGCTGGTCGCGATCGGCTTCAACCTGCTCGGCGACGGCCTGCGCGATGCGCTGAACCCGAGGACCTGAGCGATGAGCGAAACGATCCTCGACATCGCCGGCTACGGTCTCGACTACGCGACGCCGACCGGCTTCATGCGCGCCCTCGACGACGTGACGCTCCAGGTCGCCAAGGGCGAGGTGCTCGGCCTCGTCGGCGAATCCGGCTCCGGCAAGACCTCGCTCGCCTGGGCGATCATGCGCTATCTGCCGGCGAGCGCGCGCGAGGCCGGCGCCATCCGCCTGACCGGGCAGGACCTGCTCAAGGCTTCGGAAGCCGAGATCGAGGCGATCCGCGGCAAGCGCATCGGCATGGTCTTCCAGGACCCGAGCACCTCGCTCAACCCGACCCTGCCGCTCGGCGAGCAGCTCGCCGAAGTGCTGGTGCGCCATCGTGGCCTGACGCGGAAACAGGCCTGGGCCGAGGGCGAGGAACGGCTCGCCCGTGTCGGCCTGAAGATCCCGAAGCAGATGATGCGGCGCTACCCCCATGAGGCGTCGGGTGGCGAGAAGCAGCGCGTGGTCATCGCCACCGCCTTCGCCTGCCAGCCGGAATGCATCATCTTCGACGAGCCGACGACCGCGCTCGACGTCATCACGGCCCGGCAGATTCTCGACCTCTTCAAGGAGCTGCAGGCCGAGACCGGCGTCGCCTCGCTCTACATCTCGCATGACCTCGCGCTGGTCTCGCAGATCGCCACGAAGGTCGCGGTGATCCATCGCGGCAGGATCGTCGAGGAGGGGGCGCTCGGTGACGTCTTCGCCCGGCCGCAGGATGCCTATACCCGCAAGCTGCTCGCTGCCGTGCCGCGGCCGGACCGCCGATTGGTCGAGACAAGCGCGCCCGAAGCAACGAAGCCGCTGGTCGAGGTCGAGAAGGTCAGCGTGCTCTATGGCCGCAAGCCCTTCCTCGGGGCTCTGCTCGGTCGCGCCAACACGCAGTTCACGGGCAACCGGGAGGTCAGCCTGTCGGTAATGCCCGGAGAAATCCTGGGCATCGTCGGGGAGTCCGGCTCGGGCAAGTCGACGCTCGCCAAGGCGATGACGGGCCTCAACCGCTTCGAGGGCGAGATCCGCTTCGCCGGCCGCCGGATCACCGGGCTCTCCGACATGGACCGGGCCTATCGCCGCGATGTCCAGATCATCTTCCAGCACCCGGATTCCTCGCTGAATCCGCGCCAGCGCATCCGGGAGATCCTGTCGCGGCCGCTCGCGCTCTATGGCGAGCCGGGCTCCCGCCGGGACGCGGCTGCGATCGGCGAATTGCTGGAGCAGGTCAGGCTGCCGGCGGCTTACGCCGAGCGCTATCCGCATCAGTTGTCCGGCGGCGAGAAGCAGCGCGTCGCCATCGCACGCGCCTTCGCCTCCAAGCCCAGGCTCGTGATCTGCGACGAGATCACCTCGGCGCTCGACGTCTCCGTGCAGGCGTCTGTGGTCGAGCTTCTGGTCGATCTGCAGAAGCGCTTCGGCACGGCCTATCTGTTCATCACCCACGATCTCAATCTGGTGCGCCAGATCGCCCACCGGATCGCGGTGATGTATCGCGGCGACCTCGTCGATCTCGTCGATATCGCCGCGCTCTCGACCGGCCCCCTCCACCCCTACACCCAATCCCTGCTCGAAGCCGTGCCCGCCCCGGCCACGGCCGCCTGACATTCGAGGCCATACGCATGAATCCCCGCGACCTGATCCATTCGCTCGACGAGAAAGCCTGCCTCGCGCTCCTTTCCGACTGGGTGAAGCACAAGAGCTATTCGGAGACCGAGGGCGAGAAGGCGCTCGTCCACCATGTCGTCGGCCAGATGAAGGCGATGGGCATCGAGGCGGAGGCGCAGGCCTTCGACGAGGGCCGCCGCGCCAACGCCATCGGCCGCTGGAAGGGCACGGGCGGCGGCAAGAGCCTGCTGTTCAACGGCCATCTCGACACCAATCCGGCGACCGAGGGCTGGACCGTCGATCCCTGGGGCGGTGTGGTCGACGACGAGTTCATCTACGGCATCGGCGTCTCCAACATGAAGGCGGGCGACGCGGCCTATTACTGCGCGGTCAAGACGCTGATCGACGCCGGCGTGAAGCTGAAGGGCGACGTCATCCTGACCTTCGTCGTCGGCGAATTGCAGGGCGGCGTCGGCACGGTCGCGGCGATCCGCAACGGCATCCGCGCCGACTACTTCGTCAACAGCGAGCCGACCGACCTGCAGGCCGTCACCATGCACGCCTGCGCCTTCTCCTTCATCATCGAACTCACCGGCAACACCCGCCATCTCTCCAAGCGCGAGCAGGCGGTCGACGCGATCATGGCAGCCTGCGACCTGATCCCGCGGCTCAACGCCATGACGTTCTCGGGCGCGCCGTCGGCCGAGCATGAATCGATCAACCGCGTCCATGTCGGCGTCGTTCACGGCGCGCTCGGCAAGGAATTGCATGAATGGCGCGCGCCGCAGGTGGCGGATTACTGCAAGCTCAAGGGCTCGGGCCGCTTCGCGCCCGGGCAGACGCAGGAGGGCGCGCTCGCCGACATGCAGCGCGAACTCGCCGGGCTGGAGCAGCGCTTCCCGGGATTGAAGACCTCCATTCGCGTGGAGAAGAAGGAAGGACATCAGTCGATGCCGGCCTTCGAGGTCGCCAAGGACGCCCGCATCGTGAAGACCGTCAACGCGGCCTACGAGGCGGTGCGCGGCGAGAAGCAGCCGACCGGCGCGATCAAGCCGCCGGGCTTCTTCGGCACCGATGCCGGCCATCTCTATGCCGAGGCCGGGATGGAGGGCATCGTCTGCGGGCCGGGTGGGCGCTACAACACCATGCCCGACGAGCGCGTCGATATCCGCGACTTCCTGGACATGGTCCGCATCTACCTGCTGACCATCCTCGATATCTGCGAAGTCGCGTGAGCCCGCTCTTTCCGTCCGAGGAGTTCGCAGGGCGGGTCGCCAAGGCCCGCGCGGCGATGACGGAGGCGGGCGCCGAACTGCTGCTCGTCGACCATGCCGAGTTTCTGGCATGGCTGACCGGCTACACGGTCTCCGAGACGATGTACCGGGCCGCCTTCCTGCCAAGGGAGGGCGAGCCCTGGTTCGTGCTGCGCGAACTCGACGCCGGCCCGTGCCGGGATGCCTGCTGGTTCGGGGATATCGTCGGCTTCGCGGATACATCGGAGCCGCATCAGGCCATGGCCGACGAGATCCGCCGGCGCGGTTTCGCGCAGGCTCGGATCGGCGCCGACCACGCCTCCTACGGTTTCACCGCGGCGACGCGCGAGCGCCTCGCCGCGCTCCTGCCCGATGCGCGCTTCGTCGACCTGCCGCGTGCGAGCGATCTGTTGCGGGCGGTGAAGTCGCCGGCCGAGATCGCCCTGATCGTAGAGGCGGCGGCAATCGCCGACAAGGCGATGGCGGCCATTGCCGCGAAGGCGCTGCCGGGAATCTCGCCGCGTGCCGCGGCTGCGGTCGCGGCCGCCTGTTTCCTGGAGAACGGAGCCGATACCGGCGAGACCGGCCCGATCGTGCCGGGCGTCGGCGATCACGAGTTTCTTCATGGCGTGATGACGGCCCAGCCGCTGGCCGAAGGCGACATCCTGCATGTCGAGCTGATCCCGAAGCGGCGCAACTACGGTGCGCGGCTGATGCGGCCGGTGCTGATCGGGACGGACCGGCGCGGGCTGTCGCCGCTCGCCGCGCGTCTCGTCGCCTTGCAGGATCGGCAGATTGCGGCGATGCGGCCGGGCGCCCTGGCCTGCGAGGTCGATGCGATCCTGCGCGGCGCCGTGCTCGCGGAGGGCTTGCGCCCGGTCTATGACAACGTCACCGGTTATGCGCTCGGTCTCTATGGCCGTACCCCGCGCACCAGCGACTTCTCCCGCGTCTTCCTGCCGAACGCGCGCTGGCAGCTGGAGGAGGGCATGGTCTTTCACATGTATGTGTCGGCCGGTGGCCTGGGCTTCAGCGAGACCGTTGTCGTGGAGGCACGCGGTGGGCGGCGCCTGACGTCGGCGCCGCGCGCGCTGCTTTCGGCCGGCTCGCGGTAGGTCGTGCTGATCCAATCTCGGGTCGTGGCGCTTCGCGCCGAGGCGGCCAAGCTGCCTTGATGAGCGACCGCCCGCTGCGACATTGGCCGGGTGCCGTTGGAATGACGGCTCTTGCGGCGCTCGCCATCACGGACCGATCATCTCGCGCAGATGGCGCGCGAACAGGGCGGGCAGCGAAGGCAGCGGCCTGCCGCTTTTCTTGACGAGGCTGATCTGCCTGACGAAGCCGACGGCCTCTATCGGGCGCGAGCGCAGGTTCGGGAATGCATCGATCTCCTTGGCCGAGGAAGGCAGGAAGGTGATGCCCAGCCCGGCCTGCACCATCCCGGCCGCCGTCATCATGTAGGTCGCTTCCCCCGCCGCCGTCGGGATCAGGCCGGCGGCGTGGAAGCCCGCCTCCACCACGGCCCGGACGCTCGTATCGGGGTCCATCATGATCAGCGGGTAGAGCAGGAGCAGGTCAGGCGTCACCGCTTGCGCCTCCGCAAGCGGGTGGGCGTGGGGGAAGACGACATGCATGCTGTCTTCGAAAGCCAGCAGCACGTCGACATTACCTGTGTTCGCCGGACCGCCGGTGATCCCGAGATCGACCTCCTCCGCCTCGACCAGGGACAGGATGCGGCGTGCGATGACATCCCGGATGCGAAAATCGGCTCCTGGATGGGCCGTGCGGAATGACTTGATGGCCCTGGGCAGCAGGCCTGCGGCGGCGGTCGGCAGCGCGGCGATCCTGACCAGGCCCTGATAGCCGGTTCCCTGGTTGCGGACGTCCCCGATCACGCCATCCAGGTCCTGGACCAGACGCGCCAGAACCGGCAGCAGGTCCCGCCCGGTCTGGGTCAGGGTGACCGACCGCGACGTCCGCTCGAACAGCCGGACCGACAGCGCCTCCTCGAGCTTCCGGATCTGCACCGTCAAGGTCGGCTGGGCGACATGCAGCAACGCAGCTGCGCGCGTGAAGCTGTTCAATCGCGCGACGGCCACGAAAGCCTTGATCTGGCGGAAGCTGACATTCATAGGAAAAAGCTATTGTAGAGATTGAATTATTTCAATTGTTTAATCGTAACTGAGCCCTCAGCCTGTGCGGCATGAGATCGATCAGACTTGGCGCTGGGGCAGGTTTCGCGGGGGATCGGATCGAGCCCGCCATCGAGCTCGCCCGAAACGGGCGCCTCGACTATCTCGTCTTCGAATGCCTTGCCGAGAGGACGATCGCGCTGGCCCAGCAGGCGCGGCTCGCGGATCCGTCCAAAGGATACGATCCCCTGCTCGAACGGCGCATGCTCGCCGTGCTTCAGCCATGCCGCGACGCCGGGACCCGGATCGTCACCAATATGGGGGCCGCCAATCCGCTGGCGGCTGCCGAACTCGTCCGCGACGTCGCGCGCCGCCAGGGACTGACCGGCCTCAAGGTTGCGGCGGTGACGGGCGACGACGTTCTCGAACAGATTCGCGGCAGCGACATCGCGCTCCTTGAAGGCGGCAGGCTGGCCGATCTCGGGGATCGCGTGATCTCGGCCAATGCCTATATCGGCGCGCGCCCGATCGCCGATGCGCTTGGGCGTGGGGCGGATGTCGTCGTTACCGGTCGCGCGGCAGATCCCGCCCTGTTCCTGGGGCCCCTCATCCATGCCTTCGGCTGGAAGCCGGACGACTGGGAGAAGCTCGGCAAGGGCGTGCTGGTCGGCCATCTGCTGGAATGTGCCGGACAGATCACCGGAGGCTACTTCGCCGATCCGGGCGTGAAGGATGTTCCCGGTCTCGCGCGGCTGGGCTTTCCGATCGGGGAAGTCAGCGAAAACGGCGACCTGATCGTCACCAAGCTGGACACGGCCGGCGGAGCCGTGACGACCGCCACGGTCAAGGAACAGTTGCTCTACGAGATCGAAGATCCTGCCCGCTATCTTGAGCCTGACGTCGTCGCCGATTTCTCGCGCGTGCGTGTCCATTCGGCAGGAGCCGATCGCGTGGCTGTCGAAGGCGGGCGCGGAGAGCCCAGCACCGGCCTGCTCAAGGTCTCCATCGGCTATCGCGACGGGTTCGTCGGTGAGGGGCAGATGTCCTATGCGGGGGCCGGCGCAGTCGAGCGTGGCCGCCTGGCGCTCGAGATCGTGCGGGAACGCCTAGCGCTCTGCGGCGTCCCCATGACGGAAGCCCGCTTCGATCTGATCGGCGTCGACGCCTTGCACGGCGCTGAGCTGTCGCGCGGCGGCGAGCCCTACGAGGTCCGCATCCGGGTTGCCGCGCGCACCGATGCCGCAGACAGCGCCAGGGCGATCGGGGACGAGGTCGAGACGCTCTACACCAACGGCCCGGCCGGCGGCGGCGGGGGCTGGAAATCGGTCAGGCCGGTCATCGCGATCGCTTCGGCCCTGGTGCCCCAGAGCATCGTCTCCACCCAGCTCAGCTTCTTCGAGGCCTGATGCCATGAAGCTTCGCCAGATCGCGCATTCCCGGACCGGCGACAAGGGCAACGTCGCGACCATATCCGTCATTGCCTTCGATGAAGGCGATTACCCCTTCATCGCCGAACACGTCACGGCAGCGCGCGTGGCGGCGCTCTTCGCCGGCGTCGCGAGCGGCCCTGTCTCGCGTTACGAGCTGCCTGCGCTCGGCGCCCTGAATTTCGTCATGAAGGGCGCCCTCGGCGGCGGCGTGACACGCTCGCTGGCGCTTGACGCCCACGGCAAGGGCCTCAGCTCGGCACTGCTCGATCTCGACCTGCCGGAACCGGCGCGCGCCGGGCGGCACCCGCTGACATGACGACAAACAAATTCTGGAGGGGAACGACAATGGCCACAAGACGCGGATTTCTCGCCGGCATGGCATCCGCCCTGAGCATGCCGTCCATCGTGCGAGCCCAAGGTGCCTCCGTCCTCAAATTCGCCCCGCAATCGGATGTCGCCATTCTCGATCCGATCATGAGCGTGTCCTATGTCACGCGAAACCACGCGATGCTGATCTTCGACACGCTGTATGGAGCCGACGAGCATAACCGGGCCCAGCCGCAGATGGTCGAGGGCCATCTCGTCGAGCAGGGCGGGTTGGAGTGGACGCTCACCTTGCGGGAGGGGCTGCGCTTCCATGACGGTTCGCCGGTTCTCGCCCGCGACGTGGTCGCAAGCCTGAAACGGTGGTGGAAGCGCGACAATGTCGGCCAGGTCCTGGCGGCGCTCACGGACGAGCTTTCGGCCGTTTCGGATCGGGCGGTCCGTTTTCGGCTCAAGGCGCCGTTCCCGATGCTGCCGGATGCCCTGGGCAAGTTCGGGACCAACAATGCGGTCATCATGCCGGAGCGGCTCGCGCTGACGGAGGCGACCGTCCAGGTGACGGAGATGGTCGGCAGCGGCCCCTATCGCTTCGTTCCCGGCGAGAGGGTGCCGGGCAGTCGCCTCGCCTATGAAAAATTCGCGGGCTACGTGCCGCGCCAGGGGGGCCAGACCAGCGCCTTGGCCGGCCCCAAGATCGCTCATTTCGACAGGGTCGAGTGGGTGGTGATGCCCGATGTCGCGACCGCCGCCTCGGCGCTTCAGACCGGGGAAATCGATTGGTGGGAGCAGCCCGCCTCCGATTACTGGGACCTGCTCGCCTCCAAGGACAACGTCAAGCTCGATCTGATCGACACGTTCGGCTCGGCCGGGGTGATCCGCTTCAACTTCCTGCAGGGGCCGACGAGCGATGTGCGCATCCGGCGGGCCGCATTGGCAGCCATCAGCCAGAAGGACGTGATGACCGCGGTCATCGGCGAGGACCCGAAATACTGGCGCGACAAGGTCGGGTATTTCCTTCCCGGCACACCGATGGCCAGCACGATCGGTCTCGACGCGCAGAAGGAGCCGCCGGATCGGGACTTCGTGCAGCGCACGCTGAAGGAGGCCGGCTACAAGGGAGAGCCTCTCGTCTACCTCGTGCCGGGCGATATCGCCACGCTCAAGGCACAGGGCGAGGTGGTGACCGACGCGCTCAAGCGGGCCGGCTTCAACATCGACATGCAGGTGATGGACTGGGGCACGGTGCTTGCCCGCGCAAACAACCGGGAGACCCCCGACAAGGGCGGATGGCACATTGTCGGGACGTTCACCGCGGGCGTCGGCTTGCTCAACCCGTCGAGCAACAACTTCCTGCGTGGGAGCGGCACCTCCGCCATCTTCGGCTGGTCCGATATCCCGCGGCTCGAAGAACTCCGCATGGACTGGTTCCGGGCCGCGGACGAAAAGGCCCAGGCCGCGATCTGCGCCGAGATCCAGCGGGTCGCCTTCGAGGCGGTTCCATACGCACCGACCGGCCTTTACTACCAGCAGACCGCCTATCGCAGCAATCTGACGGGCGTGCAGAAGGGCCTGCCGCTGTTCTATGGAGTGCGCCGGACATGAGCACCGACAAGGCGGAGCCGCGTCGTTACGTTCCGCGGGGCGAAGATTTCCTCCTGCTCTCGCCGACATGGCAGGCCCATGCCTACCGCAATGTCGACAGCATGTTCGCCACCCGGTCCATTCGGCGAGGCCAGCAGGCCTTTCCGCTCAAGCGGGCTGCCGAAATCGCGGTCGAATACGAAACGGGCGGCGAGCGCCGGGGCATCGACGACTATATCTATCGGGCCAATGTCGCCGGGCTTCTCGTCTTGCAGGGCGATGCGATCCGGCTCGAGCGCTATGCGCTGGGCCTGGAGGAGCATCTGCGATGGTCATCCATGTCGATGATCAAGTCGTTGACGTCGACGCTGGTCGGCGCCGCTCTTCAGGATGGGGCGATCGCGAGCCTCGACGATGCGGTCTCGCTCTATCTGCCGGCGCTGCGCGGCAGCGCCTATGACGCGGTCAGCGTCCGCAATCTCATCACCATGTCGTCGGGCGTCGACTGGAACGAGGATTACACCGACCGCAATTCCCATGTGAATCGTTACAGCAAGTCGCTCGGCGACAAGGTCCCGGGAGGCGTCCTGGCCCTGATGCGAAGCGTGCGCGGCCTGCACAAGCCGGGCTCGCAGTTTCTGTACAACACCGGCGATACCTATGTTCTCGGTGCGTTGCTCTCGGCAGCTACGGGCCGGACGCTGGCCGACTACATGTCCAGCAAGATCTGGTCGCGGTTCGGCATGGAATTCGATGCCTTCTACACCCTCGAGTCCGAGGGCGGCCAGGAGATCGGCGGCAGCCGTGCGGGCATGGCGCTGCGGGACTTCGGCCGGTTCGGGCTTTTTCTGCTGCATGGCGGCGTGATCGGCGGCGAGACCGTCCTGCCACCGAATTGGCTCGACGACGCCGGTTCGCGCGTGTTCACCCTCGACCCGTCGACCAACAGCTATGGTGCCGATGGCTACGGCTACAGCTGGTGGATCGACCCCGACGGCGCCATGGTCGCCGTGGGTTTCGCCGGGCAGACGCTTTATGTGAACCGCAAGGCCAACGTCGTCATCGTGACGCTGTCGTGCCAGCCCCAGCCCCCGTTCGCAGCCAGCTACGACATCGATATCAGGTCCGAACGGTTTGCCTTCAAGGATGCCGTGCTCGACCGAATTCGGGAGGGCGGCTGACAACGGCCGTCGAGCGGGGTTTCACGCACTCAGCATGGCCGTCGCGGCTGATGCCTGCCAGCCCTGCAGCTCGCGCCAGTTAGGCTCCAGTTCGGCGAAGCGCGACAGCTTGAAGGAGGAGATGTCGGCAAAGCTGCAGGCCCCGTCGAGCACGAGATCGCGGATCGCGTGGCCGCTCGCCGGCGACAGGCCGAAGCCGACGCTCGACAGCGTGGCGACCACGACATTCGCCTGCGCATCGAGCCGGTCGATCACCGGGCGGCCATCCGGCGTGTTCTCGATCACCCCGGCCCAGGAGCGGATGATGCGGGCATGGGCGGCCTTCGGCAGAAGCTCGGCGAGGCGCTTGCCCATGTGCAGCATCAGCGGGGTGGTCGGTTTCGCCGGCGTGCCTTCCTCGGCCATGGCCAGCCATTCATGCGGTCCGCCGCCATAGGCGAGGTTGCCGCGCAGCGTCTGGCGGCCGTAGAGGCCGCAGCCGTCAACGCCGCCGAGCGGCATCAGGGGCAGGGGCTCCGTCACGATCATCTCGCAGCGGGCGGACTGCACCGGCACCTCTTGTCCGAGCATCGCCGACAAGCGCCCCGTCTGCGGGCCGGCCGCGAGCACGAGGCTGTCGCAGCCGATCGGGCCGCGATCGGTCTCGACCGCGGTGACACGCCCGCCCTCGCTGCGGAACCCGGTGACGGTGGTGTGCTGCAGGATACGCCCGCCATGGTCCTGCATCGCCCAGGCATAGCCCTGCAGCGTGCGGTGAGGATTGGCATGGCCACCGAACTTGTAGTGATAGCCGCCGACGACGGTGTCGCCCGCCAGCGGCACCATCTCCTTGGCCTGCTTGACGTCGAGCACCGCCGACTGGAAGCCCTGCCGCTCGGCATTGCGCAGCGCGCGCCCATAGAGCGCCATCTGGTGCTCGCTGGCGGCGAGGCGGATGCGCTCGCCCCTGAACTCGGTGGGGTAACCGAGCAATTCGTCCATGAGCGGCCAGAGCCGCTGCTCCTCGACGAAAAGAGGCGAATGGTGGTGCGAGCAGCCGCCGCCATTGCGGCCGGAGGCTTCCCAGCCGATCAGCCCCTTCTCCAGCACCAGCACGTCGACGCCGTCACGCGCCAGCCACCAGCCGGCGGAGAGGCCGGTGACGCCGCCACCGACGATGACGACCGAAGCTCCCTTGATCGCGCTCATAATGGCTCTCACTCGCTTGCGACGGGGCCGGTCGCGTCATTGCTCGCGACGGTGTAGCGCTCCGGCACCTCCCAGAACGGCACCCATTGCGCGTGCATGCCGAACCAGGTGTCCCAATGCTCGGCCTGATCGGGCGCCTCCGGCACATGCGCCGTCATCGCCAGCGGCATCGGCCTGACCGGGGCGCGGTAGCCGGCGAGCGGGATCGCGGAAAGTGGCTGCGCGGCGCCCAGCGCCAGCAGGCCTGCGACCTGCTCGCGGCAGCGGCGTCCCTGGCAGGGCCCCATGCCGGCCCGCGTCAGCCGCTTGACCTGGTCGGGATTGGGCGGGCCCTCGCCGAGCAGCGCCGACAGCGAGCGGTCGTTGCGGCGCTCGTCCCGCCAGTCGAGATAGCGCGGCGGGCGAACCTCGAGGATCTCGCGGGCCGTCACCTCCTCGCATTGGCAGACGTGGAATTCGGCCCGCGCCTCGATCACGCTCGTCCGAACCCAGGCCAGGCGGTAGTCGCCGATATCATAGGCGGGCGCCGGTGGGTTTTCGGACTTGGTTCCCGTCGCAACCTGACCCAGCGCCGCCACGGCGCGCGCGGCCTCTGCCTCGGCGATCGCGCGGTCGCGGATCTTGGCCGGCCAGATCCCGGCGCAATCGCCGACCGCATGGACATGGGCGAGGCTGGTGCGCTGATCCGCATCCAGAACCGGGGCATAGCCGCCACGTCCGGCCTGGAACGACAGCTTGCCGCCGGCCGCATCGAGCAGGTCCACGACCGGCGTGGTGCCGACCGCGAGCACGATGCCGTCGCAGGCGATGGCGCGCTCGTCGCCGGTCGGCCGGCCGTTTTCATCCAGTCTTGCGACCATCGCCGCCTCGACCGCGTCGCGGCCCGTCGCCTCGCGCACGACATGGCCGGTCAGGATGTCCGTGCCACCTTGGCGCAGGCTGGCCAGCAGGTCCTCGTCGCCCACAGGTTTCGGCGCCTGCTCGACGATCGCTGCGATCGTGACGCCTGCCTCGCGCAAGGCGATCGCGGTGGCCAGCGCTTCCGTGTTCGAGCCGAGAATGACCACCTTGCGCGGGCCGAAGGCGCCGTAGCGCGTCGCGAGATTGAGGGCAGCGGTGGCGCCCAGCACCCCCGGCTTCTCCCAGCCGGGAAAGCCGAGGCCCATGTCGCGCCGGCCGCAGGCAAGGATGACGTGCCGGGCCTGCACCAGAACGCTGCGCTCCGCGTCGGCAAGGCCTGCGACGAGGCCGGGCATCCAGCCGAGCGTCGGCCCGTTCGCGTAGAGCCCCCAGCAGGCCGTCCCGAGGCGGACGTCGACCCCCGCTTCGAAAGCCTCCTCGATCCGCGGTTCGGAGGCGATGAAGGCCTCCATCATGGCGTTGCGGTTGCGGGCATTCGCCGCCATGCCCTGCCCGAAATGCAGGGGCACATCGTCGCCCATCGTCGTGAACGCGACCGGGTTCTCGTCGACCAGCAGGACACCGAGCCCGCGCGCCGCGGCCCCGATCGCGGCTTCAAGCCCGGCCGGTCCGCCGCCGACGACGAGCACGTCGACAGTCTCGTCGATGGGCAGGGGCTTGCCGGTGACGGATTTGGGGTCTGAGGCCGGGACGTTCATGGATCACCCTTGCGAATGACGCTGTTCAGTCTCGGGTCGATACCGGCTGAGGTTCGGCCCGGTTGGTGCGGTGTGGCGTGTCAGAGCACCTGTTCGAGGAAGGCGCGCGTGCGCGGCTCGCGCGGCGCGCCGAAGAAGTCTGCCGGCGGCGCATGCTCGACGATGACGCCGCCATCGGTGAAATAGACGTGGTCGGCGACCTCGCGCGCGAAGCCCATCTCGTGGGTGACGAGGATGCAGGTCATGCCTTCGGCGGCGAGATCGCGGATTGTGACCAGCACCTCCTTCTTGGTCTCGGGGTCGAGCGCGGCGGTGACCTCGTCGAACAGCATTACCTTGGGGTTCATCGCCAGCGAGCGGGCGATCGCGACGCGCTGCTGCTGGCCGCCCGAGAGCTCGCCCGGATAGGCGTCGTGCTTGTGCGAGAGCCCGACCTTGGCGAGCAGGCGCCTGGCCCGCTCTTCGACCTCGGCCCGGTCCTGCTTCAGCACATGGATCGGCGCCATCATCACGTTCTGCAGCGCGTTCTTGTGCGGGAACAGATTGTATTGCTGGAAGACGATGCCGACGTCGCGGCGCAGCGCCAGCTTGTCGAGCGCGGGATCGTTGACCTGCCGGCCGGCGACGGTGATCGAGCCCTTGTTGATCGGCACCAGCGCGTTGATGCAGCGCAGCAGCGTCGACTTGCCCGAGCCGGAGGGGCCGATGACGCAGACGGTCTCGCCGCGGCGGATGGTGAGGCTGACATCCCTGAGGACCGGGAAGGCGCCGAAGGCCTTCTCGACCCCTTCGATGACGACGACCGGCTCGCCGAGTTGGTGTCTGGCGACCATGGTCATCCCTTCACGTTGAAGCGGCGTTCGAGCGCCATGGTGAGGCGTGCGATCGGGTAGCAATAGGCGAAGAACATCAGCAGCAGCAGCAGGTACATCGGCAGCATCAGCTCCGGCCGGCTCTCGGCGACGAGCGCGGCGCGCGTCACCGTCAGCCCGTCCTGGATGCCAACGACGGAGATCAGCGTCGTCGCCATGGTCAGGATGGCATAGAGGTTCATCCAGGGCGGAAGCATCCGCTTGAAGGCCTGCGGCAGGATGATCATCCACATCGTCTGCCGGCGGGTGAAGGCGAGCGCCTCGGCCGATTCCCACTGGCCGGAGGGGATCGAGCGGATGCCGCCGCGCACGATCTCGGAGACGTTCGCGGCCACCGGCAGCGCCAGTCCGATGATCGCCTTGATCCAGGCCGGGAAGGCGATGGTGACCGGGCCGAGCCTGATCTCGAAGGGCAGCAGGAACATCGCGTAGAACAGCAGGACGAGCCAGGGCGCGTTGCGGAAGAACTGCGTCGCGGCCCAGGCCGGCTTGCGCAGCGCCGCGGATGGCGAGACCTGGCCGATGCCGAACAGCACGCCGACTGCCGTGCCCAGCGCCATTGAGAGGAAGCTGATCAGCAGGTTGAACAGGAAGCCCTGGAAGATCAGCGGCGCCCAGCGCCACAGGATGGTTACGGCGCCGTCACGCGCCGCTGGCCCGGTCGCCTGCGCCACGGCCAGCGAGGCGGCGAAGACGATTGCCGTGCCCGCGACGAGGCCGGCGCTCAGCAGGGCCGGTGCGGCAAGGCCGCTGGGCGCGATCGGCGCGGCGCGGAACGGTTTCAGGACCGGGAGGTCGGTGGCGCCCGCCTTCATGGCATGTAGCCCGGAATGCGCATGGCCTTCTCCCATCGATGCATCACCCAGACCAGCACCGCGACGAGCAGCACATAGACGACGAGCAGCACGTTCATCATCTCGCGGACGTTGAACATCTCAGACCAGATCTGCGATGCCGCGTAGAGCAATTCGGGCACGCCGATCGCATAGGCGAGGGTGGTGGTCTTCACGAGATTGACGAGGTTGTTGTTGAGTGCCGGCAGGCAGATGCGGAAGGCCAGCGGCAGCACGATCTGGCGCCAGAGCTGGAAGCGGGTGTAGCCGAGCGATTCCGCCGCCTCGACCATCGTCTCGGGCACGGCCTCGATCCCGGCGCGGAAGATCTCGACATTGAACGCCCCGGCGAAGAGCGAGAAGGCGATGATCGCCCAGCCCGTGCCGCTGACCAGCGGGGACTGCCCGCCGAAACCGTCCGAGACCGTCGGCAGCATGCTGCCGACGGCGAAATAGAAGAAGGAGAGCTGCACCAGCGGCGGCGTGTTGCGGAAGAACTGGACATAGATCCGCACCACGAGGCGGCCGAGCCGCGAGCCGCTGCCCGCAACCCAGACGCCGATGAGCCCGATCGCCAGCGAGGCCAGGATCGAGACGACGCAGATATAGGTCGTGGTCCACAACCCCGTGAGGAAGCGGGAGCGATCGAAAGCATCGTAGAAGATCGAGAAGTTGAGCCCCTGCGTATCGTTCAGGCGCTCGAAGAAGGCTGCGATCATGAGCTCTTCCGTTTGGCTCCGGGTCATTCCGGCCAAGCCGCGCGAGCGGCGCGGAGCCGGAATCCATCGATCGGCGTCGGTGCTTTACGATGGATTCCGGGTCTCGCTTCGCTCGCCCGGAATGACGAGGGAGGCAGCAGGATCGGCGGGCGGCTTTACGAGCCCTTCAGCTTCTTGTTGGTCTCGATCAGGTAGGGGCTCTGCTTGATGCCCCATTTGGTCTCGAGCGCCAGCAGCTTGCCGCTCTTGTGCCACTCGACCGACATCTCCTTGAGCAGCTTGCCGAAAGCGCCGTCGAGATCGTCGAGACGCACGGCGATGGCCCAGAGCTGCGGGTCTTCCGAGACGAGCGGCATCTCGTAATTCGCCCATTTCGGGTCGCCGCCCGAGAGCGTCGAGACGATCAGCGTGTCGTCGAAGAGGAAGGCGACGCAGTTGTTGCCGAGCAGCGCGTTCAGCCCGTCCGGAACCGACGGGAACACGACGAGTTCCGGCGCATAGACCTGCGAGACGCGGCGGTTGTAATAGGCGCCCTGCACGGCGCAGACCTTGCGGCCCTTCAGGTCTTCCCATTTCTTGAGGCCCGCGCTCTTGGGCGCGAGCACGTTGGTGGCGCCGGCATAGTAGTTCGGCTCGATCATGCCGATCTGCTTGCGTCGCTCGGCCGTGTCGCCGAGCGTTGCGGCGATCATGTCGATGCGGCCCTGGCGCAGGAACTCGATGCGATTGGCGGCGATGACCGGCACCATCTCCAGCTTGACGCCGAGCTTGGCGGCAACCTCCTGCGCGAGATCGATTTCGAGGCCGACGATCTTGCCTGACGGATCGAGGAAGCCCCAGGGCTTGTAGTCGTTCTTCACGCCGACGGTGAGGACGCCCTTCTCCTTGATCTTGGCGAGGGTGTCCTGCGCCATGGCAGGTGCGGCGGCAAGCGTGGCGGCGACCGCCAGCGCGAGAGCGGTGAGCTTGTTCATCGGTCGCGATCCCCTGTGTTTTATTTGAAGCCTTAGACTTCAGGTGGATCGGTACGCAGAATTGACCCCATGCGACGCATTCTTGACGTTTAGCGCCGAGCGATGGGGTGGTGGGGCAGCCGCTCCGATCGGGGAGGATGGCCGAAGCGCCCGCTATAGCTGCGGGAGAAATGGCTGGCGCTGGCGAAGCCGCAGGCAAGGGCGATTTCCAGGATCGACAGGCTGGTCTGCCGCAGCAGGTCGCGCGCCCGGTCGAGGCGCAAGGCCAGGTAGTGCTCGCCCAGCGACCGGCCGAGATGCTGGCGGAACAGGCGTTCGAGCTGGCGCAGCGAGACATTGGCCAGGCGGGCGAGGGCTTCGCGGGGCTCCGGGTCCTCCAGCGTCTGCTCCATGCGGGCGATGACCCGCAGCAGAGGCGCATGCGCGATGCCCAGCCGTTCGCGCAGTGGCATGCGCTGCGGCCCTGCGCCCTCCCTGACCTGGGTCTGCAGGAACCACTCGCTGACGGCGAGCGCGAGGTCGCTGCCATGCTCGCGGGCGATCACGGCGTGCAGCATGTCGAGCGGGGCCGTGCCGCCGCTGCAGGTCAGCCGGTCGCGGTCGATCTCGTAGAGCGAGCGGCGCAGGTCGAGGCGCGGGTACTCTTCCAGGAAAGCGGCCGCATGCTCCCAATGGATCGTGAACCGGTAGCCGCTCAACAGGTTGGCCCGCGCCAGCAGATAAGGGCCGCCCGAGACGCCGCCGATCCGGACGCCCCGCCTTGCCAGCTGCCGCAGCCAGGAAAAGGTCGGCTGGTGGTGGAAGAGCGCGGGGTTTCCTCCGGCGCAGACGAACAGGTAGTCGAGCCGGAGCTCGGCCCCGACAGGAGCATCTGCCGCGATGGCGACGCCGTTCGATGCGGGGGCGGGCGCTCCGTCGATCGAGATATGGCTCCAGCGATAGAGCGGGCGCCCCGACAACCGGTTGGCGGCCCGCAGCGGCTCGATCGACGAGGCATAGGGCAGCAGCGCGAAATCCGGGATCAGCAGGAAGCCGACATGGGTCGGTGTGCCGTCGTCGCTTCCAGACAATCGCATGTCGCTATCAAGCATGTCGTCGAACTTATGTCGGTCAATCTCTCGATGACAAGATCGACCGGATCATCCGATGCGCTATTCCGCTTTCTCACTGCTCGCCCAGGCTTTCCGGCGCCACAAGGGTTGGACGCCGGCCTGGCGCGACCCTGAGCCCAAAGCCGAATACGACGTCATCATCATCGGCGGCGGCGGGCATGGCCTCGCCACGGCGCATTACCTCGCCAGCCGGCACGACATCACCAATGTCGCGGTGCTGGAGAAGGGCTATCTCGGCTCCGGCAATGTCGGCCGCAACACCACGATCATCCGCTCGAACTATCTCCTGCCCGGCAATACGCCGTTCTACGAATTGTCGATGAAGCTCTGGGAAGGGCTGGAGCAGGACCTGAACTATAACGCCATGGTTAGCCAGCGTGGCGTGATCAATCTCTATCACTCGGACGCCCAGCGGGACGCCTTCGCCCGGCGCGGCAACGCGATGCGGCTCGCCGGGGTCGATTCCGAACTGCTCGGCCAGGAGCAGGTGAGGGCGATGCTGCCCTATCTCGATTACGACAATGCCCGTTTCCCTGTGCAGGGCGGGCTATTGCAGCGCCGCGGCGGCTCGGCCCGGCACGATGCGGTCGCCTGGGGCTATGCGCGCGCCGCCGACAGTCGCGGCGTCGACATGCTCCAGAACTGCGAGGTCACCGGCATCACCATGGTCGGTGGACGGGCCGTCGGCGTCGAGACCTCGCGCGGGCCGATCCGGGCGAAGAAGATCGCTATGGCGGTCGCCGGCAACTCGGGGCGGGTGGCGGCGATGGCCGGCCTGCGCCTGCCGATCGAGACCCATGTCCTCCAGGCCTTCGTGTCGGAGGGGCTCAAGCCCCTGATCGACACCGTCGTCACCTTCGGCGCCGGGCATTTCTACATCAGCCAGTCGGACAAGGGCGGGCTGGTCTTCGGCGGCGATATCGACGGCTACAACTCCTACGCCCAGCGCGGCAACCTGCCGGTGATCGAGGACGTGATGGAATCGGCCATGGCGCTGTGGCCGGGCCTCGGCCGGGTGCGCATGCTGCGCCACTGGGGTGGCGTCATGGACATGTCGATGGACGGCTCGCCGATCATCGACACGACGCCGGTGGATGGGCTCTACCTCAATTCCGGCTGGTGCTATGGCGGCTTCAAGGCGACGCCGGCCTCGGGCTTCTGCTTCGCGCATCTGATCGCGACGGGAGAGCCGCATCCGGTCGCGGCCGCCTATCGGCTCGATCGCTTCGCCACCGGGCGACTGATCGACGAAAAGGGCGCCGGCGCCCAGCCGAACCTGCACTGACCGCGCGCTGCCGAGGACCTTGCCATGCGCATCACCTGTCCCCATTGCGGCGCGCGCGACGCCCAGGAATTCACCTATCTCGGCGCGGCCGATCTCAAGCGGCCCGACGGCATGGCGGCGACCGAAGCCGCGATGACCGATTATGTCTACCAGCGCGAAAACCCTGCCGGCACGCATCGCGAGCTCTGGTATCACGGCGCCGGCTGCCACGCCTGGCTGGTCGTGACCCGCGATACCCGCAACCATGCGATCGCTGCGGTCGAGGCCGCGAAGTCGCGCAAGACCGGAGCGGCAGCATGAGCGGGCAGTCCTTCCGGCTCGTCTCCGGCGGCCTGGTCGACCGCGATCGGGCGTTGAATTTCAGCTTCGACGGCAAGCCCTATCGGGGCTTTGCCGGCGACACGCTCGCTTCGGCCTTGCTCGCCAATGGCGTGCGCCTTGTCGGACGCTCCTTCAAATACCATCGCCCGCGCGGCGTGCTCTCGGCCGGACCGGAGGAACCGAACGCGCTGGTGGAACTCCGCTCCGGCGCGCGCCGCGAACCGAACACCCGCGCCACTGTCACCGAGCTGTTCGACGGGCTCGATGCCGCCAGTCAGAACCGCTGGCCTTCGCTCGCCTTCGATCTGCTCTCGCTCAACGGGCTGGTCTCGCCGGCGCTCGTCGCGGGCTTCTACTACAAGACCTTCATGTGGCCGGCAGCCTTCTGGGAGAAGCTCTACGAGCCGCTGATCCGCCGTGCCGCCGGCCTCGGCCGTGCGGCCGGCCTCGAAGACCCGGACCATTACGAGAAGGCCTTCGCCTTCTGCGACCTGCTCGTGATCGGTGGTGGCCCTGCGGGCCTCGCGGCCGCGCTGGCGGCGGGGCGCAGCGGCGCCCGCGTCATCCTCTGCGACGAAGATTTCCGCCTCGGCGGGAGCCTGTTGGTGGAGAAGCGCGAGATCGATGGCAAGCCGGCCGCCGAATGGCTGGCCGCGACACTGGCCGAGCTCGAAACCTTGCCGGAGGTGCGGATCATACCGCGCACCACCGTCTTCGGCCTCTACGATCACGGCATCTATGGCGCCGTCGAGCGCGTCGGTGATCATCTGCCCGAGCCGGCGCCCCATCAGCCGCGTCAGCGCGGCTGGCGCATCCATGCCAGGCGGGCGATCCTCGCAGCGGGCGCCTTGGAGCGGCCGATCGTCTTCCCCGGAAACGATGTGCCGGGCGTCATGCTGGCCGGCGCGGCGCGTACTTACGTCAATCGCTATGGCGTTCTGCCGGGGCGCGAGACGGTACTGTTCACGGCCGGCGACGATGGCTGGACGACGGCGCGTGACATCGCAGCTGCCGGCGGCAAGGTCGCAGCGATCGTCGATGCGCGCGGTGAAGCCGATCCGGCACGAAAGGCGCTCGCCGACAAGCTCGGGGCGCGGCTGTTTGCCGGCGGCGTGATCGAAGGCACGCGGGGCGGCCGTCAGCTCGACGGCGTCACCATTCGCGATGCCTCCGGCGCGACGACGGCGCTCGCTTGCGACCTGCTCGCCGTCTCGAACGGCTGGAACCCGACGCTGCACCTGACTTCGCATCAGAACGGCAAGGCGGTTTGGGACGAGGATCTGCAATGCTTCGTGCCGGGAACCCTGCCGGCGGGGCTCGCGGTCGCCGGCAGCGCGGCCGGGCATTTCACCCTGGCGCAGGCGCTGGAAGATGGTGCCCGGCTTGGCTGGGAGGCCGCTGCCGAGGCTGGGTTGAAGCCGGCCGCTGCGGGGCCGGTGCCGATGACCGATCCCGAGGCGACGGCGCTGCAGCCGGTCTGGCGGGTGAAGGGTGCGAAAGGCAAGGCCTTCGTCGACTACCAGAACGACGTCACCGACAAGGATGTCGAGCTCGCGGCGCGCGAGGGCTTCCGGCCGGTCGAGCATCTCAAGCGCTATACCACGCTCGGCATGGCGACCGATCAGGGCAAGACCTCGAACCTCTCCGGCCTCGCCATCATGGCCGAGCAGACGGGTAAGACGATCCCGCAGACGGGAACCACGACCTTCCGGCCGCCCTATACGCCGGTGGCGATCGGCGCCCTTGCCGGCCATCACCGTGGCAAGGAATTCCGGCCGGTACGGCTGGCGCCGACCCATGACTGGTCGAAGGAGCAGGGCGCCGTCTTCGTCGAGGCCGGCCAGTGGCTACGGGCGCAGTACTATCCGAAGCCCGGCGAGACCGACTGGCTGACCACCGTCAATCGCGAAGTCCAGGCCGTGCGGGCCGGCGTCGGCCTCTGCGATGTCTCGACGCTGGGCAAGATCGACATCCAGGGCGCGGACGCCGCCGAATTCCTGGAGCGCGTCTACATCAACGGCTGGAAGGCGCTGCCGGTCGGCAAGGCGCGCTACGGCCTGATGCTGCGCGAGGACGGCTTCGTCATGGATGACGGCACGACCTCCCGCCTCGGCGACAGCCATTTCCTGATGACGACCACGACGGCCAATGCCGGCAAGGTGATGCAGCATCTGGAATTCTGCCATCAGGTGCTCTGGCCGGAGCTCGACATCCGCATGGTCTCGGTCTCCGAGCAATGGGCGCAGGTCGCTGTCGCCGGGCCGAAGGCGCGCGAGACCCTGCGTGGCGTGGTCGATCCCGCGCATGACATTTCGAACGAGGCCTTTCCCTATCTGGCGGCGCGCGCTGTCACTGTCGGTGGCGGCATCCCGGCCCGGCTCTTCCGGATCTCGTTCTCGGGTGAACTGGCCTATGAACTCGCCGTTCCGGCCGACTATGGCGACGCGATGATGCGAGCCCTGATGCGCGCGGGCGAGCGCTTTGGCATCACGCCCTACGGCACCGAGGCGCTCGGCGTGATGCGTATCGAGAAGGGCCATGTCGCCGGCAACGAGCTCAACGGCCAGACCACGGCGCGCGATCTCGGCCTCGGCAAGATGATGTCCGGAAAGAAGGATTATCTCGGCCGCCTGATGGCGGGCCGTCCGGCTCTCGTCGAGAAGGACAGGCCGTCCTTCGTCGGCTTCAGGCCGGTCGATCCAACGCAGCGCCTGCGCGCCGGCGCCCATTTCATCGGCATCGGCAAGGCGGACATCATGGAGAACGATGAGGGTTACATGACCTCCGTCGCCTATTCCCCGCATCTGAACCACTGGATGGGGCTCGGCCTGATCAAGGGAGGCGCAGCCCGCATCGGCGATCGCGTGCGCGCCTACGACCCCGTCCGCAACGGCGACATCGTCGTCGAGATCTGTTCGCCCATCTTCGTCGATCCGGAAGGAGCCCGCCTCCATGGCTGAGATCGCGACCGTGTCGACAGCGGTTTCCTGGGCGCCGCGCGGTGCCTGGGCCGGCATCGCGCAGCCCGGCTCCTTCGGTGCAACGGGAGGGGCCGGCGTCCTCGCGACGCTGCTCGACGGCTTCGGGCTGGCGACCCTGATCGCCGCGCCGGGCGCGGCGCCGGCCCTGTCGCGGATCGTCGAGGCGCGGCTCGGCATCGCGCTGCCGCAGGCGCCGAAGATCGCCTCGGGTCAGGCTCATGATGCGATCTGGGCTGGTCCGGACCAATGGCTGCTGCGCGCCGCCTCGCGTGACGGCTTTGCCGGGCTCCTCGCCGAGCTCGCCCCCCATGGCGCCGTCAGCGACCAGAGCGATGCGCGCGCCGCCGTCAGGCTCTCGGGGCCGCGTGTCCGCGATCTGCTGGCGAAGGGCGTGATGCTCGATCTCCACCCTGCGGCCTTCGCGGTGGGCGATGTCGCCTTGACCAGCATCGCCCATGTCGGCGTGCAGATCTGGCGGCTCGCCGACGGGCCGGATGGTTCTGTGTTTGAGATCCTGGTCCCGCGCAGCATGGCGGGAAGCTTCTGGGCCTGGTTCACCGCATCGGCGGCGGAATTCGGTTGCGCGGTAACGGCAGCTCCGGTCGCAGGGCCGCGATAGGGGCCGAAACCCGCAAAGGGTACTCCGCCGACGGGCTTTCGAACAAGCGCGTGCGCAGGCTTTCTCAGCGCGAACCGATCACGTCCTGAACGGTCTCGAAGAAGCTGCGCACCAGCGGCAGGCGCTGGCGCTCGGCCCGGCAGACAATGTATTCGCCAACATCGAAATCGGCCCCGGTGATGATGATCCGCTTCAGGCCGGCCTCCGGCTTGAACTCCGCCGCGAACACCACCCCGATCCCGAAACCGAAGGCGACGGCTTCGCGCACGGCCTCGCGCGATTGCACCTCCAGCAGGTTCGCAGGCTTGATGCCGGCGAGCGAAAGCCGGCTCTCGAAGACCTCCCGCGTGATCGAGCCGCGCTCGCGTAGCACGATGTCCTGGCCGGCGAAAGCCTCGATCGGGATCTGGTCGTGCCGTGCCAGCTCGTGCTGGTCGGAGACGAAGGCGACCAGATCGTCCGAGCGCAGCCTGACGCTGTGAATGCGCGGGTCGGAATTGGCGCGCGCGGTGATCGCGACGTCGGCGGCGAAATCCATGATCCGGTCAACGACTTCGGAGGAGTTGCCGATGCTGAGGGAGAAGGTCAGGCCCGGATAGCGTTCGCGCATCCGCGCCAGCGCCGGCATCACATGGGTGGCGCTGTCGGCCGCGATCCGCAGATGGCCACGCTGCAATGTGCGGCTGCCGGCGAGAAGCGATTCTGCCTCATCCTCGGCTGCGAACAGCCGCGCCGTAACCACGAACAGGCTCTGCCCCAGCGGGGTCAATTTCACCTGCCGGCCGGCGCGGTCGAACAGCCTGACGCCATAGGCATCCTCCAGCCCGCGGACCTGGGCGGAGAGGGTGGGTTGGCTGACATGGCGCGTCTTCGCCGCGCCGGTGAAGCTCTGCGCCTCCGCCACGGCATGGAAGGCCGCAAGTCCGGAATAACTGATGGCCATATTCTATAGATCCTGTCTATAGGGGATATGGAAACGATGTATTGGACCTATGTCAACGGCACTCCTAGCTTCGCGATCATCCGCCGCAACGACATCGCGAGACCATCATGGCCCAGGCCCGCCGCCCTGCCTCCTCCGAAACCGGTGATCCGCTCCTCCTGACGCCCGGCCCGCTGACCACCAGCAAGGCCATCAAGGAGACGATGGTGCATGATTGGGGCTCGCGCGACGCGACCTTTGTCGGCATCAACAAGGCGGTCCTGGAGGAGCTTCCGAAGATCATCCATGGCGGCGAGGACTTCGTCACCGTGCCGATGCAGGGCTCCGGCACCTTTGCCGTCGAGGCGATGCTGACCACCTTCGTGCCGCGCGACGGCAAGATCCTGATCCTGATCAACGGTGCCTATGGCCAGCGCGCCAAGCGCATCGTCGAGATCGCCGGCCGCGCCGTCGCCGTGCACGAGACCGCCGAGGACACGCCGCCCGACCTCGCCGAGATCGACCGCATGCTGGTGGCGGACACCGCCATCACCCATATCTTCACGGTCCATTGCGAGACGACGAGCGGCATCCGCAACCCGGTCGAGGCGATCGCCGCGCTCGCCAAGCGCCATGGCCGCCGCCTGCTGGTCGATTCGATGAGCGCCTTCGGCGCGCTGCCGCTCGACAGCCGCGAGGTCTATTTCGACGCCGTCGCGGCCTCCTCGAACAAGTGCATCCAGGGCGTTCCCGGCCTCGGCTTCGTCATCGCCCGCAAGAGCGCGCTGGCCGAGACCAAGGGCAATGCCACGACGCTCGTGCTCGACCTCCATGACCAGAATGCCGGCTTCGAGCGCACCGGCCAGTACCGCTTCACCCCGCCGATCCATGTCATCGTCGCCTTCCACGCGGCCTTGCAGGAGTTCTGGGCCGAGGGCGGCGTCGCAGGCCGCGGCGAGCGCTATGCCGAGAACGCCCGCATCCTGATCGAGGGCATGGAAGGGCTCGGCTTCCGCACCTTGCTGCCGGCGGCCCGGCAGGCGCCGATCATCGTCACCTTCCATATGCCGGAGGACAAGAACTTCGTCTTCCAGCGCTTCTACGATGCGCTGAAGGATGCCGGCTACGTCATCTATCCCGGCAAGCTGACGGTCGCGGACAGCTTCCGCATCGGCTGCATCGGCGCGCTGGGCGCACAGGACATGCGCGCCTTCGTCGCCACGGTGTCGGATGTCCTTGATGAAATGGGCGTCGGCCTGAAGTCGGCCGCGTAAGGAGCCCTGAGATGACAATGCACACGAAGATCGGCTCGGATGTTGTTGCGAATGGTCGCGACTATGCGCGGCCGCGGCGCCCGACGGTGGTGATCTGCATGGACGGCTCGGAGCCGGCCTATATCGAAGCCGCCAGCGCCAAGGGCCTGACGCCGAACCCAAGGAGTTGGTCATGAACGCACATTCCAAGATCGGCTCGGATGTTGTTGCGAACGGTCGCAACTATGCGCGGCCGCGGCGCCCGACGGTGGTGATCTGCATGGACGGCTCGGAGCCGGCCTATATCGAAGCCGCCAGCGCCAAGGGCCTGACGCCGAACCTCGACCGGATCATGAAGACCGGCGCCAGTACCCATGCCTATTCGGTGATCCCGAGCTTCACCAACCCGAACAACCTCTCGATCATTACCGGCCGCCCGCCGGCCGTGCACGGCATCGCCGGCAACTTCTTCTACGACCGCGAGGCCAGGGAAGAGGTGATGATGAACGACGCCCGCTTCCTGCGGGCGCCCACCATCCTGGCCGAGTTCCAGAAGGCCGGCTTCAAGGTCGCGATGGTCACCGCCAAGGACAAGCTGCGCACTTTGCTCGGCAAGGGCCTGGACTTCGCCTCGGGCAGCGCGATCGCCTTCTCTTCGGAGAAGGCCGACAAGGCCAACAAGGCGGAGAACGGCATCGAGAACGTGCTCGATTTCGTCGGCAAGCCGGTGCCGTCAGTCTATTCGGCCGATCTCTCGGAGTTCGTCTTCGCCGCCGGCGTCAAGCTGCTGGAGACCTTCAAGCCCGACCTGATGTATCTCTCGACCACCGACTATGTGCAGCACAAGGCGGGGCCGGGCTCGGAGATGGCGGACTCGTTCTACGCCATGTTCGACGGTTATGTCGGCAAGCTCGACGCGCTCGGCTGCACGCTGGTCATCACCGCCGACCACGGCATGAACGACAAGCATCTCGCCAATGGCGAGCCGGATGTCGTCTATCTCCAGAGCCTGATGGACGAGTGGTACGGCCGGGGCACGATGCGCGTGATCCTGCCGATCACCGACCCTTACGTGGTCCATCACGGCGCGCTCGGCTCCTTCGCCACGGTCTATCTGCCCGATGGCGTGAGCCAGGAAGAGGTCGCGGCGCGCATCTCCGGCCTCGACGGCATCGCGCTGGCGGTGACGTCGGCGGAAGCCTGCGAGCGCTTCGAACTGCCGGCCGACCGGATCGGCGATGTCGTGGTCGTCTCGACCCGCCAGAAGGTCATCGGCACCTCGCCGGACAAGCATGATCTCTCGGGCCTGACCGAGCCTTTGCGCTCGCATGGCGGCATCACCGAGCAGCGCGTGCCGATGATCGCCAACCGGCCGATCACGGTGCCTGATGGACGCACGCTGCGCAATTTCGACGTCTTCGACGTCGCCCTGAACCTGGTGAACTGAGATGAACGCGACGGTGAAGCCGCCGGTGCGGCGCGAGGCGATGCGCATCGCCGGAAAGCTGGTCACGACCGACGACATGGTCGAGGTCAGGAACCCCTACGATGACAGCGTCGTCGGCCTGATCCCGGCCGCCCGGCCCGAGCATGTCCGCGAGGCCTTCGCCCAGGCGAAGGCGTTCAAGCCGACGCTCTCGCGCTACGAGCGCCAGCAGATCCTGCAGAAGACCGCCGAATTGCTGCGCGACCGCAAGGAACTCTTCGCCAGGCTGATCACGGCGGAAGCCGGCCTGTGCTGGAAGGACTCGCTCTATGAGGCCAGCCGCGCCTACGACGTCTGGTCCTTCGCGGCGCAACTCACCATCAAGGACGATGGCGAGATGTTCTCCTGCGACATCTCGCCGAACGGCAAGGCGCGCAAGATCTTCACGACGCGCCAGCCGCTGCTCGGCGTGATCTCGGCGATCACCCCATTCAACCACCCGCTCAATATGGTCAGCCACAAGCTGGCCCCGGCGATCGCGACCAATAATCGCCTCGTGCTGAAGCCGACCGAACTGACGCCGCTGACCGCGCTGGCGCTGGCCGACGTGCTCTACGAGGCCGGGCTGCCGCCGGAGATGCTCTCGGTCGTCACCGGCAACCCCTCGACCATGGGCGATGCGATGATCACCGATCCCGATGCGGATCTGGTGACCTTCACCGGCTCGGTCCGCGTCGGCAAGCACATCGCCAACACCGCCGGCTACAAGCGCATCGTGCTGGAGCTCGGCGGCAACGATCCGCTGATCGTCATGGAGGATGCCGATCTCGACAAGGCGGCGGAACTCGCCGTCACCGGCGCGACCAAGAACTCGGGTCAGCGCTGCACGGCGGTGAAGCGCATCCTGGTGGTCGAGAGCGTCGCCGACGCCTTCTCCAGGCTCGTCGTCGAGAAGGCCAGGAAGCTGACATGCGGCGATCCGATGGACCCCGCCACCGATGTCGGCTGCGTCATCAACGCCCGCTCGGCTTCGCTCTTCCAGGCCCGCGTCGACGACGCGGTGAGCAAGGGCGCCGAGGTTCTCCATGGCAAGCGGGCTGAAGGGGCGCTGTTCCATCCGACCGTGGTCGACAGGATCCCCTACACYTGCGAGCTGGTGCATGAGGAGACCTTCGGCCCGGTGATCCCGATCATCCGCGTGCCSRACGACATCGCCGAGGTGATCCGGATCTCGAACTCCACCGCCTATGGTCTCTCTTCCGGCATCTGCACGAACCGCTACGATTACATCCAGCGTTTCGTCGC